>NZ_JADBGR010000014.1 GCF_014892515.1 Myceligenerans pegani
TGGCCGACCCGGAGCTCGAGGGGCGCTGGGTGGACTGGAAGGTGGCGCAGGCCACGACTGCCGACGGGAAGCTGATCGGTTACGGGACCGACATCGGCCCGGAGGCGATCTGCTACCGCCAGGACCTCCTGGATGACGCGGGTCTTCCGTCGGAGCCCGACGCGGTCGCCGAGTTGCTCGGTGGCGAGGACGCCACGTGGGAGGACTACTTCGCCGCGGGTGCGGAGTTCGTCGAGAACTCGGATGCCGCCTGGTACGACTCGGGTGTCGCCACCTATCAGGGCCTGGTCAACCAGATCGACTACGCCTACGAGAACGAGGACGGCACGCCCAAGGCCCTCGCGGACAACGCCGAGATCA
>NZ_JADBGR010000015.1 GCF_014892515.1 Myceligenerans pegani
GGTCGTCCTCACCCTGGCCGCGGCGGCGGTGTGCGCCCAGGCCCTCGCCCGGTACGGCTCCCCCCTCGTGACCACCCCCTCCGGGACGCGTACCGACCCGCTCGCCGCGGCGGCGCCCGCCCTGCTGCTGGTCGCCCTCGCCGTGGCGGCGATGGCGGTGCTCGGCCCGGCCACCCGGGCGTGGGCAGGCCTGGCGGCCCGCGCCCGGGGTGCGAGCGGAGTCCTGGCCGCGCGGCAGGTCGCGCGCCGGCTCGTCGTGTACGTCGTGCCGGTGGTGCTGCTGGCGCTGTCCGGTGGCGCGGCGACGCTCGCCGGCGCGTACGCGGGCACCGCGCGCGCGTTGTCCGACGACGTGTCCGTGCTGCGCAACGGGGCCGACGTACGCGTCGTGCTCCCGGCAGGACACGAGGCCGACGCGGAGACCCGCGCCGCGTACGCGGGGGCGGACGGCGTGGTGACCGCGATGCCGGTGCTGACCGACGAGGCGCACGCCGGGGAGATCCCGCTCACGCTCGTCGCGGCGCCCGTGGCGGACCTCGGGACGGTGATGCGCGCGCCCGAGGGGGTGTCCGACGTCGGTGGTCTCGCCGCCGCCACGGTCCCGGAACGGCCGGCGATCCCGCTCCCCGGGGACGCCCGGACGGTACGCCTCGACGTGACCGCGGCCGTGGAGGCGACCCAGCTCCGGCGGATCGACGGGTTCGAGGGCGAGGCCCTCGGCCGCGTCGAAGAGGGGATGACGTACCAGGCCACCGTCCTGCTCGTCGCGCCGGACGGGGCAGCCGCACAGGTGGGGCTGCCGCCGATGGACCTCGACCTCGACGGCGACGGCGACGGGACCAACCCGGTGGGCGACGAGCCCGTGACGCACGAACTGGCCGCACGGATCCCTCCCTCGCCGGAGGCGGGACCCTGGTCGGTGGCCGCCGTCGACGTGGCGATGCCGACGGACTGGAGCGTGGAGACGCGCAACGAGGTGGCGCTCGACGGCCTCGCCGTCGACGGCTCCCCGGTCCGCCTGCCGGACGAGTGGCGGGTGCTCTCCCCCACGAGCGGGGCCCTGCAGCCCGGAGGCTCCGGGGGCGGCGAGGAGGCCACCGGGCCGGTGGCCGAGGCGGAGCTGTTCGGCTGGAACCGCGCCGTCCCGTTCCGGTTCCTCCCGGGCGGATCCGCGAGCCCGCTGCCCGTCGTGGTCACCGAGCACCTCGCCCGCACGCTGAGCCTGGGCGTCGGCGACGTGCTGGAGCTGTCCCACCGCGGAGTGTCGGCCGACGCCGAGATCACGGCCACCACCGACGTCGTCCCCGGCGTGCTCGAACCCGACGTGGCGGTCGCCGACGCAGCGGCCCTGACCGCCTGGCGCCTCGGCGCCACCGCCGAGCCGGCCGTGGCCGACGAGATCTGGGTCGCCGCAGGCGGGTCCGGTGGGCCGGGCGGCGCGTCCGCCGGGGAGCCGGCCGGCGGCCCCGACGGCACCGGCACGACCGCCGTCGACACGACCGCCGCCGCGGTCCGCGAGACCGCCGCCGCCCTGCGTGGCGACGACGGCGCCGCCGCCACCGTCAGCACACCCGGCTACGCGGTGACCGTCGACGCCGCCGCCCCTGTGCGCGTCGCCTTCTGGCTCGCCGCCGTCGGGGCCACGGCGCTCGCCCTGGTCGGCGTCGTCGTCGCCGCCGTCGCGATGCTCCGCCAGCGCCGGGCCGAGGTGATCGTGCTGCGCGCCGTCGGGCTCGGGCCCACGGCCCAGGCCCGGGCACGGGTGACCGAGCTCGTGGTGGTGGGCGCGGCCGCCGTCGTGCTCGGCGCGGTGGCCGGCTGGGGCGTCGCCCGCTTCGCCGTCGGCGGGCTGGCGCAGGCGACCCTGACCGGCATCGACGCGGACGTGCCCACGCGGTTCGCCGTGGACGGCACCGGTGTCGCCGTGGTGCTCGGCGCCGCGCTCGCGGGCCTCGGCGTCGTGGCGTCCCTCGTCGGGGCCCGCGTCGCCGCGCAGGCCCGCGACACCACCTACCGCGAGGAGGTGCGCTGATGTTCCGGTACGTGCGGCGGCAGCTCGCCGCGTCCTGGGGTGCGGTGCTCACGCTCGGTGTCGTCGCCCTCGTCACCGCGCTCGTCCTCTCGGCCGCGCCGCGCGCCGTCGCGGCGATGCACGGCGACCAGGCCGCGTGGACCGTGGGGGAGACGACACCGCTCACCCGCGACCTCATCGCGGTGAGCGGCCAGCAGGTTCCCGAGGACTGGGACGCGTACCTGACCGGACTCACGGACCTGCGCGACGAGCAGCCCGAGCCCTTGCACGGCCTGCTCGGCACCCCCGACTTCCAGGTCAGTGCCTCCGACCCCGAGTCGGTCACGCCGCTGCCCGGCAGCGACCTGTTCAGCATCGTCCTCACGCTGCGCGCCACCCCGCACCTGGACGAGCACGCCACTCTCGTCGAGGGCCGCTGGCCCGAGACCACCGCGGGTCCCCTGGACCAGTTCGAGTACGGCAGCGAGGACCCGCGCGCCGCCCGGTACCCGTACGAGGTCGCCGTCTCGCGGCAGGCCGCCGAGCGTTTCGGCTGGGAGGCGGGCCACGAGTACGACCTCCGCACCGACGGATCCAGCATGGTCCCCCTGAGCTCCCGCGCGAACAGCGGCTGGGGCCCGCTCGTCGTGACCGGCATCTACGAGCAGCACGGCGACCCGCAGGGCTCCTGGTGGCGGCAGAACCCCATCGGCGGCGTGCCCAACGTGATCCAGGACCCGAACACCGGGCTCAACGCCCAGGCCGCCGCGTACGTCGATCCGGCCATGATCGACGCGCTCTCCTGGGGCGGGGCCAGTACCACCACCTGGATCCCCGTCAGCGGCGACGGACTGCGCGCCGACCACGTGCCCGGCGTCCTCGCCCAGCTGCGCGGCATCGACGCCCAGGAGATCCCCGTGGACGACGGCGGCTCCGCGGCCTTCGGCCTCGACCTCGACAGCGGCCTCACCGACGTCCTGGCCACCCTGCTGGCCCAGCGCGCCGGCGTGGACGCCGTCATCGCGGTGCTCGCCGCCGGACCCCTCGGCGCCGCGCTCGCGGTTCTCGCGCTCGGCGCCCGCCTCGTCATCGACCGGCGCCGGCCGGCCCTCGCCCTCCTGCACGCACGCGGCGCCTCCGGGGCGCAGCTGCGCGCGATGGCAGGCCTCGAGGGCGCCGCGATCGGCCTCGTGGCCGCCGCCGCGGGGTTCGCGATCGGGTTGTGGGCCGCGCCTGGGCAGGTGACGACGGCCCAAGTGCTGCTCGCGGCGGCGGCCGGGCTCGGCCCGGGCGTCGCACTCGCGCTGGCGGCCGGGCCTCGCGGGCTGCGCGGCGGCCGGTCCGACCTGGGCCGCGGGCGTGGCCGCGTGCGCTGGATCCTCGAGGTGCTCGTGCTGGCCGGCGCGGCCGTGAGCACGGCACTGCTGCTGCAGCGAGGTGTGGTCGGTGGCGCCGGCGAGGCGGGCGCCGAGGACGGCGGGGGCGGTGCGGTGGACCCGCTCCCCGCCGCCGGCGTGGACCCCCTGCTCGCGGCCTCCCCGCTGCTGCTCTCGCTGGCCGTCACGCTGCTGGCGGTCCGGCTCTTCCCGCTGGTCACCCTCGCCGTCGAGCGGGCCCTGGCCCGGCGGCGGGATCTGGTGCCGTTCCTCGGCGCCGCCCGGGCGACCCGCGATCCCGCGGGCGGCGTGGTGCCGGCCGTCGCGCTGGTGCTGTGCGTGTCCGTGGCCGCGACCGCCGCGGTGCTGTACTCCACCGTGACCGGCGGCGTGGCGCGCGAGGCCTGGCACGAGGTCGGGGCGGACCTCAGGGTGTCCGGGCCGGAGATCTCCGAGGAGGTCGCCGCGGAGCTGTCCGCGATCGACGGCGTCGCCGCGGTCGCGCCCGTGACGGACCATGACCGGATCGCCGTCGCCGAACCGGCGGGCAACGGCGTGCGCGCCACCCTGTTCACCACTGACGCGGCGGCGATGGCGCGCGCCCAGGAGGGGGTGGCCGGCGCGCCGGCGCTGACGGGCACCCTGGGCTCCCGGGACACCCCGGGATCGGAGGCCGTCCCCCTGATCGTCACGCGGTCGACGGGCTACGGCGCCGGCCAGGAGGTCGAGCTCCGGCTGCCGGACGCCGTCGTGCCCGGCGTGGTCGTCGAGGCGGTCGACCAGGTCGCCGGCCTGCCGGGCGGCGAGGTGCTGGTGCTGGCCGACGACGCCCGGCTGGCCGGCGCGGTGCGCGCGGCCGAGGACGAGGAGGGCCCGCCCGCGGCCGGGCCTCCGGCGCGGGTCGCGCTCCTGGCGCTGGACGGCGCCGGGTCGAGGTCGGGCGGCGGTGGCGGCGAACCCGCGTCCGCCGTCGTCCAGGGCATCCGGGAGGTGCTGCCGAACGCCGTCGTCGACGACCCCGCCGCCCAGGCGCGGGAGATCCTCCGGTCGCCCGCGTCGACGGGACTCGTGGCGGCCTTCGTCGCGGCGGTCGTCCTCGCGGGACTGCTGGTGGGCGCCGTCCTGGTGATGGCGCTCATGCTCGCGGCGCCCGCGCGGGCGCGGCTGCTGGCGGTGCTGCGGACGCTCGGTCTGTCGGCGCGGCAGGGGCGCGGGCTCGTCGGGTGGGAGATCGGGCCGTGGATCGCGGTGGCCGTGGTCGCGGGGGCGGTCCTGGGCGGCGTCGTGCCCGTGATCCTGCTGTCCGCGGTGGACGTGACGGCGCTGACCGGCGGCACCCAGTCGCCCGAGGTGCGCTGGGATCCCGTCCTGACCGCCGGGCTGGCGGCGGGACTCGTCGTGGTGGCCGTGGTGGCGGTCGGCCTGGCCGCCGCGCTGGGACGACGGCACGAGATCGCGGCGCAGCTTCGGATCGAGCGGTGAGGACGGGCGAGCGGTGACGACGGATGCGACGGAGCTCGCGGAGACGCGGCGAGGGACGGAGAGACCGTGGACGGGGCGGGACGCGGGAAGGCCCGGCGGAACGGAACGGAAAAGAGCGATGACATGACGACGGTGATCGATCTGGACGACGGCGGAGCGCCGGGTACCTCGCGGTCCGGCGCGCCGGGGGACGGCGCCGGGCAGGCCGGCGGCGAGATCCTGTGCCGCGACCTGGTGCGGATCTTCGCGACCGACGGCGTCGAGGTGCAGGCGCTGCAAGGGCTCAACCTGACCGTGGAGCCCGGCGAGATCGTCGCGGTCGTGGGCGCGTCGGGATCCGGCAAGTCCACCCTGCTGACCATCCTGTCCGGGCTGGACACGCCCACGGGCGGCACCGCGACCGTGGCCGGGACGGATCTGCTGGCGATGGGGCCGAAGGAGCGCGTCGCCTATCAGCGTCACACGGTCGGGTTCGTGTGGCAGCAGACCTCCCGCAACCTGCTGCCGTACCTGACCGCTCGTGAGAACGTGCTGCTGCCGCTGGAGCTCGCCGCCCGCTCCCGACGGGAACGGACAACTCGTGCGCGCCGGGTCGACGAACTGCTGGAGCTGCTGGAGGTCGGCGACGTGGCCGGCCGCCGCCCGGACCAGATGTCCGGCGGCCAGCAGCAGCGGGTGGCGATCGCGGTCGCGATGGCGAACTCCCCGCGCGTGCTGCTCGCCGACGAGCCGACCGGTGAGCTCGACGAGGCCACCAGCGCCGAGGTGCTGGAGGCCATGCGCGGCGTGAACCGGGAGACCGGCGTGACCACCCTGATCGTCACCCACGACCCGACCGTGTCGGAGCACGTGGCGCGCACGGTACAGATCCGGGACGGGCGGACGTCGACCGAGACGCTCCGGCGCACCGAGACCGACGAGCACGGGCAGGCGCGGCACATCTCGGAGGAGTTCGCGGTGCTGGACCGGGTGGGACGGCTCCAGCTCCCCGAGGAGTTCATGAAGTCGCTGGACCTCAAGGACCGGGTGCGGCTGGCGTTGGAGCCGGACCACGTGGGCGTGTGGCCGGACAAGCCGAAGGAGGAGCGATGAGGTCGATCCTGCGGGCCGAGGCGCTCAGCCGGGTCTTCGGTTCCGGCGCCGGCGAGGTGCACGCCCTGAACGGCGTGGACCTCGCCGTGGCATCGGGGGAACTGCTCGTCGTGCGGGGTCCGTCCGGCTCCGGCAAGACGACGCTCCTGAACCTGCTGGGCGGGCTCGACCGGCCGACGTCGGGCAGCGTCTGGCTGGGCGAGGCCGAGGTGACCGCGATGCGCGAGCGCGAGGTCCTGGCGACGCGGCAGCGGCGGATCGGGTACGTGTTCCAGTCCTTCGGGCTCGTGCCCGTGCTGTCGGCCGCCGAGAACGTCGAGGTCCCGCTGCGGCTGCGCCGGGTGGCGCCCGCGGAACGCGCCGAGCGGGTGCGGGCGGCGCTGGAGGCCGTCGGCCTGGGGGAGCACGCCGAGCAGCGGCCGTACGAGCTCTCGGGCGGGCAGCAGCAGCGCGTCGGGATCGCACGGGCCCTCGTCGCCGAGCCGGAGGTGCTCATCGCGGACGAGCCCACCGGGCAGCTCGACTCCGCGACGGCGGCGGTGGTCATGGACCTGATCCGCGACGTCGTCCACGCGCGCGGCGTCGCCGCCGTCGTCTCGACGCACGACCCGATCCTCATGGAACGCGCGGACCGCGTGGTCGAGCTCCACGACGGCAGGCTCGCCGCTGGCGGGTAGCCGCCACCATCGGTGGCGGTTTACCGCCGTGGCCGGTCACGGTCGGGTGACGAACCGGTGTTGGGCGGGAGAATCGCTGAAGGAGCGTGTTACATGGTGTTACGAAGGGATACCGAAAAGGTCACGACTGCTGGCATGTTCGTGTGAGGGACTCTCGACGGGGTCTCCAGGGCGGGTAATGTGGCGCCCCACAACCGGGCGCAGTGCTGCGCCCGATACAGCGTCGCCAGCGATCCGCGAAGCGGCGTGACCATCGAACCAGGAGGACACGTGACACCTCGTAAGCGACTCATGGGAGTGGGTGCGACACTGCTCGCCGGCTCCCTGGTCCTGTCAGCGTGCGGCGGCGGCATCGGCGAACAGACCGAGGGCGACTCGGAGGCCGTCATCACCGTCAGCAGTGGTGAGCCCCAGAACCCGCTCATCCCGTCGGATACCAACGAAGTCTACGGCGGCCTCGTCGTGCGGAACATCTTCTCCGGTCTCGTCTACTACGACGTGAACGGCGCCGTCCAGAACGAGATCGCCGCGTCGATCGAGTCCGACGACAACGTGACCTGGACCATCACGATCGAGGACGGCTGGACGTTCACCGACGGCACGGACGTCACGGCGCAGAGCTTCGTCGACGCCTGGAACTGGGGGGCCTACGGCCCGAACGCCGCGAACCTCACCTATTTCTACGAGCCGATCGAGGGCTACGACGAGGTCCAGGTCCCGGTCGACGAGGACGGCGAGCCGACCGGCGAGGACCCGGAGGCCGAGACGATGTCCGGTCTGGAGGTCGTCAGCGACACCGAGTTCACGGTCACGCTGAAGCAGCCCGAGTCCGACTTCCCGGTCCGCCTCGGCTACACGGCGTTCTTCCCGCTGCCCGAGGTGTTCTTCGAGGACCCCGAGGCATTCGGTGAGGCGCCGGTGAGCAACGGCCCGTACACGCTGACCGAGTGGGACCACGACACCGCCATCACGGTCGAGCCGAACCCGGACTACGCCGGTGACCGCGTCCCGCAGAACGGTGGCGTCGAGTTCCTCGCCTACACCGACGAGGACTCGGCGTACAACGACCTCCTCGCCAACAACCTGGACATCGTCACCAACGTCCCGGCCTCGGCCTTCGCGACGTTCGAGGAGGACCTCGGCGACCGTGCGGTGAACCAGCCGGCGGCCGTCACCCAGGTCATCAACGTCCCCGAGTACGTCGAGGACTTCCAGGGTGAGGCAGGCCTGCTGCGCCGCCAGGCGATCTCCATGGCGATCGACCGCGAGGGCATCACCGAGACCGTGTACGACGGCGCTCGGACGCCCGCCAGCGACTTCACCAACCCGGTGATCAACGGCTGGAGCGACGACATCCCGGGCAGCGAGGTGCTGGAGTACAACCCGGAGGAGGCCGGCTCGCTCTGGGAGCAGGCCGAGGAGATGGACCCGCTGGGTGACGACTACACCCTGTTCATCGCCTCGAACGCCGACTCCGACCACCAGTCGTGGATCGACCCGGCCTGCAACACGATCCGTGAGGCACTGGGGATCGAGTGCGAGTTCGACGCCTACCCGGTGTTCGACGAGTTCCTCGAGGCCCGTGACAACCGCGAGATCAAGGGCCTGTTCCGCGGCGGCTGGCAGGCCGACTACCCGGCCATGAGCAACTTCCTCGGGCCGATCTACGGCACGGGCGCCGGCTCGAACGACATGGACTACTCGTCCGAGGAGTTCGACGCGAAGCTGACGGAGGGCAACGCCGCGGAGACCCCGGAGGAGGCCACCGAGATCTACAAGGAGGCCCAGGAGATCCTGTTCCAGGACATGCCGGGCATCCCGCTGTGGTACTACAACACCACGGCCGGGTACTCCGAGGCCGTGGACAACGTGGAGTTCGGCTGGGACAGCGACCCGATCCTGTACCAGGTGACCAAGTCGGAGTGAGCGTGATCACGTCCGGTTCGCCGGACTGACCGCGACACTCCAGGTGAGAGGCGGGGCATGCGCGTGTGCGTGCCCCGCCTCCCCCTGTGCCGCGACCTGAGCTCCAGGCGGCATCCTGGAGAATGAGCGGCGGAAATTGACAAGGAGACCACAATGCTCTGGTACATCGGACGCCGGTTGTTGCAGGTGATCCCTGTATTCCTCGGCGCCACCCTGCTCGTCTACGGGATGGTGTTCCTGCGTCCGGGCGACCCCGTCGCCGCGCTCGGCGGCGAGCGCGGCCTTCCGGAGGCCGTCGCCCAGCAGATCCGGGAGCAGTTCCACCTGAACGAGCCGTTCTTCGTGCAGTACCTGTACTTCCTCAGGGGCATCTTCACGTTCGACCTCGGACCGGACTTCACGGGGCGCCCGGTGGCGGAGACCATCGCGAACGCGTTCCCGGTGACGTTCCAGCTCGCGATCATGGCGCTCGTCATCGAGACGGTCTTCGGCATCGGCTTCGGTCTGGTCGCCGGAATGCGCAAGGGCAAGCTCTTCGATTCGACCGTGCTCGTGTGGACGCTGCTGCTGATCGCCGTGCCCACCTTCGTGCTCGGTTTCGTGGCGCAGATCATCTTCGGCGTGCAGCTCGGCTGGCTCCCGGTGACCGCCGGGCGAAACCCCGACTTCGAGAGTCTGCTGATGCCGGCAATGGTGCTGGCCGGTACGTCGATGGCGTACATCCTGCGACTCACCCGCACCTCGGTCGCGGAGAACCTCACGGCGGACCACGTCCGCACCGCGCGGGCGAAGGGCCTGTCCCGCAGCCAGGTCACCAACCGGCACGTGCTCCGCAACTCCCTGATCCCGGTCGTGACCTTCATCGGCGCCGACCTGGGCAACCTGATGGCCGGCTCGATCGTCACCGAGGGCATCTTCAACATCAACGGGGTCGGGGGGACGCTGTTCGAGTCCATCATCCGCGGTGAGAACGTCACGGTGGTCGCGATCGCGACCATTCTCGTGCTCGTCTACATCGCCGCCAACCTGCTCGTGGACCTGCTGTACGCGGTCCTGGACCCGAGGATCCGCTATGCCTGAGAACCGCTACGACAACGGCCCGCGCCCGGGCCAGGATCGCTATGTGGCACCGCCCGAGGAGGTCACGGTCGGCGCCGTCGACGCGCTCGCCGAGGACCAGGCGCCCTCGAGCATGTGGCAGGACGCGTGGCGCGAGATGCGCCGCCGTCCGATGTTCTGGATCGCGCTCGCGATCATCACGGTCGCCGTCGTCATCGCGATCGTGCCCGAGCTGTTCACGTCGCACGGGCCGCGCCAGTGCTCGCTCGCGGAGTCCCTGCTTCCGCCGTCGGGCGAGCACTGGTTCGGTACGGACAAGAATGGTTGCGACGTCTACACCCGGGTGATCTTCGGCGCCCGGCCGTCCGTCACGGTCGGTGTCCTGGCCACGACGTTCGTGGTCCTGCTCGGCGGCTCCATCGGAGCGATCGCCGGCTACTTCAGCGGCTGGCTCGACACGATCCTGTCGCGGATCACGGACATCTTCTTCGCGATCCCGTTCTTCCTCGCCGCGCTGGTGATCCTGAGCCTGCTCCCGAACCGCAACGCCTTGGCGGTGGCGCTCGTGCTCGCCAGCTTCGGCTGGACCTCGATCGCCCGGATCACGCGCGGCTCCGTGCTCAGCGTGAAGAACAACGAGTTCGTCACCGCGGCCAAGGCGCTCGGCATGAGCCGGCTGGGCATCCTCGTCAAGCACGCCCTGCCGAACGCCGCCGCGCCGATCATCGTGTACGCGACGGTGGCGCTGGGCACGTTCGTCGTCGCCGAGGCGACGCTGACGTTCCTCGGCATCGGCCTGCCGACGTCGATCGTCTCGTGGGGTGGAGACCTGTCCCAGGGCCGCACGATCATCCGCCAGGCCCCCGAGGTCCTGATCTACCCGGCCGTGGCGCTCGGCACGACGGTGCTCGGCTTCATCATGATGGGCGACGTCGTGCGCGACGCCCTCGACCCGAAGGCGCGTAAGCGATGACGACGACGATCAACCTGACCGACAAGGCACCCGAGAGCGTCGAGAGGCCCGACGACAGCGTGCCGCTGCTCGAGATCAAGGACCTGAAGATCTCGTTCACCACGGGGACCGGCCTGGTGGAGGCCGTCCGCGGCGTCGACCTGAGCGTGTACCCGGGGCAGTCCGTGGCGATCGTGGGCGAGTCGGGATCCGGCAAGTCCACCACCGCGCACGCGATCATCGACCTGCTGCCCGGCACCGGCAAGGTCACCGGCGGGTCCATCCGGTTCGACGGGCGCGAGCTCGTCGGCCTGGACCGCAAGGCGACCGAGCACATGCGCGGCCGGGACATCGGCCTGGTCCCGCAGGACCCGATGTCGAACCTCAACCCGGTGTGGCGGATCGGCACCCAGATCGAGGAGGCCCTGGTCGCCAACGGCTTCCAGGGCACCAAGGCCGAGCGCCGGGCGCGGGTCACCGAGCTGCTCGGCGAGGCGGGCCTGCCCGACGGGGAACGCCGGGCGCGCCAGTACCCGCACGAGTTCTCGGGCGGTATGCGGCAGCGTGCGCTGATCGCCATCGGCCTGGCGTCCCGCCCGAAGCTGCTCATCGCGGACGAGCCGACGTCGGCCCTGGACGTCACGGTGCAGAAGAAGATCCTCGACCACCTCGAGGACCTCACCAGCGAGCTCGGCACGGCCGTCCTGTTCATCACCCACGACCTGGGTCTGGCGGCCGAGCGCGCCGAACACCTCGTGGTGATGTACAAGGGCAAGGTCGTGGAGTCCGGCCCGGCGCTGGACATCCTCAAGAACCCGCAGCACGAGTACACCCGGCGGCTGGTGGCCTCGGCGCCGTCGCTGGCGTCGCGCCGCATCCAGTCCGCCCACGAGGCGGGCAGGCAGGCCGAGGAGCAGATCTCCGGCCACGAGGTCAAGGTCGACAAGGCGGCGCCGAAGGACGTCGTCGTCGCCAAGGAACTCACCAAGGTGTTCCGGATCCGCGGCGCCCGCCCGGGCACCCACACCGACTTCACCGCGGTGGACGCCATCGACTTCGTGCTCCCGCGCGGGAAGACGCTGGCGCTCGTGGGGGAGTCCGGTTCGGGGAAGTCCACGGCGGCGAACATGGTGCTGGGGCTGCTGGAGCCGACGTCGGGCACCGTGGTGTTCGACGGCAAGGACACCTCCACGCTGTCCGGCCGCGAGCAGTTCGCGATGCGGCGCCGGGTGCAGCCCGTGTTCCAGAACCCGTACGGGTCGCTGGATCCCATGTACTCGGTGTTCAGCTCCATCGAGGAGCCGCTGCGCCTGCACAAGGTGGGGAACAAGAAGGAGCGGGAGCAGCGCGTGCGCGACCTGCTCGACATGGTGGCCCTCCCGGCCTCGACCATGCGGCGCTTCCCGAACGAGTTGTCCGGCGGGCAGCGGCAGCGCATCGCCGTGGCGCGTGCGCTGGCGCTCGAGCCCGAGGTCATCGTCCTGGACGAGGCCGTGTCCGCGCTCGACGTGCTGGTGCAGGCCCAGATCCTGCAGCTCCTCGGCGACCTGCAGGGCGAGCTGGGGCTGTCCTACCTGTTCATCACGCACGACCTCGCGGTGGTGCGGCAGATCGCCGACCTGGTCGCGGTCATGAAGGACGGGCGGATCGTCGAGCACGCCACCACGGACGAGGTGTTCGACAACCCGCAGCAGGACTACACGAAGGACCTGCTCGCGGCGATCCCGGGCGGCAGCCTGGAGATCGGCGCGGCGTAGGGACAGCGACGGACGACGGCGACGTGGTCGGCTGCTTGTCGTGTGATCGGCTCCTCGGGGAGCCGATCACACGACATCGGGCCGGCGACACGACAACCGGCCGACCGTGGCCGGCGGGTAGAATGGCTTCGGCGCGTCGACGGTGAGCGTCCGCGCCCCTCCCTCGACTTTTCCGGAAATGAGTTCAGCCGTGCCCAACTCCGCCGCGACGTCCCTCGCCGTCCGCTCCGATCTGCGCAACGTGGCGATCGTCGCCCACGTCGACCACGGCAAGACCACGCTGGTCGACGCCATGCTCCGGCAGGCCGGTGCGTTCGACGCGCACCAGCAGGTCGACGACCGGGTCATGGACTCCGGTGACCTGGAGCGTGAGAAGGGCATCACGATCCTCGCGAAGAACACGGCGGTCCGGTACGCCGGTCCCGCCGCGGCGGCCGCCGGCGAGCCCGACGGGGTCACCATCAACGTCATCGACACCCCCGGTCACGCCGACTTCGGCGGCGAGGTCGAGCGCGGCCTGTCGATGGTCGACGGCGTCGTCCTGCTGGTCGACGCCTCGGAGGGGCCGCTGCCCCAGACGCGCTTCGTGCTCCGCAAGGCGCTCGCCGCCAAGCTGCCGGTGATCGTCGTCGTGAACAAGGTGGACCGCCCCGACTCCCGGATCGAGGAGGTCGTGGGGGAGACCACGGACCTCCTGCTCGGGCTCGCGAGCGACCTGTCGGACGAGGTCCCGGACCTCGACCTGGACGCGATCCTCGACGTGCCGGTCGTGTACGCGGCCGCGAAGGTGGGCGCGGCGTCGCTGAACCAGCCGGCCGACGGCGGCCTGCCGGACAACGACAACCTCGAGCCGCTGTTCGCGACGATCCTCGAGAAGATCCCCGCTCCGACCTTCGACGAGTCGATGCCGCTCCAGGCGCACGTCACCAACCTGGACGCCTCCCCGTTCCTCGGCCGGCTCGCGCTGCTGCGCATCCACAACGGCGAGCTGCGCAAGGGGGCCCAGGTCGCCTGGGCACGCCACGACGGCACCGTCGAGACCGTGAAGATCACCGAGCTGCTCGAGACGAAGGCGCTCGACCGGGTCCCCGCCGAGAAGGCGGGCCCGGGGGACATCGTCGCGGTGGCCGGCATCGCCGACATCATGATCGGCGAGACGCTGACCGACATCGACGACCCGCGCCCCCTCCCGGTGATCACGGTCGACGACCCGGCGATCTCCATGACCATCGGGATCAACACGTCGCCGCTGGCGGGCAAGGGCGGCAAGGGCCACAAGGTCACCGCGCGCCAGGTCAAGGACCGGCTCGACGCCGAACTGGTCGGCAACGTCTCGCTCCGGGTCCTGCCCACCGAGCGCCCCGACGCCTGGGAGGTACAGGGCCGCGGTGAGCTGGCGCTGGCCATCCTTGTCGAGCAGATGCGCCGCGAGGGCTTCGAGCTCACCGTCGGCAAGCCGCAGGTCGTCACCAAGGAGATCGACGGCAAGCGGCACGAGCCGATGGAGCGCATGACCATCGACGTGCCGGAGGAGTACCTGGGCGCCGTCACGCAGTTGCTCGCGGCGCGCAAGGGCCGGATGGACACGATGACGAACCACGGCACCGGCTGGGTGCGCATGGAGTTCATGGTCCCGGCGCGCGGCCTCATCGGTTTCCGCACGCGCTTCCTCACCGAGACGCGCGGCACCGGTATCGCCTCGTCCATCTCGGAGGGGTACGAGCCGTGGCACGGCCCCATCGAGTCGCGCGCGACCGGTTCCCTCGTGGCCGACCGCGCCGGCAAGGTGACGCCGTTCGCCATGATCAACCTGCAGGAGCGCGGCTCGTTCTTCGTCGACCCCACGCAGGAGGTCTACGAGGGCATGATCGTCGGCGAGAACTCCCGCAACGAGGACATGGACGTCAACATCACCAAGGAGAAGAAGCTGACGAACATGCGGTCGTCGACCGCGGACAGCTTCGAGAACCTGATCCCGCCGCGCAAGCTCACGCTCGAGGAGTCGCTGGAGTTCGCGCAGGAGGACGAGTGCGTCGAGGTGACGCCGGAGTTCGTGCGCATCCGCAAGGTGGTCCTGAACCAGACGGAGCGCGCCCGCGCGGCGGCCCGCGCGAAGCGCGCCTGAGATCACGGTGCCCGACGACGTCCCGCGGGCCGTCCCGGGCGGCCCCGGCCTCCGGGGGCGCTCGCACCGTGCCGCACCCGTGCGGACCGGTGACGTTCCCGGAGGTGGCCTCCTCGCGGTGCACGCGCACCCGGACGACGAGACCCTGTCGACCGGCGCGTTGCTCGCCACCTGGGCCGCGGCGGGCCGGCCGGTCACGGTCGTGACGTGCACCCGCGGGGAGCGCGGCGAGGTCCTCGCCCTCCCGGGTACGACGTCGGAGGGCCTGGCCGGTCTCGAAGGCGACGGCCCGGCGCTGGCGTCGTACCGCGAACGCGAACTCGCCCGCGCGACGTCGGCCCTGGGCGTGGACCAGGTCTTCCTGGACGAGGCGTCCGCGCCCGCCCGCGACGCGGGCCTCGTGGTCGGTCCGTCCTCGAATGATCGGCAGATCGAACGACCGATCACTCACGCGAGGCCCGACCACGGCGGCGGCATGGCGGGAGCTCGGGTGCGGTACGAGGACTCCGGGATGGCGTGGGTGCGGCCCGGGGTGGCCGGGCCCGCTCCTGATTCGCCGCCGACGGCGTTCGCGCGGGTGCCGCTCGATGAGGCCGCCGGGCGGCTGGCGCGCCTGATCGCCGAGCGCCGCCCGGCCGTCGTCGCGACCTACGAAGCCGGCGGCGGGTACGGTCATCCCGACCACGTGCGTGCGCACGATGTCACCGTCCGGGCCCTCGAACTGCTGGCGGAGTGTGGCGTGGTCACCGAGCGGGAAGCCCGGTCGAGCACAGGCGTCGGACCCGCGGTCGGTCACCCAGGCGCCGGGGACCCGGCCGACCCCGCGCCGTGGGTCCCCGAGCTGTGGCAGGCCGTCGCGCCGGCGGACGAGGTGCGAGCCGCTCGGCGGACGCTCGCCCGGAGCCGTGAGGCTCGCGCGGCCGTCGTGGGACACGGGCTGGTCCTGCCCGATCCCGCCGAGCCGCTGCCCCCGTTCGCGAAGGATGACCTGCCCGGGCGCGTCGAACGGGTCGACGTCGCGCCCGTGCTGGATCGCGTGCTGGCCGCGATGCGCGCGCACGCCACGCAGGTCCAGCACGTCACGCACGCGCCCGCTCCGGGAATCCTCGGGTTCTACGCCCTGAGCAACGGCGTGCTCGCGCCGGTCCCGGAGCACCAGACGTACCTCGTCACGTCCGTGTGACGGCGCGGGCACGAGGTTGCCAGGCGCTCTCGGGCGATGCGCCGGAACCTCGCCTGCGGCGTCAGGCTCGTGGTCGCGGCGCGGCGCCCGCCGTCAGCGGCCCTGCAGGGCGTCGAGGCCCACCGCCATGGCGATGACCAGGCGGCGGTCCAGGTGCGGGTGGTGGATCCGCACCGTGTACTTGTCGCGCAGCGCCCACTGCTTCTCGACGGAGAACGCGGGTTGCCCGCCGAGGGCGAAGTCGAAGTGGTACGGCAGCCAGTCCAGGTTCTCCGAGAGCCGCCGGAGCACGGCCACCCACATGCTCCGCTCCTGGCCGGTCGCCTCCCCGAGCCCGGGCTGCTCCAGGTGCCAGGTGCTGCGCAGGAAGGACTTCCCGAAGTCCTTGCGGAACAGCCCGATCGGGGCGCCGGAGGCGTCCGTGACGTCATACGTGGCACCGAGATCCAGCACCTGTCGGGCCTTGAACCCGAGCACGGGAACGGACTTCGTGTCGTCCGTGTACAGGGTGACCTGCTCGCGCATCGCCATGCGCTTCTGCTGGGCGAAGGCCAGGAGCTCGCCCTCGGAGCCGTCGGGCAGCGCGGCGTGCACGGCGTACTGGTTGACCATGAGCCGCACCCGCTGGCGGATGTACAGCGTGGTCTGCGTCTGAAGGGTCTGGGCGTTCATGGAGGCCTTCCGTTCGGGGCGTCGCGTCTGACGGGCCGACACCGTCCGCGTGCGGAGTCTGGCACAAGATCGCGGAACCACCCAGCAAAATGCGCGATGATGGGCTCGTGACAGAACAGCACGAGCCGAACGGGAACCGTCCGCGCCTGGGGCCGGTGATCGTCCGGGTGCTGCTCGCCGTGGCTCTCGGGCTCGTCATCGGTGCGCTCGGCACCTCGGTGCACCGGTACGGCGACGAGTCGTGGTATCCCGGAATGGCGCTGGCACTCGCGATCACCGTGACGGCGGCAACCATGTGCCGGGCGTGGGCCGGGTACGGCGCTCTCCTCGCGTTCGCCGGCGGCTGGGTCGTCGCCGTGCAGCTGATGTCGCTGCGCGGTTCGGGCGGGGACGTGCTCGTACCCGCGGGGACGCTCGGTCTCGTCTGGACGTACGCCGGAGTCGTTCTCCTGGGAGTGGCGGCGTTCCTGCCGGCCTCCTGGTTCCGTGAGGTGCCGGTGCGGGGGTCGGAGAATCGGTCCGAGGCCGCGGCCAGCAGGTCCGTGACCAGCACAGAACCTCCACTCGGAGCAGGCTGAATCGCGGCCCGGGGCGCCTGGACCGGCCAGTAGGATGCGCTTCGGGACGGCCTCGCGTGCGCGCGACGGTGTCTGGCGGCGCGGAGAGCCCGCGCCGTGACAGGTTGCACGGAGCAATGTGAATGGGCCAGCCGACCGACAACGACAAGCCGTCAGAGGCGACCGGTCAGAACGATCCGAACGACGCCCGCCCGGCGATGCCGCCGCTCTCGTCGAGCCGACCCGGCCCGGCGGGCGGACAGCCGCGCCCTCCCGCGGCACCGGCCGTGACCGAGGTGAGTCCTGTGTTCCCTAGGCCCGCGCCCGAGCCTCCTGCGGCCGCGAACGCCGCCGGGGAGGACGCCGGGGACGGCGGCGCGGCCCCGGCACCGTCCGGCACCCCCGAGCGCGCCGGCACGGCCACCTCGGACTCGGCTCAGACGACGACGGCTCATGCCGCGCCGGCGTCCGCTCCCGCGGCTCCTGCAGCTCCCGCGGCTCCCGCGTCGGCCGCTGCCCAGGTGCCCGCGGCGGCCTCGGCGCAGCCCGGCGCCGCGGCCCCCGGGAAGCCTGCCGCGATGGAGACGACTGGCGCCGACAAGCCGTCGCCGCCCGCTCCCGGTTCTCCGCCGGGATCCGCCTCGGATTCCGGCTTCCCGGTATCGGCTCCCGAATCGCCGCCGCGGTCGACGCCCGCCCCGGCATCGATCCCCCGGTCCGTCGCGGCTCCTGACACGGCGCCGGCCCCTGGACCGTCGGCTTCCGGTCCCGCTTCAGCGGCCGGTCCCGTCCCGGCGTCCACGGGCCCTGCTCCGGCGTCGGCACCTGTGCCACCGCCGGGTTCGGCTGCGTCGTCCGGCGCTACTTCGTCGTCCGGTCCTGCTGCACCATCGGGTTCTGCCTCGCCATCGGGACCCGCCCCGTCCTTGGGTTCGACCTCGTCGTCGGGTCCCGCTGCGTCGTCGGGCCCCGCTGCGTCGTCGGGCTCGGCCGCGTCGTCGGGCCCTGCTCCGGCGTCGGGCGCCTCCTCGCCGGCCCCCGCGGCGCCGTCCGCCTCGAAGCCTGCCGCACCGGCGGGATCGAAGCCGTCCGCGCCGGCCGGATCGGAGCCCGCCGCGCCGGCGGGACCGAAGCCCGCCGTGCCGGCGGGATCGTCGTCGGGCGACGACCAGGCCGCCGTGCTGCAGTCGGTCGTCGACAACCTGGCTCCCGAGCGTCCCGCCGGCCCCGCCAAGCAGGCCGGCTACACGCCCCGCGTGTTCGCGTTCGAGCGGCCCGCGAAGAAGTCGCGGCCGGGCGGCCCTGCCGAGTCCACCCCGCCCGGCGAGTCCGGGACGCCCGGTGGCTCCGCCCCGGCGGGACGGGCGGGCGACAACCGGTTCATGCGGCCGATCACCGGGATGATCCCGAAGCTCAAGCCCTTGACGGGGGCCATCGCGCGGGTCGTGAACCCGCAGGCGGCGCGGCATCCTCATGGTCCCGCGACACCGCCACCCGGCGCCGTCCCGCCCGGCGGTGCCGTCCCTCCGGCCGGCGCCGTCCCGCCACCCGGCCCTGTTCCGCCTGGAGGCCCGGTCCCCGGTGCCGGCCCCGTTCAGCCCGGCGCTCCGATCCCGCCCGGCGGGCCCCACCCCACGGCCGGTCCGGTACCGCCCGCCGGCGTGGCACACCCCGGCGACCCGGCTCATCCTGCCGGGACGATCCCGGCGGCGGCCGCCGGTGCGAGCGATACCCCGCAGGGCTCTCCGGGGGCGCCCGCCGGCGGCGTCCCGCCGGCCGCCGTACCGCTCGGGAACGTCGCGGCGCCCGGTGGACCGGGCGCGTCCGGTGGGCCCGCCAAGCCCGGTGAGTCCCCCAGGCCCGGTGAGCTGATCGGCTCCGCGTGGCCTCCCGCGCCCGGCGGGCCCGACGGGACGGGCCAGTTCCCGCCCCCGCCGCCAGGAGGCTCGTGGACCTTCGGGATCCAGGAAGACAGCACCCCGCACCGGGGCCGGAGGATCGCGCTCGGGGTCGGCCTGGGCGTCGTGGCCCTGTGCGGACTGTTCGCGGTGATCGCAGGCGTGCAGGCGGGTGCTGTGCCGAACGGCGTGCGGGTCGCGGGGGTCGAGATCGGCGGCCAGTCGCGCGACGAAGCGATCGCCACGCTCGACGAGGCGCTCGCGCCGCGCGCGAAGGAACCGGTGGCGCTGGTCGCGGGCACCGCGGAGTCGAAGCTGAAGCCCGCGAAGGCCGGACTGGCCTACGACGCCGAGGCGACCGTCGACGCCCTGACCGGCTTCTCCCTCGATCCCGCCCGGATGTGGGAGCACTTCTTCGGCGCGGACGAGGCCGAACTCGTCCTCGCCGTCGACGAGGAGAAGCTCGGCAGCGCCGTCGAGGGCCTCGAGGAGTCGATGACGGTCAAGCCGGCCGACGGCGCGGTGACCTTCAAGGACGGCGCCCCCCAGGCCACGGACGCGAAGCAGGGCTCCAGGGTGGACGCGGCGGGAGCACAGGCCGTCATCACCTCCAGCTGGCTGCGTACCGAGCCGCCGTACACGCTGCCGACGCAGGAGGTCGCCCCGGAGATCACCCAGGACGAGGTCGACGCCGCGATGGACACCGCGAGCAAGGTGGTCTCGGCCCCCGTGAGCGTCGAGGTGGGCGGACAGAGCGTCGAGCTCACCCCCGCCGACCTCGCGACCTTCGCGAGCTTCGAGCCGAGCGACGGTGACCTCGCCCTCCGTTTCGACCGCGAGGGCCTCGTGAACGCGGTCGTCGAGCGCACCGCGAACCTCCTCACCATCCCCGAGGACGCCCACTTCGTGTTCCAGGACGGCAAGCCGCAGGTGGTCGGCGGAGGTCCCGGGACCACGCTGAAGCCCAAGGAGGTCGGCGAGGCGGTGAACGTCGCCGCGCGCGGCGACGACCGCGTCGCGGCCGTGGAGCTCCACGAGCAGGACCCGGAGAACACCAAGGAGGCGCTGGAGGACCTGGGCGTCAAGGAGATCGTCTCGGAGTTCTCGACACCGCTCACCGCCGACAACGTCCGCACCCAGAACCTGATCCGCGGCGCGGAGATGGTCACCGGCGAGCTGGTCAAGCCGGGCGAGACGTTCTCCCTGATCGAGGCGCTCTCGCCGATCACGGAGGCGAACGGGTACGTGTCGTCCGGTATCGTCAGCAACGGGCAGCACGTCGAAGGCGTGGGCGGCGGCCTCTCCCAGATGGCCACGACCAGCTACAACGCGGGCTACTTCGCCGGGTTCGACGACGTCGAGCACCGCCAGCACAGCTTCTGGTTCCCGCGCTACCCCGCCGGGCGGGAGGCGACGATCTACGTCGGCGCGCTCGACATGAGGTTCAAGAACGACACGCCCTACGGAGCCGTCCTGCAGTCGTTCGTCAGCAACGGTCAGCTCACCGTCCGGATCTGGAGCACGAAGTACTACGAGGTCCAGACCAGCGACAGCGGTCACCAGAACGTCGTCGAGACCTCCACCGTGAAGAGCAACGACCCCGAGTGCGTGGACTACCCGGGCGGCGAGGACGGCTTCACGATCTCGAACTACCGCAAGGTCCTCCTGAACGGCGAGGTCGTGAAGGACGAGACCTACACCTGGACCTACAAGCCGGACAACCCCGTCGAGTGCACGAGGGGCGGCGGCAACGGTGGTGGAGGCGGCAACGGCTGACGGGCGGCCCGACGCTCAGGTGAGAACCGCCGTCGTCCGTTCCATCAGGACGACGACGGCGCCCACCGAGCAGCGTTCGACCAGTTCGGCCGGCCAGTCGCCCTCCAGCGGGACGC
>NZ_JADBGR010000016.1 GCF_014892515.1 Myceligenerans pegani
CATCCGACATCGAGCCGACCACGCGCGCTCGACGTCGAACCGACCGCGCACCGCGGGCTCAGCCGAAGTTGACGCCCTGCGCCAGCGGCAGCTCGTCCGAGTAGTTGATCGTGTTCGTCGCGCGGCGCATGTACTGCTTCCACGCGTCCGAACCCGACTCCCGCCCGCCGCCGGTGGACTTCTCGCCGCCGAACGCGCCGCCGATCTCCGCGCCGGACGTCCCGATGTTGACGTTCGCGATGCCGCAGTCCGACCCGGCCTCCGACAGGAACCGCTCCGCCTCGCGGGCGTCCAGCGTGAAGATCGCGCTGGACAGACCCTGCGGCACGCCGTTGTGCAGGGCGATCGCCTCGTCGAGCGTCTCGTACGTCATCACGTACAGCACCGGGGCGAACGTCTCCCGCCGCACGACGGCGGTCTGGCCGGGCATGCGCACGATCGCCGGCGCGACGTAGGTGGCCCCGGGGGCGCCGTCGACCGTCACCCGGCCGCCACCGACGAGCACCTCGCCGCCGTCGGCCCTCGCCTCTGCCAGCGCCTCGGTCATCCGCTCGGCCGAGCCCTCGTCGATCAGCGGCCCCACCAGCGTGCCCTCCGCGCGCGGGTCCCCGATCGGCAGGCCCTCGTAGGCGCGCACCAGGCGGGCGACGACGTCGTCCACGATCGAGGAGTGCACGATGAGGCGGCGCAGCGTGGTGCAGCGCTGGCCCGCCGTGCCGGCCGCGGCGAACACGACGCCCCGCGTGGTCAGGTCCAGGTCCGCCGACGGCGTCACGACGGCGGCGTTGTTCCCGCCCAGCTCCAGCAGGTAGCGGCCCATCCGGCCGGCGACCACGGGGGCCACGGCGGCGCCCATCCGCTCGGACCCGGTCGCGGACAGCAGGGCGACCCGCTCGTCGGCCACCAGCGCCTCGCCGGCCTCGAGTTCGCCCAGCACCAGCCGCGACACCTCGGACGGGTAGCCGGCCTCGACCAGCGCCCGGTCCAGCAGGGCGGCCGACCCGATCGCCGACAGCAGGGTCTTCTCGCTCGGCTTCCACACGACGGTGTCGCCGCAGACGAGCGCCACCGCGGTGTTCCACGACCACACGGCGACCGGGAAGTTGAACGCGCTGATCACGCCGACGACGCCGAGCGGGTGCCAGGTCTCCATGAGGCGGTGGCCCGGGCGCTCGGACGGGATGGTCCGCCCGCCGATCGACCGCGACAGCCCCAGCGCGTAGTCGCAGATGTCGATCATCTCCTGGACCTCGCCCAGGGCCTCGCTGGTGATCTTGCCCGCCTCGATCGTCACGAGCTCGGCGAGATCGGCCTTGTGCTCGGCGAGGAGCTCGCCCAACCGCTTGATCACGTGCCCGCGCGCGGGGGCAGGTACGGAACGCCAGGTGGTGAAGGCGTCGGCGGCCTGCCCGACGGCGGCCCGGGTCTCCGCGGCGCCATCGCGCCGCACCGTGACGATCCGCTCGCCCGACAGGGGCGAGCGCACCGGGATGCCCGCGTCGTCGGCGGCCTGGGGGACGCTCGCGCCGAGCCGTTCGAGCGCGGCCAGCGCCGCGGCGCGCAGCTCGGTGCTCAGGGGTGAGATGGACTGCGCCGGGGTGGTGGCGGTCATGACTGTCCTCCGGGGATCGTGGCAGGGGTCAGGGTCTCGGGGTCGACGCCGAGCGTCGCGGCGGTCGCCTGGCGGGACCGCTCGACCTGCCGAGCATAGAGCTCGAACGGGTCGTGCAGGTCGCGGCCCAGGGCGCCGGCCATCCAGTCGTCGTCGCGCTCGGCGCCGGTCTGTCCGGCGTCCTTCGCGCCCTCGTCGGTGAGGTTGGACTGGAAGATGCCGGCGGCGGAGCGGGGCAGGAAGTCCTCGTACACGACGGGGGCGCGGACGACGTGCGGGGCGCGCCCGCCGCCGTCGTCGGGCAGCAGCTCGTAGGTGAAGTAGCCGAGCCCTCGGTCGGCGAGCGCCGTCTCGCTGACGGGGAACGTGCGGTGCCAGATCTCGCGGCCGATCGCCTGGCGCTCGGCCTCGCCGGCACCGGCGGCACGCTCGTCCAGCTCGGCGACGGCGGCATCGTACGCGGCGCGGCCCTCCCGGGTGAGCGCGATGCCGCGCGCCTCGACCTCGCCGAACCGGACGCGGAGGGAGTCCTCGATCACCTGGCCGTCGGGTGTGCGGAAGGTGCGCGGCTCGGCGAGCGCGCGGAACGAGGTCTGGCGCAGCAGCACGTCCGGGCCCTCCCAGCGGGGCGGGCCCTGGATCGCGGGGATCATCGTGATCCCGCGGGCGGTCATCCGGGCGTACAGGTCGTCGATGTCGAGCACGCGCGGGGTGAGGTGGTTGATGTGCGTGGAGGCGACGCCGCCGATGTCGGCGGCGACGGCCGACACGCCCTCCAGCTCGCGGTACCAGGCCTGGTCCACGGGCTCCCGGGAGAGCTCGAACGCCTCGGTCGCGAGGCGCAGGAACTCCGCGGCGTCGGCGGCGGGGAGCCCGCCCTCGGCCTCGGCGCGGTCGGCGAGCCGCAGCAGCTGCGGCCCGAAGAGGCGCCGGGCGGCCAGGAACTCGTCGAGGCGCCGCTCCTGGTCCCGGGTGAAGAACCGGCGGTCGCCCGGCACGAGCATCGAGGTGAAGACGCGAAACGGGTTGCGGGCCAGCTCGTCGCGCTCGATCGGCCGGAACGCGGTCGAGATCACCGGGACCGACGACGACGAGGCGTCGCGCAGGTCGTAGAAGCCGACCGGGTGCATGCCCATGGCGCCGAAGATGCGCGCGACCTGCGAGATCTCGGTGGGCGTGCCGACGCGGATCGCGCCGTGGCGCTCGGCGGTCACGCGGTCGATCGAGCCGAGCCGTTCGGCGTCGGCGCCGTGCGTGGCGACGAAGTCGGCGTTGACCTCGTGGCTGACCTCCAGGAGCGTGGTGTAGGCGGGCACCTCCTTCCCGTACATGTCTGACAGCGAGCGGGCGAACGCCGCCCGCAACTGCCAGGGCTCAAGGAATTTCTCCTGAGACATGCCCCGTCCTTCCCTCAGCGCTTGTGGCGCGTGGTTCTGTCACCAGAATCTTTCCATGCCGAGGGGGGTTACGTCGATGTCCGGTTCCTGCTGTTCGAGGAGGTCCCGCACGACCTCGCCGACGGCGGGCGCGACCCGCGCCGCGGCGCCGTTGAACCCGGTCGCGTACAGCAACCCGGAGCTGTGCGCCCCGAGCAGCGGGAGCCCGTCGGGGGTCTCGGTGCGCGTGCCCATCCACCCGGGGGCGAGCGGAGCCTCGCCCAGGGCCGGCGCACACTGCGCCGCGGCCCGGCGCAGCACGGGGACCAGCCGCGGCTCGTGCCCCGGTTCCAGGGGCCGGTCCGGGCGCTCGACGCCCAGCATCACCCGGTCCGGCTCGGCGTTGGCGAACCAGAACGTGGAGCCGACGTCGATCGTGGCCGGGACCTGACCCGGCCGCGGGACGAGCGGCAGGGTGAAACCGAGGGCGCGCCGCCGGGCGACGAGGGGGAGGCGGAGGTCGCCGGGGTCCGCGGAGGCGGGCGGACCCGGGGCCAGGGAAGGCCCGGACGGCAGGTCCGACGCCGCGAGCTGCGCGGAATGCACCCCGGCGCACAGCACCACCGCGCCGGTGTGCACCTTCCCGTGCTCCGTCCAGGCCGCCGCGACCGCGCCGCCCGACCGCTCGATCCCCTTGACCATGCAGTGCTCCCGGAGCACCGCGCCCCGGTCGGCCGCCGCCGCGAGCAGGTCGGCCGCGGCGGTTCCCGGCGCATGCCACCGCTCGGGGGCGATCAGCGCCGCGCCCGCGTACTGCCAGGCGGCGACGTACGGGTTGAGCACCGCGGCGTCCTGCGCGCGGATCATCATGCTGTCCAGGCCCCGCGCGGCGTGCCGGGCGACCGCGTCGGTGTACGCGGCGACGAGGTCGTCGTCCGGCAGCAGGTGGAGGCTCGCGCGCGTCGATGCCCCGTGCCCGATGCCGGCGCGGGCCGGGAGGTCGGCGTACAGCTCGGCGCTGCGCCGGATGAGGGCCTCGATCGCTCGGCCCGCGGCCGGCACCTGCGCCCCGACGGCGTGCCCGGCGATCGGCACCGGTGGCGCGGCCCGCTGGGACGTCGTCGCGAAGTGCGTCGGTTCCGCGCCGTCGGGCAGGGTGAACGCCTCCGCGAGCAGCACGCTCGCACCGGCGTCGGCCAACTGGTACGCGACGGCGGCTCCGACGGCGCCGCCACCGGCGACGACGACGTCGACCGTCCTGGGCAGGGCGCCCTGCCTGCTCCGCCGGACGGAGGGGATCGGCATGCGCAGATTGTGCCACCGGGGATCCGGTTCGGCAGATCACGGGATCCAGGCTCTTGCGGCGCCCGCGCGGAGGCACCCGCTCGCGAAGGTCGCGGGCGGGTCGCAGGGGAGCGCCTCACCTGGAACGCCGCTCTCCGCTCGCCCATACTGGGAACCGCGACGAGGAGGAAGCCGTGCCAACCATCGTCATGACCGGCGGGACGTCGGGATTCGGGGCGATCGCTCTCGGACACCTGGCCGCCGCCGGCCAGGCCCGCTTGCTGATCGGCGCCCGCCGCCCGCCCGCCGTCGGCGATCACCTGCCGCTCGACCTGACGCGGCTCGACGACGTGCGCGCGTTCGCCGCCGCGGCCCTGCGCCGGCTCGACGGTGCGCCCGTGGACATCCTGGTGCTCAACGCCGGCATCGTCCGGGCCGACGACACCGGGCGCACCCCTGACGGCTTCGAGACCACCTTCGCGGTCAACCACCTGGCGCACTACCTGTTGCTCCGCCTCCTGCTCCCGGCGCTCGCCGACGGCGGCCGGGTCGTGCTGACCACCAGCGGCACGCACGATCCCGGCGTCGGCGCCGGTCTGGCGACGCCGCGGCACGCGGACGTCGGGCTGCTCGCGCGACCCGACCACGACCCGGGCCGGGACCCGCACCCCCGGCGGGCCGGCGAGCACGCCTACACCGCCTCGAAACTCTGCGCGATCCTCACGGCGCGGGCGCTGGCCGCGCGTCCCGAGGGGGAACGGCTCACCGTGCTCTCCTACGACCCGGGGCAGGTGTTCGGCACGGGCCTGGCGCACGGCCTGTCGCCGGTCCGCCGGGTCGCCTGGCGGGTGATGGGGGCCGGGGCGATGCGCGCGGTGACGACCCGGCTGTCGAGCACGATCAACCGTGCCGACGACGCCGGACGCGCCCTTGCCGGCCTGGCGCTCGGCGAGCGGGACGGCGGCACGGATCCACCGGCCGGGCGGGACTACGCGGCATTGCGCCGAGGCCGTCTGATCTGGCCCGACCCATCGGAGCTCGCGCGCGACGACACGCTCGCGCGCGACGTGTGGGACGCCAGCGAGCGGCTGCTGGGGCGGCTCGGGTGAGAGCGATCCGGATCAGCCGCCGTCTCTGACGAGCGGCTTCCTCGGGTTCCGCTGCGGGCACGTGCCTCGTTCCTCGGCCCGTACCCTCCGCTGCACCCGTCGTCAGCCGCCGCTGACGCTCAGTTCCGCCTCGCGGAGCCGGGCCTCGAACTCCGCGTCGAGCTCGCGGGAGTCGAGCCAGCCGTACGGGAGGTGCGGCGTCTTGGGAGTGCCCGCGCGCCCGCGCTGCCCCTCGGCGTCGGCCCCCGGGTAGCCGATCGTCAGGTCCAGCGCGTCGAGCAGCGCGCGGAGCTCCGCGAGGGAGGAGACCCGGGCGAGCGCGTGCCGGGCCTCGCCGCCCACCGCGTAGCCCTTGAGGTACCAGGCCATGTGCTTGCGCAGGTCGCGCACGCCGCGGTGCTCGTCGCCGTCGTAGTAGTCGACCATGAGCTCGCCGTGTCGGTACAGGACGTCCGCGACCTCGCGCAGCCCCGGCCGCACCCGGACGTCCGAGCCGTTGAACGCGGCGGCGAGATCGGCGAACAGCCAGGGGCGGCCCTGGCAGCCGCGGCCCACCACCACGCCGTCGGCTCCCGTGCGCCGGACCATGTCGAGGGCGTCCTCCGCGGACCAGATGTCGCCGTTGCCCAGCACGGGGACCGTCCGGACCGTCTCCTTGAGGCGGGCGATCGACTCCCAGTCCGCGACCCCGGAGTAGTGCTGTGCGGCCGTGCGGGCGTGCAGAGCGACGGCGGCGACGCCGAGCCCCTCCGCGATGTGCCCGGCCTCGAGATAGGTGAGGTGGTCGTCGTCGATGCCCTTGCGCATCTTGACGGTCACCGGGACGCCGTACGGTGCGGCGGCGTCGACGGCCGCGCGCACGATGTCGGTGAACAGCTGGCGCTTCCACGGCAGGGCCGCCCCACCGCCCTTGCGGGTCACCTTGGGCACGGGGCAGCCGAAGTTGAGGTCGACGTGGTCGGCGCGATCCTCGGCGGCGATGATCCGGACCGCCGCGGCGACCGTGGCCGGGTCGACGCCGTACACCTGCGCGGAACGCGGGGACTCGTCGGCGCCGAACGTGACGATGCGCAGCGCCGCCTCGTTGCGCTCGACGAGCGCGCGGGAGGTGACCATCTCCGCGACGTACAGGCCCGGATCGAACCCCGTGCTCCGCCCGGCCTCGCGGCACAGGGTGCGGAAGGCGCGGTTCGTCACGCCCGCCATGGGCGCGAGCACCACGGGCGTCGCCACGGTGAGCGGCCCGATCCGCAACGGTGGCAGCACGGGAGCCGGCACGGGCGTGCCGGCGCGGTCGAGAAGGGAAGTCACGCGCCCCATTGTCCCAAACCCCCGCGCCCCCGGAACGTCGCCTGCATCACGGCAGTTCTGGGGCGAGCGACGGCGGCGGCCCTTTTCATTCGTCCGAACCATCTGTATCGTCTTGCAACGAACTTCAGAAAATCTTGCAGCAAGGTTGCTGCGCACCGAGTCAGTACTACCCCGGGAGACGCAATGACGCGCCGAACACCGTTGTTCGCCCTGCTCACGGCCCTGGCCGCGGCCCTCGCGACCATGATCACCCTCGGCCTGACGACGGCCGCCTCGAGGGACGCCGCCGCCAGCACGCCCCCGCGCGGCGACCGGGACGTGATCCTCAACCTCTTCCAGTGGACGTGGAGCTCCGTGGCTTCGGAGTGCACCAGCACGATCGGTCCCGCCGGCTTCGGCTACGTGCAGGTGTCGCCACCCAACGAGCACGTCACCGGCACCCAGTGGTGGACGTCCTACCAGCCCGTTTCCTATCAGATCGAGTCCAAGCTCGGCACCCGCGCCGAGTTCGCCGCGATGGTGAACGCCTGCCACTCGGCCGGCGTCGGCGTCATCGCGGACGCCGTCGTCAACCACATGGCCGCGAACTCCGGCTCCGGCGTCGCCGGCAGCGCCTACGGCCAGGACTGGTTCCCCGGCATCTACGGCGGCAACGACTTCAACGACTGCAAGACGGACATCAGCGACTACGGCGACCGCTGGGAGGTGCAGAACTGCCGCCTGGTGAGCCTGCAGGACCTGCGCACCGGCTCCGACTACGTGCGGGGCCGGCTCGCGGACTACCTCGACGACCTGACCTCGCTCGGCGTCGACGGGTTCCGCATCGACGCCGCCAAGCACATTCCCGCCGAGGACCTCGCCGCGATCAAGGCGCAGAGCTCGGGCGTCTTCTGGGTCCAGGAGGTCATCGGGGCCGCCGGTGAGCCCATCCAGCCGTCCGAGTACACGGGCAACGGCGACGTGCACGAGTTCGACTACGCCCGCCGGCTCCGGCACGACTTCGACGGTCAGATCAAGAACCTGCGCTACATCGGTGACAACAAGCTGCCGAGCGACGTCGCGAGCGTCTTCGTCGACAACCACGACACCGAGCGCAACGGCGAGACGATGAACTACCAGTGGGGCGCCAAGTACGTGCTGGCCAACACGTTCATGCTGTCCTGGCCGTACGGCTCGCCGACCGTCTACTCGGGCTACGAGTTCTCCGACTACGACGCCGGCGTGCCCGGATCCACCGACACCTCCGTGCCCGACGCCGACTGCGGCGGCGTGTTCACCTGTACCCAGCGCTGGACCGAGATCCGGGGCATGGTCGGCTTCCACAACGAGGTCGCCGGCACCGCCGTCACGAACTGGTGGGACGACGGCGCCAACAACATCGGCTACGGCCGCGGCCAGAGCGGCTACGTGGCCATCAACAACACCGGCTCGTCCGTGAGCCGCACCTACGAGACCTCGCTCCCGGCCGGGACGTACTGCGACGTCGTCGCCGCCTCGAACTGCTCGGTCACGTGGACGGTGAACGGGTCCGGCCAGTTGAGCGCGACGCTCCCCGCGTACGGCGCGCTGGCGGTGCACGTGGGCGCCACGTCGGGCTCGCCGACGCCGGAGGACGGCGACGTCTCCGTCGCGGTGCACGCCGAGACCGTCTGGGGCCAGAACGTCTACCTGGTGGGCGACCGGCCCGAGCTCGGGTCGTGGACCCCGTCGAGCGGCGTCGCGCTGTCGGCCGCCTCGTACCCGACCTGGACCGGGACGGTCGACCTGCCCGCCGGTGCCACCTTCGAGTACAAGTACGTGAAGATCGACGGGAACGGCAACGTGACCTGGGAGAGCGGGGCGAACCGCACCGCCACGGTGGGCCCGGACGGCTCGCTCACCTTGAACGACACCTGGCGCTGACCCCCCGACTCCTGCTCTACACCCCCGCGCGGCTCGCTGCGTCGAGGGCTTCGGTAAGGGCCGACCGGAGCTCCTCGGCGGCCGAGCCCGCGGGGCGCTCGAGGAGCCGCAGCTCGTCGCCGTCGGTGCGCACGTCCATCAACCGGTCGTCGACCACCGACCACAGGCGATCCCACACCATCACGGGCCGATCGCTGCCGCGCCACGCGTCGACGCGCACGCGGAGATTGCTCTCCTCCGGCCCGAGGAGGTGGTCCGCATCATCGGCCTGCGTGCTCGGCGGCTCGGAGTCCGGGAGGGTCGCGGCGAGCGATCGCCACAGCTCGTCGCCGTCGCTGACGGTGATCCGCACGCCCGGTTCGACGCGCGTCCCGCCCTCGACCGACTCGATCCGCTGCGTCACGGTCACGGCCCGGCCGCCGACCAGCGTCAGCCGGGACCGCACGCCGCGACCCCCGGCCGTCGTCACCAGCAGTGCCCGGACGGGCGCGTCCAGATGATCCGCGAGGATCCCGGCCACGCCGTCCGTCGCACCGGCACGCGCGGCGCGCACCAGCCGGCGCCACTCCTCCGTCTCGACCTGCAAGGTCTCGGAGCCAGGGGTGGAACCGGGCGTCGAACCGGGCATCTGCTGCCTCTCTCGTCGGACGGACGTCTCATCCCGAGGAACGTACCGAGCACCGCGACGAAGAGCGACGGGGAGATGTCCCCATCGCGAACGAGGCCACGGGACCCGTGGTCCCGCGGCCTCTTGGTGTCGCGCCGCTCCAGGTCAGGCGCGCAGCCAGACGGTCGTGTCCGTGGGAAGGCCGGTGCCCCGCGGGGTGTCCGCCAGCGGGCCCGAGGCGATCAGGACCTCGGCACCGTCGGGCAGCGCGACCGGCGTCGTCCCGAGGTTGGTGAGGACGACGACGCCGCCCACGCGGAGCGCGACCACGTCCTTCGCGTCCGCGTACCCGGCGATCCAGGCCAGGCCACCCCGCCCGAGGCGCTCGGCCCGGCGCACGCCGAGCGCGGCGCGGTACATCTCGAACGTCGAGCCGTCGACGCCGTACTGCTGGTCCGCGGCCAGCTTCCGGTAGGAGTCGGGCTGGGGGAGCCACGTCCGCTCCGACGGGCCGAAGCCCATTCCGGGCCGGTCCGCCTCCCAGGGCAGCGGGATGCGGCAGCCGTCCCGGCCGGTCTCCTCGCCGTGGGTGCGGAAGAACGCCGGGTCCTGGCGGACGCCGTCGGGCAGCGTGGTGTGATCGGGCAGCCCGAGCTCCTCGCCCTGGTAGAGATAGGCGGAGCCGGGCAGGGCGAGCATGAGCAGCGTGGCCGCGCGGGCGCGGCGCAGGCCGAGCTCGGCGTCGGGCTGCGGGTCGCGCGGGCCGATGCCGTTCATCGGGCCGTCGGCCGTCTCGTCGAGGCCGAGGCGAGATGCGTGGCGCACGACGTCGTGGTTCGACAGCACCCACGTCGTGGGGGCGCCGACGGTGTCCATGGTCTCGAGCGACTCGGTGACCACGTCGCGGATCCGGGCCGCGTCCCACTTCGTGGTGAGGAACGCGAAGTTGAACGCCTGCTGCATCTCGTCCGCGCGCACGTATCGCGCGAGGCGGGACATCGGGCTCACCCACGCCTCGGCGACGAGGCAGCGATCGCCGTCGTACTCCGCGAGGACCTTGTGCCATGCGCGGTAGATCTCGTGCACGCCGTCCTGGTCGAACATCGGGCCCTCGTTCGAGCCGCCCGCCGCGCCGGTGCCCTCCGCGAGGTCCGCAGCGTCCCTGCCCTCGACCATGGCGACCTTGCCGCCCCAGTCGGGCAGGCCCTCCGCCTTGACCATGCCGTGCGCCACGTCGACGCGGAAGCCGTCCACACCCCGGTCCAGCCAGAACCGCAGCACGTCCTCGAACTCGGCCCGGACCTCGGGGTTCTCCCAGTTCAGGTCCGGCTGCGAGGAGTCGAACAGGTGCAGGTACCACTGCGGGCCCGCGGGACCGTCGTCCTCGCGGGGCGCGAGCCGGGTCCACGCGGGGCCGCCGAAGATGGACTGCCAGTTGTTCGGCGGCTGCGCGCCGTCGGCGTCCTTGCCGTCGCGGAAGACGTAGCGGCCGCGCGCGGGGGAGCCGGGCGCGGCCGCCAGCGCCTCCTGGAACCAGGCGTGCTGGTCCGAGCTGTGGTTCGGGACGAGGTCGACGATGACGCGCAGGCCGAGCTCGTGCGCGCGGGCGCGCATGGCGTCGAAGTCGTCCAGGGTGCCGAACAGCGGGTCGATCTGCCGGTAGTCGGTGACGTCGTAGCCCGCGTCCTTCTGCGGGGAGCGGTAGAACGGGCTGAGCCAGACGGCGTCGACGCCGAGCCTCGCCAGGTGGTCGAGCCGGGCCGTGATGCCGGGCAGGTCGCCCATCCCGTCGCCGTTCCCGTCCGCGAACGAGCGCGGGTACACCTGGTAGATGACGGCGTCACGCCACCATTCGGTGTCCGTGGCGGGGGCGTGGACCTGGTCACCGCCGGCGAGGGGCACAGCGGGGCGTTCGGTGCGAGTCATCGATGAATCGTCCTCGGAAGTCGGAAGTGTCTGGGTCTGCGCGGGAGTCCGGCGCAGTGCGCCTGCAAGATTGTTGCAGAGAGTTGCAGGGAGCGTACAGCCCGACGGGGCTCCTCCGCAGTAACCTCCACGACGCGAGAGGCGTCGGCGCCGAACAGCCGGTTGGTTCGTTTCATCGGCCGTGATGCACGGCACACGTGACAGCTCGACGGCGTGGGGTCAGGCGACCTACGGCTGGGGGGCCGCCCCGGTCGACCCGCGCACCACGAGCTCGGGCGTGAAGAGCAGTTCCGTGCGCGGCGCCCGCTCCCCGTGGATCTCGGACAGCAGGGCGGAGACCGCGGCCCGGGCCATCTCGGTGACCGGCTGGCGCACCGTGGTCAGCGGCGGGTCGGTGAACGCCACGAGGGGGGAGTCGTCGTACCCGACCACGGACACGTCGTCGGGCACGGACAGCCCGCGCTGCCTGGCCGCGCGGATCGCGCCGAGCGCCATGAGGTCCGAGCCGGTCACGATCGCGGTGTGACCGGCGTCGATCAGCTCGCTCGTCGCCGCCTGACCGCCCTCCAGCGTGTACAGCGTGCCGACGATGTGCCGCTCCCTGACCTCCTCGGCGCTGCCGGCCAGCCCGTGGGCGACCAGCTCGGCGCAGAACGCGTCGATCTTGCGCTTCGCGGGCACGAACCGCTCCGGCCCGATCGCGAGCCCGATCCGCCGGTGCCCGAGCGAGACCAGGTGACGCACCGACAGCTCGATGCTGGCGGCGTCGTCCGGGGAGACGAACGGCGCGTCGATGCCCTCGGCGTACCCGTTGACGAGGACGATCGGCATCCCGCGGCCGCGCAGCCGCTGGTACCGCTCGCGTGACGCGCGCATGTCGGCGTGCTTGCCCGACGCGAACACGATCCCGTCCACGGCGTGGTCGATCAGCGTCTCCACGTACTCGTCCTCGGTGGTGCCGCCGGGCGACTGGGTGCACAGCAGCGGCGTGTAGCCGTGCTCGGTCAGCTGCGACTCGATGGCCTGCGCGAAGGCGGGGAACACGGGGTTCGACAGCTCCGGCACCACGAGGCCGACCAGCCCGGCCGGGCGCGCCCGCAGGGCCGCCGGGCGCTCGTAGCCGAGCACGTCGAGGGCCGTCAGGACGGCCTGGCGGGTCTCTCCGGCGACCCCCGGCTTGCCGTTCAGCACGCGGGAGACCGTCGCCGTGGACACGCCGGCCTGGGCCGCGAGGTCGGAGAGTCGGGTGCGCACGAGAGGAAGCCTAGGTGACATCGCGCGTGTCGTCGTACTGGTGGTCCGCATCGTGTCGCCGCTCCGTCGTCGAACTGGTCGGGGTGCCGCCGGGCGTCGCCCGGCGCCGGGGCGGGCTCGCGCCGGGCGCTCGCGACCAGTGCGTCCGCACACCGATGCTGAAACTTTATCGCAAGAACTTGCACAACACGTTGCAACACATCTACGGTCAGCTCCGTCGGACCGAGGGCGACCGGCCTCGCGGAGGCCGGACGCCGGCGCGAAACGCGCCGGCGCCACGCCGTCGGAACATGAACCAGGTCCGCGACCACGCCGGTCGTGGCCGTGAACCTACTGGGAGTACCGATGCGACGGAGCATCCTGACGGCGGCCACCGCCGTCACGGCAACGCTGGCGCTGACCGCGTGCTCGGGCGGCGCGGAGCCGGCGGCCGAGGAATCGACCGCGGCACCCGAACTCGAGGGCAGCCTGACCGTGTGGGTCGACGAGACCCGGATCGACATCTTCACCGAGCTCGCCGAGGACTACTCGGACGAGCGCGGGATCGAGATGGAGGTCGTGCAGAAGGCGTCGGGCGACATCCGCGAGGAATTCGTGCAGCAGGTCCCGACCGGCGAGGGGCCGGACATCGTCGTCGGCGCCCACGACTGGACCGGCGAGTTCGTCACGAACGGCGTGGTCCAGCCCATCGAGCTCGGCGACAAGGCCGCCGGCTTCTCCGACGTCTCGGTCGCGGCGTTCACCTACGACGGCGCCGTGTACGGCGTGCCGTACGCCGTCGAGAACATCGCCCTGGTCCGCAACGACGACCTCGTCTCCGACACCCCGGAGACCTTCGACGAACTGGTCGCGCAGAACGACGACACCGGAGCCGAGTACCCGGTCGTCATCCAGCAGGGCGACGAGGGCGACGCCTACCACCTCTACCCGCTGCAGACCTCGTTCGGCGCCCCCGTCTTCGAGCAGAACGCCGACGGCTCCTACAGCCCCGAGCTCGCGCTCGGCGGCGCCGCCGGCGACGCGTTCGCCGAGTACCTCGGCGAGCTCGGCGAGCAGGGCGTCCTCGACCCGGCGATCGACGGCGAGAAGGCCAAGCAGCTCTTCCTCGACGGCAAGACCCCGTACATGGTCACGGGCCCCTGGTACGCCGCCGAGTTCACGGCCGCCGACATGAACATCTCCGTGCTCCCCGTCCCGAGCGCCGGCGGCGAGCCCGCCGAGCCGTTCGTCGGCGTGCAGGGCGCGTTCATCAGCGCCAAGACCGAGAACGCCCTGGTCGCCAACGACTTCGTGACCAACTTCCTCGGCTCCGCCGACGTGCAGCTGCGCCTCGCCGAGGCCGGCGGACGCGCCCCCGCCTCCACCGAGGCCGCCGGCCAGGTCGAGGACGAGATCATGCAGCAGTTCGCCGACGCGGCCGGCACCGCCCCCATGCCGTCGATCCCCGAGATGGGCTCCGTGTGGCAGTTCTGGGGCGTGACCGAGGTCGAACTCATCCAGGGCAAGGCCAAGGACCCGGCCACGTCCTGGAACACGATGGTCGAGAACATCCAGGGCGCCATCGACGGCTGAACCCCGGAACCACGACGTGAGCGGTAGCGCTCGCCCCCGCCACCCGGTGGCCGGGGCGAGCGCTACCGCGGATGCGACGGAGAGGCGACGATGACCGAGGTTTCGCTCGGAGGTCCGGTCGGCACGCGCGACAGGCGGGGGAGCGACTCCCACGCCCGCCGCACGGGGCCCGGCTGGTACGTGAAGATCGTGCTCATGGCTGCGGTGAACGCCCTGGGCCTGTACGGGGTCTGGACCGCCGTCGTGGTGGGCTCGTGGGGCGTGGCGACGTTCCTGGCGCTCGCCGTGGCCGCCGCCGACTGGGTGTACTTCTCCCGCCGGATGCTCCCGGCGAAGTACCTGTACCCCGGGCTGGTGCTGCTGCTGGCGTTCCAGCTGTTCGTCATGCTGTACACGGCGTACGTGGCGTTCACCAACTACGGCGACGGCCACAACTCGACGAAGGAGGACGCCGTCGCGGCGATCTCCGCGCAGAACGAACGGCGCGTGGAGGGCTCGGAGACGTTCCCGCTCACGGTCGTGGAGCGGGACGGCGAGCTCGGGTTCGCGATCCTGCGCGACGGCGAGGTCGTCGTCGGCGACGCGGACACGCCGCTGGAGCCCGCGTCCGGGTCCGACGACGGCGCCCGCGTGACCGCCGTCGACGGCTGGACCACGCTCGAGTTCGCGGAACTGGTGTCGCGCTCGGCCGAGATCACGGAGTTGCGCGTGCCGTTCTCCGACGACCCGGCCGACGGCGGTCTGCGGACGCAGGACGGTTCGCTCGGCTTCGTCGCCGCGCCGGTCCTCGTGTACGACGCCGCCACCGACGCCTTCACGAACGTGAGCACCGGTGTGACCTACACGCCCGACGACCACGGCTCCTTCGTGTCCGCCGACGGCGAGGCGCTCACCCCGGGCTGGCGCGTCGGGGTGGGCTTCGAGAACTTCACCGCCATCTTCACCGAGGACCGCCTGGCCGGGCCGTTCTTCCAGGTGCTGGTGTGGACGTTCGTGTTCGCCGGGCTCTCGGTGGTCACCACGTTCGCGCTGGGGCTGTTCCTCGCGATGGTGTTCAACGACCCCCGCGTCAAGGGACGCAAGGTCTACCGGTCGCTGCTGATCCTGCCGTACGCCTTCCCCGCCTTCCTCGCGACGCTCGTGTGGCGGGGCATGCTCAACGAGAAGTTCGGCTGGATCAACGAGGTGCTGCTGGGCGGGGCGGAGATCCCGTGGCTCACGGATCCGTGGCTCGCCAAGTTCTCCGTGCTGGCGGTGAACCTCTGGCTGGGCTTCCCATACATGTTCCTCGTCACGACGGGTGCGCTGCAGTCGATCCCGGGCGACGTGCTCGAGTCCGCGCGCGTGGACGGCGCGAGCCGGTGGCGGTCGATCCGCTCGATCGTGCTGCCGCTGCTGATGGTGTCCACCGCGCCGTTGCTCATCTCGGCATTCGCGTTCAACTTCAACAACTTCGCGCTGATCTACATGCTGACCGGTGGCGGGCCGCACTTCGAGGGTGCGCCGGTGCTCGTGGGGCACACGGACATCCTCATCTCGATGGTGTACTCCGTGGCGTTCGACTCGGGCGTCAAGCAGTACGGACTCGCCAGCGCGGTGTCGCTGCTGATCTTCGTGATCGTCGGCGTCATCTCCTGGCTCGGCTTCCGCCGCACCCGGACCCTGGAGGAACTGTGAGCGCCCTGACGAAGACCGCGCCCCGCGGGGGCGTGGCCCGCGAGGACAGGTACCGGATCCGGCACGACGCCGGCCCGCGCGGCACGCGCTGGTGGACCGAGGTGGGCTGGCGGCACGTGGTCGGGATCGTGATGGTGGTGATCTGCGTGGTCCCGCTCCTGTACGTGATCTCGGCGTCGCTCAACCCGTCGGGAACCTTCACCGGGTCGAACCGGCTGTTCAGCGAGGTGGGCCTGAACAACTACGCCGAGCTGTTCGAGTCGCGCTACTGGCGCTGGTTCGTCAACTCGTTCGTCATCGCCGTCACGACCGCGATCGGGACGGTGCTCATGGGCGGCGCGGCGGCCTACGCGTTCAGCCGCTTCCGGTTCTCGGGACGGCGTGCCGCCCTGACGACGCTGCTGCTGGTGCAGATGTTCCCGCAGATGCTGGCGGTCGTGGCGATCTTCCTGGTGCTGCTCACCATCGGGGACGTGATCCCGGTCCTGGGCACCAACTCGACCCTCGCCCTCATCGCGGTGTACCTGGGCGGCGCGCTGGGGGTGAACACGTTCCTCATGTACGGGTTCTTCAACACCGTGCCGCGCGAGATCGACGAGGCCGCGAAGATCGACGGGGCGGGGCACGCCCAGATCTTCTGGACCATCATCCTGCGGCTCGTGTCCCCGATCCTCGCCGTGGTGGGGCTGCTCAGCTTCATCGGGACGTTCGGCGAGTTCATCATCGCCAAGACGGTGCTGCAGAGTCCCGACCGGCTGACGCTGGCGGTGGGGCTCTACCAGTGGGCGTCGGACGAGCGCAACGCCCCCTGGGGGCTGTTCTCCGCGGGCGCGGTCCTGGCGGCGGTGCCGGTGGTGGTGCTGTTCCTGCTGCTGCAGAAGTACATCGTGGGCGGCCTGACGGCGGGCTCGGTCAAGGGCTGAGCGTGCTGCGAGGGCGTGGGAGACCTCAGGCGGTCTCGCGCAGGGCGCGGCGTTCCTGCTCGATCTTCGTGAGTTCCGCGAAGGCCGCCTGGTACGCGTCGAAGTCGGCGGCCGGGTCCAGGCGTTGCAGGCGGCTGCGGGCGTGGGCGATGCGGCGGTTGAGCCCCATGTCGACCAGACGGCGGATCACGCCCTCGACGAAGCCCGGCACGGCGGCCTCCCGGTCCTCGGGGAGGTCGACGACGGCCAGCTCCGTGACGATCGGCGCGACCGTCTCCGGGGCGCGGTCCAGGACCTCGTCGACCCACGCGGCCGGTCCCACCGCCTTGCCGGTCACCGCGCCACCCGCCGCGACGACCGACTCGTGGACCGTGCGCCAGGCGGGCGTCAGGAAGGCGTCCGGCCCCAGCTCGTCGAACGCCTCCGGCACGTGCTGCGGGTACTGGAGCACGACGGCGAGCGCCAGCCGCTCGGCGCGCGCCACCGGGTCGCGCGGGTCCGGGGCGGGGATGCCCGACGGCGGCGCCGCGGCCGTTCCGCCACCGGGCGCGCCCGCGCCGTCGTCGGCCCCGGGACCTCCCGGGCCGCCGTGACCGCGCCCGCCCTGACCGCTGCCCTGGCCACGCCCGGAACCACCACGCCCGGAACCACCACGCCCGGACGACGCGTCGCCGGGCCGGCTCGGCGCGGCATCGCGCGGCGCCGGCGTGCTCGCCGCCCGCTTCACCTCCCGCGCGACGGTGCGCTCGTCCATGCCGAGCCAGCCCGCGAGCATGCGCGCGTACTCGGGCCGCAGGGCGGTGTCGCGCATGCCGGCGATGCGGGGCGCGGCCTTGCGGAGGGCCCCGACGCGCCCCTCGGCGGTGTCGAGGTCGAACTCCTTCAGGTCGGTCTCGATGACGAACTGGAACAGCGGCGTGGGCTTCTCCACCAGGGCCCTGACGGCCTCGGGGCCCTTGGCCACGCGCAGGTCGCAGGGATCCATGCCGTCGTCGGCGACGGCGACGAACGTCTGCGCGTAGAAGCGCTGGTCCTCGCCGAAGGCGCGCATCGCGGCCTTCTGCCCGGCCTCGTCGCCGTCGAAGGTGAAGACGACCTTGCCGCCGAGCGTGGCCCCGGAGCGGAGCTGCATGCCGCCGCCCACGGCCGTGTCGCCCATGAGGCGGCGCACCACGCGTGCGTGCTCCGCGCCGAATGCGGTGCCGCACGTCGCGACCGCCGTCGTCACCCCCGACAGGTGTGCCGCCATGACGTCCGTGTATCCCTCGACGATCACGACCTGCTTCTTCTGCGCGATCTCCCGCTTGGCCAGGTCGATCCCGTACAGCACCTGGGACTTCTTGTAGAGCGGGGTCTCGGGGGTGTTGAGGTACTTGGGGCCGTTGTCGTCGTCGAACAGCTTGCGGGCGCCGAAGCCGATCACGGCGCCGGTGACGTCGCGGATGGGCCAGACCACGCGGCCGCGAAAGCGGTCGTACACGCCGCGCTGCCCCTGGCTGACCAGGCCGGCGGTGATCAGCTCGTCCCGCGTGTAGCCGCGTCCCTGCAGGTGGCGCGACAGGTTGTCCCAGCCCTGGGGTGCGAAGCCGACGCCGAAGTGCTCCGCGTCCGCGCGCTCGAAGCTGCGTTCCGCGAGGAGCCGCCGCGCGGGGGCCGCGCCGGCGGTCATGAGCTGTTCCGCGTAGAACTCCTGGGCGACGCGATGCGCGTCGAGCAGGCGCTGTCGCTTGCCCGGTTCCTCGCGCGGCCGGGTCGGGCCGCCGTCCTCGTAGCGCAGCTGGACGCCGACCTTCGCGGCGAGGTGCTCCACGGCCTCGGCGAAGCCCATGCCGTCCATCTTCATGAGGAACGTGAAGACGTCCCCGCCCTCGCCGCAGCCGAAGCAGTGGTACCGCCCGACGCTGGGGCGCACGTTGAAGCTGGGGGAGCGCTCGTCGTGGAACGGGCACAGCCCTTTGAGCGAGCCCACGCCGGCGGGCTTGAGCGTGACGTGGGCCGAGATCACCTCGTCGATACGCGCGCGCTCGCGTACCTCGTCCACGTCCTCGCGCCTGATGATCCCCGCCACGCACGTGAGTCTATGCGCGGACGACGGGGGGCAGGGGTTCGTCCACAGGCGGCGCATCAAACCTGGATTTGTCGGACTACACGTGTTCGATACTCTTTGCCCAGAGTTCGGTCGCGGGCGTCCTGTCCCGCGACTCCTTGCTGGAGAGGGAGAGAATGGTCAAGCTCGGCGGAGGCAACCTCCGGTACCGCAAGCGGCTGTCGCTGGGGCCGCTGAAGTTCAACATCACCCAGAAGGGCCTGTCGTCGATGAGCATCAAGCTCGGCTTCTGGACGTGGAACTCCAAGACCAAGAAGCACTCGCTCAACCTCCCGGGCGGCCTGAGCTGGTACAGCAACTCGAAGTAGGATCCGCGCCGCTCGTGCGCGCCCACCGGCTCGCCGACCACGACGACGGCGTCGATGCGGACATCGGTAACGACGTGATCGTCGTGCTCGGCGACGGCCGGCGCGCCACGGGCGGTCAGGCCACCAGCTCCGCGACGGTGCGGTGCTCCTTCGGGAACAGCGGGCCCACCAGGATCCTGTCGAGGCCGGGCAGGCGCATCGCGCGGAATCCCCAGCGGCGCAGCAGGAGCTTCGTCGTCGTCGCCGGGACGAACCAGTCCGCGGCCCGGTCCCGGGCGTTCGCCTGCACGCCGCCGGCCATCGGTCGCCAGAGGCGCTCGTAGTCGGCCAGTCCCTCGGCCACCGTGCCCGCCCGGTTCAGCCGCTCGGCCAGCACGTACGCTCCCGCCACGCCGAGCGAGGCGCCTTGTCCCGCGACCAGGGACACCGCGTGGGCTGCGTCGCCGATCAGCGCGACCCGGCCCGCGTGCCAGCGCGCCGTGTCGATCTGCGCGACCAGGTCGTAGTAGACCTCACCGGACGGCGGGCAGTGCGCCAGCGCCCGGTCCGCCAGGTCGCCCAGGCCCGCGTACTCCTGCCGCAGCACCCGGCGCGGATCGTCGGGAAGGTCCAGGTCGGACGTGCGGTGCACCGCGAACACGGCGACCCGGTCCTCGCCGATCCCGTAGAACCCCATCTGACGGTCGAGCGACTCGGTGAGCACGAACTGCCGGCGCACCTCTCGGTGCATCTCGGGATCCGTTAACACGTAGGCGCCGGTGTGCATCCCGAGGGGCCGCACGTCGTCCCGCTCGCCGCCGAACACGAGCGACCGGACGCGCGAGTGGATGCCGTCCGCCCCGACCACGAGGTCCGGGGTCAGGACCGTGCCGTCCGAGAGCTCGACCGCGTCGTCGTCGATCCGCTCGATCGTGGTGCCGTACCGCAGGCCGACGTCGCCGGGCAGCGCCTCGCGGAGCACTCTCTCGAGCGCGGGGCGCATGACGCTGGTGATCTCGCCGTCGAGCGCCTTGGTGAACCGGTCGTAGCCGACGGCGACCGTGGTGCGGCCGCGGGCGTCGATGTACCGGAACTCGTCGACCGGGCTGGCGGCCTCGCGCAGCTGTGGCAGCAGGCCCATGGCCGTGAGGGCCTGGAATCCCGGGCCGAAGAAGTCGATCATGTATCCCTGCTCGCGCGGCCCCGGCGCCGAGTCGACGACGAGCACCTCCCACCCGTGGTGGTGGAGCCGGCCGGCCGCGGCCAGGCCGGCGATACCGGCCCCGCAGACGATTGCCTTCATCGTTGCTCTCCCTTCGGTTCGTTCGGGTCCGGGCCGACGTCGGCCGGTGGGGCGCTCTCGGAGCCGACGCCGGCCCCTGCCTCGGCGAGCCGTCGCAGGACGGGCGCGATCGTCGCGGCCGAGAGCTCCGGGTCCAGCCCCTTGTGCAGCATGAAGCCGTCGAACGTGGCCAGGACGACGACCGCCGTCGCCTCGGGTGCTGGGTGCCCGGCGCGCGCCAGAGCCGTCGCCAGGTCGTGGCGGAGGCCGAGCATGAGACCGGCGATCTCCGCGCGCAGCACCGGGTCCCGGGTCGCGGCGAGGTAGGCCTCGACGAACAGCAGCGACGCCGGGTCGTCGGCCGCGTACCGGTCCAGATCGTTCAGGAGCGCCTCGACCCCGTCCGCGGGATCGTCGGCCCGGGACAGCCACGTGGCGGACTCGTCGAGCGTGGTGCGCATCGCCTCGGTCGCGGCCTGCCGCAGCAGCGCCGGCAGGGACTCGAAGTGGTAGTGCACCAGGCCGGCGTGCACCCCGGCCCGCTCCGCGAGGTTCCGGGTGCTGACGGCGTTCCATCCGATCTCGCTGACGAGCTCGCGCGCGGCCGCCAGCAGCCGGGCGCGCACGGCCCGTCCCCGGTCGGCGCTCGTCCGTGCGGTCACACGTCCTCCCTGGGCAATCGACTTGGGCGATCGACCAAACACTAGCTCGACCGCCGGAGCCACCGCAAGCTCGACTGCCCGGAGCGGGGAGGGTTCCGGGCGGACGCGCCGAGGCGGCGGGCCGGACAGGGCCCGCCGCCTCGGCGGTCATCGTGCGGTCGTCGGGTTCGTCGGCCGGGTGCCGGACGGGCCGTCGGGCCCGCGCGTCAGCCGATCGAGCAGGGTGTCCCGTTGAGGGTGGCGGCCGACGGCGTCGACGGCCCGCCGTTCGCGAGGTATCCGAACGTCGCGCTGCCGCCGGCCGGGATGGAGCCGTTCCACCCGGCGTTCGAGAAGGTCACCGTGTCGCCCGCTTGCGAGTACTCGCTGTTCCACGACTGGGTGACCGTGTCCCCGCCGGGGAAGGTGACCTCCACGTCCCACGTGCCCACGGCGTCCTCGGTGGTCACCTCGCCCGCGCCCTGGTAGCCGCCGCTCCAGGAGTTCACCGAGTTGATCGTGACCTGGCAGGAGCCCGGCTCCTCGGTCGGGGTCGGCGTAGGTGTCGGAGTGGGCGTGGGTGTCGGAGTGGGCGTGGGGGTCGGCGTCGGGGTGGGCTCACCGTTGCCCTCGCCGAACACCACGTCCGAGCACGCGTAGAACGCCTCCGGGCTGTCCGAGCGCTCCCAGATCGAGTAGATGATGTGACGTCCCTGCTTGTTCGGCAGGTTCGCGTTCCAGTAGTACTCGGCGCCCTCGGGGCCGTTCTGCGTGGGCGGGTCGTACGCGACGTCGAACGGCTGCGGCTCCAGGTCCGACCACTTCAGCGGCTGGCTCGGGTCCCAGCCGTCCCGGGTGACGTACTGCATGAACTTGCCGGGATGGGCCGCCCAGGCCGAGTACCGGAACGTGACGTTCTGCCCGGCGGTGACCCGCGTCGTCGGCCAGTCCGTGCCACCGGGACGCATCCCCGCGAAGTCCGCGCCCGGGCCGCAGAGGTTGCCGTCCGGGATGATCTCGCGGTGCCGGTCGCCGGCGTTCGAGATGAGGTTGCCGAACCAGTTGTAGAACGCGTAGTTGCCGTACTGCTGCAACGCCGCGGCGCACTTCGGGTTCTGCGGGTTCAGGGCGCCACCCTGGCCGTTGTCGATGCCGTCGCGGTAGCAGGCGTAGGTCCGGGACTGGGGGAACAGGGTCGTGCCGTGCGCGTCGGCCTCGGGCGGTGCCGGGTCGGCCACCACCACGAGCAGGGCCCCGAACAACGCGAGTGCCGCGGCCATGACCACCGCGCGTGCTCGCGTGACTTTCTTGACTGTTGCCGTCACTCGTCTCCACTCCTTCGTCGGTACGAGGTGTCGCCTCAGCGTCCGACGACGGTCGTGGGCGCGGTAGGAGCCGAAACGTGTAGGCGCGGTCGGTCCTACCGGACGCCCGGCTCCCGCGGCCAGTCCTCCGGCAGGATGTCGCGCCCGCCCTCCGGCGCGGCCGCCGCCAGTCGTCCCAGCACCTCGAGGAAGCGGGCGACGTCGTCCTCCGAACCGATCACCGCGCGCAGCCGGCGGTCGAACTCGACGGCCGCGGCCCGCAGCTCCTCGAAGAGGCGGGCGCCGTCCTCGGTGACCTCGACGTGCTGCACGCGCCGGTTGTCGGGCATGCGGGTACGCCTGATCAGTCCGTTGTCCTCCATGGCGCGCAGATGGTGGGTGAGCGTCGCCTCCCGGATCCCGACCGCGCCGGCCAGCTCCCGCTGCGTCCGCGGCGGGCTCGTGCCGAGCGCGAGCAGGATGTGCCACACCTGCCAGGACGCGCCGTGCTCCACGAGCAGGGCATCGAACCCGCGGATCAGCGGCTGCGCCGTCTTCCACAGGGTGACGGCGACGGGGCGCCGGCCGCGCGGCGCCTGCGCGGCTCGCGGTTCGTCACCAGGGGCGGGGCTTTCGTCGGAGGTGTCACTCATGGCCCGAGCCTCCCACAAAACCCTTGCCATCTAATCCTTCGAGATCTAAGGTTTGATCGAACGTGTGTCCACGACCTGGAGGCTCTCGTGTCAATCCCCCCGCTCCACGCATCCCTCACCGCGCTCGCCGAGACGTTCGGCGACCGCCTGCTCACCCCCGCGTCGCCCGGGTTCGACGCCCTCGCGGCGCCCGTGTTCGCCGGCGAGGCGCGCGTCCCGGCGGTCCTCGCGCGGCCACGCACCGCCGCCGAGGTGTCCGGCGTCGTCCGCGCGGCCCGCGACGCCGGGCTGCCGCTCACCGTCCGCTCCGGCGGCCATTCCTACACTCGCGCCTCGCTGCTCGACGGCGGCGTCGTGCTCGACCTGCGCCTCATGGACGGCGTGCGCATCGACCAGGAGGCCCGGACCGGGCACGCCGAGGGCGGCGCGTCCGCCGGCGCCTACACGGCCGCCGCCGGAGAGCACGGCCTGGCCACCGGGTTCGGCGACACCGGCACGGTCGGGATCGCGGGCCTCACGCTCGGCGGCGGGATCGGATTCCTCAGCCGCCGCGACGGGCTCACGCTCGACAACCTGGTGGGCGCCGAGGTCGTGCTCGCCGACGGCGAGATCGTCGAGACCGGCCCGGACCAGGAGCCCGACCTGTTCTGGGCGCTCCGTGGCGGAGGCGCCGGGACCGGCGTCGTGACCCGGCTGGATCTCCGGCTGACGGAGACCCCGGGTGTCGTCGGCGGCATCCTCGCCTGGCGGCCCGAGCCGGAGGTGCTGTCCGACGTCGTCGCGGCGATCGCCGCGGCCCCGGACGAGCTGTCCGGCATGGTCAACGCCATGGTCGCCCCGCCAGCGCCGTTCCTGCCCGGCGAACTGCACGGCAAGCCCGTGATCATGGCGCTGGTCTGCTGGTCCGGCGCGCCCGAGGCGGCCGACGACGCCCTGGCCCCGCTCCGGGCGCACGCCCCGGTCGTCGACCTCGTCGCGGCCAAGACCTACCCCGCCATGTTCGAGGGCGGCGGTCCCGACGTGGCCGGCGTCCGTGCCGCGATCGCGACCGGGTTCACGGACGTCCCGGACCGGGAGGCCGCCGCGGCGATGATCGACGCCGTCGGTGCCGCGTCCGGTCCGGCCGTGGTCAACCTGCGGGTCATGGGCGGGGCGATCGGACGGGTCGGCGCCGACGAGACGGCGTTCGCCCACCGAGGTCACGCGGTCATGACGTCCGTCGCGGGGATGACGCCCGACCCCGAGCAGGAGGCGGCCGTGCGGGCCTGGGTCTCGGACGCCGCCTCTCGGTTCGGCGTGGACGACGGGCCCGCCTACGTGAACTTCCTGGGCGGAGACGCCCCGGAGGACCTCGCGCGCGCCCACCCCGGAGCCACCGGCGAGCGCCTGCGTGCCGTTCGTGCGAAGTACGGTGCGATCGGCGCCCCCGCCTGATCGGTGGCTCCCCCTGATGGGTGCCGCCGTGTCGGCCGTGCCCGGGAATACAACGTGCCCTGGGCAACCTTGTACGGGGAGTGCACACCATGACCGCCGGGGCCCTCGGGGGCGCCGCGTGACCTCCGCCGCTCCCGCCCAGCCCGTCACCCGCCGCAGCGTCGGCCTCCGCTCGGAGCGCGGTCCCATCCTCGGATCCCTGATGCTCGCGGCCGCGCTCGTCGCGCTGGACGCCACGATCCTGGCGACCGCGGCGCAGACGATCGCCCGCGAGCTCGGGGGTTTCGAGCGCCTGCCGTGGGTGTTCTCCGTCTACATGCTGGCGCAGGCGGTGAGCGTGCCCGTGTACGGGCGGCTGGCCGACGTGCTCGGCCGCAAGCGCGTGATGCTCGCCGGCATCGGGCTGTTCCTGCTGGGCTCGGTGCTGTGCGGGCTGGCGCCGTCGATGACGTGGCTCATCGCCGGTCGCGTCGTGCAGGGGCTCGGCGCGGGCGCCGTCATGCCGATGTCGATGACCATCGTGGCCGACGTCTACACCCTGGCCGAGCGCGCGAAGACCCAGGGGTACCTGGCGAGCGTCTGGGCGATGTCGTCCGTGGTGGGGCCGACGCTGGGCGGGGTGTTCTCGCAGTTCGCCTCGTGGCGCTGGATCTTCTGGATCAACGTCCCGCTGTGCCTGCTGGCCGCCGGGATGTTGTGGCGCAGCTTCCACGAGTCCGGGCGCGACGGCGGCCGCGAGCCGATCGACTACGTCGGCGCCGCGTTGCTCACGACGGGCAGCACCGCCCTGTTGCTGGGCCTGCTGGAGGGTGCCTCCCTGCCCGGGACGCTGACGGCCGGGCTCTTCGTCCTCGCCGTGCTGCTGCTGGGCGGCTTCGCCTGGTGGGCCCTGCGGACCGCCCATCCGGTGTTCGACCTGCGGGTGCTGCGCCGTCGCGTGATCGGGTCGTCCACGGGCGCCGCCCTGATGGTCGGCGTCATCGTGCTCGGCCTGTCCACCTACATCCCGATCTACGCGCAGGGCGTGCTCGACGTCGGCCCGCTCGTCGCCGGGTTCGCCCTCGCCGCGATGATGCTGGGCTGGCCCCTGACGGCGACCTGGTCCGGCAGCTTCTACCTGCGCATCGGGTTCCGCGCCACGGGCCTCATCGGCTCGACGCTGGTGATCGCGGGTTCGCTGCTCGCGGTGTTCCTCCTCGGCGAGGACTCCGCGGTCTGGCAGGTCGGCGCGACCACGTTCCTCATCGGCGCGGGCATGGGACTGACCGCGGTTCCCACCCTCATCGCGGCCCAGACGAGCGCGCCCTGGCACGAGCGCGGCGCCGTCACCGGGATCAACATGTTCTCCCGCTCGATCGGCTCCGCCGTAGGCGTGGCGGTCTTCGGCGCCATCGTCAACGCGCACGCCCAGGTGGGCCCGGACGGCACGCCGGAGGGCCCCGGCCTCGCCCAGGCCATGCACCTCGTCTTCATCGCCACGGCGGCGTGCGCGGCGCTCATGCTCCTCGCGGTCGCGCTCATGCCGAAGGACCGGCCGGCGCCGGCCGGGGAATAGGCGCCTCTCCTGGCGTTCTCCGCGAGTTCATCGTCCGGCAGAGACGGGTTCAGGGAGCGGGCCCAGTCTGGGACGGGCCCGCCGATGCGGGCCCGCACCACCCCGGAGATTGGACCAGCCCGTGCACCCCACACCCACCGTGCCCGCGCGTACGAGCCGGACGGCTCGCCGCGTCGCGGGTGCCGCCCTCGCCCTGTTCGGCCTCGTCGCCCCGCTGGCGGCCACGCAGACCGGCCCCGCGGCGGCCGCCATCGACGACACCGCTGTCAGCGGGACCGCGGACGACACCGCCTCCCGCTTCACCCTCGCCGTCCTCCCGGACACGCAGTTCTACTCGCGCTACTCCGGCGACCAGTTCGTGCCTCGCTACGGTTCGGACCCCTACCAGGTGCAGACCGAGTGGCTCGCCGACGTCCAGGACGAGCTGCGCATCCCGTTCACGACACACCTGGGCGACGTCGTCGACCGCGTCGGCGTCGAGAACGAGTGGCGGGTCGCCGACACGGCGATGAGCACGCTCGAGGCGGCGTCCCTGCCGTACTCGATCCTGCCCGGCAACCACGACGTCCGGAACTCCGACGACCGGCTCACCGACGAGGACTACGACCTCGACGCCGAGCCGTACCTCGACTGGTTCGGCCCCGACCGCGCGGTCCGCAACGAGACCTACGGCGGCAGCGACCCGACGGGCCTCAGCGAGTACCACGTGTTCGAGGCCGAGGGGCAGCGGTTCCTCGTGCTCGCCATGACGTGGCGGGCGTCGGACACCACCATCGCCTGGGCGAACGAGGTCATCGACAGCCACCCCACGCTGCCCGTCATCCTCACGACCCACTCCCTGATCGACGTCGACACCGACGGCACCACGGCCAAGGACACCGAGTACGGCCTCAAGCTGTGGGACGAGCTGATCGCCCCGAACGACCAGATCTTCCTCACGTTCAACGGCCACTTCCACGGCGCCGCCCGCCAGACCCGCCTGAACGACGCCGGCCACGAGGTCACGCAGATCCTCATCGACTACCAGATGGCGTACGACGGCGGGAACGGCTACCTCGGCCTGCTCGAGTTCGACCTGACGAACGACCGCATCTCGATGCAGACCGCCTCCCCGTGGGTCACGTGGAAGCCGCAGGAGTCCCTCACCGCCTACGACCAGCCGTTCCTCGAGGGCCCGAACCAGCAGTTCACGATCGACATCGACTTCTCCGACCGGTTCGGCGGCTTCGCCCCGGAGTTCGGCCCCGGCACCCCTGACGAGCCGTCCCTCACGCAGCGCGCCCGTGACCTGCTCCTCGACGGGTTCACCGGCCCCGACCCGGTGACGACCCAGCCGCCGGCCTCCACCGGGGACTACCCCCGCGTGGACGGCACGCTCGCCCACTGGCGCTTCGGCGGCCTGGACGGCGTCCTGCCCGAGAACGCCGTCGTGCCCGACGTCGCCGGCGACAACGACATGCACCGCGTGCCGATCGGCGAGTCCGGATCGCCGGCGGCGCGGGTCGAGGACGTCACCGTCACCCACGACGAGGTCCACCCGCTCTCCTCCGACGGCGCGGCCGTCTGCTTCGCCGACTCCGACAAGACGGCGCAGCGCCTCAGCTACCTCGCCACCGACGCGGACGCCCCGGTGAACGACGTCGACCTCGCGGACGGCTACACGATCGAGACGTTCCTGAAGATCGACGGCGGCTTCACCGAGGACACCAACGCCTGGATGAAGGCCCTCGTCCGGTCCGGCAACCGCTCCCGGCTGCCCGGCATGCCCTGGTCGCGGTGGGACTACACCGCCTCACCCGTCGCGCTCGGGCTGTCGAACCTCAAGGAGTTCCAGTGGACCGAGGTCCCCGTCGAGACCACCAAGGGTGACCGCACCGCCTGGTCCGGCGAGATCATCCTGGACCGCTGGGTGCACGTCGCGCTGGTGAACGACCCGGCCGACAGCACCACCACGATGTACGTCGACGGCGCACCCGTGCTGCGCAACGCCACCGACACCCTCGGGCACAGCATCGAGCGGGACATGCCGTGGCTCATCGGCACCGACTGGGTCGACGACCACGCCACCAACGGCTGGCACGGCTGCGTCGGCGAGACCCGCGTCATCGACCACCCCACGGGGCCCGACGAGTGGCTCACGGGCCGCGCCGACCTCGACGGCCTCGCCGTCGACCTGTCCGACGGCGACCGCGTCCGCCACCTCCGTGAGGTGACCGGCACCGGCGTCCCGGGCGCCACCGTGGACGTCACGATCGAGCGCAACCGCCCGACCTGGCCCTGGGCCGGGCACCGCGGGGGCCGGGACCACTGGGGCTCGGACCACCGGGGCTCGGACCACTGGCCCTGGCCGCCCGAGGACCGCCGGATCACCACGGTCGTGGACGACGACGGCACGTGGTCCGCCCGCATCCGCCCGCAGCTCCGGAAGGGCGAGTACACGCTGCGTGCCACGCAGTCCCTCGGCGACCGCGATTCGGCACCCGTCGAGGCGACGTTCACCGTCACCCGGCGTCCTGGCCACCGTGGCTGACCCGGCACGCGGTCCGGCCGCCCGGGCCGGCGGGACCGCGTGCCGGAGCTGTCCGCCAGCAGGACTAGCCTGGTGGGCGTGAACGAGACCGCCGTGCCCGCCGCTCCGGCGTCGTACACCGACCACGACGCCGAGCGGTGGGTCACGGAACCGCCCAAGTCCATCTCACGCACCCCCTTCGAACGCGACCGCGCCCGCGTCGTGCACTCCTCGGCCCTGCGCCGCCTGGGTGCCAAGACCCAGGTGCTCGGCGCCGGCCACGACGACTTCGTGCGCACCCGCCTCACCCACTCCCTCGAGGTCGCCCAGGTGGGCCGCGAGACCGGCCGCAGCCTCGGCTGCGACCCCGACGTCGTCGACACCGCCTGCCTCACCCACGATCTCGGCCACCCGCCCTTCGGCCACAACGGGGAGACGGCGCTCGCCGAGCTGGCCCGGGGGATCGGGGGGTTCGAGGGGAACGCCCAGACGCTGCGGCTGCTGACGCGCCTGGAGCCCAAGGTCTTCGCGGAGGACGGGCGGCCCGTCGGCCTGAACCTCACGCGGGCGACGCTCGACGCGAGCGTGAAGTACCCGTGGGCGTACGGGGCGGGACCCGAGCGCCCCGACGGGCGGCCGAGCCGCAAGTTCGGCGTCTACCCCGACGACCTCCCGGTGTTCACGTGGCTGCGCGAGCGGGCGCCGCTCGGGGTCAAGTGCCTCGAGGCACAGGTCATGGACCTGGCCGACGACGTCGCCTACTCCGTGCACGACGTCGAGGACGGCGTGGTGGCGGGCCGGATCGATCTCGACCGCATGGCCCACGCGGAGGAACGGGCGCGCGTGGCCGAGCACGTGCGCGACTGGTACGGCGCGTGGTACTCGCCCGACGCGATCGACGCGGCGATCGGCCGCCTCCAGGACTACCTGCGCGGCGAGGGGTACCTGCTGCGCGCCTACGACGGGTCGCGGCGCTCGCTGGCGTCGCTCAAGGACATGACGAGCCAGCTCATCGGCCGGTTCGTGGGCGCGGCGACCGCGGCGACGCGCGACGAGTACGGGGACGGGCCGCTGACGCGGTACGCGGCGCGCCTCATGGTTCCCGAGGAGACCGAGCTGGAGATCCTCGCGCTCAAGGGCATCGCCGTGACCTACGTGATGGCGCCCCGCGGGATGGAGCCCCGGTACGAGCGCGAGCGGGAGATCCTCACCGACCTGGTGCACGTGCTCACCGAGCGCCCCGACGAGCTGGAGCCGTCGTTCGCCGCGGACTGGAAGGACGCCGTCGACGACGCGGGCCGGCTGCGCGTGGTGATCGACCAGGTGGCGTCGCTCACGGACCTGTCGGCCCTGGCTCTGCACACCCGGCTGACGCGGCCGAGAGGCTGATGCCTCGGCGCGAAGCACGCCGCACCGGCCCGCTCCCGTCAGCCACCTGACGCCTCGCGGCGCCTCGCCTTACAACGGTATGGTGTTGGTATGGCTAGCAAGAAGGTCACGATCACGCTCGACGAGGCGCTGGTCGAGGCACTGACCGCCGCGGCACACGAGGACGGGGTACCGGTCTCGCGCGTGGTGTCGAGCGCGGCCGAACGGGAGCTTCGCCGGCGAGCGGGGATGGCCGTGGTGCGCGAATGGGAGGCCGAGCACGGCGCGTTCACTCCCGAGGAGCTGGCCGCTGCGCGGGCTGAACTCGCGGAGGCCGAGGCGGCCCACCTGTCCCGGACGAAGAAGAACCCGGCCGCGTGAGCGCGATCCCCTACGTCTACGACACAGGGGCGCTCATCGCGCTGGAGAACGACGACCGCCGCGCGTGGGTACGGCACCGCCTCGCGCTCCAGGACGACACCCCGATCCACATCCCGGCCGGGGTCACCGCCCAGGTGTGGCGCGACCCGCGTCGACAGGTCCGGCTCGGCGAGATCATCTCGGCCTGCGCCGTCGAACCGCTCGATCTCGATGCGGCCAGGACTGTCGGCATCCTGTGCGGAAGGGCGCGCACCAGCGACGTCGTGGACGCCTCCGTCGTCACGCTCGCCGTGCGGCTCGGCGGGGCCGTCGTCTGGACGTCCGATCCCGGCGACATCGCCGCCCTTGCCGACGCGCGGGACGCCGGACCGACCATCACGATCCGCACCGTGTGACGCCCTCGCGTCCGGCAGTCGTTCACGTCGCGTTCGCGCTGGTCGACCCACGGCTCGACCTACAGTTACTCACCTTGTGCGCAGGAAATAGCAGGCGACATCAGAACGCACCGCAGGCCAGGACCCAAAGGGCTCTGGCCTGCGGTTTTGTGGGCTCCCCCGACTGGACTTGAACCAGTGACCTGCCGATTAACAGTCGGACGCTCTGCCAGCTGAGCTACGGGGGATCGTGCCGCCCGCGCGGTGTCCCGCCCGGCGACCTGCAAAAGAGTAGCAGGTCCGGCGCGGTGGGCCCGAATCGAAATCGGGGACCGCCCGAGCGACATCGATCACACCGGCAGGCCGACCGTGGAACGGGCGCGCGCCTCCGCCGCGTCGACTGCCGCCGCGACCTCCGGGTCGCTCAGGTCGAGGTCGGCGCCGCCCACCACCTGGGAGAACATGTCCCCGTTCGCCCGGCGCCGCACGGCGACCCGCGCGGACCGGCCGCCCGGCAGGTTCACGGGCGCGGCGTGCACCACGGACCACTGCACCCGTTCGCGCAGTGCCTGCGGGAAGGAGGCGCGCCCCTGCGACGCGAGCCGCAGGACCAGCGGGGCTCCGCCGTCGACCCACTCGACCGTGATGGTGCCGCTCTCGGGATCGGCGGACGCGCGGTCGACGTCGCACCACTCGCGGTCGACCGTGACCTCGCCCCCGCTCGCCACGAGAAGCGCGGCCCGCGACGCGAACGCCCAGTCGCCGCCGTCGAGCTCGGCGCGGGCCAGCGGTCGGTCGCCACCGTGCTCACGGAGCGCGGTGCGGACGGCCTCGGGGAGGCGCATGAACATCTCCATGGGCGCCACGCTACTGCGCCGGGGCCACGGGGTCCGGGGATGGCGTCGGCGGGCCCGCGCCGTCACCGGCCACGTCTTCCCCGGCCTCGTCCGGGCGGGCCCGCAGGCGGCTGAACACCGCCCACGACACCGCCGTGAGCGGCACCGCGATCACCGCGCCCAGCAGCCCGGCGAGCACCGTCCCGCAGGTGATGGCGAGCGCCATCGCCACGGGGTGCAGGTTCACCTGCTTGCCGGTGATGAGGGGCTGCAGCACGTTGGCGTCGATCTGGGCGATGACGGTCATCCCGACCGCGACGATGATCGCCGACGTCGGATCGCCGGTCGCGAGCGTGACGACGGCGCTGATGACGATGGCCGCGACGGGGCCCACCATCGGCACGAACACCGCCAGGAACACGACCACCGTGAGCGGCAGCGCGAGCGGGTTGTTCATGACGGTGAGGAAGACGCCGGCCATCGTCGCGTCGGCGAGAGCCACGAAGGCGATGCCACGCGTGTAGCCGGAGAAGGTGCGCCAGCCGGTCTCGCCGGCCGCTTCCCAGTTGCGGCGCGCCCGCGCGGGCAGCTGGTCGACGAACCACCGCCACATGGCGCCGCCGCCGGTGAGAAAGAAGATCGTGAGGAACATCCCCAGCACGACGACGGTGGCGCCGGTGGCGGCGAGGTTCGCGCCCTGCAGCGCCTGGTCGAGGACCGCGCCGCTGTTCTCCTCGAACCAGGTGCCGCCGTCGACGAGCCACTGCTCGCTCGTGCCGACGTCGAACGGCAGGGACTGGGCCAGGGAGTCGAGACCCGTGGTGAGCTGGGTGGTCAGGTCGTCGGCGCGAGCGGCGATCGTCGAGACGACGTACGTCGTCAGGCCGCCCACGACGGCCAGCAGGGTCAGGAGCGATGCGATCATCGCGAGGCCGCGCGGCAGGGCACGGTCGTAGAGGTTGCCCAGCGGCAGGAGGACGGCGGTGAGGACGAGCGCGAGGTACACCGCGACGAACACGATCTGCACGAGGCTGATCAGGTACACCACCAGGGCGATCACGGCGACGATGCCGATGAACCGCCATGCGGCGTCGCCGGTGGCGCGCAGCCAGGTGCGCTCGGGCCTGCCGGGTTCCGCTCCACGCACGACGGCGGTCGTGGCGGCTTCCGCGGCAATGCTCGGCTCTTCCGGGCCGGCGTTCCGTACCGGCGCGTGGGTGGTCATGACCGCTCCTGTCCTCGTGGTCTTCTCGGGTCTGCTGCCGTGCCAGGCGGACGAGCCCGCGCGGCGCGACGGAGGAAATGTATCGGTTTGCCAGCCTTCGTGACAGCGCCGCATGGACGCGGCGCACTTCAGGAAAGCACCATGAGCACTGCACCGCGCGCAAAGCTATCCCGGGAGGCTGACATGGGCAGGACGGCGATCGTGGTCGGGGCAGGGCTGGGCGGGCTCACCGCGGCCGTGGCGCTGCGGCGCTGCGGCTGGGACGTGGCGGTGGTCGAGCGCTCGCCGGAGCCGCGCACCACCGGCGCCGGGATCGTGCTGCTCGCCAACGCCCTCCGGGCGCTCGACGAGGCCGGCGCCGGTGAGGCCGTCCGGGCGCTGGGCAGCATCGTGTACCCCGGATCCCTGCGGGACGAGCGTGGCCGCGAGCTGGTGACGGTGGACGCGGCGCAGATCGAGCAGCGGCTGGGGACGCCCGCGATGGTGTTCCGCCGCTCCGAGCTGCAGGAGGCGATCGCCGGTCACCTGGAACCCGCCGTGATCCGCTACGGGGCGCGCGTGGCGGGGATCGAGCCCGGCGACGAGGCGGCCCGCCCCGCCGTGACGCTCGACGACGGCGAACGCCTGACCGCCGACCTGGTCGTGGGCGCGGACGGGGTGCGCGGCGTCAGCCGCGCCGTCGTCGTCCCCGACGCGCCCGAGCCCGCCTATGTCGGCTCCACGACCTGGCTGGCGATCACCGAGGCGCCCGGGATCGCCACCTCGTCGCAGACGTGGGGCCCCGGCGGTGAGGTCGGGTTGCTTCCGCTGAAGGACGGGCGGGTCTACTGGTACGCCACGCGGACCGGCCCGGCCGGCGGCGCGTCCGACGACGGCGCGCGGCACCTCGCCGAGGCCCGCGACGCGTTCGCCGGCTGGCACGAGCCGATCCCGGCGGTGATCGCCGGCACCCGGCCCGACCAGGTGCAGCGCGTGGACCTGTATGCCCTGCCCCGGCCCGTGCGCACGATGGTGCGCGGCCGTGCGGCGCTGGTCGGCGACGCCGCGCACGCCATGCCCCCGAACGTCGGCCAGGGTGGCGCGTCCTCGATCGAGGACGCGGTCGTGCTCGCGGCGTCGGTCAGCGGTGCGCCGTCGGTCGTCGAGGGGCTCCGCGCCTACGACGACGCCCGGCGGCCGCGCACCGCCGGCGTCCTGCGGGCGGCGTGGGCGTCGGCGCGGTTCGGCGAGCAACTGCGCAACCCGGTCGCGGTCGCGGCCCGTAACGCGCTGCTGCGCGTGCTGCCCTCACGCGTCTACCTGGACGGGATGCGCCGCTTCACCGAGTGGACGCCGCCGCGGCTGCCGGTGGGGTGAGGCCGGATCGCCGGAGTGATGCCGGGTCGCCCGCGGGCGTGCGGCCGGTACAAGACAGCGCGGGGTTTCCGCTGGGTCCGTGCCGGAGAACGGAAACGATGAGGCCCGGAATCCGTGGGATTCCGAGCTCTCGTGCCCCGTCTGGGACTTGAACCCAGGACCGACGGATTATGAGTCCGCTGCTCTGACCGACTGAGCTAACGGGGCGTGCGGCCCCGTCAGCCCCGCGGGCGGACGTTTCCGCGAGGAGGAGCCTACCTTGCGGAGCCGATAAATCCGTGGTGCCCAGGGCCTCCGCATCTCTACGGTGCGTGACGCGGCACGAGCCGCCCGGGAGCGTGGCCACGATGCAGGGTGGCGTGGTCGACAAAGGGCGTGGTCGCCGGAAAGCGCGTGGTCGCGGGCATGCGCAGGGGAGGTCAGGCGGGCAGCCGTGGGCATTGCCGTGCGGGTACGGCGTGTCAGCGTGGCGTGGAAGAATCTGCGTCCATGGCGATGCGTGAGATCCGGGTGATGCCCGACCCCGTCCTGCGAACCCCCTGCGATCGGATCACGACGGTGGACGATCGCGTGCGCGGGCTCGTGGCGGACCTCGTGGAGACCGTCGACGCCGAGGGGCGTGCCGGGCTGGCCGCGAACCAGATCGGGGTCGGTCTGCGGGCGTTCTCGTGGAACATCGAGGGGGAGATCGGGTACGTCCTCAACCCGACCATCGTCGAGCTGGGCGAGGAGACGCAGGACGGCGGCGAGGGATGCCTGTCCGTGCCGAACCTCTGGTACCCGACCGTCCGGGCGAACTATGCGCGTGTGGTGGGCACGGACCTGGACGGCAACGTGGTGGAGGTCTCCGGCGAGGGCCTGATGGCACGCTGCCTCCAGCACGAGTGCGACCACCTCGACGGCAAGCTCTACCTGGACCGGCTCGAGCGCGAGGCCCGCAAGGAGGCCATGCGCGAGCTGCGCGCACAGCTCTGACCGTTCGTTCTTCACTTGGACGACAGTCCAATAAGTCCGTTAAAGCGGTAATGTGGACCAGAAAGATGGTGGAAAGGTGAAACTTCTCGCCGTGAACGCGCTACTTCGCGTGCACGGGGCCGAGGAGTCGTGCAGGATGGGCAGCGGACGTAGTAGTGCACGCTGACATCACGCACGACGCTCGGCCACAGCGCCACCGCCCGGTGAGGACGTAGGGGAAGACGTGCCTCGACCAGGGAGGAAGACATGGCCGGCGGAATAGTTCGTGGTGTGCTGTTCGTGCATTCTGCGCCCCGTGCCCTCTGTCCGCACATCGAGTGGCAGGCAGGCGGCGTCCTGGACCTTCGGGTCACGATGGACTGGACGCCGCAGCCTGCGGGGCGCGGGCTCTACAGAACCGAATACTCATGGCAGGGGCCGCAGGGGACGGGCGCCAAGCTGGCGTCCGCCCTGCGCGGCTGGGATCACCTGCGCTACGAGGTGACGGAGGAACCGAGCCAGGGCGTCGACGGCGCCCGCTGGTCGCATACTCCCGACCTCGGCATTTTTCATGCCATGACCGACGTCCATGGCAACATCGTCATCCCCGAGGACAGGGTGCGAGCCGCGCTCGACCACAGCGACCCCCGCGCCGTCCGCGACGCCCTGGACCTCGCCCTGGGCGCCGCATGGGACGACGAGCTCGAGCCCTTCCGCCAGGCGGGTGCCGGTGCCCCGGTCCGCTGGCTCCACCAGGTCGGCTAGCGCCCCGCCGCGCGAGAACGACGAGGCCCCGGGTCCGCGATCGCTCGCGGCCCCGGGGTTCTGTCGGCGCTGATCAGGCGTTCTGGATCAACAGCGCCACGTTGTGGCCGCCGAACCCGAACGAGTTGTTGATCGCGGCGATGTCGCCGCCGGGCAGCTTCGCGGGCTCGTCCCGCACCAGCGGGACCTGCAGTTCCGGGTCCGGGTTCGCGACGTTGATGGTCGGCGGGGCGAGCCGCTCCGCCACGGCCTTCACCGTGAACATCGTCTCGATCGCGCCCGCACCGCCGAGCAGGTGCCCCGTCATGGACTTCGTCGCCGACAACTGCACGTGGTCCGCGTCGCTCCCGAACAGGCGTCGGATCGACGCCGTCTCGGTCAGGTCGCCCACCTTGGTGGACGTGGCGTGGGCGTTGACGTGCACGACGTCGGCCGCCGTCACCCGGGCGTCCTCCATCGCTGCGCGCATCGCCGCGACCTGACCCGTCCCGTCCGGGTCGGGCGAGGTGATGTGGTACGCGTCGGACGACAGCCCCACACCGCTCACCTTCGCGTACACCCGCGCGCCGCGGGCGGCGGCGTACTCGGCGCTCTCCAGCACCACGACGGCCGCGCCCTCACCGATGACGAAGCCGTCCCGGTCGACGTCGTACGGGCGGGAGGCGCCCTCGGGGTCGTCGTTGCGCAGCGACAGCGTGCGCGACGCGGCGAACGCGGCGATCGGCATCGGATGGATCGTGGCCTCGGTACCGCCGGCGACGACGACGTCGGCGCGGCCCGTGCGGATCATCTCGACGCCGTACCCGATGGCCTCGGCCCCCGAGGCGCACGCCGACACGAGCGCGTGGGCGCCTGCCCTGGCGCCCAGGTCGAGCGACACGAACGCGGTGGGGGAGTTCGGCATGAGCATCGGCACCGTCATGGGCAGCAGCCGGCGGGCGCCGCGCTCGCGCAGCGTGTCCCAGCCGTCGAGCAGCGTCCACACGCCGCCGATCCCGGACGACACGACGGATCCCAGCCGCTCGCCGTCCACCTCGGGCTCCCCGGCGTCCCTCCACGCCTCGCGCGCGGCGATCACGGCGTACTGCGCGGACGGGTCCATGCGCTTGAGCTCGGGCCGCTTGAGCACCTCTTCCGGCTTGACCTTGATGGTCGCCGCGAAGTTCACGGGGATCTCGTAGCGCTCGGCCCAGTCGTTGTCCATGGTGCGCGCACCGGACTTCCCGGCGAGCGCGGCCTCCCAGGTGGAGGGCACGTCCCCGCCGAGCGGTGTGGTGGCGCCGAGGCCGGTGACGACGACGTCGCGTGCGGAGGTCATGGGGTCTGGCTCCTGGGTAGGTGGTGCGATGGGATGTGATGTCCGACGGCGGTCCGGCGGGCCTTCGCGACGGAGGGCCACCGGACCGCCGCCGTCGGACGGTGCGGGCGACGGCGGTGTGCCGGCCCGTGCCCGTCAAGACACGAGCCCGTGGGGGGTCAGTCCTGGGCGGTCTTGATGTAGCTCACGGCGTCGCCGACGGTCGCGAGGTTCTTGACCTCCTCGTCGGGGATGCGGACACCGAACTTGTCCTCGGCGTGCGTGACGATCGTCATCATCGACAGCGAGTCGATGTCGAGGTCGTCGGTGAAGGACTTCTCCAGCGCGACGTCGGCAGTGTCGAGGCCGGTCTCCTCGGCGACGATCTCGGCGAGACCCGTGAGGATCTCCTGCTCGGTGTTGGCCATGGGGCTTCCTTTTCTTCTCGGTGGGAGCCGGGGCTCCCGGGGGAATTACGTGACCGCTCGTGTCGGCGTGCGCCGGGGCGAGCGGTACGAAGCGAAGGTTACGGCAGGACGATGACCTGCGCGGCGTACACCAGTCCGGCGCCGAAGCCGATCTGCAGGGCGATGTCGCCGGACTTGGCGTGGCCCTCCTCGAGGAGGCGCACGGTGGCCAGCGGGATCGAGGCCGCCGACGTGTTGCCGGTGTCGGCGATGTCACGGGCGACCACGACCGAGTCGGGCAGCTTCAGCTGCTTGACGAGCTGGTCGATGATGCGCATGTTCGCCTGGTGCGGCACGAACACCTGGATGTCCTCAGGGGTGACGCCGGCGTCGGCCATGGCCTTCGCGGCGATCGGCGCCATCTGGAAGGACGCCCACTTGAAGACGGTGGGACCGTCCTGCCGGAGCGTCGGCCAGCCGAGTGAGGCGTCCTCGCGCCACTCCTGCCACGAATGGGTCTGCCGGATGGCGGTGTGCTTGGAACCGTCCGAGCCCCACACCGTGGGCCCGATGCCGGGCGTGTCCGACGGCCCGACGACCGCGGCGCCCGCACCGTCCCCGAGCAGGAACGAGATGGAGCGGTCGGTCGGGTCGACGATCTCCGACAGCTTCTCGGCGCCGATCACGAGCACGTTCCGGGCGAGCCCGGCGCGCACGAGGCCGTCCGCCTGGCCGATGCCGTAGGTGTACCCGGCGCAGGCGGCCGAGATGTCGAAGGCGGCGGCCGGGGTCGCGCCCAGCCGGTCGGCGAGGATCGAGGCCGCCGACGGCGTCATGTGCATGTGCGTGATCGTCGAGACGATCACCGCGTCGATGTCCGCGCCCGTGAGGCCGGCGGCGTCGAGCGCCTTGCGGGCCGCGGCCTCGGACATGTCGAGCACGTCCCGGTCGGCGCCCGCGCGGCGACGGGTCACGATGCCCGTGCGCTGCTGGATCCACTCGTCGGACGAGTCGATGGGGCCGGCGATGTCGTCGTTGGTGACGACGTTCTCGCCGCGCTCCGCGCCGATCGCGAGGATGCGGGAGTACCGCGTGGGCTGGGACTGCTGCAGGAGGGTCACTGTGCTGCTCCGGGATTCGTGGCGGCGGGGGTGCCGGCGGACTCGGCGCCGGCGGCGCTGTGGCGGGCGATGAGGTCACGAGCGGCGTCGACGTCGTCGGGCGACTTCACCGCGAGGGTCTCCACGCCCTTGAGGCCGCGCTTGGCGAGGCCGGTCAGCACGCCGCCGGGGGCGAGCTCCAGCAGGGCCGTCACGCCGCGGGCGGCGAGCGTCTCCATGACCAGGTCCCACCGGACGGGCGCGGTGACCTGCGCCGCGAGGTTGGACAGCACGTCGGAGGCAGTGCCGTGGCCGTGTGCCCCGCCGGCGTAGGCCGTGCCGTCGAGGTCGGCCAGGAAGGGGAGCACGGGATCGGCCGCCCCCGGGAAGCCGGTCGCGGCGGGCTCGAACTCGGCGCGGGCCGAGTCCATGAACGGCGTGTGGAACGCACCGGCGACCTGCAACGGGATCACGCGGGCGCGCTCGGGCGGGTTGTCCGCCAGCTTCGCGAGGCCGTCGAGCGCGCCCGCGGCGACCACCTGGCCGCCGCCGTTCACGTTCGCGGGCCACAGCCCGGCCGCCTCGATCGCGGCGAGCACCTCGTCGGGCTTCCCGCCGACCACGGCGCTCATGCCCGACGGCGCCGCCGCGGCGGCCTTCGCCATCGCGCGGGCACGCACCGAGACCAGCCCGGCCGCTCCGGCGTCGGACACGACCCCGGCCACGGCGGCGGCGGCCAGCTCACCGACGGAGTGGCCCGCGGTGACGTCCACGACGGCGGCCGCGTCCCGGCCGTCCAGGATCACGCGCAGGGCGAGCAGCGACGACGCGACGATCAGCGGCTGCGCGACAGCGGTGTCGCGGATCGTGTCCGCGTCCGACGTCGTGCCGTGGGCGGCGAGATCGGTCTCCGCGGCCTCCGAGGCGGCGGAGAGCAGGTCGGACGCTCCGGGCAGTTCGAGCCAGGGGCTGAGCATCCCGGGGGACTGAGAACCCTGTCCAGGGCAGACGACGGCGAGCACCCGTCCACTCTGCCAACGCGATCTCAGCCCGGGACGTCGCGACGCGTACCAAGGTTTTCGGAGGCAATTGTGGGATGTCTACAAGACTCGAGGCCGCGAGGAGGGCGTCATCGCTCGCCGAGCTGGCCGAGCGCGAGCGCCACCTGCAGCACGAACGACTCACGCGCGTCGAGCGGGTCCCAGCCCGTGATCTCCGAGACCTTGCGCAACCGGTAGCGCACCGTGTTGGGGTGGACGTACAGGCGGCGGGCCGCCGCCTCCAGGGACCGCCCCGTCCCCAGGTACGCCGACAGCGTCTCCAGCACCGAGCCCCCCGCCTCCGCCAGCGGGGTGTACGCCTGGGTCACCAGGGTGCGCCGGGCCGACGCGTCGCCGGTCAGGACACGCTCGGGAAGCAGGTCGTCGGCCATCACCGGGCGCGGGGCCTGCGGCCACGCCGGCGCGGCCGCCATCCCGGCCAGCGCCGATCGCGCGGACCGGGCGGCGTCGTCCAGGCCGGACACCGCCGACCCGATCACCACCGGACCCGGCCCGAACCGGCCGAGCAGGCCGGTCGCGGCCTCCACCAGGTCCCCCTCACCCCCGAGCACGAGGACGAGCCGGTCGCCGTGGATCCCGACCAGGGCGTCACCGGCGCTGCGCCGCGCCGCGCGCCGCAGCTCGGCGGCCCTGACCTCGTCCAGGCCGGGGTTGGTGGTGCCGACGACGACGAGCGTGCCGCCCTTGCCGCTCCAGCCCAGGGCCGACATCCGGCTGCGCAGCGCGTCGTTGCCGTCCCCCCGCACCAGCGCGTCCACGACGAGCGCCTCCAGCCGGGCGTCCCACGCACCCCGCACCTCGGCGGCGCGGGCGTAGATCTCGGCCGCCGAGAACGCGATCTCGCGCGAGTACCGCAGCACGGCCTCGCGCAGCTCCCGCTCCCCGCCCGGCGCGGCGATCTGGTCCGACATGTCCTCCACGACGTCGACACCGCAGCGCACGAGCTGCAGCGTCTGCTGCAACGAGATCGTGCGCGTCAGCTCCGGGGGAGCGGCCGAGAACATCTTGTCCACCCCGTGCGGCGGGCGGTGCGGGTCGGCGAACCAGGTGATGAACGCGTTGACACCGGCCTGCGCGACGAGCCCCACGTAGGACCGGTCCTCCGCCGGCAGGTCCCGGTACCAGGACAGATGCTCGTCCAGGCGGCGCAGCGTCGCCGACGTCAGCTTGCCGCTCGCGTCGCGGACCCGCCGCAGGTTCTCCCCGCTGGTCGCCTCCCCGCCAGTTTCGCCATCGGGCGCCGCGGCCTTCCGGCCGGACGCCGGACGCGCCTTGCGGCCGGACGCCCCGGGCGCCCTGCCGGGCTCGGAACTCGTCTTGCGGCCGGGCGAGGAGCCGGTCGAGGGTGCGGTCTTCGGCGATGCGGGCACGGGGCGAGAATACGGGCCCGGTTGTACGGAGTCCACAAACGGACTAATCGCTCACCGCTTGCGGCGGCCCGGGGAACCGTGCTTTCAGCGGCCGGGCCAGGCCCGCCCCTGTAGGGTCGAGGGTATGGCCCTGATGCACCGGCTCCGCCGCCTCATCCGCAGGCCTACCTCTGCTTCCAGCGTCGGCGCACGCCACCCGTCGCCGTCTGCCCCACGTCGAGGAGACACCATCCACGAGGACGCGCTACGAGCTCAACTCGCTGACGACCCGAACAACATCGAGGCCTTCACCGCGCTCGCGGACATGGTCCGACGTCATGCTGCCGAGGGCCACAGCGAGCCGGACCCGTTGCGCGAGGCCGAGCACGAGTTCACCGCCGCCGAACTGCGTAGCCAGGCCGCCGACCTGGCGGTCTGGGCGCTCGCCGAGGAGATCGGCGGCAACCCGCGCGGCTGGTACCCGCTGGTGGAACTGGGGCGGCTGTCACTGGCGGAGGACCCGGAGGGCGCGGTGCGGCGGTTCACGACGGCGGCCGAGCGCGACCCGGAGGGACGGGCGCTCGCCGAAGGGCTGGCGATCCTGCGCGGGGCGGGCATGCCGGTGGAGGCGCTGGGGCTCGGCGTCGGGCACTGGAAGGTACGGGAGCACACGCCCGAGGTGGGGCAGCACCTGGTCCGCGCCGCGCTCGAGGCGGACCGGATCTCCGACGCGAAGCAGCACCTGCGAGCGTTGGGGCTGCACCCGGACCGGGACGCCGTGGCGAAGCTCCGGACGGAGCTGGAGAAGGAGATCGCCGCGAGCGAGCGGCGCGCGGCCGGGACCTGACGGCAGGCCACCGCATTTTCGGCGGGTGTGGGAGCGCTTGCGGGG
>NZ_JADBGR010000017.1 GCF_014892515.1 Myceligenerans pegani
CGCACACGGGGCGCGGGCCGACGTCTTTTTTGCCATGTATCAAAGCTCGCGGTACGCCCTCTGTACTGGTGAGAGGGAATCGTCGCTACGTCCCAGAGGGGTGGATGCCGGGTGCGCGTACCGGTGAGGAGGGCACGGGCACGTCGTGCGTGTCGGTGTGCCCCCGTATATTTGCAGGGTCCAGAACCGATACGTCCGTGTAGGCGGGCGACGAGACCCCGCATCGAGGCGATGACACGACGCTGCGACGTTCCGTCCGCACGAGAGTCCCACGACGCTCCCGGCTCCACGCTCGGGGAGCGCGCGGCGCATGCGCTGCTCGCCTACCGGGAGGGCCGCACGGATCGCCTGGACGCGGTCGTCCGGGAGACGACCCCGCTGCTGTGGGCGACGGTGCGCGCCCAGGGCGTGGGCCACGACGAGGCGGCCGACATCGTGCAGAACACCTGGGTGCAGCTCGTGAAGCATGCGGACCGCATCGAGGAGCCGCGCGCGGTGCTGAAGTGGCTGCTCACCACCGCCCGGCGGGCGGCATGGGACGCCGTGCGGAACGGCCGCGCGGACGCCGCGCTCCGGACGGACCTGCCCGAGGACGAGACCCGGCACGCCGCCCTGCCCGATGCCACGCCGTCCCCGGACGCCCAGGTGCTGGCCAAGGAGCGCGACCGGATCCTCTGGGCGGCGTTCGCCAAGCTGTCCGAGCGCTGCCGTGAGTTGCTGCACCTGGTCTCGCTCGCGGACCGCCCCGACTACCGGATGATCTCGGCCGCGGTCGGCATGCCGGTCGGGAGCATCGGGGCGACGCGCGGCCGGTGCCTCGCCAAGCTGCGGACCGAGCTGGACCGCATGGGGGGTGGCGCGTGGATCTGAACGGGGAGGACCTCCCGGAGATCCGGGACGACGAACTCGCGTACTCACCCACGGAGCCGATGGACGACGCCGATCGCGCCGTCCTCGCGCACCTCGCCGACGTCGCGGACCGGATCGACCCGATGCCCGGTGATCTCGTCGAGCGGTCGCTGTTCGCGGCGACGCTCGCGGGACTCGAGGCCGAGATGATGGAGGCCGTGCACGTGGCCGAGCCGTTGGCCGGGATGCGCTCGGCGACGGCACCCGCGGAGGGCGTACCGACCGAGGCGCGGACGATCTCCTTCACCCACGGCGACCTCACGCTGATGATCCAGCTCTCCGCCGAGCGTGCCGGCCGGATCCGCGTGGACGGCTGGATCGCGGTGTCGACGCCGTCGTACACGGTCGAGCTGCACCGGCCGGGCGCGGATCCGGAGACGACCGAGGCCGACGAGGACGGGCGCTTCTCGTTCCCGGCGGTGAGGCCGGGCCCGGCGAGCCTGATCGTGCGGCGGCCGACGTCCGACGGCGGAGCGGTGAGCACGCCCGTGATCGAACTGTAGTGAGGCGCCGGCGCGCATTTTCGTGGCCTCGGGGGGAGGTCGTACAGCACAGTGGCCTGGGGGAGGCCGCATCGGCGCGGCGAAGGCATTCGACGAACGAGAGGTGACCCCTGTGAGCATGTTCCCCGAGACCCCGCACGTACGAGACCACACCGGCGGGTGGCGGCCGGTCCGGGATCTCGATCCGGATTCGGTGCGCTGCCGCCGGGAGGTCTCCCTGGCGCCGACGCGCTACGTGGCGGACCGTCTGATCCTGCGGACCACGCCGGGCGACGACCCGGACCCGCTGCTGGACCTGCTGCGGGAGCGGGCGGCCGCACGGAACCTCGAGCTCGAGGAGGAGCGCCTGGAGCGCGCGGCGTCGCGCGCCGAGGCGCCACGACCGGGTCTCGCCCTGCACGTCGCAGGCGAGGAAGGCGACGTGTGGGACCTGCTGGACGACATCGCCTCCGGGGTCGACACCGGCGAACGGAAGCGTATCGGGCTGGACCACGTCCTGGTGGCGCATCGGAACGGGGGCGGACTGCCGGTCCCCGGCGACCGGGAGCCCGCCCACAGGATCGGTCCGGCGCCACGCCGCCTGCTCGGCGACGGTCCGGCTCCGTGGCTCACCGAGAACGGGATGCGCCGTCCCGTCGTGGCCGTCGTCGACACCGGCATCGGGCCACACCCCTGGCTGGACGGCGATCGGCTGGTCATCCGTGACGCCGAGGTCGACGGTCGCCCCATCGGTACCTACACGGAGGACGAACCCGACACCACACCGGACGGCCTCACCCCGTACGCCGGGCACGGCACGTTCATCGCCGGTGTCGTGCATCAGATGTGCCCGGACGCGGCGATCCTCCCCGTCCGGGCGATGTCGACGGACGGACTCGTCCGTGAGTGGGACCTGACGCGCACGCTGGAGCGCCTGCTGGAGTACCACCTGCGCGGCCTCGCAGGTGGTGACGGCTACGCCCCGGTGGACGTCCTCGTGCTCGCCATGGGCTTCCGCCCGGAGGTCGTGGAGGACGACGACTACGAGGGGGTCCTCCGTGGCGTGCTGCGGGATCTACGCCGTGCGGGCGTGCTCGTCGTCGTGTCGGCCGGCAACGACGGAGACGACCGTGAGGTCTTCCCCGCCGCCTGGGCGCCGCATGTCCGACGGCTCGACGACCGCGTGGAACCGCTCGACCCGAGCGATCTGCGCCCGGAGTACCCTCCGATCCTGTCGGTCGCCGCATCCAACCCGAACGGAACGCTTGCGGACTTCAGCAACGACGGTCCCTGGGTCACGTGCGTGCGGCACGGCCGGGAGGTGGTGAGCACGATGCCGATCACCGCAGACGGCCCTCTGCAGCCCCAGTTCGTCGGCGACGACCCGCTGCGGGAGTCCACCGACCCCGACGACTACACCGGGGGCTTCGCGCAGTGGAGCGGAACGTCCTTCGCCGCGCCAGTCCTGGCCGGCGAGCTCGCCCAGGAACTCCTGGAGCGCCGGCAGGAAGGGCAGGAAGGGCACCGGGTGACCATGGCGTGGCGGGCCGTGCAGGCCGTGACGGGTCTGCCCGAACCGGTCGCCGCACCATAGGGCCGACACCGTGACGGTGGACGACACGTATCTCGAGTCGCTCGCAACCCGGCTCAAGGCGGCACGTGAGCTGAACAAGCGGGCGCGGTGGGCCGACGGTGAGGCCGCGTTCCGTGGTGTGCTCGACGAGATCGAGGCGATCGACGTCGATCGCCTCGACCGGGTACTGCGGCGCGCGTGGGACGGTCTCGCCGTGCGGGGCCATCTGGGCCTGTCGAACTCGGTCCTCCTGCGGACCGACTCGCTCGACGACGCGATGAAGCTCTGTGCGCGTGCCGAGGAACTCGCCACGGCATCGACCGATCCGTCACTGAGGACCCTGGTCCAGACACAGCGCGGAGTTCTTCTGATCCGCACCGGAAGCACGCGCGCAGCTCTCGAACACTTCTCCGAGGCGTGCGAGAACGCGGACATGCTCGAGGACGAGGAGAGGGCGATCCTGCTCCTGAACCGCGGCAACGCGCACAGCGAACTCGGCATGTTCGAGGCCGCCCTGCGCGACTACGAGGCGTCCTACATGCACGCGGCCGAGGCCGGGAACCTCATGTCCACCTCGTTCGCGCTCGGCAACATCGGGTACGCGCTGTACGCCATGGGTGACCTGCCCGGCGCCCTCGCGTCGATGGAGCGGTCGCACGACCTCACGCCGGACCGGGACGACGGCATCCCGCTCCTCGCACGCGCCGAGGTGCTGTTCGACAGCGGCCTGCTCGAGGACGCCGAACGCCTCCTGAGGACGGCCGTCGAACAGCTCGCCAGGGTGGGCTGGCCCGCCGACCACGCCGAGGCCGAATGGTTCCACGCCCGATGCCTGCTGGGCCTCCGCCAGTACGACGCGGCGCGCCGGACGGCACGGCGCGCCAGCCGCCGGTTCGCCGACGCGGGAAACCCTTCGATGGCGGCGCTCGCACAGGTCCTCGAGCTCGAGGCGGAGCTCGCCGGGACACGATTCGAGGCTCCCACGACCGCTGTGGCCCGCCGCCGGGCGGAGGCGGCGCTCGCGGTCGCCGAGGAGGGCGACGGGACCGGATCCTTTCTCGGCTATCACCCGGGCCACGCCGCCCGGCTCGTGGCCGCGCGCTGGCTCGTGCTCGCCGGCGACGTCGCCCGCGCACGCCGGGTGTTCGACGTCGTCGGCCGGGACGGCCCGGGCACGCCGCTGACCTTCCGCATCCAGCGCCTCGTCGTGGCGGCGCAGCTGGCCTTCGCCGAGCACAACCGGGCCCGGGGCCTGCGCGCCGTGCGCCAGGGCTTCCGGCTCCTGGCCGAGCACCGGTCGCGGCTCGGCGCGGTCGAGTCGGTGACGGCTGCGGCCGTGCACGGCGTCGACCTGGCGCTCGTGGACGTCGGCGCCGCGCTGGAGACCGGGCGGCCGACGGCGTTCTTCGACGCATTGGAACGCGGTCGCTCCACGTTCGCCGGCCCCGGCCGTGTCACCCCGCCTGACGACCCCGAGGCCGCCGAGCTCCTCGCCGAGGCCCGTGGCCTGCTGGGGCGCGCCCGGGAGCTTCCCGCGGACGGGGAGCACGCCGCCGAACGGGAGGACCTGACCCGGCGCGCCGGAGCGATCCAGAACAAGGCGCGGGAACGCTCGTGGTTGCACGCGGGAGACGCCGAGGTCGACCAGCCCGTCACCGCGCGCGAGACGGTGCGGGCCCTTGGAGGCGGCGCCGTCGTCGCCAACTTCGCGGTCTTCGGCGGACGCCTCCGCGCCGTCCGGGTCGACGACCGGGGCGCCGTGCTCCTCGACCTCGGCGAGCCCGCCGCCGTCGAGGAGCACGTGCGCCGCGTCCGGGCCGACATCGCCGTCGCCGCCAACGAACACATCCCGCCGCCGCTGCGCGCGGCCGCGCAGGCATCCCTCGCACGCTCCCTCAAGACGCTGGACGACGCCGTCATCGCTCCGCTGGGAGCCGATGGCGACCTGCACGTCGTGGCCCGCGAACCCCTGCTGGGCATTCCGTGGACCGCGCTGCCGTCGCGGCAGGGCCGGCGTACGTCGGTCAACTCGCACGTGGCGCGCGGTCGCCGGGACGCGCACCCCGGCACCGGCCACCGCCTGCTCGCCGCGGCCGGGCCCGGAGTCGCCCACGGCGCGGGCGAGGCCGGCGCGGTCGGCACGGAGTGGCCGGGCGCGACCGTACTCACCGGCGGGTCGGCGACCACCGCTGCCGTCCGCGAGGCGCTCGCCACCCACGACGTCGTCCACCTCGCCGCCCACGGTCGGCATGACGCCGACAACCCGCTCTTCGCCTCGATCGAGCTGGCCGACGGCCCCCTGTTCGCCCACGAACTCGACGGCATGCGGCTGCCCGGATCCGTCGTGGTGCTGGCCGCCTGCGAGGTCGGCGGCTCCTCCGAGGTGGTGGGGGGAGAAGTGCTGGGCCTCACCTCGGTCCTGCTTCGCCTCGGCGCCCGGGCCGTCATCGCGGCGGTCGCGCCCCTGCCCGACGCCCTCGCCGCCCAGGTCATGCCCCGCTTCCACGCCCACCTCCGAACCACGGACGACCCGGAGGCGGCGCTCGCGGCGGCCTGCGCGGAGGCGGACCAGCCGGTCCCGCTGGTCTGCTTCGCGGGCCTCTCGGGCCTCTGACCCGCCGGTGGGCTGTGGCGAGGCGCACGTGCGCGCCGGCCGCCGTCGTCGCGCGTCTCGTGTACTCTTGTGCGGTAACCACAGACCGCCGGTCGTCCGACGCTGCCCGGGAACGGGGAGCGAAGGTCCGAAGTCCCGCTGACACGCGGAGGCCTGCGCAGGTGAACGACGACGATCCGTCCGGCCCTCGTGGCCGCATGTGTTCCGAGCCCCGTGCGCCTGCGCCGGGGCTTCTTTCGTTCCGAGGGAGTCGTTCCGGGCTCACGCCCGGGGGACGGCGGTACCACCACCGGAAGGATTGCCATGGCGAGGCCGGACAAGGCAGCCGCCGTCGCGGAGATCGCGGACAAGCTCCGCGGGTCCAACGCGGCCGTGCTGACCGAGTACCGCGGGCTCACCGTCGCGCAGCTCAAGGAACTGCGCCGGTCGCTCAGCGGCAACGCAACCTACGCCGTGGTGAAGAACACGCTGACGGGGATCGCGGCCAAGGAGGCCGGTGTCGAGGGTCTCGACGCCGACCTGAAGGGCCCGTCCGCCATCGCATTCGTGACCGGGGATCCGGTCGAGGCTGCGAAGGGTCTGCGTGACTTCGCCAAGGCGAACCCCGCGCTGGTCATCAAGGGCGGTGTCCTCGACGGGAACGCCCTGACCGCCGCGGAGATCACGAAGCTCGCGGACCTCGAGTCCCGCGAGGTTCTGCTGGCCAAGGTGGCCGGCGGCCTGAAGGCCACGCTGACCCGTGCGGCGTACGCGTTCACCGCCAAGCCCGCACAGGTCGCCCGCATCATCGATGCCCTGCGTCAGAAGCAGGAATCGGAGGGTGCCGCCGCCTGACGGGCGGTGGTACCGGAACACAACCCCCTGCTTCCGGCGGGCACCGCCCCGCGAAGCGCTGAAGTGAAAGGAACGCCATCATGGCGAAGCTCAGCACCGACGAGCTCCTGTCCGCCTTCGAGGAGCTCACGCTCATCGAGCTCTCCGAGTTCGTGAAGGCCTTCGAGGAGAAGTTCGACGTCACCGCCGCCGCCCCGGCCGCCGTGGCCGTTGCCCCCGCCGCGGGCGGTGGCGACGCCGGCGCCGCCGCCGAGGAGGAGAAGTCGGAGTTCGACGTCATCCTCACGGCCGCCGGTGACAAGAAGATCGGCGTCATCAAGGAGGTGCGCGCCCTCACGTCCCTCGGCCTGAAGGAGGCCAAGGACCTGGTGGACGGCGCCCCGAAGCCGGTCCTCGAGGGTGCCAGCAAGGAAGACGCGGAGAAGGCCAAGGCCGCCCTGGAGGGCGCCGGCGCCACCGTCGAGCTCAAGTGAGCCGACCTCTGCCCTCGGGCAGATGATCGTCCGGCCGGCCACGCGTCGTCGTCGGGCGTCATCGCTGACGCGAGGCCCGCACGCCCGGAATGCCGGGGTGCGGGCCTCGTGCCGTCTTGTCGCGTCGGTGCGGATGCGCACCAATTTCCGGATCCACCACGGTTCGGCGTGCACGTCAGGCGGCAAGTAGACATACTTGAAGTGAATAGGTATGCTAGCGCTTTGCGCCCGCGTGTGCCCTCGACGCCGCCACACTGCTTCCCGAACGACCTGGTCACGCCCCTGGACGGGGTGTCCACGGACCACCGGTGAAGCCGGCCGAGCTTCCTGCCGCACCCGAGCGTACAGCGTTCACCCCGTACTGCAGGGAAGGACCCCTCTTGGCTGCCTCGCGCACCCCTTCAGCACCGTCCGCCGACGCCATCGCGAACCGTACCGCTTCCCGCCGCGTCTCCTTCGCCAAGATCCACGAACCGCTCGAAGTTCCCGACCTGCTCGGTCTGCAGACCGAGAGCTTCGACTGGCTGCTCGGCAACGCCGATTGGCAGGCCCGGGTCGAAGCCGCGAAGGCCGGCGGCCGGAACGACGTCCCGGAGGCTTCCGGTCTGGAAGAGATCTTCGAGGAGATCTCGCCGATCGAGGACTTCGGTCAGTCGATGTCCCTGTCGTTCTCCAACCACCGCTTCGAGCCGCCGAAGTACTCGGCGGACGAGTGCAAGGAGAAGGACTTCACGTTCGCCGCCCCGTTGTTCGTGACCGCGGAGTTCGTGAACTACACCACCGGTGAGATCAAGAGCCAGACCGTGTTCATGGGTGACTTCCCGCTCATGACCGAGCGCGGCACGTTCATCATCAACGGCACCGAGCGCGTCGTCGTGTCGCAGCTCGTGCGCAGCCCGGGCGTGTACTTCGAGCGCACCCCGGACAAGACCAGCGACAAGGACGTCTTCTCGGCCAAGGTGATCCCGTCGCGCGGTGCGTGGCTGGAGTTCGAGATCGACAAGCGCGACGCCGTCGGCGTGCGCGTCGACCGCAAGCGTAAGCAGCCGGTCACGGTGCTCCTGAAGGCGCTCGGCCTGGCCGAGGCCCAGATCCGCGAGGAGTTCGCCGACTTCCCGTCGGTGCTGGACACCCTGGAGAAGGACCACGTCCACACCGAGGACGAGGCGCTCATCGACCTGTACCGCAAGATCCGCCCGGGCGAGCCGCCGACGGTCGAGGCCGGCCGCACGCTGCTGGAGAACTTCTACTTCAACCCGAAGCGTTACGACCTGGCGAAGGTCGGCCGGTACAAGCTCGGCAAGAAGGTCGGCACGGACGCCCCGCTGACGGAGTCGACGCTGTCGGTGGCCGACATCGTCGCGACGATCAAGTACCTCGCCGCCCTGCATGCCGACGTCGACACCATCGGTGGGACGCGGAACGGCGAGCCCGTCGAGGTGCGCGTCGAGACGGACGACATCGACCACTTCGGCAACCGCCGTATCCGCGCGGTGGGCGAGCTCATCCAGAACCAGGTGCGCACGGGCCTGTCGCGGATGGAGCGCGTCGTGCGCGAGCGCATGACGACGCAGGACGTCGAGGCGATCACGCCGCAGACGCTGATCAACATCCGTCCCGTCGTGGCGTCGATCCGGGAGTTCTTCGGCACCTCCCAGCTGTCGCAGTTCATGGACCAGAACAACCCGCTGGCCGGCCTGACGCACAAGCGCCGCCTGTCCGCGCTCGGCCCGGGCGGTCTCTCGCGTGACCGCGCGGGCATGGAGGTCCGCGACGTCCACCCGTCGCACTACGGCCGCATGTGCCCGATCGAGACCCCGGAAGGCCCGAACATCGGCCTGATCGGCTCGCTCGCGTCGTTCGGCCGGATCAACCCGTTCGGCTTCATCGAGACGCCGTACCGCAAGGTCGTGGACGGCCGCGTCACGGACCAGGTCGAGTACCTGACCTCCGACGACGAGGACCGCCACGTCATCGCGCAGGCGAACACCGCGCTGACCGCGGACGGCGCCTTCGCGGCCGACCGCGTGCTGGTCCGCACCAAGGGCGGCGAGACGAACGACGTGCCGGCAACCGACGTCGACTACATGGACGTCTCGCCGCGCCAGATGGTGTCGGTCGCCACCGCGCTGATCCCGTTCCTCGAGCACGACGACGCGAACCGCGCGCTCATGGGCGCCAATATGCAGCGCCAGGCCGTGCCGCTGGTCCGCTCGGAGATGCCGGTGGTCGGTACGGGCATGGAGCGCCGCGCGGCGATCGACGCGGGCGACGTGATCGTGGCCACCAAGCCCGGCGTGGTCACCGAGGTGTCCGCCGACCTGATCCTCGTCGCGAACGACGACGGCACGACCGGCTCCTACCGCGTGCACAAGTTCATCCGCTCGAACCAGGGCACCAGCTACAACCAGCGGGTGCTCGTGGACGAGGGGCAGCGCGTCGAGGTCGGCTCGGTCCTGGCGGACGGCCCGGCCACCGACGAGGGCGAGCTCGCCCTGGGCAAGAACCTGCTCGTGGCGTTCATGTCGTGGGAGGGCCACAACTACGAGGACGCGATCATCCTGAGCCAGCGGCTCGTGGAGGACGACGTGCTGTCCTCGATCCACATCGAGGAGCACGAGGTCGATGCGCGCGACACGAAGCTCGGCCCCGAGGAGATCACGCGGGACATCCCGAACGTCTCCGAGGAGGTCCTGGGCGACCTCGACGAGCGCGGCATCGTCCGGATCGGTGCCGAGGTGGGGGCCGGCGACATCCTGGTCGGCAAGGTCACCCCGAAGGGCGAGACCGAGCTGACCCCGGAGGAGCGCCTGCTCCGCGCGATCTTCGGCGAGAAGGCGCGCGAGGTGCGCGACACCTCGCTGAAGGTGCCCCACGGCGAGTCCGGCACGGTCATCGCGGTGCGCGAGTTCAACCGGGAGGACGGCGACGAGCTGCCCGCCGGCGTGAACCAGCTGGTGCGCGTCTACATCGCGAACCGCCGCAAGATCACCGTGGGTGACAAGCTGGCCGGCCGCCACGGCAACAAGGGCGTCATCTCGAAGATCCTGCCGGTCGAGGACATGCCGTTCCTCGCGGACGGCACGCCGGTCGATGTCATCCTGAACCCGCTGGGCGTGCCCGGCCGCATGAACGTCGGCCAGGTCCTGGAGACGCACCTCGGGTGGGTCGCCAAGCAGGGCTGGGACGTCTCCGAGGCCGAGGACCCGAACGCCGGGTGGCTGGACAACGTGCCCGAGATCGCGCGTTCGAGCGAGCCGGGCAACCCGGTCGCCACGCCGGTGTTCGACGGTCTGCAGGAGGACGCGCTGCGCGGCCTCATCTCGACGACGCGGCCGAACCGCGACGGCGAGCGCATGGTGGGCCTGGACGGCAAGGCGCGGCTGTTCGACGGCCGCTCCGGCGAGCCGTTCCCGGAGCCGATCTCGACGGGCTACATGTACATCCTGAAGCTCCACCACCTGGTGGACGACAAGATCCACGCCCGCTCGACCGGTCCGTACTCGATGATCACGCAGCAGCCGCTGGGTGGTAAGGCGCAGTTCGGTGGTCAGCGCTTCGGCGAGATGGAGGTGTGGGCCCTGGAGGCGTACGGCGCCGCCTACACGCTGCAGGAGCTGCTCACCATCAAGTCCGACGACGTCCCCGGGCGCGTCAAGGTCTACGAGGCCATCGTCAAGGGCGAGAACATCCCCGACTCGGGTATCCCGGAGTCCTTCAAGGTGCTCCTGAAGGAGATGCAGTCGCTCTGCCTGAACGTGGAGGTGCTGTCCAGCGACGGCGCCGCCATCGAGATGAAGGAGTCCGACGACGAGGTGTACCGCGCCGCGGAGGAGCTCGGGATCGACCTGTCCCGGCGCCCCAACTCGGCGTCCACCGTCGACGAGATCTGAAACCGGGTCCGTCCCGGAACACCAGGATTTTTCGAGAACGCTTTGAGGAAGTAGGACACCTTGCTCGACGTCAACATCTTCGACGAGCTGCGCATCGGCCTCGCCACGGCCGACAACATCCGCGCCTGGTCGCACGGCGAGGTCAAGAAGCCCGAGACCATCAACTACCGCACCCTGAAGCCGGAGAAGGACGGGCTCTTCTGCGAGAAGATCTTCGGACCCACCCGGGACTGGGAGTGCTACTGCGGCAAGTACAAGCGCGTGCGCTTCAAGGGCATCATCTGCGAGCGCTGCGGTGTGGAGGTCACGCGCTCCAAGGTGCGTCGTGAGCGCATGGCCCACATCGAGCTGGCCGCCCCCGTCACGCACATCTGGTTCTTCAAGGGCGTGCCCTCGCGCCTCGGCTACCTGCTGGACCTGGCGCCGAAGGACCTGGAGAAGGTCATCTACTTCGCCGCGTACATGATCACCTCGGTCGACGAGGAGGCGCGCCAGGAGGACCTGCCCAACCTGCAGAACGAGATCGACCTCGAGAAGAAGGAGATCACGGACCGCAGGGACAACGAGATCAACGCCCGGGCGACCAAGCTCGAGCAGGATCTCGCCGAGCTGGAGGCCGAGGGCGCCAAGGCCGACGCGCGCCGCAAGGTGCGCGACTCCGCCGAGCGCGAGATGGCCCAGCTGCGCAAGCGCGCGGACCAGGAGCTGGACCGCCTGGAGCAGGTCTGGGACCGCTTCAAGAACCTCAAGGTCGCGGACCTCGAGGGTGACGAACTGCTGTACCGCGCCCTGCAGGACCGCTACGGCACGTACTTCGAGGGCGCCATGGGCGCGGCCGCGATCCAGAAGCGCCTGGAGACCTTCGACCTGGAGGCCGAGGCCGAGGCGCTGAAGGAGACCATCCGTACGGGCAAGGGGCAGCGCAAGACGCGCGCGCTCAAGCGCCTCAAGGTCGTCAACGCGTTCCTCACCACGACGAACTCGCCGACGGCGATGGTGCTCGACGCCGTCCCGGTCATCCCGCCGGACCTGCGCCCGATGGTGCAGCTCGACGGTGGCCGCTTCGCGACGTCGGACCTGAACGACCTGTACCGCCGCGTCATCAACCGCAACAACCGCCTCAAGCGGCTGCTGGACCTGGGCGCGCCGGAGATCATCGTCAACAACGAGAAGCGGATGCTCCAGGAGGCCGTGGACTCGCTGTTCGACAACGGCCGCCGGGGCCGGCCCGTCACGGGCCCGGGCAACCGACCGCTGAAGTCGATCTCCGACATGCTCAAGGGCAAGCAGGGCCGGTTCCGACAGAACCTGCTCGGCAAGCGCGTCGACTACTCGGGCCGTTCGGTCATCGTGGTCGGCCCGCAGCTCAAGCTGCACCAGTGCGGTCTGCCGAAGCAGATGGCGCTCGAGCTGTTCAAGCCGTTCGTGATGAAGCGCCTGGTCGAGCTGAACCACGCGCAGAACATCAAGTCGGCGAAGCGCATGGTCGAGCGCACGCGACCGGTCGTGTGGGACGTGCTCGAGGAGGTCATCACCGAGCACCCCGTCCTGCTGAACCGTGCGCCGACGCTGCACCGCCTGGGCATCCAGGCGTTCGAGCCGCAGCTCGTCGAGGGCAAGGCGATCCACCTGCACCCGCTCGTGTGCGCCGCGTTCAACGCGGACTTCGACGGCGACCAGATGGCGGTCCACCTGCCGCTGAGCGCCGAGGCGCAGGCGGAGGCCCGGATCCTCATGCTGTCCAGCAACAACATCCTCAAGCCGTCGGACGGCCGCCCGGTGACCATGCCCTCGCAGGACATGATCATCGGCCTGCACCACCTGACGAGCGACCGTCCGGGCGCCGTCGGCGAGGGCCGGGCGTTCTCGTCGGTGGCGGAGGCTCTCATGGCGTTCGACCGCCACGAGCTGGACATCAACGCCACGATCAAGCTGCGCATCGACGACCTGGTGCCGCCGAAGGGCTTCGAGACCCCGGAGGGCTGGGAAGAGGGCCAGCCGATCCTGTTCGAGACCACGCTCGGCCGGTACCTGTTCAACGAGACGCTCCCGGTCGACTACCCGTACGAGAACGGCGTGGCCGACAAGAAGCGCCTCTCGGCGATCGTCAACGACCTGGCGGAGCGGTACCCGAAGGTCGAGGTCGCCGCGGCGCTCGACGCGCTGAAGGACGCCGGCTACTACTGGGCGACCCGCTCGGGCGTCACGATCGCGATCAGCGACGTGGCCGCGCCGGAGGCGAAGGCCCAGATCCTCGACGAGCACGAGGCTCGCGCCCTGAAGGTGCAGCAGCAGTTCGAGCGCGGTCTGATCACCGACGACGAGCGCCGTCAGGAGCTCATCGAGCTGTGGACCCAGGCGACGGACAAGGTCGCCCAGGTCATGCGCGAGAACCTCGAGTCCGACTCGCGCAACACCGTGCTCCGCATGGTGGGTTCCGGTGCTCGTGGTAACTGGATGCAGGTCCGTCAGATCGCCGGTATGCGCGGTCTCGTGGCGAACCCGAAGGGCGAGATCATTCCCCGCCCGATCAAGTCCAACTACCGCGAGGGACTGTCCGTCCTCGAGTACTTCATCGCGACGCACGGCGCGCGCAAGGGTCTCGCGGACACCGCCCTCCGTACGGCGGACTCGGGATACCTGACCCGTCGCCTGGTGGACGTCTCGCAGGACGTGATCATCCGCGAGGAGGACTGCGGCACCCAGCGGGGTCTCACCCACCCGGTCGCCGAGAAGCTCGACGACGGTTCGCTGGTCCCGCACCCGCTGGTCGAGACGAGCGTCTACGGCCGGACGTTCGCGACCGACGTCGTCGACGCGGACGGGAACGTCGTGGCCGGCGCCGGTGAGGACTGCGGTGACGTGGCCATCGCGGCCGTCGTCGCGGCGGGCGTCGTCGACGTCAAGGTGCGCTCGGTGCTCACCTGCGAGTCCCGTGTGGGCGCGTGCGCCAAGTGCTACGGCCGCTCCCTGGCCACGGGCAAGCTCGTGGACATCGGCGAGGCCGTCGGCATCATCGCGGCGCAGTCCATCGGTGAGCCCGGTACCCAGCTGACGATGCGGACGTTCCACACCGGTGGTGTGGCCGCCGCGGAGGACATCACGCAGGGTCTGCCGCGTGTCACGGAGCTCTTCGAGGCCCGCACCCCGAAGGGTGAGGCGCCGATCGCGGAGTTCACCGGCACGATCTCCATCGAGGACACCGAGCGGACGCGGCACATCGTCCTCAAGCCGGACGACGGCGCGGAGGAGATCAAGTACCCGGTCACCAAGCGCGCGACGCTGCTCGTGCACGACGGCGACCACGTGGCCGTCGGCACCCAGTTCGTCAAGGGCGCCGTCGACCCGAAGAAGGTGCTGCGCATCCTCGGCCCGCGTGCCACGCAGAGCCACCTCGTGGAGCAGGTCCAGGAGACCTACCGCTCGCAGGGCGTGGACATCCACGACAAGCACATCGAGGTCATCGTGCGGCAGATGCTGCGTCGCGTGACCGTGCTGGACTCGGGTGACTCCGACCTTCTGCCGGGTGAGCTCGCCGAGCGCATCCGCTTCGAGGACGCGAACCGCAAGGCGGTGGCGGAGGGCGGCCAGCCGGCCGCCGGCCGTCCGGAGCTGATGGGTATCACCAAGGCGTCGCTCGCCACCGACTCGTGGCTCTCGGCGGCCTCCTTCCAGGAGACCACCCGGGTGCTCACCGAGGCGGCGATGAGCGGTCGGCGTGACCCGCTGCTGGGCCTCAAGGAGAACGTCATCATCGGTAAGCTCATCCCCTCCGGCACGGGTCTGGCCCGCTACCGGAACGTGGAGGTCGAGCCGACCGAGCAGGCCAAGGCGGAGCTGTACCCGAGCTTCGGGTACGACGACATCGACTTCCCGACGCTCGGCATGGGCTCGGGCGAGGCGATCCCGCTGGAGGACCTGGACTTCGGCGACTTCCGCTGACCGACGATGTCACCGTCCGACGGCGGCCGGGGCACGTTCCGTACGAAACGTGTCCCGGCCGCCGTCGGGCATCTGAGGTCATGGACCTCACAGTCATTTCGTTTTGACCGCCCGCGAGGCCGCGGGTAGCCTTGTTCAACGTGCCAGCGCCGTCTGGCCGCAAGATTCCGCGGATCGCCTCGTCGCGATCGTGTGGGAGCGGCCGACGCGAGTGCGCAGGCATCCCGGAGAAATCTCCCATGGCTTCGTGCTGCAGGTGAGATCGACCGGGCCATCGAGCCGGTGGTAGGTGGCGTTGCGGACCCGTAAGGGCCGCGGGTGCCGCGTGCGATCGGCACGCACCAGCCACAGACCAACGAAGGGCGTCGGCGGCACCCGCCGGCACCACCAGCTCGAGAGACGACGGAGACGTAGTGCCTACGATCCAGCAGCTCGTCCGCAAGGGCCGGAACTCCAAGGCCGGGAAGTCGAAGACCCCGGCGCTCAAGGGTTCCCCCCAGCGGCGCGGCGTGTGCACCCGCGTGTACACCACCACCCCCAAGAAGCCGAACTCGGCGCTCCGCAAGGTCGCGCGCGTGAAGCTCTCCACCGGCATCGAGGTCACCGCGTACATCCCCGGTGTCGGCCACAACCTGCAGGAGCACTCCATCGTGCTCGTGCGCGGCGGGCGTGTGAAGGACCTCCCGGGTGTTCGTTACAAGATCATCCGCGGCGCCCTCGACACGCAGGGCGTGAAGGGCCGCCAGCAGGCGCGCTCCCGCTACGGCGCCAAGAAGGAGAAGAGCTGATGCCCCGCAAGGGACCGGCCCCGAAGCGGCCGCTCATCGTCGACCCCGTGTACGGGTCCCCGGTCGTCACGCAGCTGATCAACAAGGTGCTGCTGGACGGCAAGAAGTCCACCGCCGAGGCGATCGTCTACGGCGCCCTCGAGGGTGTCCGCGGCAAGACGGACCAGGACCCGGTCGTCGTGCTGAAGCGCGCGCTGGACAACGTCCGCCCTGCGCTCGAGGTGCGCTCCCGCCGCGTCGGTGGCGCCACCTACCAGGTGCCGGTCGAGGTGCGCCCCTCGCGCTCCACGACGCTCGCGCTGCGCTGGCTGACCGACTTCTCCCGGGCCCGCCGCGAGAAGACGATGACCGAGCGTCTGATGAACGAGATCCTCGACGCGTCGAACGGTCTCGGTGCGGCGGTCAAGCGCCGCGAGGACATGCACAAGATGGCCGAGTCCAACAAGGCCTTCGCGCACTACCGCTGGTAATAGTTGCTCCGACGGCCCCGGTGACCACCGGGGCCTTCGGTGGATCCGCCTCGGCGGACCAGACCCACAGAGGGGTAAGAGACCGTGGCACTCGACGTGCTGACCGACCTGAAGAAGGTCCGCAATATCGGCATCATGGCCCACATCGATGCCGGCAAGACCACTACGACCGAGCGCATCCTCTTCTACACGGGTGTGAACTACAAGATCGGTGAGACGCACGACGGCGCCTCGACGATGGACTGGATGGCCCAGGAGCAGGAGCGCGGCATCACGATCACGTCCGCCGCGACGACGTGCTTCTGGAACGACAACCAGATCAACATCATCGACACGCCCGGCCACGTCGACTTCACGGTCGAGGTGGAGCGCTCGCTCCGCGTGCTCGACGGCGCCGTCGCGGTGTTCGACGGCAAGGAGGGCGTGGAGCCGCAGTCCGAGACGGTGTGGCGCCAGGCCGACAAGTACGACGTCCCCCGCATCTGCTTCGTCAACAAGATGGACAAGCTGGGCGCGGACTTCTACTTCACCGTCGACACGATCGTGAACCGCCTCAAGGCGAAGCCCCTCGTGATCCAGCTGCCGATCGGCGCGGAGAACGACTTCGAGGGCGTCGTCGACCTCGTCGAGATGAAGGCGCTCACCTGGCGTGGCGACACGAAGATGGGCGAGGAGTACGCCGTCGAGGAGATCCCGGCGGACCTCCAGGACAAGGCTCAGGAGTACCGCGAGCAGCTCGTCGAGGCCGTCGCCGAGGCGGACGAGGAGCTGCTGGAGAAGTACCTCGGCGGCGAGGCGCTGACCACGGCCGAGATCAAGGCGGGCATCCGCAAGCTGGTCATCTCGTCCGAGGCGTTCCCGGTGCTGTGCGGCTCCGCGTACAAGAACAAGGGCGTCCAGCCCATGCTCGACGCGGTGATCGACTACCTGCCGTCCCCGCTCGACGTGCCCTCCATCGAGGGCCACGACGTCAAGGACGCGGAGAAGGTCGTCGAGCGGCACGCCGACGCCACGGAGCCGTTCTCGGGCCTGGCGTTCAAGGTCGCGACCCACCCGTTCTTCGGCAAGCTCACGTACGTGCGCGTGTACTCCGGCAAGGTCTCCCAGGGCGCCCAGGTGTACAACACCACCAAGGGCAAGCGGGAGCGCATCGGGAAGCTCTTCCAGATGCACTCCAACAAGGAGAACCCGGTCGAGGAGGCGCAGGCAGGCCACATCTACGCGTTCATCGGCCTCAAGGATGTCACCACCGGTGACACCCTGAGCGACCCGAACGACCAGGTCATCCTGGAGTCGATGTCCTTCCCGGAGCCCGTCATCGACGTGGCGATCGAGCCGAAGACGAAGGCCGACCAGGAGAAGATGTCCACGGCGATCCAGAAGCTCCTCGACGAGGACCCGACGTATCGCATCTCGCTGGACGAGGAGACCGGCCAGACCGTCGTCGGCGGTATGGGCGAGCTCCACCTCGACATCCTCGTGGACCGCATGCGCCGCGAGTTCAAGGTCGAGGCCAATGTCGGTAAGCCTCAGGTGGCGTACCGCGAGACGATCCGTCGCAAGGCGGAGAAGATCGACTACACCCACAAGAAGCAGACGGGTGGCTCGGGCCAGTTCGCGAAGGTCCAGGTGACCTTCGAGCCGCTGGAGACCACGGAGGGCGAGCTCTACGAGTTCGCGAACGAGGTCACCGGCGGGCGTATCCCGCGCGAGTACATCCCGTCGGTGGACGCGGGCATCCAGTCGGCCATGGAACAGGGCGTGCTGGCCGGGTTCCCGGTCGTCGGTGTCAAGGCGACGCTGCTCGACGGCGCGTACCACGACGTCGACTCCTCGGAGATGGCGTTCAAGATCGCCGGCTCGATGGTGTTCAAGGAGGGCGTGCGGCGGGCCGACCCGGTGCTGCTCGAGCCCGTCATGGCCGTCGAGGTCCGTACGCCCGAGGAGTACATGGGCGACGTGATCGGCGACCTGAACTCGCGTCGTGGGATGATCCAGTCCATGGAGGACGCCACCGGTGTCAAGGTCGTTCGTGCCGCCGTACCGTTGAGCGAGATGTTCGGGTACATCGGTGACCTTCGGTCGAAGACCCAGGGGCGTGCCGTGTACTCGATGCAGTTCGACAGCTATGCCGAGGTTCCCAAGGCGGTTGCCGACGAGATCATCAAGAAGACCCGGGGCGAGTGAGTCCCCACAGGTCGAACCGTACAACCAACCTGTAGGAAGCCCGACGCCCCGCGGTTGTAGGCTCTCTCGCCGACACCCGCAACGTTCGGAACATCTACCCAAGTCCCAGGAGGACCCAAGTGGCTAAGGCCAAGTTCGAGCGGACCAAGCCGCACGTCAACATCGGCACGATCGGTCACGTCGACCACGGTAAGACGACGCTGACCGCCGCGATCTCGAAGGTGCTCGCCGACAAGTACCCGGACCTGCCGGCGAACACGCAGCGCAACTTCGACGAGATCGACGCCGCGCCGGAGGAGAAGCAGCGCGGCATCACGATCAACATCGCGCACATCGAGTACGAGACGCCGAAGCGCCACTACGCGCACGTTGACGCCCCCGGTCACGCCGACTACATCAAGAACATGATCACCGGTGCCGCCCAGATGGACGGCGCGATCCTGGTGGTCGCCGCGACCGACGGTCCGATGGCGCAGACGCGTGAGCACGTGCTGCTCGCCCGCCAGGTGGGCGTGCCCTACCTGCTGGTCGCGCTCAACAAGGCCGACATGGTCGAGGACGAGGAGCTCCTCGAGCTCGTCGAGATGGAGGTCCGCGAGCTGCTGTCGTCGCAGGAGTTCCCCGGCGACGACGTCCCGGTGGTCCGCGTCTCCGGCCTCAAGGCCCTTGAGGGCGACGCCGAGTGGACCGAGAAGGTCGTCGAGCTCATGGAGGCCGTCGACGAGAACGTCCCGGAGCCGCAGCGCGACCTCGATAAGCCGTTCCTGATGCCGATCGAGGACGTCTTCACGATCACCGGTCGTGGCACCGTCGTCACCGGCAAGGTGGAGCGCGGCACGCTCGACATCAACTCCGAGGTCGAGATCGTGGGTATCCGCGAGCCGCAGAAGACCACGGTCACCGGTATCGAGACGTTCCACAAGCAGATGGACCAGGCGCAGGCCGGCGACAACACCGGTCTGCTGCTGCGCGGCACGAAGCGCGAGGACGTCGAGCGTGGCCAGGTCGTCGTGAAGCCGGGTTCGATCACGCCGCACACCAACTTCGAGGCGCAGGTCTACATCCTGGGCAAGGACGAGGGCGGCCGTCACAACCCGTTCTTCTCGAACTACCGCCCGCAGTTCTACTTCCGCACCACGGACGTCACCGGCGTCATCACGCTGCCTGAGGGCACCGAGATGGTCATGCCGGGTGACAACACCGAGATGACGGTCGAGCTGATCCAGCCGATCGCCATGGAGGAGGGCCTCGGCTTCGCCATCCGTGAGGGTGGCCGCACGGTCGGTTCCGGCCGCGTCACCAAGATCCTCAAGTGATCTCGGCCTGACGGCTCACCGAAGGGTCCGGACGCCTCGGCGTCCGGACCCTTCGTCGTGGGCGGGCCATATCACACCGGTCCCGCTTGGAATTCCGCGGAACCGTATGGCAGACTTGAGCAGTTGCCTGTTACGGGCGCGCTCTTTCTTGTGTCGAACAGTGTGCGAAGCCGCGGCCACCGAGGTGGCCGGGCGGTCTTCTCCCCGGGAGAGGCTGCGGGGTTTTGCGTCTGAACTTCGACGCCAGGAATGCGCCCCGCGGAGCACACGCCGACGGTCATCACCGATGGCACTGTTCTGAGCAGGCTCGGCAAACGTCGTGGTCCGAGCGAGGTCCCTCGCAGGAGATCACTTCCCAACGGCCCCGCACCGGGTTGAGGTGCGTGTGCACGGGTGCGTCGCACAGCGCGACACGCCCGAGCGCGGGGGTCGGACAGTAGCGGTTCGAGAGAGAGAGTCAGACGACGCCATGGCGGGACAGAAGATCCGCATCCGGCTCAAGTCCTACGACCACGAGGTGATCGACAGCTCGGCGCGCAAGATCGTCGACACGGTCACTCGCGCTGGTGCGACGGTCGTGGGCCCGGTGCCGCTGCCGACGGAGAAGAATGTCTTCACCGTCATCCGGTCGCCTCACAAGTACAAGGACAGCCGCGAGCACTTCGAGATGCGTACGCACAAGCGGCTCATCGACATCGTCGACCCGACGCCCAAGGCCGTCGATTCGCTCATGCGTCTCGACCTGCCTGCGGACGTGAACATCGAGATCAAGCTCTGAGGCTGGAGGACATCAACATGACCAACCAGCAGAAGAACGTGACCGCGGTGCTCGGGACGAAGCTCGGCATGACCCAGACCTGGGACGAGGCCGGTCGCCTCGTGCCGGTGACGGTCGTGTCGGTGGGCACGAACGTCGTGACCCAGATCCGTACCGAGGAGACGGACGGCTACGCCGCCGTCCAGCTCGCGTACGGCCAGATCGACCCCCGCAAGGTCACGAAGCCCATGAAGGGTCACTTCGACAAGGCCGGCGTGACGCCGCGCCGTCACGTGGCCGAGGTGCGTACCGAGAACTCCGCCGAGTTCTCGCTGGGTCAGGAGATCACCGCCGAGGCCTTCGAAGCCGGCGCCGTGGTCGACGTGACCGGCACGACCAAGGGCAAGGGGACCGCGGGCGTCATGAAGCGCCACGGCTTCGCCGGTGTCGGCGCCTCGCACGGCTCGCACCGCAACCACCGCAAGCCCGGCTCGATCGGCGGCGCCTCGACGCCGTCGCGCGTGTTCAAGGGCCTGCGCATGGCCGGTCGCATGGGCAACGCCCGCAAGACCGTCCAGAACCTGACCGTTCACGCGGTCGACGCCGAGAAGGGTCTGCTGCTCGTCAAGGGCGCGGTTCCCGGTAACAAGGGCGGCGTCGTCCTCGTCCGTACCGCCGCGAAGGGAGCGTGACACCAATGGCCGCACTGACCGTCGACGTGCTTGACGCGAAGGGTAAGAAGTCGGGCACGGCGGAGCTCCCCGCCGAGGTCTTCGACGTCGCCGTGAACGTCCCGCTGATCCACCAGGTCGTCGTCGCGCAGCGCGCGGCGGCCCGCCAGGGCACGCACGCCACCAAGACCCGCGGCGAAGTCCGCGGTGGTGGCAGGAAGCCGTACAAGCAGAAGGGCACCGGCCGCGCCCGCCAGGGTTCGACGCGCGCCCCGCAGTTCGCCGGTGGTGGCACCGTCCACGGCCCGCAGCCGCGCTCGTACGAGCAGCGCACCCCGAAGAAGATGAAGGCCGCCGCCCTGCGCGGGGCCCTGTCGGACCGCGCTCGCGCGGGCCGCGTGCACGTCGTGTCCGGGTTCGGTATCGACGGCACGCCCTCCACGAAGAAGGCGCTCGCCGCCATCAAGTCCCTGACTTCCCGCGAGCACGTGCTCGTCGTGCTGGAGCGCTCGGACGAGGTGTCGCGCAAGTCGCTGCGCAACGTGCCCGAGGTGCACCTGCTGGTCGCCGACCAGCTGAACACGTACGACGTGCTGGTCTCCGACGACGTCGTCTTCACCGAGTCCGCGCTCTCCGCGTTCCTCGCGGGTCCCGCCGCGGGCAAGGGCGCGAAGGCCGTCGCCACCGAGTCCGAGGCCGCCGCTGCCCCGGCCGCCGCGAAGGCCGCCCCCGCCGACGAGTCCGCCGCCCCGGTGGACCTGAAGCGGATCGAGGGCATCGGCCCGAAGATCGCGGCCGCGCTCACGGGCGCCGGCTACACCACGTGGGCCAAGCTGGCCGCGGCCACCGAGGATGAGATCCGGGCCGCGCTGACCGAGGCCGGCGTCAAGGTCCCGTCGGCCGCCGGCAGCTTCGCCAAGCAGGCTCAGTTCCTGGCCGACGGTGACGAAGACGGTCTGGCCGAGTTCGTCGCCGCTGCCGAGTCCACCGAGGAGGACTCCAAGTGACCACCGTGCAGAAGGACCCGCGCGACATCCTGATCGCGCCCGTCGTCTCCGAGAAGAGCTACAACCTTCTCGACGAGGGCAAGTACACGTTCGTCGTGGACCCGCGGGCCAACAAGACCGAGATCAAGATCGCCGTCGAGAAGGTCTTCGACGTCAAGGTCGCCTCGGTGAACACGATCAACCGCAAGGGCAAGACGCGGCGCACGCGTTACGGCCTGGGCAAGCGCAAGGACACCAAGCGTGCGATCGTCACCCTCCGCGAGGGGACGATCGACATCTTCGGCGGGCCGGTCGGCTGAGCCGGACGAGAGCAGATTGAGGACAGGTTTCCATGGGAATCCGTAAGTACAAGCCGACGACGCCGGGCCGCCGCGGCGCGAGCGTCGCCGACTTCGTCGAGATCACGCGCTCGCAGCCGGAGAAGTCGCTGCTCCGCCCGCTGTCCAAGACGGGTGGCCGCAACAACTCCGGCCGCATCACGACGCGTCACAAGGGCGGCGGTCACAAGCGCGCGTACCGCGTCATCGACTTCCGCCGCCACGACAAGGACGGCGTGCCGGCCAAGGTCGCGCACATCGAGTACGACCCGAACCGCACGGCGCGCATCGCGCTGCTGCACTACGCGGACGGTGAGAAGCGCTACATCGTCGCCCCGAACAAGCTGAGCCAGGGCGACGTCGTCGAGGCCGGTGCTGCCGCGGACATCAAGCCGGGCAACAACCTGCCGATGCGCAACATCCCGACCGGTACGGTCATCCACGCCGTCGAGCTGCGGCCCGGCGGCGGCGCGAAGATCGCCCGCTCGGCCGGCGCCTCCGTGCAGCTCGTCGCGAAGGACGGCCCGTACGCGCAGCTGCGCATGCCGTCCGGCGAGATCCGGAACGTCGACCTGCGCTGCCGCGCGACGGTCGGCGAGGTGGGCAACGCCGAGCAGTCGAACATCAACTGGGGCAAGGCCGGCCGTAACCGCTGGAGGGGCAAGCGCCCCACCGTCCGCGGTGTGGTCATGAACCCGATCGACCACCCGCACGGTGGTGGTGAGGGCAAGACCTCCGGTGGTCGTCACCCCGTGAGCCCCTGGGGCAAGCCCGAGGGCCGTACCCGCCGCCCGAAGAAGGCGAGCGACAAGCTGATCGTCCGCCGTCGCCGTACCGGCAAGAAGCGCTGATAGGAGCCTGACTGATGCCTCGTAGCCTGAAGAAGGGCCCCTTCGTCGACGACCACCTGCAGAAGAAGGTGGACGCCCAGAACGAGAAGGGGACCAAGAACGTCATCAAGACCTGGTCCCGTCGGTCGGTCATCACGCCCGACTTCCTGGGCCACACGTTTGCCGTGCACGACGGTCGCAAGCATGTCCCGGTGTTCATCACCGAGGCGATGGTCGGCCACAAGCTCGGCGAGTTCGCCCCCACGCGGACCTTCCGCGGCCACGTGAAGGACGACAAGAAGGGCCGTCGCCGCTGAGCGGAGGGCGAGAGCCCCTCGCACAGCGAAGCGACAGCCCCGACTGTCTGAGAAAAGGAAGCAGGACAGCAATGGAAGCCAAGGCGCAGGCGCGGTTCGTCCGTGTCACGCCCCAGAAGGCCCGGCGCGTCATCGACCTCATCCGTGGCAAGCAGGCCCAGGAGGCCGTTGCGGTGCTGAAGTTCGCGCCGCAGTCGCCTGCCGAGCCGATCCGGAAGGTCGTCGAGAGCGCCATCGCCAACGCGCGCGTGAAGGCCGACCGGGACAGTGTCCGGTTCGTCGAGGACGACCTGGTCATCAAGGAGGCATACGTGGACGAGGGCCCGACGCTCAAGCGGTTCCGCCCGCGGGCGCAGGGCCGTGCGAACCGGATCCTCAAGCGCACGAGCCACATCACCGTGGTGCTCGCCGACAAGGAAGGGGCCTGACAGTGGGTCAGAAGGTACACCCGCACGGGTACCGCCTGGGCATCACCACCGACCACAAGTCGCGGTGGTTCGCGGACAGCACGAAGCCCGGTCAGCGGTACCGCGACTACGTCCGTGAGGACGTGGCGATCCGCAAGCTCATGAGCACCGGCCTCGAGCGGGCCGGTATCGCCAAGGTCGAGATCGAGCGCACCCGCGACCGCGTCCGCGTGGACATCCACACGGCGCGTCCGGGCATCGTGATCGGCCGGCGTGGCGCCGAGGCCGACCGCATCCGCGGCGAGCTCGAGAAGCTCACGGGCAAGCAGGTCCAGCTCAACATCCTCGAGGTCAAGAACGCCGAGATCGAGGCCCAGCTCGTCGCGCAGGGCATCGCAGAGCAGCTCGCGAGCCGTGTCTCGTTCCGCCGTGCCATGCGCAAGGGCATCCAGTCCGCGCAGCGGGCCGGCGCGAAGGGCATCCGCGTGCAGGTCTCGGGTCGCCTTGGCGGCGCCGAGATGAGCCGCTCGGAGTTCTACCGCGAGGGGCGCGTGCCGCTGCACACGCTCCGCGCGTACATCGACTACGGCTTCTTCGAGGCGCGTACGACCTTCGGCCGCATCGGCGTGAAGGTGTGGATCTACAAGGGCGACACCACCGAGAAGGAGTTCGCCGCGCAGCAGGCCGCCGCCGCCCCCCGTCAGGGTCGTGGCCGGGGTGAGCGTGGCGACCGCGGAGATCGCGGTGACCGTCGTGGTGGCCGCCGCAACGAGCGTTCGGCCGAGCGCAAGTCCGAGGGCGCCCCCGCCGCTGCCGCGGCGGAGGCTCCGGCCGCGCCGGCCGCAGAGTCCGGAACGGAGGCCTGACCATGCTGATCCCGCGCAAGGTCAAGCACCGCAAGCAGCACCACCCCAAGCGCGGCGGTGCCGCCAAGGGCGGTACGCAGATCGCCTTCGGTGACTTCGGGATCCAGGCTCTCGAGCCGGCCTACGTCACCAACCGCCAGATCGAAGCGGCGCGTATCGCGATGACCCGTCACATCAAGCGTGGCGGAAAGGTCTGGATCAACATCTACCCGGACCGCCCGCTGACCAAGAAGCCCGCCGAGGTCCGTATGGGCTCCGGTAAGGGCTCGCCCGAGTGGTGGGTCGCCAATGTCAAGCCCGGCCGCGTCGTCTTCGAGCTGGCCGGTGTCGATGAGGAGCTGGCGCGCGAGGCCATGCGTCGCGCGATGCACAAGCTCCCGATGAAGTGCCGTTTCGTGGTGCGCGAGGGGGGTGCGATCTGATGACGATCGGAACGAAGGGTCTGCTGCCCGTCGACCTCGACGGCATGGACGACGAGACGCTCGTCGCCAAGCTGAAGGAGTCGAAGGAGGAGCTCTTCAACCTCCGCTTCCAGTCGGCCACGGGTCAGCTGGAGAGTCACGGCCGTCTCAAGGCCGTACGCCGCGACATCGCGCGGATCTACACGATCCTGCGCGAGCGTGAGCTCGGCATCCGTACGGCTCCGAGCGTGAGTGAGTGAGGCAAGGATGAGCGAGAACACCGAGGTCCAGGCGACCACAGAGCGCAACACGCGCAAGGTGCGCCGCGGCTACGTCGTCAGCGACAAGATGGCCAAGACCATCGTCGTCGAGGTCGAGGACCGCAAGAAGCACCCTCTTTACGGCAAGGTCCTGCGCACCACCAACAAGGTGAAGGCGCACGACGAGGAGAACACCGCCGGCATCGGCGACCTGGTCGAGATCATGGAGACCCGCCCCCTGTCCGCCACCAAGCGGTGGCGGCTGGTGTCGATCCTGGAGAAGGCCAAGTAACACCTTCGCGAGGTCATGGCGGCGGGGTGCGAGTCCCGCCGCCTCCGGCCCACCGAAGGAGCCACACAGTACTTATCCGTTCGGCAAGGCTCACCACTCGAGGTGAGAACCAGCACGACGCAAGGAGATCACTCAAATGATCCAGCAGGAGTCGCGACTTCGGGTCGCCGACAACACGGGTGCCAAGGAGATCCTGTGCATCCGCGTTCTCGGTGGCTCCGGCCGTCGCTACGCCGGTATCGGCGACACCTTCGTCGCCACCGTCAAGGACGCGATCCCCGGCGGGAACGTGAAGAAGGGCGAGGTCGTCAAGGCCGTCGTCGTCCGTACCGCCAAGGAGCGTCGTCGTCCGGACGGTTCCTACATCAAGTTCGACGAGAACGCCGCCGTCATCCTCAAGAACGACGGCGAGCCGCGCGGCACCCGCATCTTCGGCCCGGTGGGCCGCGAGCTGCGCGACAAGCGTTTCATGAAGATCATCTCGCTGGCTCCGGAGGTGCTCTGACCATGGCGAAGATCAAGAAGGGCGACCAGGTCCTCGTCATCTCGGGCAAGGACAAGGGCAAGACCGGTCGCGTGCTCGAGGTCATCAAGGACCGCGACCGCGTCGTGGTCGAGGGTGTCCAGCGCGTCACCAAGCACACCAAGATGGGCCAGTCGCAGCGCGGCACCCGGACCGGTGGCATCGAGACGGTCGAGGCGTCGATCCACGTGAGCAACGTGATGATCGTCGACCCGGAGACCAAGAAGGGTACCCGTGTCGGGTACCGCCTCGAGGAGGTCGACCGCGACGGCCGCACCAAGACCGTGCGGGTCCGCGTGGCCAAGCGCTCCGGGAAGGACATCGACTGATGAGCGAGACCACGACTCTGGCACCGGCTCAGCCGCGCCTCAAGCAGAAGTACCGCGAGGAGATCCTCCCGGCCCTGGTCGAGGAGTTCGGCCACAAGAACATCCACCAGGCCGGCGGTCTCACGAAGATCGTCGTCAACATGGGTGTCGGTGACGCCGCCAAGGACTCGAAGCTGATCGAGGGCGCGATCCGCGATCTGACCGCGATCACCGGTCAGAAGCCGCAGGTCGCCCGCGCCAAGAAGTCGATCGCGCAGTTCAAGCTGCGCGAGGGCATGCCGATCGGTGCGCACGCGACGCTCCGCGGCGACCGGATGTGGGAGTTCCTCGACCGCCTGCTGTCGATCGCGCTGCCGCGCATCCGTGACTTCCGCGGTCTGTCGCCGAAGCAGTTCGACGGCAACGGGAACTACACGTTCGGCCTCACGGAGCAGTCGATGTTCCACGAGATCGACCAGGACAAGATCGACCGTGTCCGGGGTATGGACATCACGATCGTGACCACGGCGACGACGGACGACGAGGGCCGCTCCCTCCTGCGCCGTCTCGGCTTCCCCTTCAAGGAGAACTGACATGGCGAAGAAGGCCCTGATCAACAAGGCGAACGCCAAGCCCAAGTTCGCCGTGCGTGCCTACACCCGGTGCCAGCGGTGCGGTCGTCCGCACTCCGTGTACCGCAAGTTCGGCCTGTGCCGCATCTGCTTGCGGGAGATGGCCCACCGCGGCGAGCTCCCCGGCGTCACCAAGAGCAGCTGGTAACAACTACGCCGTAGGTCCGCGCCCGTGCCCGGCACGGTGCGGATACCCCGGCGAGGAAGGGCTAGAGCCCGATGACTATGACCGACCCGATCGCAGACATGCTGACCCGTCTGCGGAACGCGAACTCGGCTCACCACGACACGGTGTCCATGCCGTCGTCGAAGCTGAAGTCGAACATCGCGAAGATCCTCCAGGCCGAGGGCTACATCACCAGCTGGAACGTCGAGGACGGCCAGGTGGGCAAGATCCTCACGCTGCAGCTGAAGTACGGCCAGAACCGTGAGCGCGCCCTCTCGGGTGTGCGCCGCGTGTCAAAGCCCGGCCTGCGTGTCTACGCGAAGTCCACCAACCTGCCCAAGGTTCTGGGTGGCCTCGGCGTGGCGATCCTGTCCACGTCCTCCGGCCTCCTGACGGACCGGCAGGCCGAGTCCAAGGGCGTCGGCGGCGAAGTGCTCGCCTACGTCTGGTAATCGGAAGGGAGAAAGAAGCATGTCTCGTATCGGCAAGCTCCCCGTTCCGGTCCCGGCCGGCGTGGACGTCACCATCAGTGGTGCGCTCGTGACCGTCAAGGGCCCGAAGGGGACCCTCGACCACACGGTCGCCGCACCCATCACGGTCGCTCTGGACGACGGCGCCATCACGGTGTCCCGTCCGAACGACGAGCGGCTGTCGAAGTCGCTGCACGGCCTCACCCGCACGCTGCTGGCGAACATGATCACCGGCGTCACGGACGGCTACGAGAAGAAGATGGAGATCGTGGGCACGGGTTACCGCGTGCTCGCGAAGGGCTCCAACCTCGAGTTCGCGCTCGGCTTCTCGCACCCGGTCGTCGTGGAGGCGCCCGAGGGCATCACGTTCAAGGTCGAGGGCGCGAACAAGTTCTCCGTGTCCGGCATCGACAAGCAGCAGGTCGGCGAGGTCGCGGCGAACATCCGCAAGATCCGCAAGCCCGAGCCGTACAAGGGCAAGGGTGTGCGCTACGCCGACGAGCACGTCCGGCGCAAGGTCGGAAAGGCTGGTAAGTGACGATGGCCATCAAGATTCTTGGCAAGGGCAAGGCAGTTGCTCGCAAGCGCCGTCACGCGCGTGCCCGCAAGAAGGTCACCGGCACCGCCGTCCGGCCCCGTCTGGTCGTGACCCGCTCCTCGCGGCACATGGTTGCCCAGGTCGTGGACGACACCGTCGGCAAGACCGTCGTGTCGGCCTCCACGCTCGAGGCGGACCTGCGTTCGTTCGACGGCGACAAGACGGCCAAGGCCCGCAAGGTGGGCGAGCTCGTCGCCGAGCGTGCCAAGGCCGCCGGCGTCGAGACCGTGGTGTTCGACCGCGGTGGCAACAAGTACCACGGTCGGGTGGCGGCAGTCGCCGACGGGGCTCGCGAAGGCGGGCTGACCCTGTGACGACCGACGCACGGAAGAAGAGGACTCTCTGATGGCTGCAGGGCAGCGCAGCGGCGCCCCCCAGGGTGCCGCCAACGGGAACGACAAGAAGGGCGAGGGCCGCAACGACGGTCGTCGCTCGGGTCGCCGTGACGACCGCCGCGGTGGCGGCGGCGGTCGCGGCGAGGAGAAGAGCGCCTTCGTCGAGCGCGTGGTGACCATCAACCGTGTCGCCAAGGTCGTCAAGGGCGGTCGCCGCTTCAGCTTCACCGCGCTCGTCGTGGTGGGCGACGGCGACGGCACCGTGGGTGTCGGTTACGGCAAGGCCAAGGAGGTGCCCGCGGCGATCGCCAAGGGTGTCGAGGAGGCGAAGAAGAACTTCTTCCGCGTCCCGCGCATCCAGGGCACCATCCCCCACCCCATCCAGGGTGAGGAAGCCGCCGGTGTCGTGTTCCTCCGTCCGGCGTCGCCGGGTACCGGTGTGATCGCCGGTGGTCCGGTCCGCGCCGTGCTGGAGTGCGCCGGCATCCACGACGTGCTGAGCAAGTCGCTCGGCTCGTCGAACGCGATCAACATCGTGCACGCCACGGTCGCGGCGCTGCGCGGGCTCGAGCAGCCCGAGGCCGTCGCCGCGCGTCGTGGTCTGCCGCTCGAGGACGTGGCCCCGGCCGCGCTCCTGCGTGCGCAGGCCGCCGGCCTCAAGGCGGCCGCCGAGGCGAAGGCAGGTGCGTGATGGCTCGACTGAAGGTCACCCAGGTGAGGTCCACCATCGGTGGCAAGTTCAAGCAGCGTGAGACGCTGCGGACCCTCGGCCTCAAGCGGATCGGCGACACCGCCGTGAAGGAGGACCGTCCGGAGATCCGCGGCATGGTCAAGACGGTGTCGCATCTCGTCACCGTCGAGGAGGTCGAGTGATCATGGCGGACAGCAAGCCGCTGAAGGTCCACCACCTCCGTCCGGCCCCGGGCGCCAAGACCGCCAAGACCCGCGTCGGTCGTGGTGAGGCGTCGAAGGGTAAGACGGCGGGCCGTGGTACCAAGGGCACGAAGGCCCGCTACCAGGTTCCGGCGGGCTTCGAGGGCGGGCAGGTTCCCCTGCAGATGCGCCTTCCGAAGCTGCGCGGGTTCAAGAACCCGTTCCGCGTGGAGTACCAGGTCGTGAACCTGGACAAGCTCTCCGAGCTGTACCCCGCCGGTGGCTCCGTCACCGTCGAGGACCTCGTCGCCAAGGGCGCGGTTCGCAAGAACCAGCCGGTGAAGGTGCTCGGTAACGGCGACGTCACCGTCAAGCTCGAGATCGCGGTCGACCGCGTCTCGGCGTCGGCCCGGGAGAAGATCCTGGCCGCCGGTGGCTCCGTGGCCGAGTCCGCGGAGGCCTGAGCAGGTCGCACGGGACCGGCAGCGCGTCAGCGCAGCCGGTCCCGTGTCGTCTACCAGGGCCGATGACGGCGTGGCGGGCGCGTTCCGTTGTGGTGTCGCGCCGGATGTCGGGCAGACTAGGCCCGTGCGTGGTCCTGCGGGCCGCGCAGGCAACGTAGAATCCGACAGGTCCCGCATGTCGACGAAGAGCGGCGGCGGGCGACGACGACATCTCGCCGGTGAGATCCGGCGACACGACACCCCGCGCACGCGGGCCAGGAGGACAGGGTGCTCAGCGCATTCGGCCGGGCTTTCCGGACGCCAGACCTGCGGCGCAAGCTGCTGTTCACGATCGCGATCATGGCGCTGTTCCGCGTCGGGTCGTTCATTCCGACCCCGGGCGTGGATTACACGAACGTCCAGGTGTGCGTCGAAGGGCAGCAGGACAACTCGCTGCTCGGGCTGATCAACGTGTTCAGCGGCGGGGCGCTCCTGCAGCTGTCGGTGTTCGCGCTCGGGATCATGCCCTACATCACGGCGAGCATCATCGTCCAGCTCCTGCGCGTGGTGATCCCGCGGTTCGAGGCCCTGCACAAGGAGGGCCAGTCGGGCCAGACGAAGCTCACCCAGTACACGCGCTACCTGACGATCGCGCTGGCGATCCTGCAGTCGACGACGGTCATCACGACCGCGCGCCAGGGTCTCCTGTTCCCGGGCTGCGACCTGGCCGTGATCGCAGACGACACCGTGCTCACCGCCGTCCTCATGGTCATCACCATGACCGCCGGTACGGGCCTCGTCATGTGGCTCGGCGAGCTCATCACCGAGCGGGGCGTCGGCAACGGCATGTCGCTGCTCATCTTCACGTCCATCGCGGCGAGCTTCCCGACGGCGCTCTGGTCCATCGCCGGTGGCGCGAACGGCGTCCTCAACTTCACCATCATGATCGTCGTCATCGTGCTGGTGGTCGGCCTGGTCGTGTTCGTCGAGCAGTCGCAGCGCCGGATCCCGGTGCAGTACGCGAAGCGGATGGTCGGCCGTCGCATGTACGGCGGTACCAGCACCTACATCCCGATCAAGATCAACATGTCCGGTGTCATCCCGGTCATCTTCGCGGCGTCGATCCTGGCGCTGCCGGGCCTGATCGCCCAGTTCGGGGACCAGCAGGCCGACTGGGTCATCTGGATCTCGAACAACCTGGTCCAGCCGTCGGAGCCGCTGTACATCGCGCTCTACACGCTGATGATCATCTTCTTCTGCTTCTTCTACACGTCGATCACGTTCAACCCGGACGAGGTCGCCGACAACATGAAGAAGTACGGCGGCTTCATCCCGGGCATCCGGGCGGGCCGGCCCACCGCGGAGTACCTCGACTACGTGATCACCCGGATCACCTCCGCCGGTTCCCTGTACCTCGCGCTGGTGGCGTTGATCCCGACGCTGGTGCTCGTCTTCCTGGGCGTCACCACCAACCTGCCGTTCGGCGGCAGCTCGATCCTCATCGTGGTCGGCGTCGGGCTCGAGACGGTCAAGCAGATCGACTCCCAGCTCCAGCAGCGTCACTACGAAGGATTCCTCCGTTGAGCCAGACTCCCATCACCTCTCGCAGCGACGTGCACGTCCACGGGGGCCCGGAGGGCCGCATCACGCGTCTCGTCATCATGGGTCCGCAGGGCGTCGGGAAGGGGACGCAGGCCGCCCGGCTCGCCGAGACCTTCGGCATCGTGACGATCTCCACGGGCGACATCTTCCGTGCGAACATCGAGGGCGACACCGAACTCGGGCGCGAGGCGAAGGCGTACATCGAGCAGGGTGAGCTCGTCCCCGACGAGGTCACGAACGCCATGGTGCGCGAGCGGCTGGGCCGGCCGGATGTCGCGAGCGGCTTCCTGCTCGACGGCTACCCCCGGAACTCGGCCCAGGTGGAAGAGCTCGACCGCATCCTCTCCGACCTCGGCTGGGAGCTGGACGGTGTCATCGAGCTGACGGCCGACCGGGACGAGCTCATGGCCCGGCTGGCGAAGCGGGCCGAGGAGGAGGGGCGCACCGACGACACCCCTGAGGCCATCGAGAAGCGTCTCGCGATCTACGACGCGGAGACCGCTCCGCTCACGGCCGCCTACGCGGAGCGCGGGCTGCTGGCCAAGGTGGACGGCGTCGGCGAGATCCCGGACGTCACCGACCGGATCGTGACCTCGCTCGCGGCCCAGCTGGGTTGAGCCGCATGCTCGGGCTCGGCCGGGAGCGCATCGAGTACAAGACCCCGGAGCAGGTGCGCGTCATGCGGCGGGCCGGCCTCGTCGTCGCCGATGCGCTCGCCGCGGTCCGGGAAGCGGCCCGCCCGGGCATGACCACCGCCGATCTCGACTCCGTCGCGTCGGACGCCATCCGTGGCGCCGGCGCGACGCCGTCGTTCCTGGGGTACGAGGGGTTCCCGGCCGCGATCTGCGTGTCGGTCGGGGACGAGGTGATCCACGGCATCCCCGGCGGGCGGGTGATCGGCGTCGGCGACCTCGTCTCCGTGGACTGCGGAGCGATCGTGGGCGGCTGGCACGGGGACTCCGCGATCTCGTTCGTGCTCGGGGACGCCGGCGCTGTGCCGGTGGACGCGCCCGACGACGCCGTGGAGGCGGCGGGCGGTTCGGTGGCGCACGCCCAGCTCGTGCGCGCCACCGAGGCCGCGATGTGGGCGGGGATCGCCGCCCTGGGCGGCGGGCGCCGGTTGAACGACGTGGGCCGCGCGGTGGAGGCGAGCGTCGAGCTGGCGGGTGAGCTGGTCGGCGTCGAGTACGGGATCGTCGAGGAGTACGTGGGGCACGGCATCGGAACCGCCATGCACCAGCCGCCGGACGTCGTGAACTTCCGCGTGCGGGACCGCGGGCCGCGACTCCGGCCCGGAATGTGCCTGGCGATCGAGCCGATGGTCACGCTGGGCACGGGCGAGACGCACGTGCTCGACGACGAGTGGACCGTGGTGACGGCGGACGGCTCGCGGGCCGCGCACTGGGAGCACAGCGTCGCGATCCTCGAGGGCGGCGTCTGGGTGCTGACCGCGCCGGACGGGGGAGCGGGACGCCTGGGCGAGCTCGGCGTGGAGATCGCGCCGCTCGACTGAGGTCGATGGCGCCCGGAAGCGGCTAGCGGCCTCTTCAGAGGTCGCGCGAGGAGGTAGCGACCTCTTACTTAGCTGGAGTCAGTTGGTCTATGCTCACGTGACATGACCGATGACGCTCATGCCCTGCGGCCTTTGACCCCGATCCGGGCGACCCGCGAGCCCGGCGATGTGCCGTCTCCTCCGCGAGGGCGCGCGGCGGCCGCCGTCGCGGGGGCGTTCTCCCGGCTCGGCCGGTGGCTCGGCAGCTGGGCGCGGCGGCTGGCGTTCGGCGTCTGGTTCTGGGCGGGGCTCGTGGTCGGGTTCGGCACCTCGCTGCGGCTGTGGGAGTCGGTGCTCCTGCTCGCCGTCGTGGGCTGGATCGTCGGTGCCTGGCTGTGGCGCCGGAGGCGGCGGTCGGAGCTGATCGCGGTCTCCGTGGGCGTCCTGCTGGGCTGGGTGCCGATGCTGGTCCTGTTCGTCGGCGCGTTGCCGCACACGATGATCGGGCCGCCGGGTATCGAGTACGACATCTGACGGGATCCGGAGGAGCTGCATCTGACGGGAGCCGGGGGAGCCGGGCGGCGATTCCGGGGAGCGGGAGAGGACCCGGGCAGGCATTGGGCGCGCCTCTGATAAGATGGGCCGTTGGGTGTAGTCCGCGCTTCCGGCGCTGAAGGGCACAGTCCCCACGGGTTCGGCTTCCAGAGTGGTTTCGGCAGGTCGATCGCTGGCGGCTCGGTCCTGGCCGGGTGTCGGTTCCGCCATCGGACCGGCGTCTGCGGCTGCACACGACATCCTCGTCCTGACGGAGGCGTGCTTCCCGCGCGCCCGGGTCGGGGTACGAGGAACAGGCCGACGAGAGTTAGCGGAGGATATGGCTAAGAAGGACGGTGTCATCGAGATCGAGGGCAGCGTGGTCGAGGCTCTGCCGAACGCGACGTTCCGCGTGGAGCTGGAGAACGGTCACAAGGTGCTTGCCCACATCTCGGGCAAGATGCGCCAGAACTACATCCGAATCCTTCCGGAGGACCGGGTCGTGGTCGAGCTCAGCCCGTACGACCTGTCCCGCGGCCGGATCGTCTACCGCTACAAGTAGCCGGAACGGGGCGTAGCCCGGTCTCGGAACTCGGGAAACGCTACGTTTCGGAACAGCCGGAGCGGGGCGCAGCCCGGTCTCCGGACCGGCCGATGCCACGTTTCCGAACGGGCGGAGCCGGGGTCGCCGAACCCGGGCACGCCACGTTCCAACACAGTCAGAGGAAACCATGAAGGTCAAGCCGAGCGTCAAGAAGATCTGCGACAAGTGCAAGGTGATTCGCCGGCACGGTCGCGTCATGGTGATCTGCGACAACCTGCGCCACAAGCAGCGCCAGGGCTGATCACCTCCCGGGGATTCCCCGGGCCGGTGGCCACGGCCACCACCAGCGCACCACCTCGAACCCGCCAGGAGGCGGGGGAACCCTCGGCCCGGAGGCCGGGGCCCGCGGATCTCGCGGGATGGCGGTGCGGCAGACCTCCGGACGAGAAGTACAGGAGCCATCAGGCACATGGCACGTCTTATCGGCGTCGACCTCCCCCGCGAGAAGCGGGTCGAGATCGCGCTCACCTACATCTTCGGGGTCGGACGGACCCGCGCCAAGGAGACCCTTGCCGCGACCGGGGTCAACCCCGACACCCGGGTCAAGGACCTGGACGACACGCAGCTCGTCGCGCTGCGCGACCACCTCGAGTCCAGCTACCAGCTCGAGGGTGACCTCCGCCGCGAGGTCGCCTCCGACATCCGCCGCAAGGTGGAGATCGGCACCTATCAGGGTCTGCGTCACCGTCGCGGGCTGCCGGTGCGCGGTCAGCGCACCAAGACCAACGCGCGTACCCGCAAGGGTCCGAAGCGCACCGTCGCCGGCAAGAAGAAGGCCCGCTGACAAGCAGTCCGAGGTGCGGGCAGCGCCCATCCGGGCAGCGCCCGCCCCGGTCCGACCAGACCCGGAGTTCGTCGACCGGGGGCCGATGCCCCTCCGGCGGACTCGGGAAACACCACGTTTCAAGATAGTGAGCATCAATGCCTCCCAAGACTCGCAAGCCGCGTCGCAAGGACAAGAAGAACGTCCCGCTCGGCCAGGCGCACATCAAGAGCACGTTCAACAACACCATCATCTCGATCACGGACCCCTCGGGCGCCGTGGTCTCGTGGGCGTCCGCCGGCCACGTCGGCTTCAAGGGCTCCCGCAAGTCGACGCCGTACGCCGCCCAGCTCGCCGCGGAGTCGGCCGCCCGCCGCGCCCAGGAGCACGGCGTGAAGAAGGTCGACGTCTTCGTCAAGGGCCCGGGCTCCGGTCGTGAGACCGCCATCCGTTCTCTGCAGGCGACGGGCCTCGAGGTGGGCTCGATCCAGGACGTGACGCCTCAGGCGCACAACGGCTGCCGCCCCCCGAAGCGTCGCCGCGTCTGACCCTCGTCGCACGCGGTACGCCCGCGCCCTCCCGGGCCGGAGCGTGTCCGCGGCAACTCGCTCACCCACGGGTGAGCCACCTTCGCCCGGCGAGCGGACAGAGTCTTGCCGGGCCGCGAGAGATCGCGATCCGTGATGCGTCATATAGCGGACGCACGCTGAAAGGACACCCACAGTGCTTATCGCACAGCGCCCCACGCTGACCGAAGAGGTCATCTCGGAGTACCGTTCCCGGTTCTCCATCGAGCCGCTCGAGCCCGGCTTCGGCTACACGCTCGGCAACTCGTTGCGCCGCACGCTGCTGTCGTCCATCCCGGGCGCGGCCGTGACCTCCATCCGCATCGACAACGTGCTGCACGAGTTCAGCACGGTGTCGGGCGTGAAGGAGGACGTCACCGAGATCATCCTCAACATCAAGAACCTCGTGGTCTCCTCGGAGAACGACGAGCCCGTCGTGATGTACCTGCGCAAGCAGGGCGCCGGCGTGGTCACCGCCGCGGACATCGTGCCGCCGGCGGGGGTCGAGGTGCACAACCCCGACCTGCACATCGCCACGCTCAACGAGAAGGGGAAGCTCGAGATCGAGCTGACCGTCGAGCGGGGCCGTGGGTACGTGTCCGCCGCGCAGAACAAGACGTTCGACGCGGAGATCGGCCGCATCCCGGTCGACTCGATCTACTCGCCCGTTCTCAAGGTCACGTACAAGGTCGAGGCCACCCGAGTCGAGCAGCGCACCGACTTCGACAAGCTCATCGTCGACGTCGAGACCAAGTCGGCCATCGCGCCGCGTGACGCGCTCGCCTCGGCCGGCAAGACGCTCGTCGAGCTGTTCGGCCTTGCCCGTGAGCTGAACGTCGAGGCTGAGGGCATCGAGATCGGCCCGTCGCCCACGGACACCGCGCTCGCCGCGGACCTGGCGCTGCCGATCGAGGAGCTCAACCTCACCATCCGGTCGTACAACTGCCTCAAGCGCGAGGGCATCCACCAGGTCGGTGAGCTCGTGGCGCGCAGCGAGGCGGACCTGCTCGACATCCGCAACTTCGGTGCCAAGTCCATCAGCGAGGTGAAGGAGAAGCTCGCCGAGCTGAACCTGAGCCTGAAGGACTCGCCCCTGGACTTCGACTCCGGGGCGAACTACTTCAGCGGGGACGACGCGGCGCCCACCTACAGCGGCGGCGACGAGCAGTCGTACTGACACCCGCGCCGCGGGCGCGTTCCGGTCACCGGAACGCGCCCCGGCGGCGGTACATCCCTAAGGAGCACATGCAATGCCTACCCCTACCAAGGGTGCGCGCCTCGGCGGTAGCCCGGCTCACGAGCGTCTGATCCTCGCGAACCTCTCCACCGCGCTGTTCGAGCACGGCCGCATCACGACCACCGAGACGAAGGCGAAGCGCCTGCGCCCGCTGGCCGAGAAGCTGATCACCTTCGCCAAGAAGGGCGACCTGCACGCGCGGCGCCGGGTCCTGCGCGTCGTGCGCGACAAGGGCGTGGTGCACACGCTGTTCACCGAGATCGCGCCGACCATGGCCGAGCGCAACGGCGGTTACACGCGCATCACCAAGATCGGTCCCCGCAAGGGTGACAACGCCCCGATGGCCGTCATCGAGCTCGTCACCGAGCCGGTGAGCCCGAAGCAGGCCGTGGTCGCCGAGGCCACGAAGGCCACCGAGAAGGCCGCGCCGGCCGAGCCCGAGCCCGAGGCCGAGGAGACCGCCGAGGCTCCCGCCGCCGAGGCGACGGAGGCCCCGGCCGAGCAGTCGGAGGCCCCGGCCGAGGAGTCGGAGGAGAAGAAGGACGCCTGACGCGTCCACGCCTCGTCCACGACGGAGCCCCGCCGCACCAGAATGCGGCGGGGCTCCGCTGTTACTGGGGCGGGAGGTCCCAGGCGCGGGCACCGCCGACCAGGCCCGCGGAGTTCGGTACGACGACGACGTCGTCGCCCAGGCGGGCCAGCGCCGACGGCGTGATGTTGCGCGAGTTGCCTCCGCCCAGGTACAGCCGGTCCCAGTGGAACACCGGCCGCAGCCCGACGACCACGTTCACCACACGGCGGGACCAGAGCCCGTCGCCGAGCCGGCGGCGTTCCGGCTCGCCGATGTACTCGTCGTACGTGAGGCTGCGGCGGATCGGTGCCCGCGACCACTCCAGGTGCGGGGCGAGCCGGCCGCCGTGGAAGTGTGCCGACCCCAGGCCGGTCCCGAGGGTCAGCACGAGCTCGAGCCCGGAGGCCGCGACGACGCCCGCGCCGTGCACCTCGGCGTCGTTCAGCACGAGGGCCGGCATGCCCAGCCGGTCCGCCACGGCGGCCTGCATGTCGAAGTTCGTCCAGGCCGTGGCCAGCGTGGGATCGACGCGCGAGCGCGGCCCGGACCGCGTGATGTAGTGCGGCGTGTGGACGACGACGCCACTGCGGATCATCCCGGGCATCCCCACGGTGACCCGCTGCGCGCCGGGGAGATCGGTGGCGAGCTTCGCGATCACGTCGACGAGGAGTTCCGGGGTGAGCGGGTACGGCGTCGGAACCCGCACCGGCTGGGCGTGGGCGGTTCCGGCGGTGTCGAGCACGGCGGCCTTGATCCCGCTCCCGCCGCAGTCCACGGCCAGCGTCAGAACGTCTGTCACGCCCCAACGGTACGCACCGCGGCGGGGCGACGGGGGTTGCAGCCGCGGATCGGCCGGCGGAAAGGGCATGTGCGACGGGCACGGCGCGACACCGACACGCCGGCCGATCCCCGCCGGCGCGCCCGTCGGCATCCTCGCCGGCGCGCCTGCCGGCCGGTCCCCGCCGGCACGGGAGGGTGTACCGGACCTTGGGCTCAGCCGGCAGGTCCGCCGGGAAGGGAGAATGTCATCGTGGACGATCTCATCCGGATCAGGCTCGACCTCGCCTACGACGGGACCAAGTTCGCCGGCTGGGCACGCCAGCCCACGGAGCGCACCGTGCAGGGCGTCCTGGAGGACGGGCTCGCGACGATCCTCCGCACCGAGCCGCTCGGGCTTCCCGCGCCGCGGCTCACCGTCGCGGGCCGCACGGACGCCGGCGTGCACGCGCGCGGCCAGGTCGCCCACGTGGACGTCCCGGTGAGTCGCTGGGAGCGGATGCCCGGACGGTCCGATCGCTCTCCGGGAGACGCGATGGTGGCGCGCCTGGCGGGCGTGCTCCCCGCGGACGTCGTCGTGCGTCGTGCGGCGCCCGCGCCGGACGGGTTCGACGCGCGCTTCTCCGCGCTGCACCGGCGGTACACCTACCGCATCGCCGACGACGTCGGCGGCCGCGACCCCCTGCGACGCACCCACGTGCTGTTCAGCCGCAGACCGCTCGACGCCGCCGCCATGGACGAGGCCGTCCGGCCGCTCGTCGGCCTGCACGACTTCGCCGCCTACTGCAAGCCGCGCCCCGGCGCGACGACGATCCGTGAACTGCTCGACGTCGGATGGGAACGCCCGGCGTCGGGGGCCGACGCCGGCCTCGTGGTGGCGCGGGTCGTCGCGGACGCGTTCTGCCACAACATGGTGCGTGCGATCGTCGGTGCCTCCATCGCCGTGGGGGAGGGCCGCCGGCCCGTCGAGTGGCCCGCCGAACTGCTCGCGAACCGCAGGCGTACCGCGGGAGCCGCCGTCGTGCCGCCGCAGGGTCTCGTGCTGGAGGAGATCACCTATCCGGCCGACGACGAACTCGCCGAGCGTGCCGCGCGCATCCGAGCGAAGCGCATGGACGAGGAAGTGCTCGGTTAGGTCCGGCGGTCCTCAGCCACGCCACCGGTCCCGGGCCGCCGGACGGGTAGCGAAGACGCCCGGCGGCGAGGTACGAGCCGAGGACGGCTGAGCCCGGCGGCTCCGGAAGGCACGGTCTCAGGGCTCCTGGACCCAGTGGACCGCCGCCTCCTCGGCGCTCGCGCCCGCGCCGTCGATGCCGGCGTCGTCGCCGTACAGGTCGTTCTCGCGGCCGCCGTCCTCGCCCGGGTCGGCGTCGTCGTCCTCGACGAGGCGGCCGGCTCGCGAGGTGTCCGGACGGGCGAGCGGGTCCCTGTCCCAGCTCTCCGGCTCCTCCTCGGCGAGGCGCTGGTCGAGCGGCTCGCCGTGGCTCTCCTCCCACGCGGTCTCGCCCCAGTGGTTCTTGCGGGGGTAGTCGGGCGGGGAGTAGCCCTCGTCGAGCACATCCGGCGTGCCCCGGTCCAGCAGGGTGTCGGCCTGCTGCAACTGGTCCGTGTCGCCCTCGGCGCCGTACTCCGGGTCCGGCGACGTGGCGGTCGTGTCGCCGCTCATGGGTCTACGGTGACATATTCGCGGCCGTGAGGCGAGGGGGTGTCGAACACCACGTGGGCGGTGTACCCCGCTCGCTTTGACCCTGCTCGGAACGCCCGGGTATTCTGGGTCGTCGTTGTGCTATGTCTCCGACGTCCTGCACCGGCAGCGCCCCACTCGCACGCCGATGTCTGGCCCGGGCGTCACCATGAGCTCCCGCGCACAATGACCCTGACTCATCGGGCGCCGCTTCTCGCCCGACGACACCGAGAACAGAAGGTTACGAACCGTGCGTACGTACACCCCCAAGCCCGGCGACGTCCAGCGTGACTGGCACGTCGTCGACGCGACCGACGTCGTCCTGGGCCGCCTGGCCTCCCAGGTCGCCACGCTGCTGCGCGGGAAGCACAAGCCGACCTTCGCTCCGCATGTCGACGGCGGCGACTTCGTCATCGTCATCAACGCGGAGAAGGTCGCCCTCAGCGGCAACAAGCGCGAGAACAAGATGGCGTACCGCCACTCCGGCTACCCGGGCGGTCTGACCGCTACGCCGTACGGCGAGCTGATCGAGAAGAGCCCGCGCAAGGCCATCGAGAAGGCCGTCCGCGGGATGCTCCCGAAGACGACGCTCGGCCGCGAGCAGATCAAGAAGCTCAAGGTCTACGCGGGTGCCGAGCACCCGCACGCGGCGCAGCAGCCGAAGCCGTTCGAGATCACCCAGGTTTCGCAGCAGGCCTGAGGCCGCTGCCGGATCGCAACGCGAAGGACGCGAGGACTACACAGTGGCTGAGACCACCGTCGACACCGAACTGGACGAGACCACGCCCAGCACCTACACCAGCGAGACGGCCGCCCCCGCTACGGGCGGCTCGTCCCTCACCGCTCCCGGCCAGGCCGTCGGGCGCCGCAAGGAGGCCGTGGCGCGCGTGCGCCTCGTCCCCGGCACCGGCCAGTGGAAGATCAACGGCCGCACCCTGGAGGACTACTTCCCCAACAAGGTGCACCAGCAGCTGGTCAACGACCCGCTGAAGCTGGTCGAGGTCGAGGGCCGCTTCGACGTGATCGCGCGCATCAACGGCGGCGGCAGCTCCGGCCAGGCCGGCGCGCTGCGCCTGGGCATCGCCCGCGCGCTGAACGCGATCGACGCCGAGTCGAACCGCCCGGCCCTGAAGAAGGCCGGCTTCCTCACGCGTGACGACCGCGCGGTCGAGCGCAAGAAGGCCGGTCTCAAGAAGGCCCGCAAGGCGCCGCAGTACAGCAAGCGCTGACGAAGGGCGCGGCGGAGGGTACGGGCCGAGGTACGAGGCACGTGCCCGGAGCGGACTCCGAGGAAGCGCTTCGGACAGCGGAGCGCTGACGATCACGCCGCGTTTCCGGTGGCCCCGCACGGCATTGTCGTGCGGGGCCACTGCGTTTTTCACGTTCTTCGTGCGCCCACTAATCTTGGTCGCACATCTTTCGGCACGGAGGGACACCACACATGGGCAGGCTGTTCGGCACCGACGGCGTGCGAGGGCTCGCCAACCGCGACATCACGGCGGAGCTGGCGCTCTCGCTGGGGAGCGCCGCGGCCCGGGTGCTGACCGCCCAGGGCGAGATCCTGGGCCCGCGTCCGCGTGCGGTCGTCGGGCGGGACCCGCGGGCGTCGGGCGAGCTGCTCAGCGGCGCCGTGGCCGCCGGCCTGGCCTCGGCGGGCGTCGACGTGATCGATCTCGGCGTGCTCCCCACACCGGCCCTGGCGTACCTGGTCAGCGAGCTGGACGCCGACCTCGGCGTCATGATCTCGGCGTCGCACAACGCGATGCCGGACAACGGGATCAAGTTCTTCCAGCGGGGCGGGCTGAAGCTGGACGACGCCGTCGAGGACGCCGTGGCCGCCGTGCTGGACGCGGAATGGGAGCGCCCGGTGGGCGCCGATGTCGGCCGCATCCGCCTCGACCCCGGACTCGCCGCGGCGAAGTACGTCAAGCACCTCACCGAGAGCATCGGGACCACGCTGGACCACCGTCCGCTCGAGGGGCTGCGGATCGCGCTGGACTGCGCGAACGGCGCGGCCAGCGAGGTCGGGCCGCAGGCCTTGCGCGAGGCGGGGGCCGATGTCGTCGTCATCAACGCGAGCCCCGACGGGCGGAACATCAACGAGAAGTGCGGCTCCACCCACCCCGAGCAGCTGCAGGCCGTGGTCGTGGCGTCGGAGGCGGATTTCGGGGTCGCGTTCGACGGCGACGCCGACCGGTGCATCGCCGTCAGCCACACGGGTGAGATCGTCGACGGCGACCAGATCCTCGGCATCCTCGCCTCCGCCCTCCACGCCGAGGGCCGGCTGCCGGACGACACGCTGGTCGTGACCGTGATGTCGAACCTCGGGCTGATCCTCGCGATGCGGGAGGCAGGGATCAGCACCGTGCAGACCGCCGTCGGCGATCGGTACGTCCTCGAGGAGATGCGGGCGAAGGGCTACGGTCTGGGCGGCGAGCAGTCCGGGCACATCATCCTGGCCGACCACGCCACGACCGGCGACGGCGTGCTGACCGCGCTGCACCTGGCGGCACGCGTGAAGACCGCGGGCCGGCGTCTCGCCGAGCTCGGCGCGGACATCCGGCGGCTGCCGCAGACGCTCGTGAACGTGAAGGGCGTCGACAAGTCGCGCGCCGGGACTGACGACGCCGTCAAGGCCGCCGTGGTCGCGGCGGAGGAACGGCTCGGGGACACCGGACGGGTGCTGCTCCGCCCGAGCGGGACGGAGCCGGTGGTCCGGGTCATGGTGGAGGCCGCGACGCAGGACCAGGCGGAGGCCGAGGCGGAGCACCTGGCGTCGGCGGTGCGGGAGCACCTCGCGCTCTAGCTCTCAGGGTTTGCGGGGGTATCGGTGGGGCGGTGAGTCAGGGGCGCGAATCAGGGACGAACCTGGTGACAATCAGGGTGCCCGGCTGCTTACGCTTGGCGCGTGCTGGAACCGATCTACGCCTTCCTGGAAGCCCTCGAGCTCTGGGTCCTCGACCTGGCGGCGTCGCCGTGGGTCTACGCCGCCATGTTCGGATTCGCGACGGTGGACGGCTTCTTCCCGCCGTTGCCGAGCGAGTCGGTGCTGATCACGCTGGCCGTGGCCGCGCACAGCACCGGGGTCCCGTGGCTGCCCCTGGTCCTGGTGGCTGGGGCGCTCGGGGCGTGGACCGGGGACCAGATCGCCTACCAGATCGGGCGGGCGATCGGCACCGAGCGCGTGCCGTTCCTGCGTTCCGAGCGCGGCAGGCGGATGGTGGCCCGGGCCGAACGCCTCCTGGCGCGGCGCGGGGCCTCCTTCATCCTCGCGGCGCGGTACGTCCCGATCGGCCGGGTGGCGGTGAACATGACCGCGGGAGCCGTCCACTACCCACGGCGCCGGTTCATGATCATCGCGGCGATCGCCTCGGTGATGTGGTCGCTGTACTCGGCGGGGATCGGGATCCTGGCGGCGGCGTGGCTCGGCCACGAGCCGCTCCTGGCGATCGGCGTCGGGATCGTCTTCGGCATCACGGCGGGATTCGTCATCGACAAGGTCGTGATGTGGTTCCAGCGCCGCCGCCCGGACGTGGACGACGAGGACCCGGAGCATGTCGCGGAGCCCTCCGACGAACGCGCGGCGGCGTAGCTCCGGAAAACAGAGCTAGAGCTTGCGCAGGCGGACCCGCTGGACCTTGTGGTCCGCGCCCTTGGTGAGGACCAGGGTGGCGCGCCCGCGCGTGGGCAGGATGTTCTGCTCCAGGTTCGGCGCGTTGATCGACTCCCAGATGCTCAGGGCGCGGGCGGTGGCGTCGTCGTCGGACAGATCGGCGTACTTGCGGAAGTAGGACTCCGGACGCTGGAAGGCCGTGCGCCTCAGCTGCAGGAACCGGTCGACGTACCACTGGCGGATGTTCCGTGTGCGGGCGTCGACGTAGATGGAGAAGTCGAAGTAGTCGCTGACGGCGACGGTCGACTCGTCGATCGCGGAGGGCCGCGCCGGCTGGAGCACGTTGAGGCCCTCGACGATGAGGACGTCCGGCTTGCGGATCACCACCTCCTCGCCGGGCACGATGTCGTAGATCGTGTGCGAGTAGCGCGGGGCGCGCACCTCCTCCTGCCCGGCCTTGATCCGCGACAGGAAGCGGATCAGGGCCCGCCGGTCGTAGGCCTCGGGGAAGCCCTTGCGCTCCATGAGGCCGCGCCGCTCCAGCTCGGTGTTCGGGTAGAGGAAGCCGTCCGTGGTGAGGAGCTCGACGCGCGGCGTCGAGGGCCAGCGGGCCAGCATCTCGCGCAGGATCCGTGCGGTGGTCGACTTCCCGACGGCGACCGAGCCGGCGACGCCGATGACGTACGGGGTGCGCGGCGGCTGTTCCTGCAGGAATGCCGCCGTGGCACCGTGCAGGCCGGTCACCGCGTTGACGTAGAGGTTGAGCAGGCGTGACAGCGGGCGGTAGACGGCGTCGACCTCGTTCAGGTCGATCGGGTCGCCGAGCCCTCGGAGCCGGTTGACGTCGTCGTCGGTCAGCGGGAGGGGGGTCGACGCGGAGAGGCGGCTCCAGGCCGCGCGGTCGAGGTCCACGTACGGAGATGCCGGCGCCAGCGACAGCAGGTGCTCACGAATCGTGGTCGAAGACTGGTGTGCCACGCGCACGATTCTGCACCACCCGCAGGAGTGCTTCGCGCCGCCCTGCGGCGCCGGAGGGAGGCCGTGGCGACCCTTGTAAGGACCGCGAACTTATGGTAGGGGGGCGCGGGTAGACTCGCGACCATGTGCGGAATCGTCGGATACACGGGCCTGAGCGGCGCCAGCGCGGACAACGAGGGCGGCGCCGGTGAGGACGGACGGGGCGACGGCGGGACCCGCCAGGAGGCCGGGTCGGCCGCACCGCTGGCGGTCGTGCTGGAAGGGCTGCGGCGTCTGGAGTACCGCGGGTACGACTCGGCGGGCGTGGCCCTCGTCGGCCCCGGGATCGACGGTGTCGCCGCCGCGAAGAAGGCCGGGAAGCTCGCCAATCTCGTGGAGGAGCTCGACCTGCGGCCGCTCCCGCCGGCGACATCGGCCATCGGGCACACGCGCTGGGCGACGCACGGCGGGCCGACGGACACCAACGCCCACCCGCACCTCGCGGACGGGGACCGGCTCGCGGTGATCCACAACGGCATCATCGAGAACTTCGGCGAGCTGCGTGCCGAACTCGCCGCCGAGGGCGCGGAGTTCCGTTCCGAGACCGACACCGAGGTGGCCGCGCACCTCGTCGCCCGGGAGTACCGCGCGACCGGGGACCTGACGCGGGCCATGGCGTCCGCGGCGACCCGCCTGGCCGGCACGTTCACCCTGCTCGCCGTCCATGCGGACGATCCCGCGAGGGTGGTGGGCGCGCGGCACGACTCGCCGTTGGTCGTCGGGCTCGGTGAGGGCGAGAACTTCCTGGGCTCGGACGTGGCGGCGTTCATCGCGCACACCAAGGAGGCCATGGAGCTCGGCCAGGACCAGGTGGTGACCATCACGCCGACGTCGGTCGAGGTGACGGACTTCGCCGGGAACCGGGCCGAGGCGAAGCGCTACACGGTGGACTGGGACGCGGCGGCCGCCGAGAAGGGCGGCTTCGACTCCTTCATGGACAAGGAGATCCACGACCAGCCGCACGCCGTCGCCGACACGCTCCTGGGCCGGACCGACGCCGCCGGCAACCTCGTCCTGGACGACCTGCGGATCGACGAGTCCGTGCTGCGCGCCGTGAACAAGATCATCGTGATCGCCTGCGGCACCGCGGCGTACTCCGGCCACGTCGCCAAGTACGCGATCGAGCACTGGTGCCGCATCCCGGTCGAGGTGGAGCTCGCGCACGAGTTCCGCTACCGCGACCCGATCGTGGACGAGCGGACGCTCGTGGTCGCCGTGACCCAGTCCGGCGAGACCATGGACACGCTGATGGCGGTACGCCACGCCCGCGAGCAGGGCGCCAAGGTCGTCTCCATCGTCAACACGCACGGCTCGACCATCCCGCGGGAGTCGGACGCGGTGCTGTACACGCACGCGGGGCCCGAGATCGCCGTCGCCTCGACCAAGGCGTTCCTGGCCCAGATCACCGCCGCGTACCTGCTGGGGCTGTACCTGGCACAGCTGCGCGGCAACAAGTTCCCCGACGAGATCGCGTCGCTCCTGGACGACCTCCGCGACATGCCGCGCAAGATCCAGACCGTGATCGAGCGCGGCGAGTACGTGCGCGCGACGGCCCGCTCGATGAGCGACTGCGACAAGGTGCTGTTCCTCGGCCGGCACGTCGGCTTCCCGGTGGCGCTGGAGGGCGCGCTCAAGCTGAAGGAGCTGGCCTACATCCACGCCGAGGGCTTCGCGGCGGGCGAGCTGAAGCACGGGCCGATCGCCCTGATCGACGAGGGGCAGCCGGTGTTCGTCGTCGTCCCCTCGCCGCGCGGGCGCGACTCCCTGCACTCCAAGGTGGTCTCCAACATCCAGGAGATCCGGGCGCGCGGCGCGCACACGCTCGTCATCGCCGAGGACGGCGACGACGAGGTGCGCAAGTACGCCGACGAGGTCTTCTGGATCCCGAAGGCACCGACGCTGCTGCAGCCGCTGCTCGCCGTCGTCCCGCTGCAGATCTTCGCGATGGCACTGGCCACGGCCAAGGGCCTCGACGTCGACCAGCCCCGCAACCTCGCCAAGTCGGTCACCGTGGAGTAGTCGCGAAGCCTCAGCCCTCCGCGATGACCATCGCCGAGCTGATACCCGCGTCGTGGGAGATCGTCAGGTGCCAGTGCCGCACGCCGAGCTGATCGGCACGCGCGGCGACCGTTCCCGTGAGCTCCACCTCGGGCGGCCCTCCGACGACACGGTGCACCGTCGCGTCGTGCCAGCGCATGCCGCCCGGGGCGCCGAGGGCCTTGGCGATGGCCTCCTTCGCGGCGAACCGGGCCGCCAGCGACGACGGCGGCAGGTCCCGCTCGGCCGGCGTGAACAGCTTCTCGCGAAGCCGGGGCGTGCGCTCCAGCGTCGCCATGAACCGGCCGACGTCGACGACGTCGATCCCCACCCCGATGATCACTGAAGCTCCGGGATGACCTGCTTCTCGAACAACTCGATGCCGGACTGGTCGTAGGCGGCCTCCAGGAAGTACGTGATGGCGTACGTCATGCCGAGCTCCTCGACCGCACGCAGCTTCTCCACGATCTGCTCCGGCGTGCCGGTCAGATAGGCGTTCCGCCACACGCCGATCTCGTGCTCGGCGCGCTCCGGCGCCCACCGGCGCAGGTGCTCCTCGATCCAGGCGAGCCGCTCGGCGACGTCCTTCTCCGTCGCGCCGATCACGACGTTGTAGTTGGCCGACCGCGTGATCGCCCCGAAGTCACGGCCCAGATCGTCGCAGTGCCCGCGGAGCACCGACGACTTGTGCGCGAAGCCCTCCGGATCGCCCGCGAAGTTCGTGTACTGCGCGTGCCGCGCGGCGATGCGCAGGGTCTTCTTCTTCCCGCCGCCCGCGATCCACAACGGGATGCTGGGCACCTCGGCGCCGCCGTCGCCCACCGGGAGCCGCTGCAGCGGCTGCGGGTAGCAACGAGCGCCGTCCACCCGGTAGCGCTCACCCTCGAACGTGCCCGAGGTACCCGTGCGCCACATGCTCTCCATGATCCGCACGCCCTCGTCCAGCGCGCGCAGCCGCTCGCCGGCCGTCGGGAAGCCGTAGCCGTAGGCGCGCCACTCGTGCTCGTACCAGCCGGCGCCGATGCCCATCTCGACGCGGCCGCCCGAGATCACGTCCGCGGTGGAGGCCACCTTCGCGAGATAGGTGGGCTCCCGGTAGGCCATGCACGTGCACATCTGCCCCAGGCGTACCCGCTGCGACGCCGCGGCGAACGCCGCCATCAGCGTCCACGCCTCGTGCGTCGCCTCCTGGGTGAGCTGCGGAACGGTGTGGAAGTGGTCGTAGACCCAGGCCGACTCCCAGGCGAAGCCGCCGCCCGGGACGGCCTCGCCCGCCGCCTGGTTCTCGGCACGGTGCAGCAGCGACAACATCGTCGGCCAGTGGTCCTCGGGCGCGATGTCGACGAGGTCGAGCCGCCAGCCCTGCGGGATGAAGAGTCCGAATCGCATGACCCTGAGCCTAGGAGGTCCCGCGGGCAGGTGTCGTCCCTTGTCCACAACCGCCGCAGGTGGTGCAGGCTCGTGGCCGCGGGCCGCCCGCCGGGTACCGCATTCAGGGGCCGCGCGGTGCCGACGCCGGTCCGTCGTCGGCGGAAACGTCGGCGAAGGAACGTTGCCTTACCGAACCGTGACAAAAAGCGGGCATCATAGGGCCCGTGATCGAGGCATGGACGGCAGATGAGATTCGTGCGGCAGAGAAGCCGCTGCTCGACGCGGGTACTCCGCTCATGGACCGTGCCGCGCGTGCGCTGGCCCGGACGGCGCTCGCGGACGTCGCCCGGCGGCGGTCCGCCGGCAGCTCACCGCGGCTCCGGCTCGCGGGGGCACTCGGGTCCGACGGCGTTCCGGGGCCGGGCCGCGTCCGGCCTCCCCGCCGCCACGGCGTGTCCCGGAACGCCGCGCACGGCGCACGAGCGGTCCTGCTCGTCGGCGCCGGCAACAACGGTGGCGACGCCCTCTTCGCCGGCGCGCACCTGGCGCGGTCCGGCATGCGGGTCACCGCGTTCCTCGTGGCGAGCGCGGTCCACGCCGAGGGTCTCGCGGCGCTCGAGGCCGCCGGTGGCGAGGTGATCGCACGGTCCGAGCTGCGCGTCCCGGTCGTCGTCGAACAGGTCGCCGCTGCGGATGTGGTCCTCGACGGGCTCGTCGGTGTCGGATCCCGGGGCGCGCTCCGGCCGCCCTCCGGCGGGATCGTCCGGGCGCTCGTCGAGTCGCGGGCGGCAGCCGAGGCGACCGGAGCCCCGTGGCCGTGGGTGATCGCCGTCGACGTGCCCAGCGGCATCGGGGTCGACGACGGTTCCGTGCCCGGACCGGTGCTCCCGGCCGACCGGACCCTGACCTTCGGTGCCCACAAGCCCGGCCTCCTCCTCCCGCCGGCCGCCCACGTCGCCGGCGTCGTGGAGGTGGCCGACGTCGGCCTCGGGGCCGCGCAGGGCCCTCAGGTCCCGGGCACCCTCCGGATGGAGGAGGCCGACGCCGCGGCGGTCCTGCGCGTTCCCGGTGTGCGCGACCACAAGTACACCCGCGGTGTGGTGGGCGTCGTGGCCGGGACCGAGAAGTACCCCGGCGCCGGGGTACTCGTGGCCGCGGGGGCGGTTCGTTCCGGTGCGGGCATGGTGCGCGCACTCGGTCCGACGACCGTGACCGACAGGATCCTGACCCGGCATCCCGAGGTGGTCACCGCGGGCGGGCGGGTCCAGTCCTGGGTGCTCGGGCCCGGCATTCCCTCCGACGGGTCCGACGCGGGGCAGGACCGGCGCGTCTACGGTGCGCTGGCGGCCGTGACAGGGGTGCTCGACGCGGAGGTGACCGGCGGCGTCGTGCCCGCCGTCATCGACGCCGGGGCCATGGCGATGCTGGAGCACCGGCTCCCCGAGATCGCGGTCCTCACCCCGCACGCCGGGGAACTGGCCGAACTGATGCGCGGGCTGGGGCACGAGGTGGACCGGGCGGACATCGAGGCCGAGCCGGTGCGGTGGGCGCGCGCGGCGCAGCGCGCGACCGGTGCCACGGTGCTTCTGAAGGGTGCTGTCACGGTGATCGTCGGTTCGGGCGTGACGTTCGCGCAGGCCGAGGCGCCTGCCTGGCTGGCCACGGCGGGTGCGGGCGACGTGCTGGCCGGCCTGCTCGGCACCCTGCTCGCGGCGCGCGCGGACGACGTGCTCGCCGATCCCTCGCTGACGAGCCGGGTGGCCGCGGCCGCCGTCGTGCTGCACGGCCGGGCGGGGGCACTGGCCAGCGGTGGCGGCCCGGTGTCGGCGACGGACGTGGCGGATGCCCTGCCGCGCGTGATCGCCGACGTGCTGGCGCGCTGACGCGAGCCGCCCGGGCCTGCCGTCGCGGCCCATGACTCCGGCTCGCTTGCTGCGGCCCGTCAGGGCAGGATCGTCCGCTGCTGGAAGTTGCCTCAGAAAGTTTCCCGGAGTGCTGTGAGATGTCGTCGTCTCCCGCGTCTTGGGTGCATGAGCATCGATGCAGAGTTCCAGTTCCACGAGGTCGTCGACAGTTTCGCCCGCCTGGACAGCCTGGCCCTGCGGATCCAGCGAGAAGCTGTCGAGGTCGCGGGTGGGGACGGAGATGTCGAGCCGACACGGATCGACGGCCTCACCGTCTATGTGACGCTGAACGACGAGGGCGCTGCCAAGCGGCTCGCCCTGCGGCACCGCCTCGTCCCCGGACCACCGTCGCCGCTGGAGCTGAGCCGGACGTGGTGCGGCTGGCTGCCTGAGGCGTCGCGCCTGTTGCCCGTCTCGGTCCAGTTGACGCTCGTGTCGGACGGGTAAGGAGCCTTCACTCTCGTCGGGAAAGGCCAGCACAATTCCGGCAAGGGCCCATTAATCCCACCCGCACCACTTGTATAAACCGAGCGGGATCGCGTTTTCGTCATACACTCGCATCGCACCCCCGGGAAAAGTAACCGCTGCCACAAAAAGGGGGTGGGTGCGCGTGAGGACACGGACAGTATCGCCTCGAGTGCTCGATGGTGAGCCTCGTCAGGCCGTCGGCATGACCACGGAGAACGTGCGCGAATACGCGCTTCACGGAAGGGATCGCGAAGTGCGGACGATCGCCGGGGTCGCCTCGGAGATCGATCCTCGGACATTGATGGTCGTGGGCCCGAGCGGATCCGGAAAGACCGCCACGGTCATGCACGCGCTGCGCGGCCTGGGCCCCGACGTCCCCGTGCTCCGCGTCCAGAGGATCTGGTCCCGTCGCCCGCACGCACGATTCCTCGGCGACACGGAACGCTCCGACCTCACGGTCGCGGCCCCCGGCGCCGACGGCAGGCCGACGACCGGATTCTTCGAGAGCGTGACCCAGAATCTCGGCGGTACGGTCCCACGTGTCGTGTTCGTCGACGACGCGGGCGTGCTGACCGAGGAGCGGCTCTCCTGGCTGCAGCACCTGGTCGACGAGGCGTTCGCGCTGGACTGCCGGGTCGTCGTCGCCGCGGAGGAACTCGCGCCCGGAACACTGCCCGACGAGCTCGACGTCCTCCGCCTCGGTCCCCTCGACGCGCCGGCGCTGCGCCACTTCCTGACCGACGCGCTGGGCCTGGCGATCGCCTCTGACGTCGTCGAGCGGATCACCTGGTGGAGCGCGGGGAATCCGCGGCTCGCCCTCGAACTGGCCCAGGACCTCTCCGTGGCCCAGCTGCGCGGCGGAGCGCTCTGGCACGGCCCCGACACCGCGGGCTCCGCCGCCCAGCGGACCTACCGCCACGCCCTCGAGACCGTCGACGAGCCGGAGGCGGATCTCCTCGCGTCCTTCGTGCTGCGCCAGACCGGGTCGAGCCTCGGCGAGGAGCCCTGGGACGGGGCCGCCGGCCTCGGGGACGACCCGTCGCTGAACAGGCTCGCCGAGCTCGGCCTGACCGAACTGCGCGGCGAGACCTGGTTCCTCCGACATCCGCTCGTCGCGGTGCTCTGCGCCGAACGGCGCCGAGCCGAACGCCCGGCCGCGCCCACATCGGAACGCAGAGGCGAGGCGATGCTCCGCGGCCTCCACATGCAGGAGCTCAACCCCGTCCTGCGAGCCGGTCCGCTGTCCGTGGAGGGGCCGAAGAACCGCGCCCTGGCGTTCACCGTCTCGGTGCTGACCGGGCAGACCTGGGGCATTCCGCGGCCGGGCCTGGCGGGCGCCGTCGACTGCCGCGAATGGGCCGATCATGCGTGGTGGCGCGGCTCGGCGGGCGTGGACGGGCCCGTCAGGGAAGCCGCCCGGCGTCTCGCGGCCGCCGCGCTCGCGGTCGAGGCCGAGGGCGTCGTGCACGACCCCGATCAGCTCCGCGCCGACCTCGACACGGTCGGCGAGACGCCCGGCCAGCACTGGCTGGGGCTGCACCTGCAGACGCGGATGCGCCTCATGCTCGGCGACGTGTCCGGCGCCCGCGCGCTCGTGGCGGGACACGTGGACGACGATGTCCAGGGCGCCGCCGAACACGTCGCGCGGAGTCTCAGCGCGGCCATGGTCGCGGCCGTCGAAGGACAGTTCCATGACGTGCGGCGACACCTGGACGCCGTGCGCCGGCTGCGCCCCGGGTGCGACGGGTGGCTGGTGCTGCGAGGGCTCACGGCACTCGCGGACGCGGCCATCGACGGCCGCGTCCCGGATGCGGGCGTCCCCGACGTCCTCGGGACCTGGTCGGCGCGTGCGGCGGCGGAGTTCGCCGCCGATGTCGGCGCCGCCCACCTGCTCCTGGGACGGGCGCGGGAGGCAGTCTCGCTGCTGGCCGTGTCGGCCGAGCAGTGCCGGTGGCCGTACCAGTGCCCGGTCATGGTCCGCGCCGACCTCGTGGACGCGGCGGTGTCCGCGGGGGACGTGCAGTCGCTCCCTGCCGCCGCCGGGGACACCGCGGTCGACGAGTGCGGCGTTCTGTCCGCCGACCTGCGCGCCGCCGCGGCGCGCGGCGCCGCCCTGCTCGCCGACGGCGACGGTGCGCTGGCCGCCTTCGACGAGGCGGTCCGCGCCTCGACCCCGCCGGCCTCGATCCGTCAGCACGTGCGCACGCTCGTCGCCTACGGCCGCTTCCGCGCCGCGCGAGGAGACGCCGGCGTCGCGGTGGCTGCGTTCGACCGCGGCCGGACCCTCGCGCAGCTCGCCGGGCTGGCCGGGTGGACGCGCGGCATCGACACCGCGCAGACCGCGTCCGGAGGCGCGGTGGCGAGCAACCGGTGGGAGGGGCTCCGCCGGGAAGAGCGGACCATGGTGCGGCTCGCTCTCAAGGGCGCGACGAACTCGAAGATCGCGGAGTCGGTGTTCGTCTCGGAGCGGACGGTCGTGAACCGGCTGCGGCAGGTCTACCAGCGCCTGGGCATCCGCGACCGCAGGGATCTCATCCGCCTGGCGGAGGAATGCCCGCCGCGGTGGGCCGCGGCCGAGGTGTAGGTCCCGAGCCCGGATCGCCCGTCAGGCGATCCGGGCTTGCCATATCTACTGGCGGGTGAAATTTATTCGTCTACGGCTTGCGATTCTTTCCGTGACGACGGGGAAAGATGAGGTTATTCCGGAATAGCGCGTCCGAATGACCCAAGTGCGCCATGGTGCGTTCGCCTGCGCTGGGGCATATCTGATGACAGGGCATGCAAATCCCCTGGATCTTGTGTTCGCTGAACGTGGGACTCGTGTGGTTTTTTCGTGTCCCACCGTCATTCCGACGCCGCCCAGACGGCGCAACCTGTGAGGAGTGAGTTCCTTTGAGGCGAACACAGTTGTCTTCACGACGACACCGATTGCGAGGGCGAGCCAGATGGCGCCGCTCTGTCGCGATCGGTGCCGGCGCCGCACTCTGCGTCGCCGGATTGAGCGTCCCTGCGTCGGCGCTCGACACGTACCCTGACGACCCCGCGGAGGCCGGGGCCAGCGTGCTGATGTCGGAGCTCATGGAGCAGGAGCTCCTGGGCGCGGCCACGTCGGTGGCGGGCTGGGACACCGACCCGGGTCCCAACATCGAGAACCTCGACGTGGACGTGCTCGGGTCTCAGCTCTTCCAGCTGGGTGACATCGCGCTGCCCGTCGACCAGTTCATGGACTTCGGTCAGCTGGGGGGGCTCGCCAGCTCCAGCGAGGCCACGTCGCCGATCGACGGCCGGGCAGCGTCTGGCTTGATCGGCCCCGACGGTGGCGTGACGATCGACGGGACGTCCGAGGGCGACTGGGGAACCACCACGCTCGACCTGTTGGCACTGGCGGATGCCGCCGGTGTGTCCGGGATCACGGACGCGTTCGTCGACCAGATCGACCTTCAGCTCGGTGCGCTGGGCTCCGAGGTGATCGCTGAGGACGGTGTGTTCCTGGACCCCGATGGTGTGGGCGGTCCGGGGCAGTACATCCTCGGTGATGCATCGCTGCTGGTTCACTCACCGATGGTCGAGGACATCGCCGCAACGATCTCCGATGTGGGCGGTCAGGTCGACACCGCGGTCGAGGACACGGTCAACGGGCTGTTCGACGTCGGAGCGCTCGCGGATCTGTTGCCGGTGCCGGGTCTGCCGGCGCCGGAGTGCACGGTGGACTCGAACATGCAGGGCACGATCGTCAACGCAGTCGTGGGTGAACCGATCACCTCGGCGAACCAGATGGTCAGTGTTGACTTCTCCACGGGTCAGCTCGAGCTCCACCTCGAGCACATTCTCGAGGGCAGCGACCCGTGGTTCGGAGGCGACGATGCCGGTATGAACGGTCTCCCGCCGAACTACGAGGTCATCAGCGACGAGATGTACCCGCAGATCGGCGAGTCGACGCACGAAGTGATCCAGGAAGCCATCCAGATCATGGCGACCGCTGTCGAAGAGTCGCTGAATGCTGTTTCGATCAATTGCCAGTGGTATGAGGAGGGCCCGCTTCCCGGTGACGTCGTCGACGTGTCGTGGACGGTCTCGCTCGCGGACGCCGCCAGCGGGAACCTCGCGCCTGTCGAGACGAACTGCACCGGTGTGACCGCCACGGTTGTCTGCCAGACGCTCGCAACGACGATCAACACCTCGGGTGCGCTGCTGACACCGTTGTTCGCGGCCGTGTACAACTTCCTCATCAGCGATGAGGGAGACGAGCTGTTCACCCTTCTGATCACCGATCTCAAGACGGACCTGATCGCGGAAACACTCTGGGTGGACATCCTGGGGCCGTTCCTCGACGCGTTCACCGAGATCATCTCGGTGCAGATCAACCATCAGGAGACGACGACCTGTGTCTCCGACACGGGTGAGGAACTGGTCGACTCGCTCAAGGTCTCCGCACTGAGTATTGCTCTGGTGCAGTCGGCTGACGTCGGTCGACTTGACTTCGGTAACTCCGGTGTGCGGATCGACGCCTGCGCCACGGCCATCGAGCCGGTCCTGACCGCTGACCCGCCGGAGTTCCCGGCTGGCGAGTGCACGGTCGTGTCGGGTGAGGGTTACACGCCGAACTCGACGGTGACGGTGCAGCTGGCGGACGCCGACGGCAACCCCGTGGGTGACCCGATCGTGGCCGAGACCGACGAGAACGGCGCGTTCACGGTCGATCTCTGCACGCCGCCGGACACGCCGCCGGGTGACTACACGATCATCGGCACCGACGACGAGACCGGGACCCCTGCGGAGACGCCTGTCGTGATCACCCCGGCACCGATCGAGCCCACGATCACGGTGGACCCGACGGAGGTTGCTCCGGGTGAGTGCACGGTGGTGACCGGTGAGGGCTACACGCCGAACTCGACG
>NZ_JADBGR010000018.1 GCF_014892515.1 Myceligenerans pegani
GCCGGGTGACTACACGGTGATCGGTACGGACGACGAGACCGGTACGCCGGCGGAGACTCCGCTGACGGTGACGCCGGCTCCTGTCGAGCCGACGATCACGGTCGACCCGTCCGAGGTCGCTCCGGGTGAGTGCACGGTGGTGACCGGTGAGGGCTACACGCCGGACAGCACGGTGACGATCCAGCTCACCGACGCCGACGGGAACCCGGTGGGTGACCCGATCACCGCTCCGACGGACGAGACGGGTGCATTCACCGTGGACCTGTGTGTTCCGGAGGATGCCGAGCCGGGTGACTACACGGTGATCGGTACCGACGACACGACGGGTACCCCGGCTGAGGCCCCGCTGACGGTGACGCCGGTGGACGGGATCACGCCGTCGATCACGGTGGACCCGACGGAGGTTGCTCCGGGTGAGTGCACGGTGGTGTCGGGTGAGGGCTACACGCCGAACTCGACGGTGACGGTGCAGCTGACGGATGCCGACGGTAACCCGGTGGGTGACCCGATCACGGCCGAGACCGACGAGAACGGCGCGTTCACCGTGGACCTGTGTGTTCCGGAGGACGCCGAGCCGGGTGACTACACGGTGATCGGTACGGACGACGAGACCGGTACGCCGGCCGAGACTCCGCTGACCGTGACCCCGGTCGAGGGGATCAACCCGACGATCGTCGCCGACCCGGACGTGGTGGCGCCTGGCGACACCACGGACATCATCGGTGACGGGTACACGCCCGACAGCACGGTGACGATCCAGCTGGTCGACCCCGACGGCAACCCCGTCGGTGACCCGGTCACCGCCGCCACGGACGAGACGGGCAGCTTCGTGCTTCCCGCCGTCATCATGGAGGAGACCGAGCCGGGCGAGTACACCATCATCGGCACCGACGACACCACCGGCATCGCGGCGGACACGCCGCTGACGGTGACGCCGGTGGACGGGATCGACCCGACGCTGACGGTGGATCCGGACGAGGTCGCTCCGGGTGAGACCACTGACGTGACCGGTGAGGGCTACACGCCTGACTCGACGGTGACGGTCCAGCTGGTCGACGCCGACGGCAACCCCGTGGGTGACCCGATCGAGGATGTTCCGACGGACGAGAACGGCGTGTTCACCACGCCGCTGACCGTTCCCGAGGACGCCGAGCCGGGTGACTACACCGTGGTCGGCACGGACGACACCACCGGTATCCCGGCGGAGGACGCGCTGACGGTGACCGATGGTGACGGTGGTCCGGGTGAGATCGACCCGACGCTGGCGGTCGACCCGTCCGAGGTCGCTGCGGGTGACTGCACCGAGGTGACCGGTGAGGGCTACACGCCGGACTCGACGGTGACGGTCCAGCTGACGGACGCCGACGGCAACCCCGTGGGCGACCCGATCGTGGCCGAGACCGACGAGACCGGTGCGTTCACCGTGGACCTGTGTGTCCCCGAGGACGCCGAGCCGGGCGACTACACCGTCGTCGGCACCGACGACACCACGGGCACCCCGGCGGAGGACGCGCTGACGGTGACCGATGGTGACGGTGGTCCGGGTGAGATCGACCCGACCCTCACGGTGGATCCGGACGAGGTTGCTCCGGGTGGGACCACTGACGTGACCGGTGAGGGCTACACGCCCGACAGCACCGTGACCGTGCAGCTGGTCGACGCCGACGGCAACCCGGTGGGTGACCCGATCGAGGACGTTCCGACGGACGAGAACGGGATGTTCACCATCCCGCTCATGGTTCCGGAGGACGCCGAGCCGGGTGACTACACCGTCGTCGGCACCGACGACACCACCGGTACCCCGGCGGAGGACGCCTTGACGGTGACCGACGGGGACGGCGGAGGCGGCGACGCCTGCTCCAACCCGGCCCTGTTCGCCACGACCGAGGTCGTGACGGTCGGCGACGACGTGCTCGTCACCGGCATGGGCTTCGAGGCCGGTACCGAGGTGGAGCTGCAGCTCCACGGTCCGGACGGGGAGCCCCTGGGCGACCCGGTCATGGTCACGGTGAACGACCAGTGCGGGTTCCAGGTGACCATCACGGTGCCGGAGGGCTCGGACCCGGGTCTGCACGAGATCATCGCCACGCCGGAGGACGGCAGCGACGGTGCCTCGGTGCCGATCGCGGTCTGCGGTCCGGAGGGTGTCGCTCGTGCGCTGGACGCGTGGTTCGAGCACGGCACGGTCGAGCCGGGGGACAGCCAGACGTTCTACGCGTCGGGCTTCGACGCCGGTGAGGTCGTCGTCGGGATGATCCACTCGTCGCCGATCGCCCTCCCGGGCAAGGCGGCGGACTCGGACGGCGTCGTCAGCTGGACCTTCACGGTTCCGGCCGGCTTCTCCGCCGGCCCGCACCTGGGCATCGCGACCAGCACGGTCCACGGTGACCACGCCATCGCCGGCTTCGAGGTCGTCGTGCACGACGGCAACGGCGACGGAGACGGCAACGGAGATGGCGACTGCGAGTGCAACGGCAACGGTGACGGCGGCAACGGGGACGGTAACGGCTCCGGCGACGGCGACAACGGTGACGGCAACGGGCACGGCAACGGCACGTCCGGCAACGGCAACGGCACGTCCGGCAACGGGAACGGCGGCGGACAGCTCGCCGCGACCGGATCGGACGCGTCGATGCTCGCGGCGATGTCGTTCCTGCTGCTCGCAGCGGGTGCGGTGCTGATCCGGCGGAGGCAGGTGATGGCTCGCCGATGACGAACCGGCCGGATCGCTGACCGCGCGCCGGTCAGCGATCCGGCTACCTCGAGATAGCGGGACCGGCCCGGCGTGACGCAAGTCGCGCCGGGCCGGTCCGTGCCGGAAGATCGTGGAGGCAGGGGGTCTCACCAGCGACTTTCAGGGGGTAGCAGGGTGCCGGATCAGAGCAGTGCACGACGGCGGTCGTGGCGGGGTCAGCGGGGGATCGTGGCGGTGATGGCGGTGTGCCTCGTCGCCATCGCGGCGGTGGTCGTCACGCTGCTGGTGGTCTCAGCCGGGCCCACCACGGGGGGCGAGCAGGTGCCGCGAGGTGCGTCGGTGTCGTCGTCGACGGTCGAGGAGCCCGACTGCGCCGGGAGCGAGCCGATCGCGCAGACCCTCAGCAGCGGCTCGACCTGGACGATGTGCTGGCGCGTCGACCACAACACCGGCCTGGTCCTGGAGAACGTGAGCTTCGCCCCGGCCGGCCACGAGCCGATGCAGGTACTCGCCTCGCTCACGATCGGGCAGCTCGAGGTGCCGTACGACACCGGCCTGCGCAACACCGAGGACATCACGGCGCAGGGGTTCGGCGGGCGATCGATGCTGACGCTCAACGAGCGGTCGTGCGGCGGGGAACGCGTGACGGCGGACCTGCCCGTGATCGGCGACGGCAGCGTCGGCGGTGTCGAGACGCGCGAGGTGCTCTGCCGGGAAACGGTGGACGGGGGCATCGCCTACCACGCGACCGGCGACGAGCCCGGCGCCGAGTCTCTGGTGGAACGGCGGACGGACCTGCGGCTGTCGACCGTGTCGAAGGTGGGCTGGTACGAGTACGTCACGCAGTACACGTTCGGCGCGGACGGGTCGATCACCCCGGAACTCGGCGCCACCGGAGACCTCTCACCGGCGGACTACACCGACGACGCGCACGGCTGGGCCATCGGCGAGGGCGACCACGACCACGCGGCCAGCCACTCCCACAACGTGGTGTGGAAGGTGCACTGGGCGCTCGACGGCCGGGGCGGGCAACGCGTCGACCAGTACGACGCCGAGAACACCGGCGAGATGGGGCCGAGGTCCCGGGTGGTGTCCGGCGGGCTGGAGCGGATCGGCCGCGAGGACACGCGCACGATGCAGAACCGCCGCTGGTGGCGCGTGGTGAATCCCGAGCGCCTCAACGACGACGGCCACCCGGTCAGCTACGAGATCGACCTCGGCGCGTCGTCGTCGTTCACGTTCACGCGCGACGACGGACACGAGCACGGCGGCTACGACATCGCGTTCACCCAGGCGAAGGAGTGCGAGCTGTTCGCGACCGCGAACCGGGACGGGCACTGCGGTCGCGGCGTCCCGGACTACGTCTCGGACCAGCAGGAACTGGACGACGTCGTGTCCTGGGTCGCGGTCGGGTTCCACCACGTGCCGCGGGACGAGGACCAGAGCCCGATGGACTCCCACTGGCAGGGCTTCACGATGATCCCGCGGGACGTCACAGCCACGCGGCCCGACGTCCCACCGGAGCGCGAGGACGTGAACGGCAGCCCACCGCCGGCCGAGTAGGCGCCCCTCTCGTGCGAGGGTCCGTCCCGACCACGAGCCTGCCGCGCAACGCCCGGGAGCGGGGCGCGGCAGGCTCGTGCCGGCGACGGAAGCCTCGTGACCGGGTCAGCGGGGGAGATGGGACTCGATCGTCTCGACGACCTCCGGGGCGTCCGGGACCGTCTGCGGGGTGAAGCGGCGCACCTCCCCGCCCGGCAGGACGAGGAACTTCTCGAAGTTCCAGCGCACGCGGCCCGAATGGCCGTCCGCGTCGGCGGTCTTCTTCAGCTCGGCGTACAGCGGGTGCGTGTTGCGGCCGTTCACCTTGATGCGGTCCACCACCGGGAAGGTGACGCCGTACGTCGTGGAGCAGAACTCGGCGACCTTCTCGTTGCTGCTGAGCTCCTGGAAGAACTGGTTGCTGGGGAACCCGATCACGGTGAACCCGCGCTCGGCGTAGGTCTTCTGCAGCTTCTCGAGCGCCGTGTACTGCGGGGTGAGGCCGCACCGGGACGCGACGTTGACCACGAGGACGACGTCGTCGGCGTGGTCGGCGAGCGTGGTCTCGCTGCCGTCCATCCGCCGGAAGGGAATGTCGTAGAGGCTCATGCGTCCATCCTGGCATCGGGGGGCTCGGGTCCGTAACCGGATCGGTGGTCGGGCCCACCTAGCCGGAGGCGGCCGCCGCGAGCTCGGCCTGGAAGGCCGCGATGTCGCCTCCGTCCTCCTGCACCTGGCGGTTGAACCGCGTCGTCGCCTCCGTGATCGCGTTCAGATGGGCGACGGGGATCGCGGCTCCGTGCGCCATCGAGGAGACGATCGTGTCCTCCTGGAAGGACTTGATCGCCATCTTCTGGTACTCGGTGAATTCGTTCTCGTCGATGTCCGAGCGGGCCGGGATCGCTCCCTTGACCTTGTTGAACCTGATCTGGGCCTCCTTGGACCCGATGGTCTCCAGCCAGGCCTTCGCGCTGTCCTCGTCCAGGATCCCGGCGGACAGGGTGAACGAGTCGGCGAGGAAGTCGAACGTGCCGGCGCTCCCCGGGGAGGGGACCGCGAGATAGTCCTCGCCGAACTCCTGGTTCGAGTTGTCGAAACCGCTCACGGCCCAGTCCCCCATGACGTTGAACGCGGACTCGCCGTCGATGACCCGCTGGGTCGCCAGGTCCCAGTCGAGGTCCATGCGGTCGGTGTTGGTGTACCCCAGGATGGTCCGGAAGTCCTCGAGCGCCGCGGTCACCTCGGGGCCGTTCCAATCGGTGGTGCCTTCCCAGAGGCCGGTGTACGCCTCGGCGCCGAGGCTTCCGAGCAGCACGGTCTCGAAGAGGTGGACCTGCGTCCACGTCGTGCCGACCGCCAGCGGCGCCTCCATCCCGGCCTTCCTCAGCTTCTCCAGGTCGGCGATGAAGTCGTCGATGCCGTCGTACCGGCCAGACGGGTCGATATCGTTTTCCGCAAGCACGGAAGGATTCACCCACATGACGTTCGCCCGGTGGATGTTCGAGGGGATCGAGTAGATCTTCCCGTCGTCGGTGGCGAGGAGCTCCATCAGGCCCTCCGGGAACACGTCCGTCAGCCCGAACTCCTCGTAGAGGCCGGAGACGTCCTGGATGTACCCCTGCTCGATGTAGTCCTGCAGCTCCGCGCCCGCGTGGGCGACGAACGTGTCGGGCGGGTCCTGGTTCTCCAGGCGCGACTGCAGATGCTCCTTGGCCGCGCCGCCGCCACCGCCCGTGACACCGTCGTCGACGAAATCGATTTCCGGATGTTGCTTCTCGAACACCTCGACCAGGGTGTTCAGGCCTTCGTTCTCCGCGCCGGTGGACCACCACGTGTAGACGGCCACGTCCTGGTGGGTGTCGATGGACGGGGTGGCGTCGCCGGTGCCGGCGGCGCATGCGGCCAGGGCCGTGCCGAGCAGGGTGGTCGTCGCGAATGTCGCGGTCGTTCTTCGGGTGAGGTGCATCGTGTTCCGGGGTCCTTCGTCATTGAGGGCCGGTGCGCCGGTCCGGACGGCGATGTCCGGGCGCACGAGACGCTGATGCGCCCCGAGAGTAGCGGACGCCCGGATCCGGCTGTCAACTTCGCCGAGACGGGGCGACGCCGGTCCGGCCCACCATCTCTCGGACGGACCGCGCCTGCGCGTCGAAGCGATCACTATCGATCATTCTGTTGACCGGAACGGTCACGACGGCCTACTTTCTGATCGGGAGAGCGAGCAGGGTTCCCGATATGCGATCAGAAACGATCACCGATGATCGCCGCTCTCCGCGCCAGACCAGTCAAAGACGACGGAGAGCACTCATGTCACGTCCCCATCGCCGCAGGGGCAGGCCCGCCGCTGCGGTCGCAGTCCTCACACTCGCCGCGGGTGGCCTGCTGTCCCCATCGGCCGCCGCCACGCAGACCACGGCCACCGGCACGCCGTCGGCCGTCGCGACCACCGGCACCGCACCCGGCTCGGGCGCCGGCCCCGAGCTCCGCATCGACGACCCGTCGATCGACTGGCGCGAGCTCGTCGTCGACGGCGACGACGTCGAACGACGTGCGGACGGCACGCCCTACAACGTGTTCGGTGGCTTCGGCTCGGTGTCCTGCAACAACACCGGCAAGCTGCTCCTCGACTACAAGGAGGAGAACCCGGACGCCTACTGGTCGATCATGCGCCTGCTCTTCGACCCGGTCGACGGCGCGGGCCTCGCACACATCAAGGTCGAGCTGGGCGCGGACTCGAACACGTCGTCGGGCGCGGAACCGGCGACCAAGCGCAGCGCCGACGAGCCGGCCAACGTGCTGCGGGGCGCCGGCTTCCACTTCATCGCCGACGCGCTGTCGATCAACCCGGACATCGAGACCGAGGTCCTCCGCTGGGCCGAGCCGTCGTGGACCGGCAACGACTGGACCAAGCGCTACCAGTGGTACAAGGAGACGATCGACGCCGCGTACGACACCTACGGCGTCGAGCTCGGCTGGGTGAGCCCGTCGCAGAACGAGGTGCGCCGCGACACCTACCAGGACGCCGAGCTCGACTGGACCGTCCAGTTCGCGAAGTGGCTCGAGCGCGACGCGGCCGCCGACGACGCCCGCTTCGACTACTCGAAGATCAAGATCGTCGCGCTCGACTCCTACCGCGAGGGCGACCGGATCGCCGGCAAGATCCTCGCGGACCCCGAGGCGCTCGAGCAGGTCGACGCGCTCGGCTACCACTACGACATCGTGGGCGGCCCCAACGTCACGCGCCTCAACAAGGAGTTCGGCAAGCCGATCCTGTACTCCGAGGGCGTCGCGCCGATGATCGACCCGCAGTACCGGGTGAACGCCGAGCCCGCGCGCGGCGGGATCGGCGGCACGGTCGGCGCCGTCGACATCGCGGACCGCTTCATCAACGCCTACCGGTGGAGCGGGGCGGGCGACGACCCCGCGCACATGACCACGTTCCTGTTCCAGCCGGCCGTCAGCGCGATGTACGAGGGCCAGCAGTACTCGCCCAAGCACCTGATCCGGGCGTCGGACCCGTGGTCGGGCTACTGGGAGGGCGACATCGGCATCTCCACGGTGCGCCACTTCCACCAGTTCGCGGAGCACGGCTGGGAGTACATCGAGGGCGCCACCGGCGGCGACGGGACCAAGGGCGACGGCGGCACCAACGTCGACACCTCGACCCGCACCGTCATGACTCTGCGCACCCCGGAGAGCGCCGCCGGCGAGCCGGAGTTCACGCAGGTGCATGCCAACAACACCGCGACGCCGCGGTACTTCGAGGTCAAGGTCGCCGATCTGGGCGAGGGCGGCCGACCGCTCCACGCGTGGGAGACCACGGGCCCGGAGGCCGGCGAGGCGTACGACGCCGACTACTTCCAGAACATCGGCCACTACGCACCCGTGCGCACCGAGACGATCGACGGCACGGAGCACGACGTCTACCGCGTGAAGGTCGAGCCGTACTCGATCCTGACCCTGTCCACCCTGCGGCGCGGCGTCGACGGCACCACGCGGGAGTACACGCCGGGCGACTACGCGTCCGAGGCGGAGGACGAGATCCTCGGGCTGCCCTACCGCGACGACTTCGAGTACCGCGGCTACCGGAAGACCGTCGTCGGCGGGGAGCGGATGTCGTACGTGGAGCGCCGCGGCGGGATGCCGCGGTACACGGCGGACCAGGACGGCGCGTTCGAGGTGATGCGGACCGGTCGCTGGTGGCACCGCAACAACGTGCTGCAGCAGCAGATCCACGCCGAGAACCGCGGCTTCACGTGGAACGTGTGGGGCGACGGGCGGCAGGACGTGCTGCAGTCCGCCACGCCGTCGACCGTGCTGGGCGACCACCGGTGGGCCGACTACACCGCGAAGATCGACTTCCGGCTGGACGACGTGGTGCGGGACGCGAGCCTGCCGAACTTCGCCGGTCTCGGCGTGCGGCAGGTGTACGCGCGCGGCGGCGACCAGGCGACCTACGCGACGCGTGTCCACGCCGACGGCCGGTGGGAGCTGCGCAAGCTCGACACCGTCGTCGCGTCGGGGACGCTGGACGGGTTCGACGCCGACGAGTGGCACACGCTGTCGGTCCAGGCGCGCGAGAACGTCATCACCGCGCGACTGGACGGTGACCTGCTGAAGCAGTGGGTCGACCCGGCGGCCAACCCGGTGCTCGCGGGCCGCGTCTCGCTCGTCAGCGGCTTCTACAACACGCGGTACGACGACCTCGCGATCACGCCGATCAGGGGCCAGGCGTGGAAGTCCGAGAAGCTGGACGACTCGGACGCGCGCGTGTCCTACCCCGACGGCGCGCGCTTCGCGCAGTCGAGCTTCACCCACTTCAACCGGACCCTGCACGTGCTCTCGGAGGGCCAGTCGGTCGAGCTCAACTTCACGGGCACGGGCCTGAACCTGTTCGGTGCGACGGGCGCGGCGACGGTCGAGGTCGAGATCGACGGGCGCGCGCCGCGGACCGAGCAGGTGGGTGCCGCCGGCACGCGCGAGACGTCGTACTGGTTGCGCGGCCTGCAGCAGAAGCGGCACACCGTGACGGTGCGGGTGGTCAGCGGGACGTTCACGCTCGACGGCATCGACGTGCTGTCGGGCGGGGCGAAGGTCCGCAAGGTCTCGCCGGAGGACCGACCGGTCGCCCTGGTCGAGCCGGTCTCGCGCGCGGCGACCGCCGTCGGGCAGGCGCCCGATCTGCCCGCGACGGTGGCCGCGACGTCGGAGGCCGGGACGACCATCTACGCCGCGGTCGACTGGTTCGTGCCCGAGGGCGCGTTCGACGAGCCGTACTCCATGGTCCGCGTGGACGGTACGTTCAGGAACGACCCGTCGCTGCGGGTCTCGACGATCGTCGAGGTCGTGCCGGAAGACCTGGTGTACTTCGTCGACGCCAACGCCCCGGCCGTCGGTGGCGGCGCGGCGTACCCCGCGATCCGGGCGCACGCCGACGCCCACGGCGACGGGCTCCGTAACGGCGCCCCCGACGCCCTGTGGTCCGACGACGCCGGCTGGGGCCGCACGGCGCCCTACTCCGGCAAGGGGCCGCTCCAGACCAATCCCTACGACAAGACGCGCGAGACCGGCCACTACACGTCGGGCACGGCACAGCCGCTCGACTACCGGCTCACCCTCCCGGCCGGGGAGTACACGCTTTCGTCCGGCCACACCGAGTGGTGGAACCCGGGCGACGGACGGTCGCGCCGCATGGCGACGTCCGTCTCGTGGACCGGGAGCGACGGCGCGTCGCACTCCGTGCCGCTGGGTTCGGTGGCGTTCCCGCACGGCAGCAACGGCCGCTCCGAGGTGCTGACGGGCAGCTTCACGCTGCCCGAGGAGACCGTCGTGACGTTCCGCGTCGCCGACGACGGCGGCACCGAGGCACCGGTGCTGAGCTGGCTGGCCGTCGCGGCGAGCTGATGTCGCCCTCGCGCGCCGCGGGGCTCAGGTCCCGCGGCGCGCGAGGGCGGGCGCACGACACGACGTCGGGCACAGGCCCAGGGAGACCGGGTGGGCTCCTACGGTTCCCGGAACTCGCGGAGCAAGCGGCGGGACTCGAGGCGGCGAGGAGCCCCACTCAGCGGGTCGCGGAACTCCACCGAGCGTGCCAACAACTGAAGCGGCCGGTCGAAGTCGTCCGGGGCGTCCTCGCGGAGCACGGGCCAGAACGGGTCGTGCAGGATCGGAACGCCGAGCGACGCCAGGTGCAGGCGGAGCTGGTGCGTCTTCCCCGTGTGCGGCTCGAGGCGGTACAGGCCCAGGCCGCGCGCCTCGTCGCGGGCGACGAGTGTGACTCGCGACTCCGCGTTCGGCTCGCCCGGAACCTCTTGTGCCGGCGCCGTCCCGCGATGCTTCACGATCCGCGAGCGCACCGTGACGGCCTGCCCGTCCGCGAGCCGGTGCAGCAGATCGGTGTCCGACGACGAGCCGTCCGCCGCGTCGTGCGTGCCCGCCGTGCCACGGCCGCCGTCGTCCACGGACACGAGCCGCGGGAGCGGCGCCACCGCCTCGTAGACCTTCCGCACCCTCCGCTCCTGGAAGAGCAGCTGGTACGCGCCGCGCACCTCGCGCCGGACCGTCAGTACGAGCACCCCGGCCGTGGGCCGGTCGAGCCGGTGCACCGGGCTGAGCTCCGGCAGGTCGAGCGCCGCACGCAGGCGCACCAGCACGGTGTTCCGGATCCAGCGGCCGCGCGGCATCGTGGCGAGGAAGTGCGGCTTGTCGACCACCAGCAGGTCGTCGTCGCGGTGCAGGACCTCCGGTTCGAAGGGGATGTCCGGCTCGTCCGACGGCGGGTCGCGGTACAGGAAGAGGAATCCGCGCGGCTCGTACGGGGTGTCCGGGGTGATCGGCGCCCCGCCCCCGGTCACGACCTCGCCCGCGGCGACCTTCTCCCGCAGGCGGGCGCCGTCGTCGGGGAACCGGTCGAGCAGCCAGGCGTACGACGTCGGGTACCGGGCGACGGTCACCGGATCGTGCGGCAGCACGAGCCGCGTGGGATTCAGCCCGTCACGCACGGGCAAGGGCGAGCGCACGCCTCACCGTATCCGGTGGGAGAATCACCCTCGTGAGCACCACCCCGCCCCTCGGCGCCGTCCCCGGGTTCGACCCCGAGTACCCCGCGCGCGCCGTCGTCGACCTGACCGCCATCCGCGACAACGTCGTGGCGTTGCGCCGTGCTGCCACGGGCGCCGCCCTCATGGCCGTGGTCAAGGGCGACGCCTACGGGCACGGGCTGCTGCCCGTCGCCCGGGCGGCGCTCGCGGGCGGGGCGACCTGGCTCGGGGCGGCGCAGGTCGGCGAGGCGCTACGGCTGCGGCAGGGCGGCGTCACGCCTGCGGACGCGCGCGTCCTCACCTGGCTCTACGCACCGGGCGCTCCGCTGGAGGAGGTGCTGCTCGCGGACATCGACCTCGGCGTGGCGGCGCCCTGGGGGCTGGACGCGGCGGCCGACGCCGCCCGCTCCGCCGGACGGCCCGCGCGCGTCCACCTCAAGGTCGACACGGGGCTCGGCCGCAACGGCATCACCCTGGACGACCTGCCCGCCGTGCTCCGGCGCGCCGCCGAGCTGCGCGGCCTGGTCGAGATCACGGGCGTCATGTCGCACTTCGCCTGCGCCGACGAGCCCGGCCACCCCAGCATCGACGCCCAGGCGAAGGCGTTCGAAGACACCGTGACCGCCGTCGAACGCGCCGGCTTCGCGCCCGAGGTGCGGCACCTCGCCAACTCCGCCGCCACCCTCACCCGGCCCGACACGGCGTGGGACCTCGTGCGCACCGGCATCGCGATGTACGGCCTGACGCCCGTGCCGCAGATCAGCGTCCCGAGCACGTACGGGCTGCGGCCCGCGATGACCGTGGAGGCGCGGCTCGCGACCGTGAAGCGCGTCCCGGCCGGCAGCGGGGTCTCGTACGGGCTGCACTACACGACGTCGCAGGACACCACCCTCGGCGTGATCCCCCTCGGGTACGCGGACGGTATCCCGCGGCACGCCAGCGGCGGTGCGCTCGGACCGGGCGGTCCGGTCCTGGTCGGCGGCGGCGTGGACGACGTCGCCTCCCGCGAGGCCGGGCCGGGGGCGGCGCGCGTCGTGCGGGTCGCCGGCCGGGTGTGCATGGACCAGATCATGGTCGACCTCGGCCCGTACGCGTCCGAGCAGGCGGGCGACGTCGTCACCCTGTTCGGGCAGTCCGACGGCGTCGAGCACGCCGGTGCGCCCAACGCCGAGGACTGGGCGCAGGCGGCGGGAACCATCAGCTACGAGATCGTCACTCGCGTCGCCGCGCGCATGCCGCGCGTGTACGTCGGCGCGCAGGACGTGGGGGCGGACGCCGCCGGCCTCGGCGCGCTCGCCGGAAAGGGAACATGGTCGTGAACGGGACGACGACGGAGACGATCACCCGGGAACTTCCCGACGCCGACGCGACCCGCGCGTTCGGCGCGGAGCTCGCCGGGCTGGTGCGGGCGGGGGACCTGGTGATCCTCACCGGTGACCTCGGTGCGGGCAAGACGACCCTGACGCAGGGGCTCGGCCGCGGGCTGCACGTGCGCGGGCAGGTCGCGTCGCCGACGTTCATCATCGCCCGCGAGCACCCGCCGCTGCCGCGTGAGGACGGCACACGCGGGCCGGCGCTCGTGCACGTGGACGCCTACCGGCTCGGCGGCCTCGACGAGCTCGACGCGCTGGACCTCGACTCGTCGCTGGACGAGTCGGTGACCGTCGTGGAGTGGGGTCGCGGCCTCGCGGAGGCCCTCACCGAGGACCGGCTGGAGATCGACCTGGCCCGGCCGCGCGGCGGCGAACCGGACCCGGACGACCCGGACTCCGGCGTGCGCCGCGCGACGATCCGCGGCGTGGGGGAGCGCTGGGCCGACCTGCGCCTGTGAGCGGCCGGCCCGACAAGTCGCACGCCCGGCGCCGACCACGCCGTTCTGCGTGGTGGGAGCGCAACCAACGCGCGAAATGGCGTGATCGCGTGCAGCCGGCGTGTGGTAATCCCGCATACCCACCCGGCCACGCGCCTTGTTAGCGTCCGACGACCAGCAGGCCGCACAGCCGCGGCCTGCTCCGGCTCCGGACACGAACCGAGGTGGTTTCACGTGGTCATCCGTCGCAGCTCGATACTCGTCGCGGTCGCGGCAGCCGCGATGCTGGCGCTGGGGGCGGCGGTCGTTCCCGGCCTGGTGGTCCCCGCGTTCGCGGTGAACTGCTCCGCACCCGCCTGGGCGGAGGGCACGAGCTACCGCGCCGGCGACCAGGTCACCTACCAGGGCAGCGGCTACACCGCGACCACGACCCATACGGCGTACCCCGGCACGGGCTGGGACCCGGCGTCGACACCGGCGCTCTGGACGCACGACGGCACGTGCGACGGCGGTCCCGACCCCGATCCGACCGACGATCCGACACCCACACCGACCCCGACGGAGCCGGGGCCCGACCCGGACCCCGGCACGCCCGTCGCGGCCAACGGCCAGCTCCACGTGTGCGGCACCGGCCTGTGCAACGAGGACGGCACACGGATCCAGCTGCGCGGCATGAGCACGCACGGCACCCAGTGGTTCTCCCAGTGCGTGAACGACGCCTCGCTGGACACCCTCGCGGGTGACTGGAACGCCGACGTCGTGCGGATCTCCACCTACGTGCAGGAGGGCGGCTACGAGACCGACCCGGAGCGGTTCACCGACCTGGTGCACCGCTACATCGACATGCTCACCGCGCGCGGCATGTACGCGATCGTCGACTGGCACATGCTCGACCCGGGCGACCCGAACGTGAACCTGGAGCACGCCAGGACGTTCTTCACCGCCGTCGCCGAGCGGCACAGCGGCAAGAACAACGTCATCTACGAGGTCGCGAACGAGCCCCACGGCGTGTCGTGGCAGACCATCAAGAGCTACCACGAACAGATCGTCCCGGTGATCCGTGCGCACGACCCGGACGCCGTCGTCCTCCTGGGCACGCGTGCCTGGTCCTCGCTGGGCGAGTCCGAGGGCTCGGACGAGTCCGAGGTCGTGAACGACCCGGTCGACGCCTCGAACGTGATGTACACGTTCCACTTCTATGCCGCGTCGCACGGCCAGGAGTACCTGAACACGCTGTCCCGCGCCGCCGACCGGATCCCGATGTTCATCACCGAGTTCGGGACCCAGAACTCCGCGGGCGAGGGAGCCAACGACTTCGCCATGGCCCAGCGGTACCTCGACCTGGCCGCCACGAAGAAGATCAGCTGGGTCAACTGGAACTTCTCCGACGACCACCGCTCGGGCGCGGTCCTCACGCCGGGCAGCTGCGCCGCCGGGTCGTACGGCACCGGCAGCCTCAAGGAGGCCGGCCTCTGGATCCGCGATCGCATTCGCACGCCCGACGACTTCTGATCCGCACGTCATCTGATCCGCACGTCGCGGAGCACGGCGGCGCGGCCGAGAGCAGACCCCTCGATCGCGCCGCCGCGCCGCCCGGCGGCAGGGGCCGTGCCTGCCACGGGGAGGGCCGCCGTCGAACTAGGCTTGGTTCGTGCCTGTTCTCGCCATCGACACCTCCGCCGCCGTGACCGTCTCGCTCGTGAGCGAGACCGGCGGCCGGCTCGCCGCGCTCTCGGCCGACGAGCGGCGGCGGCACGCCGAGTCCCTCGCCCCGCTGATCACCCAGGTGCTGAAGGACGCCGGCGTCGAGCGGGCCGCGCTGACCGCCGTCGTCGCCGGGACCGGGCCCGCGCCGTTCACCGGGCTGCGGGTCGGTCTCGTCACGGCCCGGACACTGGGGCTCGCCCTCGGCATCCCGGTGCTCGGCGTGCCGAGCGTCGACGCGCTCGCGGCGCAGGCGGTGAGCGACCTCGGGCTGAACCCCGACGACGAGGTGCTGGTCGCCACGGACGCCCGGCGCAAGGAGGTCTACTGGGCGCGGTACCGCGTCGTCGCGCACGAGGGGCCGCACGGGGTGCCGGTGGTCGAGACGGTCGCGGGACCCGACGTCGGCAGGGCCGCGGCGGTCGCGGAAGCGCAGCTCGGTGCCCTGGTCGCGACGGCCGGAGGAACGGCGGCGGCCGTGCTCGGCGACGGGACGGGAGCGGCGGTCGTACCGGAAGGGGCGACCCGCGCGCCGGGTGCACCGGCAGGGCCGGACGCCACCCGCACCGTCGTCGTCGGCGAGGGTGCCGCCCTGTATCCCGACGTCCTGCCGATCGACGACGACGCCCCGCTCCTGCCCGACGCGACCGCGCTCGCCCGGCTGGCGCTCGCGCGCCGCGACGCCGGGGCCGACCTGCCGACCGAGCCCCTGTACCTGCGACGGCCGGACGTGCAGGAACCCGCCACGCGAAAGTCCCCGGCCCTGGGGTAGGCGCGTTTTATCCTGGTGATATGCCCGAGTTCCAGATCCGCCCGCTGCGCAGCTCCGACTTCGATCGCGTGCTGTGGCTGGAACGCGACCTCTTCGGGTCCGGTGCCTGGACCTACGGGATGCTCGCCGACGAGCTCGCCGGGCTCGGGCGCTGGTACATCGTCGCCACCGTGGACGAGCCCGGCACCATCGGACCCGATCCCGTGATCGGCTACGCGGGCCTCTGGTTCGACGGAGACGACGCCCAGGTCATGACCATCGGCGTCGCCCGGAACTACCAGCGCAGCGGCGTCGGCCGCCTGCTCCTGGACGCGCTGATCGAGCGCGCGAGGCAGCTCAAGGCGGAGGCCGTGCTGCTCGAGGTGCGGGTCGACAACGAGCCCGCCCTCGCGATGTACCGCCGCTTCGGCTTCGAGGTGCTGGCCGTGCGCAAGCGCTACTACCAGCCGGAGGACAAGGACGCCTACACGATGCGCCTGGACCTGCGCACCGAGCCGCGCACCGCCACGGACGACGGCAACGCCGCCTGACCGCCGACCACCGCCGCGCCATGTCGACCCGGCCGGCCCCCGAACATCGAGCGTGATCGGTCGGTTGTCATGAAGTCGGCTCCCCGAGCGACCGACTTCACGACAACGGGCCGATCACGCCGGCCCACCACGAAGAAAAGGACGCACATGAGAGAACGGGTGCTGATCGGCGCCGCCGAGCTGGCGGCGGATCTGCAGGTCACGGGCGGGACGCACGGGGATCCCCGGGAGGGGGCGCCCGTGCTGCTGGACGTGCGCTGGGCGCTCGGGATGACCGACGGCGTGGAGCGGTACCGCGCCGGGCATCTTCCCGGGGCGGTGTACGTGGACCTGGAGACCGAGCTCGCCGCGCCCGCCTCGCCGTCCGCCGGGCGCCACCCGCTGCCGTCCGCCGCCGGCTTCCAGGAGGCCGCCCGCCGGTGGGGCGTGCGGCAGGACTCGCGCGTCGTCGTGTACGACGGCGTCGGCGGCACCTCCGCCGCCCGGGCCTGGTGGCTGCTGCGCTGGTTCGGACTCGACGACGTCCGCATCCTCGACGGCGGCCTCGACGCCTGGGTCGCGGCCGGACACGCGCTCGAGGTCGGCACCGTGACCGCCGAGCCCGGCGACGTCGTCGTCCGGCCCGGCGGCATGTCCGTGCTCGACGCCGACGACGCCGCCGCGCTGGCGGACGGCGACGGCGTGCTGCTGGACGCGCGCGCCGCGGAGCGGTACCGGGGCGAGGTCGAGCCCGTGGACCCGCAGGCCGGACACATCCCCGGCGCGCTGTCTGCCCCCACCACCGGAAACCTCGGTGAGGACGGGCGGTTCCTCGACGACGCGACGCTGCGGGCGAGATTCGCCGAACTGGGCGTGCACGCGGTTGAGGCCGCCGTGTCGCACGCGGGCCGGGCGGACGGGGCGCTCGCGGGCCGGGCAGACGGTCCGCGCGAGGATCCGGGCGGGCCGGCCGCCGTCGGCGTCTACTGCGGCTCCGGCGTCACGGCGTCGCACGAGGTCGCGGCGCTCGCGGCGGTCGGTGTCGAGGCAGCCCTGTATCCGGGCTCCTGGTCCCAGTGGTCCAACGACCCCACCCGCGAGGTGGCAACGGGCGACTCCGCCCGCTGATGCCGACCGGGCGACTCCGCCCGATCCGTCAGACCGTGATCGTCTCCAGCGGCATGGACGAGTCGACCGGGATGTCCAGGGTGCTCGGCGCGACGCCCGCGCGGACCACCGCCGAGCCCAGGGCGGCGATCATCGCGCCGTTGTCCGTGCAGTAGCGGATCGGCGGGATGCGGAGTTCGATACCGGCCTCGGCGCAGCGCTTCGCGGCCATCTCGCGAAGCTGCGAGTTCGCGGAGAACCCGCCGCCGATGACGAGGGTGTCGACGTCGTGCCGCCGGCACGCCGCGATGGTCTTGGCGGTGAGCACGTCCGCGACGGACTCGGCGAACGATGCGCACACGTCCTCGACCGGGATGGCCTGCCCGGCGTCGGTGCGGGCCTCGATCCAGCGGGCGACCGCGGTCTTCAGGCCGGAGAAGCTGAAGTTGTGCGCGTGCCGTTCCTGGTCCTTCGGCGCGGTGAGGCCGCGCGGGAACCGGATCGCGGTCGGATCGCCCTCGCGTGCGAGCCGGTCGACGTGCGGGCCGCCCGGGTAGGGGAGGCCGAGGAGGCGGCCCACCTTGTCGAAGGCCTCGCCGGCCGCGTCGTCGAGCGTGGAACCCAGCTCCGTGACGTCGGTGGCGACGTCGTCCACGAGCAGCAGGGAGGAATGACCGCCCGAGACGACGAGGGCCATGACCCGGTCGGGGAACTCGCCGTCGACGAGCTGGTCCACGCAGGCATGCCCGATGACGTGGTTCACCCCGTACAGCGGCTTGTTCAGGCCGATCGACAGTGCCTTCGCGGCGGATGCCCCGATGGTCAGCGGACCGACCAGACCGGGGCCCGCGGTGACGGCGATCGCGTCCACCTCGGTGAGGTCGACGTCGGCCTCACCGAGCGCGCGCTCGATCGTGGGGATCATCGCTTCGAGGTGGGCGCGGCTGGCGACCTCCGGGATGATCCCGCCGAAGCGCGCGTGCTCCTCCATGGAGGAGGCGACGGCGTCGAACAACAGGTCGTTGCCGCGGACGAGGGCCACACCGGTCTCGTCGCAGGAGGACTCGATGCCGAGGACGAGCGGCTCACCGGAAGAGGTCATGGGGCCAGCCTAGGCCGCGTGGACCGCCCGATCGCGCCCGGAACGCGGTGCTGACACCGCCGTGTGCGGGGAATCACGATTGAATATTGAACTATCTCGCGCCCCGGCGGTGTTGCGCGCTGCATGACCGAAACACTCGAGGCCGCCGCGCCGCTCGCCATCGACGACGCCACCGCCGACCGCCTGTTCCGCACCGCACGCTCCGTCACGGAGTGGACCGACGCCGAGGTGACCGACGCGCACCTCCGGGCCGCGTGGGACCTGGCCAAGTTCGGCCCGACGGCGATGAACACGCTGCCCCTGCGCTTCGTCGTCCTGCGCTCGGACGACGCGAAGGCCCGGCTGCTCCGGTACCTGCCCGACGGCAACCGGCCCAAGGTCGAGGCCGCTCCCGCCACGCTCGTGCTGGCCCACGACGCCGGCTTCCACGAGCACATGCCGCGGCTCTTCCCCGTCTACCCGGGGATCAGGGAGCAGCTCGCGCCCGACACCGAGGCGCGTGACGGCATGGCACGGACGAACGCGCTGATCCAGGCCGGTTACCTGATCGTCGCCCTGCGCTCCGTCGGCCTGTCGCTCCGCCCGATGAACGGGATGGACTTCGACGGCGTGGACGCCGAGTTCTTCGCCGACTCCGGCTACCGGTCGTTCATGATGATCGCCGCGGGCCTGACCGAGGGCGAGGGCACGGAACACCCGCGCCTTCCCCGCCTGGCCCTGGACGAGGTCGCGCAGATCCTCTGACCCGCCCCCTCGCCCGCGGGTCAGGCGGCGGTCCCGTAGCGGGGGAGGGGACGGCCGGCCTCCATCTCGGCGAGCATCGACTGCACGACCACCTCCAGGTCGCCGCCCGACGCCTCCGCCACGGCGCGCTGCCGCTGGGAGGAGGAGCCGCCCCGGACGATGTCGGCGACCGTGGCGAGCTGCTCGGGACAGCCCAGCCGCTCGGCCGTCGGCTCGAGCTCGACCAGCACCTTCGCGACGGCGTCCGCCACCGGGAGCTGGTCGCCGTCGGCCGAGGTGATGACGGTCGCGTCCATGCCGTAGCGCGCCGCGCGCCACTTGTTCTCCTTGACGTACCACAGCGGCAGCCTCGGCAGCTCCCTGCCGTGGTCCAGCTCCGTGGACAGGTGCTCCACGAGACAGTGCGTCAGGGCGGCCAGGGCCAGCGCCTCGGTGACGTTCGTCGGCGCGTCGCAGATGCGGACCTCGATCGTCCCGTACGACGGCGACGGCCGGACGTCCCAGTGGATCTCGTTGAACTCCTTCGCCACGCCCACCCGGCGCATGTCCTCGGCGTACGACTCCACCTCGTGCCACTCCGTGAACGGGTGGGGCAGTCCGGCCGTCGGGATCTGCTGGAACAGCATGGCGCGGGTGGAGGCGTACCCCGTCTCGATGCCGCCCCAGTAGGGCGACGACGCCGACAGCGCCTGGAGGTGCGGCGCGTAGGTGAGCATGCCCTGGACCAGCGCGAGCACCTTGTCGCGGTGCTCGACGCCGACGTGCACGTGCAGGCCCCAGGTCACGAGCTGCCGCACGAACACCTGGATGCGGTCGACCAGGCGCGCGTAGCGCTCCTTGTCGGTGACGAGCTGGTCCTCCCAGCGTGCGAGCGGGTGCATCGCACCGCCGATCACCCGGGCGCCGCGGCGGCCGGCCGAAGCGGCGACCCGGTCGAGCAGCTCGCCGAGCTCGGTCCCGACCGCGCCCACGTCTGCGCACACGCCCGTGGCGACCTCCACGGTGTTCCGCAGCAGCTCGGGCTTGATCCGGGGATCGGTGCCCTCGGGCGACAGCTCCTCGATCACCTGCGGTGCGACCTGCGACATCGCACCGGTACCGACGTCCACCAGCCCGACCTCCCACTCGAGGCCGATGCTGGACCGCCGGGACGTGCCGAACGGCACGGGCGCGGGGCCGGTCATGCCCCGCCCCGGAGCGGCTCGACGAGCAGGACCGTCTGGGCGCCGGCCACCCGCGTGAGCACGATCGTCGCCTCCTCGGTCCCGGTGAGGACGAGCTGCTTGCGCAGCTGCTCGGGGACGACGGCGGTGCCGCGCTTCTTGATGGTCAGCTGCCCGACGTTCCGCTCCCGCAGGTACGCCTTGAGCCGCTTGAGCCCGAACGGGAGCGTGTCCAGCACCTGGTAGCCGGTCGCGATCGGCGCGGGCCCGGCGGCAGCGGGCACGGAGCCGGCGGGCAGGGGAGCGGGGGCGTCCGTCGTGACGTAGGCGATCGTGGGGTCGATGAGCCGCCCGCCGAGCTCGGCGGCGGCGTGCGCGACGAGTCCGGCCCGGATGACGGCCCCGTCGGGCTCGTAGAGGTACTGGCCGACGGCGCCGGTGGGTGCCTCGAGCGCCGCGCCGTCGGGGTGATCCGAGGCGCGCAGGACGCGCGTGCGGGTGTGCTCCTTGCCGTCGCCGTCGACGGCGGTGCGCACCACGAGCGCGCTGCGTCCCGGGCCCTCGGGCGCGAGCGGGCCGAACCACAGACCGGCCTCGACGACGTCGTTGTCGACGGAGACCCACTGCGCCTCGGCGTCCTGGGGCAGGCCCTCGTGGGGGATGCCGGGCCCGACCTTGATGCCCAGGGCGGCGACGACGTCGCGCAGCGCGAACACGCGGTCCAGGGACGGCTCGTAGGCGCGCGGATCGAAGATGCGGCGGCCGCCGCCGGGACCGCGCGTGCGGCGTGCCGGGTCGGCGTAGACGCCGTCGATGTCCTCGGCGCGCAGGTCGAGGGCGAGGCCGTCGGCATGGCGGGCCTCCGCCTCGGGGAACTGCCGCAGGTTCCAGGCGGCGATCCGCGCCGTGACCTCGTCGACGTCCGTGGCCAGGACGCGGAGGCCGGCCCCGGCGAACGCCATGGCGTCCGCACCGATGCCACTGGTGAGGTCCGCGATGTGGTTGACGCCGGCGGAGGTGAAGCGATCGGCGTGCAGCGAGGCCACGCGCAGGCGCGTGGCCTGCTCGAGGCCGTCGGCGGTGAACAGCATCTGCTCGGCGAGCTCGCCGAACTTGGTCCGCGCCTTGCCGCGCAGGCGGGACTGGGTGAGGGCGGCCGCCGCGAGGTCGGGAGCGACACCTTGCTCACGAAGTTTCGTGGAGGTGCGCATGGCGGATCGCTCGTCGTAGGGCGGGAGTGCACCAAGCAGAGCCCGACCATCAGGGCTGAGAAGTTTGCTCAGAATCGCCGCATCCATGGGCAGATCTTTCCATGTGTTCCCTGCTCATGGCGAGAGTCAGGGGAAGATTTTTCTCTATTGGGACGGTTTCCGCTTCGTTCGAGGAGCCCCGCCCCACCCACGGAGCCCCACCGATCTAGCACTCGCCTTGACCGAGTGCTAGCCCCGACCTAGATTTGGGGTGTCATCGCCGTACGGCCCACGGGCCGCCGCGGCGATGCCACGAGATGTTCCGTGCCCGCCGGCACCCGCGACGACGGCGGCCCGCCGAACGCTCGAGCAAACCCGTCAACGTAGCTGATCTTTGATCTGCTCGCAGAAAGAGGAGGTCCGACGTGTCGGTCCCCATCAAGCCGCTCGAGGACCGGATCGTCGTCAAGGCCCTCGAGGCCGAGACCACGACCGCTTCCGGCCTGGTCATCCCGGACACCGCCAAGGAGAAGCCCCAGGAGGGCGAGGTCCTGGCCGTGGGTCCGGGCCGCATCGCCGACAACGGCAACCGTGTGCCGGTCGATGTCGCCGTGGGCGACAAGGTCCTGTACTCCAAGTACGGCGGCACCGAGGTGAAGTACGCGGGTGAGGACTACCTGGTCCTCTCCTCCCGCGACATCCTCGCCGTGGTCGCGAGCTGACGCAGCCGCGCCACATCCGCATGGGCTCCGCACGCTCCGGCGTGCGGGGCCCATGCGATGCAGAGGCCGCGCCGGCGATGGTGTGCCGGCGCGGCCTCTGTCCCCTGTGGACCGGCCACCCCTGATGGTCGGTCACGAGTACATCCGGCCGGCGCGGTTCGTCCGGCCGTGAGCGGGGCGGCAGCCGTGACGGATCACAGCGGCAACCGTCTCGCTCGGCGCGCGCAGGAGGACGATGCGGCGGTGGGCCGTCTCCTGCGCGCTCGTGCAACGAATTGCGGAATCGGGTCAGGCTGAGTGAGTCTTGCCCGCGAGAATCGCGGATCGCTCGTCCTCACTCAGACCTCCCCACACTCCGTACGGCTCACGCACGCGCAACGATTGCTCGCGGCACTGCATCATCACCGGGCACGACCGGCAGATGGCCTTGGCTGCTTCGGCTCGACGTCGGCGCGTGGACCCGCGCTCCCCCTCCGGGTGGAAGAACAGCGTGTCGTCCGCGTCGCGGCATGCCCCCTGGTACTGCCACTCCCACAGCTCCATGACCGGGCCGGGGAGTCTCGAGATCTCCGTCATGGCGAACAACCTACAAGTTGTGCAGAAGTTGTTCAAGGGGCGTTTTTGCGCCAGCGCTACCGATTCGCTTCATGGCGAACCGCGCCACCTGTGACAAGGTTTGATCCGGATCGCCCTGAAACATGCGGAGATAAGCGGCACACCGGGCGGATCGGTGGCGAACGTTTGCGTGGGTCGGCAGAATCGGATTCATGACATCGACGCGGCCTGCCCAGAGTCAGGGCGGGCCCCGCCCGTCGAGCCCCGGGCTGGCCGTCGCGGCAGTGGCCAAACGCCTCGGGGTCGCGCCGGCGACCCTGCGTACCTGGGACCGTCGCTACGGGCTGGGCCCGTCGGGCCGCACGGCGGGCTCCCACCGCCGGTACACGCCCGATGACGTAGCAAGACTGCTGGTCATGCGGCGTCTCACGCTCGAGGGGCATGCGCCGGGCGATGCCGCCCGCGCCGCGATCGAGGCGAGCGACGAGGAGCTCGCCACGGTCCAGTCGGACGAGTCCGAGGAGTTCTCGCAGGGCGGCGGGATGTCGTCCGATCCGGCGGCGGAGGGCGAGAGCGACGGTGCGGGGGGCGATCCCGACGCGGAACTCGGGCCGGGCGCACCGGCCCCAGGAACCGGCGGGCCGACGTCGTCGGCGACGGGTCCCGCCTCGGACGGGCGCGGGCATCCCGAGCACGAGGGATCGCGCCGCGGCCACCTGCGTGCCCTGCCGGGAGGCGGAGGAACGCAGCGGGAGCCCGGCAGGCCTCGCACGGTCGGCGGTACGTCATGGTCGAGCCGCGTGTCGGCGCTGGTGGACGCCGCGATCAAGTACAGCCGGACCGCGTGCGACGCGCTGTTGCGCCTCAGCCCCGAGGACGATCCGTCGGTGTGGTGGACGGAGCTCGTCGAGCCGGCGTTCGACCAGGTCGCGGTGCGAACCGTGCTCGCGGGGCCGGGCGAGGTGCCGGAGATGGTGCTCGCGGCGGCCGCGCTGGCCAGCCTCCGGGCCTACACGGAGGAGTTCGAGCGGGAGGTCGTCGAGGCGGGCGGGCCGCCCGCGAACCACCCGAGCCGGATGCGCAAGATCGTGCTGGTGTTCGCCGCCCCGGACGAGCTGGTGCCCCTCCCGGCGCACGCCCTGGCAGCGTCGCTCGCGGCGAAGGGGACGATGGCGCGGATCGTCACCGGTCCGGCCAGCACGCACCGGTCCGTGGAGCTGGTCACCATGGTGCGGCCGGCCGCCGTCGTCCTCGCGACCACGCAGACCCGGCCGGCGCTCGACGTCGTGCACGCGGTGCACGAGGCGTACCCGGATCTGCCGCTCCTCGTCGGGATGCGCGCGGACGCCGCGGCGGGCGACGTCCCGCTCGGGCCCACGGTGCAGCGGGTCCGGTCGTTCAACGGCCTGCTCCACGAGGTGCTCGCCGTCCTCAGGTGAGAACGATGGGGCGCGCGGCCCGGCGGGGCGCAGAGCGGCCGGGTGACGGAGGCGACGTGCCCCGGATCACCGGCCGCGGAATATCGCGGGTGCCCGCCACGTAGACTCGTGACATGGAGCCCACCGCACCCCAAGCGCACGACCCGTTCGGTTTCCTCGGCCTCACGTACGACGATGTGTTGCTGCTTCCCGGCTATTCCGACCTGGCCCCGTCGGACATCGACACCACCTCCCGCCTGACGCGGGAGATCTCCCTCCGCGTGCCGCTGGTGTCGGCGGCGATGGACACCGTCACCGAGTCGCGCATGGCGATCGCGATGGCCCGCCAGGGCGGCATCGGGGTGCTGCATCGCAACCTGTCCATCGAGGATCAGGCGCTCCAGGTGGACATGGTGAAGCGGACGCAGACGGGCATCATCTCGAATCCGGTCACGATCGGGCCGGACGCGACCCTCGAGGAGCTCGACCAGCTCGCGGGCGAGTACCGGATCTCGGGCTTCCCCGTGGTCGACGCCGGAAACCGGCTCATCGGCATCGTCACCAACCGTGACCTGCGGTTCACGCCGGTCGCCGAGTGGGCCAGCACCAAGGTGAACGAGGTCATGACCTCCAGCGGCCTGGTCACCGGGCCGGACGGGATCACCCGCGAGGACGCCACGGCGCTGCTGCGGCAGAACAAGGTGGAGCGGCTGCCGCTCGTCGACGGCGACGGCCGGCTCACCGGACTCATCACCGTGAAGGACTTCGTGAAGTCGGAGCAGTTCCCGCACGCGTCCAAGGACGGCCAGGGCCGGCTGCTGGTGGGCGCGGCGATCGGGTACTTCGGCGACGCCTGGACCCGAGCGACCACCCTGATCGAGGCGGGCGTCGACGTGCTCGTGGCGGATACGGCGCACGGCAACGTCCGGATGCTGCTGGAGATGGTGAAGCGGCTCAAGACCGACCCGGCGACCCGGGACGTGCAGGTGATCGGCGGGAACGTCGCCACGCGGGAGGGCGCGCAGTCGTTCGTGGAGGCCGGGGCCGACGCCGTGAAGGTGGGTGTGGGGCCGGGCTCGATCTGCACCACTCGCGTCGTCACGGGCGTGGGCGTGCCGCAGGTGACCGCGGTGTACGAGGCGTCCCTGGCGGCGCGCGAGGCGGGCGTGCCCGTCATCGCCGACGGCGGGATGCGGCACTCCGGCGAGATCGGCAAGGCCATCGTGGCGGGTGCCGAGGCCGTGATGCTCGGCTCGATGCTGGCCGGCACCGAGGAGGCGCCGGGGGAGACCATCCTGGTCAACGGCAAGCAGTTCAAGTCGTACCGCGGCATGGGGTCGATGGGTGCGATGTCGTCCCGCGGGAAGAAGTCCTACTCGAAGGACCGGTACTTCCAGGCCGAGGTGACCAGCGACGACATGATCGTGCCCGAGGGCGTCGAGGGGCGGGTGCCGTACAAGGGCACGCTCGCCACGGTCGCGCACCAGCTCGTGGGCGGGCTGCACCAGACGATGTTCTACACCGGCGCGCGGACCGTGCCGGAGCTGCAGGCCAAGGGCCGCTTCGTGCGGATCACCTCCGCGTCGCTGCACGAGAGCCACCCGCACGACATCCAGATGACGGTCGAGGCACCGAACTACACCGGTCGCTGATCAGAACCAGCGGCCGAGGACCGTGGTCTCCTGGTCGGTGTAGCCGAGCCTCTCGTAGAAGTCGACGACGGCGGAGTTCGTGGCGCGCACCATGAGCTGGACCTTGCGCGCGCCGGTGGCGCGGAGCCAGTTCTCGCCGGCGGCCACGGCGGCCCGGCCGAGACCGTCGCCCTGCCGGTCCGGTGCCACCGCGACGTAGTACAGCCACCCGCGGTGCCCGTCGAACCCGGCCATGACGGAGGCGACCACCCGCCCGGGAGCGCCGTCGGCCGCGTTGCCGCGGGGCGCACCACCGTCGTCCCGGAACACCAGGACCGTCGACGTCGGGCCGCTCCGGGCGTCGGCGATGTCGAGGTGCGGGTCGTTCCACGGCCGGGTCAGGCCGCAGGCATGCCACAGCGCGACGACGCCCTCGACGTCGTCGTCCGTGATCTCGGTGAACTCGGCCACCACATCGGTCTGGCTCATGCGCCGGATCGTACGCGGCTCAGCCTGCGGCCTGGACCGGCCAGACGCGGGACGCGCCCGGACCCTCCATGCCCTGTTCGGCGCGCCACAGGTTGAACCCGTCCGCCCAGGCGGCGTGGGCTCCGGCCTGGGACTGGTGCAGGTCGACGAGATGTGTCTCGTCGAGCTCGGGGTAGCGGGCCACCAGGGCTGCCAGGAGATCGAGCGTGGCCAGGACATCCACCTCGGCGGTGTGCAGCTCGCCGTCGGACGTGATGCCGTACACCTCCGACAGGTCGCCGAGCCGGCGCTTGCCGGGGCGGAAGCGATCCTTCCAGCGGTCGATGACGAGCGGGTCGATCACCGGACCCACGGAGTGGCCGAGCCGGGCGGGCAGCGTGGGCAGGCCGTGCCGGACGAGCTCGTGGTCGAGCAGGGAGAGGTCGAACGCGGCGTTGTACGCGACCACCGGCACGCCCTGGGCGAGGTGCCGGGCGAGTTCGGCAGCGACCTCCTCCAGCGCCTCGGCGGGTGGCTGGCCGTGTTCCCGCGCGTGCTGGGTGGTGATGCCGTGGATCGCCGTGGCCTCCTCGGGGATCTCCACGCCCGGATCGACGAGCCACGTGCGCACGTCCGTGCTCACTCCGGGCACACGATGCACGAGGGCGGCGGTGACGACGCGGTCACCGGTCACGTCGACGCCGGTGGTCTCGGTGTCGAAGCCGAGCAGCGGCCGGCGGATCCAGCCGGGTCCGATGTCCATGGTGGGCTCCCTCCACTCGTGCGGCCTCCGGGTTCACCACGAACCATGCCACTGGTGACTGACACTGCCGGCGAGCGACGCGCGCGTTCCGCCGAGCCGGGCGCGAGGACAGCCGGCCGGGAGGCCGCACGTCGCACTCGCACGTCGCACTCGCATATCGCACTCGCATATCGCACTCGCGCGGCCGCACCACATGACGGTCGGGACCACGCCGGGCGGGTCACGTTGAGTAGGCTGCCGGGGTGAGCAACGAGACCGAGATCGGACGCGGCAAGCGAGGGCGGCGCGCGTTCTCCTTCGACGACATCGCCGTGGTGCCCTCCCGTCGTACGCGTGACCCCGAGGACGTGTCGGTCGGCTGGCAGATCGACGCCTACCACTTCGACCTGCCGATCGTCGCCGCCCCGATGGACTCGGTGATGAGCCCGGCCTCGGCGGTCGCACTGGGTGAGCACGGCGGGCTCGGCGTGCTCGATCTCGAGGGTCTCTGGACGCGCTACGAGAGGCCCGAGGCACTCCTGGAGGAGATCGCGACGCTCCCGGCGGAGCGCGCCACCGCACGCATGCAGGAGATCTACGCCGAGCCGATCAAGCCGGACCTCATCACCGAGCGCCTGCACGAGGTCCGGCGCGCGGGCGTGACCGTGGCGGGCGCGCTGTCGCCGCAGCGCACGCAGGAGTTCTACAAGACGGTGGTCGACGCCGGCGTCGACCTGTTCATCATCCGCGGCACCACCGTGTCGGCCGAGCACGTGTCGGGGAACGCGGAGCCGCTCAACCTCAAGCGGTTCATCTACGAGCTGGACGTGCCCGTCGTCGTCGGTGGCGCCTCGACCTACACCGCGGCCCTGCACCTCATGCGCACCGGCGCGGCCGGCGTGCTGGTCGGCTTCGGCGGCGGCGCGGCCCACACCACCCGCGTCTCGCTCGGGATCCACGCGCCCATGGCCACCGCCGTGGCCGACGTCGCCGCCGCGCGCCGCGACTACCTCGACGAGTCCGGGGGCCGGTACGTGCACGTCATCGCCGACGGCGGCGTGGGCCACTCCGGCGACATCGTCAAGGCCGTCGCCTGCGGGGCCGACGCCGTCATGCTGGGCGCGGCGCTCGCCCGGTCCAGCGACGCGCCGGGCCGCGGGTGGCACTGGGGGCCGGAGGCGCACCACGCCCAGCTGCCTCGTGGCGAGCGGGTCGAGGTCGGGACCGTGGGGACGCTGGAGGAGATCCTCTTCGGCCCGGGCCGCCGGGCCGACGGCACGCTGAACCTGGTCGGCGCCCTGCGGCGGGCGATGGCGACCACCGGCTACAGCGATCTCAAGGAGTTCCAGCGGGTCGAGGTCGTCGTCTCGCCGTACCAGCCGCGCTGATCGAGGCCCGGCCGCACGCCGGGCGAAAGGGGGCGCACCTTCGAGGGTGCGCCCCTTCGGCGTGTCCGGAGCCCACCCGGGATAGGTGCGGTCCGACATCCCGCCAAGGTGCACAGAACTTGTGCACGGCTATTGTGCACGTGATGTGTGCACAGTTATTGTGCATGCATGGCAGACAGCGAATCCCCCGCCGGCGAGTCCGCCCCTGTTCCCGCGGAGCCCACGCACCTCCACCTGACCGCAGAAGCGGTCAAGGTGCTCGCGCACCCGCTGCGTTCCCGGATGCTGACCGCGCTGCGGCGGGGCGGTCCCGCCACGGCGACGGACCTGGCCGGGCAACTGCGCTCCAACACGGGCGCGACGAGCTACCACCTGCGCCGCCTCGAGGCGGTGGGCCTGGTCGAGGACACCGGCGAGGGCGCGGGCAAGCGGCGCCTGTGGCGCGCCTCGACCCGGAGCCACGGCTGGACCAGGTCGGAGCTCGCCGACGACGAGGACGCCGCCACCGCGATCGGCTGGCTCGTGCGCGATTACCACCGGCTGTTCGACGCCGAGTACGGCCACTGGCTCGACGTCTCCGACGCCTGGCCGCGCGAGTGGCAGGACGCCGCGGGGATGGGCGACGCCTCGGTCGAGGTCACGCCGGAGCGGCTGGTGCGGCTGAACGAGGAGCTCCAGGAGGTCTTGCGGCGCTACCGCGACGCCGACGCCGGCGATTCCCGCGCGCGGCGCGTCCACCTGTGGATGTTCACCTATCCGATGGAGGCCGACGACGTCCCGGACCTCGGCGACGACGTCCACGACGACGCCACTCCCGCCACCAAGGGCGACGGCTCTGCACTCGACGACCGAACCGGCGCCGAGGTCACCCGCGACGACGCGATCACCCGCGACGACGCGATCACCCGCGACGACGACGCCACCCGCGACGACGACCGCACCCCGCGCCCCGATCGCGAGGACCCCGCATGACCCCCGCCGCGGCCCGGCGCGTCCTGCTCAGCCTCGGGATCACGCGCTGGTTCCCGGTCGGGCTCGTCGTGGGTGTCACGACACTGCTCCCGATCGAGCGCGGGCTCAGCGTGGCCGACACGCTGACCGTCGTCGCCCTCACGGGTCTCGTCGTCTTCGCGCTCGAGCTGCCGACCAGCGGCTTCGCCGACGCCTTCGGCCGGCGCCCGGTCTACCTCGCCGCGGCGGCGGCCCAGATCGTCGCGGCGATCCTGTTCGTGACGGCACAGACGTTCTGGGGTTTCGTCGTCGCTGCCGCCGCCTTCGGGGTGTTCCGCGCGCTCGACTCGGGGCCCCTCGAGGCCTGGTACGTCGACACCGTGCACCGCACCCGGCCCGGTGCCGACGTCGACCGGACCCTCTCCGCCGCGGGCACCGTGCTCGGCGGATCCATCGCCGCCGGGGCGCTCGTGGGCGGCGCCCTGATCTGGTGGCACCCCGTGGTCGCGTGGAACGCGCTGACGCTGCCGTACGTCGTCTACGCCGCGCTGGCCTGCGTGCACCTGGTGGCGGCCGCGGTCCTGATGAAGGAGCCTCGCCCCGCCGCCGCGGCTCCGGGGAGTCCTGGCGCGAAGGCGTCGCTCGCCGTCGTCGTCGACGGGGCCCGCGAGGCTCCGCGGGTCGTCCGCGACGGACTGCGCCTGCTGGGTACCAACCGCGTCCTGCTGGGCCTGGTGCTGGTCGAGGTGTTCTGGTCCTTCGCGATGATCGTGTTCGAGACGTTCCAGCCGATCCGGCTCGCCGAACTGCTCGGGAGCGAGGAGGCCGCGGGCGCGGTGAACGGCCCGGTCACCGCCGTGGGCTGGGCGGTCTTCGCGTGCGGCTCGGCGCTGGCGGGCCTCGCGTCCGGGCGGCTGGGTGTGGCGCGCACCGCCATCCTCTCGCGGGGGCTCAACGGCGCGGGGGCGGTGGTGATGGGCCTCGTGGCGGGCCCAGCGGCGCTCGTCGTCGCCTATCTGGCCACGTACGGGCTGCACGGCAGTGCCGGACCGATGCACGCCGCCCTCCTGCACCGCGAGGCCGAGGCGCGAAACCGCGCCACCGTGCTCTCCATGAACTCGATGGTCGCGTTCGGCGCGTTCTCGCTCGGGGCGATCCTGCTGGGGCGGCTCGCGGACGTGACGTCGAACCAGACGGCGATGGTGGTCGGCGGCGCGGTGAGCGTGCTGGGGGCCCTCTGCTACCTGCCGGCGCTCCGGCGGGAGAAACGGTTCTGAACCACTTCGCACACCGCGCCATCCGAGGAAAGTTTCTGCCGATGAACAGGGCGTTCGTGGAACCGATGGACGAAAGGGTGAATTTTTGACACGAGTTTTCATCGCTCCGCCCCTGTGTGCTGGCTCGTTTTACGCGTAGGGTGGCCCGCATGATCGACGAGACACCGGGTGAAGCTGCTGTCGGATCAGTCTTCGACCCCGAGAGTCCCGAGTCCACGTACGTGCTCGAACCGGAGCTCGTCGCGCCGCTCGTCGCGCGCGTCGCCTCATCGCAGGGAGCCGGGACACACCGGTCGACCTGCCCGTTCACCGGCGGGCCGCTCGCGACGATCCCCGTGTCGTCGCCCGCCGACGTCGCCGCCGCCGTCGAGCGCGGACGGCTCGCCCAGCGCGCCTGGGAGCGGACCGGCCTCGCGGACCGTAGCCGCGTGCTCGACAACCTTGCTCGAATCGTTCTCGTGCGCCAGTCCGAGGTCCTCGACCTGATCCAGCTCGAGACCGGCAAGGCGCGACGGTCCGCGTTCGAGGAGGTCGGCGACGTCGCGCAGGTCGCCCGCCACTACGCCGTGAAGGCCCGGCGCTACCTGGCCACGGACCGGCCCGCGGGCATGATCCCGCTCGTCACGGGCGTGCGCGTGCAGCGGCGCCCGGTCGGCGTGGTCGGGGCGATCACGCCGTGGAACTATCCGCTCACCCTGGTGCTCTCCGAGGCGTTGCCGGCGCTGGTGGCGGGGAACGCCGTCGTCGTCAAGCCCGATCCGCAGACCACGCTGACCGCCCTGTGGGCCGCCGAGGTGCTCGAGGAGGCGGGGCTGCCCGCCGGGCTGTTCCAGATCGTGGCGGGCGGCCGCGAGACCGGCGAGGAACTGGTCGACCGCGCGGACCACGTCGCGTTCACCGGCTCCACCGCGGTCGGGCGCAAGGTCGCCGCCCGCGCCGGCGAGCGACTCGTCGGCGCCACCCTGGAGCTCGGCGGCAAGAACGCCATCTACATCGCGGACGACGTCGACGTCACCGCCGCACTGCCCGGCGTCGTCCGCGCCTGCTTCGCGAGCACCGGCCAGCTGTGCCTCTCCGCGGAGCGGATCGTGGTGCACGAGGCCGTGGCGGACGAGTTCGTCGCGAAGCTCGTGCGCGACGTGCGGAACCTGCGGCTCGGCGCGGGCCTCGACTACACGGTCGACGTCGGGTCGCTCACCTCCGACGCGCAGCTCGCCAAGGTCACCGAGCACGTCGACGACGCCCTCGCCCGCGGCGCCGTCGTCCTGGCCGGCGGCGTGCACCGCTCCGACCTCGGCCCCTACTTCTACGCGCCCACCGTGCTCGACGACGTGCCGTCGGACGCGCTCGTCGCGCGGGAGGAGACGTTCGGCCCCGTCGTCTCCGTGACCCGGGTCCGGTCCGACGACGAGGCCGTCGCCGTGATGAACGACTCGGAGTACGGCCTGCACATGTCCGTCTGGTCCGGCGACACCGCACGCGCGCGGAAGGTCGCGGACCAGATCGAGGCCGGATCCGTCTCGATCAACGACGGATACATGCTGACCTGGGGCTCCGTCGGCGCTCCGACCGGCGGCTGGAAGGCCTCCGGGCTCGGCAGGCGGCACGGCAGGTCGTCCGTCGAGGCCATGACGCAGACCCGGACGATCGTGACCGCCCGGGGCGCGGGCCGCGGCCTCGGCATCGAGGCCGTGCTCGCGCTCGAGGGCGCGGCGCCGAGCCGCATCCTCAGCGCCGCGCTGGAAGGAATGCGCAAGCTCCGGATCCCCTGACAGGCCCTGGCCGGGCCTGTCGGGACGGCCGACACGGACGGCACGCACTCGCCGGCGACGGCAGTCGTGGTGATCCGGCGGTCGCGGCGCGAAGCTCCCCCGGGCGTCGTCGGCCGGTCCCCCGATCGGGGGAGGGTCTCCCGGCCGTGAGCGGAGAGCGTGAGGGCGTACACCTTCCAGACGGAGGAACGTCATGTCACGCACCGAAATCTCCACGGGGCCGCTCGAACGCACCGCACCGCCCGACCGTGTCCTGCTCACCGCCACCGTGCTCAGCGGCATCGCCGCCGTCATCGGCGGCGGATGGCTCGCCGGGATACTCCCCGGCTTCTACACGGAGACCGGGCACGCACTGTTCGCCGACGGCGCAGGCGCTGCGGCCGCGACCGTCCTGCACACCGTCACCGCACTGCTCGGCGTCGCGGCCGGCATCGCCGGACTCGCGGGTGCGCTCAAGGGCCGCTCGCTCGTCGTGACGGGCGCGGTGCAGACCGCAGTGTTCGGCCTGGTCATGGGCAGCATGGGGAGCCTCTCCCTCGTCGGCTACCTGCTGGCGTTCGCCATGCCCGTCGTCATCGTCGTGCTCGTCGCACAGGTGATCCGCAAGTATCCGCGACTCCGATGGTTCGTCGGGGGCCCGGCGCTGGTCGCCGTCGTCATCGCGCTGGTCCTCGCCGGACCGGCGATCATCGACGCCCTGGTCAAGACCGCCGGCGCGATGGCCGCCGACGCGGCCTCCATCGGCGTCATGCTGCTGCTCCTCGCGACCGCCACGGTGTGGGCTGCGGCCGCTGTCCGCGCCCTGCCGTCGGACGGCTCCGGACGGGCCACGGCATGGGTGCTCCGGCACCGCAGGGCGATCACCGTCGTCGCGGCGACCGGCCCGCTCCCGTATGCGCTGGTACGTCTTACCTGGCTCACACCGTGGCCGGCCATCGCCCCGGAGGGAATCGACATGGAAGGACGCATCTGGGGTCTGCTCCTGTCGAGCGGAGCCTGGCTCGGGTTCGCGCTGACCCTCGGGCTGATCCTGCCGTGGGGCGAGGTCTTCCCACGCTGGGTCCCCGGCCTCGCCGGCAGACCGGTGCCGATCGCGGCCGCCGCCGTACCCGGCGGATTCGTGGCGGCGACCCTGGTCTTCACGGCCGTCCCGATGCTGGTCACGTTCGGGGAACAAGGTCTGCTCCCGCTCCTGCTGGGTGCGATCACGATCCCCTGCTGGTACTGGGGGCCAGCCCTGGGGCTCGCGGTGTGGGGCTACGTGGCGCACCGGCGGGTCCAGGCGGCCACCCCAGCCGGATCGGAGGCGCACCATGCTGCGCACTGACCCCGCCGTCGCTGCGCCCGACCGCGTGCTGGTCGCCGCCACCGCTCTGAGCGGCATCGCGACGCTCCTCGGTGGGGGCTTCCTCACCGGGCTGGTGCCGAACTTCTACGTCGGCGGCGACTACTCGCCGCTCGCCGACCTCATCGGTTCTCGTCCGACCACCGTGCTGCACACCCTCTTCGCCCTGCTCGGCACCGCCGCCGGGATCGTCGGACTCGCCGGACGGCTGAATCGCGCCGCCATTGTGACGGCGGGCGTATTGCAGGCCGCGGTGTTCGGGATCGTGATGGGCAGCCTGGGCACCCTCTCCGCCGTGGGCTACCTGGTGGCCTTCTGCATGCCCGTGGTCGTCGTCGGGCTGCTCGTCCAGGTCATCCGGCGCCAGCCACGCCTGCGATGGACCGTCGGCGTGCCGGCGCTCGGCGTCGTCGCCGCCGCGCTGATCCTCGCGGGCGCGGGCCTTCCCGACGCCGTCCGGACAGCGGGCAGCGGGGTGGCCGGAAAAGCGTGGCAGCTCGGCATGGTGCTCCTGCTCCTCGTCACCGCGGCGGTCTGGGCGGCCGTCGCCGTCCGGGCCGCCGCGGCCGGGGGCGGCCTCGACCGTGCCACCGCCTGGGTGCTGCGCCACCGCACGGCGATCACCGTCGTCGCCGCGACCGGACCGCTCCCGTACGCGCTGATCCGGCTCACCTGGCTCACTCCATGGCCCGCCGGCGTGGACGAGGGCGTGCCCATGACCATTCGCGTGTGGGGGCTCCTGCTCTCCAGCGGCGCCTGGGCGGGGGTCTTCCTCACCCTCGGTCTGATCCGGCCGTGGGGTGAGATCTTTCCGCGTTGGGTCCCGGGCCTGGCAGGACGGGTCGTTCCGATCGCCGCGGTCGCCGTGCCCGGCGGGCTGGTCGCGGCGACCGTGACGTTCAGCGCGGTGCCGATCTTGTCCGGCTTCATGGGTGAGGGGCTCGTGGACAGCCTGCTCGGCGCACTGATGATCCCGTGCTGGTACTGGGGGCCCGCGCTGGCGCTCGCGGTGTGGGGCTACGTGGCGCACCGGCAGGCCCAGGCGCGAGGATGACACCGTGATCCGGATCTTCGTGCGGCGGTTCGCCTGGACGATGGTCGGGGCCGCCATCGGACTGGCCGCGGTGCTGGTCGTGTACTTCGGCCTGCGGGCCGTCCTGGACGCGACGATCGCGGGGCCGGACGGGGCCGCGGTGCCCGACCTGCTCGTCGCCGGGGTGAGCGTGGCCGCCGCCCTCGCGCTCGGACTGGTGCCGGGCGCGCGTGAGCTCGAGGTCACCGCCGCCCGGAGCCTTCTGCGGGCCGACGCCGAACTCGTGGTCCCCGACCGGGAGACGTGGGCGCACCGCGCGCGTTCCGGGGGCTGGATCGCGTTCCACCTACTGGCCGGACTGGTGGTCGGATTCTGCCTGTTCGCGCTGGTCCCAGCCGCTGTCGTGGTCGGGACCGAGGCGGCTCTGGGGCGCTCGGTCGGATCGACGGTCCCCGTGGTCGAAGGGGCGGGCCCCCGGACCGCCGTCGTCGCCGGCTGCGTGATCGGCGGGGGCGTCGTGCTCACCGCGGCCTGGCCGGTCGGCGCGCTGGCCGAGCGCCTGGTCGGTAGATTCCTCGGGCCGACGGCGGCCGACCGGCTCGAGGTCGCGCTCGCGCGGCAGCAGCGAGAAGCCGAGCACACGCTTCTCGCCAGGGAGCTGCACGACGGCATCGGCCACGCCCTGACCATCGTCTCCGTCCAGGCAGCGGCAGGCCGCCGGGTCGCGAACGCGCGGCCCGAACGGGCCGCCGCCGCACTCGCCGCGATCGAGGAGGTGTCGCGGGGTGCACTGGTGGAGCTGGACGCGCTCCTGGGCATGCTCCGCGACGACAGGCCGCCCACGCCCGCCGGGGGCCTGGCCGACGTCGTCGAGCAGCACCGGCGCTCCGGGCTCGACGTCGTCGACGCCGTGGACCTGCCTTCCCGCCTTCCGCCCCTGCTGCACCGTACGGTGGTCCGCATCGTGGCCGAAGGGCTGACGAACGCGCACCGGCACGGCGCACCCGGTCCGGTGCGCGTCACCGTCGCGCACACCGACGAGGAGGTGATCGTGCAGGTGAGCAATGCTGTGACGGCTGGTGCGGGCATGTCGGACAGCCGCGGCGGACGCGGGCTGGCCGGTATCCGGGAGCGCGCGTCGCTGTTCGGGGGGAGCGCCGAGTTCGGCGTCGCCGGACAGGAAGCCGGAGCGCCCGCGGTAACCGGGGACGACGCCGGCCGCTGGGTGCTCGACGTCCGCCTGCCACGCATCACGGCACCGCCGCCCGCCGGCGCCCGGGCGACGGGCAGCCGCGACGGGCGGTCCGCGGCCGCCGATGAGGCACGCGGGCCCGACGGGTGGTCCCGGCCGTCGGACGGGGAGGGAGCCGATGACTGAGGCGGTGCGCGTGCTGCTGGCCGACGACGAGCCGCTCGTGCGGGGCGGGATGCGGCTCATCCTGGACGCCGAGCCGGACCTGGAGGTCGTCGGCGAGGCGGGCGACGGGGCGGAGGCGGTCTCGCTCACCCGGGACCTGCGGCCGGGCGTGGTCTGCATGGACGTGCGGATGCCCGGCGTGGACGGGATCCGGGCGACGGAGCTGGTGCTGCGCCTGCCCGAGCCGCCCCGGGTGCTCGTGGTGACCACCTTCGAGCACGACGACTACGTGCTGGACGCGCTGCAGGCAGGGGCGTCGGGCTTCCTCCTCAAGCGCGCGGGCGCCGACGAGATGGTCCAGGCGGTGCGCACCGTGGCCGTCGGGCAGAGCCTGCTGTTCCCGGACGCCGTCCGGCGCCTGGTCCGGGCGCGGCCCCGCGCGTCCGGCGCCGCCGCGAGCCTGACGGCGCGCGAGCGCGAGGTGCTCACGCTGGTCGCCGACGGCATGACGAACGCGGAGATCGCGCGGTCGCTGGTGGTGGGCGTGGAGACCGTGCGCACGCATGTCTCGTCGGCGCTGTCGAAGCTCGGCGCCCGGGACCGGACCCAGGCGGTGGTCCGCGCCTACCAGGCGGGGCTGATCGAGTTGTAGGGGCGCGACCGCATAGGGTCGGGTGGGTGACCGTTCTGATCGATCCGCCCGCCTGGCCGGCGCACGGGACCGTGTTCTCGCATCTGGTGTCCGACACGTCTCTCGTCGAGCTGCGGGACTTCGCCCGCGGCGCCGGCGTCCCGGACCGCGCGTTCGACCTGGACCACTACGACGTCCCGGCCGCCCGGTACGACACCTTGGTCGCGGCCGGCGCGCTACCCGTGGAGGGCAGCGAGCTGGCCCGCCGCCTGGCGGCCTCCGGCCTGCGGATCCCGGGCGGCGAGCGCGCGGGCAGCAAGCGGGAGGCACTGCTCGCCCGCTGGGACGGCTTGTCGCCGACGACGGCGTCCCGGGCGAGCACATCCGATCGGCAATCTCATGAGAGATCGGCAGAGCAATCTGCCGATCGTTCACCGGACGACCGGCCGCGCGCGCTCGACGACCGACCGCACCCGCAGGGCGATCGGCCGCGCATGCTCGACGGGTGGCATGCCGTCGGGGAGCAGCTCTGCGGGCGCTGGCGCGAGCCGCATCGGACGTATCACACGGTGTTCCACCTGGCGTCCGCCCTCGACGCGCTCGACCTGCTGCTCGCCGATGCCGAGGCCGCGGGTGAGCCGGTCCCCGGCGACGGCGCCTGGCGCGCCCGCGTCGCCCTCTGGTTCCACGACGCCGTGCACGACGGCGCCACACCCGCCGACGAGGAGGCCTCGGCGGCCCTGGTCCACGACCTCCTGGGCCCGCTCGCCACGCCCGAACACCGAGAGGCACCGGAACACCGAGAGGCACCCGGACATCAAGAGGCGACCGGATACCGAGAGGCGACCGAGGCGGAGCCACCACCGGCCGACGTGCCGCCCTGGGGTGCCGAGGTAGCGGATGCCGGGGGCCGCCCGCTCCGGCCGCACGACGTGGAGGAGATCGCCCGGCTCGTCCTGGTGACCGCCGATCATGCTCCCGAACCCGGGGACCTGGCCGGATGCCTGGTGAGCGACGCCGATCTCGCGATCCTCGGCGCGTCCCCCGCCGCCTACGCCCGCTACACCCAGCAGGTTCGTGCCGAGTACGCCCACGTGCCCAACGGCCTCTTCCGCCGGGGGAGGGCCCAGGTGCTCGAGGCCCTTCTCGGCAACGGCGACCTCTTCCGCACCACCTGGGGTCAGGTTCGCTGGCAGCTGCCGGCGGAATCCAACCTCGCCGCGGAGCTGCGGGACCTTCGGGCAGCGGCCGGGTCCAGCGGGTAGGTTGCCATCGTGGCCATCCCCGTGAATCCCCGCCTCAGACGCCTGCGCAGGTTGTTCGACGTCGTCGCGATCGCCGTCGGGGTCGTCACGCTGCCGATCGCGCTGCCCGTGTTCTGGGTCCAGGCCGTGGGCCACTCACGCGTGGTCCCGGCGTCCGACGTGCCCGAGGTGGATGCCGTCGTCGTGCTCGGCGCCGGGCTGCGGGATGACGGGACGCCGTCGACCTACCTGCGCCGCCGCGTCGAGGCCGGGGCCGCGCTGTACCGGTCCGGGCGCGCCGAGCAGGTCATCCTCTCCGGCGACGCACACACCCTGCCCGACGGGAAACTCTACGACGAGCCCGGTTCGATGCGCGCCTACGCCCTCACGCTCGGCGTGCCCGACGAGGTCCTCGTCCTGGACCGCGAGGGATTCGACACGGACGCCACGTGCCGCCGCGCCCGCGACGAGTACGGCGTGCGGACCGCCGTTGTCGTCACCCAGGACTTCCATCTCCGCAGAACCCTGTTCACCTGCGGATACGCCGGTCTGGACGCGGTCGGGGTCGGGGTGAGCAGCCAGAGCGTCACGCCGGTCAAGGCGTTCTTCGCCTGGAAACTCCGCGAGATCCCGGCGAGCTGGAAGGCCGCGGCGGAATCGTTCCTGCGCCGCTGAGGGCGCCGGTCGGCATGAGGATACCGGCACGGGCACGAGCTTGCCGCGCATCGCCCGAGAACGATGGCCGCAACCTCATGGTTGCACCGCTGGCCTCATGGCGGGCGGGCCGCCGGCTGTGGGCCCCGGGATGGAGCTTGAGCGGGGGACACTAGCCGACCAGGGCGATCGTCTGGCGGGCGATGGCCAGCTCCTCGTTGGTGGGGACGACCATGACGAGCGGGGTTCCGGCGGGTCCGGCGGGTGCGGGTGTCGTGCCCGGCACTGCAGCGGGCAGGGCGGCCGCGGCCGCACCACCGGATCGGCGGTCCGCGGCTGTTGCGTCGGCGTCGCGGAACGGGCCCGGCGAGATCACGCGCGCGCCCCGCGACCGGGCCTCGTTCAGCGCCGCGTCCACCGCCAGACCGAGGAATCCGAGCCCTTCCACCACGCCCGCGCGAACCACCGCCGCGTTCTCGCCCACGCCCGCCGTGAACGCCAGCACGTCGATGCCGCCCAGCACCGCCGCGTAGGCGCCCACGTACTTGCGCAGCCGGTGCAGGTACACGTCCAGGGCCAGCCGGGCGCCGTCGTCCCCGGAACGGACGAGCCGGGTCAGCTCGCGCATGTCGTTGACCCCGCTGAGCCCGAGGAGCCCAGAGCGCTTGTTGAGCAGCGTGTCGACGTCGTCCACGGACAGTCCGCCCGAGCGCACCAGGTGGAAGACGACCCCCGGGTCGACGTCGCCGGACCGTGTCCCCATGACGAGGCCCTCCAGCGGCGTCAGTCCCATCGACGTCTCCACGGCGCGTCCGCCGGCGACCGCCGACGCCGACGCACCGTTGCCCAGGTGCAGCACCACCTGGCGCAGCGTGTCCGGCCCGCGCCCCTCGGCGCTCAGCTTCGCCGCCACGGCCGGGTGCGAGGCCACGGCCGACGACACGAACTGGTGCGACGTCCCGTGGAAGCCGTACCGCCGCACGCCGTGCTCGGCGGCCGTTCTCGCGTCGATCGCGTAGGTGGCGGCCGCGGGCGGCAGGTCGGCGAAGAACGCGGTGTCGAACACCGCCACGTGCGGCACGTCGAGCAGCTCGCGCGCCACCTCGATCCCGGTCACGTTGGCCGGGTTGTGCAGCGGCGCCAGCGGGACGAGAGCGCGGACCGCGGCCACGACGTCGTCGTCCACCACCACGGGCGCCGAGAACGACGTTCCGCCGTGCACGACGCGGTGCCCGACGGCGACGATCCCCGCCTCCCGCAACGACGGTCCGGCCTCCGCGAACAGGCCGAGGACCAGCCGCAGCGCGGCCCCGTGGTCCGCCACGGGCTGCTCGCGGACCATCTCCTCGCCGCGCGTCTCGTGCGCGACCCGGCCCGACTCCTCGCCGATGCGCTCGACCATGCCTCCGGCGAGCGCCTCCCCCGAACCCGGGTCGACGAGCTGGTACTTGAGCGACGACGAACCGGAGTTGAGGACGAGGACTGTGGACATGCGGGAAGGCCTCCTGGGTCGGATGGTCGGGTCGGGCCAGGCGGGTCGGGTCGGGCTCGTGCCGAGGCGCTCCTGGTGATGCTCGGCGTGAGATCGCTCCGAGGGCCAGAGGCCTGGCGCATACCCGTGCTGCTACGTGGCGGGGGCGGTCTGCGCCTGGATGGCGGTGATCGCGACCGTGTTCACGATGTCCTGCACGAGCGCGCCGCGGGACAGGTCGTTGACCGGCTTGTTCAGGCCCTGGAGCACGGGACCGACGGCGACCGCGCCCGCCGAGCGCTGCACGGCCTTGTACGTGTTGTTGCCGGTGTTGAGGTCGGGGAAGACGAAGACGGTGGCCCGCCCGGCGACGTCCGACCCGGGCAGCTTGGACGCGGCGACCGAGGCGTCGACGGCGGCGTCGTACTGGATGGGGCCCTCGACGACGAGATCGGGCGCGCGGAGCCGCACGGCCTCGGTCGCGGCACGCACCTTGTCGACGTCGGCCCCCGAACCGGAGGTGCCGGTGGAGTAGGAGAGCATCGCGATCCGCGGTTCGACGCCGAACTGCGCGGCGGTCGCGGCCGACGAGACCGCGATGTCGGCCAGCTCGTCCGACGTCGGATCCGGGATGACGGCGCAGTCCCCGTAGACCAGGACCCGGTCGGTGAGGCACATGAAGAACACCGAGGAGACCGACGACGTGTCCGGCCGGGTCTTGATGATCTCGAACGACGGCCGGATCGTGTGCGCGGTGGAATGGGCGGCACCGGAGACCATGCCGTCGGCGAGGCCGAGGTGCACCATGAGCGTGCCGAAGTAGGAGACGTCGGTGACGATCTCCCGGGCGCGCTCGGTGGTCATGCCCTTGTGGGCGCGCAGCCGGGCGTACACCCGCGCGAACCGCTCCACGATCTCGGCGCTCTCGGGGGTGACGCCCGACGGCGACAGCACGCGGGCGGCGTCCAGGTTCAGGCCGAGCTCGGCGGCGCGGCCACGGATCGCCGTCTCGTCCCCGAGGATCGTCAGGTCCGCGATCCCGCGCGCGAGCACGGTGGACGCGGCGCGCAGGATGCGGTCGTCGTCGCCCTCGGGCAGGACGACGTGCCGGCGCTGGGACCGCGCCCGCTCGATGAGCTGATGCTCGAACATGAGCGGGGTGACGACGTCGGGCCGGGGCAGGTCGAGCCGCTCGGCGAGACGTTCGCCGTCGACGCACCGCTCGAACAGCGCGCGGGCGACGTCGATCTTGCGCTGCGAGTCGCGGGTGACGCGCCCGCGCACCTGGGAGGCCTCGCGCGCGGCGTGGTACGTGCCCAGGTCGGTGCGGATGATCGGAACCCTGGGCCGCAGGGCCTCCAGCAGCTCACGGGCCCGGCCCTCGGGGAAGAACCCGCCGTTGAGCACGATCCCGGCCAGCGACGGGAACGACGGCGCCGCGTGCGCGGCCAGGAGGCCGGTGAGCACGTCCGTGCGGTCACCCGGGGTGATGACGACGGCGCCGTCGGCGAGGTGCGACAGCAGGTGCTCGAAGCTCATCGCCCCGACGAGGACCTCCAGCGCCTCGCGGCCGAGCAGCTCCGGGTCGCCGAGCACCAGCTCGCCGTCGACGGCCTCCAGGAGCTGGCCCACCGTGGGCGCCGACAGGAACGGCTCCTCGGGGATGGTCCACACGGGCAGGTCCGGGTGCGCCGCCGACACGGCCTTGCGCACGTCGACCGCGTTCAGCGTGTCGCACCGGTTCACCACCAGGCCGACGGCGTGCGCGTAGTACGCCGCGAGCTCGGCGAGCGCGGCGTCGGTGAGCGTGACCACCTCGTCGGGCGTGCGCTCGCGGCCGGAGGTGACGAGAAGCACGGGCGCGCCGAGGTTCGCGGCGATCTTCGCGTTGAACGCGAGCTCGTTCACCCCCGCGACGTCCGTGTAGTCCGTGCCGAGCACGACGACGGCGTCGCACCGCTGAGCCATGGCGTGGAACCGGGAGACGATCCGGGCCATGGCGTCGTCGGGGTCGAGGTGCAGGTCGGCGTAGGTGACGCCGACGGCGTCCTCGTAGGGGACGTCGACGCCGTCGTGCTCGAGCAGCATCTCCAGCACGTAGTCACGTTCCGGCTCGGCGTCCGAGCCGGTGACCCGGGAGACGGGCCGGTAGACGCCGACGCGCTGGCCCTGGCGCACCAGCAGGTCGAGGACGCCCAGCGCCACCGTGGACTTGCCGCTCTCACCCTCCGGTGACGCGATGACGATGCTGCGGGTCGCGCCGGTCACGTGCTGCTCCTCAAGTGCTGTCTCGGATCACCTGGCTCCAAACCTAGCGGCCGACGGTGACACGAGCGGCCCGCCGCGGTGTGACATCGGGTGACATCCGTGTGAGATCGACGGCTACTCGTTGTCGCCTCCCGTGTCGGACGCGGGCGGGACCTCGGCCGCCGCCCGCCCGGCGCCCGGCCAGACCCAGTCCCGGACATCCGGGATGTCCTCGCCGTGTTCCCGGGTCCAGACGCGGGCCCGCAGGCGCGCGTCCTGCATCCGCTGGCGCAGGCCCGCCTGCGACGTGCCGAGCGACGGCACCCGGTCGATGACGTCGATCACCAGGTGGTACCGGTCCAGGTCGTTGAGCATCACCATGTCGAACGGCGTCGTCGTCGTGCCCTCCTCCTTGTAACCGCGCACGTGCAGGTTCCCGTGCCCGGTGCGGCGGTAGGTGAGGCGGTGGATCAGCCAGGGATAGCCGTGATAGGCGAAGATGATCGGCCGGTCCGGCGTGAACAACCCGTCGAACTCCGCGTGGGTGAGGCCGTGCGGGTGCTCCGCCGAGTCCTGCAGCCGCATCAGGTCCACGACGTTGATCACCCGCACCTTGAGCTCCGGCAGCTCCTCGCGCAGGATGTCGGCGGCCGCCATCACCTCCAGCGTGGGGATGTCGCCGGCGGCGGCCAGGACGACGTCGGGCCTTGTGCCCGGCACCTCCGTCCCGGCCCACTCCCAGATCCCCAGGCCGCGCGTGCAGTGCTCGATCGCCTGGTCCATCGGCAGCCAGCTCGGGGCCGGCTGCTTGCCCGCCACCACGACGTTGATGTACTGCCGCCCGCGGAGGCAGTGGTCGTAGGTGGACAGGAGGGTGTTGGCGTCCGGCGGCAGGTAGACGCGCACGATCTCCGCCTTCTTGTTCATCATGTGGTCGATGAAGCCCGGATCCTGGTGGCTGAACCCGTTGTGGTCCTGCCGCCAGACATGGCTCGACAGCAGGTAGTTGAGGGAGGCGATGGGGCGCCGCCACGGGATGTGGTTGGTCACCTTGAGCCACTTGGCGTGCTGGTTGACCATCGAGTCGACGATGTGGATGAAGGCCTCGTAGCTGGTGAACAGGCCGTGCCGCCCGGTCAGCAGGTAGCCCTCCAGCCAGCCCTGGCACTGGTGCTCGCTGAGCATCTCCATGACCCGGCCGGCGCGCGCCAGGTGCTCGTCCACGTCGGGGCCGTAGAACTCGGCGCCCCACTGCTTGTCCGTGACCTCGTACACCGCCTGCAGCCGGTTCGACGCCACCTCGTCCGGGCCGAAGACCCGGAAGTTGTCGGGGTTGCGCCGGACCACCTCGGTGAGCCACCGGCCCAGCACCCGCGTCGCCTCCGCCGTCGACCTGCCCGGCGCGGGCACGTCCACCGCGAACTCCCGGAAGTCCGGCAGCCGCAGGTCGCGCAGCAGCAGGCCGCCGTTGGCGTACGGCGTGGCGCTCATGCGCAGTTCTCCGGGGGGAGCCAGACCCGTGATCTCCGCCCGCACCGCGCCGTCGTCGTCGAACAGCTCCTCCGGGCGGTACGACCGCAGCCACTGCTCCAGCACCCGCAGGTGCTCGTCCGTGTCGCGGGCGCTCGCGAGCGGGACCTGGTGCGCGCGCCAGGAGCCGGTCGTCTTCTTCCCGTCGATCTCGGCCGGCCCCGTCCAGCCCTTCGGGGTGCGGAAGACGATCATCGGCCAGGCCGGGCGGGTGACATCGCCGTCGGCGGCGCGTGCCTTGATCGCGGCGATGTCGTCCAGCACCTCGTCCAGCAGCGCCGCGAAGCGCCGGTGGGTCACCAGCGGCGGCTCGTCCGAGTCGTCCGGCACCTCGAAGAAGTACGGCTTGTGACCGTATCCCGTCAGCAGCGCGCCCAGCTCCGCCTGCTCGATGCGGGCCAGCACCGTCGGGTTCGCGATCTTGTAGCCGTTCAGGTGCAGGATCGGGAGGACGACGCCGTCGTCGACCGGGTTCAGGAACTTGTTCGAGTGCCACGAGGTGGCCAGCGGGCCGGTCTCGGCCTCGCCGTCGCCCACCACGGCCGCCACGAGCAGATCGGGGTTGTCGAAGACCGCGCCGTACGCGTGGCTCAGCGCGTAGCCGAGCTCACCGCCTTCGTGGATCGAGCCGGGCGTCTCCGGCGCGACGTGACTCGGGATGCCGCCGGGGAAGCTGAACTGCCGGAACAGCCGCTTCACCCCCTCGGCGTCCTGTGTGACGTCCGAGTAGGTCTCCGAGTACGTGCCGTCCAGGTAGGCCGACGCGACCAGCCCCGGACCGCCGTGGCCCGGACCCGTGAGATACAGCGTGGGCTGGCGCCGGGCGTCGATCGCGCGGTTCAGGTGCGCGTACAGGAAGGTCAGGCCCGGTGTGGTGCCCCAGTGGCCCAGCAGGCGGGGCTTGATGTGGTCGCGGGTGAGGGGCTCGCGCAGCAGCGGGTTGCCCAGCAGGTAGATCTGGCCCACCGAGAGGTAGTTCGCTGCGCGCCACCAGGCGTCCAGGCGTGCGAGTTCCTCGTCGCCCGGGCGGACCACGCCGGTGGCGGTCCAGGGCGTGGCCCCCGGGACGGGTGAGGTGGACGACGGCGCGGCGTCCCCGGGCGGGGCGGTCTCCGTGCCCGACGGCGAGGCGGTCTCGGGGGACGTGGTGGGAGGGACGGACGTCATCACACGCTCCTTGCTTCCGCTGGAGGTCCTGACTTCACGGGTGCGGCCGGAGCCGCGGCGGCCTGGGCCGCGTCTCTCATTCGACCGCAGGACGTCACGGCTCGCCAGGGGGAACGGCGGGGGATCGAGGCCCCGAGGACTCTTGACATTCGTGCTGAACCGGGCGAGTAGAGCGGGGGCGCCCGGGGGCGGGCGCCGCCGTCGGGGATGCCGCTGCCGGGTGCCGTGACGCCGCGCCAGGGCCCGCGCGGTCGGCGTCACGGACCGGGATTCCGGGGTTGTCAGCGAGTACGGGTAGCGTGAGGGCGTGAGTTTCTGGGCGGTGGCGCGGCAGCCGCGCATGATCGCGCTGCTGCTGGTGTTCCTCCTGGCCGCCGGCGGCTGCGGCTGGCTGGGCAAGTGGCAGCTCGATCGTGCCTTCGAGCGGGCCGAGCTCGCGGCCGAGCAGGAGGCGCGCGAGCTGGCCGCGGCCGGCCCGGCAGGGCTGGGCGAGGTGCTGGAGCCGCAGGCGGCGTTCCCCGGGGAGCTGGTCGGCCGGCAGGTCGAGGTGACCGGGGAGTTCGAGGCGGACCGCCAGGTGCTGGTCGCCGGCCGGGTCGGGAGCTCCGGCGAGGTGGGCTACCTGGTGCTGGCCCCGCTCCGGGTGTCCGACGACGGCACCGGGGGCGAGTCCTGGGCCGAGCTGTCCGGCGCGCCGGTGCTCGCCGTCGTCCGCGGCTGGGTGGAGGATCCTGCGGCGGTGGACGATCCGCCGTCGGGCAGCGTGACCCTGACGGGCTGGCTGCAGGCCGGGGAGGCCGCGAGCGAGGCGGCGGCCGTCGAGGCGGCGGCCGTCGCGGCGGGGGAGGCCGGTGGCTCGGCGGAGCCGGGCGCCGGATCGGAGGCAACCGGTGACGACGGCAGCGCCTGGCCGGTGGTGCACGGTATCGCGCTCAGCGCGCTGGTGCAGGAGTGGGGCGGGCCGATCTACTCGGGGTACGTCGTCGACGCCGAGACCGAGGGATCCGCGCTGGAACAGCTGCCGCGGCCCGTGATCGAGGGCGGCACCGGCGTCAACCTGCAGAACGCGTTCTACGCCCTGCAGTGGTGGGTGTTCGGCGGCTTCGCGGTGGCGCTGTGGATCAGGCTCGTCCGCGACGAGATGGCGGGCGGCAGGCGCGGTGGCCGCGCGACGGACCCGGACACGGGGATCGCGGGGCTCCCGGCGGCGTGAGGCGGGGGAGCGGCGGAGCGCCTCAGCCGTGCGCGACCGCTGCGCCCATCCTGGCCAGGGCCTCACGGAGGATGGGGCGGGGGGTCGCGATGTTGACGCGGACGAAGCCCCGGCCCGCCTCGCCGCAGAGGCCGCCGTCGGTCAGCGTGACACCGGCGCGGTCGCGGAAGAACGCCGCCGGGGAGGTCGCGCCGCCGAGGTCCAGCTTGCGGCAGTCCAGCCAGGACAGATAGGTGCCCTCCAGCGGGGTGACGGTCACGTCCGGCAGGTGCTCGGCGACGTCGTCGACCAGCGTGCGGAAGTTGCCGCGGAGATAGGCGACGGTGTCGTCCAGCCAGTCGCGGGAGTCGTCGTAGGCGGCCGCGGCCGCGACCACGCCGAGCGTTGCCGCCTGCATCTCGGCGTGGAGGCCCACCTCGTTCCAGATCTTGACGTCCGCGTCGTTCGACAGCACGAGCTGGGCGCACTTCATGCCCGGCAGGTTCCACGCCTTCGACGCCGAGGTGGCCGTGACGGTGTGCCCGGCCGCCGTCGCGGAGAGAGAGGCGTAGGGGACGTGGCGGTGCGGCGCGAAGGTCAGCGGCGCGTGGATCTCGTCGGAGAAGACCCGGCCGTCGTGGCGGTCCACGACCTCGGCGACGGCGTGCATCTCCTCCGGCGTGAGGACGCGGCCGATCGGGTTGTGCGGGTTGCACAGCACCAGGAGGTGACCGCCGGCGGCGAACGCGGCGTCGAGCGCGTCGAGGTCGTAGGTGTGGCGCGGGCCGCCGGGGTCGTCCGTCGCGGCCATCGGGATCTGGATGATGTCCCGGCCGAGCGTGCCCGGCAGGGTGAGGAACGGCATGTAGGCGGGCGTGGGCAGGATGATAGGCGAGCCCGGGCGCGAGTAGTGGGTGATGACGGCCTCGAGCGCGGTGAGCACGTCCGACACGGGGCGGACGCGGGCCGGAGCCACCGTCCAGCCGTAGCGGTCGGCGGCGAACCGGGCGTACGCCTCGGACATCTCGGTGACCAGCGCCTTCGGCAGATACCCGAAGGCCGCGCGATCGACGGCGTCGTGCAGGGCCTGCGTGACCTCGGGCGAGGTGCCGAAGTCCATCTCGGCCACCCACGCCCCGATCGTGCCGGGGAAGGCGGTCCACTTCATGCCGCCGGCGTCGCGCAGCTGGTCGGCGGTGATGGTGTCGAAAGGGTGCGTGGCCACGTGGGCATTCAATCAAAGCGGGCCAGGGGTACGACAGGGTGTCCGGGACGAGCAGCGGGGCTCTGCCGTGGCACGGCCCCGGCCCGGCGCGACGTCGCACGGCGACGGGCCCTCGGCGTCGGCCGACGAGCGCTCGCCGCCGCTACCCCTTGACCGTCTGGCCGACCTGCCACAGCTTTCTCCGCAGGTAGCGGGGAATCCGCGCCGCACCGGACTTCCGCGGGTTGTCCGACCGCAGGTCCGGGACTGCCTGGGGGTCGGCGACGAGCGGGTTGTCGGTCTCGGCTCCGCGTGCCGGCGTCAGGACGGCGGTCGGGGTCCACGGGTCGATGCCGTGCACGACGTGCAGGCGCGCCAGCTCCCACACCGAGATCGCGACGATGATCAGCGTGCCCGTGAATCCGGGCATCGCGGCTGTGACGAGATACTCGCCGGTGGCCCCGCCCGGCAGGGTGCCGGAGGCGCCGCCGGCCACGGCGTCGGACGCGACGGTGAACCACTCCGGCCCGCGCTGCACCGTGTAGAGCCCGGCCAGGGCGAGCGACCAGAGCGCCGGGAGCGCGGGGTGGCCGTCGGCGCCGCGGGAGTGGAACGTGACCGCCAGCGGCAGCCCGACGGCGACGACGCCGACGAGCAGGATCAGCCCGATGATCCCGAGGATCATGAGCACGGCGAGCAGCAGGAGCGACCCGACCTCCGGCGGCTGCGCCTCGGGGAGCTCTGCGCCGCCCTCCGGCCAGAGCGGGGGCAGGACCATGACGTAGGCGACGGTCAGGATGCTGATGAGGGCGAGCGTCGCGGGCGCGCGCAGCGGAAGGAAAGGGGAGAGGACCGAACGCGCTCGGCCGTCTTCGGGCGTCATGGGCGGCGGGTAGCGAATCTGCCGCTTATACATCAAGAGTGAACCAAGTGAGATCAAAAGGGCAACGGCCGCCAGAGAACTCACCGCCCAGAGGGTTCCATGGGCCAGGATGCCGATCCAGGACGGCAGCCCCGTGTCCGGGATCGGAGCCGGGAGCTTGGTCGGGAGTGCCCTCGACCGCATCAGCTCCGCCGTGGTCAGCAGGACGACACCGACGATGCCCCGGACCGCGGAGAGCTGGTCTATGTCGTGGTCACGGACGTATCGGTGCTCCGGGATCACGCCCGCGCGGAGGGCCCCGAAGCCGAGTCGCAGGAGGCCGGAGAACCCTGACGCCACGGCCGCGATCGTGACCAGGACGGCCGCCGGGATCGCCAGTACGGCGGTCGCGATCGCCAGATAGAGGAAAGTCGTCTCACCCATAACCGCCCCCTGATCGGGTGAAGTTCCATGTGGAACTATCTTTCCAAATCTTGGCGATCGAGGTCAATGATCGTTACGTTGTTGAGATAGAAATTAGACGGATGTGACGGACATGGGTGATGCGTCCGATCGTCAGGCGCCGAAGCGCTCCTCGAGCGCGGCGAGCTTCGCCTCCGCCTCCGCATGGATCTTGCGCTCCAGCACGAACGACATCACCGGCACGACCCCCGCCAGCACCATCGTCGCGAGCCGCCCGAAGCCCCAGCGCATCTTCGACCACAGGTCCGCCACCGTGACCAGGTAGACCACGTAGATCCAGCCGTGCGCGAACGGCACCCACGCGATGAACGGCATGACCGGATCGACGTCCACGACCATGCCCAGCACATACTTGATGCCCATCTCCACCACGAGGACGAGCAGCATCACTCCGGTCACGATCGCCAGGACGCGGTATCGCGACAGCGCGCCGCGCGCCTTGCGGATCGCGGTGGCGGCGGCCTCGGAGGAGGGGGCGGCGGGGCTCTCGGGCTCAGCGGTGCTCACACAGCGAGCCTAGTAGGCCGACGCCGATGCTCAGGCGGCCACGAGGTTCCCCACCGCGACCGCGAGATCGTCGTTCGCGACGCCGGACGCCGCGTGCCCCGCATCGCGCACGCGCGCCCGCACACCGCCGTCGGACACTTGGAGGTCGCGCGAGTAGGTAACGTCGTCACAGGCGGCGCCCCAGCACGCGCCTCGCGGCGTTGTCGTCACTCGAAAGGGCTCCGCCCTTCCTTCGCTCCTCCGCCTCGCGATGCACGCACTGGTGCACCACCAGTGACGACGTTACCTACTCGCGCGACCTCTTAGAATCTTGGGGTGACGACGCCCGCCGCGAACCAGCCTCTCGCCGAACCGCACCAGCACCGCCCGGTGCTGGTGGTCGACTTCGGCGCCCAGTACGCCCAGCTCATCGCCCGCCGTGTGCGGGAGGCGAAGGTGTACTCGGAGATCGTGCCGCACACGGCCACCGTCGACGAGATGCTCGCCAAGGACCCGGCGGCGATCATCCTGTCGGGCGGACCGTCGTCGGTCTACGCCGAGGGCGCCCCTGCCGTCGACCCCAAGCTGTTCGACGCCGGCGTGCCCGTCATGGGCATCTGCTACGGCTTCCAGGCCATGGCCCAGGCGCTCGGCGGCGACGTCGCCCGGACCGGACTCAGCGAGTTCGGCGGGACCGACGTCGACGTGTGCGCCGCCGGCGTCCTGCTCGCCGGGACCCCCGCGCACCAGACCGCCTGGATGAGCCACGGCGACGCCGTGCAGGCCGCGCCCCCCGGCTTCGAGGTGCTCGCCACCAGCGCCGGCGCCCCCGTCGCGGCCTTCGAGGACCGCGCGCGGCGCCTCTACGGCGTCCAGTGGCACCCCGAGGTCAAGCACTCCGAGCACGGCCAGACCGTCCTCGAGCACTTCCTGTACGACGGCGCGGGGCTGGCCCCCGACTGGACGCCCGGCAACGTCGTCGCCGAGCAGGTCGAGGCCATCCGCGCCCAGATCGGCGACGCGCGCGTGATCTGCGCCCTCTCCGGCGGGGTCGACTCCGCCGTCGCGGCCGCCCTCGTGCAGAAGGCCGTGGGCGACCAGCTCACCTGCGTGCACGTGGACCACGGCCTGATGCGGGCCGGCGAGGTGGAGCAGATCGAGCGCGACTTCGTCGCGGCCACCGGTGTGAACCTCGTCATCCGGCACGAGAAGGAGCGGTTCCTGGCGGCGCTCGCCGGCGTGACCGACCCGGAGCAGAAGCGCAAGATCATCGGGCGGGAGTTCATCCGCGTGTTCGAGGACGCGCAGCGGGACATCGTCGCCGAGGCCGGCGCGCACGGCGAGGAAGTGAAGTTCCTGGTGCAGGGCACGCTGTACCCCGATGTCGTGGAGTCGGGCGGCGGCGAGGGCGCGGCCAACATCAAGTCGCACCACAACGTGGGCGGGCTGCCGGACGACCTGACCTTCTCCCTGGTCGAGCCGCTGCGGACGCTGTTCAAGGACGAGGTGCGGGCCGTGGGGCGCGAGCTCGGCGTGCCGGAGGAGATCGTCTCCCGGCAGCCGTTCCCCGGGCCGGGGCTGGGCATCCGGATCGTCGGCGAGGTGACCGAGCACAACCTGGAGATCCTGCGCCGCGCCGACGCGATCGCGCGCGAGGAGCTGACCCGCGCCGGGCTGGACGGCGAGATCTGGCAGTGCCCGGTGGTGCTGCTCGCGGACGTGCGGTCCGTGGGCGTGCAGGGCGACGGCCGCACCTACGGCCACCCGATCGTGCTGCGCCCGGTGAGCTCCGAGGACGCGATGACGGCCGACTGGACGCGCCTGCCGTACGACGTCCTGTCGGTCATCTCGACCCGCATCACCAACGAGGTGCGCGAGATCAACCGGGTGACGCTCGACGTGACGAGCAAGCCGCCGGGCACCATCGAGTGGGAGTGAGCGGGGGCTTCCCCGCTCGGCCGGGGCGGGTGCGGTCATGTCCCGGCCGCTGAGAGGATGCTGTGGGTGCGGATCGTTCATGTGGTGGATACCTTCGCGCCGTTGATGGGCGGGATCGAGGCGCAGGTGGCGCGGCTGGCCGGGCGGCAGGCCGCTGCCGGGCACGACGTCGAGGTGATCACCACGACGCCGAGGGCTCCGGGCGAGCGCGGGGTGACGACCGCCGTCGAGCGCCTCGGGCCCGCCGGAGCGGGTTCCGGCGTCGAGGAGCCCGTCGTGACCGTGCACCGTATCGCCGCACGCATCCCCGGCGGGTGGCCGATCCACCCCCGCTCCACGACGCACGTGGTGCGGCGGTTGCGGGAGCTGGCGGCGAGCGGGGCGCGGCCCGACGTCGTCCATCTGCACATGGGTGTGCTCGCACCCACGGTCCAGGCTGCGCTGCGACCGGTCACCCGGCTCGGGCTTCCCACCGTGCTGACCGTGCACAGCGTCTGGGGAGCCGCCTGGCGCGCCTTCGCGGCCGCCGATGCGATCGCCGGGTGGTCGCGGTGGCCGGTGCTGTGGTCGGCCGTGAGCGAGCTGACGGCGGCGCCGCTGCGGCGGATCGTCGGCGACCGCGGTGAGGTCGTGGTGCTGCCGAACGGGCTGGACCTCGCGGAGTGGCGGGTCGCGGACTTCCGGAGCGACCGGCTCCACGTGGCCTCGGCGGCACGGTTCGCGCCGCGCAAGCGGATGCTGCCCCTGCTGTCCGCGATCGCCCGTGCGCACGACGAGCTGTCCGCGGGCGCTCGCGGCGCGGGACACGACCGCCTCCGCGTCACGCTCGCCGGCGACGGGGCCGAGCTCGGCCGCGCCCGCCGGTTCGTCGTCGAGCGCGGGCTGTCCGGCGTCGTCTCGCTTCCCGGCGCCCTCGACGCGGACGGCCTCCGCGCGCTCTACGCCGACGCCCACGTGTTCGCCGCCCCCGCGCTGACCGAGGCGTTCGGCATCGCGGCGCTGGAGGCCCAGGCCGCCGGCCTCGTGGTGCTGGCGCGGGCGGGGTCAGGGCTGGCGGAGCGGGTGTCCGACGGTGTCGACGGCCTGATCGTGCCCGACGACGACGCCCTGGCGAGCACCCTCGTCCGGCTCGCGACGGACCACGACCTGCGACGGCGACTGCTGGACGGGTCCCGCGACGCGTCCCGCCTGGCCGCCTACGACTGGCCGGGCGTCCTCGCGGCGACGGAGCAGGCGTACGCCCGGGCGGCAGAACTGGCCGGCGCGCGCTGACGCCGCGACGGCCGTGCTCGACTGGACGGCATCCGTGAGATGTCTACGCTCGTCTCGTGACTGAGTCCGAGGTGCGGCCGGCGCCGCCGGCAGACCCGCTGCCCACGAGGATCCTCGCGGAGGTGCGGCCGTTCGCGCGCCCTGCGCTCGTGACCGCCGTCCCGGCCGTGGCCTGGGCGGTCTGGGTGAGCGGCCCGTCGTGGGTGACTCCGGCCGTCGTGGTCCTCGCGGTGGCGGGCGCCGCGCTCGGAGTGATCGACGCGCGGACGCATCGCTTGCCCGACGTGATCGTGTACCCGACGACGGCCGTGGTGGGCGCGCTCCTCGTGCCGGCCGCGGCGGCCGGCGCGTTCACCGGCGGGCCGGCGTGGGAGGCGCTCCTGCGGGCGGCGCTGGGATTCGCCGCGCACGCCGGCTTCTACCTGCTGATGTGGCTGATCTTCAAGGGCGGGGTCGGCCTGGGCGACGTGAAGCTGGCCGGCGTCCTCGGCGCGGTCACCGCCTGGTGGGGGTGGGACGCGTTCGTCATGGGGGCGGTGGCGCCCTACGTCGTGGGCGGCGCCGTCGCGGTGGTGCTCCTGCTGTTCCGGCTGGCCGGGCGCAAGTCCTACATGCCGTTCGGCCCGTACATGCTCCTGGGCGTGGTGGTGGCGCTCACCTGGGAGCGGCTGCTGTCCTGACGCGCCGGACCCGAAGTCCCGGCGACCGCGCCGTCCTGTGCCGGGGGAGGACGGCCACCACGGACGGGTGGTGCGGCGGCGCGCCGAGGCAGTGACCCAGGTGGGTCACTGCCTCGGTGAGGTCTCTCCTGACTACGGTTCGCCGCGGCGGCGGAAGCTGGAGACGATCGAGCCTGCCACCAGGGCGATTCCGGCGCCGCCCAGCAGCAGGATCGCCGCGAGGCTGACGTCGATGCGGGCGCCCGCCGAGGCGGCGAGCACGCCGAGCCCGATCGCGAGGACCACCAGTCCCCACACGACCGTCCCGACGCGCGGGCCCTGCGGGGGCGCCGGCTGCCGCGCCGCGACGTTCGGGTGCTGCACGGTCCCCACCGGCGGCACCGCGGTCGCGGGCGGGACCCCCTGACCGCCCGACCCGTGCGGTGCACCTGGGCGGTCGTACGGGGACTCGCCGTACGCGGCCCCCGCCGGAACCGGCTGGGTCCCGGCCGCCCCGGCGGGCGGCGGCCCCGCGGCCACCGCGTCGGCCGACTGCCCGCCTTCCGGACCGCCGGAGACCGGCAGGCCGGCGTCCTGGCCGATCTCGATCCTCTCGGTCTCCGGCACCGAGGCGTTGTCCGGGGCCTCCGCGACACCGTCGGGCCGCGCGGCCGAGCCGTTCTCGATCACCTCGGTGACGTCGTCCTGGGTCTCGCCGGTGCCGGGGTGTTCCCCGACGCCCTCCGGCCGGTTCTCGTTCTCTCGGGCCTCATCGGGCTCGTGTCTGTTGTCGCTCACTGTTCCTCCTCGATGATGAGCTCGCCCGCAGCGACCTCGACGAACAGGCGGAGCTGGGCTCCGTCGTCGTCGACCTCGTCGCTGGCGATCTCGACCCGCTGCTGTGTGCCGCCGCCGTAGGTGCGCTCGTCGCCGTCCACGAGCCACTCGAGCGCCCCGGCGGCGATCTGGCCCTCGAGTTCGACCGCGGCGTCCTCGGGCACGACGACCGTCGCCGTGCCCGCGCCGACCGCGATGGGCACCTGGACGGGCTCGGCCGGATCGACGCCGGACAGATCGAGATCCGTCAGGTCGATCGTGGGGTCGCCCCAGCTGACCGAGTAGCCGCGCTCGGCCTCCTCGATCCGGTTCGGCGAGAACGTGCCCTCGCTGATCGGGGCGCCGGGCTCGAAGCCGTCGACGCGGCCGTCGAACTCGAAGACGTCGCCGACGATCGCGCGGCCTTCGTCGATCCGTTCGGAGACGTCCGTCTGCAACGTGCCCAGTGTGGGGACGGCCAGGACCAGGCCGATGATGCCGAGTGCCCCCAGGCCGCCGCTCGAGCGACCGCGCAGGCCGGCGACGACGATCGCGATCCCGACGATCACCAGCGAGGTGCCGAGCCAGGCCGCCCAGACCCCCGCCTCACCGGTCGGTACGTACGGGATCCGGCTGCCCAGGACGAGCTCGTTGAGCAGGAGCAACGCCCCGGTCAGCAGGATCAGCCCGACGACGATCCCGGCGCCGCCACCCTTACGGCGGGGCGGGCGCGGGGGGAGCGGCTGCGCGTACGGGGCGCCCGCGGAGGGCGTGGGGCTCGCCGCGTACGGCGGGATGGGCGCGCCGCCGTAGGGGGCGGCGGCCGGCGGCGCGTTCCCGGCCGGGCGGTCGTCGATCCCGACGGTCCCGTTGGTGGTGGGGGACGTCGGACCCGACCCGGGCGCGGTGGCCGGTCCCGCCGGCGCGGTCGCCGTCGTCGTCCCCGGACCGGACCGGGCGGCGGCCGCCGTCGTCCCGGCATAGGGCTGCGCGGCGTACTGCTGCGGGTACGGCTGCGCGTGCGGCTGGCCCTCGGTCGAGGGACGCCGCCGGACGGCCTGGATCAGCAGGTAGACGATCCCGCCGATGACCGCGAGCCAGAACAGCGCCGCGATCCACTCCGAGTCACCGTAGAACCCCCAGTCCCACGGGCCGCCCCACGCGAATCCGAAGAGGAACAGCACGGCCGCGCCGAGGAGCGCGACGTCGAAGTTGCCGCGGATCGCCTGCTCCAGATGGATGCGACCGTCGGACTGCTCCGGCAGCAGCGCCCAGCCCACGCCGTACGCGATGAGGCCGATGCCGCCGAGGAAGAACGTGATGACGAAGAGCCCCCGCACCAGGAGGGGATCCCAGCCCAGACGGGCGGCCACGCCGCCCGCGACGCCGCCGACCCAGCGCCGGTCGGCGCGGTAGAGGCCGGTGCGGCGGATCGAGTCGAAGAAACCGGAGCCGGCCGGCCGGGGCTGCGCCGCGGGCGGCTGCTGCGGCTGCGGTGGGGGCTGCTCCTCGAACGAGGTCTGCTGCGCGCTCGGCTCGGGTTCGCCCGAAGGCGTCGGCCCCTCGCCTGCGGTCGGGTCTGTGGTCATGTCTCCATGCTCACCGACGGCCCGCGCGAGATGGATCGGGTGCTGCCCTGAACCGACCCTGGTTCGCCGTCTTCCGGACCCTGAGATGCGCGCCCGTGGGTCCTCAGGGGCCCCACGGCATGCCACGATCGTGGTGTGACGAACCAAGCAGCACCGACTGCCGGCGGGCCGGCCCCCACGCCGGCCGGAGGACCCGCCCCCGCCGGCGGCACCACGCCTGCTGCGGCCGCCCGCCTCACCCTGCGCCGCCCCCGCGAGGGCCGCTGGATCGCGGGAGTGGCCGTGGGTCTCGCGGCGCACCTCGGCGTGCCGCCGTGGCTGATCCGGCTGCTCTTCGTGCTCACCACCCTGCTCAACGGCGCCGGCGTCATCGCCTACCTGTTCTGGTGGGTGACGGTCCCGCCCGGCCGCCCGGAACCCGTGACCGACGCCGCCCCCGCCCGCCCTCGGCTCGCACCGCGCCTGGCCGGCGTGGACGGGACCACGAACGACACCGCCGACGACGCCGGACCGGGCTCCCTGACCGACCGCCTGCGCCTCTCCGGCCCCGTCACCCGCCTGAACACCCGCGACATCACCATCGGCGTCGTGCTGCTCAGCGGCGCGGCACTGCTGCTCGCCGTCCAGGCCGGCTGGGACCTCTGGGCCTCCTGGCTGCTGCCCGCCCTGATCGTGCTGGGCGGCATCGCCCTCGCCTGGAGCCAGCTCGACGGCACGTCGCGCGGGCGCTGGCTGGGCGGCGCCCCCCGCACGCGGGCCGGGATGCTGCGGCTGGTCGGCGGGATCCTGCTGACCATGGTCGGAGTGCTCATGCTGGTGGGGCAGGAGGCGCCCGTCGCCGTGATGGTGCAGGCCACCGTCGCCTCGGTCGCGGTGGTCGCGGGCGTGATCCTGGTGCTCGCGCCCTGGTGGCTCAAGCTCGTGCGGGAACTCGGCGACGAGCGCGCCGCCCGCGCCCGCGAGGCCGAGCGCGCCGACATCGCCGCCCACCTGCACGACTCCGTGCTCCAGACCCTCGCCCTCATCCGCGCCCGCGCCGACGACTCCGAGTCCGTCTCCCGCATGGCCCGCGCCCAGGAGCGCGAGCTGCGCGAATGGCTGTACGACGACCGGCCCTCACCCGGCGAGTCCCTCGCCGCCGAGCTGCGGGACCTCGTGGGCCAGGTCGAGGACGCGTTCGCGCCCCTGACCGTCGACACCGTGGCCGTGGGCGACTGCGTCCCCGGCCCGAGCACCGCCGCCCTGCTCCAGGCCACGCGCGAGGCCCTCGTCAACGCCGCCACCCACGGCCGTCCGCCCGTCTCCGTCTACCTCGAGGTGGGGGAGGACTCCGTGGAGGCGTTCGTCCGCGACCGGGGCGACGGGTTCGACATCGACGAGATCGCGTCCGACCGGTTCGGGGTCCGGGAATCGATCCTCGGGCGTGTCCGACGGCGCGACGGCGTCGCCGAGGTGCAGAGTCGGCCTGGGTGGGGTACGGAGGTGCGAATGCGCGTGCCCCGCGAGGGAAAGCAGCCGGACCGGCCGCGGTCCAACGGGACCCGGGCGAACGGCACCAGGAACGGCGGGGCGGAGGCCGGCGGGAAGGAGACGGACGGCGGGAACACCGCCGCATCCCCCGCCGCGGCCGGCCCGGCCACCAGGACCAACGGGACGAAGACCGAGGAGACCCCATGACCGCCGCCGACGACCGGACCCGCACCCGCGTCCCCGTGGTGCTCGTCGACGACCACCACATGTTCCGCACCGGGGTGCGCGCCTCGCTCGACGACCGGGTCGCCGTCGTGGGCGAGGCCGACGACGTCGACTCCGCCGTCGCCGTCGTGCACGAGAAGCGGCCGCCGGTCGTGCTGCTCGACGTGCACCTGCCCGGCGGGAACGGCGGCGGGGGCGCCGAGGTCGTGCAGCGCTGCGCGGACCTCGCCCGGCCGAACGGCACCGGGGTCCCCGTGCGCTTCCTCGCGCTGTCCGTGTCCGACGCCGCCGAGGACGTCGTCGCCGTCATCCGGGCGGGCGCTCGCGGCTACGTGACGAAGAACATCTCGGGCCCGGAGCTGTCGGCCGCCGTGGTCCGCGTCGCGGGCGGCGACGCCGTGTTCTCGCCACGCCTCGCCGGTTTCGTGCTGGACGCGTTCGGCACGGGCGCCGCCGACATCGCCGTCGCCGACGACGAGCTGGACCGCCTCTCCAAGCGCGAGCAGGAGGTGATGCGGCTGATCGCGCGCGGCTACTCGTACCGGGAGGTCGCGAGCGAGCTGTTCATCTCGATCAAGACCGTCGAGACCCACGTGTCGGCGGTGCTGCGGAAGCTGCAGCTCTCGTCCCGGTACGAACTGACCCGCTGGGCCGCCGCCCGCCGGTTGCTGTAGCAGAGTTCTGGACAAAACTCCCGGTACGCTCAAGCCCGTCACTCTCCCCGACGGACAGGAAGTACCGAACCGTGGACGTCAACTTCGACGGCATCACCGAGACCCTCGTCGGACTCGCGATCCTGGTGGGGCTCATCGGGATCGTCGTCCCGGTGCTGCCGGGAAGCATCCTGGTGGGCGCCTCGATCCTGGTGTGGGCGTTCCTCACGGGCGGCCCGGTGGCGTGGACGGTCTTCGCGATCGCGGCGGTGTTCCTCGTGGTGGCCGAGGTGCTGCAGTACATCGTGGCCGGCGGGCACATGAAGCGGTCCGAGGTGCCGACGTCGACGATCGTGATCGGCGGCATCGCGGGCGTGATCGGTTTCTTCGTGGTGCCGGTCGTGGGCCTGTTCCTGTTCTTCGCCGCCGCGGTGTTCCTGGTGGAGCTGATCCGGCGGCGTGAGCGCGTGACCGCCTGGCGCGCGACCGTTGCGGCCCTGCAGGCGAGCGCCATGACGATCGGCATCCAGCTGCTCGGCGCCCTCGCCGCGGCCACGACGTGGATCGTCGGCCTCTTCCTGGTCTGAGGCTGTTCTCCCGGGCCGACAATAGGCGCATGGAGATCATCGTCGCGCCGTTCGACAAGCTGGACCCCGCCGTCGCCTACGACCTGTGGCGGCTGCGCCAGGACGTGTTCGTGGTCGAGCAGGACTGTCCGTACCCGGATCTGGACGGCCGTGACCTGGAGCCGACGACCGCGCACGTGGTGCTTCTCGGCCCCGTGGACGACGCCGACCGCCGCCTCCCGGGCGCCGCGGGAGACGCCGGGCGCCCCGTCCTCGGCACCGCGCGCGTGCTGGACGACGGCGACGTCTGGCGGATCGGCCGCGTGTGCCTCGACCGCGCGGCCCGGGGACAGGGCCTCGCCGACGACGTCATGCGCGCGGGACTCGCACACATCGACGCCGTCGGCGACGGCCGCGACGCCGTGCTGGACGCCCAGGCCCCGCTGGCGGGCTGGTACGCCACGTTCGGCTTCACCCGGGACGGCGAGGACTTCCTCGAGGACGGCATCCCCCACACCCCGATGCGCCTGCGCCGGCCGGAGCCGGCCCGGCACCGAGTTACCCGCGCCGGGGCAGGATGATGCGGGCCATCTCCGTGCGGTAGCGGGCCACGCCGAACCGTTCCTCGGCGTCCTTGCGGCCCGCCGCGGCGAGCCTCGCCGCCCTCTCCGGGTCGTCCAGCAGCTCGGCGACCGCGTCGGCCAGGGCACCGGGGTCGCCGGGCGGGACGCTCCGCCCGGTCTCGCCGTCGCGCACGATCTCGGCCAGGCCCTGCGTGCGGCTCGCCACCAAGGGCCGCTCGGCGCGCAGCGCCTGGACCGCGACGTTCCCGAAGGGTTCGACGCGGGAGGGGACCACGACGACGTCGGCCCGGGCGAACCACACCCACGGGTCGGCGTACCCGACGAAGTCGACCGCCCCGGCGAGGTCGGGCCGGGAGGCCCGGGCCCGCAGCTCGTCCTCGAACCACTCGTAGCCGGCGAAGACCGAACCGCACAGCGTCAGGCGTACGTCGCGGCCGTCCCCGCGCAGCCGGGCGACCGCGTCCAGCGCGACGTCGGTCCCCTTGCGCGGCGACAGCCGCCCCACCAGGACGACGTGCGCGCCCTGGGGACCGCCGTCGGGCACGGGCCGATCGCCGTCGGGCCCCGGGACGCCGTTGTAGACGATCCGTGTCCGCCGCCGGAGGGCCGGGACGGCGCCGACGACGACGTCGCGCGCCGTCGCCGAGTTCACCACCACGTCCCGGGCGAGCAGGAGCGGTGCGTTGAGGCCCACGCGCACCGGGAGCGCGGCGTCCGCCTCCGCCTCGTGCACGTGGCACACGGGCGCGACCCCGGCGAGCCGCGAGACACCGAGCCACACGGGAATGGTCACGGTGTTCACCACAACCGTGTGTGGCCGATGACGTCGGACGATGCCTACCATGCGCGGGGTCGTCCGCAGGGTGTGCAGGAACAGCCCGATGATCCCGCGAGGGTTCAGGTGGGCCTTGCGCAGCACCGGCATGTCGACGATCTCGACGTCGGCGCCCGCGTCCCGCAGTTCCCCGACGAGCGGCCCCTTCCTCGGAAGTGCGACGACGACTTCGGCCCCGGCTTCCCTGAGCGCCGTGGCGGTCTCGACCAGCTGCAGGTCGGATCCGTACAGTTCGGCGGATGCGTGGGCAAGGAGGACCGTCGTCATGTCTGAACTGTGCCATCCGACCGCTCTCGGACGCCTGTCGAGGCCGGGATGACGTGCTGGACGAGGCGCCGACACGCTCATCACGAAACGCGGGATATCGGATGAAATCGCGGGTGAACTTGCGATGAACGACAGGCAAGAGTGCACTTTCCGACTTACCGTGATCTCGGCCCTGGACAACATCGGGGTCCCGTACTTCGCCCGGAGAACTCGCCCGGAGAACCCTGACAGGCACCGATCACCGAAGAATCTGAGGGGAATCACGCGTGACGACAGAGGCCGTGATCGCCCAGGCCCCAGCCTTGGCCGGCGGCAGCACAGCATCTCAGGGCCAGACCACGCCCAGCGCCATGCCCGCCGCGGACGGGATCCGCTCCGTTCCGCTCCGGTGGCAGTCGCGGCATCGCGGTCTGGTCCGGATGACCGATGCCCTCGTGGTGGCGGGAGCCGCGGTGGCGGCCTGTGCCGTGCAGCTCGTGCGCCCGGCCGGCGACGTCGACCCCGTCGCGGTGCCCGTGCTCCTGGCCGCGGTGGTCGCCTGGCTGCTCGCCCTCACGTCGAGCAAGGCCTACGACTGGCATCTCTTCGGGGGCGGGATGTCCGAGTACCGGCGGGTGCTCGGCGCCACGTGGAAGACCTTCAGCGTCGTCGCGATCGTCGCCTGGCTCGCGATGCTCCCGGGCGTGCGCGACGTGGTCTTCGTGGCGTTCCCGCTCGGCGTCGCGGGCCTCCTCGCGACGAGGTTCGCCTGGCGCCGTCGCATCCTGCGCCTGCGCGAGCAGCGTGCCGACTGCATGACCGACGTCGTCGCCGTCGGGCATCGGGTCCAGATCTCCCGGCTCGCCGCGACGATGGCCGACGCGCCGGACCACGGGTTTCGCGTCGTCGGCGCCTGCGTCCCCGCCGGCGAGGCCGAGGCCGGCGAGCTGATCGACGGCGTGCCGGTGCTCGGCCATCCGGACCAGGCCGGCGAGGCCGCCGAGCGCGTCGGCGCGGGAGCGGTGGTGGTGAGCAGCTCGCACGAGATCACCGCCGACGTCGTCCGCCGCCTGGGCTGGGCCCTGGAGGAGCGCGGGATCGATCTGATGCTCACGACGGAGCTGGCCGACGTCGCGCTGCCGCGGATCAGCGTCTCGCCGGTGCCGGGCATGTCGCTGCTGCACGTGGACCTGCCGAGGTTCAGCGGCCCCAAGTACGTCGTGAAGCAGGTGATGGACGCGTCGCTGGCGCTCGTGCTCACGGTGCTGGCGGCGCCGCTGATCGGGATCCTCGCGCTGGCCGTCGCCGTCACCAGCCACGGGCCGCCGTTCTACGTCTCCGAGCGCGTGGGCCGGGGCGGCCGCATCTTCTCCATGGTCAAGCTCCGCACGATGCGCACGGACGCCGACCGCCTCCTCCCCGCGCTGTCGGCGGAGGACGACGGCGCGGGCCTGCTGTTCAAGATGCGCGACGACCCCCGGGTGACCGCGATCGGACGCGTGCTGCGCCGCTACTCGCTCGACGAGCTGCCGCAGCTCTTCAACGTCCTGGCCGGCCACATGAGCCTGGTCGGCCCGCGGCCGCCCCTGCCCCACGAGGCCGCCGAGTACGAGGAGCGGATGCGTCGCCGCCTGCTGGTCAAGCCGGGGATGACAGGGCTGTGGCAGGTCCGGGGCCGGTCGGACCTGTCCTGGGACGAGACCGTGCGGTGCGACGTGTACTACGCCGAGAACTGGACGCCGCAGCTCGACCTGCTCATCCTCGCCGACACGGTCCGCGCGGTGATCAGCGCGAAGGGCGCGTACTGAGCGGCGGTCGCTCGCGCGCGCCGCGGGGAACGAACCGCATGGTGCCGGGCCTCTCCTCCGCGGGGCGGAATTCCCGCTCCGCCGATCTCCTCCCACGATGTCCTCCTGGCGGCGGATGCGGCACGCCGTCGCGCGCGGCGACGATGGTCGCGAGCGAAGGAGGAGAAATGTTCCGATCAGGAAAGACGTACCGTTCACGGCGCAGTGCGCGAGTGCTCGCCGGGGCCCTGCTGGCCCTGGCGGTCCCGGTCGCGGGCGTGGCCGCGGCGGCTCCGGCGTCGTCCGCCGCGGGACCCGGCGAGGTAGACGCGCAGGAGCGGCTCGTCGCCGAGATCAGCGAGGCGGTCGCCGAGGCGAAGCGGATCCAGGACGCCCGGACGGACGGCCCGCAGGCGCGGAGCGCCGAGCCCGGTGGTCCGGCGTCGGACGACGTGGACGAGACGCTCGACGACGCGGTCGCCGCCGTCGTGGCCGACGGCGCGCTGGGTGCCACCGCCCGCGTCGAGGCGCCCGGCGTGCGCTGGGCGGGCGCGGCCGGGCTCCGCGAGCTCGGCGGCGACAACCGCGCGACCACGCACGACCGGTTCCGCGTGGCGAGCAACACCAAGACCATGGTGGCCACGCTCGCGATGCAGGAGGTCGAGCGGGGCACGTGGACGCTCGACACGACGGTCGAGGACGTGCTGCCCGGTGTGCTGCCGACGGAGGTCGGGAGCGTCGTGACCGTCGAGCAGCTCATGAGCCACCGCTCCGGGGCTCCGTCGCTGCACATCCAGCAGATGATCCTCGACCGCGTGGCCGACCCTGAGTCGTGGGAGGACTTCGCTGACGCGTTCGAGCAGCGGTACACCATCGACGACCACCTGACCACGATCGACGCCACGCCGTGGGAGTTCGAGCCCGGCACCGGCGGGAACTACTCGAACGCGGGCTACGTCCTGCTCGGCCTCATGCTGGAGGAGGAGACCGGGTGGCCCCTCGACACGCTGCTGAAGTGGCGCGTCTTCCTGCCCGCCGGGATGTGGCACGCCGACTACCCGACCGAGCCGGGCGTCCGCGGCCCCTTCATGGTGGGCGCGGCGTACTTCGGCGAGGGGGCCTGGGAATCGCTGGACGAGTGGGACCCGACGATGTTCGCCGGCGCCGGCGCGGCGACGGCCACCACGCGGGACCTCAACCGGCTGAACGAGGCGCTGTTCTCGGGCCGGCTCGTCTCGCCGGAGACCGCCGAGGACATGCTCACGCCGCGCGGCCCCTTGTTCGGCGGCGCCATCGAGTACGGGCTGGGCGTCTACCGGGTCCCGGACCCGTGCAACGACGGCGAGTACCTCTACGGGCACGACGGCGGCGCGCTGGGCACGGTGAGCATCAACTGGTCCTCGCCCGACGGCGAGCGTCAGATCACCCTCGGCGTCAACGCCCGCGACTACAGCGGCAGCGAGACCCCGCTGTACGACCTCGACGAGCTGCTGACCCCGATGCTGCTGGCCACCTGCTGACCGGCAGCACGAGCCGACCCGGGGCATGAGCTTCCCGTCCGCGCCGTGAAGCTCCCGCGCATCGCCCGAGAGGGCGTGTCGGGAGGCTCATGTCTCGGACGGGAAGCTCATGCTCGGAACCTCAGTTCCAGAAGACCGCGACGAGGATGTTCAGCAGCGTCAGGCCGAGGACCGCGCCCTTGAGGCCCTGCGAGACGTTCTCGCCCCTGCGCACCGCGATCTGGGCCACGATCGCCACCGCCAGCGCGACGACCAGTTTGACGCCGATCTTGGCCATGGACGGGCCGTCGCCCTCGAACGCGCCGACCGACGCCATCTCGCCGATGCCGACCATGATGACGCCGGCCACCACGGCGCCCCACGCCCCGTGCGTCACCGCCTTGTAGAGCGCCTTGCTCCGCATGGACGCGATGGTGCCGCCGAACACGAGGGCCCAGCTCGCGAAGTGCACGAACACGAAGACGTTGTAGAGAAACTCCATGCTCGGCAGCCTAGCCCGCGTCCTGCGTGTGACGCGTGACACATTGACGCAGTCGATCGTTCATATCGGTATCCACGATGTGAGAAGGGGATTACGAACGCCATCCCCGGTGGTTAAGGTCGACACCGTGATCCGGTCGATGCGCCCCGAGACGATGCACGGCACGCGAATGTGCTCGTGTCTTCTGGCGTACGCCGGCGATCGACGCCCCTCTCGGGACGGCTGATCTTCCTGCCGTCGTACGCCGCCCCGACCGACCAGCGAACGACGGACGAGGATCACATTCACATGACTCAGGCACCCGAGCACGCCTCCGCGCGCCCGACGACGTCGGACGCGGACACGCCCGCCACCGGCCCCGCCGCAGCCAAGGCCCGCCCCGCTCGCGCGGCGCGCCCCAACGGTCAGTGGAAGATCGACGGCACCACCCCGCTGAACCACAACGAGGAGTTCAAGCAGGAGTCGGACCCGCTCCAGGTGCGCGAACGCATCGAGCAGATCTACGCCCGCGAGGGCTTCGACGCCATCACCGACGACGACCTGCACGGCCGCTTCCGCTGGTGGGGCCTCTACACGCAGCGCAAGCCCGGGATCGACGGCGGCAAGACCGCCACGCTGGAACCGCACGAGCTCGAGGACCGCTACTTCATGCTGCGCGTCCGCATCGACGGCGGCGCCCTGAGCACCCACCAGCTCCGCACGATCGCGCAGATCAGCAAGGACTTCGGCCGCGGCTCCGCCGACATCACCGACCGGCAGAACATCCAGCTCCACTGGATCGAGGTCGAGAGCGTCCCCGAGATCTGGCGCCGCCTGGAGTCCGTGGGCCTGTCCACCACCGAGGCGTGCGGCGACGTCCCGCGCGTCATCCTCGGCAGCCCGGTGGCCGGCATCGCCCAGGACGAGATCATCGACCCCACGCCGGTCATCGAGGAGATCCAGGAGCGCTTCATCGGCGACCCGTCGCTGGCGAACCTGCCCCGCAAGTTCAAGTCCGCCATCACCGGCCACCCCAGCCTCGACGTCGTGCACGAGATCAACGACATCTCCTTCGTCGGCGTCGAGCACCCCGAACTCGGCGCGGGCTACGACCTCTGGGTCGGCGGCGGCCTCTCCACCGCGCCACGCCTCGCCGAGCGCCTCGGCGTGTTCGTCACCGAGGAGCAGGCCCCGGACGTGTGGCACGGCGTGGTGCGCATCTTCCGCGACTACGGCTACCGCCGCCTGCGCAACAAGGCCCGCCTCAAGTTCCTCCTCAAGGACTGGGGCACCGAGAAGTTCCGCCAGGTGCTGCAGGACGAGTACCTCGGGTACGAGCTCCCCGACGGGATCGAGCCCCCGCTGCCGTCGTCGGACAACGACCACGTCGGCGTGCACCCGCAGAAGGGCGGGAAGTTCTACATCGGCGTCGCACCGACCGTGGGCCGGGTGTCGGGCGACATCCTCGCCCGCGTCGCCGACCTCGCCGAGGAGCACGGCAGCGAGCGCGTGCGCCTCACCCCGCACCAGAAGCTGCTCGTGCTCGACGTGCCGGGCGAGCGGGTGAAGTCGCTGTCCAAGGCGCTCGCGGGGCTCGGCCTGCACGCACGGCCCAGCGAGTTCCGCCGTCGCACCATCGCGTGCACCGGCATCGAGTACTGCAAGCTGGCGATCGTCGAGACCAAGCAGAACGCGGCTGCCGCCGTCGACCAGCTCGAGCAGCGGCTCGGCGACCTGTCGCGGCTCACGCCGATCACCCTCAACGTCAACGGCTGCCCGAACTCGTGCGCACGGATCCAGACGGCCGACATCGGTCTCAAGGGCCAGCTCGTGATGGACGACGACGGCAACCAGGTTCCCGGCTTCCAGGTGCACCTGGGCGGCGGGCTCGCCTCGAAGGAACGCGACGAGGCCGGCCTCGGCCGGACCGTGCGCGGCCTCAAGGTGACGGCCGACGGCATCGCGGACTACGTCGAGCGCGTGACGCGCCAGTTCGAGAAGGAGCGCGAGGACGACGAGACCTTCGCGCAGTGGGCACATCGCGCGGACGAGGAGGCACTCCGATGAGCGGGTCCCGTTCCGGTCCGACGGCGGTCGTGGGTGCGCCCACCGGCTCCGAGGAGCCTTCCTCCGCGGCGACGTCGGTGATCGATCCCGCGCCGGGCGGCGCGACGTCGACGATCGCGCCGGTCGCGGGCGGCGCGGCCACGAGTGTCGGCGGCAGCGTGTCGCGCCTGGCGCAGATCCGGGCGCGGGCGAAGGCCCGCGAGGAGGCCCGTGCCGCGGCGCGCGAGGCGCATGCGCACATCCGGGCCGGCGGCATCCGCCGGCGTCGCACCCCGGAGGAACTGAAGAACGTGGTCGAGCGCGGGCAGGCCCTGCTGCACGGCACGTCGCTGCCGGGCGGGCCGGACACGCAGCGTGAGGCGTCGGCCGAGGCCGTGATCGCCTGGGCGGTGCGCGAGTTCGGGCCGTGGCTGGCGGTGGCGTCGTCGATGCAGGACACGGTCCTGGCCCACCTCGTCTCGAAGCAGCTGCCGTGGGTGGACGTGCTGTTCGGCGACACCGGCTACCACTTCGCCGAGACGATCGGGACGCGGGACGCGGCCGAGCTGTCGGTGGACGTGAACATCGTGGACGTGCGCCCGGAGCTGACCGTGGCGGAGCAGGACGCGAAGTACGGGCCGCGGCTGTACGAGCGCGACCCCGAGCGGTGCTGCGCGATGCGGAAGGTCGCCCCGATGCGCAAGGCGCTGCGCAACTACGAGGCCTGGGCGACCGGCCTGCGCCGCGGCGAGGCGTCGACGCGGCGGAACGCGCCGCTGATCACCTGGGACGAGAAGAACCAGGTGGTGAAGATCAACCCGCTCGCCGGCTGGACCGACGAGCAGGTGGACGAGTACGCGGCCGCGAACGGCCTGGTCGTGAACCCGCTGCTGGCCGACGGGTACCCGTCGATCGGGTGCGCGCCCTGCACCCAGCGTGTCGAGGCGGGCGCGGACAAGCGCTCCGGCCGCTGGGCCGGGCGCGACAAGGTGGAGTGCGGTCTGCATGGCTGAGACTCCCGCGCCGGGCGGATCGCAGGAGCCGGCGGCCGCGGCGGGCGCGCTGTACCCGCTGGGCTTGCGTGTGGCGGGCCGGCTCGTCGTCGTGGTCGGCGGCGGGCCGGTGGCCGCGCGGCGTGCCCGCGGGCTGGCGGACGCCGGGGCGCGCGTGCGGGTGATCGCGCCGGCGATCTGCGAGGACCTGGCGGCGCTGGTCGACGACGGCGCGGGGCGGGCCGAGTGGGTCCGCCGGGCGTACCGCGCGGGGGACCTGGACGGGGCCTGGCTGGCGCACACCGCGACCGGCGACGTGTCGGCCGACCGGCAGGTGGCCGACAACGCCGAGGCGCTGCGGATCTTCTGCGTCACCGCGGGGGACGCGGAGGCCGGGACGGCGTGGACTCCCGCCGTCGCGCGGGTGTGCCTCGACGGTCCCGGCGCAGGTCCCGAGGAGCTCACCGTCTCCGTGCACGCGGGCCGCGACCCGCGGCGTGCGCAGGCGATCCGGTCCGAGGTCCAGGCGCAGCTGGAGTCGGGCGCGCTGCCCGTGCGCCGGCGGCGTGGCTCGGCTGACCGGTCACCCTTTGAGAGGTCGGTCGTTCGATCTGCCGATCACTCGGAGAACGACCGGCCGCGCGGCGTCGCGGCCGGGTGGGTCGCGCTCGTGGGGGGCGGGCCGGGGGATGCCGGGCTGATCACCGCCCGGGGGCGGAAGCTGCTGGCGCAGGCGGACGTCGTCGTGGCCGATCGGCTCGGGCCGCGGTCGCTGCTCGCCGAACTGGCGCCGGACGTGCAGGTGGTCGAGGTCGGCAAGACCGCCGGCAACCACCCCGTGCCGCAGGACGAGATCAACCGCATCCTCGTGCAGCACGCGGCCGCCGGCCGGAACGTCGTGCGGCTCAAGGGCGGCGACCCGTACGTGCTCGGTCGGGGCGGCGAGGAGCTGGCCGCGTGCCGCGAGGCCGGGATCGAGGCCGAGGTGGTTCCGGGCGTGACGAGCGCGGTCTCGGTTCCGGCAGCGGTCGGCATCCCGGTCACGCACCGCGGCGTCGCGCGCGGGTTCAGTGTCCTGACCGGCCACGACGCCCTGCGGCCCGCCCGCGTGGACGACGGCGCGACGGCGTCGGCCCGCGCGGCGACCGGCGTCGGGCACGACCACGGGACCGAGCTCTCCGTCGCTGTCGGCGGCGGGCCCGACCACACGCTGATCCTGCTCATGGGCGTCTCGCGGCTGGCCGAGACCGCTGCGGCGCTCACCACGACCGAACGGCCCGCCGGCACGCCGGTGGCGATCGTCGAGGACGGCTACGGCCCGCGCGAGCGGGTCACGGTCGGCACGCTCGCCGACATCGCGGAGCGCGCCGCGGAGGCGCAGGTGCGCCCGCCGGCCGTCGTCGTCGTCGGCGACGTCGTCCGCCTCGCGCCTGCCTGGCGCGACCGAACGGCCGGCTGACACCGGCCCCACAGACAGCTGAGCGCCGGCTCCCCGCCGCACCGAAGGCCCATCGGCGGCGGGGACCGGCGCTCAGTGATTTCCGTCCGGACATGGTCGTCCCGCGGGCGCGCCGAGAGCCCCGGTGGCCGGTGGGCGCCTTCGCACGGCACGATGGGGCGGAGCACTCGTCGTCGATGGAAGGTGCGCCTGTGCCACGGGCTATCGAGGATTACGGCTTCATCAGTGATCTGCAGACGGGCGCGCTCGTCGGCCGGGACGGCTCGGTCGACTGGCTGTGCCTGCCGCGGTTCGACTCGCCCGCGTGTTTCGCGGCGCTCCTCGGCGACGAGGACGCCGGGCGGTGGCGGATCGCCCCGGTGGGCGCCGACGTCGCGAGCTCTCGCCGGTATCGCGGCGAGACCCTCGTGCTGGAGACCACGTGGGACACCCCGAGCGGCACCGTGCAGGTCATCGACGTCATGCCGCCTCGCGGCGACGCCGCCGACCTCGTCCGGGTGGTGCGGGGCGTGAGCGGGCGCGTCCGCGTGCGGAGCGACCTCCGCCTGCGGTTCGACTACGGCAACGTGGACCCGTGGCTGACCGCGCACGAACGATCCGTGACGGCCGTCGCCGGTCCCGACGCCGTCGAGCTGTCGGCCGACACCCCGCTCCGGATCCACGACGGAGACGTGTCCGCCGAGGTGGAGATCTCGGCCGGGGAGTCCTGCGCGTTCGTGCTCACGCACCACGCCTCGCACCTGCGCGCACCCCGTCCGGTGGACCCCGACCGCGCGCTGCACGACACGGAGGACTTCTGGGCGCGCTGGGTGGAGCACGTCGACTACGACGGCAGGTGGCGGGACGCCGTGGTCCGCTCCCTGATCGTCCTCAAGGCGCTCACCTACGCGCCGACCGGCGGAATCGCGGCCGCGGCGACGACCTCCCTGCCCGAGGACCTCGGCGGCACGCGGAACTGGGACTACCGCTACTGCTGGTTGCGCGACGCGGCGTTCACCCTGCAGGCCCTGGTCGCGACCGGCTTCGTGGACGAGGCGCGGGCATGGCGGGACTGGCTGCTGCGGGCGGTGGCCGGCGACCCGGCCGACCTGCAGATCATGTACGGGCTGGACGGGACCCGCCGCCTCGCCGAGTACGAGCTTCCCTGGCTGGGCGGCTACGAAGACTCGCGTCCCGTACGGGTGGGCAACGCCGCGGCGGGCCAGTACCAGCTCGACGTCTGGGGCGAGGTGCTGGACTGCCTGCACGTCGCGCGGGAGTCCGGGATCGCGCCCATGAAGGAGGCGTGGGACCTGCAGCGGGCGCTCCTGGACTTTCTCGAGGGTGCCTGGGACCAGCCGGACAACGGCCTGTGGGAGGTCCGCGGGCAGCGGCGGCACTTCGTGCACTCCAAGGTGATGGCCTGGGCCGGCGTGGACCGTGCGGTACGGGCGGTGGAGGAGCACGGCCTCGAAGGGCCGGTCGAACGCTGGCGCGCCCTGCGGGACCGGATCCACGCCGATGTGCTTGCCCGCGGCTTCGACGAACGCCGGGGCACGTTCACCCAGTTCTACGGTTCGGAGGGCCTCGACGCGGCGCTCCTCCTGATTCCCCGGGTAGGGTTCCTGCCCTGGCGCGACCCGCGCGTCGTCGGCACCGTCGAGGCGGTGCAGAAAGAACTGTCCGAGGACGGCTTCCTGCTCCGCTACCGCCCCGAGGCGGACGGCCGGGTCGACGGCCTGCCCGGCGACGAGGGCGTCTTCCTCGCGTGCACGGCCTGGCTGGCCGACGCGCTGCACGGCATCGGGCGCGAGGAGGAGGCGGTCGCGCTGTTCGAGCGTCTCCTGGACCTGCGCAACGACCTCGGCCTGCTCAGCGAGCAGTACCACACCGGCCTGCACCGGCAGCTCGGCAACACCCCGCAGGCGTTCAGCCACTTCGCCCTGGTCAACGCCGCACGCCGGCTCAGCGGCGCGCCGACGACCACCGCGGAGACCCCGCGCGGCGGGACCTCCGGGCCCGGCGAGGGGCAGCACCCGTGAGGGCGTTGACCGTCCGCCCGGCGCACCCGGGCTCGCTCGCGGTCACGGACGTCCCGGAACCCGCAGAGTCGACCGGCTCGATCCTCGTCGAGGGAGTCGCGATCGGCGTGTGCGGCACCGACCGGGAGATCGCGGCCGGCGAGTACGGCTCGGCCCCGGACGGCCAGGACCGGCTGATCCTCGGGCACGAGTCTCTCGGGAGGGTGCTCGAGGGGGACGGCGGTCCGTTCTCCGCCGGGGACCTGGTCGTCGGCGTCGTGCGGCGGCCCGACCCGGAGCCGTGCGGCGCGTGCGCCGTCGGCGAGTTCGACATGTGCCGCAACGGGCGCTACACCGAGCGCGGGATCAAGGGACTCGACGGCTACGGGGCGCAGCGCTGGCGCGTCGAGCCGGACTACGCCGTCCGCCTCGATCCCCGGCTCGCCGACGTCGGCACGCTGCTGGAGCCCACGTCCGTGGTCGCCAAGGCCTGGGACCAGATCGACGGCGTCGGGCGGCGGTCGTGGTTCGAGCCCCGTACCGTGCTGGTCACCGGCGCGGGACCCATCGGCCTGCTCGCCGCGCTGCTCGGCACGCAACGCGGACTGGACGTCCACCTGCTCGACCGGGTCACCGACGGCCCGAAGCCCGGCGTCGTCCGTGACCTCGGCGCCGAGTACCACACCCGCGACGCGGCCCGGGTGATGGAGGACCTGCGCCCCGACGTCGTCATCGAGGCGACCGGCGCCAGCAGCGTCGTGCTCGACGTCATGGGCGGGACCGCGCGGTTCGGCATCGTGTGCCTCACGGGCGTGTCGCCGGCCGGCCGCGCGGTGCAGGTCGACGTCGGCTCGCTGAACCGCGAGTTCGTGCTGGAGAACGACGCCGTCATCGGCTCGGTCAACGCCAACCTCGCCCACTACCGCGCCGCGGCCGAGGCCCTCGGCCGGGCGGACGTCGACTGGCTGAACCGGCTTATCACGCGGCGCGTCCCCCTGGAACGAGCGCACGAGGCATTCGAGGGCGGGCCGCACGACATCAAGACGGTCGTCGAGCTGTGAGGGCGTAGGGCTGCACCGAGAGAGTGTGAAGGTTCTGTGAGCAAATCAGCCGCAGCGAATTCCGCAAGATCTAGCGGTTGCCCAGATATGACTGGGTGACGATTTTCATCCTGCTATAGACTGATTTCCGGGCCTATCAGTAAATATTGTGGCTCGAAGTTCTCCTGAACATGGCATGATCCGGCGCGTTCTTGTTCTCGTCGGGCGGGAGGCCGTGTCATGCAAGTGCGTCGGATGCGCCGTTCTTCGGGAGGCGTCCGACGTCGGGCGCTTCCTGCCGGGCTTGCCGTGCTGGCGCTCACTGCAGGGTTGGGGCTTCTGGCCACGCCTGCGGTCGCCGACGACGTCGTTCCCGCGGATGAGCCGGTCGAGTGCGTCGATCTGGTGACGGATCCGGCCGTGGACCCGGTGCACGTGGCGGTTGCGTGCGGTCACGAGGTGGAGATCGCCACGTTCAGGACGCCCTGGGACTCGTACTTCGTCCGCCCGAATGGGACCTATCGGTGGGAATCGTCGCTTGAGGCTTCCAGGACCCGGGTCGCCGGCGCGTGGCAGCCTGCGTCAGGAGCGCTGGTGCCGGATCCGGAGGATCCGGCCGGGCTTTCTGCTGCCGCCGGCGTCTACGACATCGACATCCGTGCGGCCCAGCCCGGGGAGCCGTTCGCGGTTCTGTCGGACGCGGCCGGCGTCGCGGGCGATGTGGGCTGGGACAACGTTCCCGGTCAGGAGCCTGCTGTGCCCGCAGGCGAGCGAAGCCTGTCGGTGAGTCTGCCGGGTCTGCCCTTCGTGATCGGCGAACCAGTAGTGGATGGTCAGGACGCTACGCGCGCGACCATGCCGCTGATCGACCCGGCCTCGAGCCAGGAGGTGCCGGGCGTGCGGGTGGTCGTGACCGTCGATGGAGACGGAACGGGCCTGCTGCCAGTGCTGCAGATCGACGATGCGGAGGCATACCAGCGGCTGGACGACGCCTCGGGCGGCGCCGGAGTCTCGTTCGAGATGGCCGCGTCGGACGACCTGCGGATCGAGTCGCCGGATCCGGTCGACACCGGTGACGGACAGATCGTGCCGGTCGCCGAGTTCGACGTGGTCGATCCGGCCGCTGGTGACAGCGAAGCAGGCGTGAAGATCTTCTCCGGCGGGCGTGCTCAGCAGTGGGATTCCTCGGCGGGCCAGCCGGAGCCCGTGACAGAGGGCTCGGCCGCTGCCTCGGCGCTCACGGTCGAAGCTGACGACGTCGAAACTGAGGGCGAGGAACCCACCGGGAATGTGGACCGGCTGGTCGCTCCGGTCGACGGTGACCTGGTCGCGGACATGGACGTGGAGATCGCTGCTGACGGAAGCACGGTGACCGCGACGGCCGCGCCGGAGATGTTCTCGGACCCGGACGCGACAGGACCGTTCCATGTCGACCCGTCGATCAAGGGCGGGCTGCACGAGTGGACGGCGGTACGTTCGGGCTGGCCGACGAGTTCGTCGTCCTACAAGTACAAAGGCTCCGAGGGCGTGGGCCTGTGTCCGACGACTGGGTATCCGGTGTGTGACCGGCACAGTATCTCGCGGCTGCTTTTCGAGTTCGATATGTCCGGTCTGCCGGACGGTGTCTCGGGTGGGCACGTGTCCAGCGCGAGCTTCTCCGCGGTGGGCAAGCACTCCTACACGTGCACGAAATACTCGGTGTCGCTTTATCGGACGGGCGCGAACGTGGTGTCGTCCTCGACGAACTGGAACTCGAAGGGTTCGTGGGCCTCGGACAAGAAGCTGTCCGAGCGGAAGGTGACCCACCGGGCGGGCTGTGCGGGCCAGTCCTACCGCGTGTCCTGGGGCGCGAAGGCGGCCGCGCAGGTGGTGGCGAACAACAACTGGAACTACCTGACCCTGGGTCTGCGTGCCAATGACGAGGGCAACCAGGTCAAGTGGCAGCGGTATGTGGCCAGTCAGCTGGATGACGGTACGTCGCGCAAGGCGACGTTCACGGTGACGTTCAACCGTCCGCCGATCATGCCCTCGACGGCGTCGATGCGCACGAAGGTGTCCTCGACGGGGGACGAGCTCGATTGTGCGACGTGGTCGGGGGATCCGACCGTGATGCGTACGCGTCGTCCGTACTTCCAGGCGCGGGGTACGGATCCGGATGGGGGCTCGCCGTGGAACCAGAAGGTTCAGGTGAAGTTCCGCGTGATCCCGCAGGGTAGTCACACGCCGCGCTGGGAGTCGGGCTGGACGAGCCTGAAGGCGAGCGGTTCGACCCACCGGGTGCAGGTTCCTTCGGGCAAGGCATTGGCGAGCAATACGGTCTACAAGTGGCACGCGCGGACGCGCGACTCGTCCGGCAAGACCTCCGCGTGGTCGGACACGACGTGCTGGATCCGCCCTGACGTGACCGGCCCGAATCCGCCGGACGTTTCCTCCTCGCAGTACCCGGGCTGGCCCGAGGGCGTGCACGGCGCGGTGGGGACGTCGGGGACGTTCACCTTCAAGGCGAACGGATCGAATGACCTGGCTGCGTACAAGTACTCGTTCAACGACGGCGAGAAGGCCGGCACGATCCCGACATCGGGGAGTACCGCGAAGTCAGTGTCGTTCGCTCCGAGCCGGCCGGGCTACAACGAGGTGGTCGTCCAGTCCAAGGACGAGGCCGGGATCTGGTCGGACGAGACCAAGTACGAATTCTGGGTCGCGTATCCGGCCCGGGACGGCTTGTGGCACATGGACGAGGGGACCGGAACCACCGCCGTCAACGAGGTGACGACTGCTCCGACTGCTGGCGATCTGACCTGGAGCTCCGGCGTGACGTGGGGAACGGGTGCGTGGCGAGAGACACTCGCGGACCCCAATGATCCGGGTGACCCGCGGTACGTGGGCGATCGGTCGCTCGTGTTCGACGGGACCGGCTTCGCCCGGTCCGAGGGGCCGGCCGTGGCGATCGACCAGTCGTACACGATCATGGCGTTCCTGAAGCCCGCGGATGACTTCTCCGGGGTGGGAGCGGCAGTCTCGCAGGAGGGCGAGAACCGGAGCGCGTTCCACCTGGGGTACACCAACAACGCGAACTGCAACACGGACGTCGATGAGGAGACCGGGTTGCAGGTGCCGTGCTGGGGCCTGTGGGTCAAGGACGCAGATGAGGTCAGCGCGGGGCATCAGGCCGCGCGGTCGGATGTTCCGGCTGTGGCGGGCCAGTGGGTGCACGTGGTCGGAATGTACGACGCCTCAGACCCAGCGAACCCGACACTGAGCGTGCGGGTCTGTGACCCGACCGACGCGCCGGCGACACCAGAGCCTGTGATGGTCCAGGTGGATCCGGTCATGTGGACGGCGCCGGGGCCGATGCGTCTCGGATCGGGAATCCGCGGGGGGACGCCGGAGTGGGTGTTCCGAGGGGCTGTCGATGATGTGCGGGTGTATCGCGAACTCGTCGACAACGAGCGACTGAACCGGATCTGCACGGGAGCGGAGACGGCATGATCCGGCGCGGGAACGAACGGGCGCACGAACAGAGGAACTCGCGGCGTTCTGGTCACGAACCGGGCGCGACGGCTGAAGGAGAAGCGCTGGTGAACATCAACCTGACGAGTCCCGGCTCCGATCGTCGAGCGTCGTCCGCCAGGTTGCCGTGGCGCAGCAGCGGCCGCGCTGCGGGCGTTGTCGCCGCTGGTGTCGCGCTCGCTGTGGCTTTTCCCGTTCTTCCCGCCGTCGCCGCACCTGATCCGAATCTTGCCGAGCGGCAGTCGTGGTCCCTGGAGGAGCGTGCCGAGCACGATCGCGAGTTCGCCGAGGACGCCATCGGCGAGATCGATCTGGGGCATCCCCTACCGTCCCAGGCAGATCGCGGGACCAGCGCCGTGGTGGATGTGCCTGAGCCGCGTCAACCCGAACACGCGACACCAGTACACGCGGCCGCCTCGACAATACGCGTGGCTCCAGCACGGGATCGTTCTTCGAGGACGACGGGCGACGGCACCGAGGTTGGCGGCCTGAGCGTCGGTGTGGAGGCCGTGAGCGATGATGCCGCGCGCGCCGCCGGCTTGAGGAACGCTGATCCCGCTTCGGGAGGTGTGGAAGTCGCGACGCTGGACGCCGAGCACGCGGCCGCGCTCGGCGTCGAGGCGGTTCTGACGGTCGGGGCTGGTCAGGGTACGCGGTCGGCGCACGGGCCGGCGCGAGTGAGCGTAGGCACCAGCGGGTTGGCCGGTGACGGTGGGGAGGCCGCCTCACGGCTGCGGCTGGTCGAGCTGCCGGCGTGTGCCCTGACGACGCCGGAGGATCCGGACTGCCAGACCTGGACCGATTTGCCTGAAACTGCCGGTGAGAGGCCCGACGACACAGTTACGGGTCTTATCGAGATCCCCGAGACGGCCGAGGCCGCGACCGCGCAGGACCCGAAGGCCGGGACCATGTCGCTGCGAGCCGCTGAGACATCCGTGTCCGAGCAGGCCGTGGTGCTGGCCGTGGCAGCGGGTGACAGCAGTGACCAGGGGGACTGGACGGCGACTTCGTTGTCGAGTGCGGCGTCCTGGGAGGCGTCGGGTTCGAGTGGTTCGTTCACGTGGTCGTACCCGATGCGCGCGCCGGACACCGCCGGTGGGCTGACACCCGAGGTGTCGCTCGAGTACGACTCGGGCTCTGTGGACGGGATGGTCGCCTCGGTCAACACGCAGACGTCCGAGGTCGGCGAGGGCTGGGAGCTGTCCGCGGGTGGCTACGTCGAGCGCAAGTTTGCCCCTTGCACGGACGATCAGGCCGCGGTGGGCGGTCAGGACCCGAACAACAAGACCCATGACTCGGGTGACCTGTGCTGGAAGAACGACAACGCGACTCTCGTGCTGGGCGGGGTGGCCTCGGACCTGATCAAGGACGAGAGCACCGGTGACTGGCACCTGGAGGCGGACGACAACACGAAGGTCGAGCACCTGACGGGCGGCTGGAACGACGACAACAACAAGGAGTACTGGAAGGTCACCACGACCGATGGCACCCAGTACTGGTTCGGGCGCGACAAGCGCGCCACGGACGACCCGATCTCCAACCTGTACTCGGCGTGGACAGTACCGGTGTTCGGCAACCATCCCGGTGAGCCGTGCTACAAGTCGGCCTCAGACGGCGGGTTTGCCGCGTCGTCGTGCCGTCAGGCGTGGCGGTGGAATCTGGACTACGTCGTCGACACGTCCGGGAACTCGATGACGTACCGGTACAGCCGGGAGTTGAACAACTACGGGCGGAACAACAACGAGACCGACGTCGTCAACGCGGACTACGTGCGCGGCGGATTCCTCCGTCAGATCGACTACGGCACGCGCGCGGACACATTGACCCAGTACCCGCAGGCGCGGATGGTCTTCAGCTATGCGGAGCGGTGCATCCCGACCAGCAGCTTCGATTGCGGCACCCTGAATTCCGAGACTCGGGATCATTGGCCGGACGTGCCCCAGAACCTCCTCTGTTCCACGACCGCGGACTCCTGCGCGAACCGGCTGGCACCCACGTTCTTCACGCGCAAGCGCCTGACGGGCGTGGAGACGCTGATCAAGCAGGCCGACAACAGCCTGCGGAGTGTCGACACGTGGGAGCTGACGCACTCGTTCCCCGATGCAGGTGATGGTCTGGACGCGCTGTGGTTGAACCGGGTCCAGCACACCGGTACCGGCACCAGCAACGCCGTCGCGCTGCCAACGACACAGTTCGGGTCGGTGCAGATGGACAACCGGGTCGCGGCAGGGCTGGACAGGTCGGCGATGTCGCGGATGCGGATCGGGGAGATCCGTACCGAGTCCGGCGCGATGATCTCGGTCGTGTACTCGGGTCCGGACTGCTCGTCGTCGGACACCCCATCGGCGCCGGAGACGAACAAGCGCCGGTGCATGCCGGTGTGGTGGACTCCCGAGGGTGCGGAGGATCCGATCCGCGAGTGGTTCCACAAGTACGTGGTCAAGCAGGTCACCGAGGACTCCCGCGATGGTGGGTCTGATCCCGTTGTCACTTCGTACAGTTATCCGGACGGCCCGAACCAGGCGGGCGCGGCGTGGCGATACGTCGACGACGAGATCACGCTCAAGAAGCATCGCACCTGGTCCGACTGGCGTGGTTACGCCACCGTGGACGAGTACACGGGCGACACCGTGAGCAACCCCGACATCACCAGGTTGCACACCCGCTACCGGTACTTCCGTGGCATGCATGGTGACCGGGAGAGCTCGTCCGGGGGAACGAAGTCGGTGCAGATCGACGGGATCAACGATCTGGACCAGTGGGCTGGCATGGTTCGTGAGGAGATCACCTACAACGGTTCGGCGGTCGTGGACCGGACGGTGAACACCCCCTGGCGATCGGCGGCGACCGCGACGTCGGCGGACGGTGACAACGCGTACTACACGGGTGTCAGGAAGACCCGGACCACGACCACAGCTCCGGACCGTGCGGCTGGAGATCTGATCAGTGAGGTGAACACGGCCTTCGACGCACTTGGTCGTGTCTGGACCGTCTCGGATCTGGGCGACACCAACGACGCCAGCGACGACAGGTGTACTCGAACCACGTACGTGCAGAACACCTCGAAGAACATCCTGGACACCGTCCGCCGTGAGGAGACCGTCGCAACGCCGTGCTCGGCCTCCGCATCGCGCCCGGCCGACGTGATTTCGGACAAGCGGTATGCCTATGACGGGGGCGAGGTCGGCGCTGCACCGACCATCGGTCGTGTGACAGCGTCGCAGGAGGTGAACGTCTACTCGAGTGGCTCGCCGTCGTACGTGAACGTGGAACGCACCACGTACGACAGCTTCGGACGCCCGACGTCCGTCAAGGACGCGCAGGACCGCGTGACAACGACGTCGTACACGACTGTGCAGAACCAGACCACGGGCACCACGGTCACGACTCCCGATCCCGATGGCTCTGGTCCGTTGGCGGCGCACAAGACTGTGACGGTTCTTGATCCGGCTTGGGGCGTGCCGACGAAGGTGACAGGTCCGGATGGACGGGTCACGGAGGGCTCCTATGACGCGCTCGGCCGACTGGCGCAGGTGTGGAAGCCCGGGCGAGTGAGAGGCGAGGACACGTCGTCGGTCAAGTACTGGTACGGCGTGCGCGACACCGGCGTGAACGCGGTGCGTACCCAGACCCTCACCTACGACGGGTCGGGCTACCGCACGAGTTTCACCATCTACGACGGGCTGCTGCGTGAGCGCCAGACCCAGGCGCCCTCGGCGTCGGACCTGGCCACGGGCCGGGTGATCACCGACACGACGTACGACACGCGCGGGCTTGCCACGCTGAACAACCATGCCTGGCACACGACCGGCGACCCTGCCTTCCAGCTCGTGACGACATCGGCGGCCGTGCCCGGGCGCACATTGACCGAGTACGACGGAGCCGGTCGTGTCACCCGGGAGCTCTTCCAGGTGGACGAGGACGCCGAGGACTACGACAACGGCACCTACGTTCTCAAGTGGGAGACTCGCACCCAGCATCGCGGGGACCGCACCCTGGTCACCCCGCCCGACGGCGGAACTCCGACCACCACGATCACCGACGCGCGGGGACAGACGAAGGTGGTCCGGCAGCACACCGGCGCCACGCCGTCTACAGGCTACGTCGCGACGACCTACACGTACGACGCGGCCGACCGGCTCACGGCTGCAGTGGACGACGCCGGAAACCGGTGGACGTACGAGTACGACCTGCGCGGCCGGCAGACGCGCACCACGGACCCCGACAAGGGCGAGAGCCGGACCGCCTACGACCTCCTCGGGCGTGTCACGACCACGACCGACGCACGCGGTCAGGTTCTCGGCTACACGTACGACGCGCTCGGCCGCAAGACCTCGATGCGTGAGGGCGGTACCAGCGGGACCGTGCGCGCCGAGTGGACGTACGACCTGCTCGCGGACGGCACCAGAGTGCCCGGCCAGCCGGCGTCCACTACCCGGTACATCGGCACGGGCACGGGAGCGTCGCAGATCGTCACGACCGTGGACGGGTACGAGATCCACGGCCAGCCCACCGCGACCACGACCACGATCCCGCAGGTCGTGAACGGCACAGATCTGGGAGAACTCGCTCGATCGTGGACGACGACGTATGGGTACACAGTCTCCGGGCTCCCCGAGACAGCAAACTACCAATTCGGTGGCGGTATCCCGTCCGAGACGTTGAAGACCTACTACGACGCGGCCGACCAGCCGCGCGCACTGGCCAGCGACCGCGGCGGCATCTACGTCGCGGAAGCGGACTACAAGCCCACCGGCGAACCCGCGCGCTTCTCGTTCGGGAACACCCACGCCTACGTGCAGGACTGGGACTACGAGTTCGGCACCAACCGTCTGAAGAAGTCGACCGTTGTGGCAGAGGATCCGTCCGGTGTGGCGGTGGATGTGCGGCGCGCGTCGTACACGTGGGATCACTCCGGTAACCTGACCAGCGTGTTCGACACCCCAGCAGCCAATCTCGGGGGCCGTCAGCACGACCGGCAGTGCTACGACTACGACGGCCTCGGCCGCTTGGTCGACGCATGGACGCCGGCCACTGCTGGCTGTGGCACCGCGCCCTCCTCGGGGATCCTGGGTGGTGCCGCCGCGTACTGGCATTCGTACTCCCACGACTCGGTGGGCAACCGCACCAGTGTGGTCGAGCACGCCGTCGGCTCCGGCACCAGTGCGACCAGCACATATGACTACCCGGCAGCGGGCGGCGCCGCGGGCACCCAACCGCATGGCGTCACGCAGGTCGAGCACACCGGCGCCCAGACCGGCACGAGCGCTTTCGAGTACGACGCTGCCGGCAACATGACCGGCCGTGAGTACGCCGGGGAGGCACTCCAGGAGCTGACCTGGGATGCCGAGGGCGAACTCGCAGCGGTCGCTGAGGACGCCAACGGCGATGGCGCGATCTCCACAGCGGAGCGTGACCATGCCGACGGCTATGTCTATGCCGCCGACGGGGAACGCATCCTACGGATGCAGGACGGCGCCACGACGCTGTACCTCGGTCACCAGGAGCTCACCCTCAATCGTGCGACGGGAACTGTTTCGGGCCAGCGTTACTACACGTTCGGAGGGATGACGATTGCCACGCGCACCGGCTACAACTTCGGCGACGTGGACACGATCATCTCCGACCAGCAGGGCACCGGGACGGTGCAGATCCCGAACGTGGACGGCCCCGGCCAGCGGGTCCACCGGTACACCGACCCCTACGGCAAGCCCCGTGGTCCCCAGGCATCTCAGCCCGGGGCAGGTGGTGGCGCGGACGGCGACTGGACTGGCGAACACGGCTTCCTCGACAAGCCCGTCGACGCCACCGGCCTGACCGCCATCGGGGCACGCATGTACGACCCGATCCTGGGCCGATTCATCTCCGTGGACCCGATCATGGACCTGACCGACCCGCAGCAGTGGAATGGCTACGCCTACAGCCACAACAACCCCACCACCTTCACCGACCCGACAGGTGAACTGCCGATCGGCGCCGGGCACGCGGGATACAACCCTCGAACGGACCCAAAGGGAAAGAAGTCGGACCCATGTGCCGGAGCGCGATCGTGTGTGAAAACGATCAAGGGGAATGGCGTGAATCCTCCGGTTCGCCAACGAGTCTGGATGGCGTCGCCTGCCCAGATTGCAACGCGCATCGCATATCGGCAGATGACTTCTTGGATGAACACGAGGGCCGCTCAGCACTACGTCCGAGTTGGACGGGAAAGTACGACCGAGCTCAACCAGACGATTCCGTTGGTACTCGATGCCATGAGGGCAAATTCTCAGAATCGACCTTCTGCTAGCCAATTCCATTTGCTTTGGAAGGCTCGTTCGGGAGGGAAGTCCTTCGGCGAGGTCGGCGCCGCGTTGCACGGGATGAACGAACGCTTTTGTGACCGGTGTGAGTGGGATGCAAAGGTACGCCTCGGTTCCGCGCTGGACGTTCACGACGAAGCAAGCTCGTGGCTAGCGGGGCCAGGCGGCTCGAAGATCAATTATGATGTGTATGGAAACGTTCAGTATGGCGCAATGATGAACATGTTCGGAGTTACGTCAGAGAATGCGCTGCTCGCTTCAAGAGGACCAGCTGCCGGGAATCCGGACCGGGCTGATGACACGGCGGTGCTCCTCGGGTACCAATTGCCTGAGACATATCCGAACGGAATGTCGATGCGTGAGTTTGAAACGTGGATCTCCGGTCCGGCTGTACTGAATGCGCTTGAGGGTGCTGGCAGGTACAAGCCATGAGGTACGCGGGAGCATGGGCTGCAATTAGTGCATTCGTGATCGCGCTATCCGGGTGTGGCTCGGTCCAAGATGCGGGCCCCGTACCCGTCCCGGGCGAATGGGAAACTAGCCTTCCTAACGGCGAACTCTCGACTATTGTGCTGGAGGAGGGGGGTACGGGCGCATTCACGAACATCCCCACTGAGTTCTTTAGTGAATGCCCTAGCGCGGCTGAGTCTGTATACGAGACTGACGCCAGCCTGGAGCTTTGGAGTGGCAGTGTTGAATGGCAGCAGGATGATATCGATCGGATCTCGATAGAGTCGAGTGTCGGGTCTGGTGTGTTGTGGTCAGACTATGACGGATTTGGAGGCGACATTTCTTGGAGGACGCTTACTGCCTCAGCATGCTCTCAATCCTTTGAAGGTCGTTTGATTCTCAGATATTCACGCAATATGCAAGATGGCACGGGATCTTGACTCGCTGGATGTTAAGTGAGATACAGAGTATAAGTGTTAGGTGCGTCTCCGCGATTTCCATTTCGAGGCCTCTGGCAAACTCTTCGGCCTGGTCGTGGTAGTTCTCAGCGATGCGTTGTCGTCGCTGCATATGCGGCGTTGCGGTCGCAGTGGCCGGGGCGATCGTCGGGGCGGTTCGGGATTCCGCCGGTGATCCTGAGGTGTATATCACTTAGTACTGCAACGGCACTTGTGGTAGTGGATCATGGTGGGTGTGGTGATGGATCTGGTGGCGGTGGAGCTTGATCGCTTGCATGGGCGGGTCGCGTCTCGGTTCGGGCGGTCGGAGCCGCGGGCTCGGGCTCGTCAGTACGTGTGCGGGCTGGTGGCGGGCTGGAGCGGAAGAACGGGTGGACGTTGGCCGAGCATGCCGGGGCAAGGAGTCCGGATGGCATGCAGCGGCTGCTGCGCCGCGCGGACTGGGACGTGGACGGGGTCCGTAACGACGTTCGGGACTACGTGGTCGAGCACCTGGGCACCTCGTCCGGGGTGCTGGTGGTGGACGAGACCGGGTTTCTGAAGAAAGGCATCCGGTCGGCCGGGGTGCAGCGGCAGTACTCCGGGACGGCCGGGCGCACGGAGAACTGTCAGATCGGCACGTTCCTGGCCTACGCCTGCTCTCGCGGGCATGCCTTGATCGATCGGGAGTTGTACCTGCCGGCGTCCTGGACCGATGACCCCGCCCGCTGCCGGGCAGCGGGGGTGCCGCCTGAGGTCGGGTTCGCGACCAAGCCCCGTCAGGCCATGGCGATGATCGGCCGCGCGATCGAGGCCGGGGTGCCGTTCGCGTGGGTGACTGCGGATGAGGCCTGCGGGCAGGTCAAGTACCTGCGAGCGTGGCTGGAAGAACGCGACGCCGCCTACGTGCTGGCGACCAAGCGCAACGACACGATGATCACCACCGGCGCCGGCGAGTCCCGCATCGAAGACCTCGTCGCCGGGCTCCCGGCCCGCGCGTGGCGGCGCCTGTCGGTCGGCGACGGCGCGCACGGCCCGCGTAAGTGCGACTGGGCGCGCATCCCGGTCCAGGTCGGCTGGCGGGCCGGGCGCGCGCACTGGGCCCTGGCCCGCCGCTCGGTCTCCGATCCGAGCGAGATCGCCTACTACGTGTGCTACGGGCCGCGCCGATCCACGCTGGCCGACCTGGCTCGAGTCGCAGGATCCCGCTGGCGGATCGAGGAATGCTTCCAGCAAGCCAAGAACGAAGCGGGCCTGGACCACTACCAGGCCCGCACCTACCGGGCCTGGTACGCCCACGTCACCCTGTCCATGCTCGCCCTGGCCTGGCTCACTGTCGTGAAAGCCCAGGCCACAAAGGGGGCCGCAGGCTCGGACGGGCAGACCTGATCGATCTCACGCTACCGGAGATCCGCCGCCTGCTGACCCACCTGCTCCTGCAACACACCCACCCGGCCGAGCACGTGCGGGCCTGGTCGACATGGCGCCGAAGACGCCAGCACCAAGCCCGCGCCAGCCACTACCGACGCCGCGGCCACCCACCACCACAAGTGCCGTTGCAGTATTAGACCTCGTTTCAGAATGACCGTCCTGGGAGTTTGCGCCAGCAGATGATGGCGCAGGCCAGGTGCATGAGTCCGTGGTGGAGGTCGGCGCGGACTTCGTAGCGGGTGCGGAGGCGTTTGAACTGGTGGAGCCAAGCGAAGCCGCGTTCGACGACCCAGCGTTTGGTGCCAGGTCCGGAGCCGTGCGCGACCCCGCGGCGGGCGATCTTGGGGGTGATGCCGCGGTCGCGCAGCAGGCGGCGGTACTTGTCGTAGTCGTAGCCGCGGTGGGCGTACAGGACCCGGGGCTTGCGCCGGGGCCTGCCGACCTTGCCCCGGATCGCGGGCAGGGAGTCGATCAGGGGTAGCAGCTGGGTGACGTCGTGGCGGTTCCCGCCGGCCATCCCGACCTGCAACGGTGTGCCGTTCGCGTCCACGATCAGGTGGTGCTTGGAGCCGGGACGTCCGCGGTCGACCGGGGAGGGGCCGACGTGGTCTCCCCTTTGAGCGCCCGCACGTGGGAGCCGTCGATGCTCATCTCCTCCAGGTCCAGCAGACCCTCGCGGCGCATCTGGGCCAGCACCGCCTCGTGCAGCTTCGGCCACACGCCGGCCTCGGTCCACTCCCGCAACCGCCGCCAGCA
>NZ_JADBGR010000019.1 GCF_014892515.1 Myceligenerans pegani
CGGCGGTTCGCCGAGTGGTGCGCAGGCAGGCGGAGCGAGGGCGAACGACGCCTCCGGCGGCGGCTCGTCCGGCCACGGCGCGGACGGGACGCCGGGCGGCGCGCGGCGTCGGCGCCGGGGAAGCCGCGGCGGCCGCGGGCGGAACACGCGCACCGCCGACTAGGTTGGTCTCTGAGGGGCGCGGACAGATCCGTCGCGCCCGTCGGCCCCTCGGCGTGACCCGCCGAACGGCCCTGCGCGAAGCGAGCGGAGACGAGCGATGACGTACGAGGTGTCCAAGTCCGAGGACCAGTGGCGTGACGAGCTGTCGCCCGAGGAGTACGCGGTGCTCCGCCGGGCCGGCACCGAACGTGCCTGGACCGGTGAGCTGCTCGACGAGAAGCGCGTGGGCGTGTACCGGTGCCGGGCGTGCGGGAACGAGCTGTTCCGGTCGGACACGAAGTTCGACTCGCACTGCGGGTGGCCGTCGTTCTACAGCCCGCTCGCCGGGGACCGGGTCGAGCTGCTGGAGGACCGGTCCCTCGGGATGGTCCGCACCGAGGTGCGCTGCGCTCGTTGCGGCTCGCACCTGGGCCACGTCTTCGACGACGCCCCGCAGACCCCGACGGGCGACCGCTACTGCATGAACTCCATCAGCCTGACCTTCGAGGAGAGTGCGGGCGACTGATGTCGCGTTCAGGGTGACCGGCGACGGCGATACGATGCCGCATGCGGATCGCAGCCATCTCCGATGTCCACGGGAACGTCTTCGCGCTGCGCGCGGTGCTCGACGCCATCGCCGAGGACGAGGCCGATGTCGTCGTGAATCTCGGCGACCACCTCTCCGGCGGAGTCGCCCCGGCCGCAACGGCGGACCTGCTTCTGCGTACGCCGATGGTGTCGGTCAGCGGCAACCACGAGCGCCAGGTGCTCACCATGGCTCGCGGCCAGATGGGGAAGTCGGACCGCCTCGCCCACGACCAGCTCGACGCCGCCCACCGGGAGTGGCTGGCCGGTCTGCCGACCACCGTGACGATCACCGAGGGCGTGCTCGCCTTCCACGGCAGCCCGAAGAGCGACCTCGAGTACCTCCTGGAAACGGTCACCCCCGACGGCGTTCGTCCGGCGACGGTCGACGAGGTGACGCGGCGTCTGGCCGGCTACCTCGATCACGACCTCCTGCTGTGCGGCCACACCCACCTGCAGCGCGCCATCCGCCTCGACGGCGGCCCCCTCGTCGTCAATCCGGGGAGCGTCGGCTGGCCCGCCTACGACGACGACAACCCCTTTCCTCATGTGGTCGAAGCCGGCTCGCCGCACGCCCGCTACGCGATCGTCGACGACGCCACCGGACGGTGGGAGGTCGACTTCCGGGCACTCGACTACCCCTGGAACGACGCCGCGGCGCTCGCCCGGTCGAACGGCCGACCGGACGTGGAGCACGCCCTCCTCACGGGAACCAATCTCAGCGGATGAGGCCGCACCGGCCGGCCGTGAACTTCCGGTAGGGGATCTGCGCATCGGGTGACGGAGCGGCGCAGAATCCGGCGCCCGCTGTGGGCATCGGGTGGTGACCACCCCGGCACACCGCCCCCGGTCGGTAGGTTGCACCCAAGGCGTCGTTCCGGCGCCGTCGCCGCCGACCCGCACACTCCCGGAGGAGCCCATGACACCCGTCGACCTCGTGCTCCTCCTGATCCTGCTCGTCGCTCTCGGCGCCGGGCTGAGCCGGGGCCTGCTGGCCACGCTCGGCGGCCTCGCGGGCCTGATCGCCGGGGGCCTCGCGGCCTTCTGGGCCGTCCCCGCCGTCAACGACCTGCTGCCCAGCTCCCAGTGGCGCGGCCCGGTCGCTGTCGCGGTGGCGATCGCGCTCCCGGTGCTCGGCGCCTCGCTCGGGTCGGGGCTGGGCCACGACCTGCGGCGGGGCGTGGATCGCACCGCCCTGCGACCGCTCGAACGTCTCCTCGGCGGTGCGGCGAACGTCGTGGTCGCGGCCCTCGCGCTCTCGTTCGTCGGCAACGCGATCACCGCCACCGGCACGCCGGGTGTCGCCGCCGCGCTCTCGTCGTCGAGCGTCCTGCGCACCATCGACGACCTGACGCCGCCGGCGGTCGGCCGCCCCCTCGCCGAGATGCGCGCCATGGCGCTCGACGACGGCCTGCCCCGGCTGAACCTCCTGATCGTCCCGCGGCAGGCGCCGGTGGCGCCCACCGTCGACCTGGACGACGCCGACCTGGAGGCCGCGGCACGGTCGGTGGCCCGGATCTCGGGCATCGCCTACGCGTGCGGGAAGAGCTCGACCGGGTCCGGGTTCGTCGTCGCTCCGGACCGGGTGGTCACCAACGCGCACGTCGTGGCGGGCGTGGACCGGCCCGTCGTGGAGCTCCCCGACAGCCCGGCCCGGGAGGGGCGCGTCGTGTACTTCGACCCGGTCGACGACCTCGCCGTCGTCGCCGTCGACGGGCTGTCCGCCGACGCCCTCGACATCGCGCCGACCCTGTCGGTGGGCGACCGCGCGGTGGTCCAGGGCTACCCGTACGGTGGCCCGTTCACCTCGACGAGCGCCGGGGTCCTCGGCGTGGACACCGCCCGGGTGCCCGACGTGTACGGCTCCGGCGCGGCCGGCCGCGAGGTGTACTCCCTGGCCGCCGCGGTGCGCCCGGGCAACTCGGGTGGGCCGCTCCTGACGACCGGCGGGGACGTCGCCGGTGTCGTCTTCGCCCGTGCCGACTCCTCGGCCGACGTCGGGTACGCCATGACGAGCGCCGAGCTCCGCCCGGTCGCCGCGCAGGCCACCGAGCTCGACGCGGCGGTCTCGTCCGGGCAGTGCACGGCCTGATCACCCAGGTTTCCGGAGGCCGGCGACGTCCGTCGTCGCGCGGCTCCCGAGCTTCCCCCACGGCTTCGCCACCGCGATCCACGTCGCCAGCGCGAGCGCGGTGAGCGACACGACGGGCGGGTAGACCAGCTGGGCGACGACCTCGGGCGCGGGCTGCGCACCACCCGCGAGCGCCTGCCCGTACGCCGCCACCTCCGGCATCCCGGGCCGCAGCGCGAACAGGATCGCCGCGCACAGGGCAAGGTTCATGGCCAGCTTGACCGCGACCCACCAGTACCGGACCAGCCCCCAGCGGGTGAACATCCCGAGCGCCACGCCGGTCGCGAGGCACAGCAGCGCCGAGACGAGCATCGGGCCGAGGACGTACGTGCCGAGCGCCTGGTAGGCAAGTCCCGCGGCGGCAGGGTCGGAGGCGGTCATGCCCACGACGACGAGCACCGCGACCATCACGTCGACGCCGATCCACGCGCCCGCCGCGATGACGTGCACCGTGAGGACGAGTTGGCGCGCCCGCGGCGGGAGTCCGGGCCGCGCCGGGTTCTTCGCTACCTGTGTGTTCACCATGCCCGACACGATTCCCGGTGAACGTGTGGGCCGTCGTCGTCCCAGGGTTGTCACCCGGGCGGCACTCCGGTGCCACCGCCGGCCTGCCCTTCCGGTCGCGTCGTCTCCGCCGGACTGCCTCCACCGGCCTCCACCGGCCTCCGCCGGCCCGCTCGCCCGACGGTTCCCTTCCGTCGGCCGGCCTGCCGTTCCGGCCTTCCGGTGGCCGCCGCGTAGCCCGTCGGAGAACGATCCGGCGGGGCAGTTGAACGCGCGCGGAAGTTTCCCGGAACTCCCCGGCCGATCGCGCCGACCGCGACTCGCGCAGACCTATCGTGAGAAGACGTCCGCAGATCGGAGCACGACATGGCCCTCCTGGATCGCCCGGACACCCCGGTGCGGCCCTTCGCCGTCGGCAGCACCTCCGTGTCCCACGGCACGACGCACGGTACGACGTCGCGCCCCCCGTCCACGCACTCCGCGACCGCGGTCCGCGCGACCGCGCGTCGCACGACGAGCCGCGCCCTGACCCGCCGTCCCGCGCCGAGGAAGCGCGTGCCGCGCTGGACGCCGCTGGTCTGGCTCGCCCTGCTCGCCGACCACCGGCGGCACGCCCGGCTCGCGGCCCGCTCGGCGGTCGCCACGGCTGCGTCGGCCGGACTCTCGCCGTACGAGTCCCCCGGCCGGCCCGGTGTCGTCATGGAGCAGCCGGAGCGGCCCGGTACGCTCGGCCGGATGACCCGCCCCGCCGTCGTCGCGCACCGAGGGAACTCGTCGGTCGCACCGCAGAACACGCTGGCCGCGATCGAGGCCGCGTGCCGGGCCGGGGCCGACGCGGTCGAGATCGATCTGCAGCGCACCGCCGACGGTGCCGCCGTCATCATCCACGACGACGTGGTCGACGCGACCACCGACGGCCACGGCGCCGTGGCGCGCCTCAGCCTGGTCCAGCTCCGCGCCCTCGACGCCGGCCGCTGGTTCGGCCCGGCCTACGCGGGGCAGCGGGTGCCGCTGCTCGCCGAGGTGCTCGAGATCCTGGTGCGCTACCCGAGCACGCACCTGCTGCTCGAGCTGAAGGGCGTCTGGGCTCCGGCCGAGATCCGGGGCGTCACGACGGCGATCGACGACGCCGGGCTCGGTGAGCGGGTGCTCGTCCAGTCCTTCTGGCCCGACACGGTCGCCGCGGCCCGCGACGTCGCCCCGCACCTGGAACGCGGGCTCCTGCTGGCGTACGAGCCGCCGGACGTGCTCGACGTGTGCGCGGGCCTCGGCGTGGCCGCGTGCAATCCGTCCGCCGAGATGGTGCGCCGCGATCCGGGGATCGTCACGCGGCTGCACCGCGCGGGCCTGCGGGTCATGGTCTGGACGGAGAACGACCCGTCGGGCTGGTCGCACCTGTGCGAGGTCGACGACGGCGCCGGCGTGGACGCCATCATCACCGACCGCCCGGACCGCCTCCTGGGTTGGTTCTGCCGCTGATCACCGGTCCCGAGAGGCGAGGATCAGCTCCGCCAGCCGGAGCAGATCGGGTGTGGCGTAGTCCTCCGGGACCTCGACCTCGTGACCGCCGCAGACGATCACGTAGGTGAACGCGTCCGGCCGGCGCGGTTCCTCCGACCAGGCCGCGGCCTCGTGCTCGAGCAGCGAGATGTCCACGCGGTGCACCAGCGTCCGGGCCTCGCCGACGCGCGGGTCGTCGCCGTCCAGGTCCAGGGAACTGGTCATGGTGATCCCCGCGAAGCCTCCGCTCCGCCGGACCTCGACGACGCCGATCGGTTCGCCGGTGTCCGACGGCGGCGCCGGGGTCCCCGGGGCGTCGGGCTCCCCCTGGTCGTCGGTGCGGTCCGACGGCGCCTCCTGCGCGCCGTCGTCCTCCGCGATGACGCCCACGCTCGCCCAGGCCTCGCGGACGACGTCCGCGTGCTCTCCGGCGACGGCGACGGTGGCGGCGGCGAACCCGGCGAAGTCCGTGGTGGGCCCGACGGTGAGCAGCGCGTCGTACCAGATCCTCCCCGCACCCTCGGTGGACGAGCCGCCGATCTCGGTCGCGGCGAGGTAGAACGCCCGGTTCGGGATGCCGGAGTTGATGTGCACGCCGCCGTTGTCGTCCCTCGTGACGACGAAGTCGTCCATGTGAGCCGGCTGCGGGTCCTTGCCCAGGATCGGGTCGTCGTAGGCGGTGCCGGGCTCCGACATCGACCGCAGGGCGTCGCCCCGCACGTGGTCCGTGAAGAGCCCCTCACCGATCAGCCAGTCGGCCTCCGCCGCGTCCTGCCCGAGGACACGCTGCTTGAGGCAGGTGCCGAACACGTCCGACATCGATTCGTTCAGGGCGCCCGGCTGGTTCCGGTAGACGAGACCCGCCGTGTGCTCGGTGACGGCATGCCCGAGCTCGTGCGCCAGGATGTCGACGGCGATCGTGAAGCGGTTGAAGATCTGCCCGTCGCCGTCGCCGAATACGAGTTGCCTGCCGTCCCAGAACGCGTTCTGGTAGTTCTGCCCGTAGTGCACCGTCGCGCTGACGCGCGCGCCGGCGTCGTCGTACGACGTGCGGCCGAAGGCGTCCCGGAGCATGTCGAGGGTGTCCCGGACGCCGTCCCAGGCCTCGTCGACGGGCAGGTCGCCCGACGGCGACCCGTCCGTCTCGTCCCGCACCGGCTCCCCGGGCAGGGTCTGGGTGTTGCCGGCCGTGTGGATCGTCCACGCGAGCCCGGTGGTCTCCACCGGGCGGGGCTGCTCGGGCTCGGCCGCCTGCGTCCGTAACCGGTGTGCGCTGCGCTCGTCGCGGAATCCCGCGTCCAGGTCCAGCGTGTGGCGGCAGGCCTCGCGGAGCCCGGGTTCGGGCGCCGGCCCGGAGGAGGCGGCCTCGGCCACGTGCCGGAGGAGGTAGGGCGGGACAAATCCGGAACGACTCATAAGTCTCAATCAACCATGTCGCGTTCCGGCGCGCCAGGGGAAGCACCCGACGCCACCTGCGCGAGGACGCCTCCCGGCGCCTCGGACTCGAACCGCGTGCGGGGGAGCGACCCGGCCGCCTCCCGCTGCACCCAGACGACGATCTCCTCGCGCACATGGCACCGGAGGTTCCACAGATCGTCCCCGTCCCGTGCGCTGACACAGGCCCGGACCCGGATGGTGCCTCCCGTGGCGTCCGTGACCTGCAGGCTCTGCACCCGGCCGTCCCACAGCGTGGTTCCCGAGACGATCCTGCCCAGTTCCGCGCGCAGCGGTTCGAGCGGGGTGCGGAAGTCGAGGTCGAACTCGACCGTGCCGAGCAGTTCCGACGAGGTGCGCGTCCAGTTCTCGTAGGGCTGCTGCGTGAAGTAGGTGCAGGGCAGGATCAGGCGGCGATCGTCCCAGATGTGCACCACGACGTAGGCGAGCGTGATGTCCTCGATGCGCCCCCACTCGCCCTCGACCACCACGACGTCCCCGACGTGGATGCGGTTGGTGAACGCGACCTGGATGCCGGCGAACACGTTCCCGAGCGAGCTCTGCGCCGCGAGCGCCGCGACGATCGACACCAGCCCGGCCGAGGCGAGCAGGCTCGTCCCCACGGTGCGGGCGCCGTCGAAGGTCATCATGATGCCCGCGAGCGCGAGGACGCCGAGCACGCCGACCGTGATCCGCCGCAGCATCATGACCTGGGTGCGGAGCTTGCGCGCCTGGCGCCAGTCGTGGACGCCCACCCTGATGCGCGCGTAGGCCCGCTCCTCGACGACGAAGGCGAGGTTCCCGACGAGCCAGGCGCCGGTGACGATGACGGCCGGCACCACGAGATTCTGCGCCACGGGGAACCAGTCCGCCCTGGAGTGCCCGGACAGGTTCAGCGCGATCCAGGCGGCCACCACGAGGAACGTGGCCCGGACGGGGTTGCGGAGCCGCTGGGCGATCTGGCGCGCGATCTCGCTGCGTCGGCCGAGCCGGCGGATGAGCCACGCGAGAGCTGCCGTGAGGAGGTAGGCGACGACGACGGCGCCCGCCATCCACGCGATGGTCTCGAGCAGCCCGGACGTGCCCTGGAGTGCGTCTGGCATGGCCCTACTGTGGCGCGCCGGGCACATTTCGCGCAAAGCCCCACAGGGACCTATCGGCTGTGGAGCCAGCCGTGCAGACGCCGCGTCACCCACGGCAGCACCCAGTACGCCATGACCGGTGTCAGGACCAGGGTGGAGATCAGCACCCGGAGCACGAGCGGAACGCCGGACCACCCCGGTACGAACGCCGTGGACAGCCAGGTGAAGAGCAGATTCACCGGAAAGAAGCCGAGCCAGATGCTGGTGGCCTGCTTCCAGCGGGGTGGTGCCGGGACGGCGTCGTCGGCGCGGACCGGGTCGTCGAACCAGCCCTCGATACCGGTCCGGCGTTCGACCCGGCGTTCCTCCACGAGCCCCGCGCCCCGCGCGAGCCACGTGCCACGCTCCTCGGACCGCTCCCACGCGTCGAGGCGCGCCTCGTCGGCGAACCGGTAGAGCATGAACCAGTCGCTCGACCCCTCGGCCGCCCGCACCCATCCGGAGCCGAGGAAGCCGTCCCAGCGGTTGGCGAGGTTGACGCCGTCCTGCACCCAGCGCGTCACCTCCGGAACGTTCTCGGGACTCACGACGCGGTGGATCGAGACGGTCACCGGGACGGTCGGGGTGTGGTCCATGTCCAGCAGTGAACGACGACAGCGAAGTGCCCGACCCGGTGAAGCGCGCCCCCGGGAGGCACCGTCTCGCGATGCGGACACCTGTGGCGGCCGTCACCGCGCTCTTGCCCGGCGACGGCCGACCCGGCGTGAGAGCGATCCCACATTCGGGCGGGTCGAGGCGTCACCTGTGTCCCGACCTTCACGCCGGTTCCACGAGATGGCTACTGACATTGTGACCAATGTCGCGCCGAAACGTCGTGGCCGAACCGTGACCGTCCCCCACCATGGATGGGTCGCCGACGCCGGCGCGGGTCTCGAGGCCCGCCGTGCGAGCCACCCGGGCCGCACGATGAACCGGCACAGGTTCGAGATTCCGCTCGCCCCCCGAGGGTCGCGTGAGTCCACCGGGCGACGTGCCGTGGGCCTCGTCCGACGACGAGCGCGCGCCATGGCACCGAGAAAACAGCATCGGCGTGCACATGGATCCGCCCCCCGCAGGGTCTTCCCCTCACGGACCCATGACTCTGACTCCCAGCCACCGCGCCGGTGCGTGAACGGAATGCCGCGTGAAGCACCCCCACCCTGCCACTGCACACCCTGTCGCGCACCCCGTCGCCCGGTGCACCGCGTTCGCCGCGGTCGTGGCGATCGGTGCGCTGAGCATGAGCGCTCCCGCCGCCGCGTCCCCCGTGAGCATCGCGCCGGAAGGTGTCGCCGCGCCGGCGACCGTGCCGGGAACGGAGCCCGCCGACCCCCTCTCGGTCGTGCTCGCCGGCACTCCCATGACACTGGACGCCGAGACCGAGGAGGCCCTCGCCGACGCCACCGGCGCACTGGTCCAGGCTCGCCACCTCACGACCTCGACGGACATGAGGGCCAAGCGGGCCGCGCGTATCGAGGAGGCCGCCGCCGAGGTCCGCGAACTCGTCATCGCCGCTACCGCCGTGTCGGCCGAGGGCACCGTCGCCGCGTCGGCGGCCGCCGCCCTGGCGGACCGCACCGAGCGCGCCTCGCGTTCCGACGGGCGTTCTGCCCTACCTGGCGAGGCAGCCGACGAGGCATCCGGGGACACCGGATCGCCGTCGGTCACGGAGGTCTCCGCGGCGCACCTGACCGAGGCGACCGAGGACCTGTCGGCCCTGCTGGAGTCATCTGCCGGCGACGTGGTGTCGGAGGTCGTACCGGGCCCGACCAAGAAGGAGATCGCCGCCCAGAAGGCGAGAGCGCGCGCGAAGGCCGAGGCGAAGGCGGAAGCCGAGGCAGCGGCACGGGCCGAGGCCGGGCGGAAGCGGGCCGCGAAGCTCGCGGCCCAGGCCAAGAAGTACGGGAACGGCCAGATCCCGTCGAACCTGCTGTGCGACCTGTCGTTCGCGCCCGGACACGAGTTGCGGTGCGACGCCGCGCTGGCGATCGAGGACCTGAACGCCGCCTTCCGCGCGGCGTTCGGCCGGAACCTGAAGGTCAACGACTCCTACCGGTCGTACGCGGAGCAGGTCGCCGTCGCCGCGACGATGGGCGCGCTGGCGGCTCCCCCGGGAACGTCGAACCACGGGCTGGGGCAGGCGATCGACCTGGGCGGCGGGATCTCGGCGTTCGGCTCGGCCGAGTACCAGTGGATGGCCGCGAACGCCGGAAAGTTCGGCTGGATCCACCCGGCGTGGGCGGAGCCCGGCGGGTCCAAGCCCGAGGCCTGGCACTGGGAGTACAAGACCGGGGCCTGACGGCGTACCCGGGTTCGACCGGGCGGGGTCTACGCCCAGCCGAGCTGGCGAGGGTCTACGCCCAGCCGAGCTGGTGGAGGCGTTCGTCGTCGATCCCGAAGTGATGGGCGATCTCGTGCACGACGGTGACGGCCACCTCCTCGACGACCTCTTCCCGGCTCTCGCACATGGCCAGCGTCGGGTTCCGGAAGATCGTGATGCGATCCGGCAGGGAGCCCGCCGCCCACTGGTGGTCGCGCTCCGTGAGCGGTACGCCCTCGTAGAGCCCGAGCAGTCCGGGATCCTCCGGCGGAGCGTCGTCCTCGACGAGCACGACGACGTTGTCCATCTGGGCCGCGAGGTCCTCCGGGACCAGATCGAGCCCCTCGCTGACCGCGTCCTCGAACTCGCCACGTGTCATCTCCACCACGGGCCCATCATCGCCGACGGCGGCCCGGCGCGCGCAGCCGCCCACGCCCGGCGGCGGACGGCCGGGTCGGGGTGACGGATACGACGTGGACGCACGCCGTCGCGCCTGTAGACTTTCCGCGTCCAGCCCCCATCGTCTAGCGGCCTAGGACCCCGCCCTTTCACGGCGGTAGCACGGGTTCGAATCCCGTTGGGGGTACGAAGAAGCGCCATAGCCGCAGCTCAGGGCGAGTCTCACCCGGTGTGAGCCACGCCATCGTCGCGGGAGCGGGATTCAATTTCCGGTTCGGACACCGCGTGGGTTAGGCTTCTCTCGGTTCGCACGGCGGACCACCTCGGCCGCAGGATGCGGCCATGGCCCTGTAGCGCAGTTGGTTAGCGCGCCGCCCTGTCACGGCGGAGGTCGCGGGTTCAAGTCCCGTCAGGGTCGCGCTTGATCGCCCGGTATCGTCGGTATCGACGCACCGGGCTTTCGCGCACGGCACCAGTGCCACGGCTCTGTAGCTCAGTTGGTAGAGCGTTCGACTGAAAATCGAAAGGTCACCGGATCGACGCCGGTCGGAGCCACAACGAAACCGCAGGTCAGGGGATCATGCCCCTGACCTGCGGCGTTTCTGCGGGTGCTCTCGAATGGGCTGAGGCTCCCAATGGGGCTCTACCACCTCACGAAGGCTCGCCCGCGCTCTGGTCTGGGCCGCCGGACGGAGTCGGCCGGTAGAACAGTTCGGTCACCGCCGTGCCGCTGTGTCCGACGAGCCCGACACCTCTTCGATCGGAACGGCGCTCCAGGACATCAGCGACACGAACATGTGGCGAAGCTCGCGGGGCGTCCACTCGGGCGCGTCGGCTCTTGACCAATGCCGCAATGAACGGTCACCCGACAGGCGTTCCGGCACTGTTGCGCGGCCGCTCCCGTCGAATCTTGTCGATGCAGACGAAACTATCCGGAGTCGCCGGCACAAGCCCATCCCGACGGGGCCCGACCCCGCTCGTTCCGACCCGACAGTTGGTCGATCGTCCAACAACTTCATGACCATACCCCCACATTGCCTCCACGTTGCGCGTGTCACACGCGCCGTACGGACGGAATCCGCGCCGCGCCGCCCTCTGGAATTGCCCTCCGCCTCCCCTACCGGTTGAGTTGACCTCAACAGATGCATGGCAGGCGACAGCAAGATCCGCGGCAGCGCCGTGCACGGGAGGGGCACATGAGCCAGGACACGATGGACGGCACGCCGTCGCAGGACCGTCCGACATCGCTCGGCGGACTCGTCGAGCACATCAGCGAGCAGGCATCGCGCCTGGTACGGGCGGAGATCGCGCTCGCCCGGGCGGAGCTCACCGACAAGGCGATGAAGTCCGGGATCGGGATCGGCCTGTTCGTCGGGGCACTCGTGGTGCTGCTGTACGCGATCGGCGTCCTGCTCCTGGCGGCCGTGTACGGCCTGGGCACGGTGTGGCCGATGTGGCTCGCCGCGCTGGCCGTGGGCGGATTCCTGGTGCTCGTGACCCTGATCCTGGTGCTCGTCGGCCAGGCGCTGCTCAAGAAGGGCACACGGAAGCCGGAGAGCGTGCAGCGCATCAAGGACGACGTCACGACCATCCGCACGGGCATCCAGGAAGGGCTGCACCGATGAGCACCGAGGACAAGGCACGGCGTTCGCCCTCCAAGGAGGAGCTCGAGGCCGAGGTGCTGCGCACCCGCGCCGAGCTGGCCGCGACGATCGACCAGCTGACACTCAAGATCAACCCTGCCCATCAGGCTCAGCGATTCGCGCGGAACGCCAGGCAGGCGGCGGCGGGCGCCGGCAGTCGGGCAGCTGGAGCGTTCCAGCGGGACAAGAGGAACCCGGTGCCTGAGGGACACCGGGTTCGAAACACCAAGCTTCTCGTGGGTACCGCACTGGGTCTCGCGGCCCTGGGTGCGGTCACGATCACTGTGGTGGTCCTGCGGCGCGCGCGGGGCTGAGCTGGGGCAGCACCCGGCGCGCCGTCACCACTGCCTGCCGACCTCGTCGGCTACGCGTCGGAGTCGTCGGGACTCTCGGCCGCTGCACCGAGCAGCGCCCGAACCTCGGACTCCTTGTACCGGCGGTGTCCACCGAGCGTGCGGATCGAAGAAAGCTTTCCCGCCTTTGCCCAACGCGTAACCGTCTTGGGGTCTACACGGAACAAGCTCGCTACCTCGGCAGGCGTGAGCAGGACCTCGGATTCTCCGTGGATGGACATCCCTGCACCTCCTCCGGAACGGCGCCGGCCCTGGCGGCACCAGGTTCTTGACGGCTCCCGCTCTCTCACCATTGTTAGCAGCAAACAGGATTTAGGCGACTTGAGAGCGGACTCATTTCGCTCACATTCTCCGACGCGTCTCTCCGCAACGGAGCGCCCAACGACGCAACCATAGCGCGAACCCCCCACCTGTTAGCGATTCGTCACCATTTGTCGCCATCTTCCACCACCATCATGCATCACTCGGCTACCGACTCCTCGTGGAGGGCAGTTCGCGACGCGCGAACATCGTCACGTCATGACGGTCACGACAGACGACGACGCTCTGTCACGTCGTCACGTCCAGCGCCTTCCGGGGCGTCCCGATGCGAATCGTGCCGAAGATCACCGGCGCATCGGACGAATCACACGTGCAGACTGGAGGAAACCGCGTACAACCATGTACCGTTAGAGCCTGGACAGATCAAGCACACTCCGGGGCCGCACGTCTGTTGCACGTAGCCGCCCCGCTCCTACGTTGAGGGGGTCGGAGCCATGGGCCGCGGCCGTCAGAAGGCAAAGCAGACCAAGGTTGCTCGAGCGCTGAAGTACTACAGCCCTGAGACCAACTACCACGCCCTCGAGCAGGAGCTCCGAGGCGGGAAGTCCCACACGGATGTGGCGACGGACGATTCCCGCTGGGACGCCCCCGAGGACGAGGACTACGACAACCGCTACGCCGACTGGGCTGACTTCGACGATTCGAACGAGCGCCGAGAACACTGACACAGCGTTCCCGCACCCCGATCGTCGACACCCCAGCAGTCGATAGTCCCCCGTGACCGGCCTCACCGCCACTCGGGCAACCCGCACAGCCCCTGTCACAGCTGTGTGCGCCACCCAGCGTCCAGCCGCAGTGAGAGTTCCTACCGAGGTGTGCGGCTCGGCCGACACTCCCAGCAGTCGACAGTCCACCCACAGCAGTACTCACCGCAGTGATCTGCCTCGCGGGGGCGAGGCAGATCACTGGTAGTCGTTCACCAGGCGCACAGCCCCACCCCGCACCCCCTTGGTGCCACCCACCAGCTCCTCCGACGCACTCGCCGAGACGTCGTCGAGGGCTTCGATCCGGCCGAGCTCCCACGCCGGCACCCCGAGCTCGGCCAGTCGGCGCAGTGCGGCGTCGGCTCCCGCGGCGTCGACCACCGCCACCATCCCGACGCCCAGGTTCAGCGTGTTCTCGAGATCACGGCGCGGCACGCCGCCCAGTTCGCGCACCATCCGGAAGACCGGCGGCACCTCCCATGACGCGCGGTCCACGGTGGCCACGGTTCCGGCGGGCAGCACACGCGCGAGGTTTGCGGCCAGGCCGCCGCCCGTGACATGAGTGAAGGCGTGCACGCTCGCCGCGTGGTCCGCGGCGAGGGCCAGGACGTCGCTCGCGTACACGCGCGTCGGCTCCAGGAGTTCCTCGCCGAGCGTGCGCCCGAACTCCTCGACGTGCCGGTCCAGCTCCCACCCGGCGTGCTTCACCACGGCGCGCACCAGCGAGTACCCGTTCGAGTGGAGCCCGGAGGAGGCCAAGGCGATCAGGACGTCGCCCTCACGCACACGGTCGGGCCCCAGCACGTCGTCGGCCTCCACGATCCCCGTGGCGGCGCCGGCGACGTCGTACTCGTCGGGTGCGAGCAGCCCGGGGTGCTCGGCGGTCTCGCCGCCCACGAGGGCGGTCCCGGCCGCCTCGCACGCCTGGGCGATCCCCCGCACGATGTCGGCGACGCGCTCCGGCACGACCTTGCCCGTGGCGATGTAGTCGGTCATGAACAGCGGCTTCGCACCGACGACGACGATGTCGTCGACGACCATCCCCACGAGGTCGAAGCCGATGGTGTCATGCTTGTCGAGCGCCTGGGCGATCGCCACCTTGGTGCCGACACCGTCCGTGGACGTGGCGAGCAGCGGCTTGCGATAGGTCCGGAACGCCGACATGTCGTACAGCCCGGCGAACCCGCCGACGCCTCCGAGGACCTCTGGCCCCTGCGTCCGCCGTACGGCATCCTTCATCAGTTCGACGGCCTTGTCGCCGGCCTCCGTGTCGACCCCTGCGGCCGCGTAGGTGAGCCCTTCGGATGTCACTGGTACTCCATCACTGGTCGGGTCGGTGGTCCGGGGACGACGGCGGTCGTGGTGCGCCGACGCGCCACGAGCCGTTCGTCTCACGGGCGGTCGAGCGCGCCCGCTCCGCCGGCGGAGACCGCCAGGGTCGACAGGCCGTCCTCCGGGGCGCCCAGCGGGAGTTCGGCCTGTTCGAGCAGGTGCTTGCCGAGCCGGTCGTCGGAGGGCAACTCGATCGGGTACCTGCCGGTGAAGCAGGCCGCGCACAACTGGGACGCGGGCTGCTCGGTCGCGCTGATCATGCCTTCGGTCGAGATGTAGCCCAGGCTGTCGGCGCCGAGCGACTGCCCGATCTCCTCCACGCCGAGCCCATTGGCGATGAGCTCGGCGCGCGACGCGAAGTCGATGCCGTAGAAGCACGGCCACTTCACGGGCGGCGAGGAGATGCGCACGTGTACCTCGGCGGCCCCGGCCTCGCGCAGCATGCGGACCAGGGCCCGCTGCGTGTTGCCGCGCACGATCGAGTCGTCGACCACCACGAGGCGCTTGCCCCGCACGTTCTCGCGCAGGGGGTTGAGCTTCAGCCGGATCCCGAGCTGCCGCAGGGTGTCGGACGGCTGGATGAACGTGCGCCCGACGTACGCGTTCTTGGTGAGCCCCTGTCCGAACGGGATGCCGGACTCGGTGGCGTACCCGATGGCAGCGGGCGTGCCCGACTCCGGCGTCGCGATGACGAGGTCCGCGTCGACGGGGTGCTCGCGGGCGAGCGCACGCCCCATCTCGACGCGCGCCGCGTGCACGGAGCGCCCGTTCAGAGTGTGGTCCGGCCGCGCCAGATAGACGTACTCGAAGACGCAGCTCGCTCGCTCGGCGGGCGCGAACCGCGTCGAGCGGAGTCCTTCGGCGTCGATGCAGATCAGCTCGCCCGGTTCGACGTCGCGCACGTAGGAGGCTCCGACGATGTCCAGCGCGGGCGTCTCGGAGGCGACCACCCAGCCACGCTCGAGGCGGCCCAGGACCAGAGGGCGCACTCCTTGCGGGTCCCGGGCCGCGTAGAGCGTCCTCTCGTCCATGAAGACGAGCGAGAACGCGCCGCGCAGCCGCGGGAGCACCTCGAGCGCCGTCGTCTCGAGGGTGTGATCGGCGTCTCCGGCGAGCAGGGCGGTGATGAGGGCGGTGTCCGTGGTGTTCCCGCGGGCGAGCTCGCCGCGGCGCTGGGCGCCGTACCGCTCGGCGACGAGATCCACGAGCTCGGCGGAGTTGATCAGGTTGCCGTTGTGGCCGAGCGCGACGGTACCCGACGCCGTCGGGCCGAGGGTGGGCTGCGCGTTCTCCCACGTGACCCCACCTGTCGTGGAGTAACGGCAGTGACCGAGGGCGATGTGACCGGTCAGGGCGTTGAGCGCGGTCTCGTCGAAGACCTGGGACACGAGGCCCATGTCCTTGTAGACGAGAATCTGGTCACCGTTGCTGGTGGCAATCCCCGCGGACTCCTGGCCGCGGTGCTGGAGCGCGTACAGCCCGAAGTAGGTGAGCTTGGCGACTTCCTCGCCGGGGGCCCATACTCCGAAGACGCCACAGGCGTCCTGGGGACCCTTCTCCCCGGGCATCAGATCGTGGTTCAGGCGGCCGTCCGGGCGCAGAGGCATGCCACGAGTATCCCATGTCGGCGGCAGGGCGCCGCCGCCCCTGTCTCCGGGTGGGTGTGTGACGTGCACGACCCTCGCAGCGGTCTCGTGGCGTGGAGCGGCTCAGCGGCGGGAGCGGGCTCGCTCGTACCGGCGGAGGCTCCGGCGGTCCGCCAGGATCGCCAGCAGCCCCGCCGCGAGCGTCGTGAGAGTCCCGGTGAAGGCCGTGATCACCGCGACGTACACGCCCGGCTTCAGCATCCCGGCCGCCTCCGGGGTCCCGACGGCATACCAGCCGAGCGCCAGACCGATCACGATCCCCACGACGGCACCGACCATCAGGAACCTGCCGTACCGGGGTGCCCGGCGAACGTCCGCCGGGTCGACCACGTCGTGCAGGTGCACCTCGGCACGCGGGTCCGCACCGGTCCGGTCCTCGGGCTCCGGGCCGGTCTGCGGCGCGGTCGAGGGAGAGTCGCTCACGGGTCCAGCCTAACGACTGGCGCGCCGGTGCTCACACGAGCGAGCGGCGTCCCGACAGCGCCGAGCGGCCGGTCGTGCACGACGACCGGCCGCTCGACACCCTGGTCACAGGCTCGCTGATCCCTCACTTGGGCACTCGGTGACCGGCCATCGGGCGATCGACCACCGAGTCGTGGATCACCCGCCGACAGGCGCCCACGGGTTGGCCCACCACCGGATGGCCGGGGACCAGTGGATGTTCGGGCGCTTGGCCTCGTAGAGCTGACCCCGGTACATCACCCGGTCGCCCCACCAGTAGAGCTTCCACGGATGCCACTCGGGGGCCGACGGCGTGGCGTCCTCGATCGTGACGGGCACCTCGATGCTCGTACCGGACGGTTCCGCGACGACGTGCAGCAGATACCCGCCCGCGGTCGTGTCGGCCGGGACGGTCGCGGTGACCGAGGTGGCGCCGTCGGACACCGGGAACGTGCCGAGCGACGTGCCCTGGGAGACGTCCTCGCCGACGGCGGCCAGGACGGCCTCGGCCTCCGTGTTCCGCGGGGCGCCGAGCGACGTGAGGTCGAGCTCCGAGAGCTCCACGGCCACCTCGCCGCCCGCCGCGACCGTGCCCGGGAGGGCATCGACGACGGCGTGCGACCGCGCGAACGACGGGGACAGCGGCGAGTTCGACTCGATGTACCCGATCCAGGCCTCCCGGTCCACGAGACCCGAGTCCCGCAGGTCCGTCCCCTCCCTGAAGACGCGGAAGTTGTCGCCGCCCGACGTCAGGAACGAGAAGGTGGCGACGCGGTACTCCGCCGCCGGGTCGACCGGGACGCCGTCGATGGTGACGGACGAGACGTTGTCGCCCGGGGTGGCGTTCGGGTCGTCGGTGGACGCCGTGTACGAGACGTTGTCCGAGAGCCCGAGAGCCAGGTACGGGCGGGACGGACGGTTGCCGTTCGCGTCCGTCTGCCACTGCTGCTCCAGCAGCGTCTCGATCTGCGCGCCGGTCAGCGTGACCGTGTGCAGGTTGTTGACGAACGGCAGCACGGCGTTGGCCTCGGCGTACGTGACCACGCCGTCCCCCTCCGCGCCCGAGGCCGCGTAGAACAGCTCGCTGCGCAGTCCGCCGGGGTTCACGACCCCGAGGTCGGCGCCGCCGCGCTCCTCGCTCGCGAGCGAGTCCCGCAGCGCGTTCGCGACGAGGTTCCCGAGCGCCGACTCCGACGCGCGGTCGTCACGGTTGCCACCGGTCCAGACACCGTCCGTGTACTGGCCGCCCGCGAACGCGGTGGTGATGTCCGCCGTGACCGCGCCGACCGGCTGCGCGCCGATCTCCTCGGCCTCCGCGAGCGCGGCCCGGACGATCGTGTCCACCTCCGCGACGCGCGGATAGGTCGCGATCAGCTCCGCGTCGGGCGTCTGCGTGCGGGCGACGTTCTCCGCGGTGTAGTCCGTGACCTCGAAGGTCTCGGTGTCGACCGTGAGTGTCACGTGGCCCAGGTTGGCGCCGTAGTCGCCGGTCTGGATGATCGGCCGGGTGACGCCGTCGGTGCCGGGCACCGGGGCGTCCCACGCGTACTCCTTGTGGGTGTGACCGGTGAAGATCGCGGCGACGCGCGGATCGGTGTTCTGGACCATGTCCGCGAACGGGCCGCCGGCGGCGACCTCCTCCTCCAGCGTGGCGCCGTCCGGCGTGCCCATGCTCGCGCCGTCGTGGGTCATCGCCACGACGAGGTCGGCCTCGCCGTTGTCGACGTCACCGTCCAGAAGTTCGTCGGTCACCCGGTTGATCGCCTCGACGGGGTTGCCGAACTCGAGCCCCTCGATCCCGGCCGGGGTGACGAGCGTGGGCGTCTCCTCGGTGACGACGCCGACGAAGCCGACGTCGATCCCGCCGATCTCCTGCACCGAGTACTCCGGGAGCGCCGGCTCGCCCGTGGCCTCGTCGTAGACGTTGGCGCCCAGGTAGTCCCAGTCCGCCGCCTCGGTGACGCGACCGGTGAGGTCGTCCATCCCCTGGTCGAACTCGTGGTTGCCCACCGCCGACGCAGCCAGCTCGAGCGCGTTCAGCACGTCGATCGTCGGCTGGTCCTGCTGCAGCGCCGAGGCGAACAGCGAGGCGCCGATGTTGTCACCCGCGGAGATGAAGGCGGTCGCGTCCGGGTTCCCCGCGCGGATCTCCTCGACCGTCCCGGCGAACGCGACGGTGTTGCCGTCGATCCGGCCGTGGAAGTCGTTGATGTCCACCAGGTCGATCGTCGTCGTCCCGGGCTCCGACGTGTCTCCGGTCAGGTCGAGGCCGACCAGGAGCGGATCGTGGTCGGAGGACCGGAACGGCGACTCGTCGTACAGGATCGTCGCGTTGTAGTTGTACCGGCTGTACTCGTTCGCGACGGGCTCGTACGCGTTGATGTTCCAGATGTCCGTGCCGGTCACGACCTCGGCCGCACCCGGGGAGGCCAGCACGTGGTCGAGCGAGCCGACCTGCCCGCCGTAGCTGTACGAGTACTCGCCGGTGGCCGCCCCGAGGTCGACGTAGCCGGCGTCGGTCATGACCTGGATCGGGTCCTCCTGCTCGTAGGCGTTGAAGTCGCCCACGAGCAGCACCTTGTCCGTGCCCGCCGCGGCGGCGCGCTCCTCGGCGAACGCCACGAGCGACGTCGCCTGGCGGACGCGGGACTCGTTCGAGTTGCCCTGCCCGTCGCCCTGGTCCTCGTCGCCGGGCCACGGTCCGACCGATCCCTTGGACTTGAAGTGGTTCGAGATCACGAGGACGTCGTCGCTCGCGTCGGCTGCCCCGCCGGCCGGCTGGAAGACCTGCGCGAGCGGCTGACGCGCGTTGCCGAACGCCTCGTCACCGACCAGCATGTGCGACTCGCCCACGGGCTCGGCCGCACCGGTCCGGTAGATGAACGCGTTGCGGATCACGTCGTCCTCGGCCGCCGCCGGCACCTCGGCCGGCGACGCGGTGTACGCCCAGGTACCGGCGCCGTCGTACGCGTTGAGCGCGTCCACGAGGTCGCTGAGCGCCTGGTCACGGTCCTTGCCGAGGAAGTGGCGGGAGTTCTCGATCTCCTCGAGCGAGACGACGTCGGCGCCGAGCGCGGAGATCGCGCGCACGATCTTGACCTGCTGGCGCTCCAGGTCCTCGTCCTCGGCGGCGCCACGCGCGTCGCAACCACCCGACACCGTGACCGGATCGCCGGCACGGTCGGTGTAGTACGTGCAGCCCTCCAGCTCGTCGCCCGTCGTCGTGAAGTAGTTCAGGACGTTGAAGGTGGCGACCTGCAGCGAACCGCCCACCTCGGCGGGCGCCGGCTCACGGGTGTCCTCGAACGTCGCGGGCCGGACAGTGTCCGCGGTGTCCGGCGTGAGCTGGCCCTGCGGCTGGAGGCCCCAGGCGCTGTAGCGGTAGTCGAGCACGACCGGCGCCGTGAACTCGACGGGCGCGCCCACTCGTACGGGGGCGCCCCCGGTGAGCCAGGGCAGCGGCTTCGACTTGTTCGACGCGGAGTTGTAGTTCCACGAGGATCCGTCGTCGAGCAGCAGCTCGCGGGCCGCGTTGTCCGCGATCTGCGCCTCGTACTCGGCCGAGAGCGGGCGGCCGACCGAGGTGGGCTGCACCAGCGGCGAGTCCCCCGCGGCCAGGCCGATCGTGCCGTAGTAGTTGGTCTGGTAGTTGTCGGTGACGGTGAACTCGCCCTGCGGCGCCAGCAGCATGCCCTCCAGGGCCTCGCGTTCGGCGTCCGTGGCCGGCCAGTCCGTCCGCAGCGGCTCGACGGCGGCGCCGTCGTCCAGCACCGTCCACGAGTCCGGGGTGATCTCCGTCAGGCCGTAGTACTCGGACACCTCGCCCGTGACCTCGACCGAGTCTCCGACCGACAGCTCCGAGGCCGCCGCCGACGAGTACACGAAGATGCCGTCCGACGCCCCGGGTGTCGGATCGCCGGCCGGGTCTCCGCCGGTCCCGGAGGTCTGGAGGTAGAGGCCGTTGAACCCGCCGGTCGGGTAGGCGGCCGTCACGACGCCGCGCGTCGTGACGGTCTGCCCGGCCATCGGGGACGCGTCGCCGGTGCCCTGGATCTCCGCGATCGGCGTGACATCCTCCTCGTCGGCGAGGGCGGGTGCCGAGAACACGGCGGTGGTGGGAACGACGAGCGCGGCCGCGAGGCAGGCCGCCAGGGCCCGCCGGCGCTCGACCGGTCGCTTCGACCGGAGCGTGCTGGGTCTCACGCTGACTCCTTCAGCAATAGAGGGCCGCTACGCGGCCGGGGGGACAGCACTGCCTTGTGGTGCGCGACGCCGATCGGCGCCACCGCGGCCCGTCGCGTCGCAGGAGCACACACTGCCAGGCACGGACACGGATCCAAACCAACCAGTACACCGTGAACCACCGGTTACGGCGGGGATAAAACCGCCCCGCCCGCCGAGCGAACACCGCTTCGATCGCGCACCCGTGAGAGTAGTGGGGGTCACCGACATCCACACGCGCCAGGCGGTTTCGCGTCAGCTCACCCGGAGCCGCAGCGGTACGAGCCCCGAGAGGTCCGAACGCTCCCCGGAGGCCGCGACACGCCCGTCGGCGACGGCATCTTCCCAGTTCACGCGCCCTGTGACGAGCCCGAGCCACGTCTCGGGATCGGTCTCGACCACGTTCGGCGGCGTGCCCCGCGTGTGGCGGGGACCCGCCACCGCCTGCACCGCTCCGGCCGGCGGGACACGCACCTCGACGGCATTGCCCGGGGCGACGTCGGCCAGTTCCTCGAGCGTGAACCGTACCGCCGTCGTGACGTCACGGCGCTCGGCCGACCCCTCTGCCCACGCCACGAGCGCGGCTCGACCGGTCACGGGATCCGTACGACGGCGGGATGGCATGGGGCAAGCATAGAGGTCGCGACCCCTCGGGAAAGTTGTGGCACTCTTCGCGAATGACCCACCACAGCGACGCGTACGCGCCGCCGGCGTTCCCGGAGCCGCGCCGACCGGGGTACGGCGGCCCGGGCGACAGGAACCGCGACGGCGAGGAGTACGACGGCGACCGGCGGGACGGCCCGGGCCGCGGGCAGCGGATCGTCACCTGGCTCGTATGGCTCTGTGCGATCCCCGTCCTGGCGGTCCTCGGCTCACGCGCGCTGCCCGACGACGGCATCACCCCCGTCGCTCAGCTGGTGCCGTTCTTCCCGTACGCCGTGCTCGTCGCCGTTCCGCTGCTCGTGCTCGCCGTCATGGGCCGGCGATACGTGCTGGCGGTCGTCCTGGTCGTCTGCGTGACCCTGGGCGGCTACGTCGTGGCGTCGGCCTTCATCCCTGGGGAACGGCAGGCCTTCGCCGCAGATCCTCGCGACGCGGGGACGCTCCGGGTGATGACGGTCAACGTGCTGTACGGTTCCGCGAACGCCGAGTGGATCGTCGAGACCGTCCGGGCGGAGGGGGTGGAGATCCTCGCGGTCCAGGAGCTCACGCCGGAGTTCGGCGAGGCCCTTGCCGACGCGGGGCTCGGTGAGTTGCTGCCCCATCAGGTGACCGGCAAGGTCGAGACCGGCAGCCCGGCGGGCAGCGGCCTCTACTCGGCGCTCGAACTCACGGAGCAGGAGGGTGGCGAGTCCTCGACCTTCGCGATGCCCTCGGCGGTGGTGGACGCCGGCGGCCTGGACGTGCGGATCCGTAACATCCATCCCGTTCCCCCGATGCCGGGGAACATCGCCACCTGGAAACGGGAACTGCGCGAGATCCGTCAGGTGGCCCGTTCGGACACGATGGCCCAGATCATGCTCGGGGACTTCAACGCGACCCACGACCACGCGTCCTTCCGCGACGTCCTCGGCGACCGCTTCCGCGATGCCTGGCGGGAGACGGGCGCGGGACTCGAGCGCACCTGGCCCGAGGGCAAGACCCTTCCCGTGCTGGACACGCAGATCCCGGCGCTGATCGCCGTCGACCATGTCGTCGTGGAGAGTTCGATGGGGGTGGCCGACGTCCGGTCACGGATCGTGCCGGGCGCCGACCACCGCGCGGTCCTGTCGACGATCGTGGTGCGCTGACGCCACCGATGTCGGCGACGCCTGCGGCCACGCCGGCGACTCAGTGCGTGCGGGTCCACTCCCGGGGCAGGGGCACCTGGCCGCCTCCGGCCGCCGGGACGCCGCCCTCGCGCAGCTCGGACACCTCCGGCAGCTCGGACGACGCGGCCCCGGCCGTCGCGGCGGGCTCGTCCGCCGGCTCGGCCGGCTCTTCCGTCCGGGCCGGCTCTTCCGTCCGAGCAGGTTCGGCCGGCACGCCCCACTCCGCGGGCCTGATGGGCTCGGCCTGTGCCGCCGCGACCTGGCCCGCGCCACCGGCGGAACCGCCGCTGTCGGCGCCATCACCCACGAGAGCGAACTCGACCCGGTGCGCCTCGACGTCGGCCCGCACGAGCTTCACCCGGACCGCTTCCCCGAGCGGCAGACCGGGGCCGACGACGGTGGCCCGGACCGCCGGCTCGGGCAGGACGACCGTGCCCCGTTCGTCGTCGACGTCCACGATCACGCCGTCGAACTCCTCACCGACCCGATCGTCGAGGAGCGTCGCCTCGACGATCTCGACGACGGCACGCTCGAACTCCGCCGCACGTCGGCCGGCCTCGGACATCTCCCGCGGCAGGGAACCGAGTGCGGTCAGCACCCAGTCGGGCACCGGGTCACCCGCGGCCAGGGCGAGGCACGTCTCGGTCGTGTAGCGGTCCACGAGCCGTCGCAGCGGCGCGGTCACGTGCGCGTAGTCGGTGGCGAGCGCGTGGTGCCGCGTGTCTGCGGGGACGGGGGTGTCGCCCGAGCCGTCCTCCGCCGGATGGCCGAACGCCACGTAGCCGGCGCCCCGGAACAGGGTCGTGGCCTCGTTGAGGAACGCCGCGTGCTGAGGAATCCGCGACTCGAGCGACCGGATCAGCTCCGCGTACGGCATCGCATCGGGCCAGTCGATCTCCAGGGCCCCCGCCGTCCGCCGCAGCCGCGCGAGGGCACGCTCGTCGGCCGGGGGGAGGGTACGCAGGATCCCCACGCCCGCCTCGCGCATCATCGTCGCCGCGGCCATCCCCGTGAGCAGCGAGATCTGTGCGTTCCAGGCCTCGACGGGCAGGGTACGACGGAATCCGAGCGTGAACGAGCCGTCCTCACCGCGCTCCACCACCTGCTCGGGCACGTCCAGCGAGACCCCGCCCCGCTCGCGCTCGAGATCCTGACGCAGGCGCCCGACGTCGGCGAGGAGCTGCAACGACTCGCTCGCCGTGCCGTCGTCCAGGGAAGCCTGTGCTTCCGCATACGTCAGCCGCACCCGGCTCCGGACCACCGCGCGCACGACGGTCGCCGACGTGATCTCCCCTCGCGAGTCGAGCCCGACGGTCCACAGGGCGGCGGGCCGGTCCTCGTCCGGCAGCAGGCTGGCCGCCCCCTCGGAGAGCAGTTTCGGGTGCAATGGCGTGCTCGTGTCCGGGCCGTAGACCGTGAGCCCGCGGCGATGCACCTCGGTGTCGAGCGGGCCGCCGGGCTCCACGAAGGCACCGAGATCCGCGATGGCGTACCGCACGAGGTAGCCGTCCCCCGACTGCGCGACGTGGACTGCCTGGTCGAGGTCGAGCGAGCCGGGCGGATCGATGGTGACCAGCTCGATGTCGCGACGGTCCTGGCGGGCGACGCCGTCGGCACCGTTCGGGTCCGGCGCGACCGCGCGCTCCGCGACGGAACGCGACTCGTCGAGGACGTCGGCGGGAAACATCGGCGGAAGCCCGATCTCGGCGCGCAGCGCGGCGAGGGCGCCGACCACGCTGTCCGGCGTGGCGGGCGCGAGGCGCATCTGACGGTTCGGCATGCTGCCGAAACTACAGCGTGTGGCGAAACTCGCGACTTATCGGCGGGTGGGTCAGCCGAAGATCCTCGGAAGCGTGCCTTCGTGCGTCTCCCGCGCCTCGTCCAGGGGGATCTCGAAGTGTCCCTCGACCTCCACCGAGTCACCACCCGTCACCCCGAGCCGCAGGGCCGGCACGCCGTACTCGTCGGCGAGGTGGATCAGGTCACCCTCGTGATCCTGGGTCACCGCGACCAGCACGCGCGCGGTCGACTCGCTGAACAGCGCCACGAACGGGTCGACCTTGTCGCGCCCGGTCACACCCTCGAGCGCGATCCTGGCACCGACGCCGAACCGCAGCGACGCCTCGAGCACCGCCTGCGCGAGCCCGCCTTCCGACAGGTCGTGGGCGGCCACCTCGAGCTCGTCCTTGCGCGCCGCGACGAGCAGCGCCGCGAGCGCCCGCTCGGCCTCGAGGTCCACCTGCGGCGGCAGCCCGCCGAGATGTCCGTGCACGACGTCGGCCCACGCGGAGCCGTCCAGCTCGTCCCGTGTGGTGCCGAGCAGGATGACCGAGAGTCCTTCGGCGCGCCAGCCCGAGGGCAGCGCGGTACGCACGTCGTCGAGCACGCCGAGCACGCCCACGACGGGGGTCGGGTGGATCGCCGAGTCGATCTGCCCGGGCTCGCCCGTGCCGTTGTACAGGGAGACGTTGCCGCCGGTGACGGGCACGCCGAGCACCTGGCAGGCGTCCGCGAGGCCTTCGATCGCCTCCACGAGCTGCCACATGGAGTCGGGATGCTCCGGCGACCCGAAGTTCAGGCAGTCGGTGACGGCGAGCGGTTCGGCGCCGACGGTGGCGACGTTCCGGTACGCCTCCGCGAGGGCCAGCGCCGCCCCGGTGCGCGGGTCGAGTTTGCCGTAGCGGCCGTTCGCGTCCGTGGCGAGCGCCACGCCGAGGCCGGTGGCCTCGTCGACGCGGACGACGCCGCCGTCGTCGGGCTGGGCCAGTGCGGTGTTGCCCTGGACGAACCGGTCGTACTGGTCGGTCACCCAGGCCTTGGAGGCGAGGTTCGGGGAGCCGAGCAGACGCAGTGCGGTCTCCCGCAGTTCGTCACCCGAGCGAGGACGGGCGAGGCCGACGGCGAGGTTCCCGGCGGCGTTGAGTGCGTCCTGCCACTCCGGGCGGGCGTACGGCCGGTCGTAGACGGGGCCTTCGTGGGCCACGGTCGTCGGGTCGACGTCGACGATGCGCTGCCCGTGGTGGTCGATGGTCAGCCGGCCGCTGTCGTTGACCTCGCCGATGACGGCGGTCTCCACGTCCCACTTGCTCGTGATGGCGAGGAACTCGTCCAGCTTGTCGGGTCGGACCACGGCCATCATGCGCTCCTGGGACTCCGACATGAGGATCTCACCCGCGTTGAGCGTGGGGTCGCGCAGGAGGACGTCGTCGAGGTCGACGTGCATGCCGCCGTCGCCGTTCGAGGCGAGCTCGCTGGTGGCGCACGAGATGCCCGCGGCGCCGAGGTCCTGGATGCCCTCGACGACCTTCGCCCCGAACAGCTCGAGGCAGCACTCGATCAGCACCTTCTCCATGAAGGGGTCGCCCACCTGGACGGACGGTCGCTTCGCGGGGACGCCGTCCTCGAAGGTCTCACTGGCGAGGATCGAGGCGCCGCCGATTCCGTCACCGCCCGTCCGGGCGCCGAAGAGGACCACCTTGTTGCCCTTGCCGGACGCGTTGGCAAGGTGGATGTCCTCGTGGCGCAGCACGCCGAGGCAGAGCGCGTTGACCAGCGGGTTGCCCTGGTAGGAGCCGTCGAAGACGAGTTCGCCGCCCACGTTGGGCAGGCCGAGCGAATTTCCGTAGCCGCCGATGCCGCTCACCACGCCGTGCACGACGCGCCCGGTGTCCGGGTGCTCGACGTCACCGAACCGGAGCTGGTCCATGACGGCGACCGGCCGTGCTCCCATCGAGATGATGTCGCGCACGATGCCGCCGACGCCGGTCGCAGCGCCCTGGTACGGCTCCACGAACGACGGGTGGTTGTGGGACTCGACCTTGAAGGTCACCGCCCAGCCGTCGCCGATGTCGACGACGCCGGCGTTCTCCCCGATGCCGACGAGGAGATTCCGCTTCATCTCCTCGGTGACGCGTTCGCCGAACTTGCGCAGGTGCACCTTCGACGACTTGTAGGAGCAGTGCTCGCTCCACATCACCGAGTACATCGCGAGCTCGGCGGCCGTGGGACGGCGGCCGAGGATGTCGCGGATGCGCTGGTACTCGTCCTGCTTCAGACCCAGCTCGCCGAACGGCTGGACCTCGTCGGGCGTGGCCTTCGCATTCTCGACCGTGTCGAGAACGGGGCGGGCGGCCTGAGACGCGGGCGCGGTCATGTATCCCTCGCGTGCAGTGGGGGAGCGCAGAGCAACGGCTGCGCGGGAACGTTGCGCGGGAGGCGCGCGCACAGTCTATCCGCCGCGCGACGGGGGGCGCCCGATCGGGCCGGTGCGACGCGACTCTGCAGGTCGGAGACCATGGGACCGAACGACGACGGCGGAGGAGCGGCGGGCACGGAACCCCCGGCTCGAACTGTGACCCAGCTCATCGACCAAGGTCACGCTGTCGCGCGTGCCACAGCCGACCCTCCTTCGACCGCACATGCCGGATATGCCGCATTTATGCACCTCGCCGTGGCATAGAAAACCCATCGTGGCCAGGGGGTTTCGCATCCATACCACAAAGTGGTTTGATGCGCCCATGCAGATGCTTCGCACTTTTGCCAAGGATGCCTTCCGTTTCGGACTGGCCTCCTGGCGATGGCTGGGTATCAGCGGCAAGACCCCTCGCTTCACCACCTGCTTCGGCGACGTCTTCCTCGAGTCCCTCGAGGGCTGGTGGTTCCTGGACACGATGGAGGGAACGCTGGAGCTCCGCTGGACCACGGCGGTGGACATGTACGCGGAGCTCGAGGCGCCCGAGGGCCGTGCCACCTACCTCATGGACGATATCGTCCGGGACGCCGAGCAGCGCGGCATGCGCCTCGGGCGCAAGGACGTCTTCACCTTCAATCCGCATCCCGCGCTCGGCGGCGAGATGACGGTGGACAACCTCACGACGATGCGCTTCAGCCTCGCGCTCAACTGGGCCGGGACCATGCATGAGCAGCTTCGGCAGGCGCCCGTGAACTCCGTCCCGCAGCCGCAGGCATCGTCGACGCGCTGGGTCGTGGCCGCACCTCCCGTCCGCGTCGATACGGCGCACCCGGCCTACGCCGAGCCGCATCCGCCGACGGGCTCGTTCGCGATCACCGGGCCGTACGGTCACCACGTCCCGGCCGAGACCGGGGCCCATCACGTCGCGGACACCGGGACGTTCCCGCACTACGCCCCGCAGGACGCGTACGACGCCCCGCCCATGACCGGGCAGCACATGGCGACCACCCCCGCGCCGCGCGAGGACCCCCGGCCCTACGTGCAGGCCGGCGAGCCCCCGGCGTGGGACGACATCTGGCGCCGCTGACGCACCGAGTCCGCCCTGGCGGCGCGGCGCCTCGGCGCCCGCAGCCGGCGCTCCCGCTCCGTGCGGGCGATCAGGCTCAGCTCGGCCACCGTGGCCGTCCGCGCGTGCCGCAGCAGCCGCGTCTCCAGCGCGGCGCGCCCGCCGCGATGCAGCCCGTAGGTGTACCCCAGGATCGTCTGCGCGTGCCCGTAGGAGATCTTGCCGCCCCTCAGCGCCGCGAGGGTTCGCGGGTGCCGGCGCACCAGCGCGCGGGACTCCTCGACGAGACCCGCCGCCGCGTCCGGTGACACGCGCAGGATCTCCGCGAGTCGGTCCGCCACGATTCCCGCGGCGAGATCCTCGGCCTCCGCGGCCGCCGCGTCGCCGTCACCGACCGAGCCGGGAAGGATCTCCCCGACGTGCGTGCTCGCCCACTCCCCGAGTTCGCTCATCAGCACCGCACGCGAGGCCGCGAGGGACGCGAGCAGGGCGTCCACCGCCGCGACCGCGTCGATCGCCTCGGCCAGCGACCCGAACCCGTCCCGCTCCGGCCCCGCCGTGACCGCACCGCTCGTCACGACCGATCTGCTGGTGGTTGCACTACCGACCATGTGGTGACCCTCCTCGAACCCCGATTCGAACGTGTGTTCCAACAATAGCCCTGACCCTCGGGCGGCGCCACCGCACGTCCGGGAGAATGGCGTCGTGCGAGCCTCACACGTCCTCGTCGTCGCGGTCGCCGCGCTCGTCCTGGCCGCGCTCGTCGCGTCCCGCGCGGAAATCGGCGGCGACACCACCGGACCGGCGACCCCGACGTCGCCCACCCGGACGACGGCATCGCCGCCCCCGGACGACGGGGACGGCGGAGACACCGCGCGGACGCCGACCCCCGCGCCCCGGGAGCGTTCGACCGTCACCGTGGCGGGCGTCGTCCTGGAGATCGCGGCCACCGAGATCACGATCGGGGAGCCTCGGCCCGACGGCACCCGTCGTGTCACGGCGTCGGGGTCTCGCGCGTACTCGACCGGAACGCCCGGGGCGGACGTCGTCGAGCACGGCGACGAGAGCGTCACCGTGCTTCGCGACGGCATCCCCGTCGCCGCGCTCACGCCCGAGGGGCACGACAGGACGAAGCGCCCCGACGACTCGCCGTCGGGCACCGTCGCCCTCGTGCTCGGCGACGACGCGCTCGACTCCGCGACCTGGGCCGAGCGGGTGGGCGAGGGCGGCCTCTCACTCGCCGTCGTCCCCGAACCCTGGGTACGCGACGGCGGGGAGGCGACGCTCGAGCTGCTCGCCGCCCAGCTCGCCGCCGCGGAACCCGAGGCGGGCAGCGACGGGATGCGTGACCAGCTCGCCTGCCACCACCTGGGCGCCCCCGACAAGGCGTCGTGGAACCTGGAGCCGTGGCGTCCCGACGTCGGGATGTTCGGGACCATCGCGGCACGCTGCAATCCGACGGAGTCGTGACCGCGGGACGCGGGTGTCCGATATCGAACGACGATCACAAGGCGACACCGGGCCGTAATGGGATCGTGACGTAGCACGTCTCCGTTCGGCGTGCGAGCCGAGCCGTCATCAGGTTTCCTGGAAGTGGTGCGGGCGTCGGCAGAGGGCGTCGCGGCACCGAACGGACGTTGTCAGCAACCCCCGGCTGATCCTTGTACGGCCCCCGGGTCGTGGCAAGCACTACCCCCGCGTCCCCAGACCACGTGGGAGCCCCGTGCAGGGGCCACCAGCACCAGCACGGCAGAACCTCGGCAGGGAGGCTCCCCATGACTCGTGTATTCGCCCTGGGAACGATCGTCGCGATCGGCTGTGGCGTGCTCCTCGGCCTGACGCTCGCCTACGGCCAGTGGATGCTCGCCATCGGCGCGCTGATCCTCGGCGTGGGAGGAGCGACCGTCGTCGCCCTCGCAGCGCCCGAGCCCGAGCCCGCGATGGCACCGGTGACCCTCGGCGGCCCCGTCGTCCGCCCGACGATCGAGCTGGACGACGAGGCCGATGACGCGCTCGATGCCGCCCCGGCGTCCGGCAGCACCTCGGAGACGGCTCCGGAGACGGCCCCAGCGCCGGTGCCGGCGCTGCTGCCGCTCGATCAGGACCGCTCGATCCCGAGCGCGGCCTGACAGCGGAGCCTCACAGCGGCGTGACGGTGCCCGTCAGATGACGGGTCGTCCGGCCCGCACGCCAGGCGTCGTAGACGAAGCCGCCCTCCGGGCCAACAGCAGGGGCGGCGCCGGCGCCGGCGTCCGACGCGTACCGGATCGCCACGTCGACCGAGCCGGGCAGCAGCACCGGCTTGAAGAACTCGGCGGTCCACTCGTACGCGTCACCGCGCCGGGCCGGCCCCACCTCGGCCAGGGCACGCGCCGCCGTGTACATCCCGTGGGCGATCGCACGCGGGAATCCGAAGGCCTTCGCCCCGAGCGCGGACATGTGGATCGGGTTCCGGTCACCGGAGACCGCGCCGTACTCGGGGCCGATGCTCCTGGGGAGGCGCCAGCGCGCCGTGGGCAGCGGCGGCACCCAGGGGGCGCGTGACGCGGGTCGGCCCGCGCCGTCGGCCGCTCGGTCCGGCATCGCCCCGTCCGGCACCTCCCGCCCAGGCAGCGCCCCCTCCGACGCCGCGCGGTCCGGTCCCGCCCACTCCGACGGCGTGCTCGCACCGTCCCGCACCGAGAAGCCCTTCGCGAGGTACGTCGAGACCCCCCGGTACACCGGCACGCCCCCCGCGAAGGCCTCCGCCACCAGGTCGACCTGCACGCCCCGCCGGTGGGCGCGCGCATGCTCGGCCCAGGCCCGGATCTCCAGCCGGTCGCCCACCCCCACCGGGCGGAACACGCGGGCCGTGTTGCGCAGGTGCACCATGCCGAGCAGCCCCAGCGGGAAGTCGGGGCGCACCATGACCGCGGTCGCCAGCGGGAACGTGAGGACGTGCAGGAATCCGGCCGGCAGCACGTCCGACACCGGCTCCCCCACCACGCCCTGGTAGTCGGCCAGGTGGGCGGCCACGCCCGTGGTGTCGACGTCCGCCACGCGGTACACGACCCGCGGGAGGACGACGCCGGCTCGCGGACGCTTCGTCACGGAGCCCATCGCGCCCTTCACGTACAGCCCGCCGAGCGGCGGCACCACGCCCAGGTCGGTGACGGTGTAGGACGACGGCGCCCCGGCCCTCGGCGCGGATCTCACCTCGTCGGCCCCGACCACCGCGGTCACTTGCCCACCATGTGCTGACCGCAGACGCGCAGCGTCCGGCCGTTGATCCCGGCCGCCGCGTCGGACGCGAGGAAGCAGATCGCCTCCGCGATGTCGACCGGCTCACCGCCCTGCGCCAAGGAGGGCAGCATCCGCGCCACCGAGCGCGTCGCGAACGGAATCCTCGCGGTCATCTCCGTCTCGATGAAGCCTGGCGCGACCGCGTTCGCGGTGCCACCCGTGGCGGCGACGAGCGGCGCCGTGGCCGCGGTGTGACCGATGACGCCCGCCTTCGAGTAGGCGTAGTTGGTCTGGCCCTTGTTGCCGGCGATGCCCGACGTCGACGCCAGGGAGACGATCCGCAGCCCCTCGACACCCGCCTCCAGGAGCCGGGCGTTGATCCGCAGTTGCGAGGCGAGGTTGACGGCGATGACGGAGTCCCAGCGGTCCGCCTTCATGTTGGCGAGCAGCTTGTCGCGGGTGATGCCGGCGTTGTGGACCAGGATGTCGAGCCCGCCGAGCGGCTTCGCGGCGGCCAGGATCTTGTCGGCGGCGTCGGCGGCGGTGACGTCGAGCTGGAGCGCGACGCCGTGCACCGAGTTGGCGACCGCCGACAACGCCTCCCCCGCGGGCGGCACGTCGACGACGACGACCTTCGCGCCGTCGCGCGCCATCGTCCTCGCGATCGCGGCGCCGATGCCGCGCGCCGCGCCGGTCACGACCGCGACCCTGCCGGCGAGCGGCCGGTCCCAGTCGATCTCACCGGGGCCGTCGCAGGGTCCGACCGGGAGGATCTGGCCGTCGACGTACGCCGACTTCGCGGAGAGGAAGAAGCGCAGCGTGGCGATCACGGAGATCGAGTCGACGGCGGCGCCCCCGGTCAGCTGGACGCCGTTCGCGGTCGAGCCCCCGCGGAGTTCCTTGCCGAGCGAGCGGACGAAGCCCTCCACGCCCGCGCGGGCCGCCGCGAGCGTGGGTGCGTCGCCGGTCTCCGGGGCGCGGGAGAGGGTGACGACGCGGCCGTTGCCGGCGAGCCCGCGCAGGGTCCCGCCCAGGGCGAGGGCCGCGCCGGAGACGTCCTCGGGGTGTTCCACCGCCGAGAGCACGAGCACGACGGCGCCGAACTTCTCGCGCTCGGCGAGTTCCGGAGAGCGGCGTACGTCGATGTCCCAGCCGGTGAGGACCTTGGTGACGGCGTCGGCGTCGGATGCCGAGGCGTCGTCGGACACCACCAGCACCGGGCCGACGGTCAGCGGGCTGCCGGCCTGATGCCGGCGAAGGATCGCGGGCTGGGGCAGCCCGAGCTTCTTGACGAGCGGCTTGAAGCCGCCGTTGGCGAAACGGGTGTAGCTGTCGGTCACGGTGCCCTCTTGGATCGTGGTGGTCGGAAGTGCTGGTGAGGCCGGTCAGATACGCGGAGGCCGGATCCGCTCAGGCGGACTCGACGAGCGCCGTGACACCCAGTCCGCCCGCCGCGCACACGGAGATCAGGGCGCGGGCCGGCTTGCCGGTCTCGGCGGCCTTCGCGTGCACCAGCTTCGCGGCCGTGGCGACGATGCGTCCGCCGGTCGCGGCGAAGGGGTGCCCGGCCGCGAGCGAGGAGCCGTTCACGTTCAGCCTGCTGCGGTCGACCTTGCCGAACGCCCCGGGCAGGCCGAGCTCGTCGCGGCAGTAGTCCTCGTCCTCCCAGGCGGCGAGGGTGGTGAGGACGGTTGCGGCGAACGCCTCGTGGATCTCGAAGAAGTCGATGTCCTCGAGCGTGAGGCCGTGGCGCGCCAGGAGGCGGGGAACGGCGGCGGCCGGCGCCATGAGCAGCCCTTCGTGGCCGTGCACGAAATCGACGCCGGCGGTCTCCGCGTCGACGAACTTCGCGAGCACGGGCAGGTTGCGTTCCTCGGCCCAGTCCCGCGAGCCGAACAGCACCGCGGAGGCGCCGTCGGTCAGCGGGGTGGAGTTGCCGGCGGTCATCGTGGCCGGCAGCGGTGCGCCGTCGTCGCCCGTGAGCCCGCGGCCGAAGACCGGCTTGAGCTTCGCGAGCTTCTCGGCCGAGGTGTCGCCGCGCAGGTTGTCGTCGCGGGACAGGCCCCGGAACGGGGTCACGAGGTCGTCGAAGAAGCCCTCTTCCCAGGCGCGGTACAGGTTCTGGTGCGACCGCAGGGCGATCTCGTCCTGCGCCTCGCGGGTGATGCCCCACTTCGCGGTGGTGATGGCCTGGTGCTCGCCCATCGAGAGGCCGGTGCGCGGCTCGCCCGTGTCCGGTGTCTCGGGTGCGAGCCACTTCGGGTGGCCCAGCACGGGAAGCAGCGCCTTGATGCGGTCGCCGGTGCTGCGCGCGTGGTTCGCCTGGAGCAGGGCACGGCGCAGCTTGTCGCCGACGGCGATCGGCGCGTCGGAGATCGTGTCGGTCCCGCCTGCGACGGCGGACTCGATCTGGCCGAGCTTGATCTTGTTGGTGACCGCGATCGCGGCCTCCAGGCCCGTGCCGCAGGCCTGCTGCAGGTCGTACGCGGGCGTGGCGGGAGCGAGGGACGAGCCGAGCACGCTCTCCCGGATCAGGTTGAAGTCGCGGCTGTTCTTCAGCACGGCGCCACCGACCACCTCGCCCAGGAGCTCGCCCTGCAGGCCGAAGCGGGCCACCAGCCCCTCGAGTGCGGCGGTGAACATGTCCTGGTTGCTGGTGCGGACGTACTTCTTGCCGGCCCGGGCGAACGGGATGCGGTTGCCGCCGATGATGACGGCCTCTCGAGTGGTGGGAATGGAAGAGGCCATTTCGTCAGGTCCTTCACGTCGTTTGGGAAGTTCTTGGGCGGATGTCAACGTGGACGGTGTCCGAGACTCACAGTACCTGATACTGTCAGTCTCGTGAGGCGGAGCACAAGAGCGACGGCCCGTGAAGGAGAAAATCGATGAGCGTCGGCGTGGACGGACGATCGACTCGCTGGGCGGACCACCGCACCGCGCGCCGGGCAGAACTCGTGCGCGCAGCCCGGAAGGCCGTGCACCGCCTAGGTCCTACGGTATCCATGGACGAGATCGCCGCAGAGGCGGGAACGTCGAAGTCGATCGTGTACCGCTATTTCGACGACAAGGCGGGGCTGCGCCTCGCCGTGGCCGAGGCCGTCGTCGCTCAGATGCACGACACGCTGCAGGAGGCCGCGCACGGGGCCGCCACCCCCGAGGGGGCGCTGCGCGCCATGGTCCGCGTCTACCTCGAGATGATCGAACACTCGCCGAACGTGTACTGGTTCGTGACCCGGACGTCGATCGGCGGCAACGACCCGGTCTCGCCCGTGGAGCAGCCCGGCGGGCGGGACACCCAGGCCACGGCCTCGCCGGTCGGCTCGTCGGACGCGCCGCTGGGTGCCTACCTGGAGTCGGTGATCGAGCTCGTCGCGGAGCCGTTCGCCCAGGCGGCCGACGTCACGCCCGAGGACGCCGCCGCCTGGGCGGCCGGCGCCGTCGGCTTCGTCCGGGGTGCCGGCGAGTGGTGGCTCGGTCACCGCGTCGCCGGGCAGTCCGTGACCCGCGAGCAGCTCACCGAGCGCGTGAGCCTGTGGCTCTGGACGGGGCCCGTCGGCGTCCTGCATCCCGACGAACCCGCCGCGGCGACCACCGCCTGACCTCCCGCACCCGCCTCAACCTCGCGGCTACCAGCCGCCGACCCTCGAGGAGAACCGATGACGACCACCTCCGAACCTCCGACGACGACACTGGCCGTGCCGACCGCCGCGCCGCGCACCGCCACCCAGGACCGCAGGAACGAACCGGCCCGCGGCGCCTCGACGGCGTCGGACGGTCCGCGCGTGAACGTCGCCGAACTGGAGCACCTCCTGCTCGGGCGCTGGAAGGAGGTGCGTTCCAACGCCCGCCGTCTCGTCGCCGAACGCGAGGAGATCTGGAAGATCGACGGGATCTCGAAGGAGGAACATCGCGAGCGCACCCTCGAGACCATGAAGTTCATGGCGCGGGACGAGCACGGCCAGGTATGGCGTGCCTTCCCCGAGCGCCTCGGCGGCAACGACGACGCCGGCGGCAACCTGGTGGGCTGCGAGGAGCTCTTCGTCGCCGACCCGTCGCTGCAGATCAAGTCGGGCGTGCAGTGGGGCCTGTTCGCGGCCGCCATCCTGCACCTCGGCACCGAGGAGCAGCAGGACCGCCTGCTGCCGGGGGCGATGGACCTGTCGGTCCCGGGCGCCTTCGCGATGACGGAGACCGGGCACGGTTCGGACGTCGCGTCGGTCGGTACGACGGCGACGTACGACCCGGGGACCGAGGAGTTCGTCATCAACACCCCGTTCCGGGGGGCGTGGAAGCAGTACCTCGGGAACGCGGCGCGGCACGGCGTGGCCGCGACCGTGTTCGCCCAGCTGATCACGAACGGCGTGAACCACGGCGTGCACTGCTTCTACGTGCCGATCCGGGACCCGGAGACGCTCGAGTTCCTGCCCGGCGTCGGCGGCGAGGACGACGGCCACAAGGGTGGCCTCAACGGCATCGACAACGGCAAGCTGCACTTCACCGACGTGCGGATCCCGCGCCGGGACCTGCTGGCCCGCTACGGCGAGGTCGCCGCGGACGGCACGTACACGTCGTCGATCGACAGCCCGGGACGCCGCTTCTTCACGATGCTCGGCGCCCTGGTGCAGGGTCGCGTGACCCTGGACGGGTCGGCGTCGGTCGCCGCGAAGGTCGGCCTGGCGATCGCCACGAAGTACGCCGACGAGCGCCGACAGTTCGCGGCCGGCGACGGCCAGGAGGAGATCACGCTGCTCGACTACGCGATGCACCGCAAGCGGCTCCTCCCGCGCATCGCGGAGACGTACGCGATCTCGTTCGCGCACGAGGAGCTGCTGGAACTCTTCGACGGCGTGTTCTCGGGTGCGACGGACACCCCGGAGAACCGCGAGGACCTGGAGACGACGGCCGCCGCGCTCAAGGCGACGTCGACCTGGTTCGCCATGGACACGCTGCAGACGTGCCGCCAGGCGTGCGGCGGGGCCGGCTACCTGTCGGAGAACCGCTTCACGTCGATGCGGGCGGACCTCGATGTCTACACCACGTTCGAGGGCGACAACCACATCCTCCTGCAGCTCGCCGCGAAGCGGCTGGTGGGCGACCACGGCAAGCGGCTGGCCAGGGCCGCCAAGTCCCCCGCCGGCATGGCGGGCATCGTGGCCGGACGGCTGAAGGACACGCTGCTGCACAAGGCGCCGCTGCGGAAGCTCGGCCAGAACGTGGCCGACGGCGGCGGCGCGCGGGCGGCGAGCAACCTGCTCGACGCCAGGACCCAGCGAGCGCTGCTGCAGGAGCGCGTGGACGGCCTCGTGAACTCGGTGGCGATGGGCCTGCGGCCCGCGCTGGGGACGAAGGACCCGGCCAAGGCGCAGGAGATCTTCGACGACAACCAGGTCGAGCTGATCACCTCGTCGATCGCGTGGGCCGAACTGTTCCGCTGGGACGCCTTCACCAAGGCGCTCGACGAGATCGAGGACGTCGGCACCCGCGCGATCATGACGACGGTGCGTGACGTCTACGGCCTGACCGTGATCGAGCGCAACCTCGACTGGTACCTCGTGGGCGGGCGGCTGTCGGTGTCGCGCGCCAAGGCCGTGACGACGACGATCCACCACCTGCTCAAGCAGATCCGCCCGCACGCGGTGGACCTCGTCGACGCGTTCGGCTACGGCCCGCGCCACCTCCGGGCGCCGATCGCCGACGGCTCGGAGCGGCTGCGCCAGGACGAGGCGAGACAGTACTACCGCGATCTCGCAGCCAGCGGAAAGGCCCCGAGGTCGGAGAAGTCCCTCCGCAAGACCGGCGCAAAGGCCTGACCCCACGCTGACCCCCACGCGGCCCGCGAGGGACGGCTTCGGCGTTCAGAGCCACCCCTTGCGGGCCGCGTGCCAGCCCAGCTGGATGCGCGTCGCCACGCCGGCCGTGTCCATCATCGACTTGACGCGCCGCTGAACCGTGCGAAGACCCAGCTCCAGATGCTTGGCCACAGCCTGGTCGGTCAGGCCGGAGAGCATGAGGCCGAGGATCTTCAGGTCGAGGTCGTCCAGCTCGCCGTGGACGCCTTCGGACTGCACCCGCAGCGGCACCGCGTCCCGCCAGAACGCCTCGAAGAGCGCGATGATCCCGTCGAGCAGCCCGCTCTCATGGATGATCAGCGCGGAGACGGTGTCGACCTCGTCGTCGGGCCGCAGCTGGCTCTGCACCGGGACGATGGCGAGCCGCCGGTCGATGACGAACGCCTTGATCGGGACGTCGTCGGCGATGCGGACCTCCTCGCCCGCGCGGACGGCCTCGACCGCGGCCTCGACCGTCAGGAGGCCCTCGTCGAGCATCGACCGGTCCATCACGGCCCGGTAGCGCACGCCGCGTTCGACGGCGTCGTCCTCGGCGGTGTTCTCCTCGGTGCCCATCACCAGCACGGGAGGCCGGAGGAAGGTCTCGACGGTCTCGTGCGCGCCCGCCTGGAGCTGCAGGATGCGCTGCAGCACGGCGTCGGAGCCGCGCACCAGGTCGACGATGTCGCTCGCCGGGCGCAGGTCGGCGGACCGGCGGTACTCCTCCTCCAGGTCGAGCATCTCGAGCTGCGCGGACCGCAGTTCCTCGGTCCGGCGCGAGAGGATCGCACCGAGCGCGATCTCCGGGGGCGCCGCCTGGAATCGCGAGTCGTCGGTACCCTGCCGCGCGGCAAGCCCGTGCTCCTCGAGGACCTGCAGCACCGCGTAGGCCTCGCCGGGGTCGACGCCCATCCGCCGGGCCAGCTCGCTCGCGTCGAGCGAGGGCGAGCGGACGAGCTCGCGGTAGGCGAGCGCCTGTGCTTGCGACAGGCCGAGCACGTTGCCGAACATTCTCAACCCTCCAGCAGTAATCGATGCACCGAGGATGCGGCGAGGATACGCCATGGCGGGTTACCGCCACGAGACCTCAGGCGATTGCGCGCCGCCTCCGCCGTGGTATTCCCGAGCAGACGGACGGGGCGCCGGCGGGCGCAGCAACAAGGAGAGGCCCCGCACTCCGCCGTCGGAGTGCGGGGCCCGACCGTGTGCCGGGGCCGATGTCGCGATTCAGCCGTTGCTCGGCGGGGCGTAGGTGCCACCGGCCGACTGCTGCCCCGCACCGCTCTGGGCAGCACCACCCGGGCCGCCGGGCGCGCCGATCCCGGCGAGCCAGCCCTCCCACTTCGTCCGCATCGGGCCGATGAGGCCGCCTCCGACACCGACGATCAGGATTCCGGCGATCGTCGCCAGAACCGCGGTGAGCACCGACGTCGTCACCGACACCGCGATACCGACCTGGTTCAGGGCGGCGACAATGCCCAGGAAAAGGATCCCGACCCAGGCGACCTTCGCCACCAGCGGGCCGTAGGAGACGCCGCCCATGGTCGATGTGAGCAGGTCCCTGACGGCGTTCGCGATCGCGCCCGCAATGACGACGATGACGATCGCGACGACGAGCTGCGGCAGCCAGCCGACGATCTCGTTGACGATCTGGCTGACGGGATTGGTGGGCCCGAACGCACTGAGCGCGAGCTGCAGCACGATGAGCAGGATGAAGTAGTAGATGATCTTCGTGAGCAGCGAGATCGGCTCGACCCCGGAGCCGGCGAGCAACCGCCCGGCACCCGCCTTGTCGAGCAGTTTCGTGAAGCCGATTCGGTTCAGGATCATGCCGACGAAGCGTGCGACCGCCTTCGCGATGATCCAGCCGATAAAGAGAATGACCAGGAACACGAGAAGCTTCGGGACGAAGCTTGCGATCGAGTTCCAGGCATTGGTGAGACCTGCCATCCAGTCCATGTGGTGTTTCCCCTTCCCCCTTCGAGATGATTCTCGCCGTGCCGGGCACGTTTATCCCCGGACAGTTCCGGCACGTCACGAAGGTATCCCTGTGGGCGGTATGGCGCGCGTTCAGGAAATGTGGTGGAGGGAAATCAAAAGTGATATGTCAGATGACGCCGCAGGTCGGACCTCGCAGGTCAGACCTCATCGGGCAGGCAGACGGCGACGTCCGCCAGGTAGCCGGCGGCCGCCGTGGCGAGCAGCCCGGCCAGGCCGGACCCCTCGGGCACCGGCCGCGGGTCGTCGACCACGACCCAGAGCCCGTCGACGACGTCGTACTGTGCCTGCGGCCCGTCGGTGACCAGCGTACGCACCGCCGCGACGAGCCGCTCGACCTCCTCGCCGGCGGTTCCGACACCGACCGAGGCGCGCACGGCCCCGGCGTCGAACCCGAGACGTCCGAGCAGCGGGTGCGCGCAGAACCGCCCGTCGCGCACGCCGATCCCGTGCTCGGCCGACAGGTAGGCCGCGACGAGACCGGGGTCGTACCCCGCCACCGTGAAGGTCACCACCCCGACCGGGTCGACGGCGTCGTCCCACACCCGCACCACCGACACCCGGTCGATCGACTCCAGGCCGCTCACGAGGCGACGGCGCAGCGCGCCCTCGTGCGCACGAACCAGGTCGGGGTCCAGGGCGGCGAGCGCCTCGCACGCGGCGGCCAGCGCGACGGCCCCGATCACGTTCGGTGAACCCGCCTCGTGCCGCGCGGGCCCGTCGTGCCAGTCGGTCTCGCCGGTACGCACCCGCCGGACGGCACCGCCGCCGGCGAGGTAGGGAGTGCCCGCGTCGAGCCAGTCACGGCGGCCGATCAGGGCGCCGGCGCCGTAGGGCGCGTAGGTCTTGTGCCCGGAGAAGGCGAGGTAGTCGACGCCGCTGTCGGCGAGCGAGATCCGGCGGTGCGGGACGAGCTGGGCGCCGTCGAGCACGATGCGTGCGCCGTGCTCGTGGGCCGCACCGACCAGGTCCGCGAGGGGGAGCGACTCGCCCGTCACGTTGGACGCGCCCGTGACGGCGAGCAGCACGTACGGCCTGCCGGTGCCGGCGCCGTCGGCGAGCTCGTCACGGACCTGCGCGAGCGTGTCCGCGACGGTCGTGCCGCCGGTGAGGACGGTGGCGTCGGTGAGCCGCTGCCAGGGCAGGAGGTTGGCGTGGTGCTCGACGTCGAGCACCAGCACCCGGCCGGGTGCCCCCGTGGCCGGATCGGCGGGGACGCATCCCGCCAGCAGGTTGAGCGAGTCGGTGGTGTTGCGCGTGATGAGAGTGAGGTCCTCTGCGCGCGCACCGACGAAGTCCCCGATGGCGCGGCGGGACGCCTCGTACAGGGCGGTGGAGACCTGGGAGAGGTAGCCCGCGCCCCGGTGCACGCTGGCGTACAGCGGCAGGGTCTCGGCGACGCGCTCCGCGACGGACTCCAGCGCGGGAGCGGAGGCCGCGACGTCGAGGTTGGAGTAGGTGACCTGCCGCCCGTCGACGAGCGGGACGAGCGTGTCGTGCCCCACGACCGGCAGGAGCGGCGCGGTCGGGTCCGGCGCGGCCCGCTCGGCGGGCGCGGGAGCGGTCGACGTACGGGCCGAGCCGCCGGGCGTGGTCGTGGTGTCGGTGGCTGCCGTCATGGCGCCCTCCAGCGAGTCCTGGGGGAGTGCGTCCCCGCGCTTGCCACGAACGGTCTCGAACGCGGCCTGGTCGTCACCCGGGGCACCCCACCGCGAGAGGAGGGTTGCCGGCCAGCAAGCCGGGGCTTGTCGCTGGCACTCATGACCTGGCGTCATCCTGCGATCCCCGCACGGACGCGTCAACGAGCGTCCACATTCTGGTCTCACTGTGTGATCGGCCCGCGCCGGTGACGTACGATCGCGTCGACCATCCCGAGCGGGCGAGTGACGTGGCACGTCGACCCCGCAGCAACCCGCGGGTCTCGCGCACACGCGACGCCTCCCGGACCAGGGTGCTAACGCCACGACCGATGGGAGGAGTGCCATGAGCAACCCCGAAGCCGACACCCCCGCGAACGCGGGCCCCCCGCTGGACGCACGCCCGGCCGCGGGCTACGCCGGCGACATCACCCCGCAGCAGGCGTGGGACCTCCTGGCCACGGATCCGGACGCCACCCTCGTGGACGTCCGCACCGAGGGCGAGTGGCGCACCATCGGCGTGCCGGACGTCAGTTCGCTCGACAAGCAGGCCGTGTTCGCGGAGTGGGTGCACGCCGACGGCCGCCCCAACCCGGCGTTCCTGGAGGAGCTGAAGGCCGGCGTCGGCGCCGCCGGTGGACCGGTCGTGTTCCTCTGTCGCTCCGGCCAGCGGTCGATCGGCGCCGCGCGGCTGGCCACCAGCGCCGGCATCGCGCCGTCGTACAACGTGCTGGAGGGGTTCGAAGGGCCGGCGGGGCCCGACGGTGTCCGCAACCACAGCGGCTGGAAGGTCCGCGACCTGCCGTGGGCGGAGGCCGACGCGTGACGACGACCGGCGCCTTCCCGCCCGACGCCGTCCCCGGCGGTTCCGGGCGCAAGCCGCTGCCCGCGGGTGTCCGGCCGCGCACCCTCGCCGTGCGTGCCGGGCACGCCCGCACGGAGTTCCAGGAGACCGGCGAGGCCGTCTTCCTCACCCAGGGGTACGTGTACGACTCCGCCGCGGACGCCGAGGCGGCGTTCTCCGGCGACCTGGACCGGTTCGTCTACTCGCGCTACGGCAACCCGACCGTGCACACCTTCGAGGAGCGCCTGCGCGTCCTGGAGGGCGCGGAAGCCTGCTACGCCACGGCTACCGGGATGTCGGCGGTGTTCACGGCGCTGGCCGCGCTGGTGCGGTCCGGGTCCCGGATCGTCGCGGCCCGGGCGCTGTTCGGGTCGAGCGTGGTGATCTTCGACGAGATCCTCGCCAAGTGGGGAGTGCGCACCGACTACGTGGACGGGCACGTGCTCTCCCAGTGGGAGGAGGCCCTCGCGGAGCCGGCGGACGTCGTCTTCTTCGAGACGCCGTCGAACCCGATGCAGGACATCGTCGACGTGCGGGCCGTGGTGGAGCTGGCGCACCGCGCGGGCGCGACCGTGGTGCTCGACAACGTGTTCGCGACGCCGCTCCTGCAACGGCCGCTGGAGCTCGGCGCCGACGTCGTCGTCTACTCCGCGACCAAGCACATCGACGGGCAGGGACGCGTGCTCGGCGGCGCGATCCTCGGGACCACCGAGTTCGTCACGGGTCCGGTGCAGACGCTGATCCGGAACACCGGGCCGTCCTTGTCGCCGTTCAACGCGTGGACACTGCTCAAGGGGCTGGAGACACTGCCGGTGCGGATCACCGCACAGAACGCGGCGGCGCTGGAGGTCGCGCGGGTGCTCGAGGGGTTCGACGGCGTCACCGGGGTGCGCTACCCGTTCCTCGACTCACACCCCCAGGCGGAGCTCGCGCGGTCGCAGATGTCGGGCGGCGGGACCGTGGTGACGTTCGACCTCGACGTCCCGCCCGGGACGGACGCCGACGGCGCCAAGAAGCGGACGTTCGCGTTCCTGGACGCGCTGCGGATCGTCGACATCTCGAACAACCTCGGCGACGCGAAGTCCCTGATCACCCACCCCGCCACGACGACCCACCGCAAGCTGGGCGCCGACGGCCGCGCCAGGGTGGGCATCAACGAGACCACGGTGCGGCTGTCCGTGGGGCTCGAGGACGTCCAGGACATCGTCGAGGACGTGGAGCAGGCGCTGGCCACGTCGTAGGCGCTGTCCCTGCGCCGGTGCCTTGACTCCACGGTCGGGGCACCGGCCTTGGTGTGATCCAGGCCACAGTTCAGCCCAGCCCGAATCCTTTCGTTGTTCCGCGAGGTCGCTCGCGATTACGTTCGGAGAGCACTTTCCGATCTGTCGCAGATGACCGCTTTACCGGAACAACGAAGGGATCTCACCCTTGCGTACCCGATCAGTCACCGTAGCGGCCGTCGCCGCCGCGCTCGTCGCGAGCAGCTGCATGCTCCCGAGCGCGGCCGCGCAGCCAGGCAGTTCATCCGACGGCGCCGCCGCCGAAAGCGCCCCGGCCCTGGCCGAGTCCGTCACGGTCCCGCTCCTGACGGGCGATCGCGTGACCGTCACGACGGCCCCGGACGGAAGCCGGACGGCCGCCGTTCTCCGCGCCGAAGGACGCGAGGACGTCCCGTTCCTCCGGCGCGGCCACGGCGAGCACCTGTACGTCATCCCGGCCGATGTCGCCGAGTTCGTCGGCGAGACGCTCGACGAGCGGTTGTTCGACGTCGCCGCGCTGGCCGACGCCGGATTCGGCGGTCGGCCGACACTGCCGGTCATCGTGCAGCGGACCGGACGGCCGAGCGACGTCTCGACCCTCGCGGCCCGCGGCGACTGGACGTCGGCCGGCATCACGCCGGAGCGCACCCTGGAGTCCGTCCGTGCCGTGTCCGACGACGTCGACGCCGCGGCGGGCGCGAAACTGATCGACGCCCTGCGCACGCAGGCCGGCGAGGCCACGACGCGCGCCGCGCAGGAAGCGCCCGCGATCGAGCGCGTCTGGCTCGACGCGCCGGTGCGGGCGCTCGACGCCGACTCGGCACCCCAGATCGGCGCACCCCAGGCCTGGGAGGCAGGCTTCACCGGCGACGGGGTCACGGTCGCCATCCTGGACACCGGCATCGACGCGACCCACCCCGACCTGGACGAGCTCGTGGTGGCGCAGCAGGACTTCTCCGACACCGGGTCCGTCGTCGACGGGGACGGGCACGGCAGCCACGTCGCCTCCATCGTGGCCGGGTCCGGCGACGCGTCCGACGGCGTGAACTCCGGCATGGCTCCCGATGCCGACATCATGGTCGGCAAGGTGCTGGACGACTACGGGTACGGTGACGAGTCGTCGATCATCGACGGCATGGAATGGGCCGCCTCGCAGGGCGCGGACATCATCAACATGTCCCTCGGCGCGTCCGAGTACACCGACGGCACGGACCCCATGGCGCTGGCCGTCGACCAGCTGACCGCGGAGCACGACGCCCTGTTCGTCGTCGCGGCCGGCAACGACGGCATGGACGAATCGATCGCGACGCCCGGCTCGGCGTCGTCGGCCCTCACGGTCGGCGCGGTCGACGACGACGACGTGGTCACCGACTTCTCGAGCCGCGGGCCACGAACCGACGGTGCCATCAAACCCGACGTCGTCGCTCCCGGCGAGGAGATCGTCGCCGCGCGTGCGGCGGGGACGCAGCTCGGCAGCCCCGTCGGGGAGCACTACACGGCCCTGAGCGGAACCTCGATGGCGACGCCGCACGTCGCGGGTGCGGCGGCGGTCGTCCTGGAGGCTCGGCCCCACCTGGGCGCGGCCGAACTGAAGGCCGTCCTGATGGGGTCGGCGGACCCGACCGGTGCGTCCGTCTTCGAGGAGGGTGCGGGGCGGGTCTTCCTGCCCGCCGCGATCGAGCAGCCGGTGCTGGCCGATCCGGCGTCGGTCTCGCTCGGCGCCTTCGAGCACCCGCACGAGGGCACGGCGTCGGACACGGTCACGTACCGGAACACCGGCGACCAGGACGTCGTCCTCGGCGTGGATCTCGCCGTGACCGGCCCTGACGGCGAGGCCGCCGAGGGCGCGTCCGTCTCGGACGACCGGGTGACCGTTCCGGCGAACGGCACCGCCGAGGTCGCCGTGACCGTGGACCTTGCGCTCGGGCCCATCGGCCGGTACTCCGGCGTGGTCACGGCGACCGGCCCGGACGGCGCGACGGTGCGGACACCCGTGGGCTGGGAGAAGGAGCCCGAGCTGTTCGACCTGGAGGTGGAGTTCGTCGGACGGGACGGAATGCCGTTCGAGGACGGAATGACGGACCTCGCCGTCATGAACGTCGACGACGCCGGGCAGTTCCTGTTCTCCGACCTCACCGAGGACGCGACGCACACCCTGCGCGTGCCCGCGGGCCACTACTCGGTCGCCGCAAGCATGCTCAACGACACGTTCACGCAGGTCACGGACGCGTTCGCGCCCGAGGTGACCGTCACCGCCGACACGACCGTGACGCTTGACGCGCGGGAGGCCCTGCCGGTGTCGATCGCCACGCCGCGCAGGGCGTCGGTGAGGGAGCTCGGCCTGGACGAGCAGCGGACCGACCCGAACGGGGGCGGCATCTCGACGGGGGTGAGCGTCGGGGGCGCCGACGCCTTCGTCACGCCGACCGAGCCGGTGTCGATCGGAGAGTTCGACCACGTCACCTCGGCGCACCTGGACCAGCCGACCTCGGATGGGACGGGACCGTCGTACACCTACGACCTGGTGTTCCAGCAATCCCCGGTGACCACGGGGACATTCACCGCGCGCCGCGGGGACCTGGCGGCCGTGAGGACGACGCACGCGGAACCGGCACGGGACGTCGCGATCTTGACGGGCCGCGGTGCCCTGCCGGAAGGTCGGTTCTTCGGTTCCGCGACGTTGGTCCCCGTGGAGCCGGGTACCCGGACCGAGTACGTGAGCGCGCGGAACGTGAACTGGTTCCAGGGCACGCTCTACGGCACCCCCGCCGGGGAGGAGATCCTCGGCGGCTACGACTCGCCGCTGACCGCGTACGAGCCCGGTTCAACCGTCGAGGAGACGATCGGCGGGGCGCCCCGCACTCCGCAGGCCGACGCCGCGCAGCTGGGAGACCTGCTCGCGATCTTCCCGAACGGCTGGTCGGACTCGGCCGGAAACACGTTCACGGGCTGGGGCGAGGACGACGAACGACTCACCGTCTGGCAGGACGGCGAGGTCGTCGTGGACGACGCACCCGGATGGGCCGAGCTGACGATGCCGCCCGGCGGCGCGGGCTACCGGGTCGCCTACCACGGGATCCCGGCGTCCGACCAGTGGTACACCGCGAAGCGCGTCACGGGCGAGTGGACGTTCCACGCCGAACCGGTCGGCGAGGACGAGGTCGTGCCGCGGGAACTGCCCGATGTCCGGTACGACGTCGCGGGGATCGATCTGCGAGGCGCGGCACCGCGGCGCACCAAGGTCGGGGTCGAGGTGACCGGTACCGAGGGTGACGCCGACGTACGCCTGTGGTGGTCCGCGAACGACGGCAGGGACTGGAAGGAGGCCAGGACCAGGAACGGCGTGGCCATGGTGAAGGTCCCGAAGGGCACCTCGGCGGTGTCGCTCCGTGCCGAGGTGACGGACGCGGCGGGGAACAGTCTGCGGGAGACCGTGATCGAGGCGTATACCGTGAAGAAGTGGCCGTGGTGAGGTAAGAGGTCGCGCGAGGGCGCCGGCGCCGGACCTCCGCCCGGTGCCGGCGCCCTGAGCGCGTAGCGTGGGGGCGTGAGAATCGTGACGCCGTTCGTGTCGATGCTGCGGGCCGACAACCCCGGCCCGATGACGCTCGACGGGACCCGGTCCTATGTGCTGCGGGCGCCCGGCGCCGTGGGGTGCGTGGTGGTGGATCCGGGGCCGGACCTCGACGAGCACCTCGACGCGCTGGCCGGTGCCGGGCCCGTCGAACTGGTGCTGATCACGCACCGGCATCCGGACCACACCGCGGGGTCAGCCGGGTTGCGGGAGCGGACCGGAGCGCCCGTGCGGGCCCATGACCCCGAGTTCTGTCTCGGCGGGGAGCCGCTGCGCGGGGGCGAGGTGCTCGACGCGGCGAGCCTGCGGATCGAGGTTCTGGCAACGCCAGGACACACACGCGACTCCGTGTCGTTCGTGGTCAGCGGGCCGGCGTCGTCGGACACGGAGACCGTCGTGCTGACGGGGGACACCGTCCTCGGTAAGGGCACCACGGTCATCGCCGAGCCGGACGGCTCGCTGCACGACTACTTCGAGAGCCTCGATACCCTCGAATCGGCGGGTGCCGGCACCCTCGGGCTCCCCGCGCACGGCGAGCCGATCGGTGACCTGGCGGCGGCCGTGCGCATGTACCGTGCGCACCGGATCGAGCGGCTCGAGCAGGTGCGGCGCGCGCTGGACCGGCTCGGCGTGCCCGACGACGGCCGGAGCGCGGAGATCTCGGAGCTCGCCGACGCGGTGGTGGGGATCGTGTACGCCGACGTCGACCCGAGCGTCCTGGGCGCGGCTCGGCAGAGCGTCACGGCGCAGCTGAGCTACCTGCGCGGGGAGTAGGAGGAGCAGGAGGAGCCTGCCCGGTCAGAGAGCCTTGCCGTAGCAGCGCTGGTCTTCCTCGCCCGCGTACTTGCCGTAGGGCGCGATGCGCTCGTAGCCGAGCTTCTCGTAGAGCGAGATCGCCTCGGGCTGCGCCGTCCCGGTCTCCAGGACGACTCGCGTCAGGCCCGCCTCACGGGCGGAGCACTCGAGTTCCTCCATGATCAGCGTCGAGAGGCCGCGGCGCCGGAACACGGCGCCCACGAAGACGCGCTTGACCTCGCCCGTCCCCGACGGGTGCCGGCCACCCACGCCGTCGTCGGCCCCGGACAGGTCCCGGAGGCTCCCGCCCGCGGCGGCGACACCGCCGGCCCTGATCACGACCGTCGCGACGATGGTCGCCGGGTCGAAGTACTCGTCCGCGTCGCCATCGTCGCCGTAGCGCTCGGCGAGTTCCGCGACGGCGGCGAGCCGGAGGGCGACGGCGTCCGGATGGTCGAACGGGACCCGCTCGACCACGACCTGCTCGGACGCAACCTGCTCGGCCGCGACACGCTGGGCCACGACCTGCCCCGAGGCGGCCTGCCTGGCTCGACCGGACTCGGTCACGACCCGCCCGACCCGCCCGGCCGGCCCGCGCTCGGTCGCGGCCTCGGCGAGCGCGCCGTCGTGCGCCCCGACCGCCATCGTCACGCCCCGACGAGCGACGCCAGGACCGACCGGAAGAACGGGAGCCCGTCCGTGCCCGCGCGCGGGCCGTCCGCGCCGGCGGGGCCGAAGCCCGGTTCGACGGCGTGCTCGGGGTGCGGCATCAGGCCCACCACGTTGCCCCTCTCGTTGGTGATGCCCGCGATGTCGCGGCGCGAGCCGTTCGGGTTCCAGCCGTCGTAGCGGAAGGCGACGCGGCCCTCACCCTCGAGCCGGTCGAGCGTGGCCTCGTCCGCGACGTACTGACCGTCCTGGTTCTTCAGGGGGATGGTGATCCTCTGCCCCGTGGCGAACTCGTTGGTCCAGGCCGTGTTGGCGTTGGCGACCACGAGCGTCTGCTCACGGCAGACGAAGTGCAGGTGGTCGTTCTTGATCATCGAACCGGGCAGCAGGTGGGCCTCGGTGAGGACCTGGAACCCGTTGCAGATGCCGAGCACCGGCATGCCACCGCGCGCGGCGTCGATCACGGACGACATCGCCGGGGCGAACCGGCTGATCGCGCCGGCCCGCAGGTAGTCGCCGTAGGAGAAGCCGCCCGGGAGCACGACGGCCTCGACGTCCCGCAGGTCGGCGTCCGCGTGCCAGAGGGCGACGGGTTCGCCGCCGGCCAGGCGGATGGCCCGGGCCGCGTCGCGGTCGTCGAGCGTGCCCGGGAAGGTGACGACACCGATCCTGGCGCTGTTCAGCGTGCCCATCAGGCCAGCCCGGCGCGCTGTGCGACGGGGGCGGTCCCGGCGTCCGCCGAGGCATCGGTCACGGCGACGATGTCCTCGATGATCGGGTTCGACAGGACCTCCTCGGCCGCCTTGCGAGCCTGCTCCAGGATCTCGGGCGTGACCTCGCCGTCGACCTCCAGTTCGAATCGCTTGCCCTGGCGGACACCGGTGAACTGCGTGAACCCGAGGCGCGGCAGCGCCCCGACCACGGCCTTGCCCTGGGGGTCCAGGATCTCGGGCTTGGGCATGACCTCGACGACGACGCGTCCCACGGGGGCTCCTTGAAAGACGAGGGAATTCCGGGGCCGAGTCTACTGGGAGGCGGGGAACGGCGAGGCATCGGCCTGTGGACGCACGCGTGAGGTGCGCCACGGCGTCGCCTCGGTGCCCTCCGTCCCGTCCGGATCGCCCTGGAAGCCCAGGACCATCAGCACCCCGACCATCCGGGCCCGCACTCCCGCGTCGTCGGTGACGGTCGTGGCCCGGGCGCGCACCCAGAGCTCACGGCCGTCGGCCGCCATGAGGCGGTGCTCCAGGTCCAGTGGTTCACACGCCCCGGCGAGCTGCTGCGCGATCGCGGATCGCACCGCGCGCTGGTCGTCCGCGTGGACACGGCTCGTCCACTCCTCGATGCCAGTGCCGACCTCGGTGTCGGTCAGTCCGAGCAGCGACTTCCAGGTGCGTGAGTAGTACACGTGACCCGTGGTGATGTCCCAGTCCCAGGTGCCTTCCAGCGCCACCTCCTCGACCAGGCGGTAACGCACCTGGCCCGCCCGCAGGTCGAGGGCCAGCGCCCGCTCGCGCGCGGCCATGTCGGCGAGGGCGGCCCGCTGCGTGCGCAGCGAGACCAGCCGGGCCTCGCGGTCCAGCGCGACCGCGAGCATCGCCGCCCAGTGGTCGAACTTGTCGCGAGCACTGGTGGCGTGCGTGTCGATCGCACCGCCGATGAGCAGCAGCCCCCAGTCGCTCGTGTCGAAGGTGACCGGGATGACGAAGGCGATCCCGTCGGCGGAGTCGAGCAGGGCCCGCGTGGGGAAGGACGCCACGGGCAGCTTCGTTCCGACGAGCGCGCGGGCCTGGGCCGACGTCGACGTGGTGCCGACGACGGTGAGCTCGCGCGCCGGGTCCGCCGCGGTCCCCGCCGGAGGCCGTGGCGCCGGGCTGTCGATCTCACCCGCGTAGTCCCGCAGGCCGGGCCGGGGGACGTCGTCGGGCACGGGCGGGTGGGCGAGTCGCTCGGCGGCGTCGGACCAGAGCGCGAGCGTGGCGGGACCGCGGTGTCCCGTGGGCAGCCAGCGCAGCGTCCGGATGGTGGGAGCGTCCGCGTGCAGCAGCCCCAGGTCGAGCTCGTACTGCTCGCCGATCGTCCGCTCGAGGCGGCCGGCCCTGGCGAGCAGCGTCTGCGTGCACCCGGTGCTGAGCGCGACGATGACGTCGGTGATGGCGCGGGCCACGGCACGGCGCCGGGCCGTCGGCCCGGGCTCGCCGGGAGCCCGGGTCCCGCCCTTCCGAGCCTTGGCCAGCTCCTCCTCGACCGAGCGGAGCGCCGGCACGAGCTGCTCCAGGGCCTCGGGGTGCGGGCGGAGCGCGCGGGTGATGTCCACGAGCGACGCGAGCGCGTCGGCGTCGGGCAGCACGGCGAGCGCGTCGGCAGCCCGGACGATCCGTTGCACGCTGCGCATCCACGCCTCGATGCCCGGGGTGGCCCCCGCGCCGTCGAGCACGATCTCCGCGACACCGGCGAGGCGTGCCCAGGAGCTCGACGCCCCGCCGCCGGTGCCCTGCACGGGGCCCACGCTCGCCTCCCGGCAGCCGCACGACTCGCGGGTGATCAGGCTCGCCGCGGAGAGATGCCGCCCCCGCGGCCGCTCGCCACGGATCTGCGCGACGAGGAGCGAGACGGCGAGCTCGCCGACGCCGTCGTGATGCGGGTCGACGGTCGCGAGCCGCGGACGCATGCGCGCGCCGAGGTCGGAGTGGTCGAAGCCGACGATCGCCTGCCGCCTCGGCAGGGCGAGCCCGCTGACCTGGAGCATCCTGGTGAAGCCGGCGGCATTGCGGTCGGTGGCGACGAACGTCGCGGTGGTCGGCATCCCCGCGGCCAGGGCCTGCCGCGCTGCCGCCGCGCCCGCCGCCTCCTGGTTGTCGGCCGCCTGGTAGACCCACTCGTCGCGCGGTTCGATGCCGTGGTCGCGCAGCGTGGCCCGGTAGGCCTCGTAGCGCTCCACGATGTCGGACTGCCGCAGACTGCCCACGAAACCGATTTCGACGTGGCCGTGCGAGATGAGGTGCTCGACGGCCGCGCGTGTGCCTCCCGCGTTGTCGGGCGCGACGGCGGGCGCCTGCGCGCCGGGCGAGTGCTCGCCGACCAGCACCATGGGCCGGTCCTCCGCGCCGAGCCGTTGCACGGTCTCGGCGTCGACGGCGGTCGTCACCACGATCAGGCCGTCCGCCGCGTCCAGCCCGACCGGCACGCCGACGGGCGGCTCCTCCGGGAACTGGGCGCGCTCCAGGTCGGCCGGGTACGTCTGCACGACGACGACCCGGTGGCCTCCCGCCCGGGCCGCGCGGGACACGCCCGCCAGGACCTTGCCGAAGTAGTGCCCACCGACGACCGGTGACAACACGGCCAGAGAGTACTTGCCCCTTACGGATGTCATGCTCACACCCCGTCCTCGTCGACGCTGTGCAAAGTATGGGCTAACAGGGCATGCTACGGGAATGGTCTCGACGGCGCGACCGAATCATCACGAAGATCCAGATAACTCGGCGGGAAAAGGTGGAATTCCTGCCTCACCCCGGGGAGGCCGGTCACGTTCCGGCGAGGGCAGGCGACGACCGACGATCGTCGACGTCGCGCGGGCGGCCGGCGTGTCCACGGCCGTGGTCTCGTACGCCCTCAACGGCAGACGCGGCGTGGCGGAGGTGACGCGCGAGCGCGTGCTCCGGGTGGCCGACGAACTGGGCTGGCGTCCCGCCACGGCCGCCCGCTCCCTGCGTGCCGGCCCCGGCGCGGCCGCCCTCGTCGCGGTGCACGACGGCGCCGCCGGGTCGCGCGCCGCCTCCACGCTCGATCTCGTCACGGCCGCGGCCGAGGTGCTCGACGAGGCCGGTGTCACGCTCGCGGTCCACACCGCGAGCAGCGTGGAGCAGGCCGCGCACCTCATGCGCCAGTGGTGGGCGGAGCGCCGCTACGCCGGCTTCGTCGTGACGGGCCTACGGTCCGACGACGCCCGGCTCGCCGCCCTGCGCCACCTGCCCGCCCCGGCGGTCATGGTCGGAGACCCGGCCCTCCCGGCCCCACCCGCGTGGCGCAGCGTGGTGCTCGACGACGCGACGGCGTTCGCCCAGGTCGGCGAGTTCCTGGCGGATCTGGGACATCGCCGGGTCGCCATGCTCACCGGGGCAGAGGGTCTCCTGTCGACCCGGCGGCGCGCGACCGCGCTCGGCGGGGCGCTGAACAAGTCCGGAATCGATTTCGAGGCGGTCTCCGGGGACGGGGTCGACCGGGCGGCGGCCGCCGTCGGCTCGCTGCTCTCGTCGGGGAGCCATCCCACCGCCGTCGTGACCGACGACGACGTCACGGCCGGCGTCGTGCTCGACGTCGCGCGGCGGCTGAACGTCAACGTGCCCTGGCAGCTCTCCGTCGTGGCCGGGACCGACGCCGCGGCGTGCCGGCTCACGACGCCGTCGCTGACCGCCGTGCCGTATCCGGTGGAACGCCTGGGGAACGCCGTCGGACACGCGCTCCTCGGCGTGCTGCGTGCGGACGGGACGAAACGCGAGAAGGCACCTCCTTCCACGACGGTGGCCGCCGGCGGGCTGGTGGTCCGCGGCTCGACCGCGCCGCCGGATCCGCGGTGAGACGGCGCCTGCTCACTCGCTCCGTCTCCGAGACGCCGCACGGCGGTGACCGTGCGGCGGCGTGGAAGCGGCCGCCTGTTAAACGATTCGTCTGGTGTCGTCCAAGTCGTCGCCCGGGCAACGATTCCCAGGCCACGCAGAAAGGCCTGCGGGGTGCGCGCGCCGCCGGCCCCACCGCGGAGGAGGGCCGGCGGGCGCGTGCGAAACGAACGACCCGGGAGGGCATCGTGCAACGAGAGAAGAAGGTGCGCGCGGGAATCGCGGCCGGAGCCACAGGGGCGCTGGTCACCGCGTCGGCCCTGGTGGCGCTGGCGGCGGCGCCATCGGCCACCGCGGCGGTGGGCAACCCGTACGAAGGGGCCGCGCAGTACATCAACCCTGACTGGCGCGAGGACGTGCTGGAGGCCGCCGACGTGGCGGGAGGCTCGCTCGGCGAGGACATGCGCGCCATCGCGAACGAACCCACCCACGTGTGGATGGACCGCATCCAGGCGATCGAGGGCATCGACCGGCAGCACGGCCTGGAGTGGCATCTCGACCAGGCCGTCGCGCAGGCCGGCGGCAGCCCGCTGGTGTTCAACCTCGTCATCTACGACCTGCCCGGCCGCGACTGCTTCGCCCTCGCGTCCAACGGTGAACTGCCCGCCACGGACGAGGGCATGGAGCGCTACAAGACCGAGTACATCGACGCCATCGTCGAGATCCTCGACCGTCCGGAGTACGAGAACCTGCGGATCTCGGCCGTGATCGAGCCGGACTCGCTGCCGAACCTGGTGACGAACGCGTCCCACCCGCCCTGCCAGCAGTCCGCGCCGTACTACCGCGAGGGCGTGCGGTACGCCCTCGACCGGCTGCACGAGGTGGGCAACGTCTACTCGTACATCGACGCGGCGCACTCGGGCTGGCTGGGCTGGCCGGACAACGCGAGCGGCAGCGCGCAGGAGTTCGCGAGCGTGATCGAGGGCTCCACCTACGGCTGGGACGCCGTGGCGGGCTTCGTCACCAACACGGCGAACACGACGCCGCTCGAGGAGCCGTTCCTGACCAACCCGAACCTGCAGGTCGGCGGCGGCCAGGTGCGCTCGGCGAACTACTACGAGTGGAACCCGGACTTCGACGAGATCGACTGGACCGCCGACCTGTACGACCGGATGGTCGCCCAGGGAGCGCCGTCGCGCATCGGCATGCTGATCGACACGTCCCGCAACGGCTGGGGCGGCCCGGAGCGCCCGACGTCGGCGTCGTCGTCGAGCGACCTCAACACCTACGTGGACGAGTCCCGCGTGGATCGTCGCAACCACCGTGGCGCCTGGTGCAACCCCGACGGAGCCGGCATCGGCGAGCGCCCGACCGTGTCGCCCGCCGGCTACGCCGAGTCGCACCTGCACGCCTTCGTGTGGGTCAAGCCGCCGGGCGAGTCCGACGGCGCCTCGGAGGAGATCCCGAACGACGAGGGCAAGGGCTTCGACCGGATGTGCGACCCGACCTACCAGGCGGACAAGCTCGGCGGCGCCTACACCGGCGCGCTGCCGAACGCCCCGCTGTCGGGCTGGTGGTTCCAGGAGCAGTTCGAGATGCTCGTGGCCAACGCGTACCCGCCGATCGGTGACGGGCCCACCCCGGACCCGACCGAGGACCCCACGGAGGACCCGACCGAGGATCCCACCGAGGACCCCACGGAAGATCCCACCGAGGACCCGACCGAGGACCCCGGGCCCGGGACCTGCGCGGCGTCCTTCGACGTCGTGAACAACTGGGGCAGCGGATTCCAGGGCCAGATCACGGTCACCGGCGGTTCCTCCGGCGTGAGCGGCTGGACGACGCAGTTCACGCTGCCGTCCGGCACGACGATCGGAAGCCTGTGGAACGCGAGCTACTCCGTCAGCGGATCCACGGTCACCGCGAGTGACGTGGGCTGGAACGGCACGCTGAGCGCCGGCCAGTCGACGTCGTTCGGCTTCACGGCCAACGGCAGTGCCCCGTCGTCGATGGCGGTCTCCTGCTCCTGATCCGTCCCTGACAACGTGGTTGGGAACTCCGTATCGGGGTTCCCAACCACCGTCCTTCCGTCAGGCCGGGACCGTGAGGGTGCCGGCAGCGGCCTTGGCGGCGATGTCCGTCCGGTGCTGGGAGCCGGGCAAAGAGATCCTGCCCACCCCCTCGTACGCCCTCTCGCGCGCCTCCCGCAGGTCTCCGCCCAGTCCGACGACCGACAGCACGCGGCCGCCCGCGGCGACGAGCACGTCGTCCTCGGACAGGGCCGTGCCCGCCTGCAGGACGTGCACGCCGGCGAGCGCCTCGGCCTCCTCGATCCCCGTGATCGGATCGCCCTTCCGGGACGACGCCGGGTAACCGGCGGACGCCACGACGACGGTGACCGCCGCCTCGTCCCGCCAGTGCAGCGACTCCAGGTCCGCGAGCTCGCCCCGGGCAGCGGCCAGCATGACCCGGCTCAGCGGCGTCACCAGACGCGCGAGCACCGCCTGCGTCTCCGGGTCCCCGAAGCGCGCGTTGAACTCGACCACGCGCATACCGCGCGAGGTGAGCGCGAGTCCGCAGTAGAGAACGCCGCTGAACGGGGTCCCGCGTCGGGCCATCTCGTCGACGGTCGGCCGCGCGACCCGCGACACGACCTCGTCCACCAGACCCGCGGGTGCCCACGGCAGCGGGCTGTAGGCGCCCATGCCGCCGGTGTTGGGGCCCTCGTCGCCGTCGAAGATGCGCTTGAAGTCCTGGGCGGGGGCGAGCGGCACGACGCTCCTCCCGTCGCACACGCAGAAGAGCGAGACCTCGGGGCCGTCCAGGTACTCCTCGACCACGACCTGGCCGGCGCCGCCGCGGGCGTCCAGGGCGGCGCGTGCGTGTTCGAGCGCCACGTCCCGGTCCTCGGTGACGACGACACCCTTGCCGGCGGCCAGGCCGTCGTCCTTCACCACGTAGGGGGCGCCGAACGCGTCGAGGGCGGCGCCCACCTCGTCGAGGTCGGTGCACACGTGGGCCATCGCGGTCGGCACGCCGGCCGCGGCCATGACCTCCTTGGCGAAGGCCTTGCTGCCCTCCAGCCGCGCGGCCTCGGCGCCCGGGCCGAACACGGGGAAGCCGGCCTCCCGCAGGGCGTCGCCGACACCGGCCACCAGTGGCGCCTCCGGCCCGACCACGACCAGGTCCGCGTCGATCTCGCGGGCGATCGCGACGACGGCCGCGCCGTCCTCCGCATCCACCGGATGGAGCGTGGCCTCGGCGGCGATGCCCGGGTTGCCCGGCGCGGCGTGGATCTCGTGCGCCTCGCCGCTCTTCGCCTCCGCGGCGAGTGCGTGGACGATGGCGTGCTCACGGGCACCGGGCCCGACGACGAGGATCTTCACGGGGCTCCAGTGTAGGAGGTCGCGCGGCGGCGGGTGGCGTCGGCTCCGGATACGGGACGCTCCGGATACGGGACTCAGTGACCGCGCGCGTGGATCAGGTCGTGGACCGGGATGATCGCGTCCCGGGCCGGGCCCACGCCGATGGCCGAGATCCGCGTGCCCGACATCTGCTCCAGGGCGTCCACGTAGGCGCGTGCGGCGGGCGGGAGATCCTCCAGCGTGCGGGCTCCGGAGATGTCCTCCCACCAGCCGTCGAGCTCCTCGTAGATCGGCGTCGCGTGGTGGAACGCCGTCTGGTCGGTCGGCATCTCGTCGTGGCGGACGCCGTCGACGTCGTACGCCACGCAGACCGGGACCTTCTCCAGGCCGGTCAGCACGTCCAGCTTGGTCACCACGAGATCGGTGAGCCCGTTGACCCGCGAGGCGTAGCGGGCGATGACCGCGTCGTACCAGCCGCAGCGGCGAGGCCGCCCCGTCGTCGTGCCGTACTCGTGACCCACCTTGGCGAGGAACGCGCCGTTGTCGTCGAAGAGCTCGGTGGGGAACGGGCCCTCACCGACGCGCGTGGTGTAGGCCTTGATGACGCCGATCACGGAGTCGATCCGCGTCGGCCCGACGCCGGAGCCCGTGACCGCACCGCCCGCGGTCGCGCTGCTGCTGGTGACGAACGGGTAGGTGCCGTGGTCGATGTCGAGCATCGTGGCCTGGCCCGCCTCGAACAGGACGTTCTTGCCCTCGTCGAGCGCTCGGTTCAGCTCCACCGACGTGTCGGTGACCATGGGGCGGAGCCGGTCGGCGTGCTTCAGCAGCTCGTCGACCGTCTCGTCGACGTCCACCGCGCGGCGGTTGTAGACCTTCACGAGCAGGTGGTTCTTCTGGTCGAGGGCGCCCTCGATCTTGGCGCGCAGGATCTTCTCGTCGAACAGGTCCCACATCCGTAGGCCGACGCGGCTGATCTTGTCCGCGTACGCGGGGCCGATGCCACGGCCCGTGGTCCCGATCCGGCGCTTGCCCAGGAACCGCTCTGTCACCTTGTCGATGGTGCGGTGGTACGGCGCGATGACGTGGGCGCTGCCGGACACGAGGAGGCGCGAGACGTCGACCCCCCGCGCCTCCAGGGCGTCGAGCTCCGAGAACAGCACGTCGATGTCGACCACGACGCCGTTCGCGATGACCGGCGTGACGCCTGGCGACAGGATGCCGGACGGAAGCAGGTGCAGCGCGTACTTCTCGTCGCCGATCACGACGGTGTGGCCGGCGTTGTTTCCACCGTTGAACTTCACGACATGGTCGACACGCGAACCCAGAAGATCGGTTGCCTTCCCCTTGCCCTCATCGCCCCACTGGGCACCGACGAGCACCACGCCTGGCATGGATTTCCCACCTTCTCGGGAGTTTGTTGAGCGACGGCGAGTTTACCCGTGACCACCGACATCGACGAAGGAGGGGTCGATCCGGCGGCCCGGGTGCCTCACCGGCCGGCGACGACCAGGGCCCGCACCTCGTCGGCCGAGCTGCCCGAGTCCACGAGGAACTGGCGGCACCGGTCGCGCTCCTCGGCCTCCCCGATCAGCGCGGCGGCCTCGGACAGCGCCAGCAGCGCCCGTAGGAAGCCCTGGTTGGGCACGTGTGCCGCGGGGATCGGGCCCTGCCCGCGCCACCCGGCCCGGCGCAGCGCGTCGAGGCCGCGGTGGTAGCCGGTGCGTGCGTAGGCGTACGCCGCCACGGGCGCGGTGGCGGTGTTGCCCGCACCGTCGCCCGGGGTGTCGCCCGCGCCGTCGCCCGCGGCGAGGACGCGTTCCGCGAGCGCCGCCCAGGCCAGGGAGGACGCCGGGTTCCCCGCGGCCACGGCCGCCGGGTCGTCGCCGGCAGCGAGGCGGGTGCGGACGTCGGGGAAGTCGTCGGGAAGCTCGACCGGGGCGGGACCCGCGAGCAGGTTGTCGTGGCTCATGAGGACATTCTCCCCTCTCGGGCCCAGGACTGTTCCATATTTCCCGGAAGGGTCCGATCCGGGCGAATCCTTCCACTCAACCGGTGGGATCGGCGATCTGTGGTTACTCTCGTGAGCATGATCGAGATCGCGACGTCACCGACGACGACGACTCTCGTGATCGCCGGAGAGCTCGACCTGCAGGAACGGGACCAGTTTCCAGGCATCGCGGCTCGTGTCGTCGGCCTTCGCCGTCAACTCCTGGTGATCGACATGTGCCGTGTCACGTTCATGGACTCGACGGGCGCGGCGTTCCTCATCTCGCTGGCGGATTCCGGCGCGAAGCGTGGCGGCGCCACGGTGATCCGGGGCGCCGACGAGAGGGACCTGTTCGTGCTCGAGGTGTGCGGCGCGATGGACCTGTTCCGGATCGACAACGAGCACCGCTGCGAGCCGGCGACCCCGGCGACGGGGTTCCACGTCGTCACGCCGCGGATGATCGCCGCGGACCGGGCGGACCGTCGCGCGATGTAGCAGGCCGCGCGGCGGAGCCCAGCCGCTCGGGAAACCCAACAGCCCCCCCCCCCCACACACACGCAACCGATCCCCGGCCGCCGGATGCGAAGCGTCGCGACGGCGCCCGCAGGCGACGCAGGAGCCGAGGACGACGGAGCCCGGCGGCTCGGGAAACACAGGACGGAGCCTGGCGGCTCGGGAAAACACAGTCAGTTCGTGGCCAGGTCCTCGTCGACGATCTCCAGCAGGTCGCCGATGCGCGTGACCTCGAGCAGGAAGCGCACCGTCGGTGGCGCCCGGAGCACCCGGACCTTGTGCGGGCTCCGGCTGGCCAGCCGGGCCAGGAACGCCACGCCGGACGAGTCCATGAAGGTCACGTGGTGCGCGTCGATCTCGACCGGGAGCCGCGATCCCTCGGCCTCGCTGATGGCGTTCTGCAGATCGCCCGCGATCTTCGCGTCGATCTCGCCGGCGAGCACGAGCCGGGACCGCTGGTCGACGGTGAGGACGTGGACGCTCGCCGGTTCTCCCAGATCAGGATGAGCGTGCGCATGAGCAGGTGCGCTCTGCTGCGGCTCCGGCGTGGCAGGCTCCGGCGTGGCAGCCTGGTCGCGCGAACCCGTGGCCTGCGGCTCACGGGTCGGATCGTTCCGGTCGTCCTGCACGGTTCTCCTTCCGAGGCGATCGGCTGCGGTGTCACGCTGTCGGCTGGGGCTGCCATCGGCTCTGATTTGTCATTGAGATGATAGAGGTTGGGGGTTCACCTCTCGGACTGTCCCAATCTACGGTTGAATGTCCTGTTGGAACAGAGGCAACGCAGAGATTGTCGAAAGGGGGACAGGATGATAGGCAACTTGTCCTGGTCGGTCCCCCCCGACGGCCCAGGTCAGGGTCGCACACCGCCGGTCCCGCCGCTTCCCGCCGGCCCGATCACGTCGGCCATGGGTCCGCGCTCGTCGGCCATGGGTCCGCCGTCGTCGGACGGGGAGAACGCGTCCCCGGCGGCCGCGGGGGGCTCCGGAGTCCCCGAGCCGCTCGCCGCGCCGCGCCGTACCGACCCGCCGCAGGCGCGTCGGCCGATGCCGCCGTCGGTCGGTGATCTCGTGCTGCGCGGCGCCGCGAGTATCGGCGTCCCGGTGTTCCTCACCGGTTCCTTCGAGGACGGCCTGCCCCTGCTGTGGGCGAACGAGGCGTTCGAGAAGTACGCGGATGTGCGCTTCACCGACCTCGCGGGGCGCAAGCTCTCCGTCCTGGGCGACAGGCTCGGTGACCCCGAGGACTTCGCCAAGCTGCGGGAGCACCTGGCCGCGGGCGAGGAGGTGCAGACGATGGCGCGGTCCGCGCTGCGCGGCGGGGTCTCGGGCTGGGTGCAGCTCACCCTGACCCCCGCCCGGGCGGCGCACCACGGCCGGGTCACGCACTGGATCGGGATCAGCGTCGACGTCTCGGAGCACATGGAGCGCCAGGCGGCCCAGCTCGCCAGCCAGGCCATGGAGAACCGGCAGCGCGAGGACAGCGATCTGATCGCGCAGACCACGGAGCTGCTCGCGGACCTCGAGTACCCGTACGTGCTGCGCGACATCGCCGAGCTGCTCGGCCACGTGGTGAAGTGGGCCGGCTTCTACGTGAACGACGACGGCCTCAAGCCCGCGGAGGGCATCGACGTCGCGAACCCCCCGTCGGGTCGTGGTCGCCGGCACGCCCGGTACGTCGCCGGGGACGACCAGCCCCGCAGCGCACCGCACCGCGGCGTCCAGGACCAGCTCGGCGACACCACGGCCGCGGGTGATGCGACGACGGTCGCCCCGGGCCGGCTGCTCGAGGTCGTCGACAACGTCCAGGACCTCCTCGACGGCAAGGGCGACGAACCGGTCACCCTGCACCTCGACATCCCGCACGCGCAGTACTCCGCCTCCGGCTGGCTGCAGCGCGAGCTGAACCGGCGTCTGACGGACGAGATGGGCGGGGTTCCCCGCAGCGTCGTCGTGCACCCCGTGGCCGGACGGAAGAGCACGCTGGGCCTGCTGGTGGTCTGGCTGGCCGACGCCGGCGCTGACGAGGTCCTGTTCTACGAAGGCACCGACGAGTCCGAGGAGGTCCGGGGCGTGCTGGAGGTGGTCGCGCGCCGGGCCGGGAACGCGATCGACAACGCGCGCCTCTACGCCCGCGAACACCGCCTCGCGGAGACCCTGCAGCGCGCGATGCTGCCGGAACAGGCGGACGTCCCGGGCATCGACGTGTGGACTTACTACGCCCCCAACGCCGAGCACGCCCAGGTGGGGGGCGACTGGTACGACATCCTGCAGATCTCGACGGAGGTGGTGGGGCTCGTCATCGGGGACGTCGTCGGGCACGACGTCGAGGCGGCCGCCACCATGGGCCAGCTGCGCTCCGTGGTCCGGTCCTACGCGTTCGAGCTGTTCACGCCCGGGCAGGTGCTGGAGAAGGTCGATCAGCTCGTGGCGGGGATGGGGATCCCCCGCTCGGCGAGCATGGTGTACGCGGCCCTGCACAAGGACGACGAGGGCTGCCATGCCATCGAGTACTCCCGGGCCGGGCACCTTCCGCCACTGCTGCTGCGCGCCGGTGAGGTCATCACGCTGGATCAGGGCGGGGGCGCGCTGATCGGCTTCGGTTCGCGCGAGCGCACCACCGGGACGCACGAGCTGCGCCGGGGCGACACGCTGCTGTTCTACACGGACGGCCTGATCGAACGCCGCGACCGGCCGCTGCGTCTCGGGCTGGAGGCGCTGCTGGAGACCGCCGCGGCGATCCAGGCCAAGGACGCGGCCGGCGTCGGCGAGGAGCTGCTGGCGCGGCTGGCCGACAAGCCGGAGGACGACGTCGCGATCGTCGTCGTGCGGGTCCCCGATCCCGAGGGCGACCGCGCCCAGCCGACGCTGTCGCCGCGGTGGCGGCGCTGGATGCTGCCGAGCGAGCCGTCGTCGATCGGGCGGGCGAGGCACGCGGTGCTGCGCACGTGCCAGGCGTGGGGCATCGAGGAGTCGGCGCAGGCCGAGCTGGTGGTGTCGGAGCTCGTGGCCAACGGCGTGCTGCACGGCTGGGGCCACATCGCACTGCGGCTCTACGACACGGGCGAGGGGCTGCGGATCGAGGTCGAGGACTCCAACCCGGCGCCGCCGGTCGCGACGGACGGGCACCCGAACCGCCTGGGCGGCTTCGGCATGCAGATCGTGGACCGTCTCGCCGAGTGGGGCTGGCGGCCGTCCGGCACGGGGAAACTGGTCTGGGCCAAGCTCCGCGACCAGGCGAAGTAGTGTCGCCCGGCCGCGAAGCCGCCAGAGGTCGCTACCTACTCGCGCGGCCTCCGAGTCACTTCAGCTTGGTGCCGGCGCTGCGCAGCTGCCGGCAGGCCTCGACGACGCGGGCGGCCATGCCGGCCTCCGCGAGCTTGCCCCACGCGCGCGGGTCGTAGGCCTTCTTGTTGCCGACCTCGCCGTCGACCTTCAGGACGCCGTCGTAGTTCTTGAAGAAGTGGTCGGCCACCGGACGGCTGAACGCGTACTGCGTGTCCGTGTCGATGTTCATCTTGATGACGCCGTTGTCGACCGCCTCGGCGATCTCCGCCTCGGTCGAACCCGAGCCGCCGTGGAAGACGAGGTCGAACGGGTTCTCCTTGCCGATCTCGTCACCGACCGCCTTCTGGATGTCCGCCAGGATCGACGGGCGCAGCTTGACGGCGCCGGGCTTGTAGACGCCGTGCACGTTGCCGAAGGTCAGCGCCGTCAGGTAACGACCCTTCTCCCCCGCGCCGAGCGCTTTGACCGTGGCCAGGCCGTCCGCCGGCGTCGTGTACAGCTTCTCGTTGATCTCGGCCTCGTGGCCGTCCTCCTCGCCACCGACGACGCCGACCTCGATCTCCAGGATCGTCTTCGCGGCCTGCGACAGCTCGAGGAGCTCGGCGGAGATCACCAGGTTCTCGTCCAGCGGGACGGTGGAGCCGTCGTACATGTGCGACTGGAACGTCGGGTTCTGGCCGTTCTTGACCTGCTCCGCCTCGATGGCGAGCAGCGGCTTCACCCAGGACTCGAGGTTCTCCTTGACGCAGTGGTCGGTGTGGATCGCGATGTTCACGGGGTAGTTCTTCGCGACCTCGGTGGCGTAGGCGGCGAGGGCGAGCGAACCGGCGATGCGGTCCTTGACCGTCGCGCCCGAGCCGTACTCGCTGCCGCCGACCGAGACCTGGATGATCCCGTCCGACTCCGCCTCGGCGAAGCCGCGCAGAGCTGCGGTGATGGTCTGGGACGACGTGATGTTGACCGCGGGGTAGGCGAACTTACCGGCCTTGGCCCGGTCGATCATCTCGCCGTAGACCTCGGGGGTTGCGATGGGCATCTGCTCCAGCTCCAAGTAACTCGTGGTGTGGGCGTCCGTCGCTTCCAGGTCCGCCCGGGTATGCACCAACGATCTTATGCGCGCACGGACCCGGTGGCGTGGCCGTCCACGACAAGAACGCCCGCCGAGGATTGCGGTTCATGGCCACCCGGCGCCGACAGCGACGGGCACGACGGCGGTCGGGCAGCGGGCACCGCTTGCGCCGGGGGCGGCCCGGCGTAAGCCGAGCGGTGGCCACGGCACCCGTCGGCCGGGAGACGCGACACGCGCCGGGTCACAGGTGCTGCGCGACCCACGCGTGCATGGCGATGGCCGCGGCGGCCCCGGCGTTGACCGAACGGGTGGAGCCGTACTGCGTGATGTGGAGGACGACGTCGCACACCGCCTGCGCCTCGGGCGTCAGGCCCGTCGACTCCTGCCCGAACAGCAGGATGCACCGCGGGGGGAGATCGTGGCCCTCGATCGGGACGGAGCCCGGGATGTTGTCGATGCCGATGATCGGGAGGGCGCGGCCGTCGTCACCGGGCTCCTCGCCGACGGTGCGCTCGGTGCCGCTCGGACCGGCGGAACCGTCCTCGCCGACGGCGCGCTCGCCGCGACCGGGTCGAGCGGGACCGCTCTCGCCGACTTCCTGGCCGGCGGCCCAGGCCGCCAGCTCCGCGGCGTGGGGGTGGTGGTGGACGTGCAGGTAGCGATCCGTCACCATCGCTCCGCGCCGGTTCCACCGTCGTCGTCCCACCACGTGCACGCCCGCCACGTTGAACGCGTTCGCGGTACGCACCACCGATCCGATGTTCAGGTCGTGCGACCAGTTCTCGATCGCGACGTGCAGTTGCCGGTCCGCCGGGCGGCGGGCGTCCATGTCCGCGACGATGGCCTCGACCGTCCAGTACCGGTATCGGTCGGCGACGTTCCGCCGGTCACCCTCGGCGAGCAGCTCGGGGTCGTAGCGCGGGTCGGGTCGGGGCCCGGCGCCGTCGTCCACCGTGGGCCACGCCTCCGGGCCGCCCGGCCACGGCCCGACGCCGACCGCGGGGGCGGGGCCCGGCGTACCGGAGCCGTCGGCGACCATGCCGGCCCGGGCCCCCTCGGCAGGCGTCCCGCCCGGGTCAGGCGTCACGAGCCACCCGGGACTCCCACAGCATCGCGATCAGCACGACGCCCGCACCGGCCAGCGCGAGCAGCACCGGGCCGGCCACCGAGCCCGTCGGCGCGAGCAGTTCGTTGGACTCGCCCTGCCACGGCCAGAGTGATCGCAGCGAGCCCAGCATCAGGCCCGCGAGCACCGCCATCGTGCCCTGGCGACGATGGTGCAGCAGCCACCTGAGCACCTTGACGAAGCTCCCGAGCCCCACCAGGGCGCCCAGGGCGAAGACCGCGACGAACCCGAGGTCGCGCTCTTCGATCGCGTGCTGGACGGGGATGTAGAGGCCCATCACGAGCAGCAGGAACGAGCCCGACACACCCGGCAGCACGAGGGCGTTGATCGCCAGTGCGGCGCCGATGAAGACGTACCAGAGCTCAGGCTCTCCGACCTCGGCCGCGGGAAGACCGGTCAGCAGGAACGCCGCGCCCGCGGCCGCGAGGAAGAGGAGGGCGTCGAGCGCGCGGAACCGGAGCGGCATCATGCGCAGCGGCACGGCGATGCTGACCGCGATCATGCCGAAGAACACGGAGCGTGTGGGCACGGGGTTCGACTCGAGCAGCGGAGCGATCAGCCTGAGGGAGAGCAGCAGCACCACGGCCATGCCGATCAGCACCGGCACCAGGAGGGGCCAGTTGACCTCCTTCAGCGCGCGCAGGCCGGCGCCGACGCCACGCCCGCGGGCGATGCCGGTGACGAACTCACGAGCGGCGTGGACGAGCTGGCTCGCGGCGTCGATCAGATGGTCGTACAGGCCGACGACGAGCGCGATCGTGCCGCCCGAGATGCCGGGCACCGACTCGGCGGCGCCGACGAGCCCGCCCCGCACGGCGTTCAGCGGGGCGGACGACCACGACGAGGCCCGGCCGGCGGACGACGTGGCATGGCGGGGCGACGTGGCGTCGTGCTGGGTAGTCACGACACGCAGCGTACTGGCCTCCCCTGACACTCGGGACGGAACGTCGCGACCGCGAGTGGTGGCGACACCCGGGACGGAACGTCGCGACCGCGGATGGTGGCGTGCGCCGGCAGAACCCGCCGCGCCGGAGGCCGTCAGATCTTCTCGAAGCCCATGCCCGGGAGGCCGATGTCTCCGCCCTGTTCGAAGACCGGCTGGCCCTTCTCCAGCGGGATCGTCAGGCGGGCGACCTCGACGAGCCTCGACGACAGCTCGGCGAGGTTGTCCGCGCTGGTCCGACCCGAGGTCCACAGCAGCACCGACGGGCCGTCCACGCGGATCCGCGTGCGCTGGTAGTCGGGCAGCATCAGCATCGACATGAAGCGGGGGTCGAGCACGCGGCGGGCGAAGCCGTCGTCGGAGGCACGGACCCGCCAGGCGTCGTCGAACGCCGGGTTGCCCAGCTGGACGTCCTGTCCGCCGAACACCTTCTGCAGCTTGTCCCGCCAGCCCTCGGGTGTGAGCTCGAGGCGCGGCTCCGCCGGCTCCTCGTCGAGCGCGACCACATGGGCGTACCGCTTCCGGGAGAACCTGGACTCGGGAGTGCCCGTCCGCCAGGTGTGGGTGAACGAGATCATGCGCTGACCGGCGACCTCGCCGTACAGCACGTCCGTGGCGGGCTGGGGGACGCCTTGCAGGAACGGGCCGCCCTGCCAGCGGCCGGGCAGTTCGGGGTCGGAGGTGGCCTCCGGGCGCTCCCAGCCGTTCATGTCCGCCCACTCGGCGATCTCCCGGACACGACGGCGCTCGCGCAGCGGCCGGGTGGCCAGCACGCCGACGGCGAGCGCCACGACCACCGCCAGGAATAGGACAAAAGGCTCCATGGCGTAAATGTATCGTCAAGTGAGGCCCATGTCCTCACCTGCGGCAATATCAGTGCAGGTCGTTTACGTGCACGGCCCTCGCCTGTGGGGCCCCGACAAACGTCCCGGCGGGGCGACGCGCGATGTCGGTCCAGCTGTCGGTCCAGATGTCAGTCCAGCAGGGAGGCCGTGAGCGCCGTGTCGCTGGCCGCCACGCAGAGGCCGATCCGGTCGCCGTCGTCCCAGGACGACTCGCTCGGTGTCCAGACCACGTAACGGAGCCGCTTCGCCCGTTCGCTCTTCCGGACCTCGGCGCTGAGCTGCTTGGCACCGCAGACCCGCGCGACCTTCTGGCCGGCGGCGTCCTCGCCGGGCCAGATCGCGTCCTGCCCGAAGTCCGTGCGACCCACCACCTGCGCCTCGTGCGGCGAGCCGCACGGGACGACACGCACCGTGTCCACCGCCCCGTCGAGCGGGATCTTGTCGATGCACGACCCCAGCACCAGCTGAACGGAATTGACCTCGCGCGCCTCGGCGAGATCGGCCGCGACGGGCTCCCAGCCGCGCTCGGTCATCGCGCTCCCGATCATCGTGAGGACGACGGCGACCACCGCCACGCCCGCGATCGCGGCGCCGGCGAGGCCGAGGTTCCTCTTGCGGCGCTTCTCGGCTGCGGCGAGCTCGGTCGGATCCCAGCCTGCGTAGGCCGTCCCGGCCGCGTAGTCGTGGGCTTCGTTCCAGGCCGGCGGGAGCTGCGCCTGCTGGGGGAACGCGCCGGGCGCCGGGCGGGCCCCGGTGTCGGCGGGGGAGAGCGGTGGTTGGGCCTGTTGGGGGGCCTGTGGCACCTGCGGGGGCGCCGGCTGGGCCTGCGGAGTGTGCGGGGGTGCCGGCTGGGCCTGCGACGACGGCTGGGCGTCCGGCATGTAGCCGGGCGCCGAGGGGGCGGCCTGGTCCTGTGCGGGCGCCTGCCACGGCAGGACACGCTGGGCCGGGGGCGGCGGCGGTGGCACCTGCTCCGCGGGCCGCACGGGAGCAGGCGGTACCGGTCCGACGGCGGACGTGGGCCCGCTCGGCGGCGCGAACGTCGGCTCGGCCTCGGGCTGAGCCCCGGACGCCGCCTCCGGCTCCGGTCCTGAGCCGGATTCCGGACGGGGCAGTGGCCCTGGCCGCCACCCGGGTTCTGGGGTCCGCTCGAGCGCAGATTCCGATTCGGACGCCGGCTCCGGCTCCGGGGAGGCTCCCTGTTCCGGCTCGTCGCCGCCAGGGGTCTTCGTGTCGGCGCCGGTGTCTACCGTGGCGAGCTCATCGGCTCCGGCCGCGGGCTCGTCTTCTCCGGTAGCCGCGGGTTGCGGGATCGCGCGCGGCCCCGTCTGCGTCTCGTGTGCCGACGAGATGGCCAGCAGAGCGAGGTCCTCGAACGACGCGGCCGCGTCGGACTCCTCGTCCGCGCCGCCGTCCACCTCGTCGCCGTCGCCGCGGCCCGCTGCGGCGGCGCTCCGGTCGGCCGGATCCGACGTATCGGCCGTATCAGCTGCTTCGGCACGCTGTTCGCGCGGGCCTGCAGGAGCCCCGGCGTCTGCGGGGACGTCGGCGGGCTCCGCGCTCTCGGCTGCCGCCGGCTCCTGTGCCGGTTCCGCCGGCCGTGCGCCGTCGGCCGCATCGCCGCTCGGCGCCGTCACGGTCTCGCCCGGGCCACGGGATCCGTCCTCCGAACCGGCGTCGGGGCCGGCCGTGGGCTCCCCGCTGCCGTCCGCTCCCGCCGCGGCATGGTCCACAGCCGCCTCGTCGACCGCCTCGTCGGCTGTCGCGTCGACCGCCTCGTCGGCTGTCGCGTCGGCTGTCGCGTCGTCCGCCGCCGCGTCGTCCACCAGAGCGCTGTCCACCGCAGCGCTGTCCGCAGCAACCTCGTCAACGGCGGCGTCGTCCACCACCGTGGCGTCGTCCGCCGCCGCGTCGCGCACCACAGTGTCGTCCGCAGCGGGCTCGTCGCTCGGCTCGGGCGGGGCGGGCTCGCTGTCGTGCACCCGATCCGTGGCGCTCGGTTCGGCGTGGTCGTCCGGCGCCGCGGCAGGTGTCGACTGGTCCGGTTCGTTGACCTCTTCGTTGACCTCGGGCTGGTCGGGCGACGTCATGGAGGCCAACCTATCGATTTCGTCTGCGATCGGGTGAATCTGCTGGTGGCCCTCGCCACATCACACCAGATCTCCCCAGAGTCGCCGCAGAGGTCGGCCCGACCTCGCTCGGCGACTCCTGCCGCACGGGTCAGTCGGTCAGCTCGAGGATCACCGGCACGTGGTCGCTGGCGCCCTTTCCCTTGCGCTCCTCGCGGTCGATGTGCACACCACGCACCCGCTCCGCCACGGCCGCCGTCGTCCAGGCGAAGTCGATGCGGAGCCCTTTGTTCCGCGGGAACGCGAGCTGCTGGTAGTCCCAGTAGGTATAGGTGTGCTCCGTCGGCACGTGCTCGCGGCTCACCTCCGTGTACCCCGCCTGTGCGAAGTCGTCGAACGCCGCGCGTTCCCGCGGGGAGACGTGGGTCTTCCCGGCGAAGTCGGCCACGTCGTAGACGTCCGTGTCCAGCGGGATCACGTTCCAATCACCCAGCAGGGCGACCTGCGACGCCGGATCGACGGCCCAGTCGCGCGCGACCACGCGCAGCTGCTCCAGCCAGGTGAGCTTGTACTCGTAGTGCGGGTCGCCGAGCGCCCGGCCGTGCGGCACGTACAGACTCCAGACGCGGATCCCGCCGCAGGTCGCGCCGATGGCGCGGGCCTCGACCGGCGGCGCCACGTCGAGCAGGGTGTCCGCGGACGGCGCCGGGTCGGTGTCCGCCGTCAGCTTCCGGAACCCTGGCTGACCGGGGAACGACGTCGCGACGTCGTCCAATCCGACGCGGGAGGCGATCGCGACGCCATTCCACTGATTCAGCCCCGTGTGCGCCACCTCGTAGCCGGCCTCGGCAAACGCGACGAGCGGGAACTGGTCGTCGCGGCACTTGGTCTCCTGGAGCGCCAGGACGTCGAGGTCCCAGCGTTCGAGGACGGCGAGCGTACGGTCGATCCGCGCGCGAAGACTGTTGACGTTCCAGGTGGCGATCCGCACGCGGGCCAGGCTACGCGCTCGGGACCGGCGTGGTCGGGCGCTGGTGTGGGGTGGTCGGTCGGATGTCGCATCGTCGGCCGCCCGGGGACCGATCATGCGACGTGCGGCCGACCACCCCACACAACGGACCGGCCGCTCGACAACCGGCCGACCGCGCCCCACGTCCGGCCGACCACACCTACCCGCGCGTTCCCTCGCCGTGGAACGCCCGGCGGTAGCCGGCGGGGCTCGTGCCCATCGCGCGCGTGAAGTGGTGGCGGAACGTCACCGGGCTGTCGAAGCCGACCAGCGCGGCCGTCCGGGTCACCGACTCCCCGGCCTCCAGCAGCGGGAGGCTGGCCTGGACCCGCTGGGCGATGAGCCAGCGGATCGGCGACGTCCCGGTACGGCGCGCGAAGTGTCGCGCGAACGTGCGGGGCGCCATGTGGGCGCGGCGAGCGAGCGACTCCACGGTGATCGACTCCGTCAGGTGGTCGAGGGCCCAGGCGAGCGCGGCTCCGACGTCGTCCCGTTCCGCCACCGGGACCACCGGCGCCTCGATGAACTGCGCCTGCCCGCCCTCACGATGCGGCGGCACGACGAGGCGGCGGGCCACGGTGTTCGCCACCGCCGCGCCGTGGTCGATGCGCACCAGGTGCAGGCACAGGTCGAGGCCCGCCGCGCTGCCCGCGCTGGTCAGGACGTCGCCGTGGTCCACGTACAGCACGTCGGGACGAACCGAGACCGCCGGGAACCGCTCCGCGAGGAGGCCGGCGTACTGCCAGTGGGTCGTCGCCTCGCGCCCGTCCAGCAGCCCGGCCGCCGCGAGGGCGAACGCGCCGGAGCAGATCGAGACCACCCGTGCCCCGCGGGCGTGCGCGGCCCGGAGCGCCCGGACGACGTCGTCCCCGGGTCCGGAGCGCGGATCGACGACGGCGGGAACGATCACGGTGTCCGCGCCGGCGAGCACGTCGAGACCGTGCTCGGCCGACAGGGTGAACCCGCCGGTCATACGCAACGGGGTGCCGGGGCGGTCGCTGCACACGTCCAGGGCGTACCAGGGCCCGTCGACCTCCGGACGCGGCAGTCCGAACACCTCGACGACGGAACTCAGCTCGAACGGCGCCATGCCCTCGGTCACCAGCGCGGCGATGCGGTGCGGGCGGGACCGAGCGGCGACCACGACAGGAGCGACGGTGTCAGGAGCAACCACGTCAGGAACAACCACGTCAGGAGCAACCACGTCAGGAGCAACCACGTCAGGAGCAACCACGTCAGGAGCAACCACGTCAGGAGCAACGACGTCGGCGGCGCGCCCGTCAGAAGGAGCCATGGCAGGATCTTAGCGATCACGGTCGTTTCTGCCCCTCCCGTCGCCAGCTCCTGGCGGTGAGGATCGAGCCATGACGATCACTCCGGACCCCACCCCCTACGACCCCACCGCCGCCGTCGCACACTTCGGCCGCCGCCTCGCCTTCGAGACCGACGTCGCCGACGTCCACGCGGCACTCTCCGACGACCGGACGGAGTTCACGCTCCTTGACGTCCGATCCCCCGAGGCGTGGGACGCCGGCCACCTTCCCGGTGCCCTCCACCTGCCGGGCGGCAAGATCCGCCTGCGCGCCGAGCGGACCGTCCCCCGCGACATGCCCGTCGTCGTGTACTGCTGGGGCCCCGGCTGCAACGCGGCGACCAAGGCCGCCCACGAGCTCGCGAAGCAGGGCTACGAGGTCAAGGAGATGCTCGGTGGCTTCGAGTACTGGGTCCGCGAGGGCTTCGCCTACGACACGGCGACGGGCCGGATCGACCCCGCCGCCGACCCCCTCGCGGCCGTGCCCGGCACGAACTGACGCCGGTGGCGCGGCAGCCGCGCACGTTCCCGGATCCGCGGACCGCGCACGTATGACCGCGCACCGTGACCGCCGCCCGGCAGAGCGCCTACCCTGCGCCCTATGGGTACGGCACTGATCACCGGCGCCTCCGCCGGGTTGGGACTGGAGTTCGCGTGGCAGCTCGCCGCGGCGCAGCACGACCTGGTGCTGGTGGCGCGGAACGAGGAACGCCTGAAGGAGGTCGCGGAGAACATCCACACCGTGACCGGCGTGGCCGTCGAGGTCCTCCCGGCCGACCTGTCGGTGCCCGGCGACGTCGACCGCGTGGCCGACCGCCTCGCCGCCACGGGTGCGGCCGGCGGACCCGCCGCCGTCGGGCTGCTGGTCAACAACGCCGGGTTCGCGACCCCCGGCAACTTCACGCGCGGACGGGTGACCAGCGAACTCCGTGGGATCGACGTCATGATCCGCGCCCTGGTGCACCTCAGCCACGCCGCCGTGCAGCAGATGGTGCCGCGCGGGCGAGGGGCGATCCTCAACGTCGCCTCGGTCGCCGCGCTCACCGCCGGCGGCACCTACGCGGCGGCGAAGGCCTACGTGCGGGCCTTCACCGAGGGCCTCGCCGTCGACCTGAAGGGCACCGGCGTCACCGCCACGGTCCTGTGCCCCGGCTTCACGCACACCGAGTTCCACGCGCGGGCCGGCATTCCCGAGACCGCCATCCCGAGCTGGGCCTGGCTGGACGCTCCGCCCGTGGTCCGGCAGGCGCTCGCGGACGTACGCCGGGGTGCCGTGATCTCCACGCCGTCCGTCCGCTACAAGGTGGCGTCGGCACTGCTGCGCGCCGCGCCGCGCTGGGCGGTCAGGGCGGTGGGCAAGGTCCGCTGACCGCGGCCTCCGGCGAGGCGGTCGGTAGCTTCGTGAGTGATCGGTCATTCGAACTGCCGATCGCTCACGAAGGGACCGACCACACGGGCACAACGGCGCGACGTACGCTTGCTCCCGTGAGTGCTGACTTCTCCCCCACACCTCGCGAGCAGCTGATCGAGCTCATCAAGGAGCTCGCGGTCGTGCACGGCAAGGTGACCCTGAGCTCCGGCCGTGAGGCGGACTACTACGTCGACCTGCGCCGGGTCTCGCTGCACCACCGCGCGGCCCCGCTGATCGGTCACGTGCTGCTGGACCACCTGGAGGAGGCCGGGCTCGGTACGGCCGAGGTGGACGCCGTGGGCGGCCTGACGATGGGCGCGGACCCGATCGCCACGGCGCTCCTGCACGCCGCGGCGTCGCGCGGGCAGGACCTCGACGCGTTCGTGATCCGCAAGGAGGCCAAGTCGCACGGCACGGGTCGGCGCATCGAGGGGCCGGGGATCGCGGGCCGCAGGGTCGTGGTGGTCGACGACACGACCACCACCGGCGGCTCCCTGCTCCAGGCCGTCGAGGCCGTGCGGGCCGAGGGGGCCGAGATCGCCGGTGTGGCGACGCTCGTCGACCGGGACACCGGCGCCAGGGAGAAGATCGAGGCGCTCGGGCTGGAGTACCACTTCCCGATCGGCCTGAAGGACCTGGGGCTGGCGTAGTCGGCCGGCTGTCGGATGGTCGGTCCGACGTCGGATGATCGGCCGCTCAGGCGACCGATCATCCGGCAAAGGACCGACCACTCCACAGGAACCGACCTCAGGCCGGGACCGGCGTGGTCGTGAGGGTGAGGCCGTCCGCGCCCTCCGTCCGGTCGACGGCGACCGTGTCGCCGTCCGAGGCCTCGCCCGCCAGCAGGAGCTTGGCGAGCTGGTCGCCGATCTCGCGCTGCACCAGCCGGCGCAGCGGCCGCGCCCCGTACGCGGGGTCGTAGCCCTCGAGCGCCAGCCACTCGCGGGCGGCCGGGGTGACCTCGAGCGCGATCCGCCGTTCGGCGAGACGCTTGGTGAGGGCCTCGACCTGCAGGTCCACGATGCGGCCGAGCTCGTCGAGGGTGAGCGCGTCGAAGATCACGACGTCGTCCAGCCGGTTGAGGAACTCCGGCTTGAACGCCGCACGGACCGCCGTCATGACGGAGTCCTTCTTCTCCGCCTCGTCGAGCGTCGGTTCCACGAGGAACTGCGACCCGAGGTTGGACGTCAGCACGAGGATCGTGGACCGGAAGTCCACGGTGCGGCCCTGGCCGTCGGTGAGACGCCCGTCGTCGAGCACCTGGAGCAGGATGTCGAAGACCTCGGGATGGGCCTTCTCCACCTCGTCCAGCAGGACGACGGAGTAGGGCCGACGCCGGACCGCCTCGGTGAGCTGTCCGCCCTCCTCGTAGCCGACGTAGCCCGGGGGCGCCCCGACGAGCCGGGCGACCGAGTGCTTCTCGCCGTACTCGGACATGTCGATGCGCACCATGGCGCGTTCGTCGTCGAACAGGAAGTCCGCGAGGGACTTCGCGAGCTCGGTCTTGCCGACGCCCGTCGGCCCGAGGAACAGGAACGAGCCGGTGGGGCGGTCCGGGTCGGCGACGCCCGCCCGGGAGCGGCGGACGGCGTCGGACACCGCGGCGACCGCCGACTTCTGGCCGATCAGTCGCGCCCCCAGCACGTCCTCCATGTGCAGGAGCTTCTCCTGCTCGCCCTGGAGCAGGCGACCCGCGGGGATGCCGGTCCACGCGGACACGACCTCGGCGATCTCGTCCGCGGACACCTTGTCCGCGACGAGCGGCGCCTCCGCGGGGACGACCCCGTCCGCGCCCTCGGACTCGGCGGCCTCGGCCTCCGCGATCTGCCGCTCCACGACCGGCATCTCGCCGAACCGCAGCCGGCCGGCGTCCTCGTAGCGGCCCTCGCGCTCGGCACGGTCCGCGTCGGTGCGCAGCTGGTCGAGCTTGGCCCGCAGGTCACCGATGAGGTTGCGGCCCGACTTCTCGGCCTCCCAGCGCGCCGTGAGGGACGCGAGCGCCTCGCGCTTGTCGGCGAGGTCGGCGCGGAGCTTGCCGAGGCGTTCGCGAGAGGCGGCGTCCTCGGACTCCGACAGCACGACCTCCTCCATCTCCAGCCGGGTCACGGCGCGCTGCAGCTCGTCGATCTCGACGGGCGAGGAATCGAGCTCCATGCGCAGGCGCGAGGCGGCCTCGTCGACCAGGTCGATTGCCTTGTCGGGAAGCTGGCGCCCGGTGATGTACCGGTCGGAGAGCGCGGCGGCGGCCACGAGCGCGCTGTCGGCGATGGTCACCTTGTGGTGCGCCTCGTAGCGTTCCTTGAGGCCGCGCAGGATGGCGACGGTGTCCTCGACGGACGGCTCGCCGACGAAGACCTGCTGGAAGCGCCGCTCCAGGGCCGGGTCCTTCTCGACGTGCTCGCGGTACTCGTCGAGGGTGGTGGCGCCGACCATGCGGAGCTCGCCGCGGGCGAGCATGGGCTTGAGCATGTTGCCCGCGTCCATGGCGCCCTCGCTGCCCGCCCCGGCGCCGACGACGGTGTGCAGCTCGTCGATGAAGGTCACGACCTCGCCGTCGGAGGCGGTGATCTCCTCGAGGACGGCCTTGAGGCGTTCCTCGAACTCGCCACGGTACTTGGCGCCGGCGACCATGCCCGCGAGGTCGAGGGCGACGAGGCGCTTGCCCTTGAGGGACTCGGGCACGTCGCCGTCGACGATGCGCTGGGCCAGGCCTTCGACGACGGCGGTCTTGCCGACGCCGGGCTCGCCGATCAGCACGGGGTTGTTCTTGGTGCGGCGGCTCAGGACCTGGACGACGCGGCGGATCTCGGAGTCGCGGCCGATCACCGGGTCGAGCGCGCCGTCGCGGGCGCGCTGGGTGAGGTCGCTGCCGTACTGCTCGAGCGCCTTGTACGTGCCCTCGGGGTTGGGGCTGGTGACGCGGCCGGAGCCGCGCACGGCGGGCAGTGCGGCGCGGAGGGCGTCCGCGCCCGCTCCGGCGTCGGACAGGATCTGCGCGGCCGGCGACCGGCCCGCGGCGATGCCGATGAGCAGGTGCTCGGTGGAGACGTACTCGTCGCCGAGCGCCTGGGCCTCCTTCCCGGCGAGGTCGAGGACGCCCGCCATGGCGCGGCTCGCTCCCGGCTGCGCCGTGCTCTCACCGCTGACCTGCGGCAGCGCGACGAGGGCGGCGCGCGTCCGCTGCCCGACGGCGGCCGCGTCGGCGCCGACGGCCTCGAGCAGGCCGACGGCGACGCCGCCCTGCTGCGCCAGGAGTGCCGCGAGCAGGTGCACCGGTTCGAGCTGCGGGTTGCCCGCGGCGGACGCCGATTGCAGCGCGTCCCCGATCGCTTCCTGCGACCTCGTCGTGAACTTCGTCTCCATGGGTCCTCCGTCCGCCATGTGTCCGTCCGCTGCCGTTGCACGGCCCTGCCGCGGCCTGTGGTCGAGCCGCGTCCGATCCAACTATCTCAAAGTTGAGTCTATTCCGCTCAACTTTGCGTCGTGGCAGGCGCGGGCCTTGGGCGGCGGGCCGTCCTGCGGCACACTGGCCCGCGTGACTCCTCGCCCGGGACCTGCCGCGCGCCGCCTCCTCGCGGCGGCGACCGCCGTCGTGCTCGTGCTCGCACTGTCCGGATGCGTCCGGATGGGGCTGGAGCTGGAGCTCGCGCCCGACGACGTCGCCCGGCCGAACCTGGTCCTCGGCGTCGAGGACCAGGTCCTGGAGAACACCGGCCAGTCGGCCGAGGACTTCATCGACACCCTGGTCCGGGGCAACGATCCCGCCGACACCGCCGTCCGCGTCGAGGACTGGGCGGCCGACGGGTACACGGGCGAGCGCTACGTCTACGGCGAGGTGAACATCTCCCAGGTCGGCACGGCCACGAGCCTGCCCGTGAACGTCGTGCGCGAGGGCGACGAGTACGTGGTGTCGGGCACGCTCGATCTCACCGCCGACGGGCTCGGGCTGGGCGGGGGCGCGTCGCTCGACGACATCGACGTCGTCGTCGACATCGCGTTCCCCGGCCCGGTCACCGAGTCGAACGGCACGATCGACGGGAACACCGTGCGCTGGGACCCGCCGCTGGGCGGGCAGTACGAGATCCACGCCCGCGGCTCCGCCGTCGTGCCGGCGGAGCCGTCCCCGACGCCGGAGACCGGCACGGCGGCGCCGGGCGGCGCGACGACGTCCGGCGTCCCCGACTGGCTGGTCCTCCTCATCGGCGCCGGCGGGCTCGTGATCCTGCTCCTCCTGGCGATCGTGGTGTGGCAGGCGCTCCGCGTCCGCAGGAACGACGACGGCGCGCACCCGGGCGGGCCCGCACCCTACCCGCAACAGCCGCCCTACTCGCCGTACCCGTATCCGCCGCAGGGCTACGCGCAGCCAGGACCTCCGCCGCCTGGACAGGCCCACCCCCAGCAGAACGTCACGCCGCCTAGGCCGAACCGGCCGCCCAGCATTCCGCCGCAGGGCTGAGTCCGTGAAGGTCATGGGCCACCCGCGAACAGCCTTCCTGATCCACCGACGCGTGTCGGATTCGACCTTCGACTGCAGTTCTCACATGCGTTCGGGTGCGGTGATGCCGAGGAGTCCGAGGCCGGTGTCGAGGGTTCGGCCGGTGAGGTCGCACAGGGCGAGGCGGTTGGTGCGGGTGGTGGGGTTGGGGGCGGTCAGGACGGGGCACGTGTCGTAGAACTTGGTGTAGGCGGTCGCGACGGCGTAGAGGTAGCCGCACAGGCGGTGGGGTTCGAGGGTGTCGGCCACGTCGCGCAGGGCTTGGTCGAACTCGTCCAGGGCGAGTGCGAGGGCACGCTCGGCGGGTTCGAGGGGCGCGGTCACGTCCACACCGGCGAGCATGCCCGGCTCGCCGGCGTCGGGTCCGGCTGCGGAGGTCGCAGCGGTGCCGGTCGCCGTGGTGTCGGGTGGTGTCTGTTCGGCTTTGCGGAGGATGGAGCGGATGCGGGCGTGGGCGTATTGGAGGTAGACGCCGGTGTTGCCGGTGAAGGAGACCATCTGGGCCGGGTCGTACACGTAGTCCTTGGTGCGCGTGTTCGACAGGTCGGCGTACTTGACCGCCGCGATCCCGGCGGCGTTCGCGATCGCGTCCAACTCTTCAGCGTCCAGGCCGGTGTCCCGTTCGGCCAGGATCGCATGCGCGCGCCCGACCGCTTCGTCCAAGAGATCGGTCAAGCGCACAGTGTCCCCGGAGCGGGTCTTGAAGGGGCGTCCGTCGGTGCCCAGCACGGTCCCGAACGCCACATGCCGGGCATGCACGCTCTCGGGTAGCCAGCCGGCGCGGCGTGCGGTGTCGAACACCAAGCGGAAGTGCAGCGCCTGGCGGGCGTCGACCACGTACAGGATCCGGTCGGCCCGATACTCGTCCACGCGCAGGCGGATGGTGGCCAGGTCGGTGGCGGCGTACCCGTACCCGCCGTCTCGTTTGCGCACGATCAACGGCACCGGGTCTCCGTCGGCGTTGACCACGCCGTCGGTGAAGGTGACCATCGCGCCGTCGGACTCGATCGCGATACCGGCTTCGGTCAGGGCCTCGACGATGCCGGGCAGGGCGGGGTTGTAGCGCGATTCCCCGTCGAAGTTGTCGTGGTCGAGCTGGATGTTCAGCCGCTGGTAGATGGCCTCGAACGCGGTCTCGGACTCCGCGACCAGGTCCCGCCACGTGGCCACCGTCGCCTCATCCCCGGCTTGGAGGGCCACCACGCGGGAACGGGCGCGGTCGGCGAAGGCGGGGTCGGCCTCGAACTCCTTGCGCGCGGCCTTGTACAAGCCGTCCAGCGCGTCCATGGTTTCGGCGCCCCGGCCGCGCCAGGCCGCGTCGGGGTGTTCGTCCAGGTATTGGATGAGCATGCCGAACTGGGTGCCCCAGTCCCCGATGTGATTCTGCCGGATCACTCCTGCGCCGAGGTGGTCGAAGACGCGGGCCAGGGTGTCACCGATGATCGTGGAGCGCAGATGGCCCACGTGCATCTGCTTGGCCACGTTCGGCGCCGAGTAGTCCACCACCACCCGCTCACCGGTCCGCGACGTGCTCACGCCGAGACGGTCATCAGCGAGACGCGCGGCCACGTTCGACCAGATCATCTGGTCCGGAACCGTGAGGTTCAAGAACCCCGGACCCGACACCTCGGCGTCGATCTTCGGGCTCTCGCCTTCTGCGACGTGGGTGACGACGTCGGCGGCGATGTCCCGGGGAGCCCGGTGGGCCTTCTTCGCCACGGCCAAGGTGGCGTTGGACTGGAAGTCCGCGCGGTCGGATCGTCGGACCACCGGGTCGGCGCCGGCCAGCTCAGCCGGCAGCACCTCGGTCAGGGCAGCCTGAACGGCTGCTTCCACCTGGTCCTTGATCGCGACAACGTCAGTCACGCGGAAGCCTCTCATCTGATAGGGAGACCCGCCCAGGCGGCGGGTCGGGGCAAGTCTACGAACGACCCGCCCGTCAGGACTGGTCAGAACGGATGCGCCGGGCGGGGAGCGCTTCGGAGCAAGTCCCTTCGACGTCCTGAGCGGACAACGTGAGTAGAGGTCACAGTGTCCCTGGAGACAGCCTGGAAGTGAATCGCACCGATAGCTGGTTCGGCGAGTCGGTCGGGGTGACTTGTGCGGCTAGTCACCTCGGCTGGTCGCCTGCGTCTTGGCCTCCCGCTGGAGCGACATTGGCCATAGCCTGCTGAGCGAGCGAGAGACCCGAGTCGTTGTGGGCCCGCTCCGAGCGGACGCGGCAGGGTGGCTCGTAGCGCAGGTCGCAGGGCCGTCACGTCACGGGTTGAACGCCGGCCATCTCGTCGTAGGTTCGCTGCACTCATATCGGACAGATCTGGAGAGTAGGCATGGGGATTGCCCTGTACAACACGCTGACGAGGCGCGTGGAGCCGCTTGAACCGATGACGCCCGGGGTCGTGCGGATGTTCGTATGTGGCCCCACGGTGTACGACCTCGCTCATGTAGGGCATGCCAAGACCTACACCCAGTTCGACTTTCTCGCTCGCTACCTGCGGCTTCGCGGCTTCAAGGTGACGTATGCGCAGAACATCACCGATATCGACGACAAGATCATCCGTCGCGCCCACGAGCTGGGGCGTGAGCCCCGTGATGTTGCCGCGGAATTCGAGGACGCCTACCGACAGGACATGTCGGCGCTCGGGAACACGGAGGTGGATGTCTACGCGCGTGCGCATGACCACATCGATGAGATCGTCGCTCAGGTGCGGGCGCTGGTCGATCGTGGGCATGCCTACCAGTTGGACGACGGGTGGTACTTCGACCTGTCCACGTTCCCGGGCTACGGCAAGCTCTCGGGGCGGACCGAGGCCGCCGAGGGCGACTCCGTGGCGCGGATCGACGAGAACGACGCCAAGCGCAATCGTGGCGACTTCGCGTTGTGGAAAGCCCGGAAGCCGGGCGACCCGTCCTGGGACACATCGTTGGGACCGGGGCGGCCGGGGTGGCACATCGAGGACACCGCGATCACGGAGGCTCTTTTCGGTCCGCAGTATGACCTGCACGGCGGGGCGGTCGACCTGATCTTTCCCCACCACGAGGCGGAGATCGCCCAGATGGAAGCGGCCTCGGGCAAGGAGCCGCTGGTACGCCATTGGGTACACACCGGTCTGCTGCGCGTCGACGGCGCGAAGATGTCCAAGAGCTCGGGCAACTTCCTGACGGTTCGTGACGCTCTCGCGATGAGCGACTACCGGACCTTGCGGTACGCGTTCCTGTCCCAGCAGTACCGGTCATCGATGGAGCTGTCAGTGACCGCGCTGGAGCAGGCACGGAGTGCGCGTCGCAGGGTGGAGAACTTCGCCCGTCAGGTCGATCGGTCCGCGCAGGAAGCCTCGATGGCCGTGGATGCAGCGGAGGAGGCGTGGACCGAAATGCTTATGCGCCTGGACGACGACCTGGATACGCCGGCCGCGCTGGCTGTGCTGTTCGGCTACATCCGGGAACAGAACCGCAGTGACCTGCAGCCAGGGCCGTCGGCGGGGCAGCTCCTTGACCGCGTGAACGAACTGTTCGACGTGTTCGATCTGGAGGTCCGGTCTGCGGATGACGCCGAGATCGAGGCCGAGCTTGTGCGTCGCGCTGAGCTGCGCAAGGCGCGCGACTTCGCCGCTGCCGACCAGATCCGTGACACTTTGGCCAGCCGGGGGATCGTGATCGAGGACACCGCTGACGGCACCCGCTGGTGGTTGGCCGACGACACGGACTCGGATGATGACCGTGACCAGGCAGCGCCGGGCGTTAGCGCTGACGGCTGACTGGCAGCAAAGGCGAGCGCGGTGCCCAGGGGGATCCTGGGCACCGTGCTTGCTTCGTGCGTGCAGGTCAGGCCAGCTGGTGTTCCCGGACTGGGACGTCCACGACCGAGCGGACCGCGACTCGTGCTCGGCTTCCGACGACGTCCTGGAAGGGGTAGGGGTCGTACCCGAGGCCGAGACCGGCGACGGCGATCTCGATCTCGCCGTCGACGGGGTGGTGCTCCTCGACGACCCAGGTGAGTTCCGCGTCGCCCTCCGGGGTGATGAGGTCGGCCCACTGGCGGGCCTTGTCACACGCGAGGCCGTCCGGGAGCTTGATGCTCGCGTTGAGGGCAGTGATGGACCGCAACTCGCACCGGGCGTGCGGGTGGCGGGGTGCACCGACGGTGACGACCAGCTGGTTGGTCGTCGGTCCGACGGCCTCGATCCGGGCGGACATGGACATGGGTGCCGGCATCGCGGCGAAGCACGCGGTCGTGTTGCACAGCAGCAGAGCCAGGTCCTGTGAGGTGAGGGCGGTCAGGCCGTGGCGGTCTCCGCCCCACTCGGCGCGCCACGGGTCGCCGACGAGGAAGGTGCCGTCCTCGTCGGCGTAGCCCACGACAGCCACGACGTGGCCTTCGCGGTCGACCTTGTGCACCAGGTCGTTGTCAGGCATCGGGTAGGCGACCCCGGGGTGGAGCCGGACGATCACCGAGTACCCGGTGGCCAGGTGCTCCTTGAGGTTGGCGATGAACCGCGGCTGGAACGGGTCGTAGCTGCCAACCGGCAAGAGACCCGCGCCGTCCAGCGCGCCGGTGCTGATGTCACGGACGGTGAGCATTGCGCATCCTCTCCTTCTTCGTGTTGCCGGTCATTGCGTCGAGGCGTCGTGGTGACCGCCCTTCTCCCACTCCTCGATGACGCTGACCACGTCCGACTGTGTCGGCGTCCGGGAGAGCATCTCCGGGAGTGGAAGCGAGGACGAGGCGATGATCCGGGCAGATCCGCCTCGCCAGATGTGGTGGGGGTCGATGCCCTGCCCGCGCATGTACTGCGCGGCATCCTCGGCCAGGCCGGGGTCGACGGACTTGCCGTGCGCGGCGAGGACGGCTGTGAGCACAGGGCCGCCGGAGTTCGCGCGAGAGGTGGCGGGTGCGGGCAACTCGGCGTCGCCGAGCGCCCGGGCCTGCGCGACTTCCGGGCGCCGCATGGAGCCGGTGTCGATGACGAAGCTCATGACCCGCCGATTGGTGCCGGAGTGCAGGCGACCGTAGATCGCCACCTCGGCGTAGCGCTTGTCTTGGTCGACCTCGCCCGCCCAGTAGTACGAACGCGGGCCGCTGCGCAGCATCCGCTCGTGGCCGGTGCGTCCGAAGTGCCGCAGGTCCAGGTCGATCTCGTCGGGGTGCTCGTCCGTCTGGTACTCCACACGGAGGAAGTCGCGGTCGGTGCCCATCACGTACTCGGACTCGATACTTGGTGAGGCGCCGGCATCGGTCAGGGAGACCGAGACGAGATAGCCGTCCGCAGGTGGGTCACCGCCGCAGATGAGGATCCGCTCGGCGTCGGCGACCACAGGTGCGGAGTACGCGTTGAAGCCGATCGGGACTTCCCAGCTCACCGAGAGGTCGGTGAGACTGCGCTGGCTCAGCCAGGCGCCGCCGTGTACGTAGACGCTCCCGTCGTGGATCGCCGGTGTGGACCAGATCCCGAGCGGATCCACCTGTGTCGAGCGAATCACGTTCCCATCGATCGCCCCCAGGAGATGCAGAGCACCTTCGAGTGTCCCAACCGCCACGAGGCCGTCCGCGACACACGGTGCCGACCGCACCGCGACGCCACGGTCTGGGAGTTCGGTCTTCCACCTGATGGTTCCCGCCTCGAGGTCGACCGCTACGACGTGACCATCGCTCGTTCCCGCCACCACCAGGCCGTTTGCCGTGTCCAGCGCCGGGCCGGCCGTGTCCGAGGCGACGACGTAGTCCCGGCCGATCGGCGTAGCCCAGGAGACTCGGCTCGACGACCTCTCGAAACACACGAGGGCCAAGGACGCACCGTCACCGCGACGTAGGCCGGCGAGCGAGTAGAACCTCCCGTCGGAGACCACCGGCTTGCCGAAGAAGATCGATCCTGGGAGCACGGCAAGCTCGGTGACACCGTCGACGCCGAACTCAAGGATGTGATTCCCGATGAAGGTGATGTACCGGCTGCCCACCGCTACCGCCGTCGACCGGATGCGTGACCCCAGGTCAGCTTCCCAGCGAACTCGGCCATCGCGGGGGTCGAGCGCCGAGTACTTGGTGAACGAGTTCGGAACGCACAACTCGTCGGTATCGGCGTTGTAGAGGCTCTGCGCGTACGACCCCATCGGGAAGGAACGCCGCCAACGTTCCTCATGGCCGTCGGTCGTCAGCCGATAGTCGAACGTCTTGGCCTGATCGTCGTAGCCGACAGCAAGAATCCCGTGCGGCGTCACCAGGGGCACACGACCAACGCCGTGCAGCGACGTCGCTGCCAGAACAGTTGCACGAACGTCGCAATCCTTGCGGGGCGTCGCTCGCCGCCAGAGCTTGTGATCGGACCTCATGCGATCACCTCCTTACTCACGTGTGGTGCGGTACGCCCGGCCGTGGCTCTCGTGGCCCGAAGCGCTTGGGACCACCACGTTTCCCCTGGTGACGTGCCGGAAGTGAGCCGCGCGGGTAGCCGGTCCGGCGAGTCGGTCGGAGTGACTCGTGCTGCTAGTCACCTCTGCTGGTCACTTGCCTCGGAGCCTCCCGTCGGAGTGGCATTGGCCATAGCCTGCTGAGCGAAGGAGAGACCAGCGTCGTTGGGGGCCTGCCATGAATGTCGACCCGTACGGGAACGAGCCGATCAGTCCGGCGGTCTGGGAGCGCGCCGAGATGCGCACCGCCCTGGCCCGCCGCGACCTGAAGCAGGTCTACGAACTGTTGCAGCGTGCCGGCATCTCCCAGCGTTCGATCGCGCGCCGCACGATGCAGAGCCCGTCGGAGGTGTACGAGATTCTCCGCGGCCGACAGGTCCTGGCGCACGACGTGCTGGTCCGTATCGCCGACGGGCTCGGAGTGCCGCGCGGATACATGGGAGTGGCTTATGACGAGTCCACCGAATCGGTGCTCGACATGGCGGTGGCGAACGTCTCGACCGATCCTTCTGAGCGTGAAGAGGCTCGCCGGATGTGTCACACGCCGCGAACATGACCATGGAAGCTGACGTCGCCGACGTGGCCTCATGGTGGCAGCCGGTAGAACGGCAGACCGCCCCAGTGCCGACAAAGGTCGGAGCTGCCGACGTCGTCCAGCTCAAGTCCTTGACCGCCACGATGCGCGCCGTCGACTACCAGTACGGCGGTGGAGCGTGCCGCGATGCGATCGCCGCCCAGGTGCGATGGGCGCAGCAGCTGCTCCTGGCCGACACCTCGGAGAAGAATCGTCACGACCTGCTTGTCGCCCTGGCTGATCTGCATAATCTCGCCGGGTGGACATCATTCGATACCGGGATGTTCACGGTGGCCAGGCGTCACTTCTCCCGCGCCCTGGAGCAGGCAAAGGCCGTGGGCGATCAGTCGTTGTCAGCAAACATCCTGTACCGGATGGGGCGCCTTCATCTGCATCGAGGACTCCCGCACGAGGCACTGAGATTCTTCCAGCTCGGACAGATCGCAGCGCAGGACTCCGGGTGCGGTGTGACGACCTCGATGATCTGCGTCAACGAAGCCTGGGCATATGCGGCCCTGGGCGACCGCACTCAGATGGGCCGCTCCCTGAACCGCGCGAGAGTCGAATGGGAGCACGCCGACCGTGACCGCGCGGCAGCATGGGTGCAAGAGTTCGGCAGGTCCGACCTGCACCTCCACGCTGTGACGGGCGTCGTCCTCACCACAGGACCCGACGTCCCCGCAGCAGACATGGAACAAGCCATCGGGCACATCACTCATGCTCTCGACCAGCGTGGCCCCGAGATGGCTCGCAGCCGAACCTTCGATCTCACCGCCCTCGCGACAGCCCACCTGCGTACGGGAGACATCGACGAAGGACTACGTGCCGGCCAGGATGTCGTCGCAAGCGCCACAACAGTCCGCTCCGTTCGGACGCTGGACAGATTCGAACCGCTCCAGACCGCACTGAACGACGTGCCGCAGAACGAAAACACAACGGCACTGCAGCGTCAGCTGAGCACGCTGCGAGGTGCCTAGAAACGGCAGTCCCGAACGCTGCCCACGGCGAGAGGGCACGGCCGCTTCGACACACTCCGCGCCGAAGACCCACCGCGATGGCCCCGCCATGACTGACCGGCTCGTAGCCCAACCAGGTCTGCTCAGCGCTGCACCCGCCCACCCATGGCGGCCGTGCCCCTACGGCCGCGGGCGCCCACGGCTCTCTCTGCTGACTCGTCGCGACGTTGCGGCCTGCACGGATACGCGTGCAAGAGCTGACTCCCCGAGGCGCCCAGCCGCGCTAGGCACCGCGCCCGCCTCCCGTAGCGGGCCACGCCTGCGACTCACATCGCGACAGAACTCCGATGGAGCCTGAGAACAGCCCCGCAGACGTCGGCCGGAAGGGATCGCCGTCTGCGGGATGCACCAACCAGGCCGAACGGTCTGATCCGCGACGTGACCCCGAACGCCGAGGGAGTCCCTCATGACGTCGACCACGCCCCGCCCGACCGCCGTCGGGTACGTGTCCGCGTCCGATCCGGAAGTCCTCGATGCGCAGCGTCACGCCGTCACGGAGTACGCGCGGGTCGAGGGGTTCGCGCTGGCGCAGATCGTCACGGACAGGTTCGACGGGTTCACGCTGAGCCAAGTCGTCCAGGCCGCCCGCCTGCACGAGGCGCGGCTGGTCATCGTTCCCGCCGACACCACCCTCGCGACGGCGCATGCCCGCCTGGTTCACGAACTCGAGCCCGACGGCGCGGCCTGCACCGTCATCGACGCCTCGGCCGCGGCCGCCGTCCAACCCCGGACCGACGCGGTGGCGCCACGTCTGACCGACGCGCTCCGACCCCGCACCGCCCGACACGCAGCAAGGACGACGCAATGAACGCCACCCACACCATCCCGGTAACCACAGACCCGCCCACCACCGCAATCACTGCCACGGCGGACGGGCCCATGCTCGTCGCGCTCGACGTCGACGGCACTCTCCTGCCCGAGGGCACGATCGACGTGCCGCCGGTCAACGCGGATGCCGTGCAGGACGTGATCGCCGCCGGCCATCATGTGGTCCTGTCCACCGGAAGGTCGCTGGTCGGGGTGATGCCGGTGGCCGCCAGCCTCGGGCTGACCAGCGGGTGGGTGGTCGCCTCCAACGGCGCGGTGACCGCACGCCTGACCCCGAACGCCCCAGGCGGCTACGAGATCGCCGACGCCTTCACCCTCGACGTGCCGCCCGTCGTCGCCCTCGTGCGCGAACTCATGGCCGAGACCCAGATCGCCGCCGAGGAGGTCGGCTACGGGTATCACGTCACCCGTGAGTTCGAGGCCGGGCTGCTCAACGGACGCCAGACCGTCGTCACCCACGACCGTCTCCCCGAGGCCACCCCGCGGCTCGTGCTGCACGCGCCCGGCGTTACCACTCTGCTGGGTCACCTGCGCACACTCGACGTGACCGCTACTCCCGCAGGCGAGAACTGGATCGACCTGGCCGTAGGTCTGGTCTCGAAGGCGACGGCGCTCTACCGCATCCGGCGCCGCCTGGGCGTCCACCCCGACCGCACCCTCGCGATCGGAGACGGCGCCAACGATCTGCCGATGTTCAAATGGGCCGCCACCGCCATCGCCATGGGAGACGCGCCCGCCGCCGTCCGCCTAGCCGCCGACGCGGTCACCGGCACCCTCCAACAACACGGCGCCGCCTCCATCCTCGACGCCATCGCCGCAGGCAAACCCCCCACCCCACCAGCCGGCTGCCACTGAACCGGCCACCACAGAACTTGCCGCCGGTGCACCGCCCCGCACCGGCCGCAGGGCCCGCCGCCGCCCGGACCAGCGGCGGGAAGCGGGCCGGGACCTCCACGGTCCCGGCCCGCCATATGCGGCCCGAGATAGTCCGGTGAGTCGTGCACCATCACAAACGCCGCCGGAGATCCGCCCGTCGGACCCGTGCGACGCTCTAGAATCGCGGCATCTCTCGCCCTCGCCGCAACGGAGCCGCCCGATGAGTTCCTGGTCCCCCGACGTCCTCGGTGACGGCTTCGAGGCGCGCTCGCTGTCCGTGCCCGCTCCCCGGCGTTCCCGCGGCGTGCGACGCGGCAGTGGCGCCTCGTCGCCGGACGACCGCGCGGCGACGCTCGTCCGGCACGTGGCCTCGACCGGCACCGACACGGCCAGGCCCGCCGTCCTGTACGTGCACGGCTTCGTCGACTACTTCTTCCAGACCCATGTCGCGGAACACCTGGCGGCCGCCGGTTACCCGTTCTACGCCGTCGACCTGCGCGGATACGGGCGTTCGGTGCGCGAGCACGACGACCGGACCATCGTTCCGTTCGTGCACGAGCACGCCGCCGACCTCGACGCCGCGACGGACGCCGTCCGCGCGGAGGGGCACGAGCGGATCGTCATCCTGGGGCACTCCACCGGTGGCCTCATCGCCTCGCTGTGGGCGGCCGCGCGGCCGGGCGTCGTCGTCGGCCTCGTGCTCAACTCGCCGTGGGTCGACCTGAACCGGGGCTGGTTCGACCGCGTCGTCACCACGCAGCTCATGCGCGGGATCGGCGCCGCGGCGCCGCGGGCCCGGGTCAGCGCGCTGGGAGGCGACTACGCGAACGCCATGCACCGCGACCACGGCGGCGAATGGGACTTCGACCTGCGGTGGAAGCCCGACGCCGCGTTCCCGGTGCGGGCGGGATGGCTGAACTCGGTGCGTCGCGCCCACGCACGCCTCGCGCGCGGGTTGTCGCTGGACATACCGGTGCTGGTCACGACGTCGGACCGGACGACGCCGGGCCGGACCCGCGAGGAGAACACCGGGACCGACGCCGTGCTCGACGTGCGACACATGTGGAAGCGCGCGCCGAAGCTCGGCTCCGACGTCCAGGTCGAGATCATCCCCGGCGGCTCCCACGACCTCGCCCTGTCCCCCGCCCCGGCCCGCGATCTGTACCTCAAGACGATCACGGACTGGCTCGACACGCGATTCTGACGACAGCCCGCCACACACCTACGCCGTCGTGGCACCTCGTGACGGTTCCGCCGGGTCAACGGTCGAGCCTCCGAGTCCGGCAACGGCGCGTGTCAGCGCAGGTCGCGGAGGTAGGCCGCCGTGCCGCCCGATGCCGCCGTGCGGCGCTCGTCGAGAGTGGCGATGATCAGCAGCACGATCGCCGCGGGAACGAGGGTGAGGATCCACGGCAGGGGCGAGACGCCTACGCCGAGCTTCGCGAACACCACCAGGACCTCCACGCCCAGAGTGACGACCCCGAGCCAGAACGGGGCCGAGAGGCGCAGCCGTGACCCCGCGAGCACCGCCATGAGCGCGACGAACACCACGCCGCTGGCGCGGACCGTGAGCGGGTCGGTGGCCGTGGACAGCACGGACGGGCCCACGAGCGCCAGGATGCCGAGGGCGAGCGTCCGCCACGAGCCGGCGAACCCCACCGGCCAGGTGCCGATCCGCGGCGGCGTCCCGCCCGGCGCGCCCGCCGCCGTCGTACCGGCCGCCGTCGCGCCCGCCGTCGCGGAACCCGCCGTCGCGCCCGCCCGGTCCCGCCGGATCCCGTCCCGCAGCGCCACCCAGCCCGCGAGGATCAGCGCCACGCCCAGCGGCGCGGAAAACGTCTCCACGCGTAGCTCGCGCGGTGCCCACGCCGCGATCGCGACGAGCGCGGCACACACCCAGACGAGCCACGGCGGCGCACCCACCGCGCCGCCCGCGACCAGTCGGCGCACGCCAAGCACCAGCAGCGTCAGGAGGCCGAGCTCGACCACGAGCAGGGTGATCACGGCGCCCCAGGCGGGCTCCATGTGGGCCAGCACGGACGCGGTCCCCAGCACGAGCGCGGGGACGAACCCGTATCCCCGCAGCAGGCCGGTGAGCCGCGGCCCCGCCGCCGGCCGCGCCGCGAGCACGCTCAGCACGAGCACCGCGACGGCGACCGCCGCCCAGACCAGCCCGACGACGAACGCGGGATCGGTCGCGGCCGGGATGCCGACGAACGGCTCCCCGATCCGGTCGACGGTGGACGACGACGCCCCGCCGACGTCCGCCACCCGGCTCCGCACCCCGCGGTCACCGGGCCAGGCGCCCGGCATCGGCGCCACTCGCCACGACTCGATCACCCCGGCGAGCGCGGCGAACGCGGCGGCCCCGGTCAGCCCGAGCCGCGCGGGGCGTGCCCAGGTGAGACGCCCGGCCAGGAGTGTGGAGCCGAGCGCGGCAAGCGCGACGGCCGCGAGCGCCCAGGCCCGCCAGTCTCCGGCGTCGGCCCTGGTCAGGTAGACGATGAAGGTGGGTACGACGGCGAGGGCCACGCCCGCGCCGGCGAGCGCCCAGGCGTTCCTCGCGGGACGTGGGGGCGCGGTCGGCCCGTCGGCATCCCGCGTTCCCGGCCTGTCCGCCCGGCCGCGCAGGCCGTCGTCGTCCCCGTCGGTCGTGCGAGATCTTCCCAGCCGCCAGGCGATCAGCACGCCGACCAGGACGGCGCCCGCGGCGGGCGGGAACGTGTAGGCCTCGACCAGGCGCACGCCCCGCGAGGAGAGCGCCGTCCACAGCGCCGCGAGCAGGAGCGCCCCGGCGAGCAGCCAGACTCGCCTGCGTCCCCGCTCGCGCGCGACGAGCGCGGCGCCGGCGGCGAGGACGAGCAGCACGGCGACGGCGATGTCGGGCCCGGCGGCCGGGCGCGCGTACGCGAGGAGGATCGTGATCGACCCGGTGAGCAGCGCGGAACGCTCCAGCATCCCGCGGATGACGCGGGCGAGGTCGGGGCCGCCGTCGGGCACCCGCGCGTCGATCCGCTCGGCGACCCGCGCGGCTCCGGCAGCGACCGCGGAGACGAACGTCGCCGCGGTGGGCAGCACGTACGGGGACCCGGAGACCTCGAGGATCATCGCGCCGGCGCTGGTGATCATCACCGACGCCGTGGGAAGCAGCAGGAACGCCGACCCCGCGCGGACGAGCACGGGCAGGCCCGCCCGGGCGGTGAGCAGCAGCACCAGCTCGAGCGCGAGCATCGCGGCCGCGGCGCCCGCCGACCACCACGTCCGCTCGAACACGACGGTGACGACGCCCGCCAGGAACGGCAGCGCCGTCACGCCGAGCACCACGTACCACTCGTTCCGCGAGGTGCGGCTGCCGAGCGTGACGGCGATCGTCACGAGCGACGCGACCGCGGACACGGTGCAGACCGCGGCGACGAGCGACAGGTCGAGCCATGCGAGCACCACGCCGAGCACGACCAGCGGGTACACGTACGCGACGCCGACGAGCCACGGGTGGGCGGGCCTCGGGTACGTGCCGCGCAGCGCCAGGACGAGGGCAGAGACGGCGAGCGCTCCGGCGACGGCCGTCGGGCGGGAGAGCCACGAGTACGCGCCCAGCAGGGCGATCACGGCGACGCTGCCCGCGAGCGCGGCGTGCCGCACGTGCCGGCGTTCGACGGCGGCGACCGGGCGGCCGCCGATCACGCGTAGGCCCTCGGCCGCGCGGGCCAGCACTCGGCCCGCGTTCTGGACGGCGTCCACGACGGGGACGAGACGGGGCCACGCGGCCTGTCGCGCGGCGGTCGCGGCGACGAGCGCGAGGCCCAGCAGCCCCAGGAGGACGAGCGTGGCAACGGCGGGGAGCCCCGGGTGCAGGGTGAGCCCGACCATCGCCAGCAGGGCGAGGTACGGGGCGGCGAGCCGTTCGAGCCGGGCCGGGTGGTCTCCCGGGGCGAGCCGCGTGGCCAGGAGCGTGATCGCCGCCAGGGCGACGGTCCCGAGGCCTGCCCAGGCGGGAAGCGCGGAGGCGACGCCGGCGCCGAACATCGGGCCGACGGGGGCACTCGCGGGCAGGAGCCAGTCGGCGCGCGGGGCCGACAGCGCGGCGGCCCACAGGTCCATCGCGCGGCCCAGCACGAGGATCGCCGCGGGCACGGCAGCGGCCGCCACGACGACCCAGCCGCTCAGCAGCAGGTCGTCGCGGGTCCGGGAGGCGAGCGCGCCGTGCACCGATCCGAGCCGGGCGGACCGGATCAGGCGCGGCGCGGTCAGCACGGCGAGGGCGGTCCACGCGCAGGCCGCGCCGAGGGGCGCCCACCCCACGGACGGGTCTCCCGGCCCCCAGCCGAGAAGGGCCCCGGCGGCGACCGCGAGCGCACCACCGGCGAACAGCCAGATCCGGTGGTGCGTGAAACGCCGCAGCAGGGCGGCGGTCACGGCCGCCAGCGCGACGAGCACGGCGGTGCCGCCCGTCCCGGGCAGCAGATCCGGCTGCTGGACGCCGATGGACCTGATCACGGCGATCACGACGGCGACCCCGGCGCCGACGTCGAGCACGGTCCGCTCGGGAGCGAAGCGAGCCGCGAGACGCAGTCCGGAGACGACGTCGGCCGCGCGCGGCAACAGCGTCAGGAGCGCCGCGGCCAGGTAGGCGAGGGAGATCGGCCAGCTGACGCCGAACTCCGCGTCGAGCACCCCGACCGCCCAGAAGGGCAGCAGCGGCGCGGTGAGCAGTGCGGCCGAGAGCCAGGCGCGAACGCGCAGCCAGTGCCCGGCGACCGCGCCGAACAGGATGACGGCCAGCCACAGCGCTGCCGAGGTGAGGGGGAACCTGCCGGAGAGCGCGGTGTCGGGCGGGGAGCCGAATGCCGCCACCAGCGGCAGCGCGGTCGCGGCCGCGAGGGCGAGCGGGATCCCGGCACCCCGGACAAGCCGAAGGAAGAACAGCTCGGCCCGGAACGTCGCGGCGGGGTCGGTCACGCCGAGGCGCCGTGCGATCGGCCCCACGACCCGGCCGCCCACCCACGCCAGGACCGCCACCAGGAGGAACTCGCCGGTCCACCGCCAGGCAACGCCCGGCATGCCGCCCAGGAACGCCGGCTCGCCGAGCAGGGGGAGCGGCAGGACAGCCAGCAGGGCCACGGACATCCACGACCGGACGCGGAGTGCCCAGCCCGCCCCCAGGGCGACGGCCACGACCGCGGACCACAGCACCGTCGTCGTCCCCCAGCCGTTCAGCGGCGGGATCGCGGTCGCGAGGCACGACGCCAGGAGGGCCAGCGGGAAGCCCGCGCCGCGGACGACCCGCAGCACTCCGGCCTCCGCGGTGAACGGCCGCCCGAGCCCGTCCCCGAGACGCCGGGCCGCCCGGGGCAGCCCGCGCAGGGCCACCAGTGCGGTGAAGGCCGTCACCACCCCTGCGGACGTCCACGACCACGCGCTCCACGCCGAGACGGGCAGCGCGGCGGCGACGAGCGCCGGGACCGCGAGCGACGCGAGCACGGCGGCGGTCACCCAGGAGCGCACCCTCAGCAGGTACCCGCCCAGCAGCGCCGCCGCGACGACGGCGGACCACAGGATCGCCGTCGTCCCCGCGTGGGACAACGGCGGCGTCGCGGGCGCGGCGACGGACACGACGAGCGCGGCCGGGATGCCGGCGGCACGCACGACGCGCAGGAACTGGGACTCCGCGTCGAAGGGGGTGACGGGGTCGTCGCCGAGCCGCCGGCCGAACGCCGGCACGGCGCGCATCGCGGCCAGCGCAACGAACGCCACCAGCACGCACCCGAGGGTCCACCACCAGGCGGACCACGGCGCCGACGTCGTCCACGCCGCTCCGGGCACGCCGGCCACGGCGAGCGCCGGCGTCGCCGGCGCGGCCAGCGCGGCGACGGACATCCAGGAGCGGATCCGCAGCAGGTACCCGCCCGCGACGGCCACCGCGACGACCGCGGACCACAGCGCCGTGATCGCGCCCATCCGGGTGAGCGAGAGGATCTCCGTGGCCATGAGAGACGCCGCGAGCGCGGCCGGGAGCGCCGCCGCCCGGACCGCGCGGAGCATGCCGCGCTCGACGCCGAGCGACGTGCCGAGGCGCGTCGCGATGGTCGGCACGAGGCGCATCGCCGCCCACGCCACGAAGGCGACCAGCACGAACGCCGCGACCCACCACCAGGCCGACCAGGCCGACCGTGCCGGACCCGGCAGGCCCGCGGCCGCCGACAGGGGTACCGCCAGCGCCGCGACCAGACCCGCCGACGCCCACGTGCGCACCCGCAGCCGGTACCCGACCGCGACGAAGGCGGGCGCCAGCCCGGCCAGGACGACGGCACGCGCCATCGCCGGGTCCAGCCCGCCGAGGAACCCCGCCTGCATCGCCAGTTCGACGTCGACCCAGCACAGGACCGCGGCGAGGGCGGCGACGGCCTCGCTCGTGGTCCGGAGGCCGCCACGGCGGAGCAGGGCCGCGACGGTGGCCGCCGTCACCGTGACGATGCCGGTGACGACCGCGCGCAGGGCCAGGTTGTCGCCGAACGTGAAGAAGACGAAGACGATTGCCGCGACGGCGAGCAGCGCCGCGCCCGCACCGGCGAGGATCGGCTGCATCGAGATGTCGCGGCGCGGCCGGAGCCGCTTCGCGGGCGATCGGGGCGGTGCCGCGACCCGGACCGGGGTCGACGGCGTCCTCCGACGGGCCGGGGCGGATCGTCCCGCCTCGCCGGCGCCAACCTTCGGGGCGGCCGGCAGGCTCGTGGGAGCCGGTGGCAGCTCGCGCTCCGCGGGCGCTGTGACCCGTTGGAGGGCGTGCGCGGCGCGCATCTCGGCGATCAGCGCGTCGCGGCGGCGCAACAGGCCCGCGGCCTCGAACGACAGCCGCCGCACCTCGTGGGCGCGGTCGACGCCGAGGTCGAGGCCGCACCTGGTGCACACGGACGTCACGAGGTCCGTCCCGCAGTCCGGGCACCTCGTCGTGTCCGTGAGCCGACGTTCGATGTCACGCCATGGCCCCCACATGTCGGTCATGCGGCCCAGCGTGGCGGAGTCCCTGCGGCGCGCCGGGGATATGTGACGCTCCGCCCGGAATCTTCCCAGGTTCTCCCCAGGAATCGATCCACCGCGTCACGGATCGCGGGTCGGCTGCCCCGAGGTCCGCGGGCAGCGCGTCGAACTTCCAGGGCTGTGCCGGGCGGCGCATCGTCGCGTCCGATTCCCGCTAGCCGCTGCTCCCGACGGCGGCGCACGATGGGACCATGACCGACGTCGTCCACGACTCCCCAGCCACCCGGGACACACCCGACGGCCTGCTCTTCGCCGAGCGGTACCGCGCCATCGCGGCGCGTGACGCACGCTTCGACGGGCAGTTCTTCACGGCGGTCCGGACCACCGGGATCTACTGCCGCCCGTCGTGCCCGGCGCGCACCCCGAAGCCGTCCAACGTCACCTTCTACCTGACCAGCGCCGCCGCGCACGACGCCGGGTTCCGGGCCTGCAAGCGCTGCCTCCCGGAGGCCACGCCCGGCACGCCCGAATGGAACCTGCGCCGGGACCTCGCGGGACGCGCGATGCGGCTCATCGCCGACGGCGTCGTCGACCGCGACGGCGTCGAGGGGCTGGCCGTGCGGCTCGGCTACTCGGTACGGCAGATCAACCGGCTGCTGGTCGCGGAACTCGGCGCCGGCCCCCTGGCACTGGCCCGCGCGCAGCGGGCACAGACCGCGCGGGCCCTGCTGACCGGCACGGACCTCAAGCTGGCCGACGTCGCGTTCGCGGCCGGCTTCGGCTCGATCCGCCAGTTCAACGACACGATCGCGGAGATCTTCGCGGCCACGCCGTCGGAGATCCGGGCGCGCGGGCGCGGCGCCAGGGGCGGTGACGGCGCGGTCGGGGGGTTGCCTCGGGGCCGGGCGATCGCTCGCACGACCACGCGGGAAACCCCCGACCACACGGAGGAGTACGCTCGGGACCGCGTGGAGGACCACGGGGCCGAGCGGCAGTCGCTCCGGCTCAGCCTGCCCGTCCGGCTGCCGTTCGACGCGCGCGGCGTGCTCGAGTTCCTCGCCGCCCGCGCCGTCGACGGTGTGGAGTCCGCGGATCTCGCGGGCCCCGCGCTCCGCTACGCCCGGACCGTCGCTCTCCCGCACGGACCGGGTGCCTTCGAGGTGCGCTACCAGGAACCGGACCACGGCACCGGCCCGGCGGCCACGGTGCTGCCCTCCGGCACCGACGGCCGGGATCGCCACTCCTCGACGCCGGCCGGCGAGCCCGGGGCGACGGTCCGCGCACGGGGCGGGGTCCCGGGCGCCGACCGTGCGGGGAGCGCACGGGGCGGAGCCCCGGGCGCCGACCGTGCGGGGAGCGCACGGGGCGGAGCCTCGGGTGCCGACCGCGCCGCAAGCGTCGGTGTCACGCTCGAGGTGACGCACCTCGCCGACGTACCCGTCGCCGTGTCCCGGATCCGGCGGCTGCTCGACCTCGACGCGGACCCCGTCGCCGTCGACGACGCCCTGGGCGCCGATCCCGGCCTGGCCGCGAGCGTCGCCGCCGTGCCGGGGATCCGCGTGCCGGGCGCGGTGGACGCCGGCGAGCTGCTGGTGCGGGCGATCGTCGGGCAGCAGATCAGCGTCGCGGCCGCACGCACGCACCTGTCCCGTCTCGCGGCGGCGGTGGGGACGCCGTACGTGTCCGGCATCGCCGGGCTCTCACGCCTGTTCCCCACGCCCGATCAGGTGGCCGACGGCGCACGCGACCACCTGCGGCTCCCCTCCCGCAACGTCGCCGCCATCGAGTCGACCACGCGTGCGCTCGCCGCGGGCGACCTCACCGTGACCGTCGGCGACGACGCCGACGACCTACGCGAACGCCTTGTCGCGCGGCCGGGGATCGGTCCCTGGACGGCCGGCTACGTCGCGTTGCGCGTGCTCGGCGACCCGGACGTCCTCATGGACGGCGACGTCGCGCTGCTGGCGGGCGCACGCACGCTGGGCCTGCTCGACGGCGAGGCGAAGCGCTCCCGGCAGTTCCGGGAACTCGCCGAGCGCGGCTCGGCCTGGGCGCCCTGGCGGTCCTATGCCGCCATGCATCTCTGGCGCAACGCGTGACCCGCCGCCGACCCGCACGACCCAACCGAAAGGAACCCGCCGTGCACGCCACCACCCTCGACACCCCGGACGGACCGTTCACCATCATCGGGTCCGAGGCCCCGACCGGCCCGGACCAGCCTGACGCGGCCGTCCTCGCCTCCGGCTGGACCGACGACGCCGAATCCCTCGTCGCCCTGATCCACCGCTCCCTGCGCACGGATCCCGTGAGCGGTCACCCGCCGCGGACCGCCGGCCTCACCCGGGACCACGGTCCCGCGCCCGCGGCCGACGCGCAGCCGCCGTCGGCCGGCATCCTGACCACGGCCACCGAGGCCGTCCTGGCCTACTACGACGGCGATCACGGGGCCCCGGCGCGCGTGCCGGTGCGGCAGGCGAGTGGCGAGTACCGCACGCATGCCTGGGACGTGCTGCGCGACGTCGCGCCCGGCGAACGCCTCACCTACACGGAGTACGCGGCCCGGACCGGGCGGCCTGCCGCGGTACGCGCCGCAGCGGGGGCCTGCGCGATGAACGCGGCGGCACTGTTCGTACCGTGCCACCGCGTGCTGCGCACGGACGGCACCCTGGGCGGCTTCCGCTACGGCCTGGAGATCAAGCAAAGCCTCCTGGCCCGGGAGTCGTGAACCCGGAACCGCCGGGGCAGCGAGGACCGTCACCTCACCACCCCGGCAACCGGTCCCGGGCCGCCGGACCCGTTGCGACGACCGAGGACGCGACGCAGGAGCGCCCGCAGCGGCGGAGCCCGGCGGCTCCGGAAAACGCAGTCAGCCCTTGACCGCTCCCGCGAGCATGCCGCGCACGAAGTACCGCTGCAGCACCAGGAACACGATCACGGGCACCACCATCGAGATGAAGGCGCCGGCCGACAGCACGTGCCAGTCACCGCCGCGCGAACCCGCCAGCTCCGCGATGCGCACGGTGAGCGGGAAGGTCCGCAGATCGCCCATGACCAGGGCGACGAGCAGGTCGTTCCACACCCACAGGAACTGGAAGATCGCGAACGCCGCGATCGCCGGAGTGAGCAGCGGCATCATCACCTGGAAGAAGATCTTCACGTGGCCGGCGCCGTCGACCCGCGCCGCCTCGACGAGCGATCGCGGCACGTCCTTCATGAAGTTGTGCAGCAGGAAGATCGCCAGCGGCAGGGCGAAGATCGAGTGCGACAGCCAGATGGTCCAGAAGGTGCCGTTGATGCCGAGGTCGACGTACGCCGACAGCAGCGGCACCAGCGTGATCTGGATCGGCACGATCTGCAGGGCGAAGACCGCGATGAACAGGATGTCGCGCCCCTTGAAGTCGATCCACGCGAACCCGTAGGCGGCCAGGAGCGCGATCGTGATCGGGATGAACACCGCGGGCAGCGTGACCACGAACGAGTTCACGAAGAAGTCGATCATGTTGGTCGAGCTGCCGAACAGCGCCGTCTCGTAGTTGCGCAGCGAGAACACGCCCTCGCCGGCGAGGGCGTCCCCGAAGACCGTCCACCACCCGCTCGTGCGGATGTCCAGTTCGGGGCGGAACGAGGTGACCAGCAGGCCCACGGTCGGCACGGTCCAGAGGACCGCGATCACGATCGCAAGGGTGCTCGCCCACGGATTGCTGAGCGCCTTGCGCGCCTTGCGCGCCCGTTCGTTGATGCCCGACGACGCCGGGCGGACCGGCTGCGGCGGCATCTGCGGCGTTGTCGTGGTCATCGGATCTCCTCCACCTTGCGCTGCTGGCGCACGTTGTACACGACCACCGGGACGACGATGACGAACAGCAGGACGGCCAGTGCGGCGGCCATGCCGGCGTCCTGCTGGCGGAAGCCCTGGTCGTAGAACTCGAGGGCCACGATCGACGTGCCGAACTGTCCGGCCGTCATGGTCCGCACGATGTCGAAGGTCTTGAGCGTGGTCATGGCGATGGTGGTGAGGACGACGACGAGCGCCGGGCGGATGCTCGGGATCGTGATGCGCCAGAACATGCCGAGCCCACTGACGCCGTCGAGCCGCGCGGCCTCCGTGATGTCGGTCGGGATCGCCTTGATCGACGCCGAGAGCAGCGTCATCGCGAAGCCCGTCTGGATCCAGACGAAGACGACCATGATCAGGAAGGTGTTCAGCGGCCTGCCCAGCAGCCACTGCTGCGGTTCACCACCGAGCCACACCAGGAACTGGTTCAGCAGACCGGTCTGCTCGACGCCCTCAGGCTTGAACTCGTAGACGAACTTCCAGATGATCGAGGCGCCCACCATGGAGATCGCCATCGGCAGGAAGACGAGCCCCTTGGCGAGCTTCTCGAACCGGCTGCGATCCACGACGTAGGCGTAGACCAGGCCGAGGAAGGTGGCGACGAGCGGCGCCACGAGGACCCACAGGGCGGTGTTCCCCAGCACGACGAGGAACTGGGGCTCCGTGAAGGCCCGCACGTAGTTGGCGAGGCCGATGAATTCGCCGGAGTTGCGGCGCAGGAACGATGTCCAGATGGTGTGCACGGCCGGGTACACGAGCCCGGCCAGCAGCAACAGCAGGGCGATGCCGGTGAAGCCGAAGCCGACGAACCAGCGCGCCGGGTTCCGCGGGCGATCGACGACGAAGAGGATGATCGCCATCAGCGCCACGAACAGCCCGATCGCGATCAGCATGAGAAGCAGCTTGTGCACCGGGTCGTCGCCGGCGTGCAGTAGCCAGTCCAAGGGAGTTCTCCTGACTTGAGGGGTGCGGTCCGCGTCGTCGGGGACCCTGATCTGCTGAGACGGCCCGGCGGTGACGCACGCGAGGGGGCGTCACC
>NZ_JADBGR010000020.1 GCF_014892515.1 Myceligenerans pegani
GCTCCACCACCAGCAGCCCCACACCCTCGGACCAGCCCGTACCGTCCGCGCCCGCAGCGAACGACTTGCACCGGCCGTCCGGCGACAGCCCCCGCTGCCGCGAGAACTCCACGAAGGCGGTAGGAGTCGACATCACCGTCACGCCGCCGGCGAGCGCCAGGTCGCACTCCCCGCTCCGCAGCGACGCGGCCGCCAGATGCAACGCCA
>NZ_JADBGR010000021.1 GCF_014892515.1 Myceligenerans pegani
TGATTCTCCACTACTTTATGTATCAAAATCAAGCTTCTTACATCGCGATTCATCCTGGTTTGATTAGAATGACAAAGAAGCTGTCATATTCCCAAACAGGAAAACTGGGATCACCTGATTTGAAAGTGGGATAGCTTCTTCATCCTAACTCCTATGAGATTTATTCAACTTCCTAGTGATTCTCCATTACTTTATATATCAAAATCAAGCTTCTTACATC
>NZ_JADBGR010000001.1 GCF_014892515.1 Myceligenerans pegani
CAAACACCGGCTCCGACCCATACAACTCACGCCCCATCCCCACCCGCTGACTCCCCTGCCCCGTCAACACAAACGCCGTCTTCGCGCGCGCATCCACCGGGGTCGCGTCGCCCGCGGCGAGCGCGTCCAGGGCGGTCAGGAGCTCGGTGCGGTCGGAGCCGACCACGGTGCCGCTCCGGTCGAAGCGGGTGCGGGTCTCGACGAGCGCCCGGCCGACGTCCGCGACCGACACCTCGGGCCGGTCCCGAAGGTGCCGGGCGAGCCGGGCGGCCTGGCCCCTCAGGGCGGCGTCGTCCGCGGCGGACAGCGACAGCACGACCGGGTCCGGCGTTCGCCGCGGGGCCGGCTCGACCGGGGTGGGCTCCGGCGGTGCCTCGAGGATGACGTGGGCGTTGGTCCCGCTGATCCCGAACGACGAGACCGCCGCGCGCCGGGCACGACCCGTCTCCGGCCAGGCCCGCTCCTCCGTCAGCAGTTCGACCGACCCCGCCGACCAGTCGACATGCGGCGACGGCGCGTCCACGTGCAACGTGCGCGGCAGGACGCCGTGACGCATCGCCTCCAG
>NZ_JADBGR010000022.1 GCF_014892515.1 Myceligenerans pegani
TTTCCTGCTGGTCGGTGGTGCCCGTTGGTTCCGGGCATGAAAAAGGCCCGCACGGTGGCGGGCCTCTCGTTGTGGTGTGAGGTTGTTTACGTCTCGATCTGGACAGGTCGGCCGGAGGGCCGCGCCCAGGGCGGGCCGGGAGTGAGAGCGGTGGGCCAGGGAAGCCTCGGTTCAGCGGATGCTCTTCCTGGGGCCGTGGACCAAGTCGATAATATCGCGCCGCGTCTGGGGGTCTGCCCGAAGGAACATTGCGAGAGAGATGAAGAAGCCAGCCGCAAGGATCGCAGCACCTCCCACCAGCATCCAGCCGGCTCCCTGGTGGATCACCCGTGCAACGACCTCCGTGGAGAAGTTGCCTACGGCCGTGATGATTTCCTGATTCATGTTTTCCTGCCTCCGTGAGGGTTCGAGGGCGGCAGGCTGAGCCAACGAGGCACCTACCGTCCTTTCCTGCTGGTCGGTGGTGCCCG
>NZ_JADBGR010000023.1 GCF_014892515.1 Myceligenerans pegani
ACGGCGTCGGCCGCGCGGCGCTCGTACTCGGGCGCGCCCGGCTCCCGGTCGGACACGAGGACACCGGCGAGCCGGCGCCGGTCGTCGGCGTGCAGGCGGGCGACGTCGGCCGTCCCGTCGCCGACGGCGGACAGCGCCTCGGCCCAGGCGGCGACCTGGGCACGCATCTCCGTCGGCGGGACGGTGCGCAGCGCGATCGACCGGGCGCGACGTCGTCTCGCCTCCGCGCGGACCAGCCGGCGGCGGGACGACCGTGATCCGTCGAGGAGGCTCTGCGCCCGGAACAGGTCCTCGGTCGTCAGGAACAGGGCGTGCATCCGCCGCGCCTGGCGCATGCCGGACCAGGACATCCCCGTGGCCAGGTGGCGGTCCCCGATGAGGGCCAGGTGCCACATCAGGGCGGCCAGCAGCGGCACCAGGAACCGGAAGATGGCCGCGCCGAGCGGGTGGCCGATGAAGATCTCGTGCCAGGCGGCGAACGCCCCGGACGCCGACGAGAGCGCCCAGGTCAGGGTGAGCAGCGTGCCGCCCGGCCGGTTGTCCTTGGCCGCCTCGCGCGCCAGGAGCGCCACGGTCACCAGGGAGAGCTCGAAGACGCCGGCGGTGGCGTACGCCGTGGCCGGGTCCATGGCCAGGACGTCGATGCCGAACTGCACCATCGCCAGGTAGGCGGAACCCGTGGAGACCAGTGCGACGGAGACGGCGGCAGTCAGCACGAGTCCGCGCGAACGGAGCTGCTGCGGATTCGAGGGCACTGGATTCTCCTCCGGGGGAACTGGGGTTCGAGTGGCCTGCGGCAGAAAGATATCGGACTTGTGTGACATGCCGTTTTCGCGGGGCGACGGGCGAGGGATCCTCCGGCAGAATGAGTGCGGATGGAGGTGACAGGGGATGAACGCTTCCGTGGGACCGCATGACGGCGGCCCGCCCCGGCACGGCTCGGTCCCGGGCTCCGCGGGCGCGCTGAGCCGGGGCTGGATGATGGCGCTCATCGGGGGCGTCGTCGCACTGCTCCTGATCGCCGTGACCGGGACGATCACGATGCTCCGCGACGATCCCACGGCGCGCTGGGCGGCCGAGGCCGCGCCGCCGAGCCCCACTCCCACCCTGAGTCCGTCACCGAGGCCGAGCCCCACGCCCGCCGAGTTCGATCTGGCCGCGCTCGAGGTCCCGACCATCGAGTCGGTCCTGCCGCAGATGCCGCGGTCGAAGGTGGCCACGCTGGACGATCTGCCGGGCAAGGCCGCCGTGCCGAAGGGGGACCGCACCCCGGTCTGGGTCGAGCCCGACGTCTCGACGAAGCCGCGCCTGGCCCTGGCCGCCACCCAGTATGAGTACGACGCACGCTGGCTCGTGCTGCGGACCAGGGACGACTGGGTCCAGGTGCTCCTGCCCTACGGCCGTGGCGCGCTCCCGTCCTCCGACCCGGGCGCCGTGAACGGCGTGGCCGGGTGGGTCCAGCGGGAGGCCGTCCGTGTCGAGGAGGAGGACCGCTCGATCGTCGTCGACCTCTCGGATCGCGCCGTGGTCGTCAACGGGGACGGCGGCCAGGTCACCGTTCCCGCCGGCGTCGGGGCGCCCAGCACGCCGACGCCCCAGGGCGTGTCGCAGGTCATGACGGTGGCCGTGGCGTCGAACACGGGCCTGAGCCTGTTCCTGTCGGCGCAGTCGGAGACGCTCGACACGTTCGCGGGCGTGAACTACGCCGCGACCGCGCTGCACGTCGGCGTGGGGCAGGGGCAGGAGATCAGCAACGGGTGCGTCCGGCTCACGCCGGACGGGTTCGACGCGGTCAAGGACTTCCCGGCGGGCGTACCGGTCGTCGTGCGGGCGTGACCGCGCTTCCGGCGGCCACGCCGGAGGGCGGTACCCCACCCTGGCTGCGCCGACTCCTTTTCACGCTAGGCTGTGTGCCCGAGCGCCTGTAGCTCAGTGGATAGAGCACCGCTCTCCTAAAGCGGGTGTCGTTGGTTCGAATCCAATCAGGCGCACCAAATCAGGCATTTTCGAACTTTCACCCCCCGCAACGGGGGTGGCAGGGTTCAACCGAAGGCCCCCAGCGCTCCGGGGGTCTTCGCGTTGGCGTCGTTGTCCGCGATGCGGTTCAGAGTCTCTGCCATGGACGGTGCGCCGTGCCCGCCGTTCTCCTGGATTGCTCGTCCGGCGTCGAGGACGTTGTCGTCGAGCAGCGTGGCGAACGGTTCGGCGTACTCGCCGTGGATGCCGTCCTCGTCGATGTAGAGGTGGGTGAAGAACGCCTGGTTGAACAGGCGGCGGAGACGGGGCTCGGCTGCCGCGTAGGCGGTGTAGCAGTCGCGAGCGAGGTCCAGTGCGCGTGTGAGGTTCGTCTCAATCACGTCGAGTTCGGTCGTGGCGGCGTTCAGCCTGCCCTCGATGGTCGTGAGTTGGTCGGTGATGCGCTGCTGCTCGCCGGCGATCAGGTCCATCGGCACTGCACCGGTGTAGATCGCGTCCAGGAGCTTCTTGCGCTGGTTGGTGAGCTTGGTCTTCTCCGCCGTCAGGTGCCGCTGCTCGTCTTCAGCCTCCTTGCGGGCGCCGGGTCTGTCTGAGTAACGGCTCTGTAGCACTATCGGACAGACCCGCCAAGTCGGGTTCCAGCCCCTGTGTGGGTCTGCACATCGAGCCGGTCCTCGCGGCGGCGAAGGGATTTCACCCACAAGACCCGTTATCCCGGTATGGACATCGGTGTCTGGTTTACGTAGTTTGGTGAATGGCCGTCACCACCGAGCGTTCCGGACTGTTCGGGGCGCAGAGAGGACGATGGAATGTCGCCAATTCATCGACGACGTGGGGCTGCGGTGGCCCTTGCAAGTTTCGTGATGATCGCTGTCGGGCTGGGCTCGTCAGCGGTCGCGGCTGACGGGGGAGCACCGTTGGCCGGGAAGATCGATCCCGCACCGCTGTCGGACGAAGCGCGTGAGCTCGCTTTCGATGACGGCTCCCTGGCAGGCCTGTTCGCCCACGCGGAGAAGCAGCCCGAAGGCAGTCTTCCGGGAGTAGAGGGGCAGGCCCCGGTGGCTGTCGCGGACCTCGCGATGTATCTGCGGACCGGGTACCAGGCCATGTTCGGTGACGTCGAGTGGGACGCTGCCAACGAGCGTGTGACGATCTGGTGGCACGGCACCCCGCCGAAGAAGGTCGCTGAGCGCGTCGCCGACCTAGGCGTTCCCGCCGAGTTCAAGTCCATGCGCTACTCGCGTCAAAAGCTCGAGGTGGAAGCGAAGCGGCTTCTGGCCGCCGGAGGCGACACGTTCGAGACAATCGCCGTCAAGACCGACGGCACCGGCCTTGAGGCCACGGTGAGCGACCAGCAGGACAAGGCGCAGGCGACGACGGACACCGACCTCGCCAGCGCGTACCCGCTCGAGATCGACGTGGTGGACGGCGGAGTGATGACAGCGGCGTCTCCCGACGACCGCAAGTACACGCCGTACGTTCCGTACGCGGGTGGCGCCAACATCATCCACGAGTCGGGTGTCACAGGATGCTCGACGGGCTGGCCAGTGATGATCGACGCCCCGCACAGCAGCAGGCCGCGTAACTACGGCATGTTGTTCGCTGACCACTGCATCGATGGGCAGCCGGACCAGAACGATGACATCTGGGCGACCTACCCGGATCCCCAGGACAACAACAACTCCTACTTCTACGGAGCGACGTCGTCGTACATGTACCGGAGCCACGACCAGGACGTCGCCATCATGGTGAACATGCCCAACTGGACTGGGATCGAGAACCCCAACATGCTGTACTTCCCGTACGTGTATGTCGGTCCGCATGTGAATGCGAGCCGGTACATCGTCACGGCGTCCAGGGTCGCGGTCATCGGGGAGAACTGGTGCCTCGGCGGCGCGTTCAGCGGCACGAACTGCGGCAACCAGGTTACTTCCACGGCCGTGTACTACAACGGTGAGCACGGGCAGGTCGGTCCGATGGTGCGAACGGTGAACCCCACCCAGTCCGGTGCAGGTCAGGGCGACAGTGGGGGGCCGGTCCACACGATCACGATCGACTATCCATACGCCCAGGTGGGAGGCATTATTTCGGCCATCGAGCCGCCGTTCGACTCATGCCGGGCCAACGACGACGGGCGGCTGTGCAGCCATACGGTGCTGAGCTCGCAGTACTGGTCGATCCAGGACAACGGACTCGCGATCCGCGCGATGACCGCCTCCAACTACGACGAGGACATGTAACCCTCGTCGAACGTGGTGATGCCGGTCTGCTCACGGGCAGACCGGCATCACGCGTTCCACGCCATCTTCGGTCGAGCGAGAAAGCTCACAAGACGGGAATCCGGGACCGAGGCTGGTGAGCCAGACAAGCACCGCCAGGAGCAGGACCACGACGCAGATCAAAGTGACGACCCACCATCGCAATCGCTTCAGCATCCCTAGCCCCCTTGTCGATGTTGATGCTTGCGGACGTACCGCCCTCATACGTTGCCTTGGGGAGAATCACAGGTCAAGCCCCTGGTCGTGTCGGCTGCGTAGGTGCGTGAGTACTCCGCACTCGCTGTGCTTCTACGGATCGCCGTCGCTGCTCGGCGGCGGCCGAAGCCCTGTGACCAACTCGCCCGGGTCGCCCCCGAGCGCATCCGCGACCTTGAGGATGTTGTGCAGCGTCAAGTTCCGCCGGCCCACGGCGCGCGTCAGCCGTCGGCGGACTCGGACGCCGATCGCGTGAGGTGCCGCACCAGGTCGACGGCGGCCCGGTGGTCGGGCGAGTCCGCGGCGATGCCCCAGCATTCCAGGGACGACGCCGTACCGGTCGGCGCTCCCGCGGGTGACGCTCCGGCGTCGTACGCCGCATCCGGGTCCTTCGGTGCGCAGACCAGGGCGCCGTCGACGGTGAACGCCTCGACGAGTGCCGGGTGGAGGTGTCCCGCTCCGGCGAAGTCGTCGCCGTACGGGCGCAGGAATCCTCGTGTCGCGTAGGCCGCGAACTCCTCGGTGCCGAGGGCGAACACGTCGGGCGGGTTGCCGTTCGCGAACCCGCGGGACAGCTGGCGGGGCATGTCGGCGGCGACAGCCACGCTCGCCTCCCGTCCCGAGTCGGCCGACCACGCCCGCACGGCCGCGCGCACCGACCTCGTCTCGCCGCCGCTGCCGGCTCCGATGAGCACGCGGAGTCCGTCCTCCGCGTCCCTGCCCGGGCCGTCGAGCCCGGGGCCCCATGCGGCGGCCGAGAGCACCAGCGCGCTCACCGACGCGGCTACAGAAATGCGAATGCGAAGGATCTTCCGATCCATGATCACGGTCCCCTTTTCTGTGGCGCGGAACTGTCCGCACCTTCGCCAGTGTCGGTCGGGTGCGGCCTGAGCGCATGTGATGTGCCAGAACCCCCTTTTGGCCATAAATCAGGCGTGGCGCGAGGGTGAGGGGTGTGCCGGCGCCGGGCCCAGCCGCGTCATGATGCGGTGTCGCGGTCGGTGCGCCGGCCGGTGTGTCGCGCCGGACCGGGGGCGGGCGGCGGTTAGTTTGCTGGGGTGAACGCCGCACGACGCCAGACCGCAGCCGCCCGGAAGCCGGGGGCGGACGACGATCTGTCCGGCGAACTCACGGCGGCGCTGTCGGAGGACCTCGCGGAGTCGGCCGAAGACCTCGCCGCAGCGGAGATGTCGCACCCCGGGGACGGCGGCGGGAGGCCTACCGGCGCCGAGAGCCTGAGCCCCGAGCTGGCCGAGGCGGTCGCGGGCTGGCGGGCGGGACTGGTCGAGCTGGCCGGCGGCTCCTCGCTCTCGGACATCGGCCTGCTCGGCGACGCGGTCATCGACCTGTCGGCGGCGCATCCCTCGGGCGTCGCGCAGCTCTTCGCCGGCCGGCCCACGCGGTTGTCCAACCTGGTGCGCGAGGCCGGCGCCCTGCCCGCGGCACGGCGTCGGGCACAGGCTGTCGCCGCACGGTCGGCCGAGCACGCCCAGCGTTACGGCGTCGCCCCCACCTACCTCGCGATCGGCGTCGCGACCTGGACGGAGCGACCGGCGCCCGGCCGGGCCGGCGACGACATGGAGGCGCTCGCCCGGGTCATGGGGCGCGCCGAGGACGCGGACGATCCAGGAACGACGCCGGACGGGGGCGAGGAGACGCCGGCCGCCCGCCCCGCCCCACCACCGTCGGACACGTCCTCCGGCACGGTGGGCGACGAACCCCGTGTGGTGCGTGCTCCCGTGCTGCTGCGGCCTGTGACCCTGACGCCGCGCGGTGACACCGAGGCCGACTACGACATCACGCTCGAGGCCGCCGCGGAGATCAACCCCGTGGTGGCACGGACCCTGCGCGCGCACGGCGCGCTGCTCGACCCCGCCGCGCTCGCGAAGGCGGCGTTCACCATCGCGGGCTTCGACCCCACCGACGTCATGCGTCGCGTCGCGTCGCTCGGCGGGGCGGTGCTCGGCGACTTCGAGCTGGACCAGCGCGTCCTGGTCGGCACGTTCGTGCACCCCGGCCAGGTGCTGGTCGACGACCTCGACGAACTCACGCCCGGACTCGGACGTCACGAGGTGGTGGCGGCCGCGGCCGGCGTCGACGAGGCGGTCGGCGCCCTCAGCGCCCTCGAACTCCCCGAGGCCCGGGTCGGCGACGCCAACCCCGCACGGGAACGCGGTGTCGGGGATCTCGACCCGCGGCAACGACACGTCGTCGACGTCCTGGCCACCGGGAACCACCTGTTCGTGGACGCCCCCGTGGGCTCCGACGTCGCCGGGACGCTGGCGGCCGTCGTCGCCGAGGCCAACGCCTCGGGCCGGTCCGTGCTGTACGTCCCCGGGCACCGCCGCGCCGCCGACGCACTCATCGCGCGTCTCGAGGCGCTCGGGCTCGACGGGCTGCTGCTCGACGTCGCGCCGACGCCCTCCTGGCGCAAGATCGTGTCGCACCGCCTCCTCACCGCCATGACGGCCGAGGCCGACCCCGTCGACACCGACGCCATCGCCCGCGTGCGTGACGCGCTCATCGGCGCCCGGTCCCAGCTCGCCGGATACATCGACGCCCTGCACGAACCACGCGGACCGCGACGGATCAGCGCCTACGACGCCCTGCAGGCGCTCGCGCGGCTGACCTCCCAGAAGCCGCCGCCGTCCACCACCGTGCGGCTGTCGCCCGACACCGTCCACAGCCTCACCGAGGGCAAGCGCGCCGACCTCGCCCGCGACCTCGCCCGCGCCGCCGAACTGGGCGCGTTCTCCCTGAAGTCCTCGACCTCGCCCTGGTTCGGCGCGCAGATCACCACCGACCGCGCGGCGCGGGACGCCCTCACCCGCGTCCGGCGGCTGCGCGACACGACCCTGCCCCGGCTGCGCGAACAGATCGAGTACGTCGTCCAGGTGACCGGACTGGTGCCCGCGACGAGCCTCGCGCAGTGGGCGGAACAGCTCGCCATGCTGGCCGGCATGCGCGGCACGCTCGATGTCTTCCAGCCCATGGTCTTCGAACGGACCGCCGACGACCTCGTCCACGCGACCGCCACCGGCCGCTGGCGTGCCGAGCACGGCATCGAGATGGGCTGGCTGGAACGGCGCCGTCTGCGCCGGCGCGCACGCGGGATGGTGCGCCCCGGCGTGCGCCTGGCCGACATGCACCAGGCCCTCCTGGAGGTGGCCGCGCAGCGCGAGGTCTGGCAGGAGCAGTGCCCCCGCGGCGGCTGGCCGACCCTGCCCGAGGGACTCGCGGGCATCGAGGAGACCTACGAGGCCGTCCGGATCGACATCGAGGCGCTCGAACCCGCGCTCGCGACGTCGTACGCCGGCGGCGGGCTCGCCGAGCTCGACCTCGACGCGCTGCTGCAACGGCTCGAGACGCTGGCCGGTGACGCAGACGCCCTCACCAACCTTCCCGAGCGCACCGCGATCCTGCTGCGGGCACGCGCCGCGGGCCTCGACGGCCTGGTCGACGACCTCGCCGTGCGGCGCGTCGAGCCGGCGCAGGTGGGCGCGGAGCTGGACCTGGCGTGGTGGTCCTCGGTGTTCGAGGAGATCCTCGGCTCCGAACCGGTCCTCGCCGAACAGGACGGCGCAGGGCTCGACGCGCTCGCCGGGCGGTTCCGCGAGCTCGACGTGCGGCACGTCGACGCCCTGCCCGGGCCGGTGCGCGTCGCCGTGCGGGCGCACCTGGGCAGCGCGCTGCGCGAGGAACGCGACGACGCCGAGGCGCTGTACACCGAGCTCGTCGACGGAAAACTGACGTCGGTGCGGGACATGGTCGCGAGCCACGGGGCCGTCGCCCGGCGCCTGCGCCCCACGATGATCTCCACACCCACCCTCGTGCCGCACCTGCTGCCGCCGGAGCGCTGCGCCGATCTCGTCGTGCTCGATGCCGTCCAGCACGTGCCCCTCGAGGTCGTGATCCCGGCGATCGCCCGCAGCCGCCAGGTGATGGTTGTCGGCGACCCGCGTTCGGCGTCGGGCACGGCGGTCCGGGAGCTGTCCGAGCTGCTGCCCGCGGTCTCGCTCGCGTCGGAGCCGAGCCGCCGGGACCCCGCCCTGACGGCGCTGCTGGCCGAGCACGGGTACGACGGCGTGCTGAGGCCCGCCCCCGTCCCGCGCACCGAGGCGCTGGTGCGCCACTGGCTCGTGGACGGCACGGGGATGCCGGACCCGGTGTCGGGCGCCGTCGAGTCGACCCGCGCCGAGGTGGACCGTGTCGTGGAGCTCGCGATCGACCACGCGATGACCCGGCCCGAGGAGACGTTCGGGATCGTCACCGTGACGACGACCCACGCGGACCGTATCCGCGAGGCGCTGCTCGCCGAGGTGCGGTCCAACCCGGCTCTGGCGCCGTTCTTCTCCGGGAAGCGCGCCGAGCCGGTGGTGGTCGCCGACGTGTCCGGCGTGGCAGGCCTGCAGCGGGACACGATCGTGCTGACCCTCGGGTTCGGGCGGACGCCGCACGGCCGGGTGCTGCACCGGTTCGGTGCGCTCGGCGAGGCGGGCGGCGACGGCATGCTGCTCGGCGCGCTCGGCGCCACCCGCAAACGGCTCCACGTGGTCTCGTGCTTCGGCGCCGACGACATCGACCCCGAGCGCCTGCGCGGACCCGGGCCGAAGCTCCTGCGCGACGTGCTCGCCTTCGCGGCCGCGCGGGACGGCCAGGCCGACGAGGTCGAGCTCGGCAACGGGGTGGACGTCGCCCGGGAACCGGACCGGCTGGTGGGGGACCTCGGCGAACGGCTGTGGAAGGCTGGGCTCGTCGTCGAGACCGACTACGGGATCGGGGACGGCGAACGGATCCCGCTGGCCGTGGGGCATCCGGACCTGCCCGGAGAACTGCTGGTCGCCGTGCTGACCGACGACGCCGCCTACGTGGCCGAGCCGTCCATCCGGGTGCGGGACCGGCAACTGGCGAACCGGCTGGAGAAGCTCGGATGGGTCGTGGCGCAGGTGTGGTCCGCCGCGGCGTTCCTGGATCCGGAGGCGGAGGCGGAGCGGGTTCGGCGAGTGGTGCTCGGGGTGCGGGATGCTCGGGTGGGGAGCGGGGGTGTGGTGGCGGTGCCCCAGGTTGTGGAGGGGTGATACCGGGGTCTGGTGCTGGTTCTTGTTCGGGTTCGCGGCCTCGGGGTCAGGTCGGGGAGGGCCGCCGCGGCCCTTGGTTTCGTGGGGGCGTGTCCACCGGAGGTGGTGGGGAGGTCGTGGTGGGGACTCGGCTTTCGGTGGGGGCGGAGCCTGGTGGGAGAATGGGGGCCGTGGGCGAGGGATCGGACTTCGGTGAGGGCTCGGATGGCGCGGACGTCGGCTCGGCGCCGCGTCGGTCCTTGTCGCGGGATGTAGAGGCTGGTTCCGCGGGAGACCGGGGTTCACGGCTGGACGCTGATGGCGGCGCGGGACCGGCTCGGCGGAGTCGGCGGCGGGCCGTGCGGCGGGGGAACGAGCGGGAGGCCGTGCTCGGGGTGAGTGCCGACGAGCGCGGGGACGGCTGGGGTGAGGTCGGCGGTGAGCCGGCCGGCGGCGGCTCCTCGCGCGAGAGCAACGACGAGCGCCTGCTACGGGACGTGCCGCCCCACTGGTGACGGACCGGCGGTTCGACGGGGGCGCGTGGCGGCTGCCGTGGTCGGTCCTTCCTTGAGCGATCGGCAGATCGAACTACCGATCACTCAAGCAAGTGCCGACCGCTCAAGCAAGTGCCGACCGCTCAAGGGAGGACCGATCGGGCGAGGATCGATCGGGCGCGCTGTCCGGTCGCGTGGCGGCCTGGCAAGGTGTGGGTCTCGCCGGTCAGCGGGTGGTGACCTGGGCGCGGAGGAGGTCACGGATCTCGGTGAGGAGTTCGACGTCCTTCTCCAGCGTTTCCTCGATCTCCTCCGCGGTGGACCTCCGCAGCTCCATCAGCTTCCTGATCGGAGTCACCACGAAGAAGTAGAGCGCGGCCGCGACGATGACGAAGTTGATCAGCGCCTGGAGGAAGAGGCCGATCGGGAACAGCGTCTCCCCGTCCTGCCAGTTCGGGACGTGGAAGCCGGCGCTCGAGATGTCGGGCGAGCCGAAGAGCCACGCGATGAGGGGGTTGAGGACACCGTCCATGAGGCCGGTGATGACGCCGGTGAACGCCGCGCCGATGATCACCGCGACCGCGAGGTCGACGACGTTGCCGCGGGTGATGAAGTCCTTGAAACCGTTGAACAGGTTGCGCATGCGGAGTCCTTCGATTCGTTCCGTACGGGGCGTGCGGCGATTCCGGTGAGGTACCGGTGGCCGGAGGGCTCGGCATGGTGCCGGTGCCCGGGGAGATTCTGGGGGCGAATCTCACGCCGCGCATCTCGGAACGGGCGAAGAGGACTGTTTGCCCAGGTCGATCGATATCAATCAAGAGCTCGATGTCCATCAAGTACTCGATGTCGATCAACGTACGAGGATGGCCGACACGGCTCCCATTCCGGCTATCGCCGACAGATCTGGTGCCTCTGCCGGGTCCACCGCGACGAGCGTGACGGGCGGCGGGGCCGCTCCACCGCCGAGCAGGCCGGCGGCGTCGTCGCCGGGCGTGCGCCGCGCGGGCGTCGGCAGCACCAGGGCCCGGCGCGCGAGGTAGGCGATCGCCGGTTCCGGGTCGCCCGCCGGCGCGGGTCCCGGTCGGGCCGCCACGGAGCCGGCAGCGCCGGGAGCGAGCAGGTCCACCCGGTCCCCGGGGCGCAGGAGCGCGGCGACGCCGTCGTCGGCCAGTGTCACGGGGACCACGACCGTGCCGTCGGGTGCGGAGGAGAGCACGCCACCGTCCGACAGGACGCCCGGATGCAGGGCCGCGCCGGCCGGGAGCGGGACGACGGCCGTCAGGCCGACTGCCTCGGACCGGTCGCCGAGCGCGGCGGGCGGGGCGACACTCGTCGCGATCTCGCGCAGCGCGACATCGTCGGCGCCGAGCCGGTCCCCCGAGTCCACCGTGCGGGTGGTGACGAGAACCCGCGACGACGGTGGCGGCGCCGGCCGCAGCGCCTCCACGGCGCTCGTCGCGGCGAGCCCGCAGCAGATCGCCGCGAGCAGGACACGGTGGCGCCACACGAGGCGCCGGGCGCGATGTGCGAGCCAGGCCGCCCCGCGTCGTCCGGGCCGGGCCGCACCGTGCGGAGCGCGTCCGGCCACTCCGCGCTGACGAGGGCTACCGCGCCCGTGGAGGCTGCCGAGGAAGGTCATGCCACGACGCTAGGCGAGCACCCCCGAACGACGCCGGACACGGCAACGAGGTTGTGCACAACGCGGCGGAACGGGTCCTTGTGGTCGGTGTCGGACCGTGGCAGCACCGCGAACGGGTGTCGGATCAGGCGGTCTTGGCGGGGGCCGAGCCGGCAGGCGACGAACTGCCGGACGACGAGCCGCCGGAGCTCGACGTGTCGGCGGCCTTCGACCCGTTCGACCCCGAGCCACCGGACGACGAGCCGTTCGACGACGTGCCCGACTTCGACGAGCCACGCGAGTCGTTGCGGTAGAAGCCCGACCCCTTGAAGGACACGCCGATCGAGCCGAACACCTTGCGCAGCCGGCCGGAGCACTCGGGGCAGGCGGTGAGCGCCTCGTCGGTGAACTCCTGGTGGATGTCGAAGGCGTGGCCGCACTCGGTGCACCGGTACGCGTACGTTGGCACGGGGTCTCCTCTGGCACTCAGGGTTTGCGAGTGCCAATCATAACGCCGTCCGCACCGCAAACCTTCCGTTCGCGCGGCCGGTGGACGGGTGCGTCAACTCCTCCGGTACCGGTTCGGGAGCGTCAGCTACTACCGGTAGTCTCACCTGCGTGTCAGCGCCCACGTCCCACGAGACCGCCACACCCGACGCGACGGAGGCCGTCGAGCCGACGCGTCGCGCGATGTCCCGCCTCCGCAAGCTGGCGATCGGAACCGCCGTCGTCGTCGTGCTGGTGCTGGCGGCGGTCACCACCTTCGGCTGGGCGATCGGGCGTCGCGCACTGCCCAGCACGTCCGGCGAGGTGCAGGTCGAGGGTCTGACGGCGGACGTCCGCGTGCTGCGCGACCAGCAGGGCGTTCCGCACATCTACGCCGACCAGGCCACCGATCTCTTCCGCGCGCAGGGATACGTGCACGCCCAGGACCGCTTCTTCGAGATGGACTTCCGGCGGCACGTCACGGCGGGCCGCCTCGCCGAACTCGTCGGCGAGCAGGAGTCCGCGATCTCGGCGGACAAGCTGATCCGCACCTTCGGCTGGCGCCAGGTCGCCGAGCAGGAACTGGACCTCCTCACCCCGGAGACGCAGGAGTATCTGCGTGCCTACGCGGACGGCGTGAACGCCTACATCGCGGACCGGTCCCCCTCGGAGCTCGGCGTCGAGTACACGGTGCTGGGCGCGACCGTCGAGGTCGAGAGCCCGGAGCCGTGGGATCCCGTGGACTCGCTCGCCTGGCTCAAGGCGATGGCCTGGGACCTGCGGTCCAACTACAACGACGAGCTGGATCGCGCCATCGCGTACAGCGCCCTGGACGATCCGAGCCGGGTGGCGCAGCTCTTCCCGGACTACGGAACCGCCGGCAACCGGCCGATCCTCACCGCCCCCGCCCAGCCCGGCGCCGGATCCGGCGAGCAGACCGGCGCCGAAGGCCCCGGAACCGACGGCACCGGCACGGAGGGCGCGACCACCGAGGGCACCGGCACGGACGACGCCTCCGGCGAGACCGGAACCGAACAGGCCTCGGCAGGCACGGGCACGACGTCGGACACCGTGAACGGCATGTTCCGCGACAAGGCGCTGCGCGACGCCCTGGCAGCGACGCAGAAGGCGCTCGCCGCCGTCCCGGAGCAGATCGCGCGCGGCGACGAGGGGACCGGGTCGAACTCGTGGGTCGTCTCCGGGCAGTACACCGAGTCGGGCCGGCCGCTCCTGGCCAACGACCCGCACCTGAGCCTGCAGGCCCCGGGGATCTGGCACCAGGTAGGGCTGCACTGCAACACCGTCTCGGACAGCTGCCCGTTCGACACCGCCGGGTTCGGCTTCTCCGGCTTCCCGGGCGTCGTGATCGGGCACAACGCCGACCTCGCCTGGGGCCTGACCAACATGGGCGCCGACGTCACCGACTTCTTCATCGAGCGCGTGCGCGGGGACACCTACAAGCGGGGCGACCAGTGGATCGACCTGGAGACGCGGGAGGAGACCATCCGGGTGAGCGGCGGATCACCGGTCGACCTCACGGTCCGCAGCACGGTCCACGGCCCCCTGATCTCCGACGTGCTCGACGACGACAAGGCGGGCGCGGCCAGCATGGACGCCCTGGTCCAGTCGCCCACCCAGGAGGGCACCGAGCTCGGCGACTACGCCATCTCGCTGCAGTGGACCGCGCTCGAGCCGGGCCGCACCGCCGATGCCGTCTTCGCGTTCGACACCGCGCGGAACGCCGAGGACATCCGCGAGGCGGCCGCCCTGTTCGACGTCCCGGCGCAGAACATCGTGTATGCCACCACGGACGGGCACATCGGCTACCAGGCGCCGGGCCGGGTTCCGCTGCGTGCCGACGTCCCCGGCCCGGTCAGCTCCGACGGTTCCTGGCCCCGTCCCGGCTGGGACGCGCGCTATGACTGGACCGGCTACGTGAAGCCGGAGAACATGCCACGCGCGCAGGACCCGGGCGAGGGATTCATCGTGGCGGCGAACCAGGCGGTGCTGCCGGGCGGGTCGGGCCCGAGGCTTGCCCGGGACTGGGACTACGGCTTCCGCTCGGAGCGCATCCGGACGCTGCTCACGGAGCAGATCGACTCCGGTCGCCGCTTCACCGCCGAGGACATGGCGGCGATCCAGAACGACGACTGGAGCGCCTTCGCGGACCTCCTCGTGGGTGTGCTGCTCGAGATCGAGCTCGAGGACGACTACGACGCCGACGGCCAGCGTCTCCTGCGTGACTGGGACCGCACCATGGACAAGGACTCGGCGGCCGCGGCCTACTTCGCGGCCGTCTGGCAGAACCTGCTCCGCGCGACCTTCCAGGACGAGCTGCCGGAGAGCATGTGGCCGGCCGGCGGGGACCGCTGGCTCGCCGTCGTGCAGGGGATGCTCGACGACGAGAACAACGCCTTCTGGGACGACAAGACCACGGTCTCGGTGCGGGAGAGCCGCAACGAGATCCTCACCCAGGCGCTCAAGAGCGCGCGCCAGGACATGACCGTCGAGATCAGCAAGGATCCGGGGGACTGGTCCTGGGGCATGCTGCACCAGCTCGAGCTGGAGCACTCCGCGCTCGGCGGCGAGGGAGTCCCGTCGCTGATCCGCACCTACATGAATCCGTCACCGCACCCCGTGTCCGGGGGTACCTCGATCGTGAACGCGACGTCGTGGGACGCGGCGTCGGGCAGCTACTCCGTGACGTCCGGCCCGTCGATGCGGATGGTCGTGGACCTGGCCGATCTGGACGCCTCCACATGGGTGACCGTCACCGGCGTGTCCGGCCACCCGGCGTCGAACCACTACGACGACCAGATCGACGAGTGGGCGAACGGCGAGACCTTCGCCTGGCCGTTCACCCGGGAGGCGGTCGAGGCGGTCACCGAGGACGAGCTGACGCTCACGCCGTAGGAGACTCCGTCGCCGGCAGCTAGCCCGCGACGCCGTCGCCCAGCCAGCGCCAGTCGGCCGTGGTCGCGACGGCGTGCACCGGGCGGTCGTGCTGTTCGAAGGGCAGGGGGCGCTCCGCGGCGTCGTACACCTCCTCGGGGAACACGATCGCCACGACCTTCGTCCCCGGCCGGGCGTGCGTGAGCACGCGGTCGTACCAGCCGCCGCCCTGACCGAGCCGTACTCCGCGGGTGTCGACGGCGAGGGCGGGTGCGATGACGACGTCGGCCAGCTTGAGGGCGTCCTGGCCCAGGGTCGGGCCGCCGGGCTCGGGAGGCCGGCCGGGCGCGCGCTCGAGAAGGTCCTCGGGCCCCGTGTAGTCCGCCCAGTCACGGGCAAGACCCGTCCCGAGCACCGGGAGCAGGACGCGCGCACCGCGGCCGGCCAGGAGTTCCATCAGCTCGCCCGTCGCGGGCTCGCCGGCGCGCGCGGCATACATGCCGACGACGGCGGCGTCGCGCACCTCGGGGATCGACGAGACCACGTCCGCGAACGCCGACTCCGCCTGCGCCCGATGTTTCGGGGCCCGGCCGTTTCGCTGCTTGCGGATGGCGCGGCGGAGTTCCTCCTTGGCGTCCGCTGGTTCCATCCCGGCTTGAACCGGGTACGGCTGTGATGTCGGAATCCGGGCGCCCTTCATAGCCGCTATTGTTCCAGGATTCCCGGATGCCCCGGTGAAGTGGGCTTCGGCAGGTCAGCGTCCGCCGGTCGTGGTAGACCTCTGCAGGCAAGCACGAGGGCGGCCGGTCGGTGGGCGTATCTGGGGGTGCGAGGAACGAATGTCGGAGACGACGGGGCTCGTCGTGAAGGGATGGACCGTGTCCAAGCCATGGCCCGTGACGCTACGGGAGGACACCCCCGGCGGTGTCGTGGTGCTGCGTCCCCTGCGGCGGCGCGACGGCAAGGAGTGGTCGCGGCTGCGCGCCGACAACGCCGCCTGGCTCGAGCGGTGGGAGGCGACGTCGCCCCTCACCGGTGAGAACCGGATGACGGCGGCGTCGTTCCACGAGTACGTGCGCACGCTGTCCAACCAGGCGCGCTCGGGAACCTTGCTGCCGTTCGGCATGGAGCTCGACGGCGAGCTCGTCGGCCAGCTCACCGTGGCGTCGATCACGTACGGGTCGCTGTGCTCGGCGAGCATCGGCTACTGGGTGTCCGAGCACGTGGCCGGGCGGGGTGTGACCCCGACCGGCGTCGCCATGGCGACCGACTACTGCTGGTTCGTGCTGGGGCTGCACCGCATCGAGATCAACATCCGTCCCGAGAACAAGCCGAGCCTGCGCGTCGTGGAGAAGCTCGGTTTCCGGGACGAGGGTGTGCGCGAGCGCTTCCTGCACATCCAGGGCGACTGGCGCGACCATCGCACGTTCGCACTCACCTCGGAGGAGGTGCCGGGCGGCCTGCTGGCCCGCTGGCAGGCGACGCGCGAGGGGTAGGCGCAGCTCCACCCGTCATCCGGCAGGTGGCGTCGCCGCGCGGGCGACCACCCCGCAGGGGTCGTCGTCCTCGGTGATGCTGCTCGCGGCGCGTTCGAGCAGATCCCGGAATCGCACCCGGTCCTCGGGCGGCAGCCCGGAGAGCAGGTCCTCCTCGGCGTCCGCGACCCGGACGTCCACCTCGGCCAGCTTGGTCCGGCCGCGCGCCGTGGCGACGATGCGCCGCGCCCGGCGGTCCGCGGGATCCTGCCGCCGCTCGACGAACCCGCACTCGACGTACCGGTCGATGAGGTAGGTCATCACGGTCCGGTCGATACCGAGCCGCGCGGCGAGCGATGCCTGCGTGGGCGGCGCGTCGTGCACGACGACGCGGAGCACCTGATAGCCCCGCATCCCGTCGGGCAGATCCTCGGTCGCGGCCTCGACACGCGTGCTCCATTCGCGCAGCAGCGCGACGAGTGACCAGCTCAGCCCCAGGCTCGGGCCGGGGACGGCGTGCTCGTGGGCGGCGGCCGGCGCCGTCGGCTTGCGAACGGTGCTCGCGCGGGTGGACATGGACATGTGGCCATCCTACCCGGAATCAGCTGCCGACAAGATGAGTTGTGGCTGATATCGTCTGTCGAGCAGACGATCGCCGCTCACCGTATGCCGGTCGGGCGGCACCATCGAGAGAATCGCAGGGCACATCACCATGACGGACTACGGGCACGAGCTGCAGTTCGGTACGTTCCTCACCCCGGCCAACGCGGACCCGCAGGTGCCGGTCCAGCTGGCGCGGCTCACCGAGCGGGCCGGGCTCGATCTGGCCACGTTCCAGGACCATCCCTACCAACCGGCCTTCCTCGACACGTGGACCCTCCTGACCTGGGTCGCCGCCGCGACCGAGCGGATCACGGTGTCGGGCAACGTGCTCAACCTGCCGCTGCGCCCGCCCGCGGTGCTGGCCCGTTCCGCGGCCAGCCTGGACCTCCTGTCCGGCGGCCGGTTCGCGATGGGACTGGGCGCGGGCGGCTTCTGGGACGCGATCGAGGCCATGGGCGGCCCGCGCCGCTCGCCGGGCGAGGCGGTCGAAGCGCTCGAGGAGGCGCTGCGGGTCATGCGCGGCATCTGGGACCCGCACGACCGCACCCCGCTGCGCGTGCCGGGCGACCACTACCGCGTCGCCGGCGCCAAGCGCGGCCCGGAGCCGGCGCATGACATCCCGGTGTGGCTCGGCGCCTACAAGCCGCGCATGCTCCGGCTGATCGGCCGGCAGGCCGACGGCTGGCTTCCCTCGCTCGGCTACATGAAGGACGGCGACCTGGCGCGGGGCAACGCCGTCATCGACGAGGCCGCCGCGGAGGCGGGGCGCGACCCGGCGGAGATCCGCCGCCTGCTCAACCTGGGCGGTGCGATCCGCCCCACGAGCTCCGGATTCCTCCAGGGACCGGTGGACCAGTGGATCGAGGAGCTGACCCGGCTGGCGCTGGAGGACGGCATCGGCACGTTCATCTTCATGGCCGACGACCCGGAACTGATCGAGACCCTCGGCGGCGAGATCGCGCCCGCGGTGCGCGAGGCGGTCGCCGCCGCGCGGCGCGCCGCCGGCACCACCCCGGCGTCGGCCCGACGCGGCACGAAGGCGCTGGCTGCGCGTCGTGACGGCATCGACTACGGCTCTCTCCCCGCGGACCTGGCCGAGCGTGCCGTCGAGCCCGGCGACCGCGAGTACGAGTCCGTGCGCCACAACTACCTGCGGGAGGGCGCACCCGGCATCGTGCTGCGCCCGCGCGGTGCCGGCGAGATCGTCTCGGCTCTCGACTGGTCGCGCGAGCAGGCGGTGCCCTTCGCGGTGCGCTCGGCCGGGCACGGTATCTCGGGCCGGTCGACCAACGACGGCGGCATCGTGCTGGACCTGGGCGCGCTGCGCTCCGTCGAGGTGGTCGACGAGGCGACACGCCGGGTGCGGATCGGCGCGGGCGCCACGTGGGGCGAGGTCGCGGAGGCGCTGGCGCCGCGCCGCTGGGCGATCACGTCGGGCGACTACGGCGGCGTCGGCGTCGGCGGGCTCGGCACCACCGGCGGCATCGGGTTCCTGGGCCGGCTGCAGGGCCTGACCATCGACCGCGTCGTCGCCGCCGAGATGGTGACCGCGTCCGGCGACGTGCTGCGGGTGTCCGCCGACGAGCACCCGGACCTGTTCTGGGCGCTGCGTGGCGCGGGCGGCAACATGGGCGTGGTGACCTGGCTGGAGGTCCGCGCCGGGGAGGTGGGCGACGTCGTCTTCTCGCAGATGACGCTCGATGCGACGGACACCGCGGGACTGCTCGAGAAGTGGGGTGCGGCCGTGGAGGCGGCGCCACGCGGACTCACGTCGTTCCTGTACCTCGCCGCCGCCCGGCGGGACCAGGGGCCGCTCGCGCAGCTCATGACCATGTACGCCGCCGAGAGCGCGGACGCCGACCCCGACGCCGCGATCGCCGCGTTGGAGACGCTCGCCGACGCCGGCCCGCTGCTCGCCCACCAGGCGCAGCTCCTGCCCTACTCGGCCGTGGTCTCCCGGCAGTCCCGGCACCACTCCGGCGGCGGGACCCCGGCGGCCCGGTCCGGCCTGCTCGCGCACCTCGACCGGGACGCGAGCCGCGCGGTCGAGAGGCTGCTCGCCTCGGGCGCGTCGCACTTCACGGCGATCCGTGCCACGGGCGGCGCGGTGCACGACGTCGATCCGGACAGCACGGCCTACGCCCACCGGCACCAGAACTTCGCGCTCTCGGCCCTGTCGTCCCGGCAGTCGACGATCAACGAGGTGTGGGACGCGGAGATCCGCCCGGTGCAGGACGGCTCGTACCTGTCCTTCGACACCGACACGCGCCCGGAGCGGTTGCTGGAGGCGTTCCCCGAGCCGACCCTCTCGCGGCTGCGCGAGGTCAAGGCCACCTACGACCCGGCGAACGTGTTCCGGTCGAACTTCCCGATCCCGCCGGCAGAACTCCTGGCCGCGTGAGGGTAGGCGACCGCGTCGCGTGAGTGCGCGACGGCGGATCGGGGCGGCAGGCCGGGACGGCACGCCCGAAATTGGCTGGCCCCCGGCGCCGTCGTCGGACATCGTGAGGAACCCACCGCGTCATGACCGATCCGCACGGCATATCGGGCACTACCAGGTCCCCGGGCGTGTCGATCACAGGAGGGCCTTGACAACCGCCTAACGTCGTGTCGTGGAATCGGCCGCAGGGGTGACAGTCGTGGCACTGTTTGTCCTGTGGCTGGGGTACTGGGCGCCGTACCTGATCCGCCGGCGCGGGGATCTCGCGGCCGCCCGGATCGACGACCGGTTCTCCGGTGGGTTGCGGGTCGTCGCCGTGAGCGGCGGCACGGTGTTCCGCACCGGGCGTACCGGACCAGGGCCGGACGGACCGAGGCCGACCAGCAGGAATCCGACCACGAGGAATTCGACCGGGCGGGACGTGACCGGACAGGATGTGACCGGACGGCGTCTGACTGGACAAGGGCGAGGAGGAGCCATGACGACCGGGACCGATGGTTCGCGCCTGACCGGCGCGCGCCCGGCTCCGCTCGTGCGCACTCCGGACGACGTCGAGACCCCGGCACAGCGCCGGGCGCTGGCGGAGCAGCGTGCCCGCCGGGCCGTTCGTGCCCGACGACGGTTCGTGCTGACCCTCTTCCTTCTCGTGACCTTCCTCGCCGCCTGGGCGGCGGTGGTCGCGGTCCCGGTGCACTGGGGCGTCGCGGTGGCGCCGACCGCGCTCCTGGCGGTGGCCCTGGCGCTGGGGCGGCGCGCGGCTGTCAGGGCACGCCGGGCCGAGGACGCGATCGAGGCGGCGCGACGTGCCGCGCGGCAGCGGGCCACGCAGGCGCGTGCGCTGGCGAACGGGGGGCCGTACGCGCCGCGCAACCGGATGCGGGTCACGGGCGCTACCGAAGAGGTGGTGCCCGCGGCGAAGAAGGGTGGCGTGCTCGACGAACTGCTGACCGTGCCCGAGCCGGCGTCCGCGAAGATCGTGGACGAGAGCGGGGCGCCGGCCGTCGAGGGCGCGACGGACGGCGCCGCGGGCGAGGAGGGCGCGGGCGTCGGCGGTGGCGCCTGGGCCCCCGTCCCGGTGCCCCTGCCGACGTACGTCACGAAGCCGCCGGCGCCACAGGTGACGGCGAGACCCGCCGCCGCGCGGGTGCCGGACGGCAAGACGACGGACGGTGCGGCGACGGACGGTGCGGGCCGGGCCGGTACCGGGAAGACCGGTGCGGGCCGGGCCGACGGCACGAGCCGTGCGGGCAGGTCCGACGAGGCCTCGGCTCGGCTGGCCGCCGCCATGCGGGCGTCGGCCGGGAAGCCGGTGGTGTCGGGTGACCCGGTGGCTGAGCGGTCTGCTGCAGAGCGGTCCGCCGGTGAGCGGTCCGCCGGTGAGCGGCCTGCGGGTGAGCGACCGGCCGAGCATGTGCGGCCCGGCGCCGAGGTCGCCGACGGCCGAGGAACCGAGCACGCGCCCGCACCGTCGTCGGACACGGCGATGCACCCCGACGAGGAGGAACTCATGCGGCCGACGCCGCGCGTGCGCGACGAGACGCTCGCGCAGCCGCTGGAGCAGATCCTGGCGCGCCGCCGAGCGGCGGGCTGACCGGCTCCGCGGGAACGGCTCGCCGGCGGGGAGATGACCCGTCGGCGAGCCGCGACGTCAGCCGATCGACGGCTGCGGGCCCGCGCTCGCCGACAGGATCGCCGGCATGTCCGCGCCGGACCGGTCGATCGGGTCCCAGCCGTCGTCGCCGGCCAGGTACCGCTCCGGGGTGTAGTTCGCGGCCTGGGCGGGCGTGAGCTGCGGGCGGTTGTTGTTCTCCGTGGCGCCGGGTCCGGTGTTGGCGTACTCGAAGTAGCGGGCGTTCTGCCACGTGGCGTCGCCCATGTTGATCCAGGGCTGAGCCGTCTCGATCGTCGCCGACAACTCCGACTCCCGGTACACCACCTGGGCGCCCTGCCGCCACGGGCGGCCCAGCTGCGTGGTGCCGTCCGTGGCACCCCTGATCTCCGACCGGTAGAAGAGGAACCCGTACGGGTTCTCGGCCGGGGTGCTCGCCGCGGTGATCGGACCGCCGGTGGAGCGCTTCTCGTAGATCAGGCAGCGGTGGAAGACGGCGATCCCGCCCCCGAAGATGAAGTCGACCGTGCCCTCGATGTAGGTGTCGCTCACGTAGGCGCGGGCGTCGTTGTTCACGAGGAACGTGTCCTGGTCGCCGAGCAGGCGCAGGTCGTCGAGGACCGCGCGGTCCGCGTTGAGGTAGAGGGCGAGGGCCTGGGACTGCCCGTTCGCCGCCTCGTCGTAGTCGTTCTCGATCGTCAGGTTGTCGGCGAAGAAGTCGTGGCCCAGGACGACGGCGGTCGCGCTGCCTCGAAGGCTGCCCGCCTGGCCCGCGCTCACGTTGTTCACGATGACGGTGTCCGCGGCCCTGCCACCGCCGATCAGCGAGACGTACGGCTTGTTCGACGGCACGATCACCGTCTCGCGGTACGTGCCCGGCTTGATCGTGATCGTGACGGGCTGCGTGTTGCCCGCCGGGACGGCGTCGATCGCCGCCTGGACGGTGGTGTACGTGCCGGTGCCGTCGGCGGCGACGGTGTACTCGCCGTCGTTCCCGCTGCCTCCCCCGCCGGCCGTGGTGAAGTGCCACTTCTTGTCGTCGGCCGTGGTGCACTGCCCCTGGACGGTCTGCGCGCCCGACGACGTCGAGCCGTTCCGCACCGTGAGGCACAGGCCGCTGTGCACGTTGACGACCTGGTAGGCACCCTCGCTGCCCTCCACCAGCGTCCAGTGCTGCCAGGCCGACCCCTTGCAGGACCACTGCAGCACCTCGGCACCGATCGCCGTCGAACCGCCCGCCACATCGAGGCACAGGCCGTTGTCGGCGTTGACGATCTCGAACGCGCCCGACCCGGCGTCGATCAGGCGGAACCGCTGCCAGGCGGCGCCCTCGGCGCAGCCCCACTGCTGGAGGACCGTGCCCGGGTCGTCGGAGGCGTCGGAGACGTCGAGGCACATGCCGGTGTGGCCGGCGGTGAGGGTGTAGGTGCTGCCCGCCGTGGGTGAGTCGGCGCGGGCGACAGTGCTCGCGGTGAGGGTGGCGGCGGCCGTCAGGGCTGCCGCGGCGATGACGGCTACGGCGTTTCTGGCGCGTCGAGGCATGCGTTTCACGATCCAACTCCTTCGTCGGGCTCGGCGCTCGCGGGCCGGACGAGTGCTGATGGCCGCGCGACAGGCTCTACAACGTAGTAAACGGACATTCAGGCGGCAAGGGAGGTGCGGCGGATTAAACGGTTAAGGCGTTGTGGGTTGGGTGGCCGCTGGGGCCTTGGCCAAGAGGTTGGCGTCGCGGCCACGAGGTTCTCGGGCGTCGGTCGAGAGCGCCTGTCGCCAAGCCCGTGGTCGTGTCGCTGACCTTGCGGTCGCGGTGCCCGGTGTGGCGCGTACCACCCGGTTTGATTTGCGGACCTGGTCAGGTGGGGTGCTAACCTGTTCCAGCACTCGGGGCTATGGCGCAGTTGGTAGCGCGTCTCGTTCGCAATGAGAAGGTCGGGGGTTCGAATCCCCCTAGCTCCACCCGGTGAAAGGCCGCTGATCCGCAGATCAGCGGCCTTTTTCGTGCCCTCACGGGAGCTCGCAGGGCATCGGACATTTAGGGACGATGCGATGACGATGACACGGTTCGTGACACGGTTGGGGTGCCGACCGTTGGCCGCAGTTGCCCACGATGGCGCTCGCGGCCAGGGGCGCCAGGCGCACCTGGAAGGCATGAGCACGACGCACTCACCCGAGGGGCCGATGGACCGCAGCGCGCCCCTGTGGACGCTGGACGAGCTGTGCGCGTTCCTGCGTACGACGCCGGCCACGGTGCACACCTGGCGCAAGAGCGGGCGTGGTCCGCGCGCGTACCGGGTGGGCCGGCACCTGCTGTTCGCCGAGCCCGACGTGCGCGCGTGGCTGGCCGAGCACGCCGACCGGATGGACGACGCCGGTCACAGCGACGCTGACGGGTCAGGGTGGTGATCCGCCATGGGCAAGCAGATGCTGAAGCCGGGCGAGCACGGCGAGATCTTCCTGAAGGAGACGAGCACAGGCTCCTGGCGCGGGCGGGCGCGCCTGCGCCTGCTGGACGGTGACTACACCTCCGTGTCGCGGAGCGCGTCGAACCGGGATGCCGCGCGCCTGCGGGTGCAGGAGGGCATCACCGAACGCCTCAACGCGCCGAAGGGCTCGGAGTCGCTGACGCCGACCTCGAAGTTCGGGCTGGCGTGCCGTGAGTGGGTGAACGAGATGCGGGTGCGGGCGACCTGGCCGCGTCCGCCGATCCGGCCGCAGACGATCGACGAGTACGAGCGGTTGCTGGGGAACCACGCGGTGCCGAGGCTCGGGAAGCGGTGCCTGAACGAGCTGACTCCGGCGGTGTGCCAGGGGCTGTTGGACTCGATCGTCGAGCGTGGCAAGGACGGGAAGTTCGACCTGGTGACGACCGCGTCGCAGGTGCGTAGCGCGGTGAACCAGGTCCTGGACCGTGCGGTGATCCATGACGCGTTGCGGGACAACCCGATGCGCAAGACGAAGGCCCCGGCGCCGAGGAAGCCGGATCCGAAGGCGTTGACCGTCACGGACGTGTACCGGCTGCGGGCCGCCGTGCGGGCGTGGGAGGAGGTCCGTCGGGGCAAGCCCGGGCCGAAGCCGCGCGGGCACCTGCCCGCGGCGGTCGACCTGATGCTCGGGACCGGCATGCGGATCGGGGAGGTGATGGCCCTGCAGTGGGGCGCGGTGAACCTGTCGCCGGACGGGCTGCCGACGGTCGCCGTCGAGGCGACGATGGTGGATATCAAGGGGCAGGGCACGGTGCGGCAGGAGATGCCGAAGACCGACGCGGGGGAGCGCACGATCATCGTGCCGCCGTTCGTCGTCGCCTCGTTGAAGGCGATCCGGCCGGAGGTCACGACGGCGCAGACGGCGGTGTTCGCCTCGCGGCGGTTCAAGGACGGCCGGAACGTGGGTCGCCCGGTGACGACGCACAATATGCGGCGCATGCTGCGGGCCGCCCTGGAGCTGGCGGGTATGGCTGGCGAGGTGCATCCGCACCTGCTGCGGTCGACGGTCGCGACGTTCGTGGCGCGCAGGATGAGCTCTGCCGAGGCGTCGGCGTTGCTGGGGCACAAGATCGGGACCGGGGTGACCGAGCGGCACTACATCGAGCGGCTGCGACTGGCGCCGGACACGTCGGCGGTGCTGCAGGCGATGATCGAGATCGGCGAGGAGGAGGCCAGGAGCGCTGTGTCCGGGAAGGCGGAGCGGGAGCCTGTGGCGGGGCGGGTGAGCGTCGCGGTGGCGGTCGCCGATCCGGACGAGTCCGGTTGGTAGCCAGAGCGTCATGCCTGCTCGCACGGTGGTGCCAATTCGGCACCACCGTCAGCGTCCGCGTTGTCCCTCCGATCGAACTGGGCCGTTCAGCTCGTGGGCGGGACCTGAGATGAGGTTAGGGATGGATGTCCCCCGGGATGTCCCCCATGGTGTCCCCCTCGGGGGCGCGACACTCTCCGCGGGCAGGAAGAACCTCGCGGCTCAGCCGGACTGCGGGGCTCGCTACCCGGAGCGCCGCAACTTTGCCTGGTTCCTCCGGTGGTGTTGATTCAACACAACCGGATCCGCCCGAATCATCCTGGGGGTTCCCTCCGCTGGTTGTCCGGCGGGGCGTCGCCCTTGTCTTCCCGTCCATCGTGCGCGGCCCTCGATGCGGCGTCAACGATCCGCGATGTTCGTCCTGCTGGACCGGCGTGGCGACCCGCGTTCCGGCGGGTGAGCGCGTCGTGGGCCCTAATAAGTTCGTGCTCGCGAACGAGGCTGCGCAGATCAGTCAGTGAAGACGAGGCCGAAGAGCCCGTCGGGCACGCTCACGTGCTCGTCGGCCTTCGCCACTCCGTCGACCCATGCACGTGGATACTCGGGGAACCCGGTCGACGGGCCATCGCCGACCAAGCCCTCCAACGCGAACGCGACCGGCGCGGTGACCTGCGGACGCACCGCCGCACCCGCACCGTCGAGCAGCTCGGTGAGCACGGGCCAGGCACCTTCCGGCAGCGTGCCACCGACCTGCTCGCACCAGAGCCGGACTTGGCGCGACGGTTTGACGCCAACGGCGATGAAGATCCCCAATGACCCGTGGTCCTGTTCGAGCTGGTTGAGGAACTCATTGCACGTCCAGGCCAAGGTCTGGGCATAGGCGGCAACTTCGCCGACGCCGTCCGGCAGTCGAACGCTCAGCTCGTCGTCGGGCTGGTAGAGCCGGAGGGATCCAAGCCGGAAGGCCGGGTCTGGAGATTGGGCCATGGCCGCGTTCGCAGAGGGGCGTCGCGTGCGTCGCCGGAAGATTGCCATGGCCGGAGTCTGCCATCCACGCCAGATCAGATCGCCAGTGGGAAGGGCGCGCAGCCTCCGGCGGACACCTGCCGGGTTCGATTGGTTAGGGCGATGTAGAGACTCGGTGGGGACTGGTGATGACAACCGGTCGTGCGCGATGTGGATGGTCGAATGTGGCGCGTGACAGAGGCGAGAGAGGAGTTCGACGACACGAGGGCCGACAGGAAGAGGCGTCGCGGTTGGGTCGGTCCGACGCGGTCGCTGCTGCTCGCCGTGGGTGGCTATGCGGCGGCCGTGGCGCTCTTCCTCTGGAGTCAGGGCTCCGGCCAGAGGCTCGTGGTCGCCGGTGTCACCGACCTGACGTTCGTGCTCGTCCTCCTGGGCGTCGGCGTCATTGGCGTGGTGGGCCTTCTCGCGGCAGCGTGGCGATGGCTTGTCTCGGGGTACGAGTTCGTGACCGCGACGCTGGCGGCCCTGTTCCTGATCGCCTGCGCCATGGTTGCGGTCGTGGTGACCGGGTTCGCAGGGCTGCTCGTATCGCTCGGGATGGAGGGCTCGTACGAAATCGTGGACGCTCCGGACCGTCCGATGGGCCGGCAGGTCTTGGTATGGAAGAAATACGCGCTGCATGACACGTACTGGCACGTGTACATCGGTGGTCCCTTCCTGTACACCGAGGTCACTGACGAGACCTTCCTCAACGAGGGCTGTTCGCGTCCTGGCGCGAACAGTCGGCAGGGCGACGAGCCTGCCGGATACACGCTGGTGACCGATGGGCACGGTCGCAACATCCTGACGATCCCCGTGGAGTACGCGCACTGTGACAGCGGTGGGGAGTTCCGGTTCGCCATCCCGGAATAGCTACCTGACGGGCCCATCTTGCCTGCCGTTCGGCTCAGCAGCGGTTCGTAGACAGCGCGGTTCTTGCCCGGCCCTGTGGGCCCTTTCGACTGATCTCGTTGGGAACGTGGCGCCTCGCTCGCTCGCGGGACACACCGGGGTGCTTCACCCGGCCCGACCTGCCAACGTCTGGCTGGCGAGCGTTGCGAGTGCTGCGGCCTGGTCGCCGAGTATGGAGTCGTCGAAGCGGACGACGGCGGAGTGGTTCGAGGGAGCGGTTTCGGCGGGGACGTCGTCGGGGCGGGCGCCGAGGAGGATGTGGCATCCGGGGACGCGTTCGAGGATGTAGGAGAAGTCTTCGGCGCCCATGATCGGGTTGTCGCGTTGCTGGACGCGGTCGGGTCCGAAGGTATGGGCCAGGAGGGTCTTGGCGTAGTGCCACATGTCGGGGTCGTTGACGGTGACGGGGTAGTCGGGCTGGAAGTCGACGTCGGCGGTGGCGCCGTGCGCGGCGGCGATGCCGTGGATGAGGCGGGGGAGCTCGGCCGAGAGTTGTTCGACAGTCGCCTGGGAGAGGGTGCGGACGGTGGCGGCGAGTTCGGCGGTGGCGGGGATGATGTTGGGTGCGGTGCCCGCATGGAACTGGCCGACGGTGATGACGACGGGATCGAAGACGTCGTGGCGGCGGGTGACGTAGGACTGCAGGGCGGTGACGATCTCGGCGGCGACCGGGACGGGATCGAGGGACATCCATGGGGACGAGCCGTGCCCGCTCCTGCCGTGGACGGTGACGCGCAGGATGTTGGCGCCGGCCCAGGCGGGGCCGGGCTTGGTGAGGAACAGCCCCTTGTCGTAGAGGCCGGAGACGTGGATGCCGAACGCAGCGTCCACAGGTGTGCCAGCGGCGTCCAGGACGCCTTCCTCGATCATGGGCAGTGCGCCGCCGGGACCTTCCTCGCCGGGCTGGAACATGAACACGACGTTCCCGGGCAGCTCATGCTTCTTCGCGGCGAGCAGGCGGGCGGCACCGACGAGGCCGGCGACGTGCAGGTCGTGCCCGCAGGCGTGCATGGTCCCGGTGGTGGAGGCGAATGGCTCGCCGGACTTCTCCATGACGGGTAGGGCGTCCATGTCTCCGCGCAGGAGGACGGTGGGGCCGGGCGCTTCCTGGTTGTCTCCGCGCAGGATGGCGACCACGGAGCTGAGGCGCGTGCCGGTGGTGATCTCCAGCGGCAGGCCGTCCAGCGCTTCCAGGACTGCGGCCTGCGTCTTGGGCAGGTGCAGCCCGAGTTCCGGTTCCTGATGGATCCGGCGTCGCAGAGCGACCAGGTCGTCACGGATCAGTGCCGCGTCCTCAACGAAGCCCACGCTGCTCCTCCGGGGGATGTGTCGGGGTGTGGTGACAGTCTCCCGGAGGTGTCGAGCCTCATGCGATCCAGACCTCTGCGAGCCTCGCCCGGGACGACAGCGATACGGCCGCAGCCGTCGCAGCAGGTTGGGCATCCGGACACGGGTCCCGTCCGGATCGACCTTCGAAGCCGACGTGCGGCATGATCGATTTATGCGGATTCTCGTGCTGGGTGGCAGTTGGTTTCTCGGGCGTGCGCTGGTCAGCGATGCTCTGGCGCGCGGGTGGACGGTCACGACGTTCACGCGCGGACGGTCGGGGATGCCCCCGGAGGGCGCGGAGCACGTGCGCGGCGATCGTCGGAACCAAGACGACCTGGCACGCCTGGTCGAGTCGGGCCCGTGGGACGCGACGATCGACACTTCCGTCTACGAGCCCGCCGACGTTCTCGCGGTCCTCGACGCGCTGGGGACGAGTGCCGGGAAGTATGCGCTGCTGTCGTCGGTCTCGGCCCATCGCGACTGGCCCCACGAGCCCGTCGAGGAGGACTCGCCCCTGTGGCCTTCACGGGTTGACGCTGCCGAGACGGACCCGGATATCGCAGCGCAGTCGGTCCCGGCGCAGTACGGGATCCTGAAGGCCGGGTGCGAGCTCGCGGCCGGGACGGCGCCGCTGGGGACGTTGATCTTCCGTCCGGGCGTCATCCTGGGCCCGGGCGAGTACACGGGCCGGATGCTGTCGCTGTTCGAGCGCGCGCAGCGCGGCGGGCGGTGGCTGCTGGGCGGTTCGCCGTCGGACCAGATCCAGCCCGTGGACGTCCGCGACGTGTCCCGGTTCGTGCTGAACCGCATCGCGATTCACGACGAAGGCGCATACAACGTGGTCGCGCCCAGGGAGCCGGAACGGAACTACGGAGCGTTGATCGACGCGTGCCTGGAGGTCACCGGAGGCACTGCGGAACTCGTGTGGGGCGAGCCGGAGTGGCTGCTGGAGCAGGGGGTGCGGGAGTGGACGGAGATCCCGCTGTGGCGCACACCGCGTGGAACCTGGGCCGTCTCGGGCCAGAAGGCAGCCGACGCGGGCCTGCACTGCCGGTCCCTGCGCGAGACGGTGGCCGACACGTGGGCCGACTTCCAGGAGCATCCGCCGGTTCCACACCCACGCCAGGCAGAGCATGGCATGGACCCGGCCAGGGAAGCGGAGCTGCTGGAGCAGTACGACCTATTCCGCGCCCGGTAGTCCGGCCAGGGTGGCGCGGTGGGCGGCGGCCTCTTCGTTGAACGTGACGATCTGGTCGCGCAGGTTCCCGGCCGGGGCGTGGTCTGTCCAGGTGCTATCGACGAGCGTGGCAGCGAGACCGTCCAGGCGTGAGGTCAGTCCGAATCGCCGCTGGTCGACGGGTGTAGACCACACGGGCGACAGGGCGTCGATCGCTCCCGAGAGGTCGCGGTCGGCGAGCCGGGCCGATGCCAGGTCCACCCGGGCGCGGTCTGCGACCCGCGAGCCGTCGGTGTCCACGATGACGGCCAGCCGTTCGGCCGCGGCCTGTGGGTCGCCGGCCTGGACCAGCGCCGTTCCGGCGCACATGTCGTGACGGTGCTGGTCCCAGCCGAACTCGCCACCGAACTCGTCATGCAGTTCTTCGGTCGCGCCTGAACCGAGCGCCTCGTCCGCGGCCCCGAGCGCCCGGGTGACCTGCCGCTGTTCTCCCTGGAGCGCCCAGGCACGCGCGCGGATCGCCTGCAGTCGTGCCGTGGCCGCACCGCCGGGTGCGTGCGGGAGCGCCGCCTCGATCGCTTCGACGGCCTCGCCGGGACGCCCGTCCCAGTAGGCCAGCAGTCCCGCGAAGCCGTTGCTCCATGCCCGCAGCCCGCTGTGCCCGGACAGGTCGGCGTACCGCAGGGCGGCGCGCGTCTGCGCGGTGGCGGCGGTGGACTGGCCGAGGTCGAACGAACTGCTTGCAAGGAGCGCGCACGACATACCGGCGGCCAGATACAGGTCCATCTGCTGGGCCGGGACCTTGGTCTGGTCGAGCATCTGGATCGCCAGGTTCCGGGTGCGACGTGCCTGCTCGAGCACGATCACGGGCGTCGTCGAGGTGTAGGCGCGCGACAGGTCGCGGACTTGGTCGTGCAACATTTCCATTCCTATCGGGTCGATCGCGATGGCGATGGACGCGAGATGGTCCCAGGACTCACGGGCGGCCTGCGCCGCCGCGGCTCGGACCGTCTCGGAAGCCACGCCGAGTTGAGGGCTCCGGGCTCGTCTGGCGAGCCCGTTGCCAAGCACGGGAGGGTCAAGGGTCGCGGCCTCGAGCACCTGACGTTCCGCGGGCGTGTAGCGCGCCAGGTCGGCGTCGTCGATCAGGTCACGGACCGTGCATCCATGCCCGAAGGCACGGGCCAGCCCCATGATGTGTTCCACCCGTGGACGGGTGCCGCCGCTGCCGATCGGCCACGACTCCCACCGCGAGACACGGCTGCTGTCGAGCTTCGCCCCGGGATTGACTTCCAGGTAGCGCTGCACGACCTGCCACAGGGTCAGATCCAGCGCGAGCCGCCAAGCCGTGCGTGGCCGGACGCGGTATCGCTCTCCCATCGCGACGGCGATCTGCGGCCAGCTCTTTCCGCTTTCCAGAAGGGCAGCCCGGAAGGCGTCCCGTCCGGCTTTCTCGCTCCGAGCCATCCGCGCACCTTCCGCCGTCTTGGTGCTCAACGGTATCCAGGCCCCCGGGCGAACGGTAGGTCGAATGCAGGAAATTGCAGGCCCTACAAATTCCTGCCCAATCTCATGTGTCGCCGCAGGTCAGGCCGCTGTTCCTGCATTTCACACAGTTTGCAGGACCACCGGGGTCGATGCGGCCGCTCTCCAGGAAAGCTGAGGCCACGCAATAGCCGATCAACCCGAGGAGATCGCCGGTGGTCCTGAGACAGCACATGACCGACGTGTCGATCCTGGTGCTCGAAGCCAGCTACCAGGCCGACGTGGCGGTCTCCAAGGTCTCGGTCAGCATCGAGCCCGGCGAAGGAGACGAGACAGGGCACGTCGAAGTGTCCGTCCACGCCGTGGAGGAGCGCGGCGCCGCGCTGTTCGCCGAGCGCCACGGCCTCAGCGAGGACCCCAGCAAGGCCGAGCGCCTCGCCCCCGGCTCTCGCGCGTGGTCCGGCTGGGCACGACCCGGAGGCATCCCGGCGGTGCGGTACGTCCTGTACTCCACCCCGGCCACTCCGAAGACTCCCGACAGCCTCAGCGACAGGCAGCAGGACGCCGCGACCGACGCGTCAGCTCCGACGGCCACGCGCACCACCCACGAGGAGAAGAAATGACACAGGAACGCGACGACGCGGCCGGGCAGTATCTCCTGGCACTCGACATCGACGGGACACTCCTGGAGACAGGACAGAAGCCCGTCCCACTTGTGGTCCGGACACTCGCAGAGGTGCTCGCCGCCGGGCACGTGGTCGTCCTCGCCACCGGCAGATCCCTCGCCGGCGCGCTCCCCGTCGCAGCGCAGCTCGGGATGCGCGACGGCTGGCTCATCACCTCCAACGGCGCGGTCACCACCCGGGTCCGCGGCGGCAAGGCGCGGATCGTGGAGCGGCACGCGGTCGACGCCGAACGGGTCGTGCGGTTCCTGTCGCCCAAGGCTCGCCTGCGGATGGCCGCCGAGTCCCTGGTCACGGCTACCGGGTCAGCGACCCGTTCACGTCAGACGAGCTCTCGGGCGTACGGCAGCCCTCGAACCTCGAAGGACTGTGGGCGGCCCCCACCCCGCGTCTGGCGCTGGTCGGTGACGCCGCGGCCTGGTTCATCGACGACCTGCGCGCCATGGGCTTGACCGTGAACACTCCGCATCCCGGATGGGTCGACGTCACACCCGGCGGCGTCTCCAAGTCCTCCGCGCTGGAGCGCGTGCGGATCACGGAGAAGGTCTCGGCGACCCGCACGATCGCGGTCGGCGACGGCGGCAACGACATCGACATGCTGACCTGGGCGGCCCACGGCGTGGCGATGGGACATGCCCCGTCCGAGGTCCAAGAGGCCGCCGACCACGTCACCGGGACCCTGGCCGAAGACGGCGTGGTGCCCGTCCTGGCACTGGCGGCGACACGATGAGCGTCGAAGCCCGCGAGACGCGCGCGACGGACCCGCTCACCAGGGTGCTTGCCGCGCACACGGCCAAAGTCCCCGTCGGCTACGAAGCCCGGCTCGGCGAGGCCGGCATCTGCTCCTCGTGCGGCAGTGAGATCCGCCTGCGGCATGTCGGAGACGACCTGTGCCTGTGGATCGCCGACGGCGAACCGGCCGACAAGGAGTCGCGCTGCAACGCACGCGGCCCCGCCCGGCTGGCCGAGTTCCGGCCGCCGCGCCATCACGCCAGGAACCGGCTGCAGTCCTACCACTACTCCGCCGTCGTCCGGCCCTGACACGAGGGAGGCCCCATGCTCACCGGCGTCCTGATCCTCATCTACACCGCCATCCTCGTCGTGACTTGCCTGGTCCGGCTTCGGTGGCACTGACCCACTCGCTCGCTCGCACCTGGAAGGGATGGCCATGGCCTCCAACGCTGTCGCAGTCGGCTACGCCCGTGACGCCGCGCAGCTCGCCGTCGTACAGGGCCACGCACGCAACCACGGCTACCTGCTGGCGCACGTCGTCGAAGACGGGCGCGACGCGGCCACCATCAGCCAGCTCACCCAGCACGCCGCGGACCAGAGCGCCCAGGTGGTGATCCTGCCCGGCGATGCGCTGCTGTCGGCCGCGCGGACGAAGCTGGAGAAGGAACTCGCTGGCGTCGGTGCGCAATGCATTGTGCTCGGTGCTCCGAGCGCGCCCGCCAGTGGCGTGTTCGAGCGGGTCATGCCACGCCGCGACTTCGACGCCGCCCGCGGTAGACACTCCAAGCGGCCAGGCGAGCAGCATCCGATCTGACTCCCCGAGAACTTGCGGCCGGGCGCGCACCCCCAGGAAGTCCCTTCCCTTCCTGCACCTCCCGCCTGGCGTCCGGCCGCAAGCCCGCCACCCCTGGCGGGCGACCCCGTAGCAGGCCAGGACCCACGCCCTGAGCCCTGGCCTGCTACGGGCCCACGTCCCGCACCGCCTCGCACCACCGACAACGCGGAGGAAAGCATGCGCAGCACGGGAACGAATCGCACGCCCCGCATCGTCGACCGCCTGCCCCAGCGTCTCGAAGAGCTCATCGGCGAGTCCGTGGCGCGGGCCGTCATCATCGTCGTCGACGCCGGAACTGCGGCCGAACTCGGCCTCGTCACACCTTCGAGCGCGGCTGGCACAGGCGACTCATCGAGAGCCGGCCGGCGCCCTGGTCTGGCCCGGCGGCGGTACGAGATGGGCCTCACCCAAGAGGGCCTGGCTCGCGAGATCGGTGTGCAGCCCTCGACCGTCGGCAGATGGGAGAGAGGCGTCACCGCGCCGTCACTCTGGGCGCGCGCCCCGTTGTGCCGCGCCCTGGACGTGCCACGGACCGAACTCGACGTGCTCCTGGGAGAAGGCGGCGCTGCCGAACCAACCCGGCTACTCCACGTCGTGGAGACGCCCGACGACGGTACCGACGACGCGATGCCCGCTGTGGGCATCGCATAGTCCTCCGGCCGGATCAGGCATCTGGCAGGCATCTCGCGCATGTCGCCGGTTCACGGGCGTGTCGCGATGCCCCGGCTCGTAGCCTCGACGCGTGGACACGACAGAACGAGCTGCTTCGCTGCGGGCCGGAATGCTGGAGCGCTTCCGGGAACGGATCGCCGACGACGTCGCCGAGGCGATGCTCACGGTGCCGCGACACGTGTTCGTGCCAGGGGTCCCGTTGGAGCGGGCCTACGGCTCCGGGCCGGTGGTGACGCACCGGGATGCGCAGGGCGTGCCGACCAGCTCGGCCTCCGCGCCGGGCACGGTGGCCGGAATGCTGGAACAGGCCGAGGTCCGCCCGGGTCACCGGTTGCTGGAGATCGGGGCGGGCACCGGCTACAACGCCGCCCTGCTGAACCACCTGGTCGGCCCCGACGGTGCGGTCACCACGATCGAGTACGACCCGCAGGTCGCCGACGCCGCCCGCTCCGCACTGGCCGCCTACGGCGCCGACCGGGTGCGAGTGATCACCGGGGACGGCACCCTCGGCGCGCCGGAGGACGGCCCGTTCGACCGCATCCTGGTCACCGCCGGAGCCTGGGACGTCGCACCGGCCTGGCGCGAACAGCTCGCACCCGGCGGCCGGCTCGTGCTACCGCTGCGGTTGAACGGCTTGACCCGCGTCGTCGCGTTCGAGCATTCCGACCACGGCCTGCGCAGCGTGTCCGCCCACGAGGACGGGTTCATCCCGATGAAGGGCATCGGTGCGGTCCCCGAGCAAGAGGTCCCGATCGGTCCGGACCGCGAGTTGACCCTGTCCATCGACGATGAACGCCCGGTCGACGCCGACGCCCTGGCCGACGTTCTGGACAGCGAGCCGCACATCGTGTGGACGGGCATCACCAGGCCGTGGGCGTGGACGCAGAACGTGGACTTCTGGCTCGCCAGCCTGCCCGGCTTCTGCCGCGTCTTCGTAAACTCCGAGGCCGTGGCCGCCGGACAGCTGCCACGGCCGAAGGACATGTGGGGCGGTTCCTGGGGCACGTTCTCGGGCGGCACGATCGCCTACCTGACGGCACGCCGGACCGGCGGCACCGATGAGATGCCGATCTTCGAAGTCGGCGTCTGCGGACTCGGGCCGCAGGGCGAGAGCCTCGCCGCTCAGGTCGTCGAACGGATCACCGCCTGGGAGAACGAGGCCGGTGACCGGGTCGATCTGACAATCGAGGCGTTCGCCAGGGACGACGAAGCGCCCACCGGGGACGGGCATATCCTGGTGGTGGTCGAGAAGAAGGACAACACGTTCATCGTGCGCACGACGGTGTAGCGGCCGGTCAGGACACCAGCAGCAGGGCGTCCCACCTGGTCTGGACGGGAGCGGCGGGAAGGCCGGCGCGGTCGGCCAGCGCGAGAGCGACGCCCGCCGCTCCGGTCAGGAATCCGGGGTTGTCGTGGGCTTGGCCGTAGTCGTGGTGGGCGAAAGTGAAGGGCCTGCCCGGTTCGGTGAACCGTTCCAGCGCGGCAGCCGCGACGGCCGCCACGACGTCGTCCCGCCCGGCGGCGCACTGCATCACCCCGGCCTGCCCGTGGCACAACGTCAGCCCCTCGGCATCCCACACCTCGGGCCGGTGGGCCAGGCTGGACAGAGCAGCCGAGCCGACGGCGGTGACGGCGGGGTCGTCGAGGGCGTCACCGGCCAGCATCAGAGCGCGACTGATCCCGGGGATGCCGTAGCACCACGCGGCCCGGCGTCCGAGCCGGGGTGCGGCCAGGCCGGCGTCGAGTTCGTCGCCGTTCACGTACGGCGGCCAGGCGCCCTCCGACTGCCAGTCGCGCAGCCAGTTCGCGGCGTGCCGCACCGCAGCTCTCTGCCCTGAGACCGCGTAGCCGGCGGTGATGGAGGCAGCCAGCAGAGCCAGGGGTCCGGCCACGCCATGGGCGAGGCCGGTGGTCGCCGTCCCGGTGGGCTCGGTTCCTCTTGTTCCGGTGGCCGAGGAGAGTTGGTCTGGCGCGGTCCACCAGCCGGGGCGTCGTCCTGGCGGCTCAACGAGAACTCCGGTGAGGGTGCCGAGTGCGGCGTGAAGTCCCCGCTCCGCGTCCGGGTGGCCTTCATGGGACACGGCCAGCAGTATGCGCCCGATGCCAGCGAGACCGGAGATCGCGTCATAGACGTGCCAGGGCGCGCCGGTCCCACCCGACTGCACGAACGCGTCGTGCTGCTCGGCAACGGCGACGGCGTAGGCCGCCATCCAGCGCACGGCGCGTTCCGTCGCAGCCTTGTTGATCTCGGGATCGGGCAGGTACGGCGAACCGATGACCAGCGAGGCGGCCAAGCCGCCGACGGTCGCGTAGATGCCGCCGGTACCGGGAGTGCGCCGCGCGAGTTCCGCCGCTCGGGTCCAGTGCGCGCCGGCCGCTCTCACGAACCGCGGGTCTACGCTCGCCAGCCGCGCGTGCAGCAGGGCTGTTCCCGGCAGGCCGTCCGCGAGCGAGGCGGCCGCACGCGGTCTGACATGAGCGAGCACCACTTCCGGATCCAGCATGCGATCGGCGACACCGATCGCCGTTGCACCCGCGTTCACCGGCTCTCCTTCGCCAGCATCTGGACGGCAAGTGCCCGGGCGATGCGTTCGGTGGCGCGGTCGGCGCCCATGCGGTTGGCGTGCATGTGGATGAGCGAGGAGGCGCAGTCCGCCCGGCGGGAGACGGGGACGACCGACCGGTAGGCCGACAACGATGCGGCCCGTCGAACCCACGCCTCGCGCTCGTCCTCGGGCAGACCGACCGGCTGGGCGGACGCGACGGCGCGGAGCGTGTTGACGCGACGTCGTGCCGTCCTGTCCAGGCGTGGACGCCCGAGCGCATCCAGGTCGCCGTCGGCCACGAGCCGGGTGATCTCGACCGCGGACGCTGCGATGCGCATCAGCCGATCGTCCTCGTCACGCGATCCCGCCAAGGCCGCAAGGACGTTGTCGCCGTCGGCGTGGAAGACATGCTCGGCCGCCTCGATCGCGCGGGGCCCGCCGTACCTGTCGATCTCGGGCACGTACGGTTCGAGCGCGAGCGTGCCGACCAGGCCCTGGCTCATGAGGACCGCACTCCAGTCGGACACCGCAGGTAGGACGCGACCGGTGAGGGCTTCGGGCTTCCCGGCGAACCGCAGTCGCAGATGCGGGCCGTGGCCGGGGCTGTCGTAGCGGAGCCAGAACCAGCGGTCGACATCGTCGCGGACTCGCCCTGCCAGCTCACCGACGTGCTCGAGGAGTTCGTCGTGATAGGCGGTCGGTGCTGCCACCACACACGACAGCCACTCGCCCCCGGGCAGATGGGTCACCCGCTCGGCCGACATCGACGGCGTCGGCTTCGGCGTCGGATGCTGCCGCGGTTTCGCGGTGGCTCGATGGTCCCGAAGGGGAATGACGAGTTCCAGCGCATGCCGGCCGTCGGGGCCGGGGACGACGCCCTGCACCGCGTCCGGGCCGCCGGGCAGCTCAGCGACGCGGTCCGTTCCGCGCCGGGTGTAGCGGCGCAGCAGTTCACGGTCGCGCCCGTCGTCCAGGTCCAGGGGCACGAACCGGTCGCCGTTCTCGACGAGCACCGTCCTGGGAAGACGTGGCCGTGCCGTCGACCGCCAGCGATCCAGCTCGACCTTCCAGCGCGAGGGAACCTGGGCGGCGGTCAGCAGCAGGTCGGGCAGCCGCCACCGCGCCGGCGACACGATCGTGTTCCGCCACCGCACACGCGGCAGGAACATCGCCTCGGACATCCCGCCCCAGGACCAGGTATGACACGGCCGCGTACCGGACCTCGCCAGCAGCCGCAGCAACCGCGCGACCCGTGGGATGTACGCCGACCCGATCCGCGAGTACAACGCCGGAGTGATCTGCCGATCCAGGGCACGCGACCAGAGGCTCAGATGGTGACCGTCCGAGGCGACCTCCAGGTCGTCCAGCGGAAGGTCGCCGGGCTGCGGTTCCACGCCGACGCCGATGCGCATCGAGGCGAAGCCGGTCGGCACAGCGACCGTGTCCAGTCGCGACGAGCGAGGACGAACCACCACCTCCGCCAGTGCTGATGACTCGTCGTGCGTGAGCCCCCGGACCTCGCCGGGCAGCAGCGACGCGAACCGGCCGACGCTCGACCCGGCATCCGCGGTGCATCCGAAGTACGCCGCCAGCCGATACCGCCCGGCGACAAGGTCTTCCTCCGACGCCGCGACGACACGGGCGTAGAGCTCACCACCCGGCGCAGGCCGGACCCCATCATCGGGAACGCGCAGCGCGGCAACGGTCGCGTCGTCGAGAACGACCTCGGACCCGCCATCGGCCACGGCGGTAGCCACGAGCTCCGCCAGGACCCGCATGCGGCGCCGGTCGGGTTCCTCGCGCCCCCGGTTCAGGTCGACCTCGGGGTCACCCAGGCCGACGACGGGATCGACGACGTCGAGCAGCGGAACACGCCTGCTCGTGCCGTACTTCTCGACGAACCGGGCATGGTACGAGTCCAGCGTGGTCTCCGTGGGCGTGATGCTCCACAACAGCCCGGCCACATCCGCCGCCTCGCGCACCAGCCGGGCCGGAAGGCGGATATCGGCGTCGGCCACCACGTCCACGGTGATCGCTCCTTCATGGCGGGCGATCGTGTCGCACAGATCGCGAGCCGCCGTCAGCGCGGCGACCCGCTCCGGATCGCCCGGCGGGTACAGGTCCGCCTCGTGCAGCCGCTTACGGAGCGCGGACAAGGGCTCGGCCAGCTCACAATCCACAGGAAGCCGCGACAACACATGTCCCAGCGGATCGTCGGCGACGTCACCGGGGAGCAGATCCGTCAGCAGATGGCCTCGCCGGACCATTTCCAGCACGGTCTCGCGCACCAGCTCCTCGGGAGCCTGCGGCCACGGCACGGTCACCGTCGTGACGACGTCACCGAGACTGGCGCCGTTCCGGCACGCGTCCAGGATCAGGCTGACGGCCGGCGTCGCGCGCAGAGTGATACGCGCCGACGACGTCGTCTCGGCCGACTGCTCGTTCTCGTAGCGGTCTCCGCGTCTCACGATCAGGTTGTTCGACGTCAACCGCAGACGCGGCAGGACTCCCGGCTCCTGAACGAGCCGCGCTGCCAGAGCGCCCAGCCAAGCCGATGACGGCATGCTCCGTGCCCGGTGGGCCGTGCCCATGGCGAACCGCGCCGGCCCCTCGTCCACGTCGGCGACCTGGACACCGGCGAACGCCCCGCGCGGTGTCGCGCGCATACGAGCCCGCAACTCGTATGCGCGGACCGTCGCCGCGAGGCGGTCGTCAGAATCCAGGTCCGCCGAGGTGACGTGGCCAAGGGAACGAGAAGCGAACCGCACCGCTTCAAGAAGCGGCCCGGCCAAGACGTCCCCCTCTGCGTCCCCCGGACTCACCGGAAGCATCGGGATACGCGCCAGGACCGGAAGCCTCTCGTCCCAGGTGTACGTCCGCAGCCGGCCCATCAGCGCGCCGCCTACTTGCAGGCGTTGCAGGTCGGCGTGCAGGTGCAGCTCGGGCACTCCGTCCCGGTGCAGCCATCCTTCGTCGTGTCCGTATCGGCAGCGTCCCGCACGCCAGGCACGGGCATGACCCGCACATCCAGGTCGAACAGATCGGCCGTAGCGCGGTCCAGAACCGCGACGTTCTCGCTCATCGAATGCCCTTTCGGCTGGTCATGACAGCGGTCACCGACCATCGAACCCGCGCAGATCCTGGCGAACCAGAGCATCCACCGGGCACCTTCCGGGCACTTCGTATGACGGACGCGCGGCGGGGGCACGGACCAACTCAGCTCCCAGATCTCGCCCCTCCATCCCCACCACCCACACACCCACATCCCCTTCCCCCAAATCCCCCACACCACCCCCAACCCACCTATCCCCCATCCCACATACCACCCCACCCACACCACCACACCAACCCCCCTCCCCACACCCACCAGACCCCTCCTCCCCTCCACACCAGCACGCCTCTTGCAGATCGAGGAGCACAAGCGGCACTGCGCATGCTGGTGCGCGGGGCCGCGAAGCTGCCATGCTCCTACGATGCTTCAGCAGCCGGCGTCTGGTCGTGTGTCCGATACCACCCATTCGAGCTTGCAACGGTCGCCCGCGATGCCTACCGGGCCGACGAGGGCTGCCATGCGCGAAGCGATCGCCGAGGCGCTCTGGCACCACGTAAAGGCACCCCGTCTCGCTGACGAGTGTGATGATCTGCAACTGCCACAGCGTGACGATCTGCCTGATCCGATGGCAAGCAAGCGCGTCTATGTGAAAGCCCGGTTACGCGGGTTGGGCATCGATCAACTGATCGAAGTCGGACGGCAAGTTCACCACGAGTTCCCACACAGCGATCTGGAGCGTCTACTCAATCCTGGCGCAGCTCGGAGCGTCGACGGAGAGGTGAAGAACATCATCTTCGCGGCCGTGGGGGCAAAGCCAACGATCGTGATCAGGGATGCGCTCTCAAATCTCCTTGAGATCACCGATGGCTCGGATCGCGTGCTGGTCTATGACCGCGAGGTCGGCGAGGCGGGTCTGACGTGGTCGTCGCTGACGTCGTGGTGGGTGGAACGCCAAGTACTGCGAAGCTCAGGCGATACGGACGGTGCAAGGCAACTCTACGGTCGTCTTGTCGGATCTGTTGCCAACGAGGCAGAACGAATGATTTTCAGAGCCTACTGTGGACTTTATGGTACTCATGGTGGTGACATACCGGCAATGCTGCCGCAGGTCTATCTGCACTACGATCCCTACGCTCGTGGCCGCGGAGGGACACTTGTAAGACAGCGCATGGACTTCCTGCTATTGCTGCCGCACGGGCGTCGAGTCGTCATCGAACTGGACGGTGTGCAGCATTATGCAGACCACGAACGAGCATCGTGCGGGCACTACGCCGCTCGGCCAGCAAAGTACGCCGAGATGGTCAAGGAGGATCGGACGCTCCAGCTTCACGGGTATGAGGTCTACCGGTTCGGTGGTGCCGAACTCGTGAATCGTGAGGAAGCGCAAGCGATGTTGGGCGACTTCTTCCGGGCACTGCTTGACCTACCGAGTCAGGGTTAGCGTCCACGTCAGCATGTCCGTGCGACTGGCGGAGACATCCCCCGTCTGCACGTACCTACGAAGTCGTCAGATCGCGGCCTGAGTTCCTGGTTCCCCCTGCACACCTCCGTCCTAGGAGGTGGGCAGCGGATGACGGTGTCGATGAAGAAGATGTCGGCCGGGGACGGCTACCGGTACTTCATGGAGTCGGTCGCGGTTGGCGACGGGGACCGGTCGATGGCGACTCCGCTGACCCGCTACTACGCCGAGACCGGAACCCCGCCGGGCCGGTGGCTCGGTTCCGGCGTCAAGGACCTGGGTTCGGACAAGGCGGGCCGCCTGGCGGTGGGGGACATCGTGACCGAGGCGCAGATGGCGCGCCTGGCGGGCAAGGGCATCGACCCGATCACCGGCGGCAAGCTCGGGCGCTCCTACCCGGACTACGAGCCGGGCTCGAACAGGACCGCGGTGGCCGGATACGACTTCACGTTCTCCCTGCCCAAGTCCGCCTCCGCGCTGTGGGCGGTCGCGGACGCAGACCTGCAGGAAGCGATTGTGGAAGCTCATCATGGCGCGGTCGGGGATGTGTTCGCGGTCATGGAACGCGAACTGGCCGCCACCCGGGTCGGCGCGGCGGTGGCGGGCAACGCGGTGCGGGCGGCGGGGGAGGGCGGGGCAGTCGCCCAGGTCCCGGTCACGGGTCTGATCGCGATGGCGTTCGATCACCCGGACTCGCGCGCGAACGACCCGCACCTGCACACCCATGTGGTGGTGTCGAACAAGGTCAAGACGGTGCTGGACGGCAGGTGGCGGTCCCTGGACGGGCGGCCCCTGCACGACGCGACCGTGGCCCTGTCGGAGCTGCACGAAGCGATCGTCGCCGACCGCCTGACCCGTGCACTGGGCGTGGAGTGGGAGCCGCGCAGCCGCGGGACCGACCGCAATCCGGCCTGGGCCATCGCCGGGGTGCCGGAGGAGTTGGTGGAGGCGTTCTCGAGCCGGTCGGCGCAGATCGATGCCCGCACCGACGAACTCATCGCCGAACACCGCGCCACCCACGGCCGCGCGCCGACATCCAAGCGGATCGTGAAGTACCGCGCCCAGGCCACCCTGGAAACTCGCCCCGAGAAGGTGCAGCGCTCCCTGGCGGACCTGACCGGCGCATGGCGCAACCGCGCCGCCCGGATCCTCGGCCGCAGCCCCGCCGACTGGGCCAGGCAGGTCGCTTCTGGCGGGCGGGTGCGGTTGCTGCGGGCCGATGATGTCCCCCAGGACGTCATCAACGATGTCGCGGCGACGGTGTTGATCGCGGTGGGGGACAAGAAGTCGACCTGGCGCCGCTGGAACCTGGTTGCCGAGGTTGCTCGGCAGACCAAGGCCTGGCGCTTCGCCAGCACCGCCGACCGCGTCACCGTCACCATGGCCGTCACCGACCAGGCGCTGGAGGGCTCGGTCCGGTTGACGCCGTTGGACTTCGAGGCCACCCCGGCCGCGTTCCTGCGCGCGGACGGGACCAGCATCTTCCGGGCAAAGGACTCGGCCGTCTTCACCTCCCAGGCTCTGTTGGATGCGGAGGAACGCCTGGTCAAGTGCGCCGACACGCGCACCGCACCCACCCTGGATCTGGCCGCCGTCGACCACGCGATCGTGAAACGAGGCGGCAGGTCGCGGGACGGGCGTCCGGTGCGGTCGGTGTCGGTCGAGCAGGCCGAGGCCGTCGCCCGCATCGCGGGCTCGGGCCGCCAGGTCGATCTGCTCGTCGGTCCGGCCGGGGCCGGGAAGACCACCACCATGTGCGCCCTGCGCGCCGCGTGGGAACACCAGCACGGGCGCGGCTCCGTGGCCGGCCTCGCGCCGTCGGCCACGGCCGCCGAGGTGCTGGCCGGGGATCTCGGGATCGGGTGCGAGAACACGGCCAAGTGGCTGTACGAGCACTTCAACGGCCGGGCACGCTTCCGGGAGGGGCAGCTCGTCATCGTGGACGAGGCCACCCTGGCCGGGACGTTCTCGCTGGACCGGATTACCGCGCACGCCGCCGCGGCCGGGGCGAAGGTGCTTCTGGTCGGCGACCCCGCACAGCTCCAAGCCGTCCAGGCCGGCGGCGCCTTCAGTCTGCTGGCCGCAGAACGCGCCACCCGGGATGGCGTGCCGAAGCTGACCGAGGTGCACCGCTTCACGAACGACTGGGAGAAACGCGCCTCCCTCGCCCTGCGCCACGGCCGCATTGAAGCCGTCGGCGCCTACCTCGCCCACGACCGAGTCCGCGACGGCGAGACCGACCAGATGATCGAGTGCGCATACGACGCCTGGCGGGGTGACCTCGCCCAGGGCAAGGCGTCTGTCCTGGTCGCCACCGACACCGAAACCGTCCGCGCGCTGAACGAACGCGCCCGCGCTGAACGCCTGCACATCGGAGCCACCGACGCCGGTCGGGCCGTCCGGCTGGCCGACGGCCTGGATGCCTCTGCCGGTGACGTGGTGATCACTCGGCGCAACGACCGGCGGCTGCGAACTCGCAGCGGCGACTGGGTGCGCAACGGCTCCCGGTGGACCGTCGCCAAGGTCCGCGACGACGGCTCCGTCGTCGTCCGCCAGCCCGGCGCGAAGTACGGCAGAACCGTTGTGCTCCCGGCCGACTACGCCGCCGAGCACCTGGACCTGGGGTACGCGATTACCACCCACCGCACCCAGGGCGTCACCGTCGCCACCGCACACTTGCTCGCTGCCCCGGGCATGACCCGTGAACACCTGTACGTCGGTCTGACCCGCGGCCGGGAGAACAACACCGTCTACCTCGCCACTGACACCGGCGCCGACATCACCCCGGACGACTACGAGGAACCCACCGCCCGCGCCATCCTCACCGCGATCCTCCACACCAGCGGCGCTGAGAAGGCCGCCACCCAGACCCGACGCGACGAACACGAACGCTACGGGACGATCGCGCGGCTCGCCGCCGAGTACGAAACCCTGGCCGCCGCCGCACAACGCGACCGCTGGACCCGGCTCCTGCACAACTCCGGCCTCACACCGGACGAGGTCGACCAGGTTGTCACCGCGCCCGCGTTCGGAGCCCTGACCGCCGAACTTCGACGAGCCGAAGCCGACGGCTACACGGTCGAAGCCGTCCTGCCTGCCCTGGTCGCACAGCGCAGCCTGGACGACGCCGAGGACCCGGCCGCAGTCCTGCACCACCGGCTCGCACACGCCACTGCCCGGCCGCGACGCTCGGACGGGCTCACTCCGCGCTTGACACCGCAGCCGCGACGGATCGCCGGGCTCATCCCCCAGGCGACCGGACCCATGCCCGCCGAGTACGAGCAGGCGCTCCAGCAACGCGAACGGCGCATCGAGCAACGTGCCGACGAACTCGTTGCCCGCGCTCAGCGCGACGACGAACCCTGGTTCACCCAGCTCGGACCCGAACCCGCCGACCAGCGAGGCCGCCACGCCTGGCGCACCGCGGCCCGGACGGTGGCTGCCTACCGCGACCGCTACAACATCATGAGCGAGGCTTCCCTTGGCGTCGAGTCTGTTGCCACCGGCATTCAGGCGGTCGACGCCCGACGAGCTACAGCAGCCCTGCACACCACCGAGCCTCCGTGGTCAGCGCCACCGGCCCATTGGCATGGTGGTTCCGGTCCTGAGGCCGACTACGGGGTCGACCTGTGACCTCCTCGGCGAGGATGCTCGAGCTATCACCCTCCGGCCGTCATCCTCTGTGGGTCCCGGTTCCCTCTCGCGCACCCCGGCGAGCATCACCCACATGATGGGCCACGCTGCCTAGAGTTCGCCTGGTGATAGATGAATGGGAAGGCTGGCCACCTCCTGGAGAGCGGGTGAGGTCTGAGTCGCCCCGAGAATTCGCCGCGACTGGGCGAGAGGTCGACTTCTTCCTCCCTGTTGTCTGTACCGACCGGGGACAACACCGACAGACGCGGCTGACGACGGTGATCCGAGAGCTGGACGGTGGACGGCACATGTCGCAGGCGTTGGTGGCGTTTGCACCACCAATGGGGGCTGAAGCTCGACCTCGGAGCTTGATGAGCCAGAACTCTTACACGTTCATCTGTCCTCGCTGTCGACGAACGCCGTTGGTGGAGAGCCGTCGATGGTGGGACGTCGTGCTGCGACACGCTTGCGCCGATGCTCGCTGGATCGATGTCTCATATCTAGACTGACGCCATCTCCCTGTTGGGAGCCCCAGGCGTCGGTGGGGTTACCTCCGAGCCACCGAGGTGGCCTTGCGCGCGCAGCCCGCTCACCGGTGGGTCCCTTAGGGGTACCCACTGGAGGAAATCGATGGGGCGTAAGGCACGAGTAGAGAGCGCCGCGGCGTCGCCGCAGACGAGCCCGATTCTTGTTGCTGCACGTGAAGGCTGGGGCACTACGTTCCGCTATGCCGTCTTGTTGACGGTGAGTCGCGTCATCCCAAGTGCGCTGGCGATCGGCATGTTGGGGTTGATCAAATGGTGGTTCTGCGACGGAGCGAGCTAGCCTTACAGTCCTATCTCCTGTGTCTCCTTGTCGACCCCGGCCACCGGGGCAGGGGGCGCCGGGTGAACGTGCGTATTCGGAGCGCCCGGGGTGAATCATCGGGTGGGAGGGAGCAAAGCGACGTCGTATCCAGCTCACTCGTTCGAATGCCCATTCTCGGAGCCACGCCCGTGAAACAGGTCGACGAGGTCACGCCGCTTCTCCTGCGACATTCGGATGAAGATGGCGAGGAATCCGAGCGCGGTCGAAACGGCGACTGCCCAGATCGCCAGAGCCACCCATGCGTCGCCGCCGGAAAAAGCCCAACCGCCCAGGCCGGTAGCGGCCAGGGTGCTAATGCCGCGGATGATCTTGTGCTTCATTTCTGCCTCCGTGAGGGTTCGAGGGCGGCAGGCTGAGCCAACGAGGCACCTACCGTCCTTTCCTGCTGGTCGGTGGTGCCCG
>NZ_JADBGR010000024.1 GCF_014892515.1 Myceligenerans pegani
CATAACTTTTGAACCGTGAGGAACTACGTCGCCCATAGCACCATTTCGGAAAGCCCCAGAAACCATAATGGGCGGTGAATAGGGGGCGCAATTTTTCGGGCTCAAATTCAGCCGTTTTGACCCTCAAACGGGCTGCGGAAAGTTATGGCACGTAAAAAAGATCGAAAGCGGATTCTCAAGGTGTTTTTGATGCTTTCTTAACGCCGTTAACCTCGATGCACTTTTTCGCTCGAAACAAAACGGCAAGAAAATCATGCGCGCCCCACGGCCTTACACTTGGATTGGCCGCGAAAAGGATATATAGAAACGAGAGTGATGTACTGTCGGGTGCGATCATACCAGCACTAATGCACCGGATCCCATCAGAACTCCGCAGT
>NZ_JADBGR010000025.1 GCF_014892515.1 Myceligenerans pegani
ACCACACGGCAAACCCCCGACCACTCGCTTTTGTGCCGGCGTGGCGGATCGTCGCGGTGCGTGGGCGGCGCGCCGTTCGAAATGTCGTGATCATCGAGGGCCGGGTCGGCACAATCATGAGGTGTCATCTTCCCGTCGCCCTGCGTCGCCGTCCGGTCCGGGGCGGCGACGTCCGGCTGCCCGCCCGCAGTCGTCCGACGACTCGGGGGCGACGCCGTCGGGGCGGCACCCGGCGCCCCCGAAGCCCGGCGCGTCCCGCAAGCCGACGGCGTCGGGGTCGGGAACTCCGGAGAAGTCGGCGGCATCCGGGACGGGCGCGTCGTCGGCACCGCACCAGTCGGCGTCGTCCAGGTCGGCGGCTGCCAGGCCCGCCACGGCCCGGGGTTCCGGCACCTCCGCGGCGCGGCGGCCGGCGTCGTCGGGCGGCCCGAAGAGCCCGCAGCGCGGGCCGGGGAACGCCAAGCGACCCCCGCAGCCGCGGCCGCGACGCACCGCGAACGCGAGCGGGCCGGTGACCGGTGCCAGGGCCAGACCAACACGGTCGGAGCGACAGACGTCGCGGTACGGGCTCCCCGTGCCCGAGGTGCTCACCGTGCGGGCCCTCGTGCTGTCGGTGGTGGTGCTGCTGGCGGTCGTGCTGCTGCTGCCGACGGTGCGGGCGGTGGTGGCCCAGCAGGCCGAGCTGTCGGAACTGCGGCAGGAACTCGCCGAGCAGCAGGAGGAGAAGGCCGACCTGGAGAACGAGCTGGCGCGCTGGGACGACCGGTCGTACGTGATCGAGCAGGCGCGGACCCGGTTGAGGTTCGTCATGCCGGGCGACACGCCGTGGCGGACGCTGGACGGCGAGTCGGTCCAGGAGGAGGAGCCGGAGCCGGGCCCCGTGCAGACGCCGCGCGAGGACCAGGGTGAGAACATCCCCTGGTACACGAAGCTCTGGGACTCCCTCCGCATCGCGGACTCGGAGTGAACGACCGCGACTCCGTGTCGCCGGCCCGTTGTCGAGTGGTCGGCCTGTTGTCGGATGACCGGTACCCCGGGGCGGCCGGTCATCCGACAACAGGCCGATCACAGTCGGTCGGCGGAGGGGCCGGTGGGGGAGAATGGGGGCGTGAGTGAGAGAGCCGCTGGGAGTTCCGAGACCGTCGACCCGCAGGACCTGGCCGCACTCGAGGAGCAGCTCGGGCGGGTGCCGCGAGGCGTCGTCGGGATCGCGGCGCGCTGCGTGTGCGGGCGGCCACTCGTCGCGCGGACCGCGCCGCGCCTGCCGGACGGGTCACCGTTCCCCACCACCTTCTACCTGTCCCATCCGGGAGCGGTCGCGGCGGCGTCGCGCCTCGAGGCGAACGGCGTGATGAAGGAGATGAACGCCCGGCTCGGCGAGGACGAGGAGCTGGCCGCGGCCTATCGCGCCGCGCACGACCACTACGTCGCGCAGCGCGAGGCGCTCGGCCACGTCGAGGAGATCGACGGGATCTCCGCGGGCGGGATGCCGACGCGCGTGAAGTGTCTGCACGCGCTCATGGCGCACGCGCTGGCGGCCGGCCCGGGCGTGAACCCGATCGGCGACGAGGCGCTGTCGCTTGCCCGCGACGACTGGCGCCCGGACCGCTGCACCTGCTGACTCCTGCCGCCGTCTGCCAGCCCGCGCCGCAGTACGCGGCCGGGCGGCCGATTCCCCCCTGCCCGGTCGGTCATCGCGTGGGCGATCGGTAGATTGAACGACCGATCACTCACGACACGACCGATCGTTCTCGCCGCTCCGGCGTCCGGCCCGGCGAACGATCCCGAGGAGCCGCATCCATGACATCCCGCGTCGCCGCCATCGACTGCGGTACCAACTCGATCCGCCTCCTCGTCGCCGACGTCGACGAGGGCGGGACGCTCACGGAGCTCGACCGCCGCATGGAGATCGTGCGGCTCGGGCAGGGCGTCGACCGCACCGGTGAGCTGCACCCCGACGCCCTGGCGCGGACGCTCGCGGCGACGCGGCGGTACGCGGAGGTCGTCGAGTCGCTGGGAGCGGCCGAGGTACGGTACGTGGCGACGTCGGCCACGCGGGACGCCCGCAACCGCGACGAGTTCTTCGCCGGCGTACGGGAGATCCTCGGCGTGGACGTCGAGGTCATCTCGGGTGACGAGGAGGCGGCGCTGTCGTTCCGGGGCGCCACGAGCGCCGTCGCGCGGGCCCACCCCGGCCCGTTCCTCGTCGTGGACCTGGGGGGCGGCTCGACCGAACTGGTCCTCGGCACCGACCGGGTGGACGCCGCGCACTCGATGGACGTGGGATCGGTCCGCATGACCGAGAGGCACTTCCTCCCGTCGGCCGGCACCGCGGCCGGGCTGCCGGAGCCGGGGGCCGGGTCGTCGCGAGGCGCGTCCCCGGAGGCGGCGGCAGGGGTTCCGCACGGCGTGCCCCCGGGGGCCGTGGGGGTGTCCGCGCCGGGCGCGCCGGAGGCGCCGCCGTCGTCGTCCGCGGTGGCCGCCGCACGGGCCGACGTCCGGGCCGCGCTGGACGACGCCGCCCGGGTGGTCCCGCTCGGCGCGGCGCGGACGCTGGTAGGGCTCGCCGGGTCGATCACCACGATCACCGCCCACGCGCTGGGCCTGACCGCGTACGACCGCGCCCGCGTCGGCGGCGCGGAGCTTCCGGTCGAGACCGTGCTGGCGTCGTGCGAGGCGCTGCTGGCGTCGCCGCGCGAGGAGCGGGAGGCGATGGGCTTCCTGCACCCGGGGCGCGTCGACGTCATCGCGGCGGGAGCGCTGGTCTGGTCCGAGGTCGTCGAGCGGGTGGTGCACGACGTCTCGGCTGCGGGCGGGGCGCTCACCCGGGTGGTGACGAGCGAGCACGACATCCTGGACGGGATCGCGCTGTCGATCGCCTGACGTCGCTCGCTCGGTGCGGCCGCCCGGGGCACTTCGACCTCGCGTCACCGTCCGATCCCGCGGCTCGATGTCACGCTCCTCTCACCGTGTCGCGCGTCACGGTGAGAGCGTGTGGACACGGAGCACGTCGGCGTGTCGTCGCGCGGTAGTCTGAGAATCATGCCTCAGAACGACCTGACCTCGGTCAGCCATGCCCAGAACGCGTCGGCCGCGCCCCGCTCGCGCAAGGTGCCGCGCATCGTGGTGCTCGGCGGCGGGTCCGTCGGCCTCTACGTGGCGCGCCGCCTGCGCAGGAAGCTGAAGAAGCGGGAGGCGGCGATCGTCGTCGTCGACCCGCGTCCGTACATGACGTACGCGCCGTTCCTGCCCGAGGCGAGCGCCGGATCGATCGATGACCGCGACGTCGTCGCGCCCCACCGCCGCGCCCTCAAGGGCGTCGACGTGCTGCAGGGCAAGGTCACCCGGATCGAGCACGGCCGCAAGCACGTCCAGATCACGCCCGAGGAGGGTGAGCCGTACGAGGTCTCCTACGACCAGCTCGTCGTCGGGCTCGGCTCGGTGTCCCGTACGCTCCCGATCCCGGGCCTCGCGGAGACCGCGATCGGCTTCAAGAACGTGGAAGAGGCCATCGCGGTCCGGAACCACGTGATCAACCGCCTCGACCTCGCGTCCTCCACCTGGGACGCGGAGCTGCGCAAGCGCATGCTCACCTTCACCTTCGTGGGCGCGGGCTTCGCGGGCATCGAGGCGCTCGCCGAGATCGAGGACATGGCGCGCTACGCGACGCGCCAGTACAACACGATCGATCCCGAGGACCTGCGCTTCGTCATGATCGAGGGCACGGGCCGCATCCTTCCCGAGGTCACGGAGCCGATGAGCCTCTACGCCCTCGACAAGATGAAGGAACGCGGCATCGAGTTCCACCTCAACACGTTCCTGTCCTCGTGCGAGGGCGGTCACGTGGTGACCTCCACGGGCGTCGAGTTCGACTCCGACACCATCGTGTGGACCGCGGGTGTCAAGGCGAACCCCGTCATCAAGGAGAACTCGGACCTGCCGGTCGACAAGCTGGGGCGAGCGACCGTGAAGCCGACGCTGCAGGTCGCGGGCGAGGACGGCGTCGTCGTCGACGGCGCGTGGGCCGCGGGCGACTGCGCCGCCGTGCCCGACCTCGTCAACCCGGGAGCCTTCTGCCCGCCGAACGCGCAGCACGCGATCCGCCAGGCGAAGCGCCTGGCGGACAACATCGTGGCCGAGTACCACGGCAAGGCGCCGCGCGACTACGAGCACAAGAACCTCGGCGTGGTCGCGTCGCTGGGCCTCTACCAGGGCGTCGCCGAGCTGTTCGGCTGGCTGAAGCTGCGTGGCCCGCTCGCCTGGCTGGCACACCGCGGCTACCACCTCATGGCGATGCCCACCTTCACGCGCAAGTCCCGCATCCTCGGCGGCTGGATCAGCCAGTTCTTCCTCGGCCGTGAGCTCGTGTCGCTCGGCTCGCTGCACGATCCGCGCAGCGAGTTCCGCGAGGCGTCCGTGCCGCCGAAGCCGAAGGAAGAGGTCGTGCAGAACGTCACCGTCCCCGCCGGGAAGTAGACGGGCTCGGCCGGCTGCCTCGGGCGCCATGGTCCGCCACTATTCTCTGGTGTGACCGATGTGACGCCCCCATAGCCCAACTGGTAGAGGCAGCCGGCTTAAACCCGGCCGAGTACGGGTTCGAATCCCGTTGGGGGCACTGTTCCTGGCAGCCTGTGGCAGGGGCACTCCTGGGGCCGTCCGCTCGGTGGTCCCCCGCGTTCCTCCGCTCGCCCCCTCGCCGTGGATCGAGCGGCTCCGCGCCGGCTCGGGCGGTGAGCGGAAGCCGTCGTGGGGTAGTTCCCGGCTTACTGCTGCCGCGTTGACCCGTTGCGTAGCCGACGACGACTTTGAGTACGAAGTCATGACATGTGCAGGGCCCGGCAGGCGGCCGCGCTTCCCTGCCTTGGTGTCGCCGGCGGGCTCGCGGAAGCGGGGAAGTTCTTGCTGGCCGATCAGAGAGACCAGCGTTATCGATCGCGGAGGTACGCGAGAAGGTACTGTGCAGGCGTCGTGCCATCGTGTCGGTCTGCCGTTGAGGATTGGGAGGCGACGAGTTGAGTAGTCGACCCGACGGAACCATCAGGTTCTCGAATGGTGCCAAAGCGCCGTTCGGCTACGACGCATCCATCGATCTGGAAGAGGTCGCTGACCTCACGTGTACCCAGGTGATTGCAGATATCACGAGATCGGTCGAGGAGCAGGGTGCGTTATCTGACCGGCAGCAATTCCTGCATGTCGAGATGCAAGGCGCCGATCAACGATTTGGTATCGATCTCGGATACAGCAGGTTCGCTCCCCACGGCAACAAACCAGGTCGAGATTCCTTCTTGATCCACCTCGACACGGGTGAGGCGTCGGTCGCGGCTTACTACCCCGCTTTTCGAGATCCTGCCATAGCTGTAGAGACTCTTCGAGCGGCAACGGCGTACACCGAGTTCGAGATCAAACGAGTCGACTTCGATGAATCAGACGGCCAGCTCTGCTGTGATGTGGATCTCCGTGTTCCGCCAAGCGCTCCGCTGTCTCAAGTGGCCGAGGTCTGTCAGCTCGTCCTTGCATTGCTCCTCGGCGGTAAGCTGGTTCCTGACTCACCTGTATCTGCCTTCCAAGCCTTGGCATCGGGAAGGTGGGATGCCCTGCTCGACCTGGCGGAGAGCACCTGGTTCGAAGCCAAACGGGACATGTATGGGCTCGCGGACACCAGGCAGCGATTTGAGCTCGCACTTGACGTGGCGAGCTTCGCCAACACCATTCACGGCGGTCTCATCGTCGTAGGGCTCGAAACGCACAAAGACGAACACGGGCGCGATGTCGTATCGGAGATACGAGGCCGCTCCCGGCCGGCCTTATCGGTGGCACGGCTTGAGGACATCATCCACCAGATGGTTCATCCGTACCCAAGGGGCCTATCCGTGACCATTTTCCATCGAGACGGTCGCGACCTGCTCGCCATTCTGGTCCCATCGCAGCCCGCGGAGTCTCAGCCGTTTCTCGTACTAGGTGCGCCCGTAGCCGACGGAAAAATCTATGGAGCAGGGCTCACTTGGGTTGAGCGGCGGGGCAGTTCAAAACGTAGTATGTCGATCTCCGATGTCCACAATCTGTTGCGGAGCGCGCTCTCGGGCTCAGCGCAGACGGAGACCGGTGCATGATCGCTTCGCTTGATCGCGCAGTTGGGAGGGGGAGCCCGATCGCGTTTCCCGTAGCCGTCTGGGAGACAGAGGTGGCGGTCTGGGTCAGCCCCGACGTTGTCACTAGACGGGCCATTCGCTCCGTGGTCCGGGCGGAGGGACGGCACGTACCCGCGGTCGCGAGTAGTTTTCACGAGCCTGAGGGCCTGAGTTGTTCCGCGCTTACGCGGTCGGCGTACGACGACGGCCGATGGGCGCCGTCGTCTGTTCGGGTGTCAGTGTCCCCGGCTACGGTGGTGGCAGTCGACGGGGAGGGCGGTAGGCATCGTGACGACACAGCCGACGCAGCAGACGAGCCGGCCGGGTGAGCCGGCAGGGTTCGGCACGACGCCGGAGCCGCTGCTCCGGGATCTCGTGGGCAAGATCCTGCGGCACGCCCGGACGGCGCAGCGCCGTACCCTGTCCGACGTCGCGACCGAGGCCCGGGTCTCCACGGCGTACCTCTCCGAGGTGGAGCGGGGGCGCAAGGAGGCCTCGTCCGAGGTGCTCGCCGCGGTGTGCGCCGCACTCGGGATGAGACTCGCCGACCTCGTCGAGCGGGCGTGGGCCGACCTCGCCCTCGCGACCGCCCGGGCCGACGACGAACGTCGCGTCCGCGTGCTGGCCTCCCGGGCGCGTCGCGACCGCGCGGGCTTCGTCGTCCCCGAGCGCGGCGGGAGCGCGGACCTCACCCGGCTCCCGAGCCGGACCGCGCGCGACGCCGGCCCGGCCCGGGATGCGGTCCTGCTCGCGGCCTGAGGGCTCTCAGATCCCTACCCGCCGTCCGTGGCCCGTCGGGCGGACGTCGCCGACGCGGTTCACCACTTTGTCGACGATCCCGTAGGCCTGTGCCTGTTCGGCGGTGAACCAGCGGTCGCGGTCGGAGTCGGCGGCGATCGTCTCGGGCGACTGGCCCGTGTGATCCGCCAGGATCTGGGTCACCATCTGCTTGGTGTGCTTGAGGTTCTCGGCCTGGGTCATGATGTCGGAGACGGTCCCGCCGATCCCGCCGAGCGGCTGGTGCATCATGATCCGTGCGTGCGGCAGCGCGTATCGCTTCCCGGCGGCTCCGGCCGTGAGCAGCACCTGTGCCATGGAACCGGCGAATCCGAGCGCCACGGTCGCGACGTCGTTCGGCAGCAGCTGCATCGTGTCGTACACCCCCATGCCGGCGGTGATCGAGCCGCCGGGGGAGTTGATGTAGAGGGCGATGTCGGCGTCCTGGTCCTCGGCGGACAGCAGCAGGAGCTGTGCGGTCACGCGGTTCGCCACGGCGTCGTCGATCTCGTGCCCGATCACCACGATCCGCTGGTGCAGCAGGCGCGCCGCGAGATGGTCGTCGAGGGGGATGGTCTGGCTGTCGGTCATGTCCTCCACGGTGTCCGACACCGCCCCGGCCCGGAAGGCTCTTCGGCCTGCGGCAGATCTGCCGACGGCAGACGAGAGCGGAGTGCGACCGCTGCCGAGTGGTTGGGTGGGCGGCGATGTGGTCGTCCCGTGTCGAGCGGTCGGTGCCTTTGTCGATGCCGTCGGCCCTTCAAGGGGCCGATCGCATCGACATCCGACCGACCGCGCGCCACCTGCCGGCAGGTGGTGACTCAGAGCGGGTCGCCGTGGCCGTCGATGAGCGGAAACGCGTCGAAGTGGATCTCGACGGGCACGGCGTCGGGCGTACCCTCACGGCGGTCGAGCGGATCGATGTGCTCGGCGAAGAACTGGTTCCATGCCTCGACGATGGAGGCGACCTGTTCGGGTGTGGCCCACCTGTTGATGGTGTTGAAGGTGACGGCGTCGCGCCAGGCGTCCTGAAGGAGCGCGCGGCCCTCCGGCTCTGCCATGATCCTCTGGACGAACCGGAGAGAGCGGTCGTTGCGCATCCGTATCGTCTCGTAGTTCACGACATCCGCCGCGGCTCGTGCCGAAGGGGACTCCAGCTCCAGCGGCGAGATCGAGAAGCCTCCGGGTGGTCGCTCCCACCAGCGCTCGCGGGCCGTGCCCTTGCCCTCGACCTCGCGGACGAGCCCGTGCTTCGCGAGCTGGCGCAGGTGATAGCTCGTCGATCCGCTCGACTCGCCGACGATCTCGCCGAGCTTGCTCGCCGTCAGCGAGCCACGGGTCGAGAGCAGATCGAGAATCCTCAGGCGCAGCGGGTGCGCGAGTGCCCGGATAGCGCCCGGCCCCAACTGCGGGGGAGGGCCGGGCGCCTCCGGTGTGTCGGCGGGGGCGCTCTGCTCGTTCGCTCCGGTCATGCGCCCGACGTTACTTCGTGGCGGGCTGTGTTCAGCGCAGGCCCAGCGGGTGGCGGGCCGCGGCGTTGTCGCGGGTGCGCTCGAGGTGGTCGCTCCGGCGGGCGTCGCGCTCGTGGCGGGCGGCGTCCTCCCGGCGCCGAGCGGCGCGTTCGGCGCGGCCGGCGCTCCGGTCGCGCGTCCCGGTGCCCGTCGTCGCGGCGGTACGGCCCGGCCGCACGGCGCGGCCGCGGGTGAACACGGTGGTCAGAGCGGGGTCGAGCGTGCTCATGGTGGATCTCCCTTGGGGCGAGGCGGGTATCGGAAGGCAGGTCCCGGAGGTCGTGCCGTGCCACCACCGTACAGTTGCAAAGATCTATTTGCAAGTAAATCTTTGCAAAGATGCCTTGGTGACCAGGCCTCGCTCGCTCCAGGCTGCGCAGGGTTGCCCGGGGCCGCAGGCAGGAGACAAAATTGCAGCCACTGCAAAAAATTCGCGTAGAGTGGGAACTCCGGTCTGCGCGACTCGTTGGACCGGGTGCACCACGACGACGGAGTCGTGAGGCCGTCCCCAGAAGTCCCGCCGTTCGTGGAGGCACATCGTGTTCCGTCTTGCCCGCTTGTCCTTGGCGCATCGCGCCGTCGTCGCCCTGACGACGGTCGCGGTGGCCGTCATGGGCGTGCTGAGCATGGGCCAGCTCAAACAAGAGCTGATTCCGTCGCTCCAGCTCCCCATGGGAATCGTTGTCGCGCCGTACCCCGGATCGTCCCCGTCGGTCATCGAGGAGCGCGTCACCGAACCGATCGAGTCGGCCGCCGAGACCATCGACGGCGTTGCGTCCGTGACCTCCGAGGTCTCGACCGGCCTGTCGATGACCACCGTCGAGTTCGCCTACGGCACCGACATGGAGCGCGTGACCCAGCGCCTCGAGGCGTCCATCACGCGCATCGGGCAGGCGCTGCCCGACGACGTCGACCCGCAGGTCGTCGCCGGCTCCTTCGACGACCTGCCGGTGGTGCAGCTCGCCGTCGCCGGTGACGAGTCGAGCGACGCGCTCGCCGATACTGTGGAGACCGCGATCGTCCCGGAGCTGGAGAAGCTCGACGGCGTCCGTGGTGTCGACGTCAGCGGGGTCCAGGAAGACCGGATCGTCATCACGCCCGACGACGACGAGCTGGCCGAGGCCGGCCTCACCGTCGACCAACTCTCCACGCTCCTGCAGGACAACGGCGTCGTCATGCCCGGCGGCACCCTCACCGAGGGCGACCGGACCTGGTCCGTCGAGCTCGGCACGAGCCTTGACGACGTCGCCGCGCTCCGCGAACTCCCGCTGATTCCCGCCGTCGGCAGCGGCCAGGGTGCCGCCGGAGCCGGAGCCGGAGCCGGAGCCGGCGCGGGGGCTGCCGGGGGTGCCGGCGCAGATGCCGGTGCCGCGGCCGGCGCGGGTGGTCCCGGAGCCGGCGCGACCGGCGGTGCGGGTGCGGGCGCCGAGGCGGGAGCGGGCGCCGCGACGGGTGGCGCGGTCACCCGGGACCCGGCGTCGGGCACCGAACTCCCGGCGGGCACCGCCGCGCCGGAGATCGAGCCGGTCGCCCTCGGCGACGTCGCGACGGTGGAGCGCGAGCCCGTCCCTGTGACCTCCGCGTCCCGGCTCGACGGCGAGCCGTCGCTCGGCATCGCCATCACGAAGACGCCGGACGGCAACACCGTCGAGGTGTCGCACGCGGTGCAGGACGCGCTCGACGACCTCTCGGGCACGCTGGAGGCACGGGACGTCACGGTCGGCGTCGTGTTCGACCAGGCGCCGTTCATCGAGGAGTCCATCGAAGGGCTGTCCACCGAGGGCGGCCTCGGCCTGCTGTTCGCGGTGCTCGTGATCCTCGTGTTCCTCGCGTCCCTGCGGTCCACGCTGGTGTCGGCGATCTCGATCCCGCTGTCCCTCGCGGCGACGTTCATCATCATGAACCTCACCGGCTACACCCTGAACATCCTGACGCTCGGCGCGCTGACGATCTCCATCGGGCGCGTGGTCGACGACGCGATCGTGGTCATCGAGAACATCAAGCGACACCTCTCGTACGGGGAGGAGAAGCTGCCGGCGATCCTCGGTGCGGTCCGCGAGGTGGGCGGCGCGATCACCGCGTCGACCGTCTCCACCGTCGCCGTGTTCGCGCCGATCGCCCTGGTGGGCGGCATGACCGGCGAACTCTTCCGGCCGTTCGCGCTCACCGTGGCGATCGCGATGGGTGCCTCGCTCGTCGTGGCGCTCACGATCGTGCCGGTGCTGGCGTACTGGTTCGTCAGGGCGCCGCAGGTGCCGGGCGAGACGGAGGAGGAGCGCGAGGCGGCGCGAGCCGCCGCGCGGGAGACCGCCGAGGCCAAGGAGCGCCGCGGCCTGTGGCAGCGCGCCTACGTCCCGACCCTCGGGGCGGCGCTGCGACACCCGGTCGTCAGCCTGCTCGTCGCCGTGGGGGTGCTCGCCGGAACGCTTGCCCTGGTGCCGCGCCTGCAGGTGAACTTCATCGGCGACAGCGGGCAGGACACGCTGACCGTCACCCAGGCGTTCGAGCCCGGCACGTCGTTCGACGCGCAGGACGACGCGGCGCGCGAGACCGAGGAGGTGCTGGCCGGCGTCGACGGCGTCGAGACCGTGCAGACCACCGTGGGTACGGCCGGAGGCCAGCAGGCCGCGTTCCTGGGTGGTGGCGGAGACTCGGCGTCGTACTCCGTCACGCTGCACGAGGAGGCGGACGGCACGGCCGTCGCGGACGAGGTGCGGGAGGCCGTCGCACCGCTCGCCACGGGCGTGACCACCGACGTCACGGTCGCGTCCCAGGACAGCGGCTTCGGCGGGTCCACCGTCGATCTCGTCGTGAGCGCGCTCGACTCCGAGACGCTCGCCGAGGCCGCCGCCGAGGTCGAGAACGCCGTCGCCGACGTCGAGGCCGCCGCCGAGGTGTCGAACAACCTGGCCGCCCCGCAACAGATCGTGCAGGTGGAGGTGGACCGGGAGAAGGCCGCGGAGGCAGGACTGAGCGAGTCGGCGGTGTCCGGGATCGTGTCCGCCGCGATGTCGCCGGAGCAGGCGCTCGGCAGCGTGGACATCGACGAGCGCTCGCTCGACGTGATCGTGTCGACGGGCGAGGCGCCCGCCACCCGGGCGGAGCTCGAGGAACTGGAGATCCCGACGGCGTCGGGCACGGTCGAGCTCACCGAGCTGGCCGACGTGGTGGTCGAGGACGTCCCGACGACCATCACCCGGACCAACGGCGAGCGGACGGCCACCGTGGCGGTGACCCCGGCAGGGCAGGACCTCAACGTGCTGACCACCGCGCTCGACCAGCGCATCGCCGACCTGGAGCTGCCGGCGGGCGCCGGCGTCGAGATCGGCGGGGTCGCCACCGACCAGGCCGACGCCTTCAACGACCTCGGGCTCGCGCTGATCGCGGCGATCTTCATCGTGTACGTCGTGATGGTGGCGACGTTCGGATCGCTGGTGCAGCCGCTGATCCTGTTGGTGTCGGTGCCGTTCGCGGCGACCGGCGCGCTGGGCGCGCTGCTCCTCAGCGACACGCCGCTCGGCGTGCCCGCGCTGATCGGTGTGCTGATGCTCGTCGGGATCGTGGTCTCGAACGCGATCGTGCTCATCGACCTGATCAACCAGTACCGGAAGAGCGGCAGGGACCTCGACGAGGCCGTGCGCGAGGGCGCCCGCCAGCGCCTGCGGCCGATCGTGATGACGGCACTGGCCACCGTGTTCGCGCTGACGCCGATGGCGCTGGGACTCACCGGCGGCGGGGCGTTCATCGCGCAGCCGCTGGCGCTCGTGGTGATCGGCGGGCTCGTCTCCTCGACGCTGCTCACGCTGTTCGTCGTGCCGGTGCTCTACTCGCTCATCGAACGCGGCAAGCTCCGCCGTGCGGAGAAGCGTGATGCGAGGCGCCGGCGTCGTGCCGCGAAGGAGGAGATCAAGGACCGCCAGGCGAAGGCGGCGGCCGAGCTCGCCGCCTCCGGGACGCGGTGACGCCGGCATAGCTGGGGCGGC
>NZ_JADBGR010000026.1 GCF_014892515.1 Myceligenerans pegani
GGCTGGACGCGAACGGGTTGTTGCCCGGACGCGGGCCACCGCCGCCACCGGCACCGGGGCGACCACCGCCGCCACCGGAACGACCGCCACCACGGCGGTCACCGGGGCGGGGCATGCCCTGGCTGGACGCGAACGGGTTGTTGCCCGGGCGCGGGCCACGCCCGCCGGGCTTCGGGGCCGCCGGGCCGGGCTTCGGCGCGGCGGGGCCGGGCTTGGGAGCCGCGGCGCCGGGCTTGGGCGCCGACTGTGCGGCGGGCGCCTCGCTCGCGGCCGGCGTCTCCGCCGCCTCCGCGACGGGTGCGGACGCCTCGGCCGGCGCTTCCGGAGCGGGCTTCGGGGCGGACTTCGCCCCTGGCTTCGGGGCGGACTTCGCCCCTGGCTTCGGGGCGGACTTCGCCCCGGGCTTCGGTGCGGGCCTCGCACCGGACCGGGCGGGCGCCTTCGCGGCGCCGGCATCGGTGAACTTGTCGCGCATCCGCCGCGCGACGGGCGCCTCGAGCGTCGATGACGCCGAGCGAACGTACTCGCCGGCCGACTTCAGCTCGGCGAGCAGGGTCTTGCTTTCCACTCCGAGCTCCTTGGCGAGCTCGTAGACGCGGACCTTTGCCACAACTCTCCTGTCTCGGTCCGTCCCGAGGCAGGGGCGAACCGCACTAGTACGACGTACTCATCGCTGGGGACTCATCGGGTGCCCATCGGCTTCTGACCCGCTTTCCTGTCGACGATTCGTTGTGCGGCCGGGCGTTTCCGCGCCCGGTCGTGACGTCCCGGCCCTCACCGGCCGAGATGTTCCCGGAGCTCCGTCAGATCGACGGGCCCGTCCGCGCGCAGCGCACGCGGTATCGCCCGACGACGTTCGGCGAGCTCCAGGCATTCTGCCTCCGGGTGGATCCAGGCACCTCGCCCCGGCAGGCAGGCCCGCACGTCGACGACGATCCGGGGCTGCGCCGCTGCGGGATCCAGAACCACACGCAAGAGAGCAGACCGCTGGTCGCGTCCCCGGCATCCGACGCACGTCCGCACCGGACCCGCCGGCGCGGAACGTGATGCCATCACCGAAGGAGCCACCAGGGCGGAAGAGGACGAAGTACGGGCTCGCGGCCCAGACTCGGTCAGTCTACCTTGCCTGTTCAACTGCTGTTACCGGTTCGATGACACGTGAGCGGTGCCACCACCGCCCGCCGGAGCCCCGCCGATCCCCCCGTTCTCGCCGGGATCAGCGGCTTCGTCGGACCGGATGTCGATACGCCAGCCGGTGAGCTTCGCGGCCAGGCGAGCGTTCTGCCCCTCCTTGCCGATGGCGAGGGACAGCTGGTAGTCGGGGACGACGGCGCGCACCGCGCGGGCCGCCTCGTCCACCACGGTCACCGACGACGTGCGTGCCGGGGACAGCGCGTTGGCGACGAAGCGCGTGGGGTCGTCGCTCCAGTCGACGATGTCGATCTTCTCGCCGTGCAGTTCCGTCATGACCGCGCGGACCCGCGCGCCCATCGGCCCGATGCACGCACCCTTGGCGTTCAGGCCCGCCACGTGGGAGACCACGGCAACCTTGGTGCGGTGACCGGCCTCCCGGGCGACGGACATGATCTCCACCGACCCGTCGGCGATCTCCGGGACCTCCAGCTCGAAGAGCTTGCGGACCAGACCGGGGTGCGTCCGGCTCAACGTCACCTGGGCGCCCTTCATTCCCCGGGCGACCTCGACGACGTACGCGCGCAGCCGCTCGCCGTGCTCGTACTCCTCGCCGGGCACCTGCTCGTGGGGCGGCAGCACGGCCTCCGTGTCACCCACGTCGACGAGCACCACACGCGGGTCGCGCCCCTGCTGGATGATGCCGGCGACGACCTCGCCCTCCTTGTCGCGGAACGTGCCCAGGACCTGGTCGTCCTCGGCGTCGCGCAGCCGCTGCACGATCACCTGGCGCGCGGTCGCCGTGGCGATACGGCCGAAGTCGCGCGGCGTGTCGTCGAACTCCGGGCCGAGCTCGAACGGGGCGGGACCCTCCGGGTCGTCCGGGTCGGTGTACGCCTCGACCTCCTCGCGGGCCCAGACCGTGACGTGACCGCTGCTGCGGTCGACCTCGACGCGGGCGTGGCGGTAGGAGCCCGGCGTACGGTGGTACGCGGAGAGCAAGGCCTGCTCGATCGCCGAGACGAGCACGTCCAGGCTGAAGTCCTTCTCGCGCTCCAGGATGCGCAGCGCGGCCATGTCGATATCCATCTCAGCCCTCCTCGTTGTGGCCCGCCGCCCCGCGGCGGGGCTCCCGGGTCACGGCGTCGTCGTCAGCACCAGCACTCTCGCTCACCGTGGCGGCGTCGGCATCCTCAGCCGCCGGGCCGGCTGAAGTCCCCTCATCGCCCCGCCCGCGCTCGCCCGGCCCCTCGTCCGGTCCGGCATCGGGCCCCGCGGCGCCGGACCCGGCGTCGTCGGGCCGGCTGAGCTCGACCTCCACCTTTCCCCTGCGCACATCGGACAGGGCGATCCGCCGCGCGCCGTCGAGCACGAGGACCGTGCCGTCGCCGTCGCCCGTCACGTCGGTCAGCCGGCCCGAGACGACCTCGCCCCCACCCGCGGGTGTCAGCGTGACGAGCCGCGTGCGGGCACGCCGGAAGTGGCGCGCGGTGGTCAGGGGCCGCGACGTCCCGGGCGTCGAGATCTCCAGGGTGTACGCACCGGCGACGACGTCGCCGTCGTCGAGCGCGGCGGACAGCGCCCGCGAGACCTCGCCGAGCGTGTCGGAGTCCAGGCTGCCGATCCGCGTCTCGGGCAGGTCGAGCGTGATCCGCACGACCGACCTGTTCCCGGCACGCGTGACCCGCACCTCCTCGAGATACAGATCGGCGTCGTCGACCACCGGTCCGACGATCCGGCGGACGTCGTCCTCCTGCCGGCTCGCGGGCTGCGCCATCGTGTTCCTCCCGTCGGCTCCCTGAAAAGGGGGTACCGCTCGAGCCAGGACCCGACCGGTGTGCTGTTGTCTACTGCGCTCAGCCTACGATGCGCCGCGCACCGGGTGCAGGCGAAGCGACGTGACGTCGGACGCAACGGGGCCGCACACCCGCGCGACCGCTGGGACGCGCACGAACTCGTCCGCGAGACGTGGCATCATCAGGCACGATGAACGCGAGCCCGGCCGCACCGTCCCGCCGCACCGCACGATCGCACGGTCGCGTGCGATTCCGTCGCCGCGCGGCGGTCGCGATCGCCTGCGCACTGCTGCTGAGCGGGTGCGGGGTGCGCTTCGACGCTCCTCCGCCGACGGAGCCGGTGCCGGACCCGGTCGAGATCGTCCGCCGTACCGCCGTCGACGACGCGCTGCACGTGGCCGAGCAGGCCGAGGCCGTCGCGGCCCTGCGGAAGACGAGGCCGAAGGTCGCCGAGACGCTCACGGACATCGCCGAGGTCTCGCGGCGGCACGCCGACCAGCTCGGCGGCGAGTACGAGTCCGGGCTGCAGTCCGATCCGCCGAGCCCGACACCGACCGAGCTCGCCGAGATCCCGCCCGGCGCCGGCGCCGTGCTCACCACCCTGTCGGACGCGGCCGCGCGCAGCGCCACCGCCGCAGACGTGTGCGAGGACGGCACGCTCGCGCGGCTGCTCGCGTCGATCTCGGCGGCGCAGACGCTGTCGGCGCGGAAGCTGGCCGCTGCGACGGGCAGGCCGCAGCCCGCGTACACCCCGCCGGTCGTCCCGGGCAGCGGGGACGAGACGGCGCCCGCCCCGTCGGCGGCACCGAGCGACGACGGGGCGGACGCGACCGAGGAGTCCGACACGACGACGGCGGCGCTCACGCCGTCCGCCCGGCCGACCACACCGCCCGTCGGCGTCGCGGAGGCGGACCTCGTCGCCATCATCCTGGCCGAGGACTCCACGGCGTACGCGCTCGAGGTCCGCGCCGCCCAGGCGGACGACGAGACCGTGCGCGAGAGACTCGCGAACCGCGCCGAGACGCATCGCCGGCGGGCCGAGGGCTGGGCGCGCGTCGCCGGCGTGGACGGCACCGGCGCCGACCCGCGCCGGGCAGCCTACGAGCTCCCCGGCGCGGAGGTGACCAGCCAGGACGTGCTCCTGCAGGCCGAGGGCAGGATCGCGGCCGGGTACGCGAGCCTGGTCGGCCTCGCGGAGGCGGACACGCGCGCGGTGGCGGTCGCGCTGCTCACCGACTCGGCGATCGCGCAGAACTCGTGGGGCGCGCCCATGATCTCGTTCCCCGGCCTGCCGGAGCAGGCGGCGTCCTGAGCCTCAGTCGTCGAGCAGCGCCTCGACGCGCCGGACGGTCTCCGCGACGGCGTCCTCCACCGGGATCTGCTCCGCCTCGCCGACGCGCTCCCGCACCTCCACGACGCCGTCCTTCAGCCCGCGGCCCACGACGACGAGCAACGGCGCACCGAGCAGCTCGGCGTCGGCGAACTTCACGCCCGGGGCGGCCTTGGGCCGGTCGTCGTACAGCACCTCGACGCCCGCGGCCACCAGCTCGCCGGCGATCCGCTCGGCGGCCTCGAAGACCTCGGCGCCCTTGCCCGTGGCGACCATGTGCACCTGCACCGGAGCGATCCGCGCCGGCCAGGCCAGGCCCTTCTCGTCGTGGTTCGCCTCGGCGAGCGCGGCCAGCGCGCGGGTCACGCCCACGCCGTACGAGCCCATCGTGACGACGGCCTGCTTGCCGTTCTCGTCGAGCACGGTCAGGCCGAGCGCCTCCGCGTACGTGCGGCCGAGCTGGAAGATGTGCCCCATCTCGATGCCGCGCGCGAGCTCCAGCGGGCCGGAGCCGTCCGGCGCGGGGTCGCCGGCACGCACCTCGGCCGCCTCGATCGTGCCGTCCGCGGTGAAGTCGCGGCCGGCCACCAGGTCGAACACGTGCCGGCCCGGCTCGTTGGCGCCCGTGATCCAGCGGGTGCCGGGCACGACGCGCGGGTCGAGCAGGTAGCGCACGGCCGAGCTCTTCTCGCCGTCGCTCCCCTCGACCTGCGCTCCCTGCGGGCCGAGGACCTGCGGCCCGATGTAGCCCTTGACCAGTTCGGGGTGGGCCTTGAAGTCCTCCTCCGTGGCCGGCTCGGCCTCGGCCGGCGCGACCGCGGCCTCCAGGCGCTTCAGATCGACGTCGCGGTCCCCCGGCAGCCCGACGACGAGCAGCTCCCGCCGGCCGTCCGGGTGGCGCAGCGCCAGCACGACGTTCTTCAGGGTGTCGGCCGCGGTCCAGGCCCGGTCCGGCCGCGCGAACCGCTCGTTCGCGCAGGCGACCAGCGTCTCGATGGTCGGCGTGTCCGGAGTGTCCTCGACGTGCGCGGCGGGGGCGTCGTCGTACGGCAGGGACTCGGGGACCGGCGTGACGACCGCCTCCACGTTGGCGGCGTAGCCGCCGGCCGACCGCACGAACGTGTCCTCGCCGATCGGCGACGGGCTGAGGAACTCCTCGGACTTCGAGCCGCCCATGGCGCCGGACATGGCCGAGACGATGACGTAGTCGAGGCCGAGTCGCGTGAAGATGCGCTCGTAGGCATCGCGGTGCTTCGCGTAGGCGGCGTCCAGGCCGTCGTCGTGCACGTCGAAGGAGTACGAGTCCTTCATGATGAACTCGCGCCCGCGGATCAGCCCGGCGCGAGGACGCGCCTCGTCGCGGTACTTCGTCTGGATCTGGTAGATGACCAGGGGCAGGTCCTTGTACGAGGAGTACAGGTCCTTGACCAGAAGCGTGAACATCTCCTCGTGCGTGGGTGCGAGCAGGTAGTCGTTCTGCTTGCGGTCCTGGAGGCGGAAGATCCCGTCGCCGTACTCGGTCCAGCGTCCCGTGGCCTCGTACGGCTCCCTCGGCAGCAGCGCCGGGAAGTGCACCTCCTGGCCGCCGATGGCGTTCATCTCCTCGCGCACGATCGTCTCGATCTTGCCCAGCACGCGCAGCCCCAGCGGGAGCCAGGAGTAGATCCCCGGGGCGGCTCGGCGGATGTAGCCGGCGCGGACCAGCAGCCTGTGGCTGGCGACCTCGGCGTCGGCCGGGTCCTCGCGCAGCGTGCGGACGAAGAGGGACGACATGCGTAGCAGGTCGCCCGAGCGGAGTGCGGATGACATGGGGGCAAGCCTACTGGCGTCCCACATCACAACCGAGCAGGATGGGCCCATGCCGGAACTTCCCGAGGTCGAAGCTCTCGTCCGGTTCCTCGGCGAGCGCACCGCCGGCCGCACCGTGGCCGGGATCGAGGTGGGCGGCATCGCCGCACTCAAGACGGTCGACCCGCCCGTGACGGCACTCGCCGGCGGAGCCGTGCGGGGCTGGACCCGGCACGGCAAGTGGCTCGACATGTCGGTGTCCGACAGCGCCGCGCCCGACGAGGGCATGTCCGACGAGGGCATGTCCGACGACGGCGGGCCGGGTGGGCCGCTGCATCTCGTCTTCCATCTGGCGCGGGGCGGGTGGGTGCGCTGGTCCGACCAGCTCCCGCGCACGCCGGTCAGGCCACGGCTCGGGGGCGCGGGGAAGGGCGCGATCACGGCGCTGCGGGTCCGGTTCGACGACGGCTCCGGGTTCGATCTCACGGAGGCGGGGACCCGCAAGCGGCTCGCCGTCCACGTGGTCCGCCGGCCGGACGACGTCGCGATGGTGGCGTCGCTCGGCGTCGAGCCACTGGATCCCGCGTTCACGACCGGGGTGCTGGCCGGCCTCCTCGCCGCGCGGAATCAGCAGGTCAAGGGCCTGTTGCGGGAGCAGTCGGCGATCGCGGGGATCGGGAACGCCTACTCGGACGAGATCCTGCACGCGGCGCGGTTCAGCCCGTACAAGCTGACACGGTCCTTCACCGAGGAGGAGACCGTCCGGCTGCACAGCGCGATCGGGCAGGTCCTCGCCGAGGCGATCCGGGCGGCGTCGGGCAAGCCCGCCAAGGAGCTGAAGGACGCGAAGCGGGCGGGGATGCGGGTGCACGGCCGCACCGGGGCGCCGTGCCCCGGTTGGGACGGGACCCCGTGCGGCGACACCGTGCACGAGGTGAGCTTCGCGGACCGCTCGCTCCAGTACTGTCCGACCTGCCAGACGAACGGCCAGATCCTGGCGGACCGGCGGCTGTCGCGGCTCCTGAAGTGACATCGGCCCGCGGTCGGAACAGAGCGGTCAGAACAGGACCGTGGCGAAGGTTCCCACCTGCTCGAAGCCGACCCGGCGGTACGTCGCGAGCGCTCGTTCGTTGTAGTTGTTGACGTAGAGGGAGACGACCGGGGCGATGGTCTCCCGTACCGCGCCCACCACCGCCGACATCCCCGTCACGGACCAGCCCCTCCCCCGGAACAGCGGGTCCACCCAGACGCCCTGGATCTGTGCCACGGTCCCCGCGACGGCGCCGACCTCGGCCTTGAAGGCGACGGTCTCGCGTCCGCGCGGGGTCGTCTCGGTGCGGATGAACGACCGGCCGTCGGCGATCAGGGAGCGCACCCGCTGCACGTACGGACCGCCCCCGCCGGCGACCGGCGAGTAGCCGACCTCCTCGGTGAACATCCGCACGCACGCGGGCAGCACCATGTCGAGCTCCGCGAGGGTGGAGCGCCGCAGGGCGGGATCGGGTGCGACGTCGGAGCCCCGGGTGATCGCCATCGACGGCTGGTCGACGCGGATCTCCCGGGGCGCGGGCCAGTATCGCTCCAGGCCGTCCCAGAGCCCCAGCGCGGCCTCGCGCTCACCGACGATCGAGCTGGACCGCCGGCCCTGCGCCCGCGCGAGCGCGGCGAACGCCCCCGCCGCCTCGCTCTGCCGGGCCGCGCCGAGCGCGTCCGGAACCACGGGGACCAGGTTCGCCCCGGCCCAGCAGACTGCCTCCAGCGGGCCCGTGGCCGGGAATCCCCAGCCCTGCCCGCCGGCGGCGGCGAATCCGGAGCGGGTGGCGATCTCCAGCCGGGAGGCCGCGAGCACCGACGCCACGGGCTCGAGGTAGCAGACCGCGAGCGCCTCGGGCAGGTCCGGCATGCCGAGCACGCGGGCGTCGGCCGGGCCGCCTGGCGCGGGCGCGCGCCGCACGCCACCGCGAGGGTGGAGCGGGGTGCGCGAGGTGGCCATGAGTGGTGAACCTAGACGACCGACACCACGGGCGCGCCCGCCTGGGCGTCGTTCTCGGGGGCGGGCATGGTCTCGGCGATCCGCATCGCCTCGTCGATCAGGGTCTCCACGATCATCGACTCTGGCACGGTCTTGACCACTTCGCCCTTCACGAAGATCTGTCCCTTGCCGTTGCCGGAGGCCACGCCGAGGTCGGCCTCGCGGGCCTCGCCGGGTCCGTTGACGACGCAGCCCATGACGGCGACGCGGAGCGGGACCTCCATGCCCTCGAGGCCCGCGGTGACCTTCTCGGCGAGCGTGTAGACGTCGACCTGGGCGCGGCCGCAGGACGGGCAGGAGACGATCTCGAGCTTGCGGGGGCGCAGGTTGAGCGACTGGAGGATCTGGTTGCCGACCTTGACCTCCTCGACGGGCGGGGCGGACAGGGACACGCGGATGGTGTCGCCGATGCCCTGGCTGAGCAGCGCGCCGAACGCGGTGGCGGACTTGATGGTGCCCTGGAAGGCGGGGCCGGCCTCGGTGACGCCGAGGTGCAGGGGCCAGTCGCCGCGATCGGACAGCATCTCGTAGGCGCGCACCATGACGACGGGGTCGTTGTGCTTGACGGAGATCTTGAAGTCGTGGAAGTCGTGCTCCTCGAAGAGGCTTGCCTCCCAGACCGCGGACTCCACGAGGGCCTCGGCGGTGGGCTTGCCGTACTTCTCCAGGAGGCGCTTGTCGAGCGACCCGGCATTGACGCCGATGCGGAGCGAGACGCCCGCGTCCTTGGCGGCGGCGGCGATCTCCTTGACCTGGTCGTCGAACTTGCGGATGTTGCCCGGGTTGACGCGGACGGCGGCGCAGCCGGCGTCGATGGCCGCGTAGACGTACTTGGGCTGGAAGTGGATGTCGGCGATCACGGGGATCTGGGACTTGGCCGCGATGGCGGGCAGCGCGTCGGCGTCGTCGGCGCTCGGGACGGCCACGCGCACGATGTCGCAGCCGGCCGCCGTCAGCTCGGCGATCTGCTGCAGCGTGGCGTTGATGTCGGTGGTCGGGGTGGTCGTCATGGACTGCACGCTGATGGGCGCGTCCCCGCCGACCTCGACCTTGCCGACCCGGATCTTGCGGGTCTTCTTGCGGGGGGCGAGGACAGGCGGGGGCGCTGCTGGCATGCCAAGACTGATCGCGGTCACGGTGTCCAGTATCCACGCTCCGGGTGGCCTGCTCGCAACGCGGTGGCGGGGATCACGTGATCCGCACGGGATCCACCAGGTCCGCGATGATCAGCATGCCGCCGACTCCGAGCAGGGCGAGGAAGACGACGTAGGTGACGGGCGTGAGGCGTGCGACGTCGGCCGGTCCGGGGCGCGGCAGGCCGCGCAGCTTGTGGAGCGCGCGCTTGGTGGCCTCGTAGAGCGCGTTGACCACGTGGCCGCCGTCCAGGGGCAGCAGCGGGATGAGGTTGAACACGAACAGGGCGATGTTCAGGCTGCCGAGGATCCCGATGGCCCAGGCGACGCGCTCGCTCGTCTGGTCGTAGAGGGCGAAGCCGTCGCCGAGCAGGACCCCGACGCCCACGACGCTCTGGACCGAGTCGACCGACCGTTCCTCGTCGGTGAAGGCCTGGCGGGCGGTGTCGGCGATCCGCACCGGGAGGGTCGCCACCATCTTCATGGTTTCCCAGGTGCCCTCGCCGACGGTCGGGAGCACCTCGGACCACGGGCCGCGGACGCGCTCCTGGAGCGGGCTGAAGCCGATGAACCCGGAGGCCTCGAGCACCGGTTCGCCGGCGGCGTCCTCGTCGACCTGCTTCTGGACGACCGTGGGCGTGACGGCGAGCTCGAGCTCGGCGCCGTCACGCTCGACGACGACGGGTACCGTGCGGGTGCCGGTGTCGGCGATGAGCCCGGACAGCTGCTCCCAGTCCGTCACGGCGACGCCGTCGTACCGCGTGACGACGTCGCCCGCTTCGAGGCCCGCCTCGGTGGCCGGGACGGGGGTGCCGGTGCAGGCGGGATCGTCGACCGTGTCCACCGTCACGGCCTCGGGGACGCACTCGGACACCTGGCCCACGGTGGTGGTGACCTGCATCTGCCCGAACCCGACGATGAGGATGCCGACCATCACCGTGGCGATCACCAGGTTCATCACCGGGCCGCCCAGCATCACGACGATCTTCTGCCACGCGGGGAGGTTGTAGAACGCGCGGTGCTCCTCGCCCGGCCGGACCTCCTCGGTGGACTGCTCCCGGGCCTCGGCGATGAGCCTGCCGAAGATGCCCCTGCCGGTCTGCCTGCCCTCGGGCGCGGGGGGCATCATGCCGACGAGGCGGACGTAACCGCCCAGCGGGATCGCCTTGACGCCGTACTCGGTCTCCCCCTTGACGCGCGACCAGATCGTGGGGCCGAAACCGACCATGTACTGACTGACGCGCACACCGAACTTCTTGGCCGGGACCATGTGCCCGATCTCGTGCAGCGCGATCGACAGCATGATTCCGACGAGCAGGACGAGGAAGCCGGCCACCCAGGGAAGAACGCTCACGCGGCGAGCCTACGGCACCTGTCTGACAGTGATGTGGGGGGATCCGGCGGACGGATCGGGCGGGGCCGTCCGGCCGCCGGCGGAGCGCTTCGCCGACCGATCACCGACCCGGACTCCTATGGATGTCCGCTTTGCTTTTCATTGACCCAAACATGATGGCATGAATAGCCTGCGCTCATGGCTGACGTCGCAGAGATGACGGACCTGGACGAACACCGCGCGCACCTGCCCGCGGACCTCGACCAGATCGCCGAGGTGCTGTTCGACACCGAGGCCCGCGTGAGCGCCGACCACGCCTCGCCCCTCGCGAGCCGCCTGCGCGGGATGGGCTTCGACATCCCGCGGATCTGGGCCGCCCCACGCTGGAACATGGGCGCCACCCGCGCCTCCCGCCGCCGGCACACCGACCCCGACGACCCCCGCATCCAGCGGGCCGCCGAGCTCCTCGAACAGGTCGTCGAGACGCCGTGCGGCCCGGCCCTCCTGGGCCTCTACCTCTGGTCGATCGCCGAGGACGCCTCCCAGCAGTCCGCCCGGCACGGACGCGTCGCCGCCGCGCTCACCGGCCTGCGCCACGCGTGGATCGCGAACCGCGAACGGGTCCCGTGCCGCCACTGCCGCAGCGAGGCGGACGCCGTCGTCGCGCTCGGCGACGCCTTCCGCGCCCGGCTCGACGTGGCCGCGGCGCGCAACTCCGGCAGCGTCGACCGGTTCGTGATCATGCTGGACCGCGCCGTGCAGGCATCGGCCCGGCTGGAGGAGACGGCCCTCCGGATCACCGACGAGAAGTCCTGCCTGCGCGGGCACCTGGTGCACCAGGCCCGGATCCGGTTCCGGTACTTCACGGCGATCGGCGAGGCCGCCATCGCGGCGAGGGCCACGCTCGCCGGCGAGCCGGCCGGTCTCGCCGGAGCGATCGAGCAGCTCCGGGAGCTCGAACGCGCCCCCGGCCTCAACTACATCCTCGCCAGCGAACTGCGCGCCCACCGGGCCCACCTCGAGGCGCTCGCCGCCGGGGTGGACTCCGACTGGCTCACGGTCGACCGCTGCCGCACCGTCTACGTGTTCCCGTTCGGTCTGCCGCAGATCGACGGCGCCGACGCGACCGAGCGCGTCCGCGGGCTCGTCGGCAACACCCTCCCCGAACTGCTCGGCACGCGCGCCGTCTCGGTACGCACGGCGCTCAAGCTCGACGACGTGTGGGACACCGAGGACCCCTTCGGCGCCTTCGACGGCGCGACCCTGAACCTCCCCGACGTCAGTGTCACCCAGCCCGACGGCACTCCCGTGGCGCACCTGTCGTGCGAGGTCCGGTTCGGTGACCTCGGGAACCACTACGTCCGGTTCCGGCAGACCGGCAAGGATCTCGGACCCCAGGAGGTCCGCGACGCCCGCTACCTGATCTCCAGCCTCCACGACGACCTGCGGATGCACTGGGACATCCCCCAGCCGGACGGCACGGACGCCAGCGCGTCGATCGTCGACTCGTCCGGCTACCACCCCGTGCACCTCTTCCACCTCGCCTACCGGCTCCAGGAGGCGATCGCCGCGTACTTCGCCGGACGGCCCGAGGGCTGGCGCACCCCGGAGCGGCCCGACAACCCCGGCCAGGCCCTCAGCATGAACCTCGCCCGGGGCCGCTCCCACGTCCTCACCTTCGTGGTCGAGGCGAGCGCCGGGCGCGGTCCCGCCTGCCCGCCGCAGGACCGGCGCCCGATCACGAGCGCCGACGAGCTGCTGGCCACCTACGGGCACCAGCCGCTGCTCCAGCCGGTGCCGTACAACACGACATCGCTGGTCGACTGGACGCTCCCGCAGCGCCAGCCGGTCCTCCTGGAGGGCGTACGCAACTCCGGCGACCTCGTCGCGGTCACGCCGAACGCCACGACCATCGCCATGTTCGACACCGCCCACTTCAAGATCGTGCAGTACGGCTCGCTGGTGGAATTCGTGGCAAGCATCAGCGGGATGCTGGCGGCGTGGAACACGCGCCTGGCGCAGTACTTCGACGAGGTGGAGGACATGCTGGGTCGCCCCGAGACCGAGGACACCGATCTCGCCGCCCGCACCGCCTACCTCAGCCAGCAGCAGCTGCAGCTGCACCGCTTCGCGGGCCGTGCCCGGCGCGCGATGTCCGTCGTGAGCTCGCCGACCCTGCTGGCCTCGGCCACCGAGTACCAGCAGATGGCGGAGCTGCTGCGGGCGTTCGACCTCACCCGGCAGTCCCGCGAGCTCGACCGCCGCCTCCGCGAGCTGCTCGCCGAGCCCATCGCCGCGCGCCTGGCGACCGTCCGCCGGCAGCACGAGGAACGCGAGGCCGAGGAACAGCGCCGCACCCTGGAGGGCCTCACCGTCGCCGTGTCCACGTTCGCCGTGCTCACCGTGTTCCACACGATCCTGGCGATCGCCGTGGAGGCGAACGACTGGAGCGGCTGGGTACCGGTCACGCTCGCGATCGTGTCGAGCGTGGTCGCGTTCGTCCTGGCCGTGGCGGTGTTCATGGTGTGGGTGCGCCGGCTGCGGCGCCCTGGCCGGTCGCCGGTGCTCCCGCCGGGGTACCGCACCGGCCGGTGAGGGTCCGTGGAGGCGTCCGCCCGCGGACCGTCGTCGTGCCCGCATCCGCCGGTCGCGGCGACGGTGACAACGGCGACGGAGGCACCGGCCCTGCGGCCGGCCGCGGTGCCGAGGCTCAGCCGGCGACGACGGCGTGGGCGCGCGCACGCGCCCAGGCGTCCGCCGCGAGCACCCCGGAGACCGACGACGCGTCACCCGGCTCGCTCGCGTGTGCGTCGACGACGGCGGCCACGGTGTCGACGATGTCGGTGAAGCCGATCTCGCCGTCGTGGAACGCGTCCACGCACACCTCGTTCGCCGCGTTGTAGACCGCCGGGAACGTGCCGGCCGCCTCACCCACCTGGCGGGCGAGGCGCACCGCGGGGAACGCGTCGTCGTCCAGGGGCTCGAACTCCCAGCTCGCGGCTCGCGTCCAGTCGATCGGCACGTCGACGCCGTCCAGCCGCTCCGGCCACGACAGGCCGAGCGCGATCGGCACCAGCATCCGCGGCGGGCCCGCCTGCGCGATCGTGGACCCGTCGACGAACTCGACCATCGAGTGGATCATCTGCTGCGGGTGCACGACGACGTCGATCGCCGTGAACGGGACGTCGAACAGCAGGTGCGCCTCGATGACCTCCAGCCCCTTGTTGACGAGGGTGGCGGAGTTGGTCGTGATGACCCGCCCCATGGAGAAGTTGGGGTGCCGGAGCGCCTGCGCCGGCGTGACGTCACGCAGCTCGGCGCGCGACATCCCCCGGAAGGGCCCGCCCGACGCCGTCACGACGAGACGTCGCACCTCGGCCGTGGTCCCCGAGCGCAGGGACTGCGCGATCGCCGAGTGCTCGGAGTCCACCGGGACGATCTGGCCGGGACGCCGCACCGCGGCTCGTACCAGCGGACCGCCGACCACGAGCGACTCCTTGTTCGCGAGCGCCAGCACGGACCCGGCGCCCAGCGCGGCCAGCGTGGGCCGCAGGCCCACCGACCCGGTGATGCCGTTGAGCACGACGTCGCTGCCCTGCCCCGCGAGCTCCGTCGCGGCGTCGGGGCCAGCCAGCGCCTCGACACCGGCGGCCCCGGCGGCGGCGAGCGCCTCGCGCAGGTCGTCGCGGCGTGCGGCATCGGCCACGGCGACGGCCCGCACGCCGAGTTCGGCCGCCTGTTTCGCGAGGCCGGCGACGTCGCCGCCGGCGCTCAGCGCGTCGACGCGGAAGCGATCGGGGTGCCGGCGGACGACGTCGATCGCCTGCGTGCCGATGGAGCCGGTGGACCCGAGGATGGTGACGCTGCGCACCGGCCCATCCTCCCAGACCGCGGTGCGCGTCCCGGTCGGCGTCGTCGTCCCACGGGCCTCTCTACGTCGTCCCGTGGGCACCCCTACCGGGACCTGACCGAGGTCGGCGGGGCACCGCGCGGGTCGCACGCCTCGGACAGGATCGCCAGGGAGAGGTCCAGATCCTCGCGATAGCGGGTGCCGTGCATCGCGACCAGGGCGTGCCGGATCGCCACGGCCTCGGTGGCGTGCTCCACGGCCTCCTCGGGGCGGCCGAGCGTCACCAGGAGCGACGCGCACGTCGAGCAGGCGCGGGCGAGCTCCGGCCGGAAGCGTGCCGGGTACCGGGACGCGAGGTCGCGCAGCAGGGTGACGGATTCGCGCAGGAGCTCGGCGGCCTCGGCGACGCGGCCGAGGTCCGCGTAGGTCGCCCCGAGGTTCGCGCACGCCGAGGCGAGGTCCGGCCGGTGCCGGTCCGGCTCGTCGGCGGACAGGCGGCGGAGGATCTCGACCGCCTCCCGCGTCGGCTCCACGGCCCGCTCGGGCTCTCCGAGGTCGGAGTACCGGACCCCCAGGTTCGACAGCGAGCGCGCCAGGTACCGGTCGAACCGCTCGGGCGCCTCGGCCGCGAGGTCGCGGCGGATCGCGACGGCTTCCTGTTCCAGCGGGAGCGCCTCGGTGAACCGGCCCAGCCGGGAACAGGTCACGCCGAGGTTGGAAAGGGAGGACGCCAGCGTGTACGCGTACGCCCGGGGGTTCTGGCGGGCGAGCCGGCGCCGGGCCGCGAGGGCCTCGGTCTCGAGGGCGTACGCGTGCTGGACGCGGCCCAGGCCCGAGAGATGGGCGCCCAGGCGAGCGAGCGAGAGTGCGAGTTCGCCGTCGTATCGCTCGGGTTCGGCGGCGGCGAGGTGCCGGCGCATCTCCAGCGCCTCGGTCTCGGCCGCCACGGCCTCCTCGAGGCGGCCCAGTTCCGCGAGGGCGCAGCTGCGCAACGACAGCGCGAAGGCCAGCTGCGGCTCGAAGTCGACCGCGTACCGGCGCGCGAGCCGGCGCCACAGGTCGAGCCCTTCGGTCAGAGCCTCCAGCGTCTCCGTCGGCCGGCCGCGGTCCACGGCCGGGCCACCGCCGATCAGCGCCCATGCGAGCTGTGCCTCGTACTGCACCGGGTCACGCTGCACGAGCCGGCGCAGCACCGCCACCTCCTCGAGGGCGGCCGCGTCGGATTCCGCGTACCGGCCGAGGGAGGCGTACGTCGCGGAGACGGCGCGCAGCACGAGGGCGAGCTCGGGTTCGTTCCACACCGCCTCGTGGGGCGGTGACGTGCGCAGGACGGCGAGCGCCTCGGTCAGCGCGGCGTGTGCCTCCGCGTGCCGCCCCAGGCTGTCGCGGACCGTTCCGAGGCCGCACAGCGATCGCGCGAGGCACCGGCCGTAGCGGTCGGGGTCCTCGGCGGCCACGACGCGCCAGGCGGCGACCGCTTCGGCGGCGGGCTGGAGCGCTTCCTGGTGCCGGCCGAGGGCGCAGAGCGCCCGGGTCCGATGGGTGAGGGCGTCGGCCCACGCCGCCGGCGTGCCGTCGAGATCCAGGATCCGCGCGGTGAGCGCCTCCATCAGGCCGCCGGGTGGCGCGGGATGCTGCGGGAGCAGGCCCAGCAGTCCGCCGAGCACGGCCGGGTCGGGCGGCAGCTCGTCGACGACACGGCCCAGCACGGCGTCGATCGGCGCGCGTCCGGGGCCGGGTGGCGGGTCGATCTGCGCGGAGCACAGGAGCACGGCGGCCCGGTGGGCCACGGCCGCGGGCAGCCCGCGGATCCACCCGTCCGCGAGCCACGGCGTGGCCGCGAGGCGTCGCGCCACGTGCTGCTCGGCCATCCGGCGGGGTATCGCCGAGTCGATGTCGCCCGCGGGGCCGGCCAGGCCGCGCAGCCACGCCACGCCCGCGTCGGTCGCGAGCACGGGTGCGGTCCGGCGCAGGGCCTCACGCGCGGTACCGTCCGAGCCGGCGCCGAGCAGCATCGCGGCCGCGACGGCGTCCTCCACGTCGTCGGTGGGCAGGCCCGCACGGGCGGCCTCGACGGTCCACCTCCCCCGCTCCCGGTCCAGCAGGGCGCCAAGTGCACGCGAGGGATCCACCAGCACGGGTGGCTCCCCGGGCGACGGGACGGCGGGACCGCCGTCGGCGACGGCCACGAGCGCGGCGGCGTGCAGGTCGAGCGGGGACGGCCGATCCGCGGACCGCCGCACCGTCAGCGCGGGCGCGGAGGTGCCCAGGCCGCGCGCGAACGCCTGGGCCGCCGCCGTGACGAGGGCCTGCTCGTCCTGGTCGTGCGGCGGAGCGAGATGGGTGACGGACGTGCGTACGTCGCCGGCCCACAGGTCACTCGCCCAGCGCAGCCGGTACCACCATTCCCGGCCCGTCCGGGAGAGCAGCAGGACGCGCAGTTTGCCGCTCGCCGTCCGGCGCAGGCGCGCGAGCAGGGCGGCGAGGTCGGTGCGGGAGGCGGCGTCGTCGACGATCACGAGCGTCCTGCGGGTCGGCCGGGTGCCGGAGGACAGGGCGGCCCGCACGGCGGCGTCGTCGTCGGACGGCCGGATCCACACGCAGCGCCACGCCGAGCGGGTGAGGCGCCGCGCCGCCTCGACGGCCAGGCGCGTCTTGCCCACGCCGCCGAGCCCGGTGGTCAGCCGGAGCTGGACGGCGTGCGGCTCACGGCACCAGGCCAGCAGCTCGGCCAGGTCGGCGTCGCGGCCGGAGTACGGGACGACGCGGCGCGCCGGGTCGAGGAGGTGGGCCAGTCCGTCGGACGGACCGCCCCGGACGGAGCCGGCGTTCGCGATCCGCCGCCATGCCGTGCGCGTACGTTCGATCACCTGGGGGCCTCGTCGACCATCGATGTCCACGCTCATGGGGCCCCAGTGAACTCCCGGCCGCGGGCGGGCTCCAGTCCTGGTCGTGATGCGATTCGAGCCGAGCTGCCCGGGATTCCTCTCCTGGGTGCTATATCGCAATTCGAGCGGCGAAGTACCTCAAAAGATACCGTCCGTCGCCAACTCTCACGTTGCGGTTGAACTTGAGGTCACTTAGCGTCGCGGCATGAGCGTTCACACGGACCAGAGAACGAGCCGGCCGGCCTTCTCGGCGATGAGCGGCCCGCTCGTCCCGACGGCCGCCGTCGCGGTCGTCACCGCCGTCGCGGTCGTCGCCGCCATGACCGCCGCACCCGCGGCGGCCGCGCCCGCCGACGCCGGCCACACGGCCACCGCGCGGGTCGCCGCCCGGACCGACGACTCCGGGGCGCCGACCTATCGCGTCTACGCCACTCGTGAGGGTCTCGTCGGGCACACCACCGCGAACGGCCACCGCATCAGGAAGAACGACCACTTCGTCGCGCTGCCGTCACGGCTCGCCCTGTCCGAGAAGGGCGAGGGAGCACGGTCCGTCCGCGTCTGCGCCCCGTCCACGAGCCGTTGCGAGTACGCGCCCGTGTGGGACGTGGGCCCGTGGAACATCAAGGACAACTACTGGAACTCGGCCCGCCACCGGGAGCGCTTCGCCGACCTGCCACGCGGCGTGCCACAGGCGCACGCGGCGTACTACGACGGACACAACGGCGGCAAGGACGGCTTCGGCAGGCAGGTGCGCAACCCCGCGGGGATCGACCTGGCCGACGGCACCTTCTACGACGGGCTCGGCCTGACGGGCAACGCCTGGGTGGACGTCACGTTCCTCTGGCTGGGGGACGGCCCCACGGGCACGATCCGCACCGGGACCCATCGGCCGCTCAACGTCCGCTCCGGTCCCGGCACCAGCTACGCGAGGTCGGGCCTGGCCGCGGCCGGGACCCGGGTCACGATCCGGTGCACCGTCTGGGGCGAGTGGGTCGACGGCCACCTGGGCAGCACTCCCCTCTGGAACAAGATCGGCCCGGGGCACTTCGTCTCGGACGCCTACACCCGCACCGGCACGGGCCGGCCCGTCGCGCCGCCGTGCTGACGCCCGCACCGCGCCCGCCCCGGCGCTCCGGCGCGCTCCACGGGTGGGCTGACGAAGCGCGCGAGCCGGACCATACTGGCTGTAACGGACCCGTAGTGGCAGCCAGGGACCCCATGGACGATCACAGGCAGGGTCTCGAAGCGGTAACGAAATGATTGCGGCACCGGCCCGCCGAGCGACACCCGGGACCGTGCCGCGGAGAACAACGTTCTGGCAGGTCAGACGGCATTTATCGGTCGCGCGCGAGGGCGCGCGCCCGGGCGCGCGAGGGCACCGACACTCTGTTCCGGCCGTCGTTGAGACCCGGACGGTATCTGCATAGGGTCAAACCCAATCCAGGCAAACCCGAACCGGCGTGCCAGGGCGGCGCGCCGCGCAACCGAAAGGTCGTGGCCACATGGCCCTCCGACGCAAGATGACCCTGGTCGCGCTGACCGCGGCCGGCGCCCTCACCCTCGCCGCCTGCGGGGACGGCACCACCGGCAACGGTGGCGAAGGTGACGGTGAGGTACTCACCATCGGCATCGCCAACGAACAGCCCTACGGCTACATGGACGACGACGGCAACGCGACCGGCTTCGCACCCGACGTCGCCCGCGAGGTCCTCTCCAACCTCGGTTACGGCGAACCCGAGTTCGAGGTCGTCGAGTTCGGCAACCTGATCGGCGGCCTGCAGGCCCAGCAGTTCGACATGATCGCGGCCGGCATGTACATCAACGAGGAACGCCTCGCCCAGATCCAGTTCTCCGACCCGGACTACTGCACCACGGAATCTCTCGCCGTGCCCGAGGGCAACCCCGAGGACATCGTCGACTACAGCTCGTTCGTGGAGAACCCCGACCTCACGATCGCCGTAGCCAGCGGCACGGTCGAGGTCGGCTACGCGGAGGAGGCCGGCATCGGGGAGGACCAGATCAAGTCGTTCCCGGGCATCGACCAGATGTACCAGGCGCTGGCGGCCGGGGAGGTCGACGCCGTTACCGGCACCACCGCGACCGTCAACGGCCAGGTCGAAGGGCGCGAAGGGCTCGAGGCCGTCGAGCCGTTCTTCCCGAAGGACGCCGAGGGCAACGAGACCCTCCCCTGCGGCGGCTACGGTTTCCGCCTCGACGACACCGAGTTCCGCGACGCGTTCAACGAGGAGCTGAACAGGCTGCGCGAGGACGGCACGACGATGGAGATCATCACCAGCTACGAGGGATTCGAGGAGTCCGACGTGGAACTCGCGAACGACCTCACGGTGGCCGACTTCGAGGAGTGACCACCTAGGACCCGCGGGCTCCGGGGCCGGTGGACCGGC
>NZ_JADBGR010000027.1 GCF_014892515.1 Myceligenerans pegani
CAGCCGGTGCCCGGGACCTCGGCGCGGGAGGACGCCCGCGCGGTACCGGCGGGCGCGCCCGCACCGGCGGCCGCCGCGCCCGCGATGTAGTCGATGAGCATCTGCCGGCTGAGGTCGTCGGTCGCGTCGAGCTCGCCGGTCTCGTCGACGATGGCGAGCGCCTCCCGCCACGCCCGGACCGCCTCCGTGGTGTTGCCCATCGCGGCCTCGATCTCGCCGAGCAGGCGGAGGGCGCCGGCGGCACGCCATAGTTCGCCGGCCTCCCGGTAGCCCGCGACCGCGAGGCGCGCATCGTCTCGCGCGGCGTCGGGGCGCCCCAGGCTCAGGTGTCCCCGCGCCCGGGTGTATCTCGTCACGGCCGCCCAGCGCCCCGCGTTCTGTCCCATGGCGGCGAGCACCTTGTCGGCGACGGCGATCATCTCGGGGATGCAGCGCAGTTCTCGATAGACGTCGATCAGCACCGACATCCGCTCCCCCGTGCTGTCGCCCCCTGGCTCCCGGTCGCCCCGTGCCCCCGCGGCCAGCTCGATCGCCTCCTTCTCCCGGCCCTGCACGGCGTACACGCGCGCGAGATTCCCGCGCACCACGGCGTCGGCGCGTGCCGTGCCGTGGCGCGCGATGTGGTCGTGAGCCTCCAGGAGCACCTGTTCGGCGATGTCGATCTGACCATGGCGCGCGTAGCCGACGGCACGGGCGTTGAGCAGCAGCCCGTGCAGGTCTGCCGATCCGCTGCCGTCCAGCGAACGCAGCACCAGCTCGTAGAACCGCACGGCGTCGTCCGGCATCCGGGTCGCGCGGACGTGGTCGAACAGGCGGATCGCGAGCCAGGCCGCGGCCACGCGATGGGTGGTCGCCAGGGCGTCCTCCACCAGCCGGAGGAGCGGCCCGCCCTCGGCCTCGCGCCAGTTCGAGGCGGCCGCGGCGTCGTCGAACGTCTCCTGGATCGCGCCCAGGGTGTGCAGTCCGTCGTCGACCTGGGTCTGCGCGGACTCGGCACGCAGCGTCATCGTCGCCGCGTGCGAGCTCCGCACGCCCCAGGTGAGCAGGCGCAGCAGGGCGTCGTCACGCTCGTGCGGGTCGTCGCGCAGGAGATCGGCGGCGTACGCGCGCAGCAGGTCGTGCATCCCGTAGCGATCGGGGGCGACGACGTGCAGGAGGCTGGCGTCGACGAGCCGGCCGAGCAGTCTGCGGGCGGTCCGCAGGTCGACGGCGGCGAGGGACGCGGCGGCCGGGATGCCGAATCCGCCCGCCGGGTGGAGCGCGACGAGGCGGAACATCCGGGCCGTCCCGGCGTCGAGCGCCCGGTAGGACCAGGAGAACACGGCCCGCAGGTCGGCGAGCGGGTCGCCGTCGGCATCGAGGGCATCGAGGCGGCCGCTCTCGTCCGCGAGTTCCCGGCCGACGGCGTCGAGCGCGACGTCGTGGTCCCGCCCCTCGGCACGATATCGACGGAGGTTCTCGGCGACCAGCCGCACGGCGAGCGGGAATCCGCTGGTCAGGCGGGCGAGCCGGTGGAGCGCGGCGGCGTGCGCGGGGTCGCGGAAGCCGTCGTCGAGCCCTTCGCGGAGCAGTGCCACGGACTCGTCCTCCGTGAGCGGCCGGACCGCCAGCGCCTCGCCCTCGCCCCGGGCGGACAGGCCCCGCAGGGTCCTGCGGCTGGTCACGAGGACACAGGCGTCCGACGCCGGGAGCAGCGGCCGCACCTGCTCGGCGTCGCGGGCGTTGTCGAACACCAGGAGGGTGCGTCGGCCGGACAGCCTGCTGCGCAGCAGAGCGGCGGCGCCGTCGGGGTCGTTCGGGACCGCAGCCGGGGCGACGCCGAGGGTGCCGAGCATCGTGGTCAGGGCCTCGGACGCGCCGACCGCGGGTCCCGGGTCGAAACCGCGCAGGTTGAGGTAGAGCGTGCCGCCCGGGAACCGCTCCTGGACGCGGTGCGCCCAGTGCACGGCGAGCGTCGTCTTGCCGACGGCGCCGGGACCGTGCAGCACGACGACGGAGCGGCCGCCCTCGGGAGGCAGCCTCGCGTCGAGGGCGGCGAGCAGGCCGTCGCGGCCGGTGAAGTCGGTGCAGTCGGCGGGGAGCTGCCGGGGCACGTCCGTGCCGGCCGGGCCGTCGGCGCGGTCGTCCCGGAGCAGGGCGGCGTGCAGGTCGCGGAGCTCGGGTGCCGGGTCGACACCGAGTTCTCCGGCGAGCCCGGTGCGCATCCGCTCGTACTCGGCGAGCGCCTCGGCCCGGCGGCCGGCGGCCTGGAGGGCGCGCAGCAGACGGGACCACAGGGACTCGCGGAACGGGTGCGTCTCGCAGGCCGCGCGGAGGTCGTCGAGGCGTTCGAGCGGCTCGGCGGCAAGCCGGTCGAGGTCGGCCGCGGCCTCGAGCGCGGTGAGGTACTGGGCGGTGAGCCGCCGCCGGGCCTCGGTGGCGAGCCATCCGGAGGCCGCGTCGTGGAACGGCTCCCCGCGCCAGAGGGCCAGCGCGGCGGACAGGTCCCGGCGCCGTGCGGCGACGGAGGCCTCGACGTCGCGCGTCGCCAGCTCGGCGAACCGGGCGGCGTCGACGGCGACGCGGGACGGCGCGAGCCGGTAGCCGGCGCGTACGGTCTCGACCGTGTCGGCGCCGAGTGCGCCGCGCAGGCGCGCCACGTACGTCTGCAGGGTCGCGCGGGGCCGGGCCGGCAGGTCCTCCGGGTCCCACAGCCGGTCGGCCAGCGCCTCGACGGACACCGGTTCGCCCGGCGCCAGCGCCAGGATCGCCAGCAGCGCGAGCGGCCTCCCGGCGAGCTCGACCGGGCCCGCGCCGGCGTCGACCTCGAGCGGGCCGAGGAGCCGTATCGCGACACGACTCGGCCCGGCCGGTCCTTCCCCGCCGCCATCGTGCCGGTCAACCGGCCGGCCGGCGGGCTCGTGCGCGGCATCGGTCACGCGCTGATCATGACCCCCGGCCCGGCACCCTGGCCAGAGAAGTCCGTTCACGTCTCGACTGCTGAGAGTCGGCCCGTAAGGTGGTTCGCATGCGCATCGCGATCGTCGGCGGCCACGGGAAGGTCGCCCTGCAGCTCCACCCGCTCCTGGTCGGAGCGGGTCACATCCCCGTCGCCCTGGTACGGGACGAGGCGTACGCCGACGAGCTCCGGGGGCTCGGTGCCGAGGTTCGCCTCCTCGACATCGAGAACTCGGAGGCGGCCGACTTCGCCACGGCGTTCACGGGCTGCGAGGCGGTGGTGTTCACGGCGGGCGGCGGGCCGGACGGCAACATCGAGCGGAAGCAGACCGTCGACCTCGAGGGTTCGCTGAAGTCGATCCACGGGGCGCGTGAGACCGGCATCTCGCGGTTCGTCCAGGTGTCCGCGATCGGCGTCGACAGCCTGCCGGCCCCGGAGCGCGGGCAGGTCTGGCGCGCCTACGTGGAGGCGAAGCGCGACGCCGACGCGGCGCTCCGCGCGTCCGACCTGGACTGGACGATCATCCGCCCGGGACGGCTCACCGACGGCGCCGCCACGGGCCGGGTGGCGCTCGGCCCGGACGCGGCACGGGGCGACGTCACCCGGGCGGACGTCGCTGCCGTCCTGGCGGCGGTGCTCGACGAGGACGCCACGATCGGCCGGCAGTGGAACCTGGTGGGCGGCGACACGCCGATTCCCGAGGCGATCACCCGGGCGGCGACGGCGTAGCTGCTCACGCCCGCGCGGGGAGGCGCCTGCCGCGACGGCCGGCTCCGCGCAGAGGGCCGCCTTCCTCAGGCCCGCGCGGGCAGCGGCCGGCCGATCAGGCGCTCGATCGCCGTCTCGGTCGCCGCGGGCATGTCGACCGAGGCGGGATCCAGCAGCCACTGGACCTGGAGGCCGTCCATCGTGGCGATGATGATGCTCGCGCAGGTCCTGACGTCGAGGTTGCCCGGCACCTCGCCCTGACCACGTGCCTCCTCGAGCGCGTCGACGAGGATCGCCCGCAGGCCCCGGTAGCGGCCCTCGAAGTAGTCGTGCGCCGGATGTCCCTCGGTCACGCTCTCCGCGGCGAGCACGGCGTACAACCGCACGATCCCCTCGCGCTCCGTGTTGCGGCGTGCCGTCTCCACGAGGTGGCGCAGGAAGGCAAGTCCGCGCGGTCGCTCGGTGCCGAGCTCGGAGATGTCCGTCTCGTCGCGCAGGTCGAGCACGCCGGTCAGCAGCCCGGCCTTGGACGGGAAGTGGTGCAGCAGGCCCGCCTGAGTGAGGCCGGCACGGGTGGCGATCTCGGCCAGCGACGCCTTCTGGTAGCCGCGCGTCGCGAACGTCTCCATGGCGATACGCAGGATCTCCGCCCGGCGCTCCGCCGTCGGGCGCCGGACCCGGGTTCGCTCCCCCGCCTCGTTCGTCACCCGGCGAGTCTACGGACCGGCGGCGCACCTGCGGGCAACGGTGTCTCGCCGAGGCCCGGCGTGATGCCGCTCGGGACCACGGCGCAGGAGCGGACCCACTACCTACCGACCACTTGGTAAGTAGCGCTATGCTGGCCGCGCAGTCCATCCACCGAGGGAGTCCGCAATGAAGCGCACCACCCGCCCGTCACCCACTCGTCCATCACCCGCCCGGGCGCCGCTCGCGGCGCTGAGCGCCGTCGCCGTCGCGGCCGTCGGCGCCGCGATCGCCGTCGTCCCGGCCACCGCCGTGCCGACCGGCAGCACCACGTCCCGCCCCGCCCCTGCCGCCGAGCGGGCCGCCGCGCCGGCCACCGCCGACGTCTGGATCACGACGGCCGACGGCGCCAGCCGGCTCGCCGACGCCGGATCCGTCGCGTTCGACGCCGGCCCGCAGCCCACCGACATCGCCGTCGACGCCGGCACCACGCACCAGCGGTTCACCGGCGCCGGCGCGTCCGTCACCGAGGCATCCGCCTCGCTGATCAACGACCTGTCGCCCGGCGCCCGCTCCGACCTGCTCCGGTCCCTGTTCTCGCGCGACGGCGACGGCATCGGGCTCAACTACCTGCGCCAGCCGCTCGGCAGCAGCGACTTCAACGCGGGCGGCTTCTACACGTACGAGGACACGCCCGGCGAGTTCGGCGTCGCGCGCGACGAGCAGGAGATCCTTCCCGTGCTGCGCGACGCGCTCGCCGTGAACCCCGGTATCCGCTTCATGGGGTCGCCCTGGTCGCCGCCCGCGTGGATGAAGTCCGGCGGATCCCTGAACGGCGGCAAGCTGCTGCCCGAGCACTACGAGGACTACGCCGGCTATCTGGTCCGCGCGATCCAGGCGTACGAGGCACGTGGCGTCACGCTCGCCGATCTCACCGTCCAGAACGAGCCGCTGTTCGCCACGAGCTACCCGTCCACCGACATGCAGGCCGACGAGCAGGCCGCGTTCCTCCGGGTGCTCGACGCCGCCCTGACGGGCGCCGGGCTCGACACCCAGTTGTGGTCCTACGACCACAACTGGGACCGTCCGGACTACCCGCTGCAGGTGCTCGCGGCCACGGAGGACATCGCCCGCGTCCAGGGTGCGGCGTTCCACTGCTACGGCGGGTCGCCGGAGGCGCAGTCGCAGATCGTGGCCGCCGGCGAGCGGGTGTACTTCACGGAGTGCTCCGGCACCGACAGCGCCGACCCGGCCGCCACGTTCGGCGACACGCTGATGTGGCACGCCGACAACCTCGTGGTGCGCAACCTGCGCAACGGCGGCGAGACCGTCATCACCTGGAACCTCGCGCTCGACCAGAACGGCGGCCCGCACCAGGGACACTGCGACGACCGCTGCAACGGTGTCGTCGAGATCGCCGGCGGGACCGTCACCCGCAACGCCGAGTTCTACACGCTGGGCCATCTCACCAAGTTCGTGGACGCCGGCGCCCGGCGGATCGGGTCCGGCGCGGGCTCGGGCGACGTGGGGAACGTCGTCCTCCAGAACCCGGACGGCACACGCGTCGCCTACGTCGTGAACTCCGCGGGCGGCGACCGGACGTTCTCGATCACCGACGAGGGCCGCTCGCTCGCCTACACCCTGCCCGGGCGGTCCGTGGCCACGTTCGCGTGGGACCCGCGGGGCACCGAACCGGCACCCGGGATCGATCCCGCGGCCTGGTACCAGGTGATCCCGGACGCGAGCGGGAAGTGCCTCGACGCCGCCGACTGGGGCACCGCCGACGGCACCCGCCTGCAGCAGTGGACCTGCGGCGACACCGGCCAGGCCAACCAGCGCTGGCAGTTCCGCGCCACGTCGGACGGTTACTACCAGGTCGTGAACCAGCACGCGGGGAAGTCCTGGGACGTCGACGGCGGCCCGGGAGCCGTGGCCGACGGCACGCGGGTGCATCTGTGGACCTACGTGGGCGGGACCAATCAGCAGTGGCTCCCCGCCGCGGCCGGCGGCACGTACACGTTCGCGGCCCGGCACAGCGGAAGCTGCCTGACCCTCGACCCCGGGATCGGCGCGAACGGCACGGGCCTCACCCAGCAACCGTGCACGGGCGCCGCGACCCAGCGCTTCCGCCTCACCCGGGTCGGCTGATCCGGGCGCCCGCTCACGCGTCGTAGTCGACCGTGACCTCGTCGGTGACCGGGTAGCTCTGGCAGGTGAGCACGAAGCCGCGGGCCACCTCGTCCGGTTCGAGGGCGTAGTTGCGGGCCATGTCCACCTCGCCGGAGCGGACCTTCGCCCGGCAGGTGCCGCAGACCCCGCCCTTGCACGCGAACGGGACGTCGCCGCGCACGCGCTGCGCCGAGTCCAGCACGGTACTGTCCCGCGCCATCGACGTCGTCGTGCTGCGGCCGTCGAGGATCACGGTGACGTCGCTGGTCAAGCCATCGATGGCGGCGTCGGCGTGCCGGAGCTGCGGCGGCGGCTCGTCGACGTGGAAGAGCTCGAAGTGGACCTTCTCCCGGGGCACGCCGAGTTCGTCGAGGACCTGCCGCGCGTCGGACAGCATGCCGAACGGGCCGCACAGCCAGACGTGGTCCATGTCCGACGCCGGCACCAGCGCGGTGAGGAGCAGCCGGAGCCGGTCGGCATCCAGCCGGCCGGAGAACAGCTCGACGTCGCGCGGTTCCCGGGAGAGCACGTGCATCAGGTCGAAGCGGCGGTGGTGGGCGTCCTTGAGGTCGGCGAGCTCCTCGGCGAACATCACCGTCGTCGACCTCCGGTTGCCGTACAGCAGCGTCACCTGCGCGTCCGGATTCTCCAGCACGGACGCGGCGACCGAGAGCATCGGGGTGATGCCCGACCCCGCGGCGATGCACAGGTGCCGCCCGCCCGCGGCGGGGTCGGCCCGGAAGCTGCCCGACGGCGTCCCCACCTCGATCCTCGTGCCCGGGCGCACCTCGCGGACGAGCCAGGTGGAGAACAGCCCGCCGGGAATCTCCCGGACGCCGACGCGGGGCGGCGCGCCCGCCGGGGCGCAGATCGAGTAGTTCCGGCGGTGCTCGACGCCGTCGATCACGCGCCGCAGGACGAGCGACTGCCCGGGGGTGAAGTCGAACGCGTCACGCAGTTCGTCGGGCACGTCGAAGGTGACGGCGACGGCGTCGTCGGTGAGCCGCTGAACGTCGGCCACGGTGAGCGTGTGGAAGGTGGACTGTGTTCTGCGGGACGCCCGCGCCCGGTCGGCCCGCGTGGTCGTGGCTCCGCCGTCGTCGATCATGCCGCCGCCGACCTGGCCGGCGCCTCGGCGCTGGTCGTCATCAGATCTCCTTCACGTGGTCGAACGGCTCCAGGCAGGCGCGGCAGCGGTACATCGCCTTGCACGCCGTCGAGCCGAACTCGGAGGTGAGCTCGACGTCGGCCGAGTCGCACCGGGGGCAGCGCACCGCGCGGCGGGTCGGGCCGAGCGTGAGCGGGACAGGGCGTCGGCCGGGCGCCGGGGCGCCGGCGGTACCGGTGGCCACTTCCGCGTCCCGCCGTCCCGGCGGCGAGATGCCCGCCTCCGCGAGCGCCGCCCGCCCGCGGGGCGTGATCCAGTCGGTGGTCCAGGCGGGGTGCAGGGCCACCCGGACGCGGATGTCGTCGTACCCCTCCTCCTGGAGGCGCCGCACGACGTCGTCGCGCATCGTGGCCATGGCGGGGCAGCCGGAGTACGTGGGCGTGATGGCCACGACCACGGCGCCGTCGTCGGCGATCTCGACGTCGCGCAGGACGCCGAGGTCGGCGAGCGTGAGCATGGGCAGCTCGGGGTCGACGACGGTCGCGGCGACCTCGCGGGCCCGGTCGAGGTCGACGGCGCCTCGGGCCCGCCGTGCCCGCTCGGCACGTCCGCGGGACGCGGGCGGAGCCGCGGACCCGCCGGCGACGGGGACCAGGGTCTCGTTCCTCACCATCGCCCCCTCGGGTGGGCGCGGGCGACGGACTGGGTCTCGGCGAGCATGCGGCCGAGCGCCTCGGTGTGCATGCCGTCGCGTCCGGTGCGGCCGCGGACGCCCGCTCGCGGCGCGTACTCGGGGCGGTCGACGCCGCTCACGGCGAGCACCTGGTCGAGCACCGCGTCGGCCTCGCCCGCCGCCTGGGCGGGATCCACGCCGGTGCCGGAGGCGGCCGCGGCGGCCTCGACGTCGTGCGTCTCGAACAGCTCGGGCCAGTACGGCATCAGGTCCGTGAGCGCGGCGGTCACGCGGCGGCGGGACTCGTCGGTGCCCTGGGCGAGGGTGAGGAACCAGCGGCCCGCGAAGTCGCGGTGGTAGGTCAGTTCCTTGACGCCCTTGGCGGCGACGGCGGCGAGGACGGCGTCGCGGCTTCCGGTCAGGCGCTCGAACAGGGCGAGCCGCCAGGTGGAGAGGAGCAGGATGCGGGTGACGGTCTCGGCGAAGTCGCCGTTCGGGAGCTCGGCGAGGCGCACGTTCCGGAACCGCTGCTCGTCCCGGAAGAAGGCGAGGCGGTCCTCGTCGGGCACGGGCGAGTCGCCGGGGAGCGCGGGCACGACGGACGTGTCGGCGGCAGCCGCCCGTGCCAGCAGCAGCCGGGCCTGCCCGAGGAGGTCGAGGGCGATGTTCGCGAGGGCGATGTCCTCCTCGAGGTCGGGTGCGCGGCTGCACCACTCGGAGATCCGCTCGGAGGCCACGAGGGCGTCGTCGCCGAGCATCAGGCAGTAGGCCGCGAGGACGGACGGCTCCACGCCGTCCGGCACGGTCGTGTCCACACCGGCCAAGGGGTCCTCGAAGTCCGTGCCGAACGCCCAGTGGGCGTCGTTGACGAGCAGGCCGGCGTACGCGTTGTCGTGGTCGATGCCGTGGTCCGTCGCGGACGCGGGGGACGTGGCGGACGCGGAGGACGCGGCGCGTTCGGCGGGCTCCGTGGCCTGGGTCCTGCGCTCGGGGGCGGTGCCGTCGGACATGGTGGTTCTCCGGGTGCTGGGGGACTACATGTGGGGGACGTTCTCGGGGATGGAGTAGAACGTCGGGTGCCGGTAGACCTTGTCGCCGCTGGGTGCGAAGAGCGGGTCTTTCTCGTCGGGACTGGACGCGGCGATGGCGTCGGAGCGCACCACCCAGATGGAGACGCCCTCGTTGCGCCGGGTGTACACGTCGCGGGCGTGGCGCAGCGCCAGGGCGCCGTCGGGGGCGTGCAGCGAGCCGACATGGACGTGGTTCAGGCCGCGCTTGCCGCGCACGAACACCTCGTACAGGGGCCACTCCGCCCGCACCTCGTCGGTCATGCCGTCTCCTCCTCCGCCGTGCGGGACGCCGGGCCGGCCGACGTCGTCGGTGTCGTCGGCGCTCCGCCGTGGTCGGCCGTCTCCTCCTGCTTCCGGGCGAACGCGGTGGCTGCCTCGCGGACCCACGCGCCGTCGTCCCAGGCCTTCTTCCGGTGCGCGACCCGCTGCGCGTTGCAGGGGCCGTCGCCGCCCACGACCTTCCAGAACTCGTCCCAGTCCACCTCGCCGAAGTCGTGCGCCTGCCGTTCCTCGTTCCACGCCAGGTCCGGGTCGGGCAGCGTCACGCCGAGCGCCTCGGCCTGCGGCACGGTCATGTCGACGAACCGCCGGCGCAGCTCGTCGTTGGTGTGGGTCTTGATGCCCCAGGCCATGGACTGCGCGGTGTTCGGGGAGGCCTCGTCGGGCGGGCCGAACATCATCAGCGACGGCCACCAGAAGCGGTCCACGGACTCCTGCACCATCGCACGCTGCTCGTCCGTGCCGCGCATCATCGTCATCAGCAGTTCGTAGCCCTGCCGCTGGTGGAAGGACTCCTCCTTGCAGATCCGGATCATCGCGCGCCCGTACGGACCGAACGAGGTACGGCACAGCGGCACCTGGTTGCAGATGGCGGCGCCGTCGACGAGCCAGCCGATCGTGCCGACGTCGGCGTACGACAGCGTCGGGTAGTTGAAGATCGACGAGTACTTCTGCGCACCGGAGATCAGGCGCTCGGTGAGCTCGGTCCGGGTGACGCCGAGGGTCTCGGTCGCCGAGTAGAGGTAGAGCCCGTGGCCGGCCTCGTCCTGCACCTTCGCGAGCAGGATCGCCTTGCGGCGCAGCGACGGCGCGCGGCTGATCCAGTTGCCCTCGGGCTGCATCCCGATGATCTCGGAGTGCGCGTGCTGGGCGATCTGGCGCACCAGGGTGCGACGGTACTTCTCGGGCATCCAGTCCCGCGGCTCGATGCGGTCCTTGTGCGCGATCGTGGCCTCGAAGTGCGCCTCGAGCCCTGCCTCGTCGACGGCCGACGTCATCGTGACCTCCGTGGCGAATTACTGACCGAACGTTCGGTTCCTAATCTGTCACAGATCGCCGCCGCGACGCAATGCCCGGCGGCGGCCGCTCAGTCCAGGAGCGGGCTCAGGTGGGGCGAGCCGAGCGCCCGGACCGCCTGGCGCGCCCCGGCTCGCAGGCACTCCCCCGTCCCGGCCCCGGTCAGGTGCGCCGCGAGGAATCCCGCGAAGAACGCGTCGCCGGCGCCGTTCGTGTCGACGACGTCGGCCGGCTCGGCCGCGCACTCGGCCCACCCGTCGCGGGTCAGGGCCACGGCGCCCTTCGCCCCGAGGGTGCAGACCACCGTCGTGGCACCCCGGTCGAGCAGCGCCCGCATCAGGGCGGGGTGGTCGTCCGTGCCGTCGTCGTTGAGGAAGACGTGGGAACAGGCGTCGGCGAACGGCCGGTGGAACTCGCTCACGCCGTCGTAGTCGTGGAGGTCGGTCCACAGCTCGGCGCCACCCGCGCGGGCGGCCTCCAGCAGTTCCAGGCCGCTCGCGCCCAGGTCGAGCACCACGTGACGCGCCCCGGCAAGGCGCGCGGCGACGCGCTCGTCGTCGGGCCGGGCGGGCTCCGAGGGCACCGCCAGGTAGATGGAGACCCGCTCGCCGTCGTCGGTCATGAGGTTGAGGTGCTGCTCCGTCGGGCCGGGCGCGCGGTGCGCGAGGACCTCCAGCCCGGCGCCGACGTTGCCCAGCGCGCGGAGCACCCGCTCCGCCTCCGGGTCGTCGCCGACCGCCGTCACCAGGGTCACGGGAGCGCCGAGGTCCGCGAGGTGCAGCGCCTTGCCGGCGCTCGTCCCGCCCAGCGTCCGGACGGCGTCGCGCGCGAAGACCGTGTGCGGCCGGGGTGCGGGCAGCTCGTCGAGCCGCACGAGCGTGTTCCAGGAGGCCGGGCCGACGACGACGGTGCGGGGTGTGCTCATCGGCCCATCCTCGCCCAGGTATCGCCCGGCGGGCCGCCTGCGATCAGGCGACGCGCACGAAAGTTTCTGACGAGTCGTAAACGATTCAGCCGCTGGTCGCCGGTGCGCGGGGGCGCCCAGGCTGACGGGAACCGAAGAGCCGTCCGACCGGCCGGCCCGAAGCTCGAGGAGGAGCATCCCATGACAGTGCGTGCGCGAACGCGCGGCCTGATCCTGGCCGCCGCCATGGCGCTGGCCGCCCCGCTGGGGCTGGTCGCCGTCGTGTCGGCGGACACCGCCATGGCACCACCCGCTGCCGCCCACGGCAGCGTCACCGACCCGCCCACCCGCAACTACGGCTGCTGGGACCGCTGGGGCGACGACCACCTCAACCCCGAGATGGCGACCATCGACCCGATGTGCTGGCAGGCGTGGCAGGACAACCCGAACGCCATGTGGAACTGGAACGGCCTCTACCGCGAGAACGTCGGCGGCAACCACCAGGCGGCCGTGCCCAGCGGCACGCTCTGCTCGGGCGGCAACACCGAGGGCGGCCGGTACGACTCCATGGACACCCCCGGCGAGTGGGTCGCCAAGGGCGTGCCGCACAACTTCACGCTGACCCTCACCGACGGCGCCAACCACGGGGCCGACTACCTGCGGATCTACGTGTCCAAGCCCAGCTTCGACCCCACCACGGAGCGCCTCGGCTGGGAGGACCTGGACCTGATCAAGGAGACGGGCTCGTATCCTCCCCAGTCCCCGTACGTGACGGACGTGAACCTGTCCGGCTACAACGGCCGCGCGGTGCTGTACACGATCTGGCAGGCCAGCCATCTCGACCAGCCCTACTACCTGTGCTCGGACATCAACATCGGCGGGGGCGACCTGTGGCCGGACGATCCGCAGCCGGACCCGACGGACGACCCGACCGATGACCCGACCGATGACCCGACGGACGACCCGACGGACGACCCGGGCAACGCGGAGTGCACCGCGACGGTCAGCGTGACCAACTCCTGGGACGGCGGCTACCAGGCCGAGGTCACCGTCACCGCGGGCGGCTCCGCCATCAGCGGCTGGGAGGTCACGGTGGGTGGTGCCACGATCACCCAGGCCTGGAACGCGACCGCGTCCGGCAACACGCTGACGAATGCCTCCTGGAACGGCAACCTCTCGGCCGGAGGCTCGACCACCGCCGGGTTCCTCGGCAGCGGTAGCTCCAGCGGCCTCACCGCCACCTGTTCCGCCGGCTGACCGAGCCGGCGCACGAACCGCCGCGGGACGCCCGACCCGCGGCATGCCCGGGGCGGTGGCTTCCAGGTACGCCACCGCCCCCGGCTCCCCCGACGCCGGGGTGCCGACCTCACGCGCGGTCGGCACCCCGGCGTTCTCTCGTCCGGCCACCGCGACGGCGCCGGCCACGCGGCGCCGCTCTGGGCGTGCGGCGCCGCTCGGCCCGCGCGATACTGCGGGCGGTGCCGCACCCGCGGCCACACCGCGCGACCCGCCACCCATCGATGTGACCAATAAGTGAGACCGATCTTGTCGATCTGTCGGGGCGGAGTTAGGCTCCCCCACATGCGCATCGCCCGAATGTGCCGCCTCTGTCGGTAGAGCGTCCACGCCACGTCTGACCCGTGTCGACACCGTGCCACGCACGGACCACCGGTCGCGACGCCCGTGCGACGCTCCCACGCCCCCTCATACCCACTGACCCCAGGGACAACCGGCGGCGTCGTGCACGAGGTGCATTGCCGGAGGCATGTATCGGTGCCGGGCCGCCGGGTCGAAGAACCACCCGCAAGAGCCGGACGACACGAAGGAAAGAGACACAATGGCCCGCATCTATGACGACGCGACCAAGCTCATCGGGAACACCCCGCTGGTGAAGCTGAACTCCCTGGCGAAGGACCTGGAGGCGACGGTTCTCGCCAAGCTCGAGTTCTACAACCCCGCCAACTCCGTCAAGGACCGGATCGGCGTCTCGATCATCAACGCGGCGGAGGAGTCGGGCGAGCTCAAGGAGGGTGGCACGATCGTCGAGGGCACGTCCGGCAACACGGGCATCGCCCTGGCCTGGGTCGGCGCGGCCCGCGGCTACAAGGTCGTCCTCGCCATGCCGGAGACCATGTCGAAGGAGCGCCGGGCACTGCTGCGCGCCTTCGGTGCCGAGATCGTGCTCACGCCCGGGGCCGAGGGCATGAAGGGCGCGGTCGCCGCGGCCGAGAAGATCGCCCAGGAGCGCGAGGGCGCCGTCCTGGCCCGGCAGTTCGCCAACGAGGCCAACCCGAAGATCCACCGCGAGACCACGGCCGAGGAGATCTGGGCCGACACCGACGGCAACGTCGACATCGTCGTGTCGGGTATCGGTACGGGCGGCACGATCACCGGTGTCGGCCAGGTGCTCAAGGAGCGCAAGCCGGACATCAAGATCATCGCCGTGGAGCCCGAGGAGTCCCCGATCCTCAACGGCGGCCAGCCCGGCCCGCACAAGATCCAGGGCATCGGCGCGAACTTCGTCCCGGAGATCCTCGACACCGAGGTCTACGACGAGGTCATCGACGTCAACTTCGCCACGGCCGTCGAGACCGCCAAGCGGTCCGCGTCCGAGGAGGGCCTGCTCGTGGGCACGTCCTCGGGTGCGGCGTTCGCCGCGGCTCTCGAGGTGGCGAAGCGCCCGGAGAACGCCGGCAAGACGATCGTCGTCGTCGCCCCCGACTTCGGCGAGCGCTACCTGTCGACCCCGCTGTTCGAGGGCCTGGTGGACTGATGACGACGTCCTGGGCGCCCACCTTTCTCCAGCTCCTCAAGGAGGACGCCGAGACGGCGCGCGCCCAGGACCCGGCCGCGACCTCGCTGAGCGCAGTACTCCTGACGTACCCGGGCGTGCATGCCGTCTGGCACTACCGCATCGCGCACGCGATGTGGCGGCGGCCCGCGCTACGGCTGCCTGCCCGGATCCTCTCCCTGGTCTCCCGCCTGCTGACGGGGGTGGAGATCCACCCGGGCGCGCGGATCGGCCGCCGGCTGTTCATCGACCACGGCATGGGCGTGGTCATCGGGGCGACGGCGGAGGTGGGCGACGACTGCCTGCTCTTCCACGGCGTCACCCTTGGCGGGCGCTCGATGAGCCCCGGGAAGCGGCACCCGACGCTCGGCGACCGCGTCATGATCGGCTCGGGCGCGAAGGTGCTCGGGCCGCTGTGGATCGGCGACGACGCGAAGGTGGGCGCCAACGCGGTGGTGACCCGGGACGTGCCGAACGGTGCGGTGGCCGTCGGGGTCCCCGCACGGAACCGAACGCCGTCTCCCGATCGCACCGGCGCGGTGGTCCAGGACCCGTCGGAACTGATCGAGTACGTCATCTGATTGTCGCGGGCGCCGTCGCGAAGAACGTCCGCAGGTCCCCGACCACGAGACCCGGAACCTCGAGCGCCGCGAAGTGGCCGCCCTCCGGGTACTCGGCCCAGTGCTCGATGCGGCTGTTGTCCCGCTCGGCGAACGCCCGGATCGTCTGGAAGTCCGAGGCGAAGACGGCAACGCCGGTGCGCCCCTCGCTGACGACGGGCTCCGCCCCGCTGCGCGCCTCCTCGTAGTGGTAGCGCACGGCCGTGGCGGACGTGTTCGTCAGCCAGTAGAGGCTGACCTGCTCGAGCACCTGGTCCCGGCTGACCGCGCTGGTGCCGTTGCCGAAGTTCTCGAACAGTTCGCTGTACGCGAGCTGCCCCACGGGTGAGTCGCTGAGCCCGGCCGCCACCGTCTGCGGGCGGGAACCGTTCATGGCGTTGTAGCCGCCGACGCTCTGGAACCACTGCAGGTGCTCGAGCGCGGCGAACTCCTTGGGCCCGAACCCGTCCATCTCCCCCGGCTCCCCGCTCGGGAAGGAGAAGAGCTGCAGCACATGGGCTCCCAGGAACCCGTCGGGGTTCAGGACCGCGAGCTCGCGGCTCACCAGCGCGCCGGCGTCGCTCCCGTGCGCCCCGTACGAGGCGTACCCCAGCCGGCGCATCAGGGTGTCCCAGGTGCGGGCGACCCGCGCGAACGTCCAGGGTCCCTCGGCCATCGGGGTGCTGAACCCGAATCCGGGGATGGACGGGATCACCACGTCGAAGGCGTCCTCGGCGCTGCCGCCGTGCGCGACCGGGTCGGTGAGCGGCCCGATCAGGTCGAGGAACTCGAGGAAGGAACCGGGGTAGGTGTGCGTGAGCACGAGAGCCCGCGCGCCCGGCTCGGCGGAGCGGACGTGGACGAAGTGCACGGTCTGGCCGTCGATCGTGGTGAGGAACTGCGGGTAGGCGTTGGCCCGCGCCTCGACGGCGCGCCAGTCGAAGCCGTCGCGCCAGTGGTCGACCATGTCGCGCAGGTACGACGTCGGAGTCCCGTGGTCCCAGGAATCGCCGGGGGCCGCGACGGGGAAACGGGTGCGTCCGAGGCGCTGCATCAGGTCGTCCAGGTCGGACTGGGGGATCTCGATCCGGAAGGGACGGATCTCGGCGGTGGCGGCGCTGCCGGCGGCGCCGCCGCCGGCCTCCGTGGTGGTCGCGGCGGGGTCGGCGTTGGTGGAAGCGTTGGCGTTCATGGTGTCCTCCTGCGGAGCATCGGTGTCCGGGATCGTGCTGACGGGTACGACGCTACGAGGGGTTCAGGAACGGTTCTTTCCGTTATTCTGCGAGCATGAGCACGACGTCGGGCCGCCTGCTGTCCCTGCTCGGCCTGCTGCAGTCCCGCGCCGAGTGGTCGGGCCCGGAACTCGCGGCGCGCCTCGGCGTCACCGACCGGACGATCCGGAACGACGTCGCGCGGCTCCGCGACCTCGGCTACCCGGTCGACTCGGCCCGCGGCCCGGGGGGCCGCTACCGGCTCGGCGTCGGCGGCAAGCTCCCGCCCCTGCTCCTCGACGACGACGAGGCGGTGGCCGTGGCCGTCGGGCTGCGGGCGGCGACCGCCGTCGCCGGCATCGAGGAGAGCAGCACGCGCGCGCTCGGCAAGCTCGAGCAGGTGCTGCCCGACCGGCTGCGGCGTCAGGTCTCCGCGTTGCGCTCGGCCACGAGCGCGGGCCCGTCGAACACCGACAGCAACGTCGAGGACCCGGCGGTCGATCCGGCGCTCCTCACCGCGCTGGCCGCGGCCATCCGCGACCACCAGGGGTTGCGGTGCCTCTACCGCGGGGAGCCGCGGGAGGTGGAGCCGTACCGGCTCGTCGCCTGGCAGCGCCGCTGGTACCTGGTGGGACGCGACGTCGGCTCGGGCGAATGGGCTCCCTTCCGGGTGGACTGGCTGGAGCTGCGCACACCCGGCGGACGGCGGTTCGCGCCGGTCGATCCGGAGTTCGACCTGGCGGAGTTCGTCGTCCGGGAGGTGGCACGCACCGGCTGGGCGGTGCACGCGAGAATCCGGGTGCACGCACCGGCCGACGACGTCCTGGCTCGCATCAACCCCGCCGTCGGCACGGTGGAGCCGCTCGACGCGCACACCTGCGTGCTGGTCACCGGCGGCGACAGCCTCGAGGTCGTCGCGGTGTGGATCGGAATGCTCGGGCTCGACTTCACGGCGGAGGAGCCGCCCGAGCTGCGGGAGCACCTGCGCATCCTGGCCCGGCGTTACGCGGCGTCGTACGGCTGATCGATCCGGACGCTGCTTTCCGCCGCGTCGGCCTCGTCCGCGTCGCGCTGGTTCGCGCCACGCACCCCGTCCACCCCGGGCGCGACCCGCCGCCCGAGGACGAACGCCGTCACCGTGATCCCGGCGCAGATCGCCGCCACCATGGTGATGAACGCCGCCGGATGCCCGCGCTCCAGCAGCACACCAGCCGCCACCGGGCCCGCGATGGTGCCTACCTGGAACGCCGCCGAGCTGAGGGCGTTGTAGCGGCCGCGCAGGTGGTCGGGCGCCAGGTCGTTGGTCAGCGCCGGCAGCGCGGACTGCAGCAGAGCTTCCCCGACCGCGAACACGCCCATGAAGCCCAGCACGACGGCGACGCTCGCCGCCGTACCCGGCATCAGGCCGGAGGCACCGAGCACCAGCCACGAGCCCGACCAGATGAGCCCGAACAGCGCGAGCACGCGGGTCCGGCGATGCCCGCGGGCGCGCTCCATCACCCAGAACTGCAGCAGCACGATCACCGCGGTGTTCACCACGAACGCGAAGCCCACCGTCCGCGTGGAGACCTCCGCTACCTGCCGCGCGTACGCCGGGAACCCGCTCTCCATCTGCCCGTACCCGGCGAACGCGGCGAGCGCGGCCAGCACCGTCAGCCAGGCCACCTCGGGCCGCCGCAGGATCGCGAGATAGCCGGCGGGCACCCCGGTCCCGCCCGCGCGCTCGACCCCCGCCGGCGCGCCGTCGTCGCTCCCGGCCCCGGACACCGCGGAACCCTCGGGCGCCTCGGCCCTCGGACGCAGGTGGCGCAGCGGCCCGAGGAGCACGACGACCGGGGCCGCGAACGTCGCGGCGTTCACCAGGAAGGCGGCGACGAACGTGACGGGACGCTCGACGTCGACCAGCAGGCCGCCGACCACGCCACCGACCCCGATGCCGAGGTTGACCAGCGCGAAGTTCACCCCGAAATAGCGCTGCCGCAGGTCGCCGTGGACGACGGTCGAGATCAGCGCGTTGTTCGCGGGCCAGGCAACGCCGAACTGCGCCCCGAACAGGGCGAGCCCCACGGCGGCGGCCCAGGGCACCGTCGCGAAGGCGAGGATCGTCTGCCCGGCGATCGCGCAGGCGATCCCGGCCAGGAGCGTGCTGCGGGCCCCGAACCGGTCGATCAGCACGCCGGCCGGCACGGTCACGATCAGCCCGGCGACCGCGATCAGCCCCATGAGGGTGCCCGCCAGGTCGAGCGAGAAGCCGCGGACCTCGTGCAGGTAGATGATCGTGAAGGGAAGGGTGAGGCCGCGGCCGAAGGTGTTGACCACCACGGTGGACAGGAGCCAGCGACCGTCGCGAGGGAGCTCGGACCAGAAGCCGAGGACACCGCGGGATGGAGAGGATGTCACGGGCCGATCCTGCCCCGGACGGCGCCGGCGCGGCGAGCGGATTTCGGACGTGGCCCCCGGCTACATCGGGCGCCGACGTTCCGCCAGCACCCGAGGAGCCTGCGCGAACCACGCGTCCTCGACGGCCTCCGCCAGGTGTGCGGGCGACACCACATCCAGCTGGACGAGTACGGCGGGGTAGCCGTCGAAGTGCGGGATCGTGAAGTAGCCCGGCCGCCCCTCGCCCAGCACGGCCTCCTTCTCCCCCAGGTCGTCGACGCTCACCGCGAGGATCGGGCCGCCCGGGACGGGCTCGTCCCCGAACCGCTTGAGGTCGGCCTTCGAGAACGGCCGCTCCCACGCGAACGCCTTGCCCGCCACGAACCAGGTCCGGCCCCGGAAGCGGGTCCCCTCGGAGGTCTCGGGGAGGTCCGCGACGAGCCGCGCGACGTCGTCGTAGGTAGCCATGGAACCGAGAGTACGCCGCACTGCCGTGACCGGCCCGGCCGCTCCGCCGTCAGCCACGGTAGGGTTGGCCCAGTACCTGGGACGCGCAGTCGCAGGAAACTCTGCCGGCCGTCCCCTGCCCGCTCGACGACGAGGATTCACCATGCGTATCGGCATCCAGACCGGCTACTGGTCGCGCAAGCCCCCGAAGGGTATTCAGCAGGCCATCCTGGCCGGCGACCGCCTCGGCCTCGACTCCGTCTGGACCGCCGAGGCCTACGGCTCGGACGCGTTCACGCCGCTGGCCTGGTGGGGCTCGCGGACCAGGAACGTGCGGCTCGGCACGGGGATCGCGCAGATGGCCGCCCGCACGCCCACCGCCACGGCCATGCACGCGATGACGCTGGACCACCTGTCGCGCGGCCGCTTCGTCCTGGGCCTGGGCGCCTCCGGCCCGCAGGTGGTCGAGGGCTGGTACGGGCAGCCGTACCAGCGACCGCTGGCACGCACGCGGGAGTTCGTCGACGTGGTGCGCGAGGTGATCGCCCGCGAGCGCCCCGTCTCGTACGACGGCGCGTTCTACCGCCTGCCGCTGCCCGACGACGCCGACGGCGCCACCGGGCTGGGCAAGGCGCTCAAGCCGACGGTGCATCCGTTCCGGCCCGAGATCCCGATCGTGCTGGCGGCGCAGGGACCCAAGAACATCGCGCTGGCGGCGGAGATCGCGGACGGCTGGATGGGGTCGTTCTACGCGCCCCGCCTGGACGGCGAGTTCCGGGAACTGCTGGACGCCGGGTTCGCGAAGCGCCGCGAGGAGCGGTCGCCGGCGAACGCGTTCGAGGCCATCGCGACCGTCCCGGTGTTCGTGCGCGACGACGTCGAGGCGGCGGCGGACCTGATCCGCCCGTTCGTCGCGCTGTACGCGGGCGGGATGGGCGCCAAGGGCGCGAACTTCCACAAGCAGTCGCTGGACCGGATGGGGTACAAGGAGGCCATGGACGAGGTCCAGGACCTGTACCTGGCGGGCCGCAAGGAGGACGCGGCGCGGGCGGTGCCGACGGAGCTGGTGGACGAGGTGGCGCTGATCGGCCCGGTGAAGCGGATCCGGGAGCGGTTCGCCGCCTGGGAGGGGACGCTGCTCACGACGATGCTGGTCCAGGGCGACCCGTCGTCGGTGCTCACGGTCCTGTCGATCGCGCAGGAGCGCGCGGCGGGCACGCCGGGCACGCCGGCGGCAGCCCGCCGCGCGGCCCGCACCCGCGCGGTAGCGGGCCGCACCCTGGCGAGGCTTGCCCCGACGAAGGTCCCGGGGTCGCGCTGAGGAGTCGGCGGGTGGTCGGCTGGTTGTCGGGCCGTCGGCCGGACGTCGGATGGTCGGCCGCTCGGGGAAGCCGACCATCCGACGAAGAACCGACCATCCGAGAGGGGCGGACCGCGTCGACGGCGGTGGTTGGGTGCGGCACTCCGCTCGCTCCGCGGCCAGTTCGGCGGCTGGCTTGTGTGGGCAATCCCGCGGCCTGGCCACCTACGATGCGTCCATGTCCGATGAGGAGCCGTCCGACACCCAGCTCACGCCCGCAGAGGAATATGCGGCCGCCGTGCTCGGGCTGGTGCGGCGGATTCCGCCCGCCCGCGCGATGACGTACGGGCTGATCGCCGAGATCGTCGCCGACGACCTCGGGCGCGGCGGGCCGCGGCAGGTCGGGAACGTGATGGCGGCGTCCGGTGACCGCTACCAGCATCTGGTGCCAGAGGACGCCGTCGTCGTCGGACCCGCGCAGGACAACTTCGCCGTGCCCTGGTGGCGCGTGGTCAACGCGGCGGGCTCGCCGCCGGCCCGGCACCTGACCGCGGCGCTCGACGCCCTGCGCGCGGAGGGCTGCCCGCTGACCCGCGACGGCCGCCGCGTCGACCTGAAGCACGCGATCTGGTTCCCCGACGAACCGGATGCGGCGGGCTGACACCGCGCGCCACTCCGCCGTCGAGTGATCGACCTGTTGTCGCGGAGTGGTCGGCACCTTGTCGGATGATCGGTCCCCCGGGCGGCCGATCATCCGACAATCCGCCGACCACAATGGCCCGCTACCACCGGCCCCAGCAGGTCACCAGACCCAGCTGCTCATCGGGGCGACCGGCCAGCCGAAGGCCGCGGCCGCCGTGGCGAGAGCGCCCGGGGTGTGCTCCGTGACCAGGCCCGCCGCCGCCAGGGCGGCCAGGGACGTCCCGCCCAGGTAGGCGGCGCCGAGCTCCCGCACGTCGAGGGACAGGTCGGCGGGCTCCGCGACACGGTCGCAGGTCGCCTCGCCGAAGACGCGGGCCCGGAGCCGGTACGTCCCCGCGTTCTCCGGGAGCCGGGCATCGGTCACGGCGATCCTCACGTCGACGTCCGCGGCGTACTGCCGCCCGGCGAGCGCGCCGGCGACGTCGACCAGCCGCACCCACACGTTGTCGACGACGCGGGGCTGCGCCGCGCGCGGGTTCATCAGGAGACGGGTGACGGCGTCGTCGACCGGGAGCAGGAACGTGGAGGTCTCGACGGTGAGGTCGAAGTCGACCAGCACGCCCCACAGAGCGCGGGCAGCTGCCGCATCGAGGGCGACGGCCTCGCTGACCGCGGTGGTGCCGCGCGGCCCGAACGTCTCCCAGTCGAGCTTCCGGCGGAACAGGGCGTAGCCCCGCGGCTCGCCGCCGCGCTCCACGACGACGATCCGGCGCGACTCACGGCCGCCACGGAACGCGGGCAGGTCGGCCCAGAAGTGCGCCTGCAGTTCCTCGGTCTCCCGCTCGCACCACCCCGGACGATTGATCCCGGCGACGCCGGTGGGGCGTTCTCCCGCGGCACGGTGGAGTCGTCCCACCAGGTCACCGTGCTGTTCCCGGGACGCGTGCGCGATCCGCACGGTGTGCTCGTCCGCTCCCGGCACCTCGTGGAGGCCCGCGCCGCGGGCGATGGTGAGCCGGACGTCGTCGGCGGCCTTGCCGTAGCCGAAGCGTCCGTAGATGGGCGCCTCGGCGGCGAACAGGGCGGACAGCGGCTCGCCGCGCTCGCGGCAGCGCGCCAGGTGGAGGTCGATCATGCCGGTGAGGAGTCCGCGGCGACGATGCTGCGGATGCACCCCGACCCAGGTCAGGCCGCCGGTCGGAAGCGTGCCGCCCGGCACGCCGAACCTCCGGAACGGATAGGAGCCGTGCAGGGCGGCGAGCCCGTCGAAGCCCTCCGCCTCGATCCCGATCGCGCGGTCCCAGCCGAGCGGGAACGAGTGCTGGACCGCCTCGTCGAGCGCGGTCGCCGACGGGAAGGCCCATAGGTCGAGATCGCGGACGGCGCGCAGGTCCGCCTCCGCGAGCGCGCGGAACCGGTAGCCGTCCGGCAGCGGGACATCGGGAAGGGTGGAAGTGTGCATGGCCCGATCGTCCCCGCTGCGCCCTGCGGACGCGAGCCATTTCGCGACCCACCGACGACGGCGGGAGACGCGGACCCTATGGTCGGCAGCCTGTCGGGTGGTCGGCCGGATGTCGGATGA
>NZ_JADBGR010000028.1 GCF_014892515.1 Myceligenerans pegani
GCGGTGAATCAGGACGGTGCGTCGAACGGGTTGACGGCGCCGAACGGTCCGTCGCAGGAGCGGGTGATCCGCCAGGCGCTCGCGAACGCGGGCCTGGGTGCGGGCGACGTTGACGTGGTGGAGGCGCACGGTACGGGGACGCGGCTCGGGGATCCGATCGAGGCACAGGCGTTGCTGGCGACGTACGGGCAGGGGCGCGACGGCGGGGAGCCGCTCTGGCTCGGCTCGCTGAAGTCGAACATCGGTCATTCGCAGGCGGCTGCCGGCGTGGGTGGGGTGATCAAGGTGCTGGAGGCGATGCGTCACGGCGTCCTGCCGCGCACGTTGCACGTGGACGCGCCGTCGCCGCATGTCGACTG
>NZ_JADBGR010000029.1 GCF_014892515.1 Myceligenerans pegani
GACACCTGGTCGGACGAGCCCAGCAGCAGCGTGTAGTACAGCGGGAACGCCGAGACCACCAGCACGACCGCCAGGATCGTGTACGTGATCCAGCCCGGACGACGCACCGCGGATCCGGTGCCGTGCTGGTGCATGCGTGCCCGCTTGCGGGCGGCGGCCCTCGCGGCCCCCTTGCCTGCGCTCTGCGCAATGGCTGCGACGGAGCTCATGAGTCCCCCCGGTCGGTGGTCGTGGTGGTGGTGCTTCCGGCGCGGCCCGCGCCGTGCGCCGCGCGGTCCGAGGCGGCGGCGCGCGCCTCGGCGCGCAGCCTGCGTGTCACCGAGCGCTTCACGCGCGGCGTCTTCGTGCCCGACGACGCGATCCGCTGGC
>NZ_JADBGR010000030.1 GCF_014892515.1 Myceligenerans pegani
GACACCTGGTCGGACGAGCCCAGCAGCAGCGTGTAGTACAGCGGGAACGCCGAGACCACCAGCACGACCGCCAGGATCGTATAAGTCACCCAGCCGGGCCGGCGCACCGCGGACCCCACACCGTGCCGCTGTCTGCGTGCCCGCTTGCGGGCAGCCGCCTTCGCGGCCTGCTGGCCGGCGCTCTGCGCCGTGACTGCGACCGAGCTCATGAGTTCCTCCGGTCAGTCGTCGTGGTGGGCGAGGCCGACGCTGTGGGAGAACCAGCCGGCCCGCCCCTACCGCCGTCGCCATCTGGTGCAGTGTCCGCGGCAACGGCGGTGGCCGCAGCAGCGATGGTGGCCTGTCGCCCGGCCAGGCGCGCCTCGGCGCGCAGCCTGCGTGTCACCGAGCGCTTCACGCGCGGCGTCTTCGTGCCCGACGACGCGATCCGCTGGC
>NZ_JADBGR010000031.1 GCF_014892515.1 Myceligenerans pegani
TACAACTTCGAGGCCGGCGCGATCGACGGCATCATGGACACCAACTCCACGACGTTCGACGTGTCGCAGGACGGCGGCCGTGTGTTGCTGGATGACGACGGCGGTTCGGAGGCGAGCCCGGTCGACCCGGCCCACCTCCAGCGTGAGGGCACGCTGGCGCTGCCGGCAGGCGCACAGGTCGCGTCGGGCGGTGCGACATCAGCCGTGTACGACGGCGAGACCGGCCGTTTGTGGGTGCTGGCTTTCGACGGCGCCCAGGCGTTCGACGAGGAGAAGCTCGATCCGACCGCTGAGATCGGCGTGGGCGGCGCGCTCGCGGTGGGTACCGACGGCACGGTCTATGTGGCGACGACGGCCGAGGGTGGCGAGCTGACGATCGTCCCGACAAGTGGCCGGGGCACCCCGAGCGAGGTGGAGACCGAGCGCATCAGCGTTCCGGAGAACGCGACGTTGCAGGTCTCTGCGGTCGGGGACCGGCCGGTGGTGCTGGACCG
>NZ_JADBGR010000032.1 GCF_014892515.1 Myceligenerans pegani
GCTGGTCCGCAAGCTCGCGGCCGAGAAGGGCGTGGACGTCTCGACGATCACCGGCACCGGCGTCGGCGGCCGCATCCGCAAGGAGGACGTGCTCGCGGCGGCCGAGGCGAAGCAGGCGCCGGCCGGTGCTCCCGCCGCGGCGGCGCCGTCGTCCCCGGCGGCTCCGACGACCGTGCTCGAGGTGTCGCCGCTGCGCGGCACCACGGAGAAGATGTCGCGCCTGCGCAAGGTCGTCGCCGAGCGCATGCTCGAGGCGGTGCAGACCCAGGCCCAGCTCACCACGGTCATGGAGGTGGACGTCACGCGGGTGGCGCGCCTGCGGGCCCGTGCGAAGGAGTCGTTCCTGGCACGCGAGGGCGCCAAGCTCACGTTCCTGCCGTTCTTCACGCTGGCCGCGGTCGAGGCGCTGAAGGCGTACCCGAAGATCAACGCCACGATCGACACCGAGGCCGGCACGATCACCTACCACCCGTCGGAGAACGTCGGCATCGCGGTGGACACGGACCGCGGTCTCGTGGTGCCGGTGATCAAGAACGCGGGCGACCTGAACCTGGCCGGCATCGCCCGCCAGATCCAGGACCTCGGCTCACGGACCCGGGCGAACAAGGTCACGCCGGACGAGCTGTCGGGCGGCACGTTCAACATCACGAACACGGGCTCGGGCGGGTCGCTGATCGACACGCCGATCGTGCCGGGCGGCCACGCCGCGATCCTCGGTACGGGCACGATCACGAAGAAGCCCGTCGTGGTCACGGACGCCGACGGGAACGACTCGATCTCCGTGCACCAGATGGCGTACATCTTCCTCTCGTACGACCATCGCCTGGTCGACGGCGCCGACGCGGCCCGCTTCCTGACGGCGATCAAGAACCGCATCGAGGAGGGTGCGTTCGAGTCGGAGCTGGGGCTCTGACCTGAGCGGCCC
>NZ_JADBGR010000033.1 GCF_014892515.1 Myceligenerans pegani
GCGCGACCCCCGGCGTCACAGGTCCGCCGTCGGCTCCGCGTCCAGCTTGTCGAAGCTGTTCAGCAGGCGCAGGTACGGCGCGAACGCCTCCTCGACGTAGGCCTTCTCCAGGCCGTAGCGCGTCATGTCGTACGTGTGCGGGCGCGTGCCCGTCGGCCGGGCGATCACCCGGTCGAGCTGCGCGGCGTCGCTCTCCGTCCAGGTCGCCCCGATCGCCGAGTACAGGCGCGGCACCTCGGTGTGCGGGTCGTGGCTCAGCGCGTGGTACGGCACGTCCACGATGGACGACGGCGGCAGGCTGAGCCGCGCCTCCAGCGCGTTGTCCACCCACGTGACCATGGAGTCCATGATCAGCCGCCCGATCTCCTGCGGGTCCGGGTCCGTCTGGTACGGCGCCCACAGCGTCTCCACGAGGCTGCACGCCGAGCCGACGACGGTGGCCGGGTCGCGATGCGTCCACACGAACGTGGCGTCCGGGAACACCTTCCTGATCACCGGCATGTCGTTCAGGTGCGCGGGGTACTTGAGGACCCACCGCTTGGGCTCCCGCCCGTGCTGCAGCACCTGCAGGCCCTGCTTCAGGCACTCGTAGTCGCCGATCAGCTCCGCCTCGCCGCGGCTCGCGTACCACTCGCGGTAGGAGTGCATGCTGCCGTGGAACAGGGGCCAGAAGGTCCCGTGCGGCAGGAGCACCAGCGACTCCTCCGGATCGTTGGCGCTGATCGGGTGGATGTGCTTCAGACCGGGCGCGAAGACGCTCGTGACGAGCCTGATGCTCTGGTCGAACCGCTTGCTCTCCCGCTTGGCGACGGCCGGGTCCTCGAGGGTCGTGTAGGTCATCTCCCACGCGCGCGGGCCGCGGTGGGCGGGCGACGCCGCGAGCACCTTGTGGGCGAGGGTGGTCGCCGTGCGCGGCAGCCCGAGCACGAACACCGGGTCGACGATCTTCTCGTCCGCGATCTCCGGGCGCTCGGCCAGCAGGGACTCGACGCGCAGCCGGTTGGCGTACTTGTCCTTGACCACGTTGAGCGCGAAGAAGAAGCCCAGGGGCGTCAGCTTGGGCTCCTCGGTGATGCTCTCGAACACGCGGTAGAGGCTGTCGGCGAGGGCGCGGTCCTGGATGCCGGCCTCCTCGTCGACCTTCGCGATCGCCTTGGCCCAGGCGGCGGCGGGATCCTCGCGCCCCCTGACGGCGGGGCCGAAGACGGTGTTGAGAACCCGGGAGGTCCGGGTGGTGGTGGTGCTCACGATGTCCTTTCGGGTGCGATCGGTGTCGCGGGTGGCTCCGGCGTCGGGCAGGCCGCCCGACGGGTCATGGCACGTACGACTCGGGTTCCGGCTGCTGCTCGGGACGGAAGACGACGGGAAGCTGCTCCAGCAGGCGGAACCGGAAGTCCGGTGCCCACCGGAGTTCCTCGGCCCGCGCCGCGAGCTCGGGCGCGAGGCGGTGCAGCAGCGTCTCGGCCGCCGTTCGGACGATCAGCCGGGCCAGGTGGGGCGCCGGGCACGCGTGGGCGCCGACGCCGAACGTCAGGTGGGCGCGGCTGCCGGACCCGTCCCAGGAGTCCTCGCCGCGGATGCTCGGGTCTGAGCCGAGCGCGCCGACGGCGAGGAGGATCGCGTCGCCGGCCTGCACGAGCTTGTCGCCGAGCAGGAAGTCCTCGGCGGCGATCCGCGGTGACAGCGCCGTCACCGGCGCCGCGGCCCACAGCACCTCGTCGAGCGCCTCGTCGATCCCGAGCTGGCCGCCCGCCAGCCGCCCGGCGAAGCGGGTGTCCGTCAGGGCGAGGTAGAGCGTCTGCGCCAGCCACGACCGCAGGCCGCGGGCCGCGATGGCGGTGAGCGACAGGAGACCGAGCGCGGCCTCCGCGGTGTTCTCGTAGGACGGATGCTGCGCGAGCCGGCCCGCGGGAGTCGGCTCGCCGTCCGGGCGCCGGGCCGCCGTCTGGCCCGTGAGCAGGAAGCTCACCTCGTGCACGTCCGCGGCGCCGCCCCGTCCGTCGGCCCGGAGCGAGGCGACGTCGAACACCCGCCGCGCGGCGTCGGCGTCGAACCCGAGGAAGGTGCCGAACGTCAGGTGCGGCATCGGCGTCACGTACTCGCGCACCAGGTCGGCGACACCGGTACCCGCGAAGCCGTCGATCAGCTCCTCGCACCGGGCCCGGGTGGTCCTGGCGATCTCGGCGTCGTCGATCACGCCGAGCACCTCGTCGAGCGGGGTCCGGAGCCGCGCGTGCAGCTTCCCGTCCACGTGCTCCACGGTCTGCCGGTCGGACGGCGCCAGGGGCCGGAGCAGGGGCGACTCGGCGGACGACACCCCGCGCTCGTGACCGCTCCAGGTGCCGGTCGCCGTCGTGAGCGGAAGCTGGCCGCGGGCCATCGCGACGATGGTCCGGTAGCCCATCACGAGCCAGGCGCGGGCGCCGGGCTCCAGCTCCACGGGGGCCATGTCGCCCCACTCCTCGCGGAGCCGGGTGTGGATGGCGGCGACGTCGTGCGCCATGGTGAGTTCGGGGATGGTCGTGACGGTCGCGGGGTCGTCGAGCTTCAAGGGCCGGCCGGAGGGGTCGCGGACGTCATCGCCGGTGCCGGCGATTCCGTCGATGGTGATCGAGCTGGTCATCGTGTCCCCGTCTGGGTCGGGTACAGGGGCAGGTGCTTCGCTCGAACTCTGCCGGACATATCGGCCTGTGTCCAGAATGTGACCCCCTCGGAGAGGGCTGGTGAGTGCGAAGTTCACCCGCGCCGACTCGCGCAGGACCGCTACGAGGCGTCCCGTTCCGCGCGCTGCCTGACGAGCTCCTCGACGGCGCTGGGCAGGGTCGTCTCGAAGTCGATCAGCTTCGCCCACGTCGGGGTCATCACGATGCGGACCATGCCGTCGTAGAGGGAGCGGACCTCGGCCTCCCACTCGACCCGCTGCTCGGCCGTCATCTCGTAGGAGCCGTTCATCTCGAGGTACTCCTCGGGGATGCCGTCGACCTCGTCGAGCTCGACGGTGCCGCGCACGAGCAGGATCTTGGGCGGGTGCACCTCGGTGTCGATCGTGATGGCGACCGCCGGGTTCCGCCGGAGCGATGCCAGCTTCGGGGCGTTCTTCGACGTGCACATCACGACCTCCGTGCCGTTCCAGGCGAAGGCGATCGGGATGGCGCGCGGTGTGCCGTCCTCGGCCACGTAGGCCAGCCGGCAGAGGTCCCGGGCCAGCAGTTCCTGGCTCAGCGGACGGTCGAGGATCTCGGTGGTGCGGTGGTTCGACATGACAGTGCCTCCTTGTGGCGGTGCGACCACCGTGGTCGCTACACCCCGGGGACGGAGCCGGGACGCCGTTCTCGACATCGCTGCTCGACACTCCTGCCGGAGGGTCTTCGCCCCGGCGGCCACGCGAACCCCGGCAAGCGGTGGACGAGGCCGGAGGAGCTCGCCGCCGACCACCGCGCCGCCGCCCCTCGTCAGCCCTTCACCGCGCCCGCACTCGCGTTCATGATGCGGCGTTGGAAGACGAAGAACAGCACCGCCACCGGGATGGTCATGATGATCGCCGCGCCGAGCTTGAGGGGGTACTGCGTGCCCTGGCTGAGGGCACCGGACGACAGCTGGGCCACGCCCTTGGTGAGGGTGAACAGATCCTGCGACTGTGAGGCCACGATGAAGTGCGACAGCTCGTTCCAGGATCCCTGGAACGCCAGGATGACGATCGTGACGAGCGCGGGCCGCGCCATGGGCAGGACGACGGACCAGAACACGCGGAACGTGCCCGCTCCGTCGATGCGCGCGGCCTCCTCGACGCTGGGCGGGATCGACTCGAAGAAGTTCTTCATGATGAACACCCCCGCCGCGTCCGCCAGGAGCGGGATGACGAGGCCGGCGTACGAGTCGTAGATACCGAGCGTGTTGATGACGAGGAACCTCGGGATGAGCAGGACCACCGCCGGGACGGCCATGACGGCCACGAGCCCCGCGTAGATCGCGCCCCGGCCCCGGAACGGCAGCCGCGCGAGCGCGTAGCCCGCCATCGAGCTGAGCACGACCCGCCCGAGGGTGACCGCCAGCGTCACCACGATCGAGTTCTGGAACCACAGCGGGAAGTCCGAGTTCAGGAACAGCCGCTCGTACGCCGCCGTGCTGAACGTGGCCGGGACGAGCGCCAGGGGGTCGGCGGCCGCGTCGGCCTGGGTCTTGAACGACGTGGAGATCGAGATGAGGAACGGGAAGATGTACACCGCCGCGATCGCCACGAGCAGCCCGTAGGTGATCGACGCCGAGACGACGGTCCGCGAGCCCGGCCTGCGCCGGCCGTTCCGCGCGGGAGCACGCCCCGGCCGTGGGGGCGCTTCGACTGCCACGGTCATGCGCGCTCGCCTCCTTGCGACCGGCCCGCACGGTAGAACCGCTTGCGCGCGGGGACGACGTCGCGCTCGACCAGCACGATGCGCTGGATGATCGTCATGACGACGATGATCGCGAAGAGGATGAACGCGATCGCCGCTCCCCTGCCCCACTGCTGGTCGTTGAACGAGGTCTCGTAGGCCAGGTATGCGGGCGTGAGCGTGGTCTTGGCGGGCGCGCCGCGCGAGCCGGTGTAGATCTGGTCGAACACCTGCCAGGTACCGATGAGGCCGAGGGTGACGACGGTGAAGATCGTGGGGCGCAGCATCGGGATCGTCACGTGCCGCAGGCGCTGCCACGCCGTCGTGCCGTCGACCATCGCGGCCTCCTCGACCTCGCCCGAGATGTTCTGCAGGGCGGCGAGGAACAGGAGCATGAACGTGCCCGACGTCGTGAAGATCGCCATGACGATGAACACGCACAGGGCGACGCTCGGCCCGGCGAGCCACTGCCACCACGGCAGTCCGAGGAACGGCGAGGCCTCCAGCGCGGCCGGCGGCCGGTCGACCCCGAGAGCGCCGAGCGCGATGTGCAGCACCCCGCGCGGGTCGTTGATCCAGTTGGGGCCCTCGACACTCAGGTAGCTCAGCATCCGGTTGACCGCGCCCGAGGCGGTGAAGAGGAACAGGAAGACCACGGTGATCGCCACCGAGCTCGTCACCGACGGGAAGTAGAACGCCGTGCGGAAGAACCCCCGGCCGCGCAGGACCCGACGGTTGACGAGGACCGCGAGCCCCAGCGACACCACCGTCTGGAGCGGCACCACGAGCAGCACGTAGTACGCGTTGTTGCGCAGCGCCGTGGCGAAGTCCCGCTGCGCGAGCGCCCCGCCCGCGAGGAGCTCGGCGTAGTTCTCGGCGCCGACGAAGCTCGCGGCGCCGCCGAACGGGTTCCCGCGTCCCGTCCAGTCGGAGACGCTGACCCATGCCGCCATGACGATGGGCAGCACGAGGAACAGTCCGAGCAGCACCAGCACGGGGGTCACGAACAGCCACCCCGCGGTGGCCTGCCCGGACCGGATGCCCCGGCCGGGACGAC
>NZ_JADBGR010000034.1 GCF_014892515.1 Myceligenerans pegani
GAGACGATGGTGTCGTTCGCGAACGACTCGATCGCCGTCTGCTGGTACTCCGAGAAGTCGGCCGGGTCGGCGTCCGTGCGTGCGGGGATGGAGCCCTTGGCCTTGTTGAACGCGACCTGTCCTTCCAGGGAGCCGATGGTCTCCAGCCAGGCGTCGGTTCCCCCGGGGTGGGGAGCACCGACCGGCTTGGTGAAGGAGTCGGCCAGGAAGTCGAACACGCCCTGGGTGCCCGGGGAAGCAGCCGCGACGAAGTCGGTGCCCAGTTCCTTGTCCTGCTCCTCGAAGGCGGCCACGGCCCAGTCACCCATGATGTTGAACGCGGC
>NZ_JADBGR010000035.1 GCF_014892515.1 Myceligenerans pegani
TCGGGTTCTCCCAGACCCTGGGGCGTTGGGACGTCAAGGTCTCGCCCTATCTCTACATCTCCCCGTTCTTTGTCCTGTTCGCTCTGACCGGCCTGTTCCCGCTGGCGTACACGGCCGTGGTGTCGGTGTACGACTGGAACCTGCTCGGCGGGCAGGGGGAGTTCGTGGGCTGGCAGAACTACGCCGATGTCCTCGGCCAGGCGACCTTCTGGAAGTCGCTGGTCAACACGTTGTCGATCTTCCTGATCTCGGCAGTGCCTCAGGTGGTCATCGCGATCACGCTGGCGGCGCTGCTGGACCAGAACATCCGTAACGCCACGTTCTGGCGGATGGGCGTGCTGATCCCGTACGTGGTGGCGCCGATCGCGGTGTCCCTGATCTTCGGCCGGCTGTTCGCCGACCAGTACGGCCTGATCAACGACCTTCTCGGGGTCGTCGGCCTCGAGCCGATCGGCTGGCATCAGGACCGGCTGGCCAGCCACGTCGCCATCGCCGCGATGGTGAACTACCGGTGGACCGGCTACAACGCGCTGATCTTCCTCGCCGCCATGCAGGCGGTGCCGCGCGATCTCTACGAGGCCGCGACGATCGACGGCGCCGGCCCGTGGCGGCAGTTCTTCTCCGTCACCGTCCCGCAGATCCGCTCGACCGTGATCTTCGTGGTCATCACCGCCAGCATCGGTGGCCTGCAGATCTTCGACGAGCCCCGGCTCTTCGACAGCACCGGCCTGGGCGGCGCGGACCGGCAGTGGATGACCACGGTGCTGTACATGTACGACGTCGCCTGGGGGAACCAGCGAGACTTCGGCCGGGCCGCCGCCGTGGCCTGGATGCTGTTCGTGCTCATCCTGATCATCGGGTTCATCAACTTCCTGCTCAGCCAGCGGATCGCGTCGTCGGGCACGAAGACGCCGCGCGTGAAGCGCTCGGTGACACGCAGGCTGCGCGCCGAGGCGCGC
>NZ_JADBGR010000036.1 GCF_014892515.1 Myceligenerans pegani
AGGACGTGCGCCCGCCGGCCCGCCGCCGCGTCGAGGCCGGCATCACCGCGACCACCGAGCTCGACCCGCCCGCGATCCGGGCCGACGTCGCCGCGTTCGCCGCCCGCCGGGTCGCCGAGGACCTGCACGCACAGCTGGCCGCCCGCGGCCTGACGTGCGGCCGCGTCGTCGTGACGGCCGACGTCGCCGACCCCGTCACCGGCGCCTCGCGCACCTGCGAGCGGGTGTGGCGCACCGACGACGCCACGGGGACACCGGCCGCGCGCCTCACCGACCGGGTGCGCTGGCAGCTCACGGGCTGGCTGACCCACGGCGACCCGGAGCCCGCGCCGATCACCCGCATCACCCTCACCGCCGACGAGATCGCTCCGGCCGGCGCCACCCAGCCCGCCCTCTGGGGGGCATCCGCCGGGGAGGGGCTGCGCGCGTTCCGCGCCGCCGAGCGCGTCCAGGCCCTGCGCGGCGCCCTGGGCGTGCTCGCCCCGCGCCGGCAGGGCGGCCGCGACCCGCGCTCCCGGATCCGGTTCGTGCCGTTCGGCGAGGAGGCCCCGCCCGAACGCGACCCGGACCTGCCGTGGCCGGGCGGCCTCCCCGCCCCCGCGCCCGCCGTCGTGCTCGTCGAGCCCGTCCCCGCCCGCGTGCTGGACGCGGCCGGGGACGACGTCGTCGTCGACGTGCGCCTCGCCATGAGCGGCGAGCCCGCGCTCGTGCGCAGCGAGCGCGGCACCACGCGCGTCACCGACTGGGCCGGGCCGTGGCCCGTCGTCGAACGGTGGTGGCGGCCCGACGGCGGCGACCGCCGCGTCTACCTGCAGGTCGTGACCGACGACGGCGCCGGGCTCCTCCTCGCCCAGGCGGGCGGCGCCTGGCGCCTGGAGGCGCACTATGACTGAGTACGCCGAGCTGCACGCGCACTCCGCCTACAGCTTCCTCGACGGCGCCTCCCTGCCCGAGGTGCTCGCCGCCGAGGGGGCGCGGCTCGGGCTGAGGGCCCTCGCGATCACCGACCACGACGGCCTGTACGGGGTGGTGCGGTTCTCCGAGGCGGCCAAGAGGGTGGGGCTGCCCACCGCGTTCGGCGCCGAGCTCCACCTGCCCGCCCCCGGGGCCACCGGCTCGGTGCTCGACCCGCCCACCGGCGTCCCCGACCCGCGGGCGACACACCTGCTCGTCCTGGCCCGGGGAGCCGACGGCTACCGCCACCTGTCGTCCGCCATCGGCACCGCGCACCTGGACGCGGGCGCCAAGGGCACCGCCCGCTACACCCTCGAGAACCTCGGGGAACGGGCACGCGGCGAATGGCTCGTGCTCACCGGATGCCGCAAGGGAGCGGTCCGCCGCGCGCTCGCCGGACCCGGCGACCGCACCACCCGCCTCGACGCCGCCCGACGGGAGCTCGCCGCGCTCACCGGGGCGTTCGGGCACGACAACGTCGCCGTCGAGATCACCGCCACCGGCGACCCCCGCGACGCCGGCCTGCACGACGCCCTGGCCCTCCTCGCCGCCGAGGCCCGGCTGCCCCTGGTCGCGACCACCGCCGCGCACTACGCCCGCCCGTCCGACGCCGACCTCGCGGGGGCGCTCGCGGCCGTGCGGGCCCGCTCGTCGCTCGACCGGATGGACGGCTTCCTGCCGGGCGGACCCGTCGCCCACCTGCGCTCGGGCGCCGAGATGGCACGCCTGCACGCCCGGCACCCCGAGGCCGTGGCGAACGCCGCCCGCCTGGGCGCCGAGTGCGCCTTCGACCTGGAGCTCGTCCGCCCGAAGCTGCCGCCGCACCCCGTCCCCGAGGGCCACGACGAGGCGAGCTGGCTGCGCGAACTCACCTACCGCGGGGCCGAGCAGCGCTACGGAAGGCGACCGGGGACCTCGTCGGGCGGGAACTCCGCGGTCGCCCGCGCCTGGGCGCAGATCGAGCACGAGCTGGAGGTCATCGTCGACATGGGGTTCCCGGGCTACTTCCTCCTCGTGCACTCCCTCGTGGAGTTCTGCCGCGACCACGGCATCCTCTGCCAGGGGCGGGGAAGCGCGGCGAACTCCGCGGTCTGCTACGCGCTCGGCATCACCGCCGTCGACGCCGTGCGGCACGGCCTGCTGTTCGAACGGTTCCTCGCGCCGGAACGCGACGGCCCGCCGGACATCGACCTGGACATCGAGTCCGTGCGCCGCGAGGAGGTCATCCAGCACGTGTACGACCGCTTCGGCCGCACGCACGCCGCGCAGGTCGCGAACGTCATCACCTACCGGCCCCGGTCCGCCGTCCGCGACGCGTCCCGCGCCCTCGGGTACGACGCCGGACAGGCGGACGCCTGGTCCAGGAGCATCGAGCGGTGGGGCAGCCTGAAGCCGGAGAGCCCGCCGCGACCGCCGTCGTCGGACAGCCGGTTCGTGGACGTGCTCGCCACCGAGCCTCGCGGCCCGGGACAGCCCAGGTCCGACGACGCGCACGACGTCGTGCCGCACCACGCGCCGCCCTCGGCCGCCGAGGAGGGCGAGATCCCGGACGACGTCATCGACCTCGCGGACCGCATGCTCCGCCTGCCCCGCCACCTCGGCATCCACTCCGGCGGCATGGTGATGTGCGACCGGCCCGTCATCGAGGTGTGCCCCGTCGAGTGGGCGCGGATGGACGGCCGCACCGTGCTGCAGTGGGACAAGGAGGACTGCGCCGACGGCGGCCTGGTGAAGTTCGACCTGCTCGGGCTCGGGATGCTCACCGCCATCCGGTACGCCTTCGAGTCGGTCGCCGAGCACACCAGGGAGCACCTGACCCTGCACGGGCTGCCCGAGGACGACGAGCGTGTCTACGACCTGCTGTGCGAGGCCGACACCGTCGGCGTGTTCCAGGTGGAGTCCCGCGCCCAGATGGCGACCCTGCCGCGGCTGCGGCCGCGAAAGTTCTACGACATCGTCGTCGAGGTCGCGCTCATCCGGCCCGGGCCCATCCAGGGCGGGTCCGTGCATCCGTACATCGAGCGGGCGCGGGCCAAGGCGCGCGGAGAGGACAGGGTGGAGTACGCGCACCCGCTCCTGAAGAAATCGCTGGGCCGCACCCTCGGCGTCCCGCTCTTCCAGGAGCAGCTCATGCAGATGGCGATCGACGTCGCGGGCTTCACCCCGGCCGAGTCCGACCAGCTCCGCCGCGCCATGGGATCCAAGCGCAGCGCCGAGAGGATGGAGGCGCTCCGGGCACGACTGCACGCCGGGATGGCGGAAAACGGCATCCCGGAGCACGTGCGCGACGAGATCTACGAGAAGCTCAAGGCCTTCGCCGACTTCGGGTTCCCCGAGTCGCACGCCTACTCCTTCGCCCACCTCGTGTACGCCAGCGCCTGGCTCAAGGTGCACCACCCCGCCGCCTTCTACGCCGGGCTGCTGGCCGCGCAGCCGATGGGGTTCTACTCGCCGCAGTCGCTCGTCGCCGACGCCCGCCGGCACGGCGTCCGGGTGCTGCGGCCGGACGTGAACGCCTCCCGGGCGCTCGCGTGCGTCGAACGGACGGGGGACGACGGCGGACGGGACCGCACGGGTGGTCCCGGAGCCGCGGGAGCGGCGCGGCTCGTGCGGGCGGACCCGGCGCTCGCCGTCCGGATGGGACTGGCCGAGGTGAAGGGGATCGGCGAGGAGCTCGCCGAGAAGATCGTCGCGGCCCGGGAGGCAAGGGACGCGGGCACGCCGTCGGGCGCCTTCGCCGACCTGCGGGACCTGGTCCGTCGCGTCGGCCTGGGCACCGACCGGATCGAGGCGCTCGCGACCGCGGGGGCGCTGGAGTCGCTGGGTCTCACGCGCCGCGCGGCGCTGTGGGCGGCGGGCGCCCTGGGGCAGGAAGGGCCGGGGACGCTGCCGGGGGTGAGCGCGGGGGCGGAGGCGCCGGAGCTGCCGGAGATGGCCGAGACGGAGGTGGTCCAGGCCGACGCGTGGGCCACGGGCGTGACGCCCGACTCCTACCCGACGCAGTACGTGCGTGACGGCCTGCGGGCGGCGGGCGTGATCACGGTGGCGGAGGTGGTGGGGACGGACTCGGGTCGGCGGGTCGCCGTCGGCGGGGTGGTGACGCACCGCCAGCGGCCCGGCACGGCGGGCGGCGTGACGTTCCTGTCGCTCGAGGACGAGACCGGGCTGCTCAACGTGATCTGCACGCCGGGGCTGTGGCGGCGGTTCCGGCGGGTCGCGCGGTCGGCGCCGGCGATGGTGGTGCGCGGGCGGGTGGAATCGGCCGACGGCGCGGTGAACCTCCTGGCCGAGCATCTGGCGCCGTTGCACCTGACCACGGCCGAGAAGTCGCGAGACTTCCGGTGACCGTGAGGGTGATTTCCGCGAGCAAATATCACGGCGGGGCGGGGCGGGATCCTCGGGCCGTGCCTATCGTGCCCGACATGGAGGAGCAAGGGGAACAAAGGGAAATCTGGACCTCCGCACCGGAGGAGAGCACGGATGCGCGCTGGCGCAGGCCCGTGGTCGCGTCCGGTGTGAGCGCGCTCGTGGCGGCCGTCGTCTGCGGCGGCGGCCTGGCGCTGGCCAACCGGGGCGGCGACCCGGGACCGGCGGCCCCCGCGGCCGCCGTGAGCCCGCTGCCGATCCCGATGATCATGTCGGCGGACGACCTGGAGGTGGACCCGCAGGACCTGCCCGGCAGCCTGGAGCGGGCGACCGCCCGGCTCGCCGAGGCGGTCCGGGCCGGTGAGAAGGTCTACGCGGCCGCCCGTCCGTCCGCACCGCCGCGTGCGCTCGAGCGGCTGCGCGCGGCGCTCGACGAGGCGTCCGCGGCGCTGGAGGGGAAGCTCGGCCGCGACGCGACCAGGAAGCAGCAGACCGAGCGGCTGCGGACGCTGGACGAGCTGCGCACGAAGATCCTGGACGCCGCGGCGCGGATCACCGCCGTCCGGACCGTCCCCGGCGCCGAGCTCCCGCCGGGCACCACGACGGCGGCCGTCGCGCCCGACGACATCGCGGCGCCGTACGGCGAGGACGACGGCGCTCCGGCGGGCGGGGACAGCGTCCGGGCCGACGGGGGCACGGGGGCCGGCTCCGGATCGGGTGGCACGGGTGGGTCGGGTTCCGGCGGTACGGCCGGGTCGGGTTCCGGCGGGTCCGGGTCGGGCGGCGGCTCGGGTTCGGGTCCGGGAGGCTCGGGTTCGGGAGGCTCGGGCGGGACCGGCGACGGTGGTGACGGCGGTTCGGGCGGCACGCCCACGCCGTCGCCCACCCGGACGCCGACTCCCACCCCCTCGCCGGCGCCGTCGAGCCCGGCACCGTCCAGCCCGCCGCCGGCTCCGTCGCCGTCGCCCACGTCCTCGGTGTGATCGAGCGGGACGGTCAGGCCGGGGCGACCGGTCCGCCCGGCCACGAGGCGAAGACCAGGTCCGTCTGGACCCGGCCGACCTCGTGGCGGGCGGTCAGGTCGAGCACGAGGTGCTGCAGGTCGTCGGTGTCGGTGCAGGCGACGTGGACCAGGAAGTCGTCCGGTCCGGTGACGTGGTGCACCGCCCGGGTCTGCGGGAGCTGCCGTGCCCACTCGACGAACGGGCCCAGGAGGGGCCGGGAGTGCGAGGCGAGCCGGATCGCGAGCACGGCCTGCAGCCCGCGCCCGACGGCGGCCGGGTCGATCTCGGCCCGGTAGCCGCGGATCACGCCGGCGTCCTGCAGGCGCTGGGTCCTGGCGAGGCAGGTCGACGGCGCGACGCCGACCCGCTGCGCGAGCGCCTTGTTCGCCAGGCGGCCGTCGTTCTGCAGCTCCCGCAGGATCGCGACGTCGACCGAATCCAGGCGCACTTCTCGGGTCATGGACCGAATGTCTACCAGACCACGTCCGAAAGCCGCGAACTCTGTGCGAGTAGTACGCCATGGATTCGCACACCGAGTCACCCGCCCACAGCTCCGGGTCACCCGCCCACGGCTCCGTCGACACCCGCGCCGTGCACGCCGGCCGGGACGACCTCACCGACCTCGGCCTGCACGCCCCGCCGCTCGACCTGTCCACCACGTACCCGTCCCGGGACGCGGCCGCGGAGGCCGCCCGGCTGGACGCCTTCACGGAGGGGAAGGACGACGGCGGTCCGCCCGTCTACGCCCGCGCGGCGAACACCACGGTGCGCCGGTTCGAGCAGGCGCTGGCCGAGCTGGAGGGCGCCACCGCGGCGGTCGCGTTCGCCAGCGGGATGGCCGCGTTGTCGGCGGTCCTGCTGGCTCGCGTGTCGGCGGGCCGGCCGCACGTCGTCGCGGTGCGTCCGCTGTACGGGACAAGCGATCACCTGCTGGACTCCGGGCTGCTGGGCAACACCACGACGTTCGCGTCGGCCAAGGAGGCGCCGTCGGCCCTCACGGGCGCCACGGGACTGGTGGTCGTGGAGACACCCGCCAACCCGACGCTGTCCGAGGTCGGCATCCAGGAGCTGGCCGACGCCTGCGCCCCCGTCCCGGTGCTGGTCGACAACACGTTCGCGACGCCCGCCCTGCAGCGGCCGCTCGCGCACGGCGCGGCGATGACGCTGCACAGCGCCACGAAGTACCTGGGCGGGCACGGCGACGTGATGGGTGGCGTGGTCGCGTGCTCCGAGGAGTTCGCCCGGGTGCTGCGCCAGGTCCGGTTCGTCACGGGCGGTGTGCTGCACCCGCTCGCCGGCTACCAGCTGCACCGCGGGCTGACGACGCTGCCCGTGCGGATGCGGGCGCAGTCCACGACCGCGGCCGAGCTGGCCCGGCGCCTGTCCGGGCATCCCGGCGTGTCGCGCGTGCGCTACCCGGGCCTGGGTGGCGCGCCCCGCCCGGCGGACCAGATGGCCGGGGGTGGCGCGATGGTCGCGTTCGAGGTGGCGGGGGACGCTCCCGGCCTGATCGGCGCGGTGCGGCTGATCACCCCGGCGGTCAGCCTCGGCAGCGTCGACAGCCTGATCCAGCACCCGGCCTCGATCAGCCACCACATCATGGACGCGGGGTCCCGCGCGGACGCGGGCATCCCGGAGAACCTGATCCGCCTCTCGGTCGGCCTGGAGGACGTCGAGGACCTGTGGGCGGACCTGGACCAGGCCCTCGACGCGGTGTCCTGAACCCCTGGCGGCGCGACGGGAAAAGTGTGCCGAGCGCGCAGCGCCGGTCAGCCCGCCTCGCGCGCGGATTCCTCCTGCGAGGCCGCCCGGCGGCGTTCCCGTCTTCCCCGGGCGAGCTCCGTGGCGAGGGCGTCGAGCGGCTGGGCGAACGTGTCCTCGAAGCGGGCGAGCCACTCGCGGGCGGCGGCGGTGCCGTCGTCGTCCACCGCGTAGAGACGGCGTGTGCCCTCGGCGCGGACCCGGACCAGGCCGGCGTCCCGCAGCACGCGGAGGTGCTGCGAGACGGCCGGCTGGGAGATCCGCACACGCGCCTGCAGGGCGGTGACCAGGGCACCGGCCGGCTGCTCGCCGTTCGCGAGCAGCTCCAGGACGCGGCGTCGCACCGGGTCGCCGAGGGCCTCGAAGACCCCCTCTCGGGCCGAGTCGGGACGCCTGGCCGGTTCGCCCATCAGGCCTCCGGCGGCGTGGTGTAGAAGGCGAGGGTGGCGTCGGCGGCGGCACGGGCGGCGGCCTCGTCGTCGCCGTCGGCGATCGCGGCGCGTGCCCAGTCGTCGGCGGCCGCGCGGACGAACTCCTTGCCCTGCGGGCCGACGCTCCATCTCTCGGCCTCGGCCGGGTCGCTCTCCTCGCCCGTGGTGAGATGCAGGCCCAGCCCCATGAGGGTGAGGTCCCAGCCCACGCCGACGGCGCCCGGGCCGAACCGCGTCCAGAATTCGGGGTCGACGACGGACTCGTGGGTGAGCTCGAGCACGGTGCCGCCGTCGGCCTCGGTGAGGCTGACGGTGACCCAGGAGGTCCCTCCGCCGAACTCCCACGAGATGCCGAAGGACTCGGGCGCCACACAGCTCTCCACCGTGCCGGAGGCGTTGCCCTCGATCTGGTAGCGACCGCCCAGGCGGAGCTCGCCGGTCACCGGTGCGAACCAGCGGGGGAGGCGCTCGGCGGTGGTGACGGCGTCCCAGACGTCGGCGCGTTCGGCGTCGTACCGGCGGCGCGCGACCGCGATCCTGGTGGGCTCGCCGTCACGCTCGCCGGTACGGACCTCGCGCGTGACGAGCCCGGCGGTGGTGGCGGGGTCGATGGCGATGTGCATGGCCACTCCTTTCATAAGCAGGTGCTTATATTAAAGCATGCCGTTAGAGTAGCGCGCGATGAGCAAGGATTCGCAGGGGATCGGCGAGTGGATCTACGGGCAGCTGTCCGCCCTCGTGGTGGGGGCCGGTGCACTCGTGGTGACCATGCTGTGCGTCGGCGGGGCGGTGGCCCTGATGGTCGACGAGCGGCCCCCGTACCAGGCGATCGGGGAGAGCGAGACCGTGCTGATCCCGGCGATCGTGACCGAGGACACCATCCTCGTCGGGCACGACGTCCCGCCTGGTTCGGTCGACCGGCTGCTCGGCGAGTCGCGCACCCGCTCCGCCGAGACGATCGAGGCGGGCGAGGTCGTCTACGCGGCGGCCGGCCGGTCGGTCTCGACCTCGCCCGAGATGCTGCGGCGGCTGCGCGGCGCGCTCGACGAGGCGTCGCGCGTCCTGGAGGAGGATCTGCCCGACGGCGCGAGCCAGGCGCGGCGCGAGCGGCGGATCGAGGAACTGGAGTCGCGGCGCACCTCCGTGCTCGAGGCCGCGGCGGTGATCACGCAGGTACGCCGTGTCCCGGCCGAGGACCTTCCCGAGGGTGTGACGACGCTCACCGATCCGGTGATCGAGATGCCCGAGGAACCGGACGGCGAGTTGTCCCGTGAGCCCTCGGACGAGCCGAGCCCCGAGCCGTCCGACGAGCCGAGCGCCGATCCGTCGGGAGAGCCCTCCGGGGAGCCGTCGGACGAGCCGAGCGGAGACCCGTCCGGCGAGCCCACCGAGGAGCCCGGCGACGATCCGAGCGACGGCCTGTCCGGCGAGCCGTCGGAGGACCCCACCGGCGATCCGACGTCCGACCCCACGCCCGAACCGACGAGCGACACGCCGTCCGGCGGCGGCCTCGGCCTGTTCGACGAGCAGGCGGCACCGAGCGACGGCCCGACGGACTGATCGCGCCGCCGCGTCACCAGGCCTGCGCGAGCAGGTCCGCGAGGAGGGACTCCGGATCCCGGTCGAGCCCGCGCGAGGCGAACCAGGCGCACATGTTGCGGCAGTCGCGCAGGAGCATCTCGGACCCGAACGGGTTCGCCGCGAGGTCCACCACCTGGGGCAGGTCGATGATCACCAGCCGTTCGCCGTGCGCCAGCACGTTGTACGGGGACAGGTCGCCGTGCGCGTACCCGAGCCGGGCCAGCACCGACATGCCGGCGGTGAGCTGCTCCCAGTAGGACTCCAGCAGCTCCGCGCCCGGACGCTCCCGGGTGAGCCGGGGCGCGGCCACGATCTCGCCGGAGTCCGGGTCGGTGCCGCCGACGAACTCCATGAGGATCTCGGTCCCGTCGATCTGCACCGGGTAGGGGACCGGCGCGCCGGCCTCCCAGGCGGCCGTCATGGCGACGAACTCGGCGTCCGCCCACTGGGTGGCGGCCACCGCGCGACCCCACCGGGACTTGCGGTCCTCGACGGCGCGCTGGTCGCGCGTGCGCCGGGTGCGGCGGCCCTCCGTGTAGTCGCCGTCGCGGTGGAACGTGGTGTGCTCACGACCGCGGTAGCGCTTGGCGACGAGCAGGCAGGAGCGCGCCGCGCCGTCGTCGGGCACGGGGACGCCGTCCGGCACGCCGCGCTCGATCAGGAACGCGTCCGCCTCCTTGCCGGTCTTGAGGATACCGAGCTCGGTGTCGAGCGCGGCGTCGGACGTGACGAGCCAGCCGGGGCGTGGCTCGGGGCCGCGCTGGCCCTTGGCGACGGACCGCCACGTGGACCAGCGCTGGTCCGGCCCGGGCTCGACGACGTCGGCGGGCGTGGGCGCATCCGCGGGCGCCTCCGCGCGCGCGGCACGCTCGCGGCGCTCGACCAGGTACGCGGAGTCGGGTGTTGCGGGAAAACGGGGCAAGAGAGTGCTCCTCGGAAGCGGGAGCACGGCGGGCGACCCGGCGGATCAGCCGATCGACGCGTGCTCCGGATACGGGGTGGCGTCTGCCGCAGCCGTGCCCGCGGGGTGCGAGGGGTGTGCGGCGAGCGTCAGGGCCTCGTCCATGACGCCACCTCCTTCCGGGAAACCCGCCGGCGTGCCGGCGGAACGTTGGCCGGTCCTCGTCCGAGGACCGTGAGACCCACCCTGGCAGCCGATCCTGGGCGCGCGCCAGGGATTTTCCTCTGCCGGTGCTGTGCGTGTCCTCCTGCGGCGCCGCCGGTGTCCGGGCCGCGTCCCCTCCGGCCTACATGGCCAGGGAGATCGCTCCGCCGGCGACGGCCAGCATGCCGAGCACGTAGAACCACACGTGCATCCGGTGCCCGGCCGAGCGCAGCATCACGGCCACGAGCAGCGCCACCACCGCGACCAGCGGGCCCTCCGCCGGCCGGACGACGTCGACCGGCAGGCTCGTGACGTAGGCGAGCCACGGCACCAGCGACGTCGGCCCGATCGCGCCGAGCGTCAGGGCCACCGCGGCGAGCAGCAGCAGCCGGGGCACCCAGCGCAGCAGGGCGCCCAGGAACCGGGCCGCCCGGCCCGGACGCGGTGCGACGCCGGGCGTCGCGGCGGC
>NZ_JADBGR010000037.1 GCF_014892515.1 Myceligenerans pegani
ATGGGCATGGCGCACGCCGTCGGCGGGGCGGCGCGCGCCGTCGGGCCGCCAGGCCAGGGCACAGCACCCGGTGACGGGGAGGAAGACGTGGGCAAGCCGAGCCGGACCACGCCGGCGAAAGGAACCTCGAACGAGACGGCGCCGAAGGGCGGTGCGGCACCCGAGCCCGATCACCGGGCCGACGGCGTCGGCTTCTTCCTCCTGGCGCTCGCCGTCGTGGTCGCCGCCCGGGAATGGTGGGGGATCGACGGCGCGTTCGGCGACGGGGTTCACGCGGTCGTGGCGGGCACGCTCGGGGTCGCCGGCGTCGCGCTCCCGGTCCTCCTGCTCTGGATCGCCCTGCGGATCATGCGGCACCCGGAACGGGCGCGCGCGAACGGAAGGGTGACGATCGGGCTGAGCTTCATCGTCGTCTCCGTGTGCGCCCTCGTACACATCAGCGCCGGGCTGCCGTCGCCGACGGACGGGTTCGGGCCCGTCCAGGACGCCGGCGGTGTGATCGGGTACCTCTTCGCCACCCCCGTCGTGACGGGCCTGACCCAGTGGTTCGCGGTGCCGCTCTACGTGCTCGCCACGTTCTTCGGCATCCTGATCGTCACGGCCACGCCCGTGCACCGTATCCCGGCCCGGCTGCTGGCGGTCTACGACCGCCTCACGGGCAACCACCGGCCCGACGAGACCGAGGGCTCCGGCGCGGGCGACGGAGCGCCGCCCGGCACGGGAACGCGCGCCGGCAGACGCCGCAAGCGCAAGGGGGCCAAGGGCTACGTGGGCGACGAGGCCTTCGAGAAGGCGGCCTATCTCGAGCCGGCCGACGACTCCGCGTCGTCCGGCTCGCCCGCCCGGCCCGACAGGCTCACCACCCAGCGCATTCCGACCGGCGAGGCCGCAGGCGCCAAGGGCGCCCCGGCGATCGGTCCCGGACTGCTCGACGACAAGCCGGCCGGGTCCCGGAAGAAGTCCGCGCCGAAGCCTCCCGCCACCCCGGACCCGATGCCGCGCGGCGAGCAGCCGATGTTCGACGGCGACACCGTCTACCTCCTTCCCGACGAGTCGCTGCTGGTCGAAGGGCCACCGCACAAGACCCGGTCGGCGGCGAACGACCGGGTGGTCGAGTCGCTCACCGGCGTCTTCGAGCAGTTCGGCGTCGACGCCCAGGTCACCGGCTTCACCCGGGGGCCGACCGTGACCCGGTACGAGGTCGAGGTGGGGCAGAAGACCAAGGTCGAGCGGATCACGTCCCTCTCGAACAACATCGCGTACGCCGTGGCGAGCGCGGACGTGCGGATCCTGTCGCCGATCCCGGGCAAGTCCGCGATCGGGATCGAGATCCCGAACGCCGACCGCGAGACCGTCGTGCTCGGTGACGTCCTGCGCTCCTCGGCGGCACGCCGCACCGAGCACCCCATGGTGATGGGGGTCGGCAAGGACGTCGAGGGCGGCTACGTCGTGGCCAACCTCGCCAAGATGCCGCACATCCTCGTCGCCGGTGCCACGGGCGCGGGCAAGTCGAGCTTCATCAACTCGATGATCACCTCGGTGCTCATGCGTGCCACGCCGGAGCAGGTGCGGCTCGTGCTCGTCGACCCGAAGCGCGTGGAACTGACGATCTACGAGGGCATCCCGCACCTCATCACGCCGATCATCACCAGCCCCAAGAAGGCCGCCGAGGCGCTCGAGTGGGTGGTCCGGGAGATGGACTCCCGCTACGACGACCTGGCGGAGTTCGGGTACAAGCACGTCGACGACTTCAACGCCGCCGTGCGGGCCGGCAAGGTCAAGCCGCTGCCCGGTTCCGAACGCAAGATCGCGCCGTACCCCTACCTGCTGGTCGTGGTCGACGAGCTCGCCGACCTCATGATGGTCGCGCCGCGGGACGTCGAGGCATCGATCCAGCGGATCACCCAGCTGGCCCGCGCGGCCGGCATCCACCTGGTCCTGGCCACGCAGCGCCCGTCCGTCGACGTCGTCACCGGCCTGATCAAGGCCAACGTGCCGTCACGGCTCGCGTTCGCGACGTCGTCGCTCGCCGACTCCCGCGTCGTGCTCGACCAGCCCGGCGCCGAGAAGCTCATCGGGCAGGGGGACGCGCTCTTCCTCCCCATGGGCGCCGCCAAGCCCATGCGCGTCCAGGGGGCCTGGGTCACCGAGTCCGAGGTGGAGGCGGTCACCGAGCACGTCAAGGCGCAGCTCAAGCCCGTGTACCGGGAGGACGTCGCCGCCCCGGCCTCCGCGAAGAAGCAGGTCGACGAGGACATCGGCGACGACCTCGACCTGCTGCTCCAGGCGGCCGAACTCGTCGTGACCACGCAGTTCGGCTCGACGTCGATGCTGCAGCGCAAGCTGCGCGTCGGCTTCGCCAAGGCGGGACGCCTCATGGACCTGCTGGAATCGCGGGAGATCGTGGGGCCGTCGGAGGGCTCCAAGGCCCGCGACGTGCTCGTCGCGGCGGACGACCTGCCCGCGGCGCTCGCCATCATCCGCGGGGAGTCGACGCGGCTCTACGACCAGGACGAGTCCGACCCCGACACGGGCGACGACGGTTCCGCGGTGCCGGGCGGCCCCGACGAGGGTGCGGAGGGCGGGACCGGGTATTCCTCCGGCGTGGTGCTTGCCGACGGCGAGGCCCGCTGACGGCGACGGCGCCGTGCCCGCCGCCGGGGGCGGTCCGCGGCGCGGGGCGCTTCCGGACGGCGCTGTGGCCCGGCAGGGACGGATTCGGGGAGCGCCCTGGTCGACGGTTAGGGTGGAGCAATGGTCAACGACGCGCCGTCGCCCTGGAACGTGGCGAACTACGTCACGATGGTCCGGATCGCGATGGTCCCGTTCTTCGCGTGGGCTCTCGTGGCCGACGGCGGCGAGTCCGTCACGTGGCGCATCGTGGCCACGATCATCTTCGTGGTCGCCGCCCTGTCCGACAAGGTGGACGGCTACCTGGCGCGCTCCCGGGGGCTGATCACGGATCTCGGCAAGATCCTCGACCCGATCGCCGACAAGCTTCTCGTCGGGGCGGCCCTGGTCCTGCTGTGGTGGCCGCTGGACGAGTTGCCCTGGTGGGTGCCCGTGGTCATCCTGGCGCGCGAGCTGGGCATCACGGTGATGCGCATGGCCGTGCTGAAGTACGCGGTGATGCCCGCGTCCCGTGGTGGGAAGCTGAAGACGGTGCTGCAGGCGGTGGCGATCACCGCGTTCCTCCTTCCGCATGCCGGTCTGCCGTGGCTGACGGCGATCGCCTGGGTCGTCATGGCGGCCGCGGTGGCGGTCACCGTGGTGACCGGCGTCGACTACGCCTACCAGGGGTGGAAGATCCGGCGGTCCGCCAGGCCGGCCTCACCGGCCCAGGCGTGAGCGGCTGGGCCGTGGGCACGTCGGGCGGGTCCGGGACCGCTGGTCCCGTTGACGTCGTCGATGTGGCCCGGGACCTGATCGGGAGACTCGGTGGCCATGGCTGGACGCTGGGTGTCGCCGAGTCGCTCACCGGTGGCGGGGTGACCTCCGCCCTGGTGGCGGTGCCCGGCGCGTCCGCGGTGCTGCGCGGCGGGATCGTGGCCTATGCGACGGCCCTCAAGTCGCAGCTTCTCGCGGTCGACGGCGGCCTGCTGGCCGCGCGCGGCGCGGTCGACCCGGACGTGGCGTCGCAGATGGCCGCGGGCGTGCGGGCGGTGACCGGGGCCGACGTCGGGCTCGCGACGACCGGGGTGGCGGGGCCGGAGCCGCAGGACGGGCAGCCACCGGGACTCGTCTACGTCGCGGTCAGCACTCCTGGCGGCGACCGCGTGCGGCGGCTCGACCTCACCGGATCGCGCCCGGCGGTGATCGCCGGGGCGACGGCGGGGGCGCTGGGACTGGCGCTCGAGGTCATCTCGGATTTGTCGTGACCCGTTGCCCAAGGGTGAAACTTCTTGGTCAATTCTTGCAAAACACTTGACGGGAGTGGCCTTCGGGAACAAGAGTCGGACCAGTGACGTTGGACCGGGCGTGATCGCGAACAAGCCGACGGGTCGGACCCGACGTCATGGCTCACCGAGGACGGGGTACCGTAGGACGAACCCCGGAGGAGGCGGGCACACGCGAAAGGCACGTGCGATCGTCTCCCGCGCCACGGGGGCGGACGCATCCGGCAACGAGACAGGCACGGGAAGGGGGCGCGAGATGGTCGTAATGCGGCAAGAGATCGGTGACGTGCTGAGAGATGTGCGTCAGCTCCAGGGGCGCACCCTGCGAGAGGTGTCCTCGGCGGCACGGGTGTCCCTCGGCTACCTCAGCGAGGTCGAGCGCGGTCAGAAGGAGGCGTCGTCCGAACTGCTGGCCTCGATCTGCGATGCCCTGGACGTGCCACTGTCACGCGTCCTGCGTGAGGTGAGCGACCGGGTCGCGGTCGCGGAAGGAATCCTCCCCCAGATCCCCGACACCATCCCTGCGGACTTCATGCAGGGCATGCTGGCTCGCTGCGACCGCTCCGCGACGAAGCGGGACATCGCACGCGAGGACCTGGCGCCGGTCGGCTGACCGGACGGGTCGTCCGCAGATTCGCGACGGGCGCACCACCCGCGGGTGGTGCGCCCGTCGCCGTGTCCCGGCAGACGCACGATCCCGGTGCCCTCAGGTTCACGACGGGGCCGCCCGGCACCTGCTCACGACGGAGCCGCCTGGCACGTCGGGCACCAGAACACCGGTCGTTCGAACGGTGGCTCGTTGGCCGTCCCGACGGCGATCGGCGTCCGGCAGCGTCGGCACGGCCGCCCCAGGTGCCCGTGCACGCCGGTCTCGACGGCGCCCAGACCGGCGCGGCGCGCGACCCGGATGCTGCGCCACATGAGCTCACGGGCCGTCAGGAGGAGGAACGCGGCAGCCTCCTCGTCGAGCGAGCCGGTGGGAGCCCACGGATGCAGGCGCCGGGCGAAGAGCGACTCCGCCATCCAGATGGTGCCGAGCCCGGCCACCGTGCGCTGATCGAGCAGCGCGTCGCACAGCGGGCGCCCGGGATCGCGGACGAGCCGGCCGACGCCGTCGGACAGGCGCGACCCGGGCGCGTCGGGCGCGAAGTCGTCGGCGAGGACGTCGGGGCCGAGTCCCGCCAGCACCCGTGGCTCGTCGCGGGTGGCGAGCAGGTCGAGCATCCCGAGCTGCCAGCCGGTGCACGTCCAGTGCCGGGTGGCGAGAACCGCGCGGATCGCCGGACTGCGAGCCGCCGCCCCCCGCGAGCCCGTGCGATCGACGCGCCAGCGCCCCTCCATGCGCAGGTGCGTGTGCAGGGTCCGGCCGTCGTCGAACCGTGTCAGCAGGTGCTTTCCGTAGGCGGCGGTGCCGAGCACCGTGGCACCCACCAGGTTCGCGGCGGCCGCGCTCGGCCACCGCAGCTCGGCCCGGGTCAGGACGTGGCCCGCCAGGGCGGCGTCGAGGCGCTCGGCGGTCACGCGCAGCGCGTCACCCTCGGGCATGCGCCACCCGCAGTCCGCGCGGCGTGACCGCGAAGCCGGCAGCGGTCAGCGCCTCGGCGACCGGGTGCCCGGACGTCGCGGCGTGGACGGCACCCACCCCGTCGAGTCGCTGCACCACCAGCCTGCCGGGCGTACCGGACGCGGCAGCCCTCGCCAGCCCGGCCGCCGCGGCGGCGAGACGCGGGGGATCCCGGTCGAACGACAGCATGCTGCGCCCGCCGCGTTCGACGTAGAGCACGAGGCTCCCCTCCACCAGCACGACCAGCGACCCCGCCTTGCGGCCGGGCCGGTGTGCTCCGGCGGGCCGGGCGGGTCTGCCGTCCGCCAGGGCGACGGCCGGCGTCGCCGGGACCGCGCCGGACGCGGCCCGGGCGCCATGGGCGGCGGCCGTCGTGGCGTGTCCCGTCGTGGCGTCGTTCGTGGTTCCGGACTCTGCCGTCCCGTCCTTTGTCGTCGCGGCCGGCCATGCCAGCGCGGCGCCGTACGGGTTGGCCGGGTCGGTCGCGGCGAGCACGACGGCGCCGGCCGGGCGGCCGTTCTCGATGCGGCGCGCACGGTCCTGGGCGTCGTGCCGCAGCCCGTCGACCGCGCCGGGAAGCGCGAACTGTGAACCGCCGAGATGCTCCACGAAGTACCCGCGGCGCACGCCGCCGCGCTGTTCCATCTCGGACAGCACCCGGTACACGTCCCGGTAGCCGCCCGTGACCCCCTCGGCGGCCGCGGCGGGCCGGGTGAGGACCCCGTGGCGGTCCAGCAGGACCTGCGCCAGGGCGTGGGCGCGGAGCGTCGGGTCCGTCTCCCGTGCCGGGAGGGCCGACCAGCGGCCACCGCCCCCGGGCGGGGTCCGCGCGGCGGAGAGCGCGGAGGCGGGCCGCCCCGGGGACATCGCGGGGGTGTGCAGCGCGAACCGGGAGCGGCGGACCGGCCGCGCCCGGTTGGGCCCGCGAGGTGCCCGGTGGGCGCCGCCGGCGCCGCCGAGGCGCTCCCGGAGCGCCCCGAGCCCGTCGTTCGTCACCAGGCCCGCCCACGCGAGATCCCAGAGCGCCTCCAGGACGGCGGTCGGTTCGGCGTCGGCCAGCTCGGCGATCCGCGGGAGGAAGTAGCCGCCCGAGCCGGTCAGGAGATCGAGCACCACGCGGTGCAGGGCGGTGTCCAGCGGGCCGTCCGGTTCGACGGGTGCGCTCGCCGGGAGGGTGAGCGGTGCGCCGTCGGCCAGGTGCAGGGAGACGAGGCCGTCACCCCCGCCCGATCCGGGCAGCCGCCCGTGGCCGCACCACAGGACCTCGCCGGCGGCGGTGAGCTCGTCGAGCAGGGTGGGGCGGTAGTCGGGCAGGCGCGCGGGCAGCACGAGCGTCTCCAGGGCCGACGCCGGGACCGCCGCGCCCGCGAGCTGCTCGACGACCTGCAGCAGCCCGTCCGTGCCCCGGAGGCCGCCAGCGCCGATGCCCTGCCAGCCGGGCAGGAACACGCCGAGCGATTCCTGCTCCACCGGTTCGACCTCGGCCCGCAGCGCGGCCAGGGACCGGCGGCGCAGGACGCGCAGGACCTCCGGGTCGCACCACTCGTCGCCGGTGCCGCCGAGCGTGTCGGGCAGCAGCCGGCCACGGACCACGCGCCCGGCCGCCTCGAGACGGGCCAGGGCCTCGGCGGCGACCGCCGGTCCGATGCCGAACCGGGCGGCGACGTCGTGCGTGGTGAATGGGCCGTGCGTGCGGGCATGCCGGCGCACCAGGTCGCCGAGAGGATCGGCGACGGGCTCGGTGAACGTCTCGGGGACGCCGGTGGGCAGCGCGACGCCGAGCGCGTCGCGCAGGCGGCCCGAGTCCTCGACGGCGGCCCATTGCTCGGCGTCGGAGCGCTGGGCGTCGGGCTGCTGTGTGGGCTGCCGGGTGTCGGGTAGCCGGGTGTCGGGTTGCCGGGTTCCGGGCACGGTGGCCCGTCCCGCGAGCCGGATCCGCACGACACGGCGCGCGCGTTCGAGATCCGCCAGCCACCCGGGAACGCCGGGGCGTTGTCCGGGGGCCGTGCGGGCCTCCAGGGCCCCGGCAGGATGCGGCCCCGTGCGACGCAGGAGGTCCCACAGCTCCTCGGCGTCCCGGGCCTGCCGGTCCGGGGCGAGGCCCTGCAGTTCGGCCTCCGTCCGCTGGATCGCGTCGGGATCGAGCAGGTCGGCGAGATCGGCGGAACGCTCCCCGAGCAGCTCGCTGAGCAGGTCGGGGTCGAGCGACAGCGCGGCGGCCCGGCGCTCGGCGAGCGGGGCGTCGCCGTCGTAGAGGAACTGCGCCGTGTACCCGACCAGGAGTGCCTGAGCGAACGGGGACGGCGACTCGGTGGTGGTCTCCACGACGCGTACCCGCCCCGCGGCGGCGTCGCGCATCAGGTCCGCCAGCGCGGCGACGTCGAAGTCGTCCTGCAGGCACTCGCGGGCTGCCTCCAGCACGATCGGGAACTCCGGGAACTCCGAGGCGACCTGCAGCAGCTGGGCCGACCGTTGACGCTGCTGCCACAACGGCTGCCGCTTGCCCGGGCGGCGCCGGGGGAGAAGCAGGGCCCGGGCGGCGGCCTCCCGGAACCGCGCGGCGAACATCACCGACGAGCCGAGCTCGTCGCGCACGGCACCGAACACCTCGTCCGGGTCGATGAGGAGATTCTCGAGCGAGACGCCCCCGTCGCCCCCGTGCCGCGAGAAGCCGTCCGGGGCCTCGTCATGCCCGTCGCCGGTGTCCGGCCCCGCGCCCGTCGTCCCGCGGCGCAGGTCCGGACCGGGCCCGCCGTCCCACGCGTCCCAGGAGCCACCGCTGTCCGGCAGCCGCAGCACGATGCCGTCGTCGGAGTGCATCGCGGCGACGTCGATGCCGAACCGGGCGCGCAGCCGCGCCGCCACCACGAGGGACCACGGCGCGTGCACGCGCGCGCCGAACGGCGAATGGATCACCAGACGCCAGTCGCCGAGCTCGTCCCGGAAGCGCTCGACGACGATCGTCCGGTCGTCCGGCACCCGGCCCGTGGCCTCGCGCTGCTGGACGAGATACGCGGCCAGGTTGTCGGCGGCCCACGGGTCGAGGCCGGCTTCCCGCAGCCGGGCGCGGCCGTGGCCGGGATCGGCGGCCAGCGCCGCGTCGGCCTGCCGGACGAACGCACCGACCGCACGGCCGAGCTCGGCGGGCCGGCCGGGAGTGTCACCCTTCCAGAACGGCAGGCGTCCCGGGAGGCCGGGGGCGGGGGAGACCAGCACACGATCGGGCGTGATGTCCTCGATCCGCCAGGTGCTCGACCCGAGCGTGAACGTGTCGCCCACCCGCGACTCGTACACCATCTCCTCGTCGAGCTCACCCACGCGCTTGCCCCCGCGCGGGGTCCCGTCACCGCCACCGCCGTCGTCCGTGGCGAGGAAGACCCCGTACTGCCCCCGGTCCGGGATGGTTCCGCCGCTCGTCGCCGCGAGGCGCAACGCGCCCCGCCGGCCCTGCAGCAGGCCCGTCGTGCGGTCCCAGGTGATGCGGGCACGCAGCTCGGCGAAGTCCTCGCTCGGATACCGCCCCGCCAGCATGTCGAGCACCGCGTGCCAGGTGGCGTCACCCAGGCCGGTGTACGGCGCGGCACGGCGCACGACGGCGAGCAGATCCTCCGCGTACCAGTCGTCCACCGCGAGCATCGCCACCACCTGCTGCGCCAGGACGTCGAGCGGGTTGGCCGGGACCCGGAGATGCTCGATCTCGCCCTCGCGCATACGCTGCGCGATCACCGTCGACGGCACCAGATCGCCCCGGAACATCGGGAAGATGACACCCTTCGACACGGCACCGACCTGATGCCCCGCGCGGCCGATCCGCTGCAGCCCGCTCGCCACCGACGGCGGCGAACCCACCTGCACCACCAGATCGACCGCTCCCATGTCGATACCGAGCTCCAGCGAACTCGTCGCGACCACGGCCGGCAACAGACCCGCCTTCAGCTCCGACTCCGTCTGCGTGCGCTCGTTCCGGCTCATCGAGCCGTGGTGCGCCCGCGCGATCACGGAAAGACCCTCCGGCGCGCCGGGTACCGCCTCCGGCATGCCCCGGCCCGGCGCGCCCCCGTCCGGCTCGGCCGGCCCGTGCCCAGCCCGCGACAGCGACCCGTTCCCGGCCCGCGCTGCCGGACCGTGTGCGGACCGCGCCGGAGGACCCGTCACTCCCGCCGCCGTACCCGACTGGCCCGGCACGGCAGCGGCCCAGGTCTCCGACGGATCGTCGAGACGAACACCCAGACGCTGCGCCCACACCTCGTTCATCCGGGCGGTCAGACGCTCGGCACCCCGGCGCGAGTTCGTGAACACCAGCGTCGAGGTATGGCCGGCCACGAGATCCACCACACGCTCCTCGACGTGCGGCCACACCGACGCACGCCGCAGTGGGCCGGTCGCCGCCCCGGTGAGATCGATCCCGCCCGGCCCCGACGCGGAGAGGTGGCCGGCGCCGGCCGCGTTCGCGCCGCCGGCGCTGTCCGCACTCGCGCCGCCGGTGTCGACCGTACTCGTGCCGCCGGCGCGGTCCGCATCGGCGCCGACAGTCTCCGCGCCGACAGCGTCCGCGGCGCTCGAGTACGGGTCGCTGGAGTACCGATCGGCCGCACCCGCGCCGACCACGTCCAGGCCCGGCGTCCCGATCGCGTCCAGGTCGGCCAGATCCGGAACCGGGACGACCACGTCGATGTCCCACTTCTTGTCCGCCGGCGGCTGCACCACGGACACCGCACGGGCGCCGCTGTCGTCCCGCCCGCCCCCCAGGAAACGCGCGACCGCATCGACCGGCCGGACCGTCGCCGACAGCCCGATCCGCTGGGCCGGGAGCTCCAGCAACTCGTCCAGCCGCTCCAGGCTGAGAGCCAGGTGCGCACCACGCTTCGTCCCCGCCACCGCGTGGATCTCGTCCACGATCACCGTCTCCACACCCGCCAGACCCGCCCGCGCCTGCGACGTGAGCACCAGGAACAACGACTCCGGCGTCGTGATGAGCACGTCCGGCGGCCGGGTCGCGAACGCGCGACGCTCCGCCTGCGGCGTGTCACCGGTCCGCACACCGACCGCGACGTCGTTCACCTCGAGGCGCTCGCGGACGGCGGCCTGCCGGATCCCGGCGAGCGGCGAGCGGAGGTTGCGCTGCACATCGGCCGCCAGCGCCTTGAGCGGCGAGACGTACAGGACGCGGCAGCGCCGGGCCGGATCCGCGGGCGGCTCGGTCGTCATGAGACGGTCGATCGCCCAGAGGAACGCGGCGAGCGTCTTGCCCGACCCGGTCGGCGCGACGACGAGTGCGTGCTCGCCGCGCGCGACGGCGTCCCACGCGCCGGCCTGCGCGGCGGTCGGCCGCTCGAAGGCGCCGGTGAACCAGGCCCGGGTGGCGGGCCCGAACGCGGGAAGTGGATCGGTCATGCGGCCATTCTGGTCCGGGACACTGACATCGACGAGGGCGCGGCCACGGGAACGTAGGCTGGCCGGGTGCGGCACAGCGACTTCCAGCGGTTGGTGGACGAGGTCTTCGGCTCGGCGTACGGGCGCGTCCTGGTACGGGAGCAGGTGCTGCCGAGGCTGGGGAACCGGACGGCCCAGGAGGCCCTCACGGCCGGGTTCGAGCCGCGCGACGTGTGGCACGCGCTGTGCGACGCGCTCGACGTGCCTGAGCCCGAGCGCTGGGGCGCCGACGAGCACCGGCAGGCCCCGCCCCGGCGGTAGGACGCTCGGATCTTCCGTCGCGTGCCGGTGTGTCGCCATTGCATCGAACAGACGTTCGTCTAGACTCTGACCACAGGCACGGATTCCGGAACCCTGTCGACAGGCAGGGGCCGGAGAAGGCGTTCGTGTCAGTGGGTCCGCGTACCGTCGCTCCTGACGTCCCGGGTACACCCGGAGGACCCATCCGGACCGGCGCACAGGGCGCCCCGAGATCAGAAGGTGGACACATGCCAGCACCGGCAGACCGCGAGAAGGCCCTCGAGGCAGCTCTCGCCCAGATCGACCGCAGCTTCGGCAAGGGCTCGGTCATGCGCCTCGGGGACGAGACCCGCGCGCCCGTCGAGGTCGTCCCCACCGGTTCCATCGCGCTGGACGTGGCGCTCGGGATCGGTGGCCTGCCCCGCGGCCGCATCGTCGAGGTGTACGGACCGGAGTCGTCGGGCAAGACGACGATCGCGCTCCACGCCGTCGCCAACGCGCAGAGGGCCGGGGGGATCGCCGCCTTCGTCGACGCCGAGCACGCCCTGGACCCCGACTACGCGAAGAAGCTCGGTGTCGACACCGACGCACTCCTCGTCTCGCAGCCGGACACCGGCGAGCAGGCACTGGAGATCGCGGACATGCTGATCCGCTCCGGCGCCCTGGACATCATCGTCATCGACTCCGTCGCGGCCCTGACCCCGAAGGCCGAGATCGAGGGCGAGATGGGCGACAGCCACGTCGGTCTCCAGGCCCGCCTCATGTCGCAGGCCCTGCGCAAGATCACAGGCGCCCTCAACGCCTCGGGCACGACCGCGATCTTCATCAACCAGCTCCGCGAAAAAATCGGAGTTTTCTTTGGATGTTTCAACTACTCCACGCGGGTAGTCCTCGCCGACGGCAGCACCGAGAAGATCGGCAAGATCGTCAACCAGAAGATGCCGGTCGAGGTCATGTCGTACGACCCCGAGACCAACCAGACGGTGCCGCGCAAGATCGTCAACTGGTTCGACAACGGTCCGGCCGAGCGATTCCTGCAGTTCACCGTCGAGAAGTCGGGCGGCAACGGGCGCGCGCAGTTCGCCGCCACGGAGAACCACCTGATCCGGACACCGGGCGGCTGGCGCGAAGCCGGCGAACTCGTGGCAGGGGACCGCGTGATGGTGGCGGAGGACGTACTGCTCTCGGACATGCAGTGGCAGTCGATCCTCGGTGGCCTCTTGGGAGACGGGCACCTCGCCCCGAACCGTCGAGACCGTCGTGGTGTGCGCTACCGCATGGGACACGGTCCCAAGCAGGTCGAGTACGTGGACTGGAAGGCGTCACTGCTCGGCAACATCAAGCAGTCACGGACCGTCCGGGAGAGCGGTTCGGTGCACGTGGACATCACACCGCTTCCGGAGCTGGCCGAACTCCGCGAGGTCGTGTACTTCGGAGGCGGCAAGAAGCACATCACCGAGGAGTACCTCAAAGCGCTGACGCCACTGGCGCTTGCGGTCTGGTACATGGACGATGCGACGTTCCAGCTCCGTTCCAAGGGGATGCAGCAGCGCACCGCAGGGGGGAGCGGACGGGCCGAGATCTGCGTCGACGCCCTGAGCGAGGGCTCACGGGAGCGCCTCGTCGACTACCTGCGGGACACGCACGGGATCGATGTGAAGATGATCCAGCGAGGGCCGAACGAGCAGAAAGTGCTGATCTTCTCCACCGGCGGAACCGCGCGGTTCCAGGAGATCATCGCGCCGTACGTGCACCCGTCGATGGAGTACAAGCTGGCGCCGAAGTTCCGCGGAAGGTTCTCCGTCACGCCGGAGTTCGCCGAGCCGCGGACGGTTCCCGTCCCGTCTCGGGTCCTCGACATTCACGTGAAGCCCGAGACCAGGTCGATGGACCGTTTCGACATCGAGGTGGAGGGCAACCACAACTACTTCGTGGACGGCGTGATGGTGCACAACAGCCCTGAGACCACCACCGGTGGTAAGGCGCTGAAGTTCTACGCCTCGGTCCGCATGGACATCCGCCGGATCGAGACCCTCAAGGAGGGCACGGAGCCGGTCGGTAACCGTACCCGCGTGAAGGTCGTCAAGAACAAGATGGCCCCGCCCTTCAAGCAGGCCGAATTCGACATCCTCTACGGCGTCGGCATCTCCCGCGAGGGCGGGCTCATCGACATGGGCGTGGACCACGGGTTCGTGCGCAAGTCGGGCTCGTGGTTCACCTACGAGGGCGACCAGCTGGGCCAGGGCAAAGAGAACGCGCGCTCGTTCCTCCGCGACAACCCGGACCTCGCGGCCGAGCTGGAGAAGCGCATCAAGGAGAAGCTCGGTATCGGCCCGCGGGTCGACGCGCCCGTCGAAGGTGCCGCTGGCAGCGGCGACGCGAAGGATGCGGGCGGCGCAAGCGCCTCGGGGACGGTCGCCGCGGCCTCCTCCTCCGGCCGTGCGGCGGCCACAGCCAAGACGGGTGCGAAGACGACGGCCAAGTCGGCGTCCAAGACCGCCACGGCGACCAAGGCGACGCGGAGCCGTGGCACCAAGGCCAAGGAGACGGGCGGCGACGACACAGCCGGTTCCGCCGCCGAGGCCGCCGCTGCGAAGGCACCGTTCTGACGGTGCAGTACCGTGGTCAGGCGCCCGGTTCCGGCGTGGGGAAGCGTCGGAGCCGGGCACCACGGAAGTCCGTCGCGGAGCGTCTCGACGACGGCGAGATCACCCACGAGGAGGCCCGCGACGCGGCGCGGGAGGCACTCCTCCGGATCCTCACGGCCGCCCAGAAGTCGCGCCACGAGCTGGAGCAGGCGCTGGCCCGCAAGGGATTCCCGGAGTCGGTCGTGATTCCGCTCCTCGACCGTTTCGACGAGGTCGGTCTCGTCGACGACGCCGGGTACGCCGGCACGATCGTCCGCACCCGGCACGGCGAGCGAGGGCTCGCCCGCCGCGCCATCTCCGCGGAGCTGCGGCGCCGGGGGATCGACGAGGAGACCGCCACCGAGGCGCTCGACCAGATCGACGCCGACGACGAGCGCGTCGCCGGCGCCCGCCTCGCCGAGAAGCTGGTCGTGAAGACCCGCGGCAAGGACCGCGACGTGCGTGTCCGCCGCGCCGTGGGCTCGCTGGCCCGCAAGGGCTACGCGCCCGGCATGGCGTTCGAGCTGGTCCGGGAAGCCCTCGCCGCGGACGGCGAGGAGACGGACGACCTGCCGTACGCGGACTGAACGCCTGCCTCCCGAAGACGCGGTCTGACACGGTCTGCCGCAGCGCATGCATGATCGGTCCTGCTGTGAGTGATCGGCAGTTCATTCTGCCGATCACTCACGGCACGACCGACCACACGCGGTGGGCGGATGACCTCAGGACTCTCCGGCCCCGTCGCCGCCTCCGCCGTCGCCGTCCGCCGCTCCGCCCACGATCGGCGCGGCGCCGCCGGTGGCCCCGATGCCGACGGCGGCCGCGCCGGCGGCGGCCGGGGCCAGCGTCGGCCGGCCACGGCTCGACAGCCGCCGCGCGAGCCGGTTGGCCAGCAGCGTCAGCAGCAGGTTGATGATGATGAACAGCACGGCCGCGACGGTGAGCGCCTGCAAGCTGTTGATGGGTGGCGCGCTGCCGAAGATCTGGGCCGATCGCAGAAGCTCCGCATAGCCCAGGATCTGTCCGAGCGCCGAGTCCTTGAGCACGACCACGAGCTGCGAGAGCAGCGCCGGCAGCATCGCGACCAGCGCCTGCGGCAACTGGACCGACCGCAGCGTCTGCCCCGGCGTGAGCCCGACGGCGAGACCCGCCTCACCCTGTCCCTTCGGCAGGTTCCGCACGCCCGAGCGCACCAGCTCGGCGATCACGGACCCGTTGTACAGCACCAGCGCGGCGACGACCGCCATGAACAGCCGGTCCTCGATCCAGGGCATCGTCCGGGCGAGGAAGATGTTCAGGAAGATCATCAGCAGCAGGACCGGCACGGCGCGGAAGAACTCCACGACGGCGCCGGACACCGCCTTCACCACGCGGTTGTGCGAGAGCCGTCCCATGCCGAAGATCACGCCGAAGAGGACCGCCCCGACGGTCGCGAAGGCCGCGGATCGCAGCGTGTTCTGCAGGCCCGGCCAGACGTAGTAGAGCCAGAACTCGCTGCCGAACACCGGCCCCCAGAGCGTCCAGGACCACTGCCCCTTCAGGTGCAGCAGGTAGGCGACCCAGCCGGCCAGCGCCAGCAGGACGAGCGCTCCGAGGACGTTGAACACGGTCGTCAGCGCCCGTGCACGCGGCCCGGGAGCGTCGAAGAGGACGGACGCGCTCATCGCTTCACCGCCAGTCGCTCGGAGAGCCAGGTGGTCAGCAGCCCGACGGGGATGACGAGGATGATCCATCCGATGGCGAACACGCCGAAGATCTCCATCAGGTAGTTGGGGCTGAACTCGATGGCGACCTTCATCGTGGACGCCGTCTCCGTGGTCACGCTCGCCGCCGCGGCGACGGTCGAGTTCTTCATGAGGGCGATGAGCACGCTGCCCAGCGGAGCGATGGCGCCCCGGAACGCCTGCGGCAGGATGACCAGGCGGGCGGAGTCCATGAAGGGCAGGCCGATCGCGCGCGCGGCCTCGGCCTGTCCGATCGGCACGGTGTTCACACCCGAACGGATTGCCTCGCACACGAACGACGCGTGGTAGATCGCCAGGCCCAGCACGGCGAACCGGAAGTAGCTCTCGCTGAGGTTGGTCGACAGCTGCAGCGCGAGCTGGAACACGAGCGCCAGGATCATGAACGTCATGATGATCGTCAGCGGTGTGTTCCGGATGATGTTGACGTAGGCCGTGCCCACGAACCGCAGGCTGGCGATCGGGGAGATGCGCATGACGGCCAGCACCGTGCCCAGCGCGAGCGCGAGGAGGCCCGCCCAGAACGTCAGCTGGATGTTGACCCAGAACGCGCCGAGGACGTTGTACTCCTCGAACACCGTCCAGAGGCCGGACAGATAGTCGCCCACTCCTTGCCTTTCGGTGGTGATGTTGTGGCCGGACGGCGGTCCGGGTGGCC
>NZ_JADBGR010000038.1 GCF_014892515.1 Myceligenerans pegani
GCCCCGGAGCCCGCGCCATGATCGCCGGAAAGAAGTTGATCAACGTGGAAGCATGGCTCCTGACGGGTAGCCAGTACACGCTCCTGCTCCGAGGAGCACTCGTCACCCTCCAGATCCTGGGCCTCGCCTTCGTGGTCGGGATCGTTCTGTCGCTCGTGGTGGGCGTGGCCCGTCTCTCCGAGCGAGCCTGGGTACGCGGCATCGCCCTGGGCTTCGTGGAGTTCGCGCGCGGGATCTCCTCGATCATCCTGCTGTTCATCGTCGCGATCGCGATCCCGATCCTGTTCGGCGTACCGCAGGAGAGCCTGATCTTGCTCGCCACGTTCGCGCTCGGCATCAACATGGGCGGGTACGGCGCGGAGATCATCCGCGGCGCGATCCAGTCGGTGCCGAAGGGCCAGACCGAGGCGTCGATCTCGCTGAACCTCACGCCCCTGCAGCGGCTGTGGCATGTCGTCCTGCCCCAGGCGATGACGGTCATCCTGCCGCCCATGGGCAACCTCACCATCGAGATCCTCAAGGGCACCGCGCTGGTCAGCCTCATCGGCCTCACGGACGTCATGCAGATGGCGCGGAACATCCGGCAGCAACAGCTCGCGGACGCGGTCGGGAACCTCCCGATGCTCTACCTCAACGTCCTGGTCATCTACTTCGTCCTGGCTCAGGTGATCAACCTGCTCTTCCGGCTCGCGGAACGGCTCATGGAGAAGCGCTACGAGGGCGGACCCGCCCTCACGGCCAAGGAGCTGGAGCGGCTGCGCCCCGCGTCGGCCGAGGGGAAGGTGGGCTGAGATGACACAGACGACAGCGGGCGCCGCACCGGTCGTCGAGGAGTTCCGGCCGCACCGCAAGTGGTTCCAGCGCCCGGACGTCCTCGTGCCCCTGATTCTCACCTCGGTGGGGTCCGCCCTGCTCATCGGCGCGGTGTCGGTCCCGGCGAACTACCGGACCCAGATGGAAGCACCACCCGGCGACGTCTCCTTCGACTGGATGTTCTTCTTCCACATGGTCCCGCTCATGGTGCAGGGCGTGCTGGTGATCGCGAAGGCGACCGTGCTGGGCTTCGCCGTGGCCGTCGTGCTGGGCTTCGTCCTGGCGCTCGGCCGGCGCACCCATGTCCGATGGGTGAGCTGGCCGACGGCGCTCGTGATCGAGTTCATCCGGTCGACGCCGCTGCTGGTGCAGCTGTTCTTCTGGCAGGCGTTCTTCCGCTCGATCGACGGCATCTCGCTCGTACCCATCGAGATCCTCACGCTCGGCCTGGGGATCCACTACGCCACCTACTGCTCGGAGGCCTACCGCGCCGGGATCAACAGCGTGGACAAGGGCCAGTGGGAGGCTGCCACGGCCCTCAACCTCGGGCCCGTGACCACCTGGTCGCGGGTCGTCATCCCGCAGGCCGTGCCGAACGTGCTGCCCGCGCTGGGCAACTACCTCGTGGCTGCGTTCAAGGACGCGCCGCTGGGTGTCGCGGTCAACGTCCACTGTCTGCTGTTCTTCGCCGACCAGGTGCGTGCCGAGACCTTCCGTACCACCGAACCGTATCTGCTGGCAGGCGTTGGCTTCCTGCTGGTGAGTCTGCCGGCGGCGTGGCTCGTCCGCCGACTCGAGAAGAGGATTTCCTATGAGCGTGTCTGAGACCGCGACCCCGGGCCAGATCTCGGAGAAGGGCGCCGCGGGCGTCCGGATGCGCGGCGTGACCAAGGCGTTCGGCAGCAACGTGGTGCTGCGCGACCTCGACCTGGACGTCGCGGCGGGCGAGCGTGTGGTCATCATCGGCCCGTCGGGTTCCGGCAAGACGACGATCCTGCGAGCCACCATGACGCTCGAGCGCATCGACTCGGGAACGATCGAGGTCGGCGGCCGCCACCTGTACCACGAGCTGCACGGCAGCAAGCTGCGCCCGGCGCGGGAGTCGCACATCCGCGCGGTGCGGTCCGACATCGGCATGGTGTTCCAGCACTTCAACCTGTTCCCGCACATGACGGCGCTGGAGAACATCATGCTGGCGCCGATGAAGGTGCACGGCAAGTCGCGCGAGCAGGCTCGCGACTCCGGCATGGAACTGCTGGACAAGGTCGGGCTGGCCCACGCAGCGAACCAGACGCCGGGGCAACTCTCCGGCGGCCAGAAGCAGCGGGTCGCGATCGCCCGTTCCCTGGCGTGCGAGCCGAAGGTGATGCTCTTCGACGAGGTCACCTCCGCCCTCGACCCGGAGCTGGTCGGGGAGGTCCTCAACGTGCTGCGGGACATCGCCGAGGAAGGCCGCACCACGATGATGCTGGTGACCCACGAGATGGGCTTCGCCCGCGAGATGGCCGACCGCGTCGTGATGTTCGACGGCGGCCAGATCATCGAGTCCGGCGCGCCCGCGGACGTGCTCGTCGATCCGCAGCACGAGCGCACGAAGGCCTTCCTCGGGGCGGTCAAGTCTCACTGAGGGCGGACACCTCGGCCGCGCGCCGAGGTCGGGCGTCGTGTTCGACGGCCGGCCTCGGCGCATCGCGTCCAGGGCTCCGTCCGTGGCCGGGACATGACGCCGACGTCCGGGCGTCGCCGCGGCCGCGGGCCGCTACTTCGGCTGCATGCGGATCGCGCCGTCCAGGCGGATGACCTCGCCGTTGATCAGGGGGTTGGCGACGATCTGGCGGACCAGCGAGGCGTACTCCGCCGGGGAGCCCATGCGCGACGGGTGCGGGATCTGCGCCGCCAGGCTCGCCTGTACCTCCTCCGGCATGCCGTCCATCATCGGGGTACGCATGATGCCGGGGGCCACCGTCACGACGCGCACCAGAAGCTTCGACAGGTCGCGCGCGATCGGCAGCGTCATCGACGCCACGCCACCCTTGGACGCCGCGTAGGCCGCCTGGCCGATCTGCCCGTCGTAGGCGGCCACGGACGCCGTGCACACGACCACGCCCCGCTCGGGCGTCACCGGGCCGCCGGGGACCTGCCCCACCCCCGGTTCGTTCGCGGCCATCGCCGCCGCCGCGAGCCGTGTCACGTTGAACGTCCCCACGAGGTTCACCCGCACCGTGCGCTCGAAGACGTCCAGCGGCGCCGGACCCTCGCGGCCGACCGTCCGGCCCGCGGTCGCGATGCCGGCGCAGTTCACGGCCACCCGCAGCGGGCCCGCCTCCTGCGCCGCGTCCACCGCGGCCCGCACCTGCTCCTCACTGGTGACGTCCGCCGGGACGAACCGGGCGCCTCGCCCGATCTCCGTCGCGGCGTCCTCGCCACGCGACGACGCCAGGTCCACCAGGGTCACCGATGCTCCGTCGTCGGCCAGGACTCGCGCCGTCGCGAAGCCGAGGCCCGACGCCCCGCCCGTGACGATCGCCGATGCTCCGTCCAGCTGCATGCATGCCTCCTCGATGAGGTACTGCCGCGCGGGGTCCCCGCGCCTGACGGGAACAGCCTAGGAGAGCCCCGGTCCCCGGCGTCACGCGAGGGCGGCACGGCATCGCACGGCGCCGACCCGCCGCGTCACTCGACGCCGAGCAGGACCTCGACCGCCCGGGAGAAGAACGCGTCCACGGACGCCTCCTCGTAGGCCTCGGGCCCGCGCGCGCGACCGAAGGTCGCGGACCGCACCTCGGCGGCGGTCAGCGGCTCCTGCCGGTCGAAATAGCCGACGAGCCGGTCGCACAGGTCGTCGACGTCGTCCATGTTGTAGCCCTGCTGGCCACGCTCGGCGGGCGCGAACTTCTCGCCGTCGGGCCTGCCCAGCCGGCCGTACAGCGTCCGGGCGCGCTCGGCGAGCGCGTTCATCCAGGCCTGCTGGCCGTTCGCGGACACGTACTCGGCGCGCTGCCGCGCGATGAACGCCGCCTCGAGGCGGTCGAGCGCCGCGTCGACCTCGTGCGTGTTGTACCCGCCGCGGACCAGGTCGAACGTCGACGCCTGGATGTCGGCGCTGGTCACACGTTCCGCCGTGCGACCTTCGTACGCCTGCCGGGCGTGCTCGAAGAACTCGTCCACCTCGTCCCGGTCGTAGCCGGTGCGGTACGGGGGAACGTTGTTGAACATGCCACCACTCACTCGTCGTCCTCCTCAGCGGCCAGCTGTCCGCAGGCGCCGTCGATGTCGCTACCGCGTGTGTCCCGGATCGTCGTGGGAATCCCGTGCCCGCGCAATCGTGCCACAAACTCGTCCTCGACCTCGCGATCACTGGCGGTCCAGATCGAGCCCGGCGTCGGGTTCAGGGGGATCGGGTTGACGTGCACCCAGCCCCTGCCCCGGGCGTTGAGCTTCTTCCCGAGCAGGTCGGCACGCCAGCCGTGGTCGTTCATGTCCTTGATGAGGGCGTACTCGATCGACACACGCCGGCCCGTGACGTCGTAGTAGTGCCGGGCCGCGTCGATCGCCTCGTCGACGCTCCAGCGCGTGTTGATCGGCACGAGCTCGCTGCGCAGGTCGTCGTCGGGCGCATGCAGGCTCAGCGCCAGCGTGACCGGGATGCCCTCGTCGGCCAGCTTGCGCATGGCGGGAACCAGGCCCACGGTCGAGACCGTGATGTTGCGCGCGCTCATGCCGAGACCGTCGGGCTGCGGGGCGACGAGGGTGCGGACGGTCTCGATGATCGCCTTGTAGTTCGCCAGGGGCTCGCCCATGCCCATGAAGACCAGGTTGTTCAGCCGCGCGGGGCCACCGGGGATCTCCCCGCGGTCCAGGGCGCGGAACGCCGCTCGCACCTGCTCCAGGATCTCGGCCGTGGACAGGTTGCGCGTCAGGCCGAGCTGGCCCGTCGCGCAGAACGGGCACGCCATGCCGCAGCCCGCCTGGCTCGACACGCACAGCGTGGTGCGCTGCGGGTACCGCATCAGCACCGACTCGACCTTGGCGTCGTCGAACAGGTGCCAGAGGGTCTTGACCGTCGTCCCGCCGTCGGCCTCCATGACCTTGGTGGGACGGATCAGCTGCGGGAACATCGTCTCGGCGAGCGCGGTACGGCTCGCGGCCGGCAGATCGGTCATCTCGGCCGGGTCGGACGTGAAGTGCGTGAAGTAGTGCGTGGCCAGCTGCTTGGCCCGGAACGGCTTCTCCCCCGCCTCGACCACGGATGCCACCCGCTCGGCGGCGGTGAGGTCCGCGAAGTGGCGCGGCGGCTTGCCGCGCCGGCGCGGGGCCATCTGGAGCGGGATCGGCGTGGTCTCGTCACCGGGACGGACCTGGGAGGCAGGGGAAGGAACGGACATCAGGCGACCACCGAGAGAACGAGATAGACGAAGGGTGCGGTCAGCAGGAGCGAATCCAGCCGGTCGAGCACGCCCCCGTGCCCCGGGAGCAGCGAACCCATGTCCTTCAATTCTAGGTCCCGCTTGAGGAGTGACTCGGCCAGATCACCGATCGTGGCCGTGACGGCCGTCAGCACGCCGAGGACCACCCCGACCAGAGGGTCCGCCCCGAGCCCGTAGACGGCGCCCAGCACGCCCACGCCCGAGGCGAGCACGAGAGAGCCCATCAGGCCCTCCCACGACTTCTTCGGGCTCACGGTCGGAGCGAGCGGGTGGCGCCCGAGAAGCACCCCGGCGATGTAGCCGCCCGTGTCGTTCGCGACCGCCAGCAGCACGAACAGGGCCACGCGGAGCTCGCCGTCGGGCTGCGCGAGCATGAGCGCGACGAAGCCGGCGAGGAAGGGCAGATAGGCGGCGCCGAAGGTGGCCGCGGCCGCGTCACGGACCGCCGACGTCCCGGAGCCGTCCAGCGCCCGCCAGACCACGCACGCACCCACCGTGAGCATGAACGCGACGAGCAGCGCCTCGGCGCCGCCGTAGTAGGCCGACACCAGCATCCCGACGGAGCCCGCGAAGAGCGGCGTCATCGGCAGCCGCAACCGGCGACGGGCGAACGCCTGCCGCAGTTCCCACAGGCCCGCCCACATGAGCACGGCCTCGAACGCGAGGAACGGCTCCGGCCGCCAGTACAACGACGCGGCGACCGCCGCGAGCAGGAGGAGGCCGACGGCGATCGCGGCCGGGAGGTTGCGGCCGGCGCGCGACGTCCGGCCGGCGGCCGGCTCGGGCGACCGTGGCATCGGGACCTCGCTCGGAACGGGTACGGGCTGGGCGGTGCTGGGCTGGACGGTACTGGGCAGGGCGGTGCTGGGCTGGGCTCGGCGCGGCATCAGACCTCGAGCAGCTCGCTCTCCTTGCCCGCGAGCAGCGCGTCCACCGCCTCGACGTGGCGCTTGGTCAGGGCCTCGAGGTCCTTCTCCGCGCGAGCCACCTCGTCCTCGCCCGCCTCGCCGTCCTTCACGATGCGGTCGAGCGTGTCCTTGGCCTTGCGGCGCACGTTGCGCACGACGACGCGCGCCTCCTCCGCCTTCTGCTTGGCGAGCTTCACGTAGTCGCGGCGGCGCTCCTCGGTGAGGGTGGGCATGATCACGCGGATCGCGTTGCCGTCGTTCGACGGGTTCACGCCGAGATCCGACTCGCGCAGGGCCTTCTCGATGGTCGTCATCGAGCTCTTGTCGAACGGCGAGATCAGCACCGTGCGCGCGTCCGGGATGTTGAACGACGCGAGCTGCTGCAGCGGCGTCGGCGCCCCGTAGTAGTCGACGGTGATCTTGTTGAACATGCCGGCGTTCGCGCGCCCGGTACGGATCCCCGCGAAGTCCTCCTTGGCGACCTCGATCGCCTTCTCCATCTTCTCCTCGGCTTCGAGAAGTGTCTCGTCGATCACCGGTACTCCTGTCTCTTGCTGCTGGTCCGTCGGTGCACTGCTAGGTCACTCTAGTCCGAAGAAGCGACGTGAGAGCGACGTGAGCGGGCCGCCCTATCGCGCGGTGACGAGCGTGCCGAGGGGCTCCCCCTGGAGCGCACGCGTCACGTTACCGTCCCCCTCCATGCCGAAGACCCGCATCTGGACGTCGTTGTCGCGGCACATGCTCAGCGCGGTGGCGTCCATGACCGCCAGCCCCTTCACGAGTGCCTCCGTGTAGGTGACATGCTCCAGCTTCCGCGCGTCGGGCACCTTGCGGGGGTCCGCGTCGTACACGCCGTCGACCCCGTTCTTGCCCATCAGCACCTGCTCGCAGTGCGTCTCGAGCGCACGCTGCACCGAGACCGTGTCCGTCGAGAAGTACGGCAGCCCCGCCCCCGCACCGAAGATGACCACGCGGCCCTTCTCCAGGTGCCGGATGGCACGCAGCGGGATGTACGGCTCCGCCACCTGTCCCATCGCGATCGCGGTCTGGACCCGGGTGGTGACCCCCGCCTGCTCGAGGAAGTCCTGCAGCGCGAGACAGTTCATCACCGTACCGAGCATGCCCATGTAGTCGGCCCGCGCCCGGTCCATGCCGGCCTGGCTCAGCTCGGCACCGCGGAAGAAGTTTCCTCCGCCGACGACGATCGCCACCTGGATCCCGCTGCGCACCGCCTCGCCGACCTCGGCGGCGATGCGTCGCACCACCCCGGCGTCCAGACCGATGCTGCCGCCGCCGAACGCCTCGCCCGAGAGCTTCAGGAGCACGCGCCGCGCGGGATTGCCCTCCGAGTCGACGGCCCTGCCGGTCGCCGCGTGCGGTGTCATCGCGGCCGCGGTGGGCAGCAGCCGCCGCTCCTTGCCGCTCCGGTCGTCCTGATCGCTCACGTGCCTCGCCCTTCGTTCGTGGTCGCCGGTGTTCGTGGTGGTCCCCTGAGAATCGTGCCGTACCCGCCGTCCCGTCGCGCATCCTCGGCCCGCGTCCGGCGTGGCCCGCCGTCGATACGCCGGTGGCCCGGCCCGCGTGTACGCGGACCGGGCCACCCGTGGTGCGTCAGGAACCGACGCGGAAACGGACGAACGCCTGCAGCGTGCCGTTCGCGTCGGCGACGTACTTGCCGACCGTCGTCTTCGAGTCCTTCGCCAGCGCCTGGTCCAGCAGCACGGCCTCCTTGAAGAAGCCGTTCAGGCGGCCCTCGACGATCTTCGGGAGCGCCGCCTCCGGCTTGCCCTCGGCGATCGAGCGCTCGCGAGCGATCTCGCGCTCCTTCTCGACGACGTCCGCCGGGACGTCCTCGCGGGTCAGGTACTTCGGCGCCAGGGCGGCCACGTGCTGGGCCACGTCCTTGGCGACGGCGGCACCCGCCTCGTCGGTCACCACGACGACGCCCACGCTCGGCGGCAGGTCCTTCGCCGTCCGGTGCAGGTACGTGGTGATGCTCGGGCCCTCGACACGCGCGACCCGGCGCAGCACGACCTTCTCGCCCAGCGTCGCACCCTCGGTGGCGATCAGGTCGGCGACCGTGCCCTCCCCGGCGGGGGCGGCCGCGGCCGAGACCTCGTCCGTGGCGCCCGCGGCGTCGGCGGCCTCGAGAACGGCGTCGGCCAGGGCGATGAACTTCTCGTTCTTCACGACGAAGTCCGTCTCGGCGTTCAGCTCGATCATCGTGGCGACCTGGCCGTCGGCGGTGTCGGAGACCTTCACCGCGACGAGGCCCTCCGACGTGGCGTTGCCCTCGCGCTTGGCGGCGCGGGCCAGGCCCTTCTTGCGAATGATCTCGACGGCCTTCTCGGCGTTGCCGTCGGCCTCGTCGAGAGCCTTCTTGACGTCGAGCATGCCCGCGCCGGTCTTCTCGCGCAGAGCCTTGATGTCAGCGGCGGTGTAGTTCGCCATTGTCGTTAGTCCTCCGTGCAGGTGGGTCGGCTGTCACTTCTCGGTGGGCTCGGCGGCGGGGGCGTCGGAGGACGCCTCCTCCTCGGCCGGCGCCTCCGTGGCCGGCACCTCGGCAGCCGGGGTGGCCTCGGCGGCGGGGGTGGCCTCGGCGGCCGGGGCCGACTCGGCGGCCGGAGAGGTCTCAGCGGCCGGAGCGGACTCGCCCTCGGGCGCGTCCTTGCCCTCGCCCGCCAGGAGCTCACGCTCCCACTCGGCCAGCGGCTCGGCCTCGGCGGCCGCCTCCTCCTCGGCCCCGGTCTTGCCGGAGTGGCGCTTCATGAGGCCCTCGGCGGCCGCGTCGGCGATCACGCGCGTCAGCAGGCTGACGGAGCGGATGGCGTCGTCGTTGCCGGGGATGGCGTAGTCGACCATGTCCGGGTCGCAGTTGGTGTCGAGGATGGCCACGACGGGGATGCCCAGCTTGCGGGCCTCGTCCACCGCGAGGTGCTCCTTGTTCGTGTCGACGATCCACACGGCCGAGGGAACCTTGGCCATGTCGCGGATGCCGCCGAGCGTGCGCGTGAGCTTGTCCTTCTCGCGGCGCAGCACGAGGAGCTCCTTCTTCGTGAGGCCCGAGCCGGCCACGTCGTCGAAGTCGATCTCCTCGAGCTCCTTGAGGCGCTGCAGGCGCTTGTGCACGGTGGAGAAGTTGGTGAGCATGCCGCCCAGCCAGCGGTGGTTGACGTACGGCATGCCGACGCGCGCGGCCTGCTCGGCGACCGCCTCCTGCGCCTGCTTCTTCGTGCCGACGAACAGGATCGTGCCACCGTGGGCGACGGTCTCCTTGACGAACTCGTAGGCGCCGTCGATGTACGACAGCGACTGCTGGAGGTCGACGATGTAGATGCCGTTGCGCTCGGTGAAGATGAACCGCTTCATCTTCGGGTTCCAACGGCGGGTCTGGTGCCCGAAGTGGACACCGCTCTCGAGGAGCTGACGCATGGACACGACGGCCATGACTCGTCCTTCCGGTGCACTGCCGGGCTCCGCCCGTGCCGGTGCACACGATCAGGCGGCGGCAGCTCTCGCTCCCGCCGCAGTTTCCGGTTCCGCGACGGCCGTCGGCTGACGGCCGTCCCTGGCGTCACCCCGCCCGGCGCCGCCGTCGGCCGGAAGCCTGGGGCGGACCGATGCCGTGACGGGCACACGTGACGCGCGATGTCGATCGATGAGCGATGGTCGCTCAGCACAGCGATCGCGGCTCGAAGTCTACCGGACGACGACGGCGCCGGGCGCGGTCGCGTCTGTGATCCTCGTGGGCGCCGGCGACGATCCCGCGGTCGTCCGGGGACGCCGCGTTCCGTGGCGGGACCGGCGTGATCGCGAGGCGGCCGGGCTCCGGTGGCGGCGTCGTCAGCCGGTCCGGACGCGCCGGCGCCCCCGCTCCTCCCGGCGTCAGCGGTGCCGGAGATGTCCGACGACGGTCACCGCGAGGCTCCCGACGCCCGCGACCAGCATGCCCAGTCCGACGCCGGCGCTCCCCGCGAGGTTCAGCAGCAGGGCGCCGAACGCGGCCCCGGCGAGGATGAGCACGACCGCGAGGAGCCGGCGCGCCCAGTTCTCGCCGCTGCCCTGCGCGAGGCGGGAGTCGGCGGCCAGCCCGGTGAGCGTGGAGGTGACCACCACGGTGGTGACGTCCTTGACCGCGATCCGCCGGGCCGCGGCCGCCTGCAGACCCATCGCGACGGCGAGCACGCCCGTCACCGTGAAGCCCCAGGGCGTCCCCTCGGACGGCGGCTCGATCATGGCCGCCACGCCGAGCACGGTCGCGACGGTCCCGGTGACCGCGAAGGCGATCGTCGACGCCCGGGCCCAGTCCCTCGGGGCGGCATTGGTGAGGCGTCCGCCGAGCAGCGCGCCGGCGAAGAAGGCGCCGAGCGCGAGGAGCGGACCGGCGACCGGGAGGTCGTCACCGCCCGCCAGCGCCATGCCGAGGATGACGACGTTGCCGGTCATGTTCGCGATGAAGACGCGGTCGAGACCGAGGTAGCCGACGGCGTCGACGATCCCCGTGGTGAAGGTCAGCACGAGCAGCAGCACGAGTTGGGAGGGGATCCTCGGGCCTGCGTCGGGAGTGGTGGTCACGGCGTCATGGTGCCACGGGGCAGCGATCTCGGATGTCACAGGACGCGTCGCGGACGACTCGGCTCATCGGTCGGCCCGGGTGAGCGGGCCCTGGCTGGACCGATGCCGGTACCGCCCTGAGGAGGTGACGGCATCCGACGCCGACCGACGGCTGGGGATCACTGCAATTGTGCACATGGCGGGCCCATGCCCGCCGCACGACGGCGGTGCGGGCGTCAGGCTCGTGTCATGAACCTTCTCGCCGCGACCTTCCTGACCCTCGCGCTCGTCGTGCTGCCCGCGAATCCCGCGTACGGGACCGGCGAAGCCCGGGCCGAGCCCGCCGTGCCGGCCTCGGCCGGGCCGGTGTCAGCCGTCGGTGGCGGGTTCGTGCCGCCCGTGGGTGGCGCGCATTCATCGGCGCGGGTCGCGCGCCCGTTCGATCCCCCGGCCAGCGCGTGGAGTGCCGGCCATCGGGGCGTGGACCTCGCCGCGACCGTCGGTGCGGGGGTCGGATCTCCCGGTCCGGGGACAGTGACGTTCGCGGGCACGGTCGCGGGCCGGGGCGTGGTGGTCGTGGCGCATGCCGGCGGGCTGCGCTCCAGCCTCGAACCGGTGGCCGCGACGGTCGCGGTCGGCACCTCGGTGGCCGCCGGAGATCCGCTCGGCACGGTCGAGGCGACGTCATCGGGGCACTGCGCCCCCGAGTCCTGCGTCCACTGGGGTGTCCGCAGCGGCGGGCGCTACGTCGACCCGCTCGCGCTGCTGCGACCGGAGCGTCCGGCCGTCGTGCTGCTCCCGGACTCCTGAACGTAGTCCGGAACGGGCGGCACCGGGAACACCGCCGGGAAATCCTGGCAGGTGGCGAGCCCACCGCTGACCGGCCGCGGAACTGGGTGCGGCGGGCTTCACCGACGGCAGGAGGGAGTGAACCCGCATCCGGCCTGGCCACAGGAGCTGGGTGAAGCGGATTTCACCGACGTCAGGCGTGAGCCCACCCCGGCCAGGCCGCCGGGTCCGGGAGCGGGCGTCACGCCCGGGGGAACGCCTGGGCGTAGACGGCGCGAAGCCTGTCCGCGTCCACGTGGGTGTAGCGCTGCGTCGTGGCGAGGCTCGCGTGCCCGAGGACCTCTTGGACGGACCGGAGGTCCGACCCGCCCTGCAGGAGGTGGGTCGCCGCGGAGTGGCGCAGGGCGTGGGGTGCGACGTCCTGCACGCCGGCGAGCGCCGCGAGCCGGTGGACCGACTCGCGCACCTGCCGCTGACCCCAGCGTCCGCCCCGCTCCCCCACGAGGAAGGCGTCGCCCGTGGTGGCGGTCGCGAGCTCGGGCCGTCCCTCGGTGAGCCACTCGTGCACGGCGCGAGCGGCCGGGATGCCGAAGGGCACGACGCGCTCCTTGCCGCCCTTGCCGAGCACCCGGACGAGGCGCTCGGCCTGGTCCACCTGGCCGACGTCGACCGAGACGAGTTCCCCCACCCGGATCCCCGCTCCGTAGAGCAGTTCGGCGGCAACCCAGGCTCGCAGTGCGGCGGGCCGGGCCGGGCCCTCGGTGTCGTGGGCCCACTCGCGCGCGGCGTCGAGCAGGCGGGCGGCGTCGTCGACGTCGAGCACGGTCGGGAGCGTCCGCGGGACCCGCGGGCTCGCGAGCCGCGCCGACACGTCCTCGTCCACGAGGCCGCTGCTCGCGGCCCAGCGCAGGAACGCGCGGGCGGACGCCCCCCGCCGCGCGAGGGTGGAGCGGGCGAGGCCCCGGTCGGACTGCGCGGCGAGCCAGCCGCGCAGGGTCGCGAGATCGAGCGCGGCGAGCGACCCACGCCCGTGTCGCGTGGCGTATCGCAACAGGTCCGTCACGTCGGCCAGGTAGGCGCGCCGGGTGTGCGCGGAGTGGCCGCGCTGGGTGTCGAGATGCGTGGCGAACCGGCTCACCGCCTGATCGAGTTCGTCGGGGAGCCGCGGAAAGCCGGACAGGTCCGTAAGGTCCACGTATTCCAGTCTGCTGCCGCGGCCCCCGTTCCCCGCGCACCTCCGGCGGTGTGTCCCCCGAAGCACGCATCACGACCTCCGGGAGCCGTCACCGGCCCAGGCCGCCGTCGGGCCGTGTCTGCCGCCGACGGGCCGTGTCACCGTGCCCTGGCGTCACGTCACTGTGCCCTCGGGTCCGTGCCGTCGGGTCCGTGCCCTCGCGTCATGTCACCGGGAGCCGCGGCGCCAGGCCCCGCCCTCCTTCTCGGCGAGACCCGCGAGCAGGAGCCTGCCCAGCTTCGCGCGCGTCTCGTCCACCGCGAGGCCCGCGACGCGGGCGACGCTCTCCACGGGTGCGCCACGACGCACCGGAAGGGCGTCGAGCACCGCCTTCGCGGACGGATCGAGTCCGTCGCCCGGGCGGTGCTCCCCGTGCCGCGCGGGCGCGGCGTCCGTCGCGCCTCCGGCGAGCTCGGCAGCCTCGGCCGCGTCCGTCACGCACACCGCGGCGCCGGAGCGCAGGAGTTCGTGGCAGCCGGCGGACGCCATCGACGTGACCGGGCCCGGCACGGCCCCCACCGGCCGCAGGAGCCGGGTCGCGTGGTTCGCCGTCGACAGGGCGCCGGAGCGCATCGCGGCCTCGACGACCACCGTCGCCGAGCCGAGTGCCGCGATGATGCGGTTGCGGGCCAGGAAGCGCTGCCGGAAGGGAGTGGAGCCGGGCGGGACCTCCGCCACGACGGCGCCACCGCTCATCGCCGTCTCCATCAGCCGCCGGTTGCCCGACGGATACAGCCGGTCCACGCCGGAGGCGAGCAGCACCAGGGTGCTCCCGTCGACAGCGAGCGCCGCGCGGTGCGCCTCGGCGTCGATGCCGTGCGCGCCGCCCGAGACCACCGTGAACCCGCGGGCGGCGAGCCCGGACGCCAGGTCCCGCGCGACGCGCTCGCCGTAGCTCGTGGAGGCGCGCGAGCCGACCAGCGCGACGGCCCGCCGCGACAGGCCGGCCAGGTCGCCGCGTCCCCGGACCCAGAGCGCGTGCGGGGCGGCGGGTCCGAGGGCGTCGAGGCCGCCCGGCCACCCGGCGTCACCCGGCAGGAGAAGGGTGCCGTCCAGGCGCTCGAGGGCCTCGAGGTCCTGGCGCGGCGCCAGGCCCTCGAGCCGCGAGGCCCAGCGCCGGACGCCTGCCATGAGCGCGCGCGCCGGCGAGTGCGTCCCTGTTCCGGGTGCGGCACTCCGGCCTGCGCCCGGCGAGCCACCGGCATGACGGTCGTGGACCGTCACCGTCTCTCCCGTCACCATCTCTCCCGCCAGCGTGCGAGCCACGCGCGCCCCGGGTTCCAGCCGGGCGAGTTCCGCGGACGCCTCCCCGGGCCGGGCCGCCGCACCGGCGACCCATGCGAGGGCCTCGCCCGCGCCCAACGCCGCGACGAGTGCGCCGGCGACCACGTCACCCGGCTCGGCGAGGCGCGACCACGCGGCGCCGGCCAGCACCGGGTCTGCCGTGTCGAACCGGAATCGCGCCGGCGATCCGGGCGCGTGCTCAACCATGGCGGCCTCCTCTCCGCAGGCCGAGCGCGTCCCCGACGTCGTCCACCGTCGGCGCGTCCCGTCCGGCGAGGTCCGCGATGGTCCAGGCGACCCGCAGGACCCGGTCGGCGCCCCGCAGGCTGAGCATTCCGGTCGAGAGGGCATGGTCGAGCAGGTCGCCGATGTCCTCGCGCGGCCGGAGGGTCTCGCGCAGCCACGATCCGGGGACCTCCGCGTTCGTCGTCCAGCCGGTGCCGCGCAGGCGTTCCCGCGCGGCCTGCCGCGCCGAGACGACCCGCTCCGCCACGGACGCCGTCGGCTCCCCCGAACCCTGCTGCCGGTCCACGTTCGCCACTGGGAGGACCTCGACCTGCAGGTCCACCCGGTCGAGCAGCGGGCCGGACAGGCGCCCGAGGTACTTGCGCCGGACCGTGGGCGTGCAGGTGCACTCCAGGCCCTTGCCGATCGACATCCCGCACGGGCACGGGTTGGCGGCGAGCACCATCTGGAACCGTGCCGGGTAGCGGGCCACCCCGGCGGTCCGGTGGATGGTCAGCTCGCCCTGTTCGAGCGGTTGCCGCAGCGTGTCGAGCACGCTCGGCCGGAACTCGGCCACCTCGTCGAGGAACAGGATGCCGCGGTGGGCCCGCGTCGCCGCGCCCGGCCGCGGCACCCCGGACCCGCCGCCCACCACGGCCGCCGGGGTCGCCGTGTGGTGCGGGTCCTCGAACGGTGGGCGCCGGATCAGCCCGTCCGCCGGATCGAACGTTCCGGCGACGGAATGCACGGCCGTGACCTCGACGGCCTCCCTCTCGGTCAGGTCCGGCAGGATGCCGGGGAGCCGCGAGGCGAGCATCGTCTTGCCCGAACCCGGCGGACCGACGAAGAACAGGTGGTGACCTCCCGCGGCGGCGACCTCCAGCGCGCGGCGTGCGTCGGCCTGGCCGACGACGTCCGCCATGTCGCCCGGCGCGAAGGTGTACCCGGCGGTCCGGGGCCGTCGTACGGGTTCGACACTGCGGACGAGTGCCGCGTCCCCGCCGTGCAGGGCGACGACCTCGCCGAGACTGGCCGCGCCGATCACCCGCGCGCCCGGGACGAGACGCGCCTCGTCCGCGTCGCAGACCGCCACGACGATGCGCTCGTACCCCGCGTCGACCGCCGCCGCGACCGCCGGGAGCACCCCGCGCACGGGCTGGATCCGGCCGTCCAGCCCGAGCTCGCCCAGGTGCACCACGCCATCCAGCCCGCCGGCGGGGATCTCGCCGGCGCCGGCAAGCACCGCCACGGCGATCGCCAGGTCGTAGCCGCTGCCCCGCTTGCGCAGCCCCGCCGGCGACAGGTTCACCGTGATCTTCCGGACCGGCCAGGTCAGCCCGGTCGACGTCACGGCCGCGCGGACACGGTCCCGCGACTCGTTGAGCGCCGTGTCCGGCAGCCCCACCACGGTGAACCCCGGCACGGTGGCACTCAGGTGCGCCTGCACCTGCACCATGTGGCCCTCCAGCCCGACGAGAGAGACCGCCATCGTGGTCGCCACGCCCATCAGAGCACCGCCTCCAGGTGCTCGACCACCGGCCCGGCTCCGGCGGGCAGCGTCACCGCGATCACGTCGATCCGCACCGCCGACCAGCTGCGTGGCAGGTCGGCGCCCTCGCGAGCGCGCGCCTGGTCCACCGCGTGCCGGTGCACCTCGGTCCACCGCGCGGCCAGCAGGCGCAGCCGTGCCAGCTTGCGCGGCGTCACTCCCTCGCTGGGATGCCCGAACCCGGCGCCCGACCGGGTCTTGACCTCTACCACCACGAGCACGTCGCCGTCGAGCGCGACGATGTCGAGCTCACCGAGGCGCCCGCACCGCCAGTTCGTCGCGAGCACGGTCCACCCGCGTGCCGCGACATGTGCCAGCGCGATCCGTTCCCCGCTCCGGCCGACCTCGTCCTTGGTTCGCATCCGCCCCACCTCCGCGACCAGCCTGCGCCACGTCACCCTCCCATGAAGGGCCTCGCATCAGCGCCGGTGCGGAAGCAGCGCCTTCCACAACCACCGGTCGGCGTCTCCCCCGCAGATTCCCGTCACACGCGTCTGCACCGGCGACGAAATGACCCACGAGCGGTCCGTGCGGCCGGCGACCACGTCAGAGCGTCAGCTCGGCCTTCGCCAGCTCCTCGACGTTCACGTCCTTGAAGGTCACCACCCGCACGGACTTCACGAACCGCGCGGAGCGGTACACGTCCCACACCCAGGCATCGGCCATCCGCAGTTCGAAGTACACCTCGCCCGCGGCCGAACGCACCTGCAGGTCCACCTGGTTGGCGAGATAGAACCGCCGCTCGGTCTCCACCACGTACGAGAACAGGCTCACCACGTCCCGGTACTCGCGATAGAGCGCGAGCTCCATGTCCGTCTCGTAGTTCTCGAGGTCTTCGGCACTCACCCGGCCATCATCGCACCCGGCAGGTTCCACGACCGCCGGTGCAACACGCTGGGCCCGCGGTTGGCCAGCGCCTCCAGGTGGGCCGGGGCGCTGTAGCCCTTGTTGTTCGCCCAGTCGTAGTGGGGATGGTCACCGGCGAGTCGCGTGAGGATGGCGTCCCGCTCGACCTTCGCGAGCACGCTCGCCCCGGCGACGGAGGAGCAGCGCATGTCGGCCTTGATCATGGTGACGACATCCGGCCCGCTGACCACGTCCGCGGCGGTGACGCCGATGTCCCCCGCTCCGTCGGGCGCGACATCGGCGGAGCCGGTCACGACGTCGATTCCACCGGACGCGAACAGGTCCGGCCCGGGGTCGCTCAGCCAGTCGTGCTTGCCGTCGAGCAGGACGACGTCGACCCTGCCCACCGTGGACTCCACCTCGGTCAGCGCACGCCGCCCGGCGAGCCGCAGCGCGGCGATGATGCCGTGCGCGTCGATCTCGGCGGCGGACGCGTGCCCCACCGCGGCGGCGAGTGCCCAGCGGCGCACCTTCGGCACGAGTCCTTCGCGCGCCGCGGCCGTGAGCAGCTTCGAGTCGGCGAGGCCCTTCGGCGCCGTGCGGGTACGCGCGTCGACCACGACGACGCCCACGCTCACCGGGCCGGCCAGGGCGCCCCGCCCCACCTCGTCCATCCCTGCGACGAGCAACGGCCCGGAAGCGAGCAGCGCCCGCTCGGTGCGCAGCGTGGGGGTGATCCGCGCCGCGCCCGGCGTCGTCACCCGTGGCGTGCTCTTCTCGGCCAACGCTCCGGCCCTCGGGTCAGGCGGACGGCTCTGGAGCCGATGCCGCTTCGTCCGGGACGTCGACGAACACACTGGCCGGATTGGAGTGCCACTCCATCCTGTCGAGCGGCCAGACCGTCGAGAACGCGGTTCCCACGACGTTGTCCACCGGGACGAACCCGCCGCCCGGCTTGCTGGTGTTGAAGCGGGAGTCGGCCGAGTTCTGCCGGTGATCGCCCATGACGAAGAGCATGTCCTGGGGCACGGTGACGTCGAACGCCTTGCCTCCGCTGGGCGAGTTACCCGGCTTCAGATACAGCGACTCGTCGATCGGCACGCCGTTGACCTGCACGGGCCCGCCGTCGTTGGCACACTCGTCGTCGCACACCACGTGGTCGCCGGGCAGGCCGATCGCGCGCTTGATCAGGTGCTCGCCGGTGTCGGACGGCAGCAGGCCGACGACCGTCAGACCCGCCGTGATCGCGTTGCCGACGGGGCCCCGGTCGGGCGGCGTGTACGGCTGCAGCCAGCCGCCCGGGTCCACGAACACGACGATGTCGCCGCGTTCCAGGTCGATGAGACCGGGGGTGAGACGCGAGACCATGACCCGGTCGCCGGTGACGAGCGTGTTCTCCATGGACGCGCTCGGAATGTAGAACGACTGCACCAGGAAGGTCTTGATCAGGAACGACAGCACCAGGGCGCTGATCACGATGATCGCGATCTCCTTGAGGACCGCGAGCCCGCCGGACTGCTCCTTCGGGGATCTCCTCGGAGACTTTGCGTGCTGCGCCACGGGATAGGTCGTCACGGATCTCACTTTGTCAGCTCGGTCGGGTCACGGCTCAGGGAGCCTCCACGACTGTAGTGCACGCTCCTGTGAATATTCGCACCACACGCCGCCGGCCGGGC
>NZ_JADBGR010000039.1 GCF_014892515.1 Myceligenerans pegani
CGCGGCCCGCGAGGCCGCCCGCACCAGCATGACGGAGCACCCCGTGCTCGCCGCGGCCGGCGTCCTCGACGCCGGCGCCTGCGGTCTCGTGCTCGTGCTCGGAGCGTTCGTGGCGGCGGCGGTGTCGGACAGCCCCGGCACGATGGAGCCCGTGAGCCTCGACCTGATCGTCCAGCCCCGGCGCGGCGCGGCCTTCGTCTCGCCCGAACCGGCCGCCTCGCACGACCACTCCGGTACCGGCCTGGGCGCGCTCGAGCTCATGTTCGTCCTCACGCGCGGCGCGGCGGGAGCGGAGCACGTCGCGCCCCGGCTGCGGTCCCGGCTCGAGGACGTCGGCGACTCCGTCGTGGTGGTCGGCGGTGACACCGGGGGAGGCACCGCGGTCTGGCAGGCGCACGTGCACACCGACCGGCTGCCGGACGCGCTCGCCGTCGCCGCCGGGATCACCGGCACCGGCACGCTCGCCCAGGTGCACGTGCGCCACCTCGAGGCGGCCGACCCGCACGAATGGGGCGTCGTCGCCCTCACCACGGCGCCGGCGCTGGCCGCCGATCTCGCGCACACCGGCGCGGTCGTGCTCCTCACGGGTGGCTTCGGCGCCACGGTCGACGCGACCACGTCCGACGACGTGCAGCGCGCGGCGGCCTCCACCGGCGCCCGCCGGGCCCTGGTGCTCGGCGACCGGTCCTGGGCGGTGCCGGGCGGCGACCGCCCGGTGCCCGGACCGGACGACGGCGATCCCGGTCCGGGGCCGGACGGCGGCCGGCGCACGTTCGGGCCGGGCGGCGACCGCGCCGGGACCGGATCAGGCGGCAGCGACCCAGGCTCCGGGCCGAGGGGCAGCGACCTCGGCGAGATCGTCACGCTGGACGCGCCGACCGACGTGCACGTCGTCGTCGCGCTCGCGGCTCTCGGCACCGCACCGGGCGCCACGAGTCCGCAGGACGTGGTGCGTACCGCCCTGGAGGGCCTGCGCGTGGTCGGCCCGCTCGCGGGCTCCGAGGCAGCGACGGCGCTCGCGGAACTGACGGAGCCGGCCGGGTCCGACGGGGTGGCCGGGCCGCCCGAGGTCGTCACGGCACTCCTGGACGACGACGCCGCCCACGTGGCCGGAGAGCTCGCGGTGGTCCTCGCCCGGGTGGCGCCCGCCGCGGAGCTGGTCGCGCTGCCGACGGGACGCCCGGGCCGGACGGTCCACCTGGGTGTCGAGACGGCGGACGCGGGTCTCGAGACGGCAGGCTCGGGTGCGGAGGCGGCCGGCCTCGGCGTCGAGACGGCCGCCGGCGAGGGCCCGGCGCCAGGCCCGGCGCCAGGGGGCGGGCGATCGGACCCCGGCGCGATCGCCGCGGGCGGGCCCGTCGGCAGGCAGGCGCTGCGGGAGGGCGTGTGAACCCGCGGCCCCGGCTGGACGAGCCGCTGCCGCGCGCGCTCGGCCAGGCGCGCGGCAAGAACCCGCTGGCCAAGCTCGGCCTGGAGACGGTGGGAGACCTGATCGGCCACTACCCGCGGCGCTACGACGACCCGGGCCGCCTGACCGATATCAGCATGCTGCGGGCGGGGGAGCACGTCACCGTCATGGCCCGCGTGGTCCAGGCCACGGTGCGGCCCATGCGGAACCGCCGGGGCGCCCTGCTGGAGGCGGTCATCACCGACGGCAGGCACCACCTCTCCCTGACGTTCTTCGGCAAGCACCGCGGCTCGCTCTACGCGCACGAGCAGCGGCTCGTGCCCGGCCGCACCGGCCTGTTCACCGGCACGGTCGGGCTGTACCGGGGCGAGCGCCAGCTCACCCACCCGGCGTTCATGATGATGGGCGAGGACGACCTGGAGTCGGACGAGGACATGCTCGCCGAGGCCGCGCGCCCCATCCCGATCTACCCTGCGGCCGCGAACGTGCCGAGCTGGAAGATCGCGAAGGCCGTGCGCACGGTCCTGGACACCCTGACGCCCCCCGACATCCCGGATCCCGTGCCGATGGAGGTCCGGGCACGGGCCGGCCTCCCGGAGCGGCTCGCCGCGCTGCGCAAGGTGCACCGCCCGGACACCCTGTCCGATGTCCGCGCGGGGCAGCACCGGCTCCGGTTCGAGGAGGCGTTCGTGCTGCAGGCCGCGCTCGCCAAGCGGCGCGCGCTGGCCACCGGCCGTCCCGCCACGCCGCGCCCGCGTGTCGTCCCCGACACCGGTGGAGGCAGCCTGCTCGCCGACCTCGACGCGCGGCTGCCGTTCGACCTGACCGCCGGGCAGCGGGACGTGGGGGACGAGATCAGCGCCGAGCTGGCCACCGACCGGCCGATGCAGCGCCTGCTGCAGGGCGAGGTCGGGTCCGGCAAGACGGTGGTGGCACTGCGCGCCATGCTCCAGGTGGTCGACGCCGGTGGCCAGGCGGCCCTGCTGGCCCCCACCGAGGTGCTCGCCGCCCAGCACGTGCGCACGCTCCGCGCCCTGCTCGGCCCGCTCGCCGAGGGCGGGATGCTCGGCGGCGCGGAGAACGCGACCCGGGTCGTCCTGCTGACCGGGTCGCTGGGCGCGAAGGCGAGAAAGGAGGCGCTGCTCGCCGCCGCGAGCGGCGAGGCCGGGATCGTCGTCGGGACGCACGCCCTGCTGTCCGAGCACGTCCAGTTCGCGGACCTCGGCCTGGTCGTCGTGGACGAGCAGCACCGGTTCGGCGTGGAGCAGCGGGACCGCCTGCGCGACAAGGCGAACTCGGCCCCGCACCTGCTCGTCATGACGGCCACCCCCATCCCGCGCACCGTCGCGATGACGGTGTTCGGGGACCTGGCGACCTCCTCGCTCACCGAGGTGCCCGCGGGGCGCGCGGGCGTCACCACGCATGTCGTCCCGGCGGGCAACGGGCGGTGGATGGACCGGACGTGGGCGCGCGTACGGGAGGAGGTCGACCGGGGCGGCCGCGCCTACGTGGTGTGCCCCCGGATCCACCCCGACGACGACGGCGGGGGCGGTGGCGGCGAGGACGGCATGGAGACCGTCCCCGCGGCCGAGCCCGCCACGCTCGGGGACGACGCGGGCCCCGGCCCGGGCGAACCACCCGCCGTCCCGCTGCGGGCCGTGCTGGAGGTCGTCGAGGAGCTGCGCGGGCGGGAGCAGCTCGCGGGCGTCGAGATCGGCGTCCTGCACGGGCAGATGGCGCCCGCCGACAAGGACGAGGCGATGGCGCGGTTCGCTTCGGGCGAGACGCCCGTGCTGGTGTCCACCACCGTGGTCGAGGTCGGCGTCGACGTGCCCGAGGCGACCGTCATGGTGATCCTCGACGCCGACCGGTTCGGCCTGTCCCAGCTGCACCAGCTGCGCGGGCGCGTCGGGCGCGGCACCGCGCCCGGCCTGTGCCTGCTCGTCTCGGACGCGCCGCCGGGCGGTACGGCGGGCATGCGTCTCGAAGCCATGGTGCGGACCACGGACGGGTTCGAGCTCGCGAACACCGACCTGGAGCTGCGGAGCGAAGGAGACGTGCTCGGCGCCGCGCAGTCCGGGCGATCGAGCTCGCTCCGGCTGCTGCGCGTGGTCAAGGACGCGAAGCTCATCGAGCAGGCCCGCGCCGAGGCGGTCGGCGTCGTCGCGGCCGATCCGGACCTGCACTACGCCCCCGAGCTCGCGGCCGCGATCGCCGAGCAGCTCGACGCGGAGCAGGAGGAGTTCCTCGAACGGGCCTAGACGACGCCACCTACTCGCGCGACCTCCTGGCGGGTAGAGTCCGCGCCCGTGAGCGACCACCAGTACGGGCGTCCGGGGCAGCCGGAGCCGCACGGAGACCCGCGCCGTGCTCCGCCGAGCGCACCACCGTCCGGAGGCACGTACGACACCGTGCCGTACGTCGAACGGGCCGCGCCCCCGCCGTCGGGCGACACGGTGCCGTACCCCGACCCGGGCACCACCCCGCCCCCGCCGTTCGACGACGTGTTCCAGGGCGAGCCCGGCGTGAAGCGGCGCCGGCGCGGCACCGTGTGGTCGCGTGGTCTGCTGCTGGCCGCGGCCCAGCTCGTGCTGGCGGCGGCGCTGCTGTTCCGCGACCAGCTCCCCGGCGCCCTCGGCCTGGCCAGCCTCGTCGCCTCGATCCTGCCGTGGCTGGGCGCGCTCGCCGCGCTGCTGCTCCTCCTCGGCCTGGCGCGCCGCTCCGCGACCGCGACCCTCGCGTTCCTCCTGCCGGCCGCGGCCTGGGGCTGGGTCCTCTGGCCACGCCTCACGGCGGAACCCGTCCCGCGCGACGACCTGATCGTCGTCCAGCACAACGTCAGCGACGACAACCGGGACATCGCCGGGACGGTCGGGGTGCTGCTCGCCGCCCGGCCCCACGTCGTCGTCCTGGAGGAGGTCACCTCCCCGCTCGTCGAGCAGTACACGCGAGCGTTCGGCGACGCGCTGCCGCACCGGGAGGTGCACGGCACGGTCGGCGTGTGGTCCGTCCACCCCCTGCGCGACGCGCAGGAGGTGGACCTGCGACCCGACGGCGCCGGGCCCGGCTGGAACCGGGGCATGCGGGTCACCGTGGTCCCGGACGACGACACCCCGGGCGTCGCGGTGTACGCGGTGCACCTGCCGTCCATGAGGCTCGGCCCCACCGGCCTCGACGTCGCGGCCCGGAACCAGAGCGTCGGGCTGCTCGCCGAGGTCCTGTCCGCCGACGAGTCCGACGCCGTCGTCGTGGCCGGCGACCTGAACGCGACCCTCGACGACCCCGCGCTGGAGCCGGTGACCGCGCTCGTGTCCGAGCCGCGGCACGGCCTCGGGTTCACGTTCCCCGCCGCGTTCCCGATGGTGCCCATCGACCACGTGCTCGCCCGCGGCGCCGCGGTCACCGAGGTGCGGACGCTGCCGCGCACCGGAAGCGACCACCTCCCCGTCGTCGCCTCCGTGGACCTCCCCTGGTCCTGACGGTCCGCCGCCGCGCAGTCGGTCGGATGTCGCACGGTCGGTCGGAGGCCGGATGATCGGCCGCCCGAGGAACCGATCGTCCGACCTCCGACCGACCATCCGTCAGGCGACCGGCACCCGACGAGCGGCCGACCGGTCTCCCGGGCAACCCCTAAACTCTGCCCTGTGAGGATCGTTGCCGGGACGATGGGTGGGCGGACGCTCGTCGTCCCCCCGAAGGGAACCCGGCCCACCAGCGATCGCGTGCGCGAGGCGATCTTCTCCCGCCTCGATCACCTCGACGTGCTCGACGACACCCGCGTGCTCGACCTCTATGCCGGTTCCGGCGCCCTCGGCCTGGAGGCCGCGAGCCGCGGCGCCCGGCACGTGACCCTCGTCGACTCCGCCCGGGGAGCCGTCGCCGCGGCGCGCGCGAACGTCGCGACGCTCGGCCTCGCGTCGTGCGTCCGGGTCGTCGCCGGACCCGTCGAGCGGTACACGGCGGCGCTCGCGGCCACGCCGCCGTCCGGCGCCACGCTCGACCTGGTCTTCCTCGACCCGCCCTACGACCTGTCCGACGACGGTCTCGCGCAGGTGCTGCGCGACCTGGCCGCGCCGGGCGTGCTGGCCCCCGGTGCCGTCGTCGTCGTCGAACGGTCGGCCAGGAGCCCCGAGCCTGCCTGGCCGGACGGCCTGACCCCGTTCGGACACAAGGCCTACGGGGAGACGGCGGTGTACTACGCGGAGCCGGCAACGGCTGACGGGCAACGGCCCGAGCCGTGACCAGGGTGGCGGCTCCGCGGAGCCCTGCCCGGCGCCGTAGGGTGTGGGCCATGACCATCGCCGTCTGCCCGGGTTCCTTCGACCCGATCACCCTCGGCCATCTCGACGTCGTCCGGCGGGCGCGCAGCATGTTCGACCGCGTGATCGTCGCCGTGGCCAAGAATCCCGGCAAGTCCGGCCTCCTGGACCCGGACACGCGCGCGTCGCTGGCCCGCGCCGCGCTCGCGGCCGACCCGGCCACGGCGGACATCGAGGTCGGCATCGCCGAGGGGCTGCTCGTCGACTTCTGCCGGGAGGTGGGCGCGACCGCCGTGGTCAAGGGGTTGCGGGGCGGCGCGGACTTCGACGCGGAGCTGCCGATGGCGCTGATGAACCGCCACCTGTCGGGCGTCGAGACGGTGTTCGTCGTCGCCGATCAGGCGTACGCGCATATCGCCTCGTCCCTGGTGAAGGACATCGCGCGGCACGGCGGCGAGATCGACGACCTGGTCCCGGAGGGCGTCGGAGCGGCGGTCCGCGCCGCCGTCGGCTGACCGGCGTGCGGCTGTCCGCGGTCGGTCGTCGTGCGACCGACCGCCGCCCGGGTCCGCGCCCGGGCCGGAGCCCCGCACCCCGCCGGCGGGCGCGGGGCGTGGCGGATCACACCCGCTCCGGGCCGACACGATGCGGGCCGATGCCGTAAGATTGCAGGCTGGTCCTGCGTGGACCACCATCCCGCAATCGATCGCACCTTCCCGGAGCCTGCCATCACACTCGACCCGCGCTCGCCGCTCGTGCTCGACACGCACGAGCTGTCCCGGCGTCCCGGCACCATGCGCACGCACAGCGCCACGGTGCAGGCGCCGTCTGCCGTGGGTACCCCCGTGATCGCCGTTCCGGAGGGCGCCGACCTGGACCTCGACCTGCGGCTCGAGGCCGTCATGGAGGGCGTGCTGATCTCCGGGTCCGTCCACGGCGAGGCGGTCGGCGAGTGCGTCCGCTGCCTCGACGAGGTCACGGTCGACGTCGACGCGCCGGTCCAGGAGCTCTTCGCCTACCCGGAGCGGGCCGAGGCGGAGGCCGCGGTCGGCGACGACGAGGCGGAGGACGAGGCGTCCGTCCTGGAGGGCGACCTCGCCGACATCGAACCCGCATTGCGAGATTCGGTGGTCACTGCACTACCATTTCAACCGCTGTGTCGTCCGGACTGCCCGGGCCTGTGCTCCGAGTGCGGTGCACGCCTGGCCGACGACCCCGGCCACCATCATGATCAGGTCGACCCTCGCTGGTCGGCGCTGCAGAGCATGCTCGAATCCCCGAGCGTGTCCGACGAGACGAAAGAGAGCTGACCGTGGCTGTTCCGAAGCGCAAGATGTCGCGCAGCAACACCCGTGCGCGTCGTTCGCAGTGGAAGACCACCGCGGCGACCCTCACCACCTGCCCGTCGTGCCAGGCCGACAAGCTGCAGCACACCGCGTGCCCGACGTGCGGCGCGTACAAGGGCCGTACCTACCGCGACGCCCTGAAGACCGTCAACGCGGGCTGATGGCCCGCCGCGGCGCTCCGACTCCCTCGGAGCCGGGCGAGCTGCTGGAGAAGCTCGGGGTCGTTCTCGACCCCGAGCTTCTCGTGCTCGCCCTGACGCATCGCTCGTTCGCCCACGAGGCGGGCGGGATCCCGACGAACGAGCGCCTGGAGTTCCTGGGCGACACGGTCCTCGGGCTCGTGGTGACCGAGGCGCTGTACCGGCGTCACCCCGACACCAGCGAGGGCGACCTCGCGCGGATGCGCGCCGCGACCGTGTCGCAGCGGTCGCTGGCGAAGATCGCGCGGACGCTCGGGCTGGGCCGCTACGTGCTCCTCGGCAAGGGTGAGATCCGCACCCGCGGCTACGACAAGGACTCGATCCTGTCCGACACGGTCGAGGCGCTGATCGGCGCCACGTACGTGTCGCACGGGCTCGAGGCGTCCCGCGACCTCGTGCACCGCCTGGTCGACGACCAGCTCGACGTCGCCGCCGGCCTGGGCGCGGGCCTGGACTGGAAGACGTCGCTGCAGGAGGCGGCCGCCGAGCGGGGCCTCGGCGCCCCGGACTACCTGGCGACCTTCGAGGGCCCCGAGCACGCCCGGATCTTCCATTCCGAGGTGGTGATCGACGGCGTCGCCTACGGACAGGGCTCCGGCTCGGCGAAGAAGCACGCGGAGCAGGAGGCGGCCGAGGAGGCGTACAAGGCGCTGGTCGCCAGGTTCCCGCTGCCGGAGGCGACCGAGAACGGCACGGGGAACGGCACGGAGACCGCCGCCGGGAGCCCCGCGGCCGCCGAGCGGCAGACGGAGAACGTCCCGGCGACCCCCGCCGAGGACGGGCCTGCCACGCCGGCGCGGCAGGCGCCCGGTGCCTGAGCTGCCCGAGGTCGAGACCGTCCGCGACGGTCTCGACCGTTTCGTCGTCGGGTCCGTCGTGCGGCGCGTGGAGGTGCTGCGGGGCTACAGCGTGCGGCGCCACGAGGGCGGCTCCCTCGACTTCGCCGGCCGCCTGACCGGTCGCCGCCTCGCCGCGGCCGTCCGCCGCGGCAAGTTCCTCTGGCTCCCGTTGTCCGACGACGACGGCCCGGGCGCGCCCGCCGCCCCGGCCGGCCCGCCCGCCGGGCTTCCCGGTGAGGCCCTCCTGGCCCACCTCGGCATGTCCGGCCAGCTCCTGGTCCGCGGCGGGGAGAGCGCGGACGACTGGCGCCACCCGCACCTCCGCGTGCGTCTCCACCTGGAGGGCGCGCCCCTGATCGACGGCACGCCCGCCCACTACCTCGACTTCGTCGACCAGCGCACGTTCGGCCACCTGAGCGTCCAGGACCTGGTCCCGGACGACGAGGCCCTTCCGGGCGGCCCGGCGTCCCCGGCCGGCTCGGCGCTTCCGGACCACCCATCCCTGCCCGCCGGGCTCGGCAGCGACCTGCCGCTCCTGCCGGAGCCCGTGGCGCACATCGCGCGCGACCTGCTCGACCCGTACGTGGACCGCGCGGAGGTGGCGCGGCGCGTGCGCCGTCGTCGGACGCAGATCAAGCGCGCACTGCTCGACCAGACCCTCGTCTCCGGGGTGGGGAACATCTACGCCGACGAGGCCCTGTGGCGCGCCGGCGTCCACGGCCGCCGCCCCACCGAGCGGATGCGGCAGGCGGACGCGCTGCGGGTGCTGGACGCGGCCACGGAGGTGATGCGCGAGGCGCTGGGCCACGGCGGCACCTCGTTCGACGCGCTGTACGTGAACGTGAACGGCGAGTCGGGCTACTTCGAGCGATCGCTCAACGTGTACGGGCGCGAGGGCGAGCCCTGCCGCCGCTGCGGCACGGAGGTGCGGCGTGAGCAGTTCATGAACCGGTCGTCGTACTACTGCCCCCGCTGCCAGCGCGCACCACGTTCCTGAGCCCCAGGGCGCCGTCGCGCACCCATGCCGTGACCTGGCTCGCGAGGAAGCGTGCGGCGCCGCGCGGCCGGCCCCCGGCCACGTGCGGCGTGAGGACGAGGTTCGGGCAGTCCCACAGCGGCGAGTCGGGCGGCAGCGGTTCGGTCTCCATGACGTCGAGCGCTGCCCCCGCGAGGCGGCCGGCCCGGAGGGCGTCGACCAGGGCGGCCTCGTCGACGGTCGCCCCGCGTCCGGCGTTGACGAACCGGGCGTGCGCGGGCAGCTTCGCGAGGACCCCGGCGTCGAGCGCGTGCCGCGTGCTCGGCACGGCCGGCAGCAGGGAGACCAGGACGTCGGTCGTGGGCAGCAGGTCGCCGAGACCGTCCGGGCCGACGACGTCGAACCCGGCACGCGTCCCCGCCGACCCCGCGACACCGGTCACCTGCGCGCCGAGACCGGCGAGCAGCGGCGCGAGGCGCTCCGCGATGGACCCGAAGCCCCACAGCACGACGCGCGCGCCGGACAGGGTCCAGTGCGCGTCGGTGTCGGGAGCCGCCTGGGCGGCCGCCATCTCACCGGCCCAGCGGTGCTCGCGCTGCGCCGCCAGGGCCTCCGGCAGCCGCCGCACCGACGCGAGGATCAGCATGAGGGTGTGCTCGGCCACGGTGTCGTCGTGCAGCGACCTCCCCGAGGAGATGACGACGTCGTCCGCGAAGCCCGCGGCCAGCGCCACGTCGGGACCGGCCGACAGCGTCTGGACCCAGCGCAGGCGGGTGAGGCGGCGTGCCGCGTCGGCGACGAGGGCGGGCGGGTTCGCCCAGGTGACGAGCGCGTCGGCGTCGGTGTGCTCATCGGGGACGGGTTCGTCCATGGCATACGGCACGACGGCGTCGTCGGCGAGGGCGTGTCGTCCGTCGTCGTCCAGGAACCGCCGGAAACCGAGATCGAACGCGACGTCGGGCAGGAGAATCTTCACCCGGGGACTGTAACGCCTCGGCGCGATCGGCCGGGGCCGCCCGGCTCGGCGGCGTCGCTCCGCGCCGGAGTCCTCGCCTCAAGCCTTCCCACGCCGGCACGAGCTTCCCGCGCTGCCCTCCTGGCGTTCCCGCGGGAAGCTCGTGCGACGGAGGAGAACCTCACGCCTGGATGTCAGGCGACCCGGACGAACGTCGGGTTGGACTGCCACATCGAGGTGTAGCGCAGCGGCGTGCCCGGCTGCACCGCCTCGACGATCATGCCGTTGCCCGCGTAGATCGCGACGTGCCCGGAGGTCCACACGATGTCGCCCGGCTGCGGGTCCGAGACGACGGTGCCGGCGTAGCGCAGGTCGCTCGACGTGCGGGGGAGGCTGATGCCGAGCTGCCCGTACACGTAGCTGACCAGGCCGGAGCAGTCCAGGCCCTCCGACGGGGTGGACCCGCCGAGCACGTAGGGCGTCCCGACGAGCTCCATCGCGAGGTTCACGGCCTGCTGGCCCGTGGAGGAGCCGGTCGAGGTGGACACGGTGGCCTCGGCTGCCGCAGCAGCCTCGGCCTCCGCCTGGGCGGCCGCCTCGGCCTCCGCGGCGGCCCGCGCCTCGGCCTCCGCCTGACGCTGGGCCTCGAGCTCCGCCTGGCGCTGCCGCTCGAGCTCGGCCTGGCGCCTCTCCTCGGCGATGCGCCTCGCCTCGGCCTTGCCCTCGGCGGTCTCCGCGTACGGCGTGACCTTGACGGTGTGGGCCTCGACGACGGTCTCGGCCTGCTTGGAGACCCGGACCTGGTCGACGAGTTCGTCGGCCAGGGTGCCGGCGACGCGGGCGTCCGCCTTGCCGTAGTCGACGGTCTGCTTGGCGTTCTCGGCCGGGGCGGCGTTGGCGCTCGACGAGAACACCGAGGCAAGCATGCCGCCCGTGACGGCGGCGATCGCGCCTGTCCTGGCGGCGGCCTCACTCACGCCGGACAGCGGAGTGACTGCGGGACGCTCGGCGCGGTGACGACCGCGACGGGACGGGCGGCTGGTTTCGGGCGTGATGATGGCCACGTTCTCCTCCGACGCCTGCGAGGTGAGCTGTCGGGTTCGGATGGGAGATCACCCGGCCTCCCGAAGGAGGCTTCACCCCAAGGGCCTTGTGGCCCGTCCTACCTGGTTCCCCCGTCCCCGCCATGTTTTCGCTGGCCAGATCCGGTGGCGGGGCTCGGCGGCCGGATCCGGAGCCACGGTCTGGGTCCGCGGCTGGGGATGACAGTACAGAGGATCGCGCCCGATGTCACGAATTGGTCACGCGAAGGTTTTCACCCGCGTTCCGGACCCCTCGGAAAGGGTGTGTCATCGCAGGTCATGCCTGCGAAATGCCGCGCGCCCGAACAATCACCTAGGGTGGCGGCATGCCGCTCTCCGACGTCGAACCGCGTGTCGACTCCGCCGATCCGGCCGAGCAGTTCGTGGCCTACCTGGACTACTACCGGGGTGCCGTCGAGCGCAAGGTCCGAGGCCTGGGCCCCGAGGGTCTCGGCGCCCGCCCGCTCGAGTCCGGGTGGTCGCCGCTCGAACTGCTCGTGCACCTCGTGCACATGGAGCGGCGGTGGTTCGTGTGGGGATTTCTGGCGGAGAATGTGCCCGACCCGTGGGGCGACCACGTCGCCGGGGACCCGGAGGGGGCCTGGGCGGTCCCGGCGGACGACGCGGACCTCGACGACTGGCTGCGGCGGCTGCACGACGGCGGCGCTCGCACCCGCGACATCCTGGCCACCCGCGACCTGGCGGAGCGCGGCGCGACCGGCGGCCGGTTCGGCCCGGGCGAGACGCCGCCCACGCTGCTGTGGATCGCGTTCCACGTGCTCCAGGAGTACGCCCGGCACGCCGGCCACCTGGACGCGGCCCGCGAGCAGATCGACGGCGCGACGGGGGAGTGACGGCGGCGCGGGGCGGGCTGCGCGCGTGGCCGGCGTCAGGCGCGGGGCGTCAGGGCGATCTCGCGGTCGGCCAGACCCCGGGGGGCCGGGCGGTGAGTCGCCAGGGCGACCGCCGTGCCGGTGGTGCGTGCGTGATGCGCGAGGACGCGCATGACGTCGTCGGCCGCCGCCGCGTCGAGGTGCTCGGCCGGCTCGTCGACGAGCAGTGCGTCCGCGCGGGCCAGCAGCGCCCGGGCGATGAGGAGCCGGCGCCGTTCGCCGCCCGACACGTTCGTCGCGTCGGTCCCGAGCAGGGTGTCCAGGCCGTCCGGCAGCCCGTCGAGCCACGGCGTCAGCCCGACGGCGCCGAGCGCCGCGCGCGCCTCGCCCTCGTCGACGTCCCCGCGCGCCACCCGGAGGTTCTCGAGCACGGTGGTCCCGAACACGTGACCGTCCTCGGCCACGAACAGTGTGCCAAGCGCCGGCGCCCTCCCGACGTCGTCGCGCGCCGCTCCCGCGTGGGCCTGTGCCGTTCCCGTGCCGGCCGACGCCGCGACCGCGTCGGCTCGTGCTCCTCCGGCGACGGCCGGGAGCACCCCCCGGTCCGGGAGGAGCCCCGCGGAGCGCATGAGGAGGGTCGTCTTGCCCGAGCCCGACGGCCCGGTCACCACGGTCACCGTGCCAGGCTCCAGATCCAGCGCGACGCCGTGCAGGTCCGGGCGTGACTCGCCGACCCGTTCCGCCGAGCCGTCCGAACCGTCCCCCAGCAGGCCGAGCAGCCGCCGGGCCGCCTCCCGGGACCGGTGCCACTGGACGGCCGCGGCCGGGAGTCCCGCGGTCGCCTCGAAGACGGCGAGCGGGGTGAGCACGACGACGCTCAGCTCCTCGGGCGCGAGCCGGCCCGCCGCCACCGCGGGGATCCCGAGCAGCAGCGCCGCCACCACCGCGAGCCCCTGCGCGAGCGATCCGAGCCCGGCCGACACCCCGGACACCCGCGCCCCCGTCTCGTGCACGGCATCGAGCTCCCGGTCGGCGGCCCGCAGTTCCGCCGACCGGGCGGCGAACCGCCCCGCCACGCGCAGCTGCGGCGCCTCCTCCAGGAGCTCGAGCGCGAGCCCGCTCACCCGCCCGCGCGCCGCCGCGCCGTCGGCCTCGACCCGCGCGGCCGCCCGGGCGGCGAGCCACGGCACGACGACACCCGCCAGCAGCAGGCACACCGCGAGCGCGATCCCTGCCTCCGGCAGGAACACCCCGACCAGGACGACCGATCCGGCACCGGTCACCAGGGCGACCCCCGCGGGGATCACGGCCCGCACCACGACGTCGCCCACGCTGTCGACGTCGGCGCCGAGCCGTGCCAGCAGGTCGCCGCGCCGCACCGACGGGGTTCCGGGGGCGTCCGCGAGGCCCGCGTAGACCCGCGTCCGCAGCGCCGACATGCCGCGCAGCGCGACGTCGTGCGAGGCGAGGCGCTCCAGGTAGCGCAGCACGCCGCGCCCGATCCCGAAGGCCCGCACCGCCACCACGGCCACCGACAGTGTGAGCACCGGAGGCATCTGCGAGGCGCGCGCGATCAGCCAGGCCGCGACGGCGGCCAGCCCGATCGCGCAGACCAGCGCCAGCGTGCCGAGCCCGACGGCCGCCGCGACGCGGCCGGGCCGGACCTCCAGCAGGGGCAGCAGCCGCCACAGCGGGTCGCGGCGGGGACCGCGCCGTGCGGCGCGCCAGATCCGGCGGTTCGCCGCAGTGTCCGACGACGACGCATCCGACGACGGGCCGCCGCGCGACACGCCACTCGACGACGCCGACCCGGGAGACCCGGCACCTGAGGACGTGGCACCCAAGGGTGTGGCACGCGGAAAAGCCGCCAGGAGCGGGTCGCCCGGGGGGAACTCCGTGGGCGGCTGCGGACGGGGCGTGGCGCTCATCGGGCGGCTCCGGAGTCGAGGTCGGTCCTGGCGTCGGTCCTGTCGTCGCCGGTCGTGGTGGTGCCGGACGCGGGCCGTGCCGCGACGTCGATCACCTGGTCGGCGATCGCCAGCAGCGACGCGCGATGCGCGACGACGAGCACGGTGCGGCCCTCGGCGCGCCAGGCGCGCACGGTGTCGAGGATCTGCCCCTCCGAGCGGGCGTCCAGGTGCGCCGTCGGCTCGTCGAGGATCACGAGGGGGCGGTCGGCGCCGCCGTCCAGCAGGGCGGCCGTGAGTGCCACCCGCTGGCGCTGCCCCACGCTCAGTCCGGCACCGCCCAGCCCGACCCGGGTGTCCCACCCGCGTGGGAGGTCGCGGACGACGGCGTCGAGCCCCGTCATCCGTGCCGCCCGGGCGACCCGCACGGTGCGTCGCGGGGACACGGGCGCGTCGTCGGCCTCCGGCCCGCCGCCGGATGCCGCGTGGAGGACCTCGCGCAGCGAGCCCGGCGGGATCGCGGGCCGCTGGGGGACCCACGTGACGTGGTGCCACCAGTGCTCGAGGCCGAACTCACGCAGCGGCACCAACCGTGCCTCGCCGGACGGCCCGCCCGACGGTCCGCTGCGTGAGGTGCCGGGCGAGCCGCCGGGCGCCCGGCCGCGTGGGCGATCGGGTGCCTCACCCGACTCCGGCAGCTCCAGGAGCACCCGGCCGGAGTCCGGTTCGACCAGTCCGAGCGCCGCCAGGACCGCCGTCGACTTCCCGGAGCCGCTCGGCCCGCGGAGCGCCACGACCCGACCGTCCCCGGGACGGCCCGAGCCGAGCGGCACGCGCGCCGTGAGCCCGGCGGGCGCGACCACGTCCCGGTCGCCCGCGCGCACGTGGACGTCGTCGAACACGAGCGCCGCCGGGACGGCTCGCGCGGGACCGCCCGCCGCCTGCTGGTCATTCGCCCGGCTCGCGCTGTCGGCCCGGCTCCCCCTGTCGGTCGGGCTCCCGCCGTCGGTCCGGCTCGCGTCGTCCGCCCCGGGCCCGCCCGACGCCGGCCGCGGGCCGTCCGGGCCGCTCCCGCCGGGGACGCGACGGGCCGCGTCCCCCGCGTCGAGGAGGTCGAGGGCCCGGCCCGCGGCCGCCACGCCGTCGACCGACGCGTGGAACTCCGCCCCCACCCGGCGCAGCGGGAGGTATACCTCCGGGGCGAGGACCAGGACGGCGATCGCGGGCAGCAGGTCCATGTGGCCCTCGACGAGGCGCAGGCCGACTCCGACGGCGACGATCGCGACGGACAGCGTCGTCAGCAGCTCCAGCACCATCGAGGACAGGAACGCCACGCGCAGGGTCCGCATCGTCGCGCGGCGGGAGGCGTCGCCGAGCGCCCTCACCCGGGCCGCCGGTCCGGCCGCACGTCCGAACGCGCGCAGGGTCGGGAGGCCGGCGACGAGGTCGAGCACCTGGTCACCCAGCCGGGCGACCGTCGCGAGCCGCCGCTCCGAGGAGCCCGCCGTGAGGCGTCCCACGAGCACCATGAAGATCGGCACGAGCGGCAGCGTCACGGCCACGACGGCCGCCGAGACCCAGTCCAGCCACAGCACGACGAGCACCAGGGCGGGGGTGAGCAGCGCGGTCAGCACGAGCTGCGGCACGTAGCGCACCAGATAGGGTTCGAGGTCGTCGAGCCCGCGGGTGACCAGGGTGGCGACGCCCGTGCCGGCCGGCGCGGCGCCCGTGCCGCGGGGCGGTCGCGTGGCGACCGCGTGCGTGACCTGCTCGCGCAGATCCGCGATCGTGCGCGACGCCGCTCGCCGTGCGTATCGCTCCTGCGCCCAGGCGACGACGGCGCGGCCGGCGACGACGACGCCCAGCGCCACGAACAGCACCACGGGGGGCGTCACGCCCGGGTTCTGGATCACCGGGGCCAGCAGGGCCGCGATGAGCAGGGCCTGCGCGACGACGAGTCCGGCGGACGCCAGCCCCAGCCCGACGGTCAGCATGAGGTACGAACGGGCCGGCCGGATGTGCCGGAGTCGTGGATCGAGGGGACGCACGTGCCCATCTTTGCGCGTCAGGGCCGGAAACGGGGCATGCCGTCCCTCACAGATCGCGGTGATCTCCGGTGGCCGCGGCGCGGCTCCGGATGCCTCGCCCCACGGCGTTCTACGCCTGAGATGCCCAGCAAGTAACGGATGTGCCATCCGTCGCTCTATCTCTTGCCGATTTCACCCGCCGCTGTGCACACTTTCATTTCAAGAGGCAATAAATCATTACTGATCCGCCCCAGAAACGTCGTTCCCGCAATTCAGGACTTCGATGACGGAGTGACCGATGACGGTGGTCAGAAAGATCGTGGCGCCCCTCGGGACGCCCGCGGCCGGCACGGCGGCCGGGTCCGGTGCCCGGCGGCGAACGTCCCGCGTGCTTGCCGCCCTCCTCGCCCTGCTGCTGCTCGCCGCGGTCATCGGCGTGCTGCAGGACTCCAGGATCCCCGCCCCCGCGGGAGCCGACCGCGCGGCCGCCCGCGACTCCCTCTCCGCCGCGGCCGCCGCGGCACTCACCCGCTCCTTCGTGACCGACGTCGACGAGCAGGCCCGCACCGCGACCGTCGACATGTCCCGGTCCCCGGAGGCCGTCCACGCCTGGATGGACGAGACGAGCGCCGAGCTCGACGGCTGGACCATCGAGGTCACCGGCCTCGACGCCCCCGACGGCGAGGAACGGGCCGCGCTCGACGCCGCGGCCGCCGAGGCCGAGGGGGACCGGCCCGTCGAACCGCCGGCGTGCCCGGACCTGCCGGTGGGAGCCAGGACCGACGACGGGTCCACCGTGCCGTACCTCGGCTGCGACCCCGCCACCGGCCACGAGCCACCCGCCGCACCCGTCCGGGGCGGCGTCCGGCACTCGCTCGGCGCCGCGGTCGACATGGTGCTCGCCGAACTGATCCCCGGGGCCGACCTCGCGGCGAGCCGGGCCTCCGTCAGCGGCGGGCAGGCCGTCGTCGACCTCCCGGCGGACTTCCCCGGCGCGGCGGCGAACGCTCCCGTCCCCGCCCACGAGATCGACCGGGCCCTCCTCTTCACGGCGTACAGCAACGGCGCCCTCGACTCCGTCCGCTTCCGCGTCGCCGGCGACTGCCTCGCCTACGCGACCGCCGTCGACGGCGACATGTGCGCCACCGTTCCCCTTCCCGTCGAGCTCCCCGCCGAGCCCGGCGGTGCATCCGGCGGTGAAGAGGAGTGACCCCCGTGCCCACGAGCCTCCGACCGCCCCGCGGCCCCGCCGGCGCGACGCGACCGGCCGCCGTCCTCACCGCCGTTCTCACCACCGCCGCCCTCGTCACCGCCGTCTTCACCACCGCCGCCCTCGTCACCGTCGGCCTCGCACCGCCGGCCGCCGCCGACGTCGACTACAACCCCGGCACCTGGAACGGCAAGCGCGTCTACCTCTCCCAGGCCTGCCACGACGGGAACGACGGCGTACCCGGCGGCTCCTGCATCACCAACCACGGCTGCGGCGGCTACTCCGAGAACGCGCAGTCGTACGCGACCGCCCTCCACGCGATCAACGGCGCCCAGGAGGACCGCCTCAGCCTCCTCGAACGCGGGTACCGCGTCCGCCGCGGGACCGGCACGCTCAACCAGAACGTGAACAGCTCCAACAACTACGGCGCCGACCTGCACCTCCCGCTCCACTCCAACGCCCGCGGCGAGACGTGCGGCAACACCACCGACCGCGACCACGGGACGCTCATGATGTACGTCTCCCCGGCGGGCCGCGACTGCTCGGACACGTTCGTCCGCTGGTTCGGCCCCGCCAGCCCCGGCACCAACGACGTGCGCGCCTACCGGTCCAACCTGGGAGAGCTGAACAACACGACCGCGGTCGCCTGCTACCTGGAGATGGAGTTCCACACCTGGAACAAGGGCACGAACTGGCTGCTCGGCGAGGAGGACTACTCCTGGCGGATCGGCAAGTCCGTCGACGAGTACCTGGGGTACCCGTGACGGCCGCCCGGCGCCTCACCACACCCCTCCTGGCCGGGACGCTCCTCCTGGCGCTCGCGGCGTGCGACGCGGGTGGCCCGGACGGCCCGCGGCCGTCGTCGTCCCCGAGCGCGCCGCCGCCGACGGCGGAGGCCGCCGAGCCCGACGCCCCGGGCCCGGACCGGCCCACCCTCGAGGTGGTGCCGGCGAACGAGAGCCTCCGGGTGCGGGCCGAGGGCCTGCCCGGCGGCCGGGTCGTCGAGGTGCTGCCGTGCGCGGCCGAGTTCGTGCAGCTCGACCGGGGCGCCGCCGACGCGATGTGCTCGTTCAACTCGGACGCGGGCGTCGCCGTGGAGACGTCGGCCGACGGCAGCCTGCGCACGACGGTCGAGCCCGAGGCCTTCCTCAAGATCAACGGCCACGAGGTGCTGTGCGACACCGGGTGCGTGCTCGGCGTCGTCACCGACGGGCGGACCGTGCGCGCGACCGCGCCGTTCGGCCTGCCCGACGGCGTCGTCGTGCCCGAGGCACCGGAGCTGACCATCGAGTCGTGGAGCTACGACGTCCGGGCCAACACCGGGACCGCCGTCGTGACCGGCAGCGGCTTCGAGCCCGGGGCCGACGTCGACCTCTCGCAGTGCCCCGTCGCCGCGGACGGGAGGGGCGTCGACGGACCGGACTGCCTCTACGAGTACGGTACGGCCGCCGTCGCCGACGCCGACGGCGGGTTCCGGGTGGACATCGCCGCCTACCCGCTGTTCCAGCGGTCCCACGGCAGGCACGCCGACGAGTACGTCGACTGCGCCGCACGGCCCGCGATCTGCGCGATCGGCGCACCCTGGGTGCCGGGGGAACGCGTCGCGCTGGCCACCCTGGACACGGCCCCGTGATCCCTCAGAAGGCGGCGTCCTTGATCTTCTTCCAGGTCAGGCCCGCCGGGGCGGGGATGTCCCGCACCGACAGGCGGCGCCGGAACACCCAGTACGTCCATGCCTGGTAGGCGACCACGAGCGGGGTGAGGATCACCGCGACGACGGTCATCACGCCCAGCGTGTACGGGGTCGACGCCGCCTCGCCGATGGTCAGCGACTCACCGCCGTCGAGCCCGGGCATCACGTCGGGGTACATGGATCCGAAGATCAGTACCACGGCCGCGATCAGCACCACGGCCGACAGCCCGAACGCTCGGCCCTCGGCGGACCGCCGGGTCGTCACGACGACGCCGGCCAGCGCGCCCGCGGCGACCACCACGGCCGCCCACGTCCACGGCGCCGAGTACGCCACCTGCGCCCAGACGGCCCAGCCGCCCGCGACGACGACGGCCACCCAGGAGAGGACGTGAGCCAGGCGGACGGCACGCTCGCGGATGTCGCCGCTCGTCTTGAGCGCCACGAAGATCGCGCCGTGCAGCAGGAACAGCACCGTGGTGACGAGCCCGCCGAGCAGGGCGAAGGGGCTGAGCAGCGCCCAGAGGCCGCCCACGTACTGGTGCCCCGCGTCCAGCTCGACGCCGCGTACCAGGTTGGCGAACGCCACGCCCCACAGCACGGCCGGCACCCACGACCCCACCTGGATGGCCACGTCGCAGCGGCGCCGCCAGCTCTCGTCGGAGATCTTGCCGCGGTACTCGAACGCGACGCCACGCACGATCAGCGCCACGAGGATGAGCAGCAGCGGCACGTAGAAGCCGGAGAACAGCGTGGCGTACCACTCGGGGAACGCGGCGAACGTCGCGCCGCCCGCGGTGATCAGCCACACCTCGTTCCCGTCCCACACGGGCCCGATCGTGTTGATCAGGACGCGGCGCTCCTTGTCACGGTGCTCCGGGTCGCGGCCGCGCGGCAGGATCGACAGCAGCATGCCGACGCCGAAGTCGAACCCCTCCAGGACGAGGTAGCCGGTCCACAGGACCGCGATGAGCGCGAACCAGAAGATTGCGAGATCCATGTGTCGGTTCCTTTCGAAGATCTGGTCACCGGTCCCGGGCCGCCGGAAACGGTGCGAGGACCGAGGACGCGAGGTACGAGCGCCCGCAGGGCCGAGGCCGAGCCCGGCGGCTCCGGACGGTTCAGTAGGCGAAGGAGAGGGGGCGGTCGGCGTCGTCGTCGGCCTGCGCCTCCGGCGACTCGTCGCGGACGGTGTCGGGCGCGCCCTCCACCGCGTAGCGGTGCATGAGCCGGACCCAGACGACGGCGAGCACGCCGTACAGGACGGTGAACACGATCATCGAGGCGAGCACCATGCCGGGGCTGACGACCGTGGACACGCCGCGCTCGGTGAGCAGGCGGACCTGGTCGATGCCGGTCGGGTTCGGCGCCACGACCCACGGCTGGCGGCCGGTCTCGGTGAAGATCCAGCCGAACGAGGAGGCGAGGAACGGGGTGGGGATCGCCCAGATCCCGACCCGGGCGAACCACGGGTTGCCGGTGACCCGCCCGCCGCGGGTGAACCAGAGCGCGAGCAGTGCCAGGGCGGCCGAGCCGGCGGCGAAGCCGATCATGAGCCGGAACGACCAGTAGGTCAGGGCGAGGTTCGGGGTGTAGGAGACCGGGTCGTCGGCGGCGTTCGTCTCGCCGTAGCGCTCGGTGTACTCCGCCTGCACGTCGTACACGCCGGGCAGGTAGCTCTCCTCGCCGCTGAAGCTGCCCGTGCCCAGGTAGCTGGCCAGGCCCGGCACCTCGAGGATGTGCCGCACGCCCTCGCACGAGTTGGACAGGTCACCGATGGTGAGGATGGAGAAGCTCGCGCCCTCGGTGCCCTCGCACAGCGCCTCGGCCGACGCCATCTTGCCCGGCTGCTGCTCGAACATGAGCTTCCCCTGGAAGTCCCCCGAGAGGCCGACGCCGACTCCGGCCACCAGCATCGTGACCGTGCCGAGGACGACGGCGGGCCGGTAGACGTCGCGTGCGAGGGCCACCTTGGTCTCGTCTCCGCTGCGCACGAGGCGCACCATCCACCAGGCGGCGATGCCGGCCACGAACGTTCCGGCGGTGAGGAAGGCCGCCGCGACCGCGTGCGGGAAGGCGGCCCAGAGCGTGTTGTTGGCGAGGATCGCCCAGAGGGACTCCATCTCGGCCCGCCCCGTCTCGGGGTTGAACCGCGCGCCCACGGGATGCTGCATCCAGGAGTTGGCCGCGAGGATGAAGAACGCGGACAGGTTCACGGCGACGGCGACCGCCCAGATGCAGGCGAGGTGCACCTTCTTGTTCAGCCGGTCCCAGCCGAAGATCCACAGCCCCAGGAAGGTGGACTCGACGAAGAACGCGGCGAGGGCCTCGATCGCGAGCGGCGCGCCGAACACGTCGCCGACGAACCGCGAGTACTCGCTCCAGTTCATGCCGAACTGGAACTCCTGCACGATGCCGGTCACCACGCCCATGGCGAAGTTGATGAGGAAGAGCTTCCCGAAGAACTTCGTCAGCCGCAGCCAGCGTTCGTTCCCGGTCCGCACCCAGGCCGTCTGCATGATGGCGACGAGCGGGGCGAGACCGATCGTCAGCGGGACGAAGATGAAGTGGTAGACCGTGGTGACGGCGAACTGCCATCGCGCCAGATCGAGTGCGTCCACTGGGGCTCCTGCGGGTCGGTTCGATGCTTGTTCAATTCTTCACAAGCAGCTTATGCCCGTCGGGTGCCCGAGCTTGACGACGCACCGCGTGACATCGGCCACTGGCCCTGGTGTCGGTGCGCACCGGCGGGTCGGCCCGGCCGGGGCCGGCGCGCCTGTGCGATAATGAACATGCCCTTGCCGGACCCACATCCTGGCCGGGGATGCAGAGCCCGCAGGACCGCGTCCGCCGCGGTGCCGCGACGACGGAGATCGACAGGGATCCGGGTCGCAGGCGTCCGCGAAGACACGGCCGTGGGGCCGCAACCGAGACTTCTGTCCGGCACGGCGCTCCGAGGCGACGTGCCGCAGGACTACCGACCGCCTGGCGGTCCGCCGATGTGGGGCGGGCCCCAGCACAGGAGCTACCCACGTGACGACTCCCTCTACCGCCGGTCCGACCGCCGGGTCACAGAACGATCACGACGGCGAGGCCGAGGCCCCCGCGACGACGAGCAAGCCGGCGCGACGCCGGGCCACCCGCACCACGTCGGCGCCCGCCAAGACGGTCGCCCCCATCGTCATCAAGGCCGCCCCGGTGGCGGAGCCGTCGTCGGCCCCGGCTCCGGCGTCGAACGTCACCGCCGGTACGGGAGCCGCGTTGCGTCCGCGGCGTCGCGCCCGCCGCGGTTCCGCGGCGCCGGCGGAGGCGACGGCCGCCTCGGTGAGCGAGGCGACTCCGGAGACCGGGACGGATCCGGCCGCCGCGCCCGTCGAGAGCGTCGCGCCCGCCCCCGCGGGCGCCGAGCGGTCGGAACCCGCCGCGGCGTCGGATGTCGAACCGTCCGGGGTGGAGCCGGTGGAAGCGGAGCCGGCGCCGAAGCGCCGTTCGCGCCGTGCCACCAAGGCCGCAGGCGCCGTCGAGACGGCGGAGCCCGCGCGGCGTTCCCGGCAGACCGCCCGGGCCGAGGCCGGCGCCGGAACGACGGCC
>NZ_JADBGR010000040.1 GCF_014892515.1 Myceligenerans pegani
CGTCGTTCGCCCGGCAGGGAGGCACGGACAGGAACCGCGGAACACGCGGGCTGGCCGGTCCCGGGGCGAGAACTCACTCAAGATCTACCGGGTGCCCAGTGCGCTCTCGATCGAGTGGGGCTTGTCGAATCGCTCCTGCGGCTCAGATCACTCTCGAGGGATTTGGGAACAGGAATCGGATCTGATAAGTTTTTCGGAATCGCCCTGAGCGGGTCAGGCCGGATGGTTTGGTTCGGATGTGTGCGTCGGTTGTTTGAGAACTCAACAGTGTGCTTGATA
>NZ_JADBGR010000041.1 GCF_014892515.1 Myceligenerans pegani
ACGGCGGAGACGCTCATCATCCCGGGCGGCGACCGGATCCGGATCGAAGGGTTCGGCGAGGCCCAGCTCCAGCAGCCGTCCGGTGGGTCGGGAACCGTGGCCGTCGCCACCCCGGATTCGCTGATCAGCCAGCCACTGGACGGCAGTGATGCGCTCAAGCAGCCTGCGTCCGGTTCACCCGCTGCCCCTGTGCAGGTGGGCGGCTGCGTCTATGGTGCGTGGTCCACCACCGGAGATGTGATTCGTGACTGTCCCGGGACGGACCGCGATGACCGGCAGACTCTTGAGGGCCTCGCGTCGGGTGCGGTCTTGCAGTACCGCACGAATCGTGGCCGGATCATTTTGA
>NZ_JADBGR010000042.1 GCF_014892515.1 Myceligenerans pegani
ACGGCGGAGACGCTCATCATCCCGGGCGGCGACCGGATCCGGATCGAAGGGTTCGGCGAGGCCCAGCTCCAGCAGCCGTCGGGCGAGTCGGATGTCGTCGCCGTCGCCACGACGGACGCACTGATCCGTCAACCGCTCGACGGCAGTGATGCGCTCAAGCAGCACGACGTGTCCGGCGCTCCCGCCGCTCCCGTGCAGGTCGGCGGGTGCACCTACGGGGCGTGGTCGCAGACCGGGGACGTGGTCCGCGATTGTCCCGGAACGGATTCCGATGACCGGCAGACTCTTGAGGGCCTCGCGTCGGGTGCGGTCTTGCAGTACCGCACGAATCGTGGCCGGATCATTTTGA
>NZ_JADBGR010000043.1 GCF_014892515.1 Myceligenerans pegani
CGGTCGGCTTCTCGGTGCTCGACGGCGGTCCGTGGTGACGGGATGCATGGGTCCTCCTGGATGCTCTCGGCCCGGTCAGGGGCTTCGGTTCGAGTGCACCCAGCGTCGTCGCCGGGCCCGGCCGCGCACGACTGGCGGAGGTCGGAAATCGGCCTACGACCTTTGGGGGAGACGGCCGGGGCGGTCAGGCCATCGCATCACGGACCAGGGCTGTGTCGACGAACTGCTCGAAGCGGACGATGAGCCCGCCCCGAACGGTGAAGTGATGCGCCACGCGCACGTCGATCGGTTTCCCGGTGGCCTTGTTGACCGCCGTGTACCGGGCCAGGACCACCACGTTCTCGCCCTCGACCACGTAGGTGTCGTCGTGGGCGGTCCAGCCTGTCCAGTCCGCGCCCAGGCGCTCCATCACGTTCGAGGTGACGCCCTCGGGTGTGCGATAGGTTCCGGCCAGCGGGAAGCCCTCCATCTCGGTCCACTCGACGTCCGGGGCGAGGGTCGCGCGCAGCGCCTCCAGGTTCCCGGCGGCGGAGGCCAGGTACTGGCGCCGCACCACGTCACGCGGCTCGGTCGAGGTCTCGATGTCGTTCAGCCCCATGCCATCTCGCCCTTCGCGACCTTGCCGCCGATCTGTGCGGCGACGAGCAGCTCCGCGTCGGGATGGCGCCGCACGAGTTCGGCGGTCACGGCGGCGCCGTCGGCTGCCGTCTCGAGGACGTCCTCGAACTCCTCGAGGTACTCGCGGGTGTAGCGGACGGCCTCGACCGTGGCGGGCGCACCGGGCGCGCGGTGGCCGGGCACGACCAGTTCGGGGTCGAGCCCCTCGATCTCGTCGAGCACGTCGCGCCAGACGGCGCGTGCGGCGTCACCGGTGTCGGCGGTCCACACGTGCTGCCCGGAGAAGACCAGGACTCCGCCGAGCACGGCCCGCTGCTCGGCCTGCCAGAGGTAGTGCCGGTCCGCCAGGCCGGCGGCTCCGCCCCGGAGCTCGAAGCGGTGTCCCTCCAGGTCGATGTCGCCGTCGAGGACCTCCAGGTCGATCAGCCGGGTCGGCAGGTTCGCGCCCGAGGCGGCCCAGGCCTGGAGCTTGCCCTCGTAGGAGTGCCGGATGTGCTCGATGACCGGGGCGGTCGCGACGAACCGGGCCTGCGGGAAGGCGTCCGCGAGAACCTCGGCGCCGAAGTAGAAGTCGGGGTCGCCGTGGCTGATGTAGACGGTGGTGAGGGACTTGCCGGAGTCGAGGACGGCGGCGGCGAGCCGGTGGCCGTCGGCGCGGGTGAAGCCGGCGTCCACGAGCATCGCCTGGGTCTCGCCGGTGACGAGCGTGGCGGTCTTGGCCTTGTTCCCGGCGGGGAAGTCCAGGTCGAAGATGGTGAACTCGAGTGCGGTCACGGGTGCTCCTCGTGTCAGGTCGGGCTCCGCGCGAATGCGGAGCGTTCATCTGACCGAACAGTATCTGACGCATCAGATATTCCCGCGACCCGCGACCCGCGATCCCGACCCGCCGACCCGCCGGCCCGTCCCCTGGCGCTCGAGTCCCGCCGACTACCGCAGGCGGCCGACCGCCTCGCCCGCGGTGCGGCTGAGTATCCGCAGATCCTCCGCGAACGCGGCGCGGTGCTCGGCGGGCAACGGTTCCAGGAAGTACTGCTGGATGTTCGCCCGGTGCACGCCGCTCGCCTCGACGGCCTTCGCCTCTCCCACCGCCGTCAGGCGCACGATGCGGCCGCGCCGGTCGGCGGGGTTGTCGCTGCGCTCGACGAGACCCGCAGCCTCCATGCGGTCGATCAGCCTGGTCACGCCGCCGGTGGTGAGCACCTGCTCGTGGCTGATGGTGCGCATCGACAGGCCCGGCCCTCCGGCGCGGGCGAGGATCAGCAGCACCTCGAACATCAGGTGCGAGATCCCGCACCGCTCCTCGATCTCCCGGCCGAGCACGTGCTCCAGCCGGCTCGCCGCACCCAGGAACCGCCCGAACGCGATCACCGACTCGTCATCGGCCGCCTCTTTCGCAGTCGCGAACGCCTCACCCACAGTGCCTCCTCGTCGTCGCGGTCCACGATACGAGGGATCCGCTGTCCGGAGAGCGTCACCGCGGGACGCGGGTCGCCCCGGCGCGACGGCGCACGCGCCGGACCGCCACGACGACGAGGGTCACCGCGATCAGGGCCACACCCGCGTAGGCGATCCACGGGGCGATCTCGGAGAGGAATCGCTGGATGGCACCCGCCGCCTCCACCACGGGGTCCGCGCCCGCGCCCGCGTGCAGGACGCGCAGTTCCCAGAAGCCGTACCAGGCCACGTACAGGCCCGCTACCAGGAGGAGGGCGCCGCCCGCCTTCGGGAGCCGCCCGCCCGCGCGGCGCGCCCGGGTGATCAGGCCGTCCCGGGCCAGCGCGACCCCCACGGCGGCCGTCCCGACCATCAGGCCCATCGCGCCGGCGTAGGTGAGGAACAGCAGCACCCCTGCCACCGGGGAGTCGACGCGGAACGCCGTCACCACGACCGCGAGGAACGGTGCGACGGTGCAGCCCAGCGAGGCGATCGCGTAGGACACGCCGAAACCGGTCATCGAGCCGAAGCCCGCCGTCGGCGCGCCCTGCTTGCCGGGACGGCGGCCGATCGTGATCGACGGCAGGCTCCGCCCGGTCAGCAGCCACCCGCCCGCCGCGGCGACCACCAGGCCCAGTACCACGGTGAACGCGGGCAGACAGGCCTGGACCGCGGCGGCGACCGGCGCGACGGCCAGGCCGAAGACGAGGAACACCCCGGCGAACCCGAGCGTCAGCGCCGCCGTCGCCCGCAGCGCGCGCCCGACGGCGGCCGGCCGTGCCGAACGTTCGCGTGACCGGTCCTCGCCCAGGACGAAGAGCGAGAGGTAGGCGGGCAGCAGGGCGAACCCGCAGGGATTGACGGCCGCCACGACCCCCGCACCGAACGCCACGGCGAAGGCGTCAGTGCTGGGCATCTCAGCCCGCCAGGTCCGCGACGAGGTCGGTGAGGGCGCCGGTGTCCAGGTACCCCTCGGCGACGATCTCGCCGTTCTCGTCGATCACGGCGAAGGTCGACTGCGCGGTGACCCCGAACTTCTCCCAGACGTCCCCGTCGACGTCGATCAGGTGGGTGACGTGCGGGATGTCGCCGGCCAGCTCGCGGATCTCCGCGTCGGACGCCAGGCCGCCGGCGCCGACGAACTCGACCTCGCCGTCGTACTCCTCGGCGAGGCTGGTCACGGTTGGGATCTGGGCGCGGCAGGTCGGGCACCACGGCGCCCAGAACCAGAGCACGGTGGGGGTGCCGGCGATGGAGGCGCCGTCGAACGTGCCGCCCTCCAGCGTCTCGGCGGAGAAGTCCCAGGCGGCGGTATCGACCCGGGTTTCCGAGCCGGCGCCGGCGTCGTCGCCGGACGCCGTGCCGGAGTCGGTGCCCGTGCCGGTGGGGGCTTCCGTGCCGCCCTGGGACTCCGGGCTCGAACCGGTGCCGTCGCCGGCTTCCGTCCCGGCGGTGGTCCCGGCGGCACAGCCCGCGAGGAACAGGGCGCTGGCGATCAAGGGCGCAAGTATCCGACGCATGGGACCAGTGTCCGCCCGAGAGGGGGCGCATTGTCGGTAGCGGTCCTTACAGTCCGATGACGTCAGACCCCCGTCCGCCGACGGCGAGGGCGCCGTTCCCCGCAGGGCGCCGAGTTATCCACAGGCTCAGAGGTTCTGGACCGCACCGAGCGGGCACACGCATGTCCGGCCCCCGACGGAGGCCGGCCGGCGGACAGCCGGCGTGACCGGTGAGCCCGGCCCCCTGCTCCCGGACGCCCCGACCGACCCGCCGTTCTGATGCCCGAGAGCGAGGTCAGCCAGCCGCCCTCAGGTCCTTCAGGGCCTCCTGGATGCCGCGGTGGAAGGTCGGGTAGGCGTAGATCATCGACTCCAGCTCGGTGAGGGGGACGCGGGCGTGGACGGCCAGCGCCAGCATCCCCAGCACCTCGCCCCCGTGCGGCCCGGCGGACGTGGCGCCGACGAGGTATCCGGCGTCGGCGTCGGCCACGAGCTTGACGAAGCCGTCGTTGCCGGCCTTGTGGATCCAGCCGCGAGTCGTGGACGACGCCTGCTGGAAGCCGGTCACCACCGTGAGCCCCTCCTCGCGGGCAGCGGACTCCGTGAGCCCGACCGCGCCGACCTCCGGGTCGGTGAACGTGACCCGGGGCAGCGCGTGGTGGTCGGCGGGCGGGCCGTCCTGGCCGAGCACGTCCCGCACCACGATGTCGGCGTGGTACGTGGCGACATGGGTGAACGCACCCTTGCCGACGACGTCACCGGCCGCCCACACGCGGTCCGTGATCCGGAGCCGGTCGTCCACCAGATCGCCGTCGGGCGCGGCGCCGAGCGTGGCGCGGATCTCGCGGCTCAGACGCGGGCGGCGGCCGGTCGCCACCAGGAGCCTCTCGGCGCGCAGCTCGCCGGGCACGCCGTCGGCGGTGACGGTGAACCCGGTGGCGTCGTCGTACGCGACGTGCCTGACCGGGGTGCCGGCGTGCACCGTCAGGCCCTCGGCTTCCAGGACGCCCGCGATCAGCTCGGACGCCTCCGGCTCCTCCATGGGGAGGATGCGGTCCGCCGCCTCGACCACGGTCACCTCCACCCCGAACCGCGCGAACGCCTGCGCGATCTCGAGCCCGATCGCGCCGCCCCCGAGCACGAGCAGCGAGGCCGGGAGCGTCTCGGCCTCCATCGCGCCGCGATTGGTCCAGTACGGCGTGTCCGCGAGCCCGTCGATCGGCGGGGCCACCGGCTCGGTGCCCGTGGAGACCACCAGGCCGCGCGACGCGACGTACTCGGTGTCGCCGACCCGCACCCGGTCCGGTCCGAGGATCTCCGCACGGCCGCGGACGAACCGGCCGCCGGCGTCGGTGAAGCGCTCGACGGCGATCGTGTCGTCCCAGTTCGCCGTCGCCTCCTCGCGGATGCGATGTGCCACGGGACCCCAGTCCGACGTCACCGCCGCACGCCCGGCCATCCCGGGGATCCGCCGGGCCTCGGCGAGCAGGTTGCCCGCGCGGATCATCATCTTCGACGGGATGCAGCCCCAGTACGGGCACTCGCCCCCGACCAGGTTCTCCTCGATCCCGACCACGTCCACCCCGGCCTTCGCGAGCGCGCCGCCGACGGCCTCCCCGGCGACCCCCAGCCCGACGACGACGACCTCTGCCTGCTCGGTGGTGCTCATCTCGGCTTCCTCTCCTCGCGGTTGTCCGGATGAGGCTCGCGGCTGTGTCGCCCGCGAGCCCGCTGCCGTGAATGGTCCCAGCATGCGCCGCCGCGCTCGGCGAGGCACAACGGCAGTCTGCTCCGCCGCCCGGGAGCTTTCCGCGAGGGCGCTCACCGAGCACGCTGCCCCCGGCACCCGCCGCGCCCGCGAGTTGTCGTGCCGCCGCGCCGCCGCACCGATGAGTTTCCCCGCGCCCCGTCGTCGGACCTGGCATGGGAATCGTCACCGCAGATATCGGAGTGTCCGCCGACCTCATCCCCGCCGGACACGATCAGTCGCTGGACCACCCGTTCGGCACGGTCGCGGGCGAACGCCTGCACACCTGGATGTTCGAGCACGGGGACGACCACCGCGCCGAGGTCGACGCGATCCTCGACGCCGGGGCGTTCATCATGGGCCGCAACATGTTCTCGCCCGGGCGCGGCGAGTGGGACCTCGACTGGAGGGGCTGGTGGGGCGAGGAGCCGCCGTACCACGCGCCGGTCTTCGTCCTCACCCATCACGCGCGGGAGCCGCTGGAGCTGACCGGCACCACCTTCCACTTCGTCACCGACGGGATCGAGTCGGCGCTCGAGCGGGCGCGGGAGGCCGCCGGGGACCGCAACGTGTCGATCGCGGGCGGCGCCACCACGTTGAACCAGTACCTGGCCGCCGGTCACGTCGACGAGCTGCGCCTGCACATCGTCCCGTTCACGCTGGGCGAGGGCACCCGGGTCTTCGACGGCGTCCCGCCCATCGAGTTCTCGGAGTCCACGGCGCGGCACACGCCGGAGGTTACCCACCTGACGCTGCGCCGCTGACGTCAGGCGTTGGGTCCCAGCGCGAACTTTCACTCACATTTCACCTGGCCAGGGATCACCCGCGCCTGGAGTGCGCGAAGATATGTCGCGTGGATCACCGGAACGCCCGATTCGTCAGAACTCGCATCGCGGCCTCCGCCCTGATCACCGGCCTGCTGGCCGCGGCGCTCGCCGGCTGCTCCGTCCCCCGTGCCGAGGGCTCCGGCAGCTCGTCGGAACAGCCGCCGGCCGCGGTGCGCGCGCCCGAGGACGGCGTCCTCACCCTCGACTCGGACGACTCCGCCGAACTCGCCCTCCACGCCAGCCAGGCCCTGTTCGACCACTCGCCCGTGGTCGTGCTCGCCACCGTGGACGACGCCGCGGACCGCATGACCGCCGGCGCCACCGGCGAGGCGCTCGCCGCACCGGTGCTGCTCGGCGGTGGCGTCATCGACGACGCCGGCCTGCGGAACGAGCTGGAGCGGCTGCGCGCCGAGTCGCTCGTCGTGGTCGGGGACGAGGAGGACGTCGCCGCCGCCGGAGCCCTGGCCGGCGGCCTCGACGTCGTCCGCTTCGACCCCGACGCGGTGAGCGAGGCGGCCGAGGAGGCCGTCAAGTCGGTGCAGTCGGGCGGCAAGGGGACGTCCGTCGGGTCGGGTACGACGGCGGGAGCGGGCACCGTCACCGGCGCGGCCGTGCGATCGTCGTCGGCCGGGACCGAGGTCAGGCTGCCCGAGGCCGGGATGATCGACACCACTCAGCTCCGGACCCTGCGGGAGCAGGTCCCGGAGGTGGAGGACCCGGACCAGCTCTCCGAGGTCATGCTCCTGATCGATCCGGCGGAAGGCCAGGAGGCGGCCATCGGGACCGCGCGGGCCGCGGGCGCCGTCCCGCTCGTCGTCCCGGGCGGCGATCCCGGGGCGCGCAAGGACGCGATCAGCCGGATCACGACCGCGGACCCGCTCGGCGTCGTCGCCATCGGCCCCGGTTTCTCCGATCGGGACCGCCTCGCGTGGCAGGTCGACGCCGCCCGCCGGGGCGTCACCTACCCGCACGGCACGCAGCGCCTGGCCGGCGAGACGTACGTCGCGACGTCGTTCACGGTGCCGCCCGGGGCGGATCCGGCGGAGACCGCGGCGGCGGCCACCGAGGCCCGCGCGATCGCGGACGCCTACGGCGGGGTGCCCGTCGTCTCGGTCGCGGCGAGCGTGAAGTCGTCGAGCCCGGGGGAGGACGGGGACTACGTCGCCTCCACGCCGGTCGAGGACCTCACGGCCGTGGTGAGCGCGCTGCGCGACGCCGGGACCCTGGTCCTGCTCGACGTCGTGCCGGGCAACCGGCCCCTCGCGGAGCAGATCGGCCCGCTCGAGGCTCTCCTCGCGACGCCGGGCGTGGGCCTCGCGCTGCATCCCGAGTTCCGGGTCGCGGGCAACGGCGTCAAGTTCGGCGGGCATGTCCCGGTCGCGGAGCTGCAGGCCGCGGTGGACCGGGTCGCCGGGATCGTCTCCACGCAAGGGCTGCCGCAGACGATGGTCGTGGTGCACCAGTCGCGCGCGCAATCGGTCGACGACCGGGGTGCCCTGCAGGCGCGCGCCGAGGTAGCCACGGTCTTCGCGGCCGCGGCCGCGTCCGGCGGGGGAGCGACGGCGACCGGCGTCTGGTACGACGTCGTCACCGACCTGCCGGACCGCGCGGCGTCCGGCTGGGCGGGCCCGCCGACGGGCGCGATCCCGCCGTCCGATCCGGCCCCTCCGCTGCTGATCACGACGGACTAGCGACCGCTGCCCGCTACCAGTCCACCTGCGGGGTGGGGTGGTAGGTGACGCCGTCGCGGCGCCATGCCGCCGCCTCGGTCGCGATCCGGCTCCGGAAGGACTCCCAGTTCCTGACTTCCTGCGGCGTCCACGCCGTCTCGGCCACGGCCGCGAGCCGGGGGAGCAGCATGGAGAACAGGTCGTCCCGCGTCACCAGGGTCTCCGTCCACACGCACGCGGACACGCCGTCGACGGACTCCGCGGGCAGCCCGTCGATCGTCGCGGCCGGATCCCACTCGTAGGAGTCGCGCAGCTCCACGAACCCGGCCCACTGCAGGCCCAGCGGGTGCTCGGGCGTGTACTTCATGTCCAGGTAGGTCCGTTCCGCCGGGGCCATGACGAACCGGGCGCCCGCCTCGGCGGCGCGCAGGAAGGCGTCGGGCTCCGCGCGGGGGTCCCAGTAGTGCAGGACCGTCCCGGCGTGTACGGGCGAGCCCGCGGCGACGCGGAGGTCATCGGCGACGACGGCGGTCGCGGGGCCGTGGTCAACCGTCCCCGCCGAACCGCTCGCCGGCAGCGCCGCCGCACCGCCCGCCGTCGCGCCGCCGGCCGCCGCAAGCGCCGCCGCGGCCGTCTCCGCGTCCCCGTGCCCGGCACCGGCGGCCTCCTGCCACGCGGCCGGCGTCTTGCCCGACGACGCGACGATCTCCTGGCACAGCTCCACGAACCCCAGGTACTCCTCGGTCTCCATGCGGTGGACCTCGTCCCCGCCGAAGTGCACCCACTCGCCGTGGGTCATCCGCGCGACGTCGCCCAGTACGTCGCGCAGGAACGGCTCCGTGGCCGGCAGGTCGAGGTACAGGCGGGAGAATCCGACCTCGATGCCCTCGTAGGTGTCGGTCGGCCGGCCGTCGGGGTTCAGCTCGCCGTAGGCGTGCGTCGCCGCGTTGACGTGCCCCGGCAGGTCGATCTCGGGGACGACGACGATCCCCCGGGCAGCCGCGTACTCCTGCAGTTCCGCGTAGTCGTCCACGCCGAGGTACCCGCCCGGGTCGCCGTTCACGGCGCCCTGCGAGGAGCGCGCCACCAGGTCCGGGCGCGAGGGGATCTCGAGGCGCCAGCCCTGGTCGTCCGTGAGGTGCAGGCCGAGGCGGTTCATCTTGTACCGGCCGAGCAGGTCGACGACGGCGCGCAGGTCGTCGGGCCCGAAGAAGTGCCGTGCGATGTCGAGGGAGAGCCCGCGCCACCCGTATCGCGGCGCGTCGTGCACGACGACGGCCGTCACCTCGCCCGGGTGCCCCGCCGCCTGGGCCGCGCCGGCGATCTGGGCCAGCGTCCGCAGGCCGTGCAGCAGGCCGGACCGCGCGGGGGCGGCCACGACGACGCCGCCCGCGGTCACCGTGAGCGTGTACCGCTCGGGGTGCGACGACGTCTCCGGGCCGGCGGCCTCGTCGACGCGCAGCTCCAGCGGCACAGCGGGGGACGAACCGGCGAGTGACGTCTCCGTGACGGTGACGCCCGCGGGTTCGAGCAGTTCGGCGGCGAGGGAGCGGAGGCCGGGATCGGCGCAACCGTCACCCCCCGGTACGACGTCGGGCACGATCACGCGGACACGCGCGAGCTCCACCACCCCCCGGCCCGGCTCGACGCGGACGGGGGCTGGGGTGATCGCCGCGGCGACGTCGTTGTCCGTCATAGGCGGCGAGCATAGCGCCGAATACTGAAAGTAGTCTTTACAAATCGGCGCTGGACAAGAGCTCCACGCCCGCACCGCGCATCTCGGCGCGGGCCTGCTCGCCCTGCTCGGGGGACACGGGAGCGGTGAGATCGGTGAGCACGCGGGTCGCGAGGCCGCCGCGGCGCGCGTCGAGCGCGGTCTGCTTCACGCAGTGCGACTCGGCGAGGCCCACCACGTCGACCGCACCGATGCCCGCGTCGGTGAGGATCGTCTCGAGCGAGCGCCCCGCCTCGTCGGCGCCGTCGAACCCGGAGTAGCCGTGGTCGTACTGGCCCTTCTTCACGTGGGCGTCGGCGTCGATGTCGGCCAGGGCGGGGTGCAGTTCCGCGTTGGGCGTGTCCGCGACGCCGTGCGGGGGCCACGAGTTCACGAAGTCGGGGGTGTCGCTGAAGTGCTCGCCCGGATCGATGTGCCAGTCCTGCGTCGTCAGGATCGCGTCGTACCGGTCGCGGTGCTCCTTGACGTACGCGGCGACGTGCTCCGCCACGGCGTTGCCGCCCTCGACACCGAGCTCGCCGCCCTCGCAGAACGTGGGCTGCACGTCCACCACCACGAGTGCCCGACGGGGCCTGCTCGTCACGAAGCGGCTGGTCTGAGGCCGAATGTCGTCCATGTACCTAGCCTGCCACCGGCGGGGCAGGCTGCGGTAGCCCCCTCGGTCACAGGAACGACCACCGCGTCCGCACGCGCAGCTCGGCGAAGTGGGACTCCCACTCCTGGCGGCACTCCTGCGGCAGGTTGAGCACCGGCCACATACGGATCAGGACCTCCTTGTTCAGGAGATCCCGCTGGTCGCGCACGGTCCCGTCGCGGACCGTGACGGAGTACAGGTCCCAGAGCTGGGACTCGTCCTCGACGTCGAACGACACGTACCGGGTGCCGGTGATGTGGGATCCGGCCTTGACCGTGCCCGACACGGGCCCGCTCAGCTCGTCCAGCGAGCCCGGGCGCGCGTAGGGGGACTGGTACGAGAATCCCGCCGCTGCCAGGGAGTATCCGGGGTGACCATCCATGACCCGACGCTAGGACGGTGTTCGCGGAACGCATAGATATGACTGTGATAAAACTTCACCCCTACATGACGAGGGGTGGCGAACGTCAAAGCAAAGGCAGTGCGATCTGCCTGGTCAAGCTGCATTCGGGAATGGTCTTCACCTTCGACGCCCGCGGAGTCATCGCGCCGCCAGCGCCGCCGCGTACAGGTCGCGCTTGGGCAGGCCCGTCGCCTCCGCCACCGCCGCGACCGCCGTCTTGAGCCGCTCACCGCCCGCCACCCGGTCGAGCACCTCGCCGACGACGTCGTCCACGCTTGCCGCGGGAGCGGGCGGCGCGCCGGCGACCACCACGCAGATCTCGCCGCGGAGCTGCGTACCGTCCGCGCGGGCGGCGAGCTCCCCGAGCCCGCCGCGCAGCACCTCCTCGTACGTCTTGGTGAGCTCGCGGCAGACCGCTCCCGGGCGGTCGTCGCCGAATGCCCGGGCCATCGCGGCGAGCGTGTCCGCGATCCGGTGCGGGGCCTCGAAGAAGACCATCGTGCGCGGCTCGGTCGCGAGCGCGGCGAGGCTCCGGGCCCGTTCGCCGGGCTTGCGCGGCGGGAAGCCCTCGAAGGTGAAGCGGTCCGTGGGCAGGCCGGACAGGGCGAGGGCGGTGAGCACGGCCGAGGGGCCGGGCGCCGCGGTGACGCGCAGCCCGCGTTCGATCGCGCGGGCGACGACGCGGTAGCCGGGGTCGCTGACGGACGGCATCCCGGCGTCCGTCACGACGGCGACGGTGCCCCCGGACGCGACGGTGTCGAGCAGGTCGTCGGCGCGGGCGGTCTCGTTGTGCTCGTGGAAGCTGACGACCCGGCCGGCGACCTTCACCCCGAGCCGGCCGGCGAGCGCGTGCAGGCGCCGGGTGTCCTCGGCGGCGACGACGTCGGCGTCGGCCAGGAGGCGCAGCAGGCGGCCGGAGGCGTCGTCGGTGTTGCCGATCGGGGTGGCGGCGAGGACCAGGGCGCCGCCGTCCGACGTCGTACCCGGTGAACCTGTCGAAGTTGTCACGGTGCCCACGATCCCACGCCCTATGCTGGCCCGGTGCCCCAGCACGACGCGAGCAGAGACCCCCGGACTGTTCCCACCGAGACGGCCGGCGCCGCGCCCGCGGTGACGGCCGAGGTCGCCTTCCCTCCGGCTCCGGTCGGTGACGGCCGCCCCACGCGGGAGCGGCTCCTGGCCGACCTGCTCGGCGCGCGCCGCCTGCGGCTGGGGGTCACCTTGGCGGATCGCTTCTGGGGCTGGGCCGGAACGGTGGCCGTCGTCCTCGTGGCGGCCTTCGCGCGACTGTGGGACCTGGGGCGGCCGGCGGAACTGGTCTTCGACGAGACCTACTACGTCAAGGAGGGCTGGTCGCTGGCGAGCCTCGGCTACGAGGCCGCCTGGCCGGAGGAGCCGAACCCGGCGTTCGAGGCGGGCGACGTCAGCTCGTACCTGACGGGCGAGGCCGAGTACGTGGTCCATCCACCGATCGGCAAGTGGATGATCGCGCTCGGGATGCGGCTGGCGGGCGGTGCCACGGAGTCCTGGCAGTGGCGGATCGCGAGCGCGGTGGTCGGCATCCTGGCGGTGCTGCTGCTGGTGCGGATCGCGCGGCGGCTGTTCGCGTCGTCGGCGCTCGGTGTGCTCGCCGGCCTGCTGTTCGCGGTCGACGGCGAGGCGATCGTGCATTCCCGTACCGGCCTGCTGGACCAGTTCCTCATGTTCTGGGTGCTCGTGGCGTTCGGGTGCCTGGTGATGGACCGGGAGTGGGGACGACGGCGGCTGGCCGAGCGGGTGGCGCATCTCGTGGACGCGGGGAGCGACGTCGGCCTGTACGGGCCCCGGATCGGGTTCCGGTGGTGGCGGCTGGCGGCCGCGGTCTCGCTGGGCCTGGCGTGCGGGGTGAAGTGGTCCGCGCTGTGGTTCGTGGTGGCGTTCGGGCTGCTCACCGTGTTCTGGGACCTCGGCGCGCGGCGCACGGCGGGCATCGGGCGGTGGTCGGAGGACGGGGTGCTGTCCGACGTCGTGCCGACCGCCCTGATCATGCTGCCCACCATCGTCCTGGTGTACGTCGCGACGTGGACGGGCTGGTTCGCCAACCGGATGTCGTACATGCGGGACTGGGCCGCGGTGAACGGGCACGAGGCGCCCGGCTGGTGGCCGGGCTGGGCCGACGGCGCCTGGCAGTCGGGCCGGTCGCTGTGGGAGTACCACCACAAGATGTGGGGTTTCCACACGACGCTCGACTCGGAGCACAGCTACGCCGCGCATCCGCTGGGCTGGATCGTGCAGTCGCGGCCGACGTCGTTCTTCTGGGAAAGGTTCTCCCCCGGTCAGGGGCCGTGCCCCGCGGACGTGACGCACGACTGCGCGACCGCCGTGACCTCGCTCGGCAACCCGATCATCTGGTGGCTCGGCGCGGTCGCGCTCCTGGTCTCGCTGGTGCTGGCGATCATGCTGCGGGACTGGCGGGCGTCCGGCCCGCTGGCCGCGGTCGCGGCGGGCTGGCTGCCGTGGTTCCTGTACTCGTGGCCGGTCGCCGAGTTCCTCGGCGGGGTGTCGCGCACGATCTTCACGTTCTACACGATCGTGTTCGCGCCGTTCCTGATCCTGACGATCGTGCACGTCGTCGGCGCGCTGCTGGACCTGACCGAGGACGATCCGCCCGCCCGGCGCGCCGTCGGCTGGGTCACGGGCGCGGTGGCGGCGGTGATCGTGGGCGTGAGCGTGCTCTTCTACCCGATCTGGACGGCGATGCCGGTGCCCTACGACTACTGGCACAGCCTGATGTGGCTGCCGAGCTGGATCTGATGATGCCTGTGGACAACCGGCAGCTTCCCGGGTGGTGCAGGCCATAGGATTGGGCGAGGCCGGTTCCGGCCGTTCCCGCCTGAACGAAATGGAGCTTCCAGCGATGGCTCGCCACCTTGTGACCAGTGCGCTTCCGTACATCAACGGCGTCAAGCATCTGGGGAACATGGTCGGCTCGATGCTCCCCGCGGACGTGTACGCCCGCTACCTGCGCCAGCGCGGCCACGACGTCCTGTACATCTGCGCCACCGACGAGCACGGCACGCCCGCCGAGCTGGCCGCGGCCAAGGCGAACGTCCCGGTCGCGGAATTCTGCGCGCAGGCGCACGAGACGCAGAAGGCGATCTACGAGGGCTTCAGCCTGCGGTTCGACTACTTCGGCCGCAGCTCGTCCGAGCAGAACGCGGAGATCACGCAGCACTTCGCACGGAAGCTGCACGAGAACGGCTTCATCGAGGAGCGGGCCATCCGCCAGGTGTACTCGCCGGAGGACGGCCGGTTTCTGCCGGACCGCTACGTCGAGGGAACCTGCCCGCACTGCGGCTACGACAAGGCGCGGGGTGACCAGTGCGAGAACTGCACCCGCGTGCTCGACCCGACCGATCTGATCGAGCCGCGCTCGGCGATCAGCGGTTCCACCGATCTCGAGATCCGGGAGACCAAGCACCTCTTCCTGCTGCAGTCGAAGCTGCAGGGCGAGGTCGAGGCGTGGCTCGACGAGCACAGCAAGGACTGGCCGCTCCTGTCGACGTCGATCGCCCGTAAGTGGCTCGCCGAGGGCCTGCAGGACCGGGCGATCACGCGCGACCTGGAGTGGGGCGTCCCCGTCCCGGCCGACACGTGGCCCGAGCTGGCGGCCGAGGGCAAGGTCTTCTACGTCTGGTTCGACGCCCCGATCGAGTACATCGGCGCCACCAAGGAGTGGTCCGATGCCGCGCCGCAGGGCGAGACCCGCGACTGGAAGTCCTGGTGGTACGAGGCCGGCGACGTCCGCTACACGCAGTTCATGGCCAAGGACAACGTCCCGTTCCATACGGTGATGTTCCCCGCGACGCAGCTCGGCGTCCGCGAGCCGTGGACCATGACCGACTACGTCAAGGGCTTCTCCTGGCTCACCTACTACGGCGGCAAGTTCTCCACCTCGCAGCGGCGCGGCATCTTCACCGACGCCGCCCTGGAGATCCTGCCGAGCGACTACTGGCGGTACTTCCTGATCGCCAACGCGCCGGAGTCCGACGACTCCTCCTTCACCTGGGAGCACTTCGCCTCCACGGTCAACAAGGACCTCGCCGACACCCTCGGCAACTTCGTCAACCGCGTGCTGACCTTCTCCGTGAAGAAGTTCGGCGACACCGTTCCGTCCGGCGGGGCGCCGGGCGAGGCGGAGGAGCGGCTGGGCGCCGAGGTGTCCCGCCTGCTCGCGGAGCTCGAGGAGCACCTGGAGGCACTCGAGTACCGCAAGTCGGCGTCCGCCCTGCGTGCCCTGTGGTCGGCCGGGAACGCGTACCTGGTCGAGAAGGAGCCCTGGAAGCAGGTCAAGACCGATCCGGACGCCGCCGCGCTCTCTCTGCGCACGGCGATGAACCTGATCAGGCTCTACGCCGTCGTCTCCGAGCCGTTCGTCCCGGCCACGGCGGCGACCCTCCGCGGCGTCTTCGCCCTGGACGACGACGCCACATGGGTCAGCCCCGAGGAGGCGCGGGCTCTCGACGCCGTCCCGGCCGGTACCTCTCTCACGGTCCCGCCGGTCCTGTTCGCGAAGCTGACCGACGACGACGTCGCCGGGTACGTCGAGCGCTTCGGCGGCACCGGCGCGGAGTGACCGAGGACCATGGCCCGTAAGCGCGATCGCGGATTCCCCGCGGATCCCGAGCCGTTGCCCGTGCCCGTCGTCGACAACCACACCCACCTCGATCACATCGGCGCGGTGCTGCCCGACGACGTGCCGGCGCCCACCCCGGCCGAGCACCTCGCCCGTGCGGCCGCCGCGGGCGTGGACCGGGTCGTCCAGGTGGGCTGCGATCTGGAGTCGGCGCGCTGGACGGCGGCGCTCCTGTCGCCGTCGACCGCCGGGTCGGGGGCACGCGTGGACGTCTCCCAGGTGCTCGGCGCCGTGGCGATCCATCCCAACGAGGCGACCCTGCACGCCGGGGTGGACGAGGTCGGGCCTGACGGCCTCGAACCCGAGTCCGAGGAGCGGCACGGGACGTCCCTCGACGACGCGATCGCCGAGATCGCCGATCTCGCCCGTCGCCACGAACGGATCCGTGCGATCGGCGAGACCGGCATGGACCTGTTCCGCACCGGGCCGAAGGGCGAGGCGGTGCAACGCGAGTCCTTCCGCGCGCACATCGCGCTGGCCAAGGAACTCGGACTCGCGCTGCAGATCCACGACCGCGACGCGCACACGCAGGTCATCGAGGTCCTCCTAGCCGACGGCGCCCCCGAGCGCACCGTCTTCCACTGCTTCTCGGGCGACGCCGAGATGGCCCGCGTCTGCGCCGAGCGGGGCTGGTACCTCTCGTTCGCCGGTCCGGTCACCTTCCGGCCGAACGACGGGCTGCGGGCGGCGCTCGCGGAGACACCGCGCGAGCTGCTCCTGCTCGAGACCGACGCTCCCTACCTCACCCCGCATCCGTTTCGGGGCCGCCCGAACGCTCCGTTCGCGGCGGTTCACACGGCCCGCTTCATGGCCGATTTTCTCGGCGCTGACCTGGGAAAACTCTGCTCGGAGATCAGTGCCGCCTCGGAGGCTGTCTACGGCAATTGGTGACAGAGGGACATGTCCCCCTCGGCGGGCTTTCCAGACGGCCCGCGTTCCGTTACCGTCTTGTGCTCGTGGCAGACCATACGACCGTGAGATCGCGGCGGGAGCTGGGCGCAGCGCGCTTCGCCGACCCGTCCGCGGCTCCCAGACGACCGGCCGGGAACGCCGGCGGTCCCTGGTCGAGCGACAAGCCGCGCCAGTCCGACGGCCCGCGCCGCCGCTCCAGGGGAGCGCACGCGGCGCCCGCCGAGCCGCTGAGCATCAAGCCGCCGGAATGGCTGGCCAAGGCGCCGGTGCGGATCGGCGTGCAGACCGCCGTCCTCGGTAGCCTGGTCGCCGTCACCGGCACCTACGCCGCGCAGGCCAAGACCGTCACCATCGACTACAACGGCGACGTCCGGACCGTCGACGCCTACGGCACCTCGGTCGCCGAGATCCTCAGGTCGCAGCACATCACCCCCGGCCGGGCCGACGTTGTCACGCCGGCCGTCGACGCGGACGCCAAGGACGGCTCCGTCATCGTGGTGCGCACCATGCGGACGGTCGACGTCGAGATCGACGGCCAGACCACGCGCATGGAGACCACCGCCGGGACCGTCGGCGAGCTCCTCGCGCTCATCGGTGAGCGGGGGAGGGGCGCGGTCGCCTCGGCGTCCCGCTCGGAGCCGCTCGGCCGCGAGCCCATCCGCGTCTCGACCATGAAGACCGTCCACGTCTCCGTGGACGGCGAGACCCTTCCCGTCAAGTCGACGCAGCCCACCGTCGGCGGCATGCTCGCCGAGGCCGGCATCGTGCTGAAGGACAAGGACGTGTCGTCGGTCCCGCTGGGCGCCGCGGCCGTGGACGGCATGGTCGTCATGATCAGCCGGGACGCGTCGTCGAAGACCACTGTCACCGAGACCATCCCGTTCGAGACCAAGACCGTCGAGGACCCGAATCTCCTCGAGGGCGAGGAGATCGTGCAGACCGCCGGCGTGGCCGGCGAGGCGCGGATCAAGTACGCGATCACCGAGCTCGGCGGCGCCGTCGTCGAGAAGAGGGTGCTGAAGCGCGAGGTCATCAGCGAGCCGGTGACCCAGGTGGTCGCCGTCGGCACCATGCGGATCTCCGATGCGCAGGCCGACCCCGACGCGGCCCGTGCGCTGGGCAAGGCCATGGCGGCCGAGCGCGGCTGGACCGGCGAGCAGTGGAACTGCCTGGAGGCGCTCTGGAACCGGGAGTCCGGCTGGCGCTGGAACGCGGACAACCCGTCGTCGAGCGCCTACGGCATCCCGCAGGCCCTGCCCGGGTCGAAGATGGCCTCGCACGGCTCCGACTGGCTGACCAACCCGGCCACGCAGATCTCCTGGGGCCTGGAGTACATCGCCGGCCGCTACGGCAACCCGTGCGGCGCCTGGGCCCACTCGGAGTCCGTGGGCTGGTACTGAGCTGAGGGCCCGCGGGAGACCCGCGGGAGGCTACCGCCCTCTCGGCATTTCGCAACCGCTCCGGCGGCCCAGAGGGCTGTCCCGGTGCCGTGACGCACTCGTCCCGCAGGACGACGCACAGGTCACGCACATTTTTCACCCGTGACGGGAAACACACGCCGCAGATTCGCGAGATCAATAACGGATCGGTTACGGTCTAGTGTCCTTGCTTGCGGTGCTGAGTCGGATTGGTGTAAGTGTCCGGTTCGCCCGGCAGCAGGATGGCGCGGTCCCGGTGTGCTCCCACAGGAGTGCGGACGGCGCCAGACCGCCGGATCGGCCGGTCGAGACCCCGACGACCACCCGCGCTCGCGTGGGTGGACCGCCAGGCCGCGTGCGGCCGTGTGACACGGCGGTCGTCGAGGTGGGTGCCCGCGGATGTGGCCACCCGTTCTCGCCGCCCGTGCCCGGGAAGTCCGAAGACTGGACGCGAGTGAACACCGTTTCTGAACAGAGCTCCGGCTCGAACGTTCCCAGCAAGCCCAGAACCCACCATCTCTCTCGCCGTTGGCCCCTCGTGGCCGGCGTCGCGGCCGCCGCGATCGTCGCGTCCGGCACCGTCGCGTTCGCCAAGGCGCACAAGACCGTCGCACTCGACGTGGACGGCACCACCACCTCCGTGAGCACGTTCGCCGGTGACGTCGAGGGCCTCCTCGCCGCCCAGGGCGTCCGGCTCGACGACCAGGACGAGGTGGCACCCGGTCTCGACACCGCGCTGCGCGACGGCTCCGACGTCGTCGTCCGCTACGGCCGCCAGGTGACGGTCGCCACGGACGGCAAGGAGTCCGACGTGTGGCTCAACGTCACCGACTCGAACGAGGCGCTGGAGATCCTCGCCTCGCGCGGCACGGACGTGCGGCTCGTGGCCTCCCGTAGCGGAGAGCGCGCCGACTTCCCGCTGCGCCTGAACGACGACGGCCCGGTCGCCGTCGTGGCCGACGGCTCGACCCGCGTGGTCCGTGCCGGCGGGGACGGCGTGGCCGCGATCCTGGACCGCCTGGACATCGAACTCGGCGCGGACGACCGCGTGAGCGTGGTCTCCGTGGAGGACCTGACCGAGAACGGCGGCAAGGCCGTCAAGGAGGCCGAGGTCGCCGAGGTCGCCGAGAAGTCCGACGTCGACGTGGCGCTCCAGGTGGAGCGCGTCGAGACCAAGAAGGTCACCAGGACCATCACCATCGAGCACCGCTCGAAGACCGTTTCGGACTCCTCGCGCTACGAGGACCTCGAGCCCGCGGTCAGGACTGCCGGCAAGGACGGTGAGCGCACCAAGAGGTACCGGGTGACCACCATCGACGGCGTCGTGACGGACCGTGAGCTGATCTCGAACAAGGTGACCACCAAGCCGGTCACCGAGGTCGTCGTCGAGGGCACCAAGGAGCGCCCGGCCCCCGACCCGGAGCCGGAGCCCGCGGCGAGCAGCGAGAGCTCCTCGTCGTCCTCCTCGAGCACGCCGTCCACCACCAGGACGGCACCGGTCCCTGCCGGGTCCAACCGCGAGATCGGCCAGAGCCTGGCCGCCGCGCGAGGCTGGACCGGTGAGCAGTGGACCTGCCTCGAGGCGCTCTGGACCAAGGAGTCCAACTGGAACCACCTCGCGCAGAACCCGTCCTCGGGTGCCTACGGCATCCCGCAGTCGCTGCCGGGGACCAAGATGGCCACGGCGGGCTCCGACTGGGCGACCAACCCGGCCACCCAGATCAAGTGGGGCCTCGGCTACATCGCCGGCCGCTACGGCACGCCGTGCGGCGCGTGGGGCCACTCGCAGTCGGTCGGCTGGTACTGAGTTGGCTGGTACTGAGTTGTCAGGACCGGTTGGCTCGGGAGTAGTTGGCCCGGTGCTCGACCTGTGGACAGCTGGCGGTCAGATGCCTACCCGTTAGGCTCGTCCCCGTGAATACACGTCAAGGCGCCCTGCTGGGCCCCGCGGAGATCCGCGACCTGGCAGGGCGTCTTGGTGTCCGCCCGACGAAGACGCTCGGGCAGAACTTCGTGCACGACGGCGGCACGGTGCGCAAGATCGTCCGTGCCGCGAACCTGCGTGGCGGGGAACGGGTCGTGGAGATCGGCCCGGGGCTCGGGTCCCTCACCCTCGGCCTGCTCGACGCCGGCGCGTCCGTCGTGGCGGTCGAGATCGACCCGGTGCTCGCCGCCCAGATCCCCCTGACGGTCGCGGCGCACGTCCCGGGCGCCGACGTCGAGGTGGTCCATGCCGACGCGATGGACGTCACCGAGCTGCCCGGCGACCCGCCGACGGCGCTCGTCGCGAACCTTCCGTACAACGTGGCGGTCCCGATCCTCCTGAACTTCCTGGAGCGCTTCCCGTCCCTGGAACGCGTGCTCGTCATGGTGCAGGCCGAGGTCGCGGACCGGATCGCCGCGAAACCGGGGTCCAAGGTCTACGGCATCCCCTCGGTGAAGGCCGCCTGGTACGCCGACGCGCGGCGCTCCCTGCCGATCAGCCGGAACGTCTTCTGGCCGGTGCCGAACGTGGACTCGGCGCTCGTCGCGCTCGAGCGCCGCGACCCGCCGCCGACCACCGCTCATCGCGAGGCCGTGTTCCGCGTGATCGACGCCGCGTTCGCGCAACGACGCAAGACCCTGCGCGCGGCCCTGAGCGGCCTGGCCGGCTCGGGTGCCGCGGCCGAGGAGGCCCTGCGCGCGGCCGGGGTGGACCCGGGGGCGCGCGGTGAGACGCTCACCGTCGAGGAGTTCGCCCGGATCGCGGAGCATCTCGCGTGAGCGGCCACCTGCACGCCGCCCCGGAGCCGTCGGCGACCGTCCGGACACCCGGCAAGGTCAATCTCGTGCTGCGGTCGGGTGCCGTGCGCGACGACGGCTACCACCCGCTGTCCACCGTCTTCCAGGCCGTGTCGCTGTTCGAGGAGGTCACGGCGACGCACGTGGCTCCCGGCGCAGGGATCTCCCTGACGGTGAGCGGGCCCCAGGCCGACGTCGTCCCGCTCGACGAGACCAACCTCGCGTGGCGCGCGGCCCTGGCCGTGGCCGACCACACGGGGATGGACGCCGACGTCGCCCTCCACATCCACAAGGGCGTGCCCGTCGCGGGCGGGATGGCCGGCGGCTCCGCGGACGCGGCCGCGGCGCTCGTGGCCTGCGACGCGTTGTGGGACGCGGGACTGTCCCGCCAGGAACTGACCATGCTCGGCGCGCGGCTCGGCGCGGACGTGCCGTTCGCGCTGCTGGGCCACACGGCAGTGGGCACGGGCCGCGGCGACGTCCTCACCCCGGTGCTGGCCCGCGGCGAGTTCCACTGGGCCTTCGCGGTCCAGGCCGAGGGCCTGCCGACGCCGTCGGTGTTCGCGCGCTTCGACGAGCTGTCGGCGGACGACCCGGCGCACAGCCCCGACCCCGGGGACGACGCCGGGCTCATGGCGGCCCTGCGCGCCGGTGACCCGACCGCGCTGGGCGAGGCCCTGCACAACGACCTGCAGGCGGCGGCCGTGGATCTGCGCCCCGAGCTGGGCCGGGTGATGGAGGTCGCGCGGGAGGCGGGAACGCTCGGCACGCTCGTCTCGGGCTCCGGCCCGACGGTCGCGGCCCTCGCGCGCACCCGCCGCCACGCTCTGGCGATCGCCGCGGCGTGGACGGCGGCCGGCGTCGCGGACTCGGTCTGGACGGCGACGGGCCCGGCCCCGGGCGCCCGCCTCACGGGCTGACGCACCGGGGCCGAGCAGTCGGCCGTGGGTCAGGACTGCTGGGCGGTCAGGGCCTTGTCCAGGACCTCGACGCCGTGGGACAGCGTGGCCTCGTCCACCGTCAGCGCCGGCCGGAACCGCACCGAGCGGGTGCCGCAGCCCAGGAGCAGGACGCCGTCGTCGGCGACGGATGCCAGCACGGCGTCGCGCACCTCGCGCGACGGCAGGCTCAGCGCGCACATGAGGCCACGGCCGCGCACGTCCGACACCAGCCCCGGGTGGCGGCGCGCGAGGTCGTGCAGCCGGGTCAGCAGCGACTCGCCCATGCGCGCCGCGCGCTCGACGAGCCCCTCGGACTCGACGACCTCGAGGATCCGGCGGGAGCGCACCATGTCGGCGAGGTTGCCGCCCCACGTGGAGTTGATGCGGCTGGAGACGGCGAACACGTTGTCCGGCACGTCGTCGACGCGGCCGCCGGCCATGATCCCGCAGACCTGGGCCTTCTTGCCGAACGCGACGACGTCGGGCCGCACGTCGAGCTGCTGGTAGGCCCAGGGGGTGCCGGTCATGCCGACGCCGGTCTGCACCTCGTCGAGGACGAACAGGGCGTCGAACTCCTGGCACAGAGCCTGCATGCCGCGCAGGAACGACGGGCGGAAGTGGTGGTCGCCGCCCTCGCCCTGGATGGGTTCCATGATGAAGCAGGCGATGTCGTGCGGGTTCGCCTCGAACGCCGCGCGCGCGGCGTCGAGCGCGGCGGCCTCCACGGCGTCCATGTCGCGGCCCTCGGCGAGGTACGGCGACGGGATGCGCGGCCAGTCGAACTTGGGGAAGCGCGCGACCTTGCCCGGCTCGGTGTTGGTCAGCGACATCGTGTAGCCGGAACGGCCGTGGAAGGCGTGCTCGAGGTGCAGCACCTTGGAGCCCAGCTCGGGGGAGCGGCCGTGCGCCTCGTTGTGCCGGGACTTCCAGTCGAAGGCGGTCTTCAGGGCGTTCTCGACGGCCAGCGCGCCGCCGTCGACGAAGAACAGGTGCGGAAGAGCCGGGTCGCCGAGGACGCGGGCGAACGTCTCGACGAACCGCGCCATCTCGACGCTGTAGACGTCGGAGTTGGACGGCTTGTTGAGGGCGGCTCGGGTCAGGTCGGTCAGGAACTCCGGGTCCTCGGCCAGCGCGGGGTGGTTCATGCCCAGCGCCGAGGAGGCGAAGAACGTGAACAGGTCCGTCCACTCGCGGCCGTCACGCGCGTCGACGAGCGTGGAGCCGCGGGACTTCTCGAGGTCGAGGACAAGGTCGAACCCGTCGACCAGGAGGTGCTCGCGAAGGGTGGGGAGCGCCTCGGAGGGGGAGAGGATCGTCTCGGTCATGTGGCCACGGTACGGGAGAAGTTTCTGTCCGTACAGGACTCAGCGGGAGAATTTTGTGTACGACGGCGGTCGTGGGTGCGGCTGCTCCTTCCGGGCGCGACGGTGTCAGCCGGCCAGGCTGCCCGCCATGCGCAGGAGCTCCTCGACCTCCACGCCCGAGCGGCCCTCCGGGGTGCGGCCCAGGACCGTGAGGAGCAGGTACGAGCCGGCGTCGTCCGTCCACTCGACGCGGACAGGCCCGTAGCCGTTGTTCTCGACCCGGGTCACGCGTGCGTCACCGCCGCCTTCGGGGAAGTCCATCCAGGCGACCTCGATCGTCTCGCCGCCGAGCTCGGGACCGAGCTGCTCCGATCCGGGGTACGCGACGTAGGTGATCGTGGTGGCCGGGCGGATGGCGCCGGACTCGACCTCGGCGTCCGGCCACGAACCGGGCGCGGCGCCCGGCACGGTCTCCTCGTTCGGCGCGCCGTGCAGGTCGTAGACGATCCACGTGCCGAGGCGGTCCGGCGAGGTGCTGTCGCCGACGCGGCGCGAGATGTCCTCCGGACAGGCGACGGCCGCGCGCATCACGCTGTCGGGCACCCAGGCGGGCTGGCGCACGCCGGCGGCACAGGTGTCGGCGGTGAGCTCGCGGGCGTCCTCGGCGTCGTCGGGCGGCAGCTCCGGGTCGTCGCGCATCGTGATCAGGAGCGTCACGGCGACGACGGCGAGAACGACGACGAGCGCCACTGCGCCGCCGAGGATCATCTCGTTGCGCCGGGTCGCCTTGCGGTAGTCGGTGATCATCGTCATGATCCGCGCCTCATCCCTCGCACCGGAGCTCCGAGAGGGGCTCGCGCGAGAACTCGTACGGCGTCCTGGAGGCGACCGGGCTCTGGGCGACGCCCGGCAGCACCCACGAGGCCCAGTCGCAGTTCGCGTCGAGGAACCAGGCGTCGCGGGAGTCCCGGGCCGGACCCCAGTGCAGGAGCTGATCCGGGCCCTGGCAGTTGTACTCGGGTGCGCACACGGGCACGACGAGCGCCCGCATCGTGACCCAGGTGTTCGTGTTGACGCAGCCGTCCACCGGCAGGCCCGTCCACGCCTGGAACGCCCGGACGGCCTTGTCGGTGTCGGCGTCCCAGGTGCTGTCCGCGGGTCCCAGGGAGTGCGTCGCGGACAGGACGTTCTGGATCGCCAGCACCTCGCCGCCGCTGTCGTGACCGATCTCGCCGCCCAGCGCGCCGGTGCCGCACTCGCCCACGGGGTCGTTGGCGGTCCACGTGTCCTCCGCCACGCGCCCCTGCAGGAACGCGGCGGTGACCAGCGCGGCCACGACGACGCCACCCCCGACCTGCAGCCAGGTCCTCGTGCTCACCATGGTCCGGTTTCCTTGGAAGAATGCCCTTATGTCGCGGTGAGACTAACAATCCTCCCGGAGCAGAAGAAACAGGCGCGCGCAGGGGCGTCGGGGTCAGAAGGCCTCGACCGGGCGGCCCTCGAAGTAGGTCTGGAGGACGATCGTGCTGCGCGTGCTGACCTGGGCCGTGCGGCGGATCTGGCCCAGCAGGCCCTCGAGCTGGCTCGGTGAGGCCACGCGGACCAGCAGCAGGTAGTTCGCGTTGCCCGCCACCGAGTAGCACGCCTCGATCCCGGGCAGGTCTCGCAGACGCTGCGGCGCGTCGTCCTCCTGCGCCTGGTCCAGCGGCGTGATCTCGATGAACGCGGTGAGCGGCAGCCCGATCGCCTCGGGGTCCACCACGGCGCGGTACCCGGAGATCACGCCGCGCGACTCCAGCTTGCGCACCCGGACCTGCACCGCCGAGAGCGACAGTCCCGTCGCCTCGGAGAGCGCGGCGAGCGTGGTGCGGCCGTCCGCCCGCAGCGCACTGACGATCGTGCGGTCGACGTCGTCTTCCAGGGTCATCCGGCCACCTCCGCAGCCTCGAGCCAGGCCATCTCGAGCTCGCCCTTCTCCGTGGCGAGCTTCTTCAGCAGGGCGTCCAGCCTGCCGACGGCCTCGAAGTCCGTCGCCTGGGCCGCCATGTCCTCGTGCAGCTGTGCCTCTTCCTCCGCGATTGTCTCCAACCGCCGCTCGATCCGAGAAATCGTCTTCCGAGCAGCCCGAATCTCCGCCTGTGAGTGCACCGGAGCCCCTGACTTCACCCCACCGCCCCCCAGCTCCCCACCCGACCCTGCCGCCGCCCCAGCCCCTCGCCGCAACGCCAGGTACTCCTCAACTCCACCCGGCAGATCCCGAACAAGCCCATCCCCGAGCAGCGCAACCTGCCGATCCGCCACACGCTCCAGCAGATACCGATCGTGCGACACGACCACCAGCGTCCCCGCCCACCCGTCGAGCAGGTCCTCCAGCGCCGCCAGCGTGTCGGTGTCGAGATCGTTGGTCGGCTCGTCGAGCAGCAGCACGTTGGGCTCGCCCACGAGCAGCCGGAGCAGCTGGAGCCGCCGCCGCTCGCCGCCCGAGAGGCTCTCCACCTTCGCGTACGCCCGCTCGCGGGTGAACCCGAGGCGCTCGGTGAGCTGCGCCGCGGTGAGCTCCTTGCCGTCGATCTCGATCCGGCCGCGCTCGCGCTCGATCACCTGGACGGCGGTGAGGTGCCCGACCTCGTCGAGCTCGCGCACCTCCTGGCTGAGCTGCGCCACCTCGATCGTCTTGCCGCGCCGCACGCGGCCGGAGTCGGGGGCGCGGCGCCCGGTGAGCAGCGAGAGCAGCGTGGTCTTCCCGGAGCCGTTGACGCCGACGACGCCGTACCGGTCCCCGGGCCCGAGCCGCCAGGTCACGTGGTCGAACAGCACTCGCCCCGCCGCTCCGCCGGGGGCAGCGTTCTCGGCGGCCTCGCCCGGCGTCCGCGGCGGAAGGACGACGGTGACGTCCTCCAGGTCCAGCACGTCCTTGCCGAGCCGCCGCGTCGCCATCCGCGTGAGCTCCATGGGGTCGCGCGGGGGCGGCTCGTCGGCGATGAGCGCGGCGGCGGCGTCGAGCCGGAACTTCGGCTTGGAGGAGCGGGCCTTGGCGCCGCGGTGCAGCCAGGCAAGCTCCTTGCGCAGCAGGTTGTCGCGCTTCTCGGCGGCCGCGGCGGCCAGCCGGGCGCGCTCCGCGCGAGCGAGGATGTACGCCGCGTAGCCGCCGTCGTACCCGTCGACGGCGCCCGACCCGTCGCCGCGGACCTCCCAGGTGCGCGTGCAGACGGCGTCGAGGAACCACCGGTCGTGCGTCACGACGACGAGCGCGCCCCGCGCGCCCGAGCGGCCGTACTTCTCGGAGAGGTGCTCGGCGAGCCAGGCCACGCCTTCGACGTCGAGATGGTTGGTGGGCTCGTCGAGCAGGAGGACGTCCGGGTCGTCGGCGAGCAGGCCGGCGAGCGCGACGCGGCGGCGCTGGCCGCCGGACAGGGTGGAGACGGGCGCGTCCAGGTCGAGGTCGGCCAGCATGCCGTCGTGGATCGCGCGGATGCGGGCGTCGGAGGCCCACTCGTGGACGTCGGCGGAGCCGTGCACGAGGTCGAGCACGGTGGCGCCGTCGCCGGCGTCGTCGCGCTGGTCGAGCATGCCGAGCCGGGAGCCGCCCACGCGGGTCACGCGGCCGGCGTCGGGCTCCGACCGGCCGCCGAGGATCCGCAGCAGCGTCGACTTGCCCGCGCCGTTGGGGCCGACGACGCCCACCCGGTCGCCGTCGTCCAGCCCGAGGGAGACGTCGGCGAGCAGGGTGCGGGTCGCGATCCGGAGGGAGATGCCGTCGGCGCCGAGAAGATGTGCCACCCTGCAAGGTTATTCGTCCCCGCCGCGTGCCCGGTCCGGCGCGATGCCGGGCACCGGCCCGGCCGGTGCCCGCCGCCGGATATGCTCGCGGGCGCAGGAGCCGAGAGAGAACGCTTTCCGCAAGGACGCAGGAGGTAGCAGTGGCCCAGTTCGACATGCCCCGCGCCGATCTCGAGCGGTACACGCCCGAGATCGACGAACCCGACGACTTCGACGAGTTCTGGGCCCGCACCATCGCCGAGGCCCGGGCCGCCGGGGCTGATCTGCCCGGCGGCGGAGCCCCGCGGCTCGAACGCGTCGACGCCGGCCTGACACAGGTCACGGTCGACGACGTCACCTTCCCGGGGTTCGGCGGCCACCCGATCAAGGCGTGGCTCACGCGCCCGGCGCACGCCGAGGGACCGCTGCCCGTCGTCGTCCAGTACCAGGGCTACAACGGCGGCCGCGGCCTCCCGCACGAGCACCTCGGCTTCGCCGCCGCGGGCTACGCGCACCTCATGATGGACACGCGCGGTCAGGGATCGGGCTGGGGCGGCGGCGGGGCGACGCCGGACCCGGTCGGCGCGGGGCCCACCGCCCCCGGGTACATGACACGCGGCGTCGAGGACCCGCACGACCACTTCTACCGGCGCGTCTTCACCGACGGCGTGCGCGCCGTGGACGCGGTGCGCGCGATCGACGGCATCGATCCCGAACGCGTGGCCGTCGCCGGCACCAGCCAGGGCGGCGGCATCACGATCGCCGTCGCCGGGCTGCTGGACGACCTCGCCGCCGCGATGCCCGACGTGCCCTTCCTCTGCCACTACCGGCGCGCCGTGCGGATCACCGACGCCATGCCGTACGCCGAGATCACCCGCTACCTGCACGTCCACCGAGCCCCGGAGGTCGAGGAACGCACCTGGCGCACCTTCTCCTACCTCGACGGCGTCTCCTTCGCGCGCCGGGCGAACGCGCCGGCGTTGTTCTCCACCGCGCTGATGGACGACGTCTGCCCGCCCTCCACCGTGTACGCCGCGCGGAACGCCTGGGGAGCGACGTCCGGATCCGCGGCGACGGAGCTGCCCGCGATCGACGTCTACCCGTACAACGGGCACGAGGGCGGCGAGCAGTACCGCTTCGCGCGGCACCTCGAATTCCTGCGCGAGCACCTGAAGTAGACCCCGCCGGGGTAGGGGAGGGCGGCGAACGAGCAGTACGCTGCCAGCGCACCACACTCCCGACGGAGGGACCCCACCGTGACCGAGTTCGACATCCCCCCGGTCGCGCTCGCGCCCGCCGCGCCGCCGGCCGGCGACGAGCCGCCCGGCTTCGACGAATTCCGTTCCGACCTGCTGGTCCGGTCGCGCAGCAAGGCCGCCACGCGGCTCGAGCCGGAGCGGTCGGACGCCGGGGGCCTGACGATCGACGTGGTGACTCTCCCCGGGTTCGGCGACCATCCGCTGCACGGCTGGTTCGTCACCCCGGCCGAGCGGCCCGGGACGCTGCCCGGGGTGGTGGAGCTCGTGCCGCCCGGTGGCCTCGGCACGGCGGGTGACCACACCTGGCTCGCGTCGGCCGGCTACGTGCACCTCGTCGTCGAACTGCGGCACGACGGCGACCCGCGGGACCCGTACAACCACGAGATCTCGGCCGACGCCGTCCGCGCCGTCCAGGAGGTACGGTCCCTGCCGGGCGTGGACCCCTCGCGGGTCGCCGTGCTGGGCCGCGCCGGGGCGGGATGCGCGGCCGTCGCCGCGGCCGGGCTCCTGCAGGACATCGCCTGCGTCATCGCGGAGGCGCCGTTCGCCGAGGCGCACACCGCGGCGCTCCGGGCCTTCGCACGGAGGGCGTCGTCCCCGGTGCTGCTCGGGCCCGGCGCCGGGGCGCCCGAGATCCACGCCGCCTGGGGGGCGCACTCGGCGCAGGTCGTCGCGGAGCTCTCCGGCGTCACGCCGCCCGACGTCGTCGAACGCGTCCTCGACGACTCCGCCCCCGCCGCCCGCCGGGCCACCTACGAGGCATGGCTCTCCACCCACACGACACTCGGCCAGACCTTCGTTCCCCAGGTCGCGAACTAGGGCCGCGCGGCCGGCCGGTCCTTGCCGACGACCGGGGAGCAGGGGCCATCGGCCCGGTCGTGACGCCGGTGGACGCGGGCTCGGCCGGCCGGCGTCGTCGGACACAATGAGCCCATCGTGAGCTCCTCCCCGTCCCGCCGCACCGTCTCGGCCGGTGCCCTCCTCGCCGCTCTGCTCGTCGTCGGACTGAACTTCCGCGCACCGATCACCGCCCTCCCGCCCGTCCTGCCCGACGTCGCGACCGGTCTGGGCATGTCGTCGGTCGAGGCCGGGCTGCTCACCGGCGTGCCGATCCTCTGCTTCGCCCTGTTCGCTCCGGTGGCCTCCTGGATCATCGGCCGGGTCGGCCCCTACCGGGCGATGACGCTCGCCGTCGCCGGCGTGCTCGCCGGAACCCTCCTGCGCTCCGCGGCCACCGGGCCCGCCGGCGTCTGGATCGCCGTGGCCGGCACCGCCGTCATCGGCGCGGCCATCACCCTGGGCAACGTCGCCGCGCCCGTGATCGTGGCCCACGACTTCGCCCGCCGCGCCGCCCTCGCCACCGGCCTCTACACGGCGTCGCTGAACCTCGGCTCGGTCTTCACCACCACGCTCACGGTGCCGCTCGCGGCCTGGCTCGGCTGGCAGGCGGCGCTCGCGGCGTGGTCCGTCCTGGCGGTGGTCGCGCTCGTCACCTGGGCGTGGGTGATCCGGGGTGTACCCGCCCGCGGCGAGGTGTCCGACCGAGAACGCCCGGCGCGGCCACGGGCGGCGCCGGACACGGAGGCGTCGAGCGCAGCAACGTCGAGTACGGCGGGGGCAGGACCGGAAGCGGCAGCGGGTCGGCGCGGGGCTGCTCTCTCCCGGGCGGAGTCCACGCGCCCGGCCGAGCGTGTCCTGCGCCGGCCGATCACTTGGATGCTGGCCGTGGCGTTCGTGGGACAGTCGTTCGCCTTCTTCGCGGTGACCGGCGCGCTGCCGGAGCTGCTCGGCGACCGGATCGGGTTCACTCCCGCGGAGGCGGGCGCGGCGGCGTCGCTGTTCCAAGGGCTGGCGATCCTCGGGTCGCTGGTGCTGCCCGCCACGTACGCGCTGCGGCTGCCCATCGGGGCGGCGTCCGCCGTCGTGACCGCCTGCTGGTTGTCCCTGCCGCTCGGGCTGCTGTTCGCGCCGGGCTGGTGGGCCATCTGGTGCTCCCTGGCCGGCTTTGCGCAGGGCGGGAACTTCGCCGTGATCTTCACCCTGGTCGCGCAGCGAGCGGGGAGCCCGGTCGCGGCGCGCCGCATGGCGGCGACGGTCCAGTCGTGCGGGTACGTGGTCGCTTTCACGGGGCCGTCGGTCATGTTCGCCGTGCACGACGCCACCGGCGGCTGGGCCGCCCCGCTGGCGCTGATCCTCGCCGTGCTGACCGCCATGGCCGTGGCCCTGGCGCTCGCGACCATGCGGATCTCTCCGCGCTCGCGCCGGAAGCGAAACAGAGCGCGGCGTCCTCCGGGTTCACGCCGGTAGGCGATCCGGCCGGGCCGGTCGTCGGTGTGGTCGGTCGGCTGTCAATGCCGTCAGGCAAGGGGTCGACCGCTTATTCCTCGAACTGGGTCGCCAGGGTGCGCAGGAGAGCCGCGAGGCCCGGGCGGTCGTCCTTGTCGAGCGCGGAGAGGACGTCCGCCTCGACGGCGAGGAGGTCGGCCATCGCGGCGTCGACCTGCTTCAGCCCCGCGGTGGTGAGCTCGACCTGGACGCCGCGGCGGTCGTCGGGGGAGCGGTGACGCTCGACGAAGCCGCGGTCGGCGAGGCGGTCGATGCGGTTGGTCATGGTGCCGCTGGTGACGAGCGTCTGCTGGACGAGCGCGCCCGGGGAGAGGCGGTAGGGTTCGCCGGCGCGGCGGAGCGCGGAGAGCACGTCGAACTCCCAGATCTCCAGGTCGCGCCGGGCGAACGCGCGCCGGCGGGCCAGGTCGAGGTGCCGGGCGAGCCGTGAGATGCGGCTGAACACGGTCAGTGGTTCCAGGTCGAGGTCGGGGCGCACCCGCAGCCAGGCCGCGACGATCCGGTCGACCTCGTCGTGCGGCGCACCGTCGGGCTCGGCGGCGCCAGACTCGGCGGCGCGGGGCTCGGCCGTGCCGGGTGTCCCGCCCGGGGCGCCGTCGTCGTGCGGCTCCGGGACAGCACCGCTGGGGAACTCCTCCATGGCGCGAGACTACCCGAAGTGTCTTGACATCAAGAGTCTTGACCGGTCGCAGTCTCTCGGTCGGCCGGCGGGCCGGCGTCGTCGGCCGCTACCTCGACTTCATCAGCAGGGCCGGCTTCCTCTCCATGCGGCTCAGCCCGTTCCACGCGAGGTTCACCAGGTGCGCCGCGACCTCCGACTTCTTCGTCTCGCGGTGGTCCAGCCAGTACTGACCCGTCAGCGCGATCATGCCGGTGAGCATGTTCGCGTACAGCGGGGCCGTGCGGGGGTCCAGGTGGTTGATCCGGAACTGCTCGGTCAGGATGCGTTCCACCTGCGTCGCGACGTCGCCGATCAGGCTCGAGAACGTGCCGGTCGCCTGCGCGACCGGCGAGTCGCGCACCAGGATCCGGAAGCCGTCCTCGCTGTCCTCGATGTAGTCCAGCAGCGCGAGCGCCGTCCGTTCCAGCATCACCTTGGGGTGGCCGCGGGCGTCGAGCGCGCCGGTGAGCGCCGTCGTCAGCTCCTGCACCTCGCGGTCCACGATCACCGCGTACACGCCCTCCTTGCCCCCGAAGTGCTCGTACACCACCGGCTTGGACACCTCGGCGCGGGCCGCGATCTCCTCGACGCTCGTACCGTCGAACCCCTTGGAGGCGAACAGCTCGCGGGCCACGGAGAGCAGCTGCTCACGACGCTGGCTCGCGGTCATACGGGGTCGCGGAGTGCGTCGGGAGTCGGGTGCCATGGTGAACATTGTGCCGTGTGTCCGCGCAGGGAACCGCGACCCGCAGCACGCACCCCCGGCGACCTGGCAGACTAGGGCGCGGTGCACGACGACGGCGGCCCGCCCGACGGTCAGCGGTTCTCCACGCTCCCGACAGTCCTGTCGGAACCGGTGGAGCCCCCTGCTCCGGCCCATGGGTGCGCGTCGTCGGACGCACCGGTCCGCCTTGGTGTAATCGGCAGCACACGGGTTTTTGGTGCCCTTGGTCCAGGTTCGAGCCCTGGGGGCGGAGCGTGAGCACGGAAACACATCGGCCGGCCGCCGTCGTCGTCCTGGCGGCGGGGCAGGGCACCCGGATGAGGTCCCGCCTCCCGAAGATCCTCCATCCCGTGGGCGGGCGGCCGATGGTCGGGCACGCGATCGCCGCCGCGCGCGAGCTGGACCCGGCGGAGCTGGCCGTCGTCGTCCGGCACGAACGGGACCTCGTCGCCGCCGCGATCGCGGAGCTGGACCCGGCGGCGCGCGTCGTCGACCAGGACGAGATCCCCGGCACCGGCCGCGCGGTGGAGTGCGCGATGGAGGCGCTCGGCGAGATCGACGGTGCCGTGGTCGTGCTCGCCGGGGACGTCCCGCTGCTCGACGGCGGGACGCTTGGCCGGATGCTCGCCGCGCACCGCTCGGCGGGCGACGCGGTGACGATCCTGTCCACGCACGTCGCGGACGCCACGGGGTACGGACGCATCGTGCGGGGCGCGGACGGGCAGGTCGAGGCGATCGTCGAGCACAAGGACGCCACGCCCGAGCAGCTCGCGGTGCGCGAGATCAACACGTCCACGTACGTGTTCGACGCCGGCACCCTGCGCCGCGGCCTCGCGAGCCTGGACCGGGCGAACGCCCAGGGCGAGGTCTACCTCACCGACGTGGTCGCGTTCGCCCGCAAGGAGGGCGGCGCGGTCCGCGCGATGGTGACCGACGACGCGATGTCCGTGGAGGGGGTCAACGACCGGGTGCAGCTCGCGGCGCTCGGCGCCGAGATGAACCGGCGCACCCTCGAGTCGTGGATGCGGGCGGGCGTCACGGTCGTGGATCCGGCCACAACGTGGGTCGACGTCGACGTCGAGCTCGCCCCCGACGTGACGATCCTGCCCGGCACGCAGTTGCACGGCGCCACCCGGGTCGGCGAGGGCGCCACGATCGGCCCCGACACCACGCTCCGGGACACGGAGGTGCACGACGGCGCCTCCGTGGTGCGCACGCACGCCGAGCTCGCGGTGATCGGCGCGGGCGCGAGCGTCGGGCCGTTCTCCTACCTGCGCCCCGGGACCGTGCTGGGCCCCGAGGGCAAGATCGGCGGGTTCGTCGAGACGAAGAACGCCACGATCGGCGAGGGCGCCAAGGTGCCGCACCTCAGCTACGTGGGCGACGCCGAGATCGGGGACCACACCAACATCGGCGCGGCGTCCGTCACCGTGAACTACGACGGCGTGCACAAGCACCGCACCGTCATCGGGGCGCACGCGCGCACCGGGGCCGACAACATGTTCGTCGCGCCCGTGACCGTGGGCGACGGCGCCTACACGGCGGCCGGCTCCGTCATCGTCCGGGACGTGCCTCCGGGCGCGCTCGGCGTCGGGCGCGCGGAGCAGCGCAACATCAAGGGCTGGGTCGCGCGCCGGCGGCCGGGCACCGCGGCGGCGGAGGCCGCGGCGGCCGCCACCGAGGGCGTCCCGGTCGACGCGGTCGCCCAGTCGGCCGCGCCCGCCGATGCCGAAGGCACCACCACAGACCACGGCACCACGTCCGACGTCGGGCACCCTGCCGATGCCGGACACCCTGATCAGGAACGAAAGGCCCACTGATATGCCCAGCACCGCCCTCCGCCAGATCCAGCGCCCGCTCGTCGTCGCGTCCGGGCGCGCGCACCCCGAGCTGGCGCAGGACGTGGCCAAGGAGCTCGGCGTCGACCTGCTGCCGGTCAGCGCCTACGACTTCGCCAACACCGAGACGTACGTCCGGTTCAGCGAGTCCATCCGCGGGGCCGACATCTTCCTGCTCCAGTCCCACACCGCGCCGATCAACCAGTGGATCATGGAACACCTGCTCATGGTCGACGCCGCGAAGCGCGCCTCCGCCCACACGATCACCGCCGTGGCGCCGTTCCTCGGGTACGCCCGGCAGGACAAGAAGGGGCGCGGCCGCGAGCCCATCTCGGCCCGCCTCATGACCGACATGCTGGCGACCGCGGGCGCCGACCGACTCATGTCGGTGGACCTGCACACCGCGCAGATCCAGGGCTTCTTCGACGGGCCGGTCGACCACCTGTGGGCGATGCCGATCCTCGTGGACTACGTGCGCACGCGCGTGGACGTGGACAACGTGACGGTCGTGTCGCCCGACGCCGGCCGCATCCGTGTCGCCGAGATCTGGGCGAGCAAGCTGGGCGGCGGGCCGCTGGCGTTCGTGCACAAGACGCGCGACGTGACGCGCCCGAACCAGGCGGTCGCGAACCGCGTGGTGGGCGACGTCGAGGGCAAGGACTGCGTCCTCGTCGACGACCTCATCGACACCGGCGGCACCATCGCCGAGGCCGTCAAGGTGATCATGGCGGCGGGCGCCCGCTCGGTGACCGTCGCCGCGACGCACGGCGTGCTGTCCGGCCCGGCGCCGCAGCGACTCGCGGACTGCGGTGCCACCGAGGTCGTGGTGACCGACACGCTGCCGATCGAGGCGTCCAAGCGGTTCGACTCGCTGACCGTCCTGTCGATCGCGCCGCTCATCGCCACCGCCATCAAGGAGGTCTTCACGGACGGCTCCGTGACCAGCCTGTTCGACGGGAACGCCTGACGACCACCGGGTGAACAAAACGGTTCGTTCCACCTCGGGAGTTGACTCGAACCTGGTGGAGGGTGGACCGTTCTGTGACACAGATTTGTCCGGGAGGCTCCGTGTCCATCACCGTCGTGGTCCCCACGTTCAACGAGGGGCCGAACGTCGCCGAGCTCGTGCGGCGCCTCGACGAGGCGCTGGAGGGTACGCCCGGCGCCTCCGTGCTGTTCGTCGACGACTCGCGGGACGACACGCCGTCGGTCATCGAACGCGTCGCCGCCGAGCAGGCCGCCAGCGGCGGCGTCCCGGTCCGCATGATCCACCGCGAGGTGGCCGACGGCGGCCTGAGCGGCGCGGTCGTCGAAGGACTGCGGGCGGTCGGGACCGAGTGGGCCGTCGTGATGGACGGCGACCTGCAGCACCCGCCCGAGCTCGCCACGGTGCTCGCGACGCGGGGCCGGGAGGCCGGGCTCGATGTCGTCGTCGCCTCCCGGTACATCGGCGGAGGGGACGCGGGCGGACTGGACGGGCACTGGCGGCGGGCCGTGTCCACGGTGTCCGCGCTGCTCGCCCGCTCCATGTTCCCGTTGCGGCTGCGGAACGTGACGGACCCGCTGACCGGGTTCTTCGCGGTCCGGCTGGGGGCGCTCGACCTGGACGCGCTGCGGCCGCGGGGCTTCAAGATCCTGCTCGAGATCCTGGCCCGGGGCAAGCGCGCGCTCGCCGTCGGGGAGGAGCCGTTCGTGTTCGGCGAGCGCCACGGCGGCAGCTCCAAGGCGACGCTGCGGATGGGCCTGCGCTATCTCGAGCAACTCGCGTCGCTGCGGTTCGGGCGGATGTCGCGGTTCGCGATCATCGGCGGGATGGGCGCGGTGTGGAACGTGCTCATCCTCTGGGCGCTGACGGTGCTCGGCATGCACTACCTGGGCGCGGCGGTGATCGCGGCGGCCGTGACGATCAGCGTGAACTTCGCGCTGCAGGAGCGGTTCGTGTTCCGGGACCTGCTCGGGCAGGGCCGGTTCGGGTTCTGGTCGCGACTCGCGCACTCCGTGACGTTCAACGGGACCGAGGCGGTGGTGCGCACCGCGGTGCTGGGGCTGATCGTCGAGCTCAGCGGGTTCTGGGCGGTGCCGGTGCAGGGCGCGCTGCTCGCCGTGGCGTTCCTGCTGCGCTTCGTCTTCCACTCCCAGTGGGTCTATCGGCCGCGGCGGACGGCGCCGCCGCGGCTGGGGGACGCGCTCCCGACGCCGCCGGGCCACGGCGTCCTCGGTGCGGCGAGCACCGACGAGCGGGTACAGTAGTCAGGTTGCCTCGGCGAGGGACGTCGGACGGCCGCGACGGACGCGGGTGATCGCCTCCGGGTGAGAGCTCCGCACCGCACGCGCCGCAGTCCGTGATCGACTGGGCGGTGAGTCGGTGACCCACTGGGCCATCCGCACACGCGGCGATTTCGCGCGCATCGCGTCCGTCACATGTCCCACGCCGACGCAGCCGCCCACCCGAGACAGTTCGACATCACCCCTCAGGAGTACTCCCGTGTCCGAGATCAAGCTCGTCGCCGAGGCCCGCACCGAGTTCGGCAAGGGCGCCGCCCGCCGTATCCGTCGCGACAACAAGATTCCCGCGGTGCTGTACGGCCACGGCACCGACCCGGTCCACGTGACGCTGCCCGGTCACGAGTCGATGCTGGCGATGCGCCACTCGAACGCGCTGCTCAGCATCGAGCTGGACGGCAAGGGCCAGCTCGCGGTCGCCAAGGACGTGCAGCGCGACCCGGTCCGGAACATCATCGAGCACATCGACCTGCTCGTCGTGCGCGCCGGCGAGAAGATCGCCGTCGACATCTCCGTGAACATCGTCGGCGACTCCGCCCCGGGCACGATCCACCTGGTGGAGGCCCAGAGCCTGTCGGTCGAGGCCGAGGCGACGCACCTGCCGGAGTCGGTGGACGTGTCGATCGAGGGCCTCGAGTCCGGCTCGCACGTGTACGCCAAGGACGTGGTGCTGCCCGCCGGCTCCACGCTGCTGACGGACCCGGAGCAGGCCGTCGTCCTCATCACCGAGCCGCGCGGCGAGGCCACGCCGGAGGAGGAGGCCGCCGAGGCCGAGTCCGCCGAGGAGTCCCCGGAGGCCTGACCCGTTCGGGGTGCCTGAATCCATGACCGATCAGCCATGGCTTGTCGTCGGGCTAGGGAATCCCGGGCCGAAGTACGCCGGGAACCGGCACAACGTCGGCCAGATCGTGCTCGACCTGCTGGCCGAGCGGACCGGTGGCCGGTTCGCTCGGCACGGCCGGGCGCAGGCCGTGACCGCCGAGGTGCGGCTCGGCCTGCTCCCCGGCGGCCGGCCGGGGCCCCGGGTGGTCCTCGCCAAGCCGTCCACGTACATGAACGTCTCGGGCGGTCCGGTGAACGCGCTGGCCCGGTACTACGGGATCGAGCCCGCCCGGGTCGCCGTCGTGCACGACGAGGTCGACATCCCGTTCGACACCATCAAGCTGAAGATCGGCGGGGGCGAGGGCGGCCACAACGGGCTGCGTGACATCACCAAGGCGCTCGGCACCCGCGACTACCACCGCGTCCGCGTCGGCGTGGGCCGGCCCCCGGGCCGGATGGACACGGCCGACTACGTGCTGCGGGACTTCACGGGCACCGAGCGCAAGGACCTCCCGATCCTTGTGGACGACGCCGCCGACGCGGTGGAACTCCTGGTCACGGAGGGCCTCCTGGCCGCCCAGGGGAAGTACCACGCGGCGAAGGCCTGAGGGCCGCCAGCCGGCTCCGGGGCGTCCGGCGGTCAGCCTCTCGCGTCCGTTTCCGCCGCCTCCCAGGTGCGGAGGTAGTACTCCGCGCCGCGGAGGAGGTCGGACGTGAGGGGCTCGCCGGCCGAGACGCGGAGGTCCTCCAGGTAGTCCGGGACCAGGCCGTAGTGGGCGACGCCGTCGGTGTTGACGTCCCACACGCGCTCGCCCGTGACCTGCCGGTCCAGCGTCGAACCGCCGTCGAGCGACGTGAACGGGTAGGTGACCCGGCCGTCCGACGGGTCCGGCGTGCCGCCGAAGCCGTTCATGTCGAAGCCGAAGCCGACCCCCGCGACGCCGTGCCGGGCGCGGGCGTCGGCGGTGCGCTCGTACTCGGCGATCGATTCCTCCGTGTCGTGCCCGTACATGGTCGCGAACCCGCCGAGGGCGTAGATCCGGTCCAGGAACCGTTCGTCCGTCCACGAGTGGGTGGACAGCACACCGCTGTAGCCGGCCTCCTCCAGGAGGTCGAGCGTACGGTCGGCCGCCTTGGCGGACATGTGGTCCACCTCGATCAGCATGCCGCGCTCCATCAGCTCCTCGACCAGGAACTCGCCCTTCGCGGTGAGCCCGTACCGGTTGCACACCGTGCCCGACGGGTACCGCGGCGGGACCGGCAGCCAGTCGAGTTCCTCGGGCAGTTCGACGTTGCCGGGGTTGTTGTCGTGCGGCTCGTCGGCCGGACAGGACCTGACGTGCCAGAACGTGCCGGTGCTGAGGAACTGTCCGGCGTTGACGAACGTCCCGGTGGACCCGGAGTCGAACCGCACCCCGCACAGCGCGTTGTCGAACTTGTGGCAGACGAACATGGACCGCACGCCCAGGTCGTACAGCTCGTCGAGGCCCGCCTCGATGTCCGAGCGGGTGCACCCGTCGAAGACCCGGAGCGTCTGCTTGCAGCCGAACGGCTCGGAGGTCTCCACCCCGAGCACGACCGCGAGCTTCCCGTCCGCGATCACCTGGCGCGCCTGGGCGCTGTCCGTGACGATCCGGAACCAGCCCTCGCCGGGCCCGCCGTACTGCGCGTCGACGAAGTCCTGCAGCGCGTACGCGTCGTCGATCTGCAGGCGGATCGCCGCCATCTCGTCGCAGTCCTGGTACGTGCCCGGGTTGATCGAGCACAGCAGGCCGTTGCTGGTGAGCTGGTTGACGAGGACCCGCTGCCCGGCCCGCCAGGAGCGCTCCACCCAGCGGTAGTACATCTGCTGGTGGGTGAGCGAGTCGTAGGCCGGCCAGTCGGTGAACGTGGGCCAGCCCGTGGTGTCGTGCGTGCCGAACGGGGAGCCGTGGCGGGTGAGGTTCTCCAGGAGGGCGGTCTCGCCGTGGGCGCCGTGGGAGTGGCAGTCCTGGAGGGCGTCGGCGATGCCGTGCTCGGAGAACGCCTTGCCGCACAGGGCCGCGCCGCCGATGCCGTCCTCCATGAACATGTGGCTGTGCGCGTCGACGTAGCCGCGCACGCTGCCGTCGGGTGCGGTGCCGGTGAAGGGCTCGCCGGTGATGTTGACCTCGGACTCCGGCGCGGGGAGCGCGGGGTCGGGGAAGGCCCCGACGGCCCCGGTCGCGGGCGCCGCGAGGGCCGCCGCACCGAGGCCGGTCACCAGGGCCATGATGGCGGGCGTTGCCGTTCGTCGTGGACGTCGCACGTCGCCTCCTGGGTCGGAACGGGAGCCGACGGCGTTGTCGGTCCGGTAACTGACCCAGACTTTAACAAGGGTTTGGGCAAATCGGAAGAGTCGTACAAGGTGTACGACGGCGGTCGTGGGTGGGGTCGGCGCCGTCGGGGGCGCCGTCGCGGGCGGGGATCGTCAGGGGGTGGCGAGCCAGCGGCGGGGCGGGCCCCAGATCCAGCCCAGGCCGATACGCCGGGTGGCGGCGTCCAGCGTCAGGGCCGTCGCGACGATCGTCATCGTCATGAAGACCGGCATCCACTGGGACTCCGGAGCCGGCACCCAGACGGCGTTCGACCAGTAGATCCACAGGATCGTGTGGATGAGGGGCGTATGCGTGACGTAGACCGGCAGTGTCCGGGCACCGACCCAGCCGAGCCCCGGGACGAGCCGGGCGAGGGCCACGCTGATCGCGATCCCGGCCATCGCCCCGACGACGTTGGCCAGCAGGTACGGGCCGGGCGTCGGCTCCAGGTCGTACGTCCCCACCAGCCACGTCACGCCGTACCAGGCACCGACGGCCAGCAGACCCGACCACCACCTCAGCCGGGCGGCGTACGCCTCGACGAGCGGGCGGAGGTGGAGGCCGATCAGGAAGAAGAGGATGAACTGCGCCGCGCCGCGATAGGCGATGCTCTCGGGCTCCCAGCCGGCCAGCGCCCAGCCGCTCACCCCGGTGGCCGCGAGCAACTGCACCCACGCCGGGAGCGGCCGCAGCAGCCGGGCGGCCAGGAAGAAGACCGCCAGGGTCCAGATGAACCAGAGCTCCGACCGGGGGACGAGCAGCGACCAGGTCAGGTGCCCGGCCAGCGTGGACCAGTCGGCGTCGGGGACCTTGTAGTAGCCCGTGACCAGCCGCACCACCAGGGTGATCGGCTCCCACAGCACGAAGACCCAGGCGAAGTAGAAGAGCTTCCCGCGCAGCAGCGTGGACCAGGACGTCGCCACCCACTTGGTGGCGAACATGCCGGCCACGGTGAAGAAGAGCGGCATGCGCAGGCTGCGCAGCGGCTCGTTGAACTCGCGCAGGAAGCTGACGTCGTACCCGGTGCCGGCGGTCCAGTTCGTCGAGTGGTAGAGCACCACGAGGCAGATCGCCAGGCCGCGCGCGGCGTCGGCCCATGTGATGCGCGGGCGCGCGCCGCCCCCGCCGGCGGCATCGGACCTGGAGGTGGACTCGCGAGGCTGGGTGGACATCGCCTGCGATGGTATCGGCCGGGGGAAGCCGTGGGTGAAAGTGGTCGCACGGGGCGATGTCGGTGCCGGGCGCTACGCTGTTCTCAGCCCATCCACCCCTCCCCGGGGAAGAAGTGGGCCAGTTGTCGTGTGCCCGGCCCGCCTCCGGACGCGTTCCGCCGCCCGGCGGCCGTCGTCGTACCTCACATCCGCACCGTCGTTAAGGACCCTGATGCATCTCACCGGTCTGCTTCCGCTCCTGCTCGCCGATCCCGGCGTCGCGGCCGCCGTCGAGCACGTCGGCGCGCGAGGCGAGGCCGACGTGGTGGGGCCCGTCGGTGTGCGCCCCGCCCTCCTCGCGGCCGCCTCCGAGCGGCGGCCCCTCGTGGTGGTCACCGCGACCGGGCGGGAGGCCGACGAACTCGCCACGGCGGTGCGCGCCTACCTGCCCGCGGGGCACGAGGACGACGTCGCCGTGCTGCCCGCCTGGGAGACCCTGCCGCACGAGCGGCTCAGCCCGCGCGCCGACACCGTCGCCCGCCGCCTCGCGGTCTTCCGCCGGCTGGCCCACCCGGCCGCGGAGCGCGGACAGGCGGGTCCGGTCCGCGTGCTCGTCATGCCCGTCCGCGCCCTGCTCCAGCCGGTGGTCGGGGGGCTGGGCGAGCTCGCCCCTGTCGCGCTCGCGGGCGGCGACACGGCGGACCTGACGGACATCGCCCAGCAGCTCACGGACGCCGCCTACACCCGCGTCGACATGGTCGAGCGGCGCGGCGAGTTCGCCGTGCGCGGCGGCATCCTCGACGTGTTCCCGCCCACCGAGGACCACCCGCTGCGGTGCGAGTTCTGGGGCGACGAGATCACCGAGATCCGCTGGTTCGCGGTGGCGGACCAGCGCTCGCTGGAGATCGCCGAGCGCGGCCTGTGGGCGCCGCCGTGCCGCGAGATCCTGCTGACCGACGCCGTCCGGGAGCGCGCGGCGAGCCTCGCCGAGTCGTTGCCGGGCGCCGCGGAGATGCTGGAGAAGGTCGCGGACGGCACGCCCGCGGAGGGCATGGAGTCCCTCGCGCCGCTGCTGGTGGACCACATGGTCCCCGTGCTCGACCTCGTGCCCGGCGACGCGCTGCTCATCCTCAACGAGTCCGAGCGCGTGCGGCGCCGGGCCCACGACCTCGTCGCGACGACGCAGGAGTTCCTCGAGGCGGCCTGGGTGGGCGCCGCGGCGGGCGGCTCCGTCCCGCTGTCGGGTGGCGGCGGGGCGGACCTGTCGGCGGCGTCGTTCGCGACGCTCGCCGAGGCGCGGGCCGTCGCCGCGAAGCGCGGCCTGGGCTGGTGGACGCTGTCGTCGTTCGGCCAGGACGTGGAGCTCGCGCAGGTGTCCGACGACGGCGCGGCGGGCGCGGGCGGCGTCTCGGCCGGCCCGCCGGCGGATCCTGTCGCCTCGCCCGCCGCGGACGCGAGCTCGCACCTGCCGGGCTGGCTGGCCGGGACCGAGCCCGGGGAGCCGACCGCCGGTGCGCCGTCGGGCGAGCGTCCGATCAACCCGGCCGGCGAGATCTTCCCGGTCGGTGCGCGGGACGTCGAGTCCTACCGGGGCGACTTCGCCCGCGCGTTGAAGGAGGTGGACTCGCTCCAGAAGTCCGGCTGGACGCTCGTGCTCACCACGGAGGGGCACGGCCCGGCCAAGCGCATGAGCGAGCAGCTGTCGGAGGCGGGCACCGCGGCCCGGCTGGAGTCCTCGCTGGAGACCGAGCCCGAGGCCGCCGTCGTGCACGTCATGGCGGGTGGGGTGGGGCGCGGCTTCGTCGCGCCCGAGCTGCGGCTCGCCGTCTTCTCCGACCAGGACCTGACCGGTCGGGCCGGCGGCGCCGGCACCCGGGACATGCGCAGGATGCCGAGCCGGCGCCGGAACGTCGTCGACCCGCTGCAGCTACGGGCGGGTGACTACGTGGTGCACGAGCAGCACGGCGTCGGCCGGTTCGTCGAGATGGTGCGGCGCAGTCTCGGCGGCGGCGCGAACGGCGCCATGCGGGAGTACCTCGTCATCGAGTACGCCTCCTCGAAGCGCGGCCAGCCGGGCGACCGGCTGTTCGTCCCCACCGATCAGCTCGACCAGGTCACCAAGTACGTCGGCGGCGAGGCGCCCAGCCTCAACAAGATGGGCGGCGCCGACTGGAAGAACACCAAGGCCCGCGCCCGCAAGCACGTCAAGGAGATCGCGAGCGAGCTGATCCGGCTCTACTCGGCCCGGATGGCCACGCAGGGGCACGCCTTCGGCCCGGACACGCCGTGGCAGCGCGAGCTGGAGGACGCGTTCGCGTACGTCGAGACGCCGGACCAGCTCGCGTCCATCGACGAGGTCAAGGCGGACATGGAGAAGCCCGTCCCGATGGACCGGCTGATCTGCGGCGACGTCGGCTACGGCAAGACGGAGATCGCGCTGCGGGCCGCGTTCAAGGCGGTGCAGGACGGCAAGCAGGTCGCCGTCCTCGTGCCGACCACCCTGCTCGTGCAGCAGCACTTCGAGACCTTCTCCGAGCGGTACGCCGGGTTCCCCGTGACCGTGAAGGCGCTGAGCCGCTTCCAGTCCGACAAGCAGTCCGAGGAGGTCGTGGACGGGCTGCGGAAGGGTACGGTCGACGTCGTCATCGGCACGCACCGGCTGATCACCGGGGCGGTGCGGTTCAAGGACCTCGGGCTGGTGATCGTCGACGAGGAGCAGCGGTTCGGCGTCGAGCACAAGGAGACGCTCAAGCAGCTGCGCACCAACGTGGACGTGCTGGCGATGTCCGCCACGCCGATCCCGCGCACGCTGGAGATGGCGGTGACCGGGATCCGCGAGATGTCCACCCTCGCGACCCCGCCCGAGGAGCGCCACCCCGTGCTCACCTACGTGGGCGCCTACGAGGAGAAGCAGATCGCCGCCGCGCTGCGCCGCGAGCTGCTGCGCGAGGGCCAGGTCTTCTACGTGCACAACCGGGTCGAGTCGATCAACCGCGCGGCGGCGAGGCTGAACGAGCTCGTGCCGGAGGCGCGGATCGGCGTCGCGCACGGCAAGATGAGCGAGCACCAGCTCGACCAGGTCATCCGCTCCTTCTGGGAGAAGGAGCTCGACGTGCTGGTGTGCACCACCATCGTCGAGACCGGACTGGACATCTCGAACGCGAACACGCTCATCCTGGAGCGGGCCGACGTCCTCGGGCTGTCCCAGCTGCACCAGCTGCGCGGGCGCGTGGGGCGCGGGCGGGAGCGCGCGTACGCGTACTTCCTGTACCCGCCGGAGAAGCCGCTCACCGAGCAGGCCCACGACCGTCTCGCGACCATGGCCGCCCACACCGACCTCGGCGCCGGCATGCAGATCGCCATGAAGGACCTGGAGATCCGCGGCGCCGGCAACCTGCTCGGCGGCGAGCAGTCGGGCCACATCGCGGGCGTCGGGTTCGACCTGTACGTGCGGATGGTCGGCGAGGCCGTGGCGGCCTTCCGGGGCGATCGCGAGGAGGAGGTCCCCGAGGTCACCATCGAGCTGCCGGTCGACGCCCACCTGCCCGAGACCTACATCGCGACCGAACGGCTGCGCCTCGAGGCGTACAAGAAGATCGCGACCGCGCACGACGACGCCGAGCTCGGCGAGGTGCGGGCGGAGCTCGCCGACCGGTACGGCACTCTGCCCGACGTCGCGTCGGCGCTGTTCGACGTCGCGGCGTTCCGCAACCACGCCCGCGCGGCCGGTCTCACGGACGTCACGGCACAGGGCAAGTACGTGCGGTTCGCGCCGGTGGACCTCGCGGAGTCCCAGACGCTGCGCCTCAAGCGGCTGTACCCGGGCACCGTCCTCAAGCCGGGCATCCGCGCGTTCCTCGTCCCGTTCCCGACGACGGCGCGCCTGGGCGGGCGCCCCCTGCGCGGCGCGGAGATCCTGGACTGGGCGAGGCAGCTCGTGGACGCGGTCGTCCTGGGCGAGGTCGCCGCGGCGGCCAAGGCCGCCACCCGCTGACCAGGTCGGCCGCGGGCCGAGCACGACCTTTCCGTTGGTGGGAGCGTGGTTGTCGACGGAAACGTCGTGCTGGACGGGCTGCGGGTCCGGGCCGGTCGGGACGGCGGCTCGAGCTATGCCGCCAGGCCCTGGGCCTCCGTGCGGTTCGGGTTCTCGAACGCCTCCGCCATCAGGGTGATCTCGCCCTTCGGGAGCTTCATGTCGCGGGCCAGGTCCGCCCAGCCCGCGGTCGCGTCCGAGACCTCGGCGACCACCTGGCGCGCGTCGTCGGGGCGCAGCCCGTACGAGGCGGACGTGTCCAGCAGCACGCGGATCTCGCGCTCGATCCGGTTCCCCATGGGCCGCAGCGGCGTCGACTCGGCGACGGAGAACGGGTCCGGGTTCACGTCGAACAGCGGCGCCAGCGACCAACCCTCGGTGCGGCGCAGGAAGCCGTGGTTCTTCATGTGGTCGTCCACGTTGCGCACGAGCAGGGTGAACGCGACCCGGCGGAACAGGTCGTGGCCGTCCGAGCTCGGCCGGCCGGAGTGGTCGGCGAGCGTCTCGGCGAGCGTGCGGTAGTCGATCGTCTCGAAGAACGCCTTCTGCACCAGCGACTCCGCCGACAGGAACCCGACCCGCCGGCCGTCGGACAGCCGGTCGAACCGCCGGGTCAGCAGGATGCTGTGCCGGCCGTGGTCCCCGTCCACCCGGTGCAACCGGGCCACGGGAACCTCGATCCCGGCCCGCGACGCGAGCCGCAGCGTGAGGTACTCCCACGCCTGCACGTCCCACCGGTCCGTGCGCAGGGGAAGCTTGGCCATCCACAGCTCGCCGTCGGCGTCCCGCACCGTGACCTTCGGCCGCGCCCCGCCCATCGATGTCCCCGCGGCGACCAGCAACCGCAGATCCCGGTCGGACCCGCGATGCTCCGCGACGGCCTCCGCCGCGTCCGTCAGCGCCGGCAGGTCCACGAGCTCGGGCATGTCCGAGCGCGGCGGCGCGAGGAACGTCTCGCCGCCGTCGAGCGAGAGGCGCAGCGCCCCGAGCCGCGTCTCGTCCTGTACGCCGAGCAGGAAGTCCCTCTCGGTGAGCCGGACCGACGCGCGCTCCTCGGCGCGGGCGGTGTTCCGCTCCGCGTGGAACAACAGCGTGCGGCCCCACTGGTCCGGCTGGCAGTCGGCGAACGTGCCGAACATCGGCCGGTCACCCGCCGACGGGATCGGCCCCGGCGTCAGGGGCAGCTCCGGACACAACGCGTAGGCGCCGGGCGTGCGCAGATACGCCTCGGCGTACCGGAACGTACTGCCGACGAGCGCGCCACCGGTGTTGAGGTGCAGGTCGAGCTCGCCGGCGTGGACCTGCCGGCCGCCGGGCAGATGGACCTCGACATGGATCGCCACGGCGGCTCAACTCCTCACGTAGTGTTCGGCGCCCCTCAGCCGGGAATCCTCACGCGCTGCGGGAGGGTGCGTTCGGCGTGGAAGCGCCCTATCTCGGTGGTCAACGGGTCGGTCGCACCGACCACGGCATCGGCCACTCCCAGGACCCGGAGCACCGCGAGGGTGTTCTCCAGGCTGACGGTGCCGGTGCCGTTCTCGATGTTGCGCAGGGTGGTGCGGGTGATGCCGGCGCGATCCGCGACGAGCTGCGCGGTCAGGCCGTGGATCTTGCGCCAGTTGCGGACGTGTTCTCCGATCGAGGTGAGGTCTCGGTGCGTTCGTTGGGACGTGCGGGCCATGGTGTCGGGCTTTCTGGACGACGGCGGTCTGGGCGCGCCGCTCGGACTGTGGTCACCAGGATAGCCGTCGTCGCCCCTAATGGACAGTGTGCTGTTCATTATTCGCCCAGGCGCCGCCGAGCGGATGCCGGGTGGACGCCAGGCGGGACTCGGGCCGCCGCCCGGGTGGTGTCCAGCCGGACACCGGACACCGGGCACCCGTCACCCCGGCATCCCCGGCAGCATCCGCTTCACGACCTTGCCCGTCGGGTTGCGCGGCAGGCCGTCCAGGAAGAACACGTCACGCGGGATCGAGAAGCGGGGAAGCCGCGCCCGCAGGCGCTCGCGGACGGTGTCCGCGTCGAGCTCGCCCCGGGTTCGCGGCACGACGTAGGCCGCGAGCCGCTGCCCGAACTGCGCGTCCGGCACGCCGACCACCGTCGCCTCGACGACGTCGGGCATCGCGACGAGGGCCTCCTCGACGGGGCGGGGAAACACGTTCTCGCCGCCCGAGACGATCATGTCGTCCGTGCGCCCGACGACGAACAGCCGCCCTTCGGCGTCGAGGTAGCCCTTGTCGCCGGTGGCCATCAGGTCGCCGTACATCGGCCGGCCCGCGCCGTCGGTGTAGCCGTCGAAGTGCATCCCGTTGCCCACGCAGATCTGGCCGGTGACGCCCTGCGGGAGCGGGGCGCCGTCGTCGTCGAGGATGCCGATGCGCGTGCCGAGCGGCGGGCGGCCGGCCGTTGCCGGGGCGGCGGCGAGGTCCGTCGGGTCCGCGATCGACACCCACGACGCCTCGGTCGAGCCGTACAGGTTGTAGAGGACGGGGCCGAACGCGTCCAGGAAGCGGGTCACCTGGTCGGCGGGCATCGCCGCGCCCGAGAACGCGACCACGTGCAGCGACGACGTGTCGTAGCGCTCGCGCACGGCGAGCGGGAGGTCCAGGATCCGCTGCAACATCACCGGCACCGCGATCAGCGCGGTGACCCGCCGCTCCTCGATCGCGGCGAGCGTGGCCTCGGCGTCGAACCGGCGGCGCAGCACGAGCTCCGCGTGCAGGGCCATGCCGAGCTGCATGGCGGCCAGGCCCCAGGTGTGGAAGATCGGCGTGGGGATCATCAGGCGCTCACCGGTCCGCAGCGGGATGCGGGAGAGCAGGCTCGCCGCCTCCGAGAGGCCGTGCGGCTGGGGGCGGCGGGCGCCCCGCGGGGCCGACGTCGTTCCCGACGTCATCACGATGGTGCGGCCCGGCTCCTCCGGGATGCGGGACCGGCGCGGGGTGCCGGCCTCGATGAGGAGGTCCAGGTCCGGGGCCGTGGGGAGGCCCGCGGAGTCCTCGTCCCACGTGCTCAGGACGCGCGTGCCGGCGGGGACCGCGGGACGGGCGTCGAGGAACTCCCGGTCGGCGAGCAGGACGGCGGGGGAGTGCTCGGCCAGGACCGTACCGACCTGCTCGGCCGAGAGTCCGGAGTTGAGCAGCAGCGTCTGCGCGCCGATCTTCGCGAGCGCGACCATCGCCTCGATGAGGCCGGCGTGGTTCCGGGACAGGATCGCGACCGGCGTCCGCAGGCCGACGCCGTTCTCCTCCAGCGCGCCCGCGAGGCGGTCCGTCCGCTCGTCGATCTCCGCGAACGTGAGGCTGCGGTGTTCGTCGACGACGGCGGTCTGCCCGGGCGCGCGCACGGCGCCGGCGCGGTAGCCGCCGGCGATCGACGGCCCCCACGTGAGGAGCTGCCAGACCGCGCGGAGATCCCGGTCGAGGCGCGACGTCGGGGCCAGGACCCCCGACCGGACGAGGTGGAACCCCTGGGTGAACACGTTCTCACTTCTGCTTGCCTGGGCGAGGTCGGCGGTGTACGTCGGCGTCGTCGCGTCGGTCGGCACGATGCCCCCTTTGGCTGGAAGGCCGCGCGGAGACGGCGGCGTCACAGGCGGCGCCCCGGTACGCGTCCTCCTACGGTCCTGTTGGGCATGAATGAAATAGCATTCAAGCTGCCCGGGGCAACCCCCTCGTCGCGGACGCCATCGCGCCGAGCGCCCGGATGGCCTCCTCCGCGTCATGGTTCTCGTAGCCACGGGTGCAGACCGCGACCACCAGGGCGTCCGGGCCCGGCTCGCCGAGGAACGCCACGTCGTGGCGGATCCCGTCCACCCAGCCGGACTTCGAGCCGAACGGGACGTCGTCCGGGAACGACGCCGTGAGCTGGCGGTCCGTCTGCCGCGACAGCAGGTCCAGCATCCAGGCCGTCCGCTCCGGGCTCGCCAGGCGGCCCGTCACGACCGCACCCATCAGGCGGGCGAGGTCGCGTGCGGTGACCCGGTGCGACGGGCCGCCGGTTCCCGCCGCGGCGAGATCGCAGTACAGGCGGCTCAGGACCGAGTCCGCGCAGCCCGCGTCGGCCAGTGCCCGGTTGCATGCCGCGAAGCCGACCCGCTCGATCATCATGTTGGTCGCCTCGTTGGACGAGACCACGATCATCCGCTCGGCGACGTCGGCCAGCGGCATGGGCGTGCCGTCCGGCGGGAGCCCTTCGTCGGTGTCGTCCGGCTCGATCGTGAACGGCCCCGCGCCCGGTACCTGCGACGTGAACGTCCGGGTCGCGACCAGTTCCTCGGTGAGCGACGCGGTCCCGGCGTCGAGCTCCCGCGCGGCGGCCACGAGCACCGCGAGCTTCACCGTGGAGGCGGCGTAGACGACGACGTCGTCCTCGCGAGCGGCGATCACCTCGCCCGACGCCCGCGCCACATGAAAGGCGATGAACGGCACGCCGTCGCTGTGACTCCCGGTCCGTGTCATGAGACTCCTCCCATCAGCCCCGTTCCACTGTCCTGAGCAGCCTGGTCCACGCCAGGACCAGGGCGCGGGACCGGGACTCGTTCTCCTCCGTGTGCTCCTTGGCGGCGGCCGCCAGGGCGGCGCGGTCGAGGCCCTGGTCCGCCAGGGCGGCCTCGTCCCAGCGCAGGATCGCGTCCGGTGACGCCTCCGGATGGAACTGGACACCCCAGGCGGCCCGCCCGACCCGGAACGCCTGCACCCGGCATTCCGGCGACGTGACCAGCAGCGTCGCTCCGGGCGACAGCGCGGTCACGGAATCCTCGTGGTTCTCCAGCATCCACAGCGGCCCGGGGACGACGGCGAACTGGCCGAACACCGGGTCGCCTGCTGCCGCCGGGAGGACCTCCAGCGCGCACATCCCGCGTTCCGTCTCGCCCGACCTGGCGGTCACCTCGCCGCCCGCGACGTGGGCGAGCAGTTGTTCGCCGAGGCAGATGCCCAGCAGCGGGACCTCGCGGTCCAGCGCCTCGGCGGTGAGCGCGCGCTCGCGCGGCAGCCAGGGGTGCTCGGCGTCGTCGTCGGGCAGGTAGCCGCCGCCGAGCAGGACGACGCCGTCGTACCCGTCGACGCTCTTCGGCATGCCCTCCCATGCCGGCACGACGTCGGCGGCCACGCGCGCCTCCGCGAGCCAGCGGCCGAGCCGCCGCGGGCCCGAGCCCTTCGAGTTCTGCACCACGAGGACGCGCGTCATGACCCCACCCTCTCCGGGGCCGGGAGCGGGCGCGCGAAGTGACACGCCGCCAGGTGCGCCGGCCCGCCGCCGGTGTGTTCATCACGGGCGTGTTCGTGACCGTGCTGTTCGCCGTCGTCGTGCGTGGCGGTGCGATGTCCGCCGTCGGCCCTCGGCGGCTCCAGTGCCGGGCGGGTTGCCGCGCACGGTTCGGGGATGCGGCGCCCGCCCCCGAGCAACGGGGCCAGCCAGCAGCGGGTGTGGAACGGGCAGCCCGCCGGCGGGTCCGTCGGGGAGGGCGGGTCGCCCTCCAGCACGATGGCGCCGCCGCCGGGGGCGTCCGCTGCGCTCGGACCGGCCAGCCGCACGGACGGGTCCGGCACGGGGGCGGCCGACAGGAGCGCCTGGGTGTAGGGATGCAGGGCGCCGTCGTAGACGGCGCCGGACGGGCCTCGCTCCACCACGCGGCCCAGGTACATCACCGCGACCTCGTGGGCGATGTGCCGGACCACGCCCAGGTCGTGCGCGACGAACAGGTACGAGAGCCCGAGCTCGTCCTGCAGATCCTGCAGCAGGTTGACGACCTGACCCTGCACGGAGACGTCGAGTGCGGAGACCGGCTCGTCGCACACCAGGATCCGTGGCCGTAGCGCGAGAGCCCGCGCGATGCCGATGCGCTGCCGCTGCCCGCCGGAGAACTGGTGCGGGTAGCGGCTCACGTGGCCGGGGTCGAGGCCGACCAGTTCCAGCAGCTCGCCGACGGCGGCGGCCCGGCCACCCGGCGGGCGGACCCGGTGGATGGCGAACGGCTCGCCGACGATCTCGCCCACGGACATCCGCGGGTTCAGCGCCGTGTACGGGTCCTGGAACACCATCTGCACGTCGCGGCGCAACTGCTTGCGGCCCGCCCGGGACAGACGTGCCACGTCCTGCCCGTCCAGGAGCACCTGGCCGCTGGTCGGCGTCTCGATCCCGACCAGCACGCGCGCGAGCGTGCTCTTCCCGGAGCCGGACTCGCCCACCAGCCCCAGGGTCCGCCCCCGGTCGAGGCCGAACGAGACGCCGTCGACGGCCTTCACCGTGCCGACGGTGCGGCGCAGCAGGCCGCGACGCACCGGGAAGTGCTTGACGAGGTCGCGGACCTCGAGCACGTGCTCAGTCATGGGCCGCCTCCTCGTGTTCGACCGGGGGCGGCACGTCGTGCGAGGCCAGCACCTCGGCGGCGAAATGGCACGCGGAAGCGCGGTCGACGGCGACCGCCTCCAGCGGCGGCGGATCGGTCCGGCACACGTCTCGAGCCGTGTCGCAGCGCGGGTGGAACGCGCAACCGGTCGGCAGCGCGGCCGGGCTCGGCGGGCGGCCCGGGATGACCGGCAGGCGGCGCCCCTCGCCGTCGCCACCCGCGCCCGACGACGGGATCGAGTGCAGCAGCGCCCGCGTGTACGGGTGGGCGGGGGCGCCGAACGTGTCGCGTACGGGAGCCCGCTCCACGACGCGCCCGGCGTACATGACGGTCACGTCGTCGGCCATGCCCGCCACCACGCCCAGGTCGTGCGTGATGAGCACCAGCCCCATCCGCCGCTCGGCCTGGATCTCGGCGAGCAGCCGCAGCACCTGGGCCTGCACGGTGACGTCGAGCGCGGTGGTCGGTTCGTCGGCGATGAGCACGTCCGGGTCCAGGGCCAGTGCCGTCGCGATCATGACCCGCTGCCGCATGCCGCCCGAGAACTGGTGCGGATAGTCCTTCACCCGGCCCCGCGCGTTCGGCACCCCCACCAGGTCCAGCAGCTCCACGGCCCGGCGCCCGGCGTCCCGGCGGGACATCCCGCGCCGCCTCCGCAGCGCCTCGGTCAGCTGGTATCCCACGGTGTGCACGGGGTTGAGCGCGGCCAGTGCGTCCTGGAACACCATCGCGATCCGCTCGCCGCACCGGCGGCGGTGCTCCCGCCGGCTCAGGCTCAGCAGGTCCTCGCCCGCCAGGAGCACCTCCCCGTGCGTGACCCGGGCGGTGTCCGGCAGCAGGCCCATCACCGCGAGCGACGACACCGACTTGCCCGACCCGGACTCACCCACCACGGCGAGCGTCCGCCCGGCCGCCACCCGGTACGACAGCCCGTCCACCGCGCGTACGTTCCCCTCGGGGGTCCGGAACTCCACGGCCAGATCCCGCACCTCGAGCAGCGGAGTGCCCGGGCCGACCACGCCATCGTGGTCGGCAGCCGACGACGCCGCGGCAGCCGACGTGTCGCCGCTCATCGGGCCAGCCTCGGGTCGAGGGCGTCGCGCAGGGCGTCACCGAGCACCACCAGCGCGAGCACCGTCGCGACCAGGCAGATCAGCGGGGCGAGCAGGATGTGCGGCGCGCCGCCCGTCACCCACTCGGACCCCTGCTCGATCTGGATCCCCCAGCTCGTCGCCGGCGGACGGACCCCGATGCCCAGGAACGAGAGCACCGCCTCCGCGCTGATCACGCCCGCCACGGACGTGGGCAGCAGCGCGGTGACCGTCCCGATGGCGTTCGGCAGCACGTGCCGCACCATGATGCGCAGGTCGGAGGCGCCCAGCGAACGGGCGGCGGTGACGTAGTCCAGGTTCTTCGCCTCCAGGGTGCTGGCCCGCACGTAGCGGGCGTACGGCATCCAGCCGAACAGGATGAGCACGATCGCCGGGAGCAGGATGACCTCGAACGTCCCGGAGCCCAGGTCGACACCCTGGAACAGCGACAGCACCAGGAGCGCCGCCAGCAGCAGCGGGATCACCAGGAACACCTCGACGGTCCGCGACACCAGGTAGTCCACCCAGCCGAGGTAGTACCCGGCGAGCAGGCCGAGCGTGACGCCGATGAACAGCGAGACGCCCACCACGACGACGGCCAGCAGCAGTGACGGCCGGACGCCGTGCACCAGCGTGGCCAGCACGTCGCACCCGAGGGCGTCGGTGCCCAGCGGATGCGCGCCGCCCCACCCCTGCGGGTCCAGGCGGGCGTCCCGGATCGGGCAGGCCCGCGGGCTCGTGCCGGTGAACAGCCCCGGGAACGCGGCCATGACCGCGAAGAACAGGATCACCGCCGCCGCGATCACGGTGTCGGGCCGACGGCGGAGCGCGCGCCAGGCGTCGGCCGCCGGGCGCGCCGGCGCGCGTGCCGCCGTCGTGGGCGTGGAGAGGTCAGTCATAACGAATCCTCGGGTCGAGCACGGCGTAGGCGATGTCGACGACGATCATCACCACCACGGTCACGGCGGCCAGCAGGGTCACGATGCCCAGCACGAGTCCGACGTCGTCGTTCCGGACGGCCTCCCACAGGACGCCGCCCATCCCGTAGATGTTCATCAGGCCCTCCGTGATCACGGCGCCGCCGAGCGCCTCGGCGAACGTGAGGCCGACGGCGGTGACCACCGGCACCGACGAGTTGCGGACCACGTGGTGCACGACGACGTGTCGCTCCGCCAGACCCTTCGACCGCGCCGCCCGCACATGATCGCCCTGGTAGGCCTCGAGCTGCCCCGCCCGGACCAGGCGGATGAACGCGGCCGACCCGGCCAGGCCCAGCAGGATGCCGGGAACCACCACCGTGGCCCATGGGTGGTCGGCGTCGAACGAGGGCTTGAACCAGTACGGCGGCCAGCTGTCTTCGCCGAACGTCTCCTCGGCCCACCGGTGCAGCGGCACGGCGACCACGTACCGGTAGACGATCAGCAGCACGAAGACCGGGAAGGCGTCGATGAGGACCGACGTCAGCCGGATGCCGTGATCACCGGTCGACCCGCGCCGGCGTGCCGCGACCGAGCCGAGCACCATGCCGAGCGCCAGCCAGGTGATCAGCACGACGCAGAACAGACGCAGCGTGTTCGGCGCCGCCGCGGCGACGATGTCGGAGACCTCGCGGCCCCGCAGGTTCGTGCCGAAGTCGCCGCGCGCGTACTGGCCGAGCCGCTCGACGAACGGGCCGAGGCACGGGTTGCCCACCTGGTCGAAGCACGGGTCGTCGAGGTTGAAACGCTGCTCGACGGCGGCGAGCTGCGTCGGCGACGCCACCTTGTCCCCGAAGAACGCCTGCGCCGGGTTGCCGTTGAGCTGGATGGCGACCGTGGTGAGCAGATGCAGCAGGAGCATCACGAGCAGCAGCGTGCCGACAGCCTGCAGCACCCGCCTGGCGATGTAGCGACCCATGGTTCAGCCGACCGAGACCTCGATCTCGCGCAGGATCGGCGCGCCCGAGAACGGGTTGAGGATCACGTTGTCCAGGCGCTCGCTGTAGTAGGTGGAGCTGAAGCCCCAGCGGAACGGGATGGTCGGGAACTCCTCGGCGAGGATGGCCTCGGCCTCCTGGTAGAGGGCCACGGACTCGTCGAGCGACGGCGCCGCCGCGGCCTCGTCCAGCTTCGCCTCGAACTCCTCGCTGTACCAGCCCCAGTGCCCCGCGCCGGGCTCACCCGAGGCGTAGAAGCTGAGGTAGTTCTCGTTCAGCGGGTAGTCCGGGAACCAGTTGTTCCGGAACATGCCGTCGTAGCCCTGCTCCGCGCGCGTCGTGAAGAAGTCCGGGTCGATGTTGAGCTCGTACGGGATACCCAGCACCTCCTCGACGGAGTTGCCGATCGCGGTGAAGTACTCCACCTCGGCGTCGTCGTCGCCCAGGCTGATCTGCAGCTTCTCGCCCTCGGGCCATCCGCCGGCCCGCTCCAGCGCGTCGCGGGCGGCCTCGGGGTCGAAGACGCACCACTCGCAGGTCCCCGCCTCGCCGCCGGGCACACCGCCCGGGACCACCCAGGAGTCGGCCGGAGTCGCCTGGCCGCTGCCGAGCGACGAGATGATGCCCTCGCGGTCGATCGCCATCGAGATCGCCTTGCGGAACTCGATATCGTTCCAGGGGCCGTCGGTGTAGCCGGAGAAGCCGAGGTACGTCAGGGCGGCGCCGGGGCGCTCGACGTAGCGCTCGGCGAGCTCGGGATCGTTCCTCGCGGACTCGACCTCCGCCGTCGGCGGGAAGGAGAGGTCGAGGTCACCGGCCTTGAAGTCGGCCCAGCTCGAGGTCTCGCCCGTGGCGTACTCGGTCCAGTGGATCGCGTCGTAGTCGGGTGTCTCGTCCAGGGTGTAGCCGTCCCACCGCTCGGCGGTCAGCTCCTGGCTCTGCTGCCACTCGGTCACCTGGAAGGGTCCGTTCCCGATGGGCTGCGTGGCACAGGCCTCGACGTCGTCCAGGCACTCCTGCGCGACCGGGAAGAAGCCGGTGTAGCCCAGCATCGTGGCGAACCCGGCGAACGGTGAGGTCAGGGTGACCTGGAGCGTCAGCGGGTCGAGGATCTCGAGGCCCGACAGCTCGTCCGTGGCGCCCTCGGCGGTGATGTTGCCCTCGTCGTCCGTGGTGGGCTGCATCTCGTCGTAGCCCTCGATGATGCCGAAGAAGTAGTTGGAGTACAGGCCGTTGTCACCGTCGGCCGTGTAGTTCCAGGAACGCGCGAACGCCTCGGCGTCGACGGGTTCGCCGTTCTGGAACTCGAGGTCCGGCTTGATCGTGATGGTCCAGACCGTGTTCTCCTCGTCCGGCTCGATGGACTCGGCGACGTAGTTGTAGGGCTCGGTGGTCTCCGGGTCGTACCGGACCAGGCCGTCGTAGACGACGTCGAGCACGCTGATGTTGTCGTAGCTGCCCGCGTCGCCGGGGAACAGGGTCTCCATGTCCTGGCTGATCCAGGTCTCCAGGGTGACCGGTCCGTCGTCGCCACCGCCCTCGGTGTCGCTCGGGCTGCAGGAGGCGAGCGTGAGTGCGACGGCGGCCACGCCGGCGGTCGCGGTGATCCTGGTGGTGATCTGCGCCATACCGGTAACTTTGGCATGAGTGCGCACTTATGCAAGTAAAAGCTGGGTAACGGTGCGCCGGGCGCGGGCCTGGCCGGCGCGATGCCGAGGCGGCGACCCGCTCGTGCGGGCCGCCGCCCCGGCGGTGTGGTGCGGTGCCGAGGTAGCGGGGCGATGAGGCAGCCCGCTACCTCGGCAGATCGGGGATCGGCGGCGTCAGCGCCAGGGCCACTGCCAGAAGGGCGGCAGCCAGCCCCAGATCCACGGCCAGGGGCTCCGATGCCGGACGGTGACCGGCTCCGAGGCGGCCGTGACCGGGTCGTAGCCCTCGGCCTCGGCGGCGACCTCCACGGTCAGCTCGTGTCCGGCGTCCCACGGCTTGACCTTGTAGGTCTTGCCGGTTCCCGAGTGCTTCGGGTGGGGGTGCCCGGCGATCGGCTCGCCGTCGCGCAGCCACTGGTAGGTGAACGTGACGCCGTCGACCGACCACTCGCCGGGTTCGGCCGTGAGTGTCCGGCCCGGGCGCGCCTTCCCGGTGATCTCCGGCGGCGCGGTGTTCCGGATCCCCGGCGCCTCGACGAGCCGGCCCACGCCCCAGTGCGCCGTGGACTGGTAGCCGGCCCCGGTCGGGTCGGCCCAGTTGCGGATCGCGGTCCGGGCGCCGTCGGTGGCGTCGTTCACCTGGAAGTCCAGGCCGTGGAACGTACCGAGACCGCCGTACTCCAGCAGGTCGATCGCGGCTTCGACGACGTAGCCGCCCTCGACCTGCCGCACGGCCGACGTCAGGCGCGCGGCTTGGTCCGCCTCGTCGCCCGTGCCGAACGACACCACGTTCTCGGCCGAGATCCGGATCTGCGTGTCGTCGGCGCGGTAGCCGCCGTTCTTCGCGTTGCCGGCGTCGACGTAGATCTCCACGGAGTCCTGGATCCACGGGTCGGAGCCCGTCACGTCGATCACCGGGTCGGCCACGTCGGCCAGCACGTACAGCGTGCTGTCCTGCCACGTGGTCGACACGGTAGCTTCCGCGCCGTCCTCGCCCTGGATCGCCTTGGCGGTCACCACCGGCTCGCCTGCCTCGTAGGCCGCATCGGCCACGCCGTCGATCACCGGGGCCGTCGTCGCCTCGGGGATCTCCGTCCAGGAAAGCTCCTCGACGAGCGTCAGCGTGCCGAGCGCGCCGGGCGAGTTCCACGCCCCGGCGTCCTCGCCGCCGTCGGACACCCGCACGTCGAGGCCGAGCGTGTCGCCCTCGGCGGCGGCCTCCAGCGGCAGCCGGACGACGACGTCGTAGCCGCCGTCGCGTTCGGATGCCACCGCGTCCGCGTCGCCGGCTCCGTCGCGGGCGATCGTGTAGCTCGTCTCGCCCAGCGCGAGGGTCACCGCGTCCTCCGAGGCCGTGGTGTCGTCCACCGACACGTAGGCGGTCAGGTGGTCGGGCGCCCAGCGGAGCTGGAACGCGGCGCTCCCGTCGGCGGCCGTGAACGTGTGCAGCGGGAGCTTGTCCCACTCCAGGGAACTCGTCGCCCCCTCGACCAGCGGCACGTCACCGGCGAACACGTCCGCCGTGCGGAGCTTGGCGGGCAGCTCGCCGTCGGCCGCCCCGTGGTACGCGGGCTTCGCCTGGTAGGCGTCGTCGAACAGGAGCGGCGCGCCGCTGTCGACCCGCCACGAGCGGCCGTCGGTCAGGCCCCAGACGGTGACGCCGTACATTCCGGCGGAGTGCTCCCGGAACACCCGGAACGCGTCGCGGTAGTAGTAGCCCTGCTCGATCAGGGAAGCCTGCGTCACCGGCGTGCCCGTCGTGACGTCCAGCTCCGTGACGGCCTGCGTCACGGGCAGGCCGGCGAACCGGTCCAGGGCCGTCTCCAGCGCGCTGACCGGCATCGACAGGTTCACGTGGAACTGGTGCCCGACGCCGTCCACCGGCACGCCGCGCGCCAGCAGGCGCTCCACGAGCGCGAGGTACCGGTCCTGCTTGCCCGACTGCTCGGTGTTGTAGTCGTTGATGAACAGCGCCACGGGCCGCTCCGCGACGGTGTCCGACGGCGGGGCGGCGTACGTCTCGTTGAACGCCTCGTCCGCGTACTCGAACGCCCGGTCGACGAAGTCCTCGCCGAGGATGCGATACCACTCCGAGCGGCGCATGCCGTCGGCGTGCTCCCCGCTGTCGGAGATGACCTCGTTCACCACGTCCCAGGCGACCAGCGGATTCGTGTCGGAGCCGAAGGGCCCGTAGTCCGCGGCGAGGTTCTCCGCGACGGCGAAGATGTGCGTCCGCAGGCGCTCGGACAGGATCTCGCGGCCCGCGGCGTCCGCCGGGAGGGGGTCGCCGGCGTCGTCCTGGAAGAACCGGTCCGGGGTCTGGCTGTGCCAGGCGAGGACGTGACCGTAGACGCGCAGGTCCTGCGCCGCCGCGAAGTCCATGAGGGCCGTGGCGTCGGGGTGGCGGCGGAAGTTCCCGTCGGCGTCGTACCAGGCCTCGGGCTTCATGTGGTTCTCGGGCGTGAGCTGGTCGAAGTGGTGCGTCGTCAGCTCCGCGGCCGGACCCGTGGTCTCCCGCGCGTCGATCGCCACGCCGACCGGGAAGTCCGTCGTCTCGCGGAGCGGCGTGAGGTCCTCGACGACGGGCGGCTCCGGGATCGAGATCTCGATGTCGTCCACGTACCAGTCGCTGAGGTTCTCACCGTTGTAGGCGGTCTCGAGGTAGAGCAGGGCGTCGTCGGCGGACGGCATCGTGAAGCTCGCGGTGACCCGCTGCCACGACGTGCTCGACATGCCGTCGAACTGCCCGAGCGTGTCGTACGTCGTCTCGCCGCCGCTGGTGTGCGCGAGGCTGAGCCAGATGTCACCCGGCGCGGCGCCGTCGGCGAAGCGGACCCACGCGGACACGTCGTAGGTGACGCCCGCCCGGAGGGTCTCCGTCACGTCGAGGCCGATCCCGTCGCCCGTGTTCTCCCGGTTCGTGATCCCGGCCGAGTAGGTCGACTCGTGGGCGTAGGCTTCCGTGACCGCCACGTCGAAGCCGCTGCCGTCCGCGCCGTTGCGCGGTCCCCAGCCGCCGAGCGTGCCGTCCTCGAAGTCGGTGGTCAGCACCGGGCCCGACGCCGGGGGAGTGCCCTGCGGGAACACGAACTCCCAGCCGTCGGCGAGTCGTTCGGTCACCACGGTCCGGACCGCGGCGAGCGTTCCGGAGCGGTCGCCGCCGCCGTCGTGCGCGAGCACGAGCTCGCCCGGCACCATCGCGGCGCGCAGGTTCTCCGTGAGGGTGGCCTCGTCCTGCGTCTCCCAGTCCGCGATCGTGTTGCGCACGTCGAGCGGCTGCATGCCCAGCTCGACGGCGGCCTCGGGCGTCACGCCCCAGGAGCCGTTCGGCGCGCGCCAGAACGGGACCTTCTGGTTCGGGTTCCCCAGCGCCTGCCGGATGATCCGCAGGTTCTCGACCATGTCCGCACGCACCTGGTCGGCGGTCCAGCCGCCCATGTCGGCGTAGCCGGTCGAGTGGTTGCACAGCACGTGGCCCTCGTCGACGATCCGGCGCAGGATCTCGGCGCCGCCGTCGGCCTGGACGTTCTGGCCGATGACGCAGAACACGGCGCGGAGATCGTGCTCCGCGAGGAAGTCCAGCAGGGCGGGAGTGGTGCCGGGGTTCGGGCCGTCGTCGAACGTGAGGGCGGAGACGTCGCCGGTGCCGTCCGCGAGGTAGGCGGGCGTGGGCACCGGGTCGATCGCGCCGCCGGGGGCGGTGCCCGGGTTGCTTCCGCTGTCCTCGCTGGTCACGAGGATGTCGTCGACCATGATCGTGTACGGCCCGTCCTGGTCGGTGCTGCCGATGTACGCCTGGAGGGCGGCGGGGTCGGCGTCGGCCGCCGCGGTGAAGGAGCCGGTGACGGTGGTCCACTCGGCCGTGACGGTGGTGTTGCCGATCCAGTCGTAGTCCGGCTTCATGACGAAGCGGACGCCGGTGGAGGCCGGCTCGGTCCCGCCGCCGGCGGCGGGGGCGATGCGCGCGCGCATCGAGAAGTCGTAGGTGGTGCCCGCCTCGAAGATGCCGGTGGGGGACTGGATGCCCTCGTAGTCGGCGGCGCGGGTGATGGACAGGACGTTGTTGCCGGCGTCGTCCGGGTCGGGGACCACGTCGAGTGTGGCGCTTCCCGAGGCGGTCCAGGCGCCGGTGGTGCCGTCGGTGAAGTCGGCCTCGGTGACGGTGACGGGCTCGGCGGCGGCCGGTGACGTGAGGGCGACGGTGGCCGCGGTGCCCGTGAGCGCGAGTGTCGCGGCCGTGACGGCGGCGGTCGCGCGGCGGGTGGTGCGGGCTGGAGGTGGCGGTGGTGCCGGTGCTGGTGCCGGTGTGAAACGATTTCTGAGTGTGAAACGATTTCGATCGAACATTCGAGGCGCTCCCTTGCGCAGTCCGGGTGCTATGGGCGTGATGGTAGCCACACCGGGGGGAGCGAGGCCAGCCGCAGCGGGGGTGATTCCACTGCGGCGGCCGCGCCGGTGGGCTCAGGCGCCCGTCAGCTCCTTGAGCCTGCCCTTCGCGATCCGGATGCGGCGCGGGGTGCGCGCCGCCACCGCGGAGTCGTGCGTGACCATGACCAGCGTCAGGCCCTGTTCCTTCCACAGGCCCTCAAGCAGGTCGATGATCTCGTCGCGGGTGTCCTCGTCGAGATTTCCCGTCGGCTCGTCGGCGAGCAACACGGTCGGGTTCTTCACCAGCGCCCGCGCGATCGCGACACGCTGCTGCTGCCCGCCCGACAGCTCGTCCGGCAGGTGGTCCGCCCGCTCGCCCAGCCCCACCGACTCCAGGGCGTCCAGTGCCCGCCGCGCCCGCTCCTCCTTCGTCATGCCCGCGGGCACGAGCGCCGTCTCGACGTTCTCCTGCGCCGTCAGCGTGGGGATGAGGTTGAAGTTCTGGAACACGAACCCGACGGTCTCGGCCCGGACCCGGGTGAGCCCGGCGTCGTTCATCGTGGCCAGGTCCTTCCCGTCCAGCACCACGCTGCCCGACGTCGGCCGGTCCAGCCCGCCCAGCGCCTGGAGCAGCGTGGACTTCCCGCCTCCGGTCGGCCCTTGGACGGACAGCAGCTCGCCGTCCTCGATCCGCAGGGACACGTCGCGCAGCGCGTGCACGGTCCGCTTCCCCTGGGTGTAGGTCTTGGTCAGCTTCTCGATCTGATACATCACATGCCTTCTCTCGTTGTCCGACGACGTGCTGTGGTCCGCGGGTCCGTGACCTGCCGGTCGGCCACGCGTGGACCGAACTCAGGCGAGCGAGCGGAACGCCTCCGCCGGGCGCAGGCGCGCCGCGCGCTGCCCGCCGACGACGCCCGCCGCCAGCCCGCCGAGCACCGCCAGGCCGACCGCGGCGGCGACGATCCACAGGGAGACCGGCGCCTGCAGGACGACGTCGGACACCGTGCCGGCCAGCCCGTCCCCGCCGCCCCCGCCGAAGGCCGCCGGGCCGCCGACGGCGGCTTCGCCCGCGCCCTCCGTGCCCGGCCGCATTCCTCCGCCGCCCGGCCGGCCGAACGCGACCTGTGCCCCGGTGGAGCCGCTGAGCGTGATCCCGGAGAGATTCACCGCCAGGACGGCGAGACCGCCCAGCGCCACGCCCGCGACGCCACCGATCAGCCCTTGCGCCACGGACTCGCCCGCGATCTGGCCCACCACGCGCCGCTGCGACCAGCCGAGCGCCTTGAGCGTGCCGAGCTCGCGCGTACGGCGGTTCACGCCGGACACCGTGAACAGGATCGCGAGCCCGAACGCCGCGAGCAGCACGATCACGGACAGCCACGTGCCGAGCGTGGAGACCAGCGACGACGCCGTGGACAGCGATCCGGACACGCCTTCGGCGAGGTCCGCCTGGGTGGAGACCGTCGCGTCGGGCAGCTCCGCGGCGATCGCCTCGGAGACGGCGTCCACGTTCGACGACGAGTCGACCTGCACGTAGAGCGTGGTGACCTGATCCTCCAGATCGGCGAGCGTCGCCGCGACGTCGATCGGCAGGTAGACGTTCGCCGCGGTCTCCACGCCGTCGCCGGTGGTGGACGACACGGTGCCGATCACCTCGAGCTCGGTGCCACCGACGGTGATCGTGTCGCCGACCGCGATCTCCTCCTGCTCGGCGTAGACGGCGTCGAGCACGGCGACGTCCTGGCCGGCGTCGGACGCCTCGAACGTCCGGCCGTCCGCGACCTCGGTCGTCGTGAGGGGCCCGACGGCGGCCGCGGCCGGGTCGATCCCCGTGACCGTCTGCTGGTCGATCTCGAACGACGACGGCCCGCCCTGGCCGCCCTCCTCCCCGCCACCCGGGCCGACGACGATCCCGCCGCCCTCCTCACGCATCTGGTCGAGGTCGGGCATCTCGCCGGAGAAGCTGATGCTGGTGAGCTCCAGCGTGGCGGCCACCCCGGTGACGTGCTCGAGGCCGGCGACGGCGTCGAGCGCGTCCGCTTCGAACGATGTCGTTCCGGGATTCGTGGTGAGCCGCTCCTGCGCGAGCTCCCGGGTGCCCTCGTCGGTGGCCTCGCCGTCCTCGGCGTCGAAATCGAAACGGCGGGGCCCGAACCCGCCGCCCTCGCCGGGCTCCGCCGTCTGCGTGACAGTGATGTCGGTGCCGACGCCGTAGACCGACTCCAGGACGGCGGCCTGGGCGTCGCGCACACCCGCCGACACGGAGGACACGACCATCACCAGCGCGATCGCGACGGCGAGCCCGATCGCGACGACCGCCGTCTGCTTACGTCTGTTGCGCAGCTCCCTGCGCAGATACGTGAGAAACATGTGGCCGAGGCTGGCGGCGGCCACTGGGCCCGACCTGTCGTGACGCTATGGCGGGGCTATGAGGTCGGGAGGGTGGCGGCTGTGGCCGACTCCGGTTCGGGGACGTCGAGGAGGCGGCGGACTGCGCTCGCGATCGGTGGAAGGTCGTTGGTGTACGCATCCCAGAGCACCTCGTGATCGATGATGTCGTAGCCATGGGCGATGACATGGCGAGCGCTCAGGATCGGGCGGAGACCCAGGTGGCCGTGGTCGCCGAGAAAGTTCTTGTCCATACGGTTGATCGACTCGCCGAGGCGGATGGCGACCGCCTCGGCGGCGAGCATGACGAACTCGTCGGCGAAGAACCTGTCTCGGCCGACCGCTACGAGACGAGCAGCCATTCCGGTGTGCTCGAGGAAGTCATCGAGTGATGTGACGGTGCGCTCGCCGTACTTCTCTGTGAGCGCCTGGCGAATGTCTGTCACAGCGGCCTCGCCTCGCTTCGGATCCGGTGGTGCTTCGGCTTGAGCCCGCCTTCGCTCACAAGATCGACGTGGATGTGCAACGCGTCCTCGATGTCCTGGCGGAGTTGGGCAAACCGGAAGAGCCCCATACCGGGGCGAGGTCGGATGAGCAGGTCGATATCGCTTGCCGGAGTATCGTCTCCGCGTGCGACCGAGCCGAAGACGCGGGGGTCCTCACCGCCTGCGGCGTCGATGAGCTCCAGGATCTCCTCCCGATGCTCGGCCAGCACCTGGGACGGTCGCCGCATCGAGTGGACGAGCCGTTCGCGCATGGCGGCGGAGAGCGGGCGGCGCCCGGACTCGTACGCGGCGATGTTGGGGCGCGCGACACCCGAGGCGTCGGCCAGCTGCTGTTGCGTCATGCCGGCGGCCTCGCGAAGTTCGCGCAGGCCGAGCTGCGGGTCACCCTTCATGTATCAAAGGTATCAACCGGCGGGTTCTTCGTCTCCTCAGCGACGGATCCGGCCGGGGAACGGCGTCGCGAGGGCTGCGGGGCCGGGTGCGGAACGGCGTCACGGAGGCCGCAGGGCCGGCTGGGGCACGGGCCGTGGGATCATCGGCGTATGGATGAGCTGCGTCGTGCCGTCGAGGTCATGGACCGTCTCTACTCTCCCGGCGGGTGCCCGTGGGACCGGAAGCAGACGCACACCTCGCTCGTGCCGTACCTCCTGGAGGAGGCGCACGAACTGGCCGAGGCCATCGAGTCCGGCGACCGCGATCACATGCGGGAGGAGCTCGGCGACGTGCTGCTGCAGGTGCTGTTCCACGCGCGGATCGCCGCCGAGGAGCCGGAGCCGTTCACGGTGCACGACGTCGCCCGCGAACTGGCCGACAAGCTCGTGCGGCGGCACCCGCACGTGTTCACTCCGGACGGCGAGGACCGATCCGTCGACGACGTGCTCATGGGCTGGGAGGACGCCAAACGGGCGGAGAAGCGCCGCGCGTCCGTGCTGGAAGGTATCCCGCTCGCGCAGGGCGCGCTCGCCCGCGCACAGCAGGTCGTGTCGCGCGCGACCAGGGCGGGGTTCGCCGAGGAGTTCGACGGCGGACTGCCGGACGCCGCGCTACCGGGAGATCTCAGGGGAGGTGTCCCGCCCCGGCGACAGGGCGACGACGAGTCGGAGTCCCGCTCGGCGGGCGATGGCCCGGCATCGGCGCCGGGTGAGCTTGCGGGGCGCTACGGGGTGGAGCTGCTCGACATCGTGCGGCGAGCGGAGGCCGACGGCGTCGACGCCGAGCAGGCGATGCGCGCCGTGAGCCGCGCCCTGGAGGCGCGGGTGCGCGCGGCCGAGTCCGCGGCGGCCCGGGCCTGAGTTCGGCGGCGGCATGCCCCGGCGATCGGCGATCGCCCGCCGCGCCGGCCCTGCATGCCCCCGCGCCGGCCCTGCACGCGACATGCGCCCAGGTTGGCATGCGGCCACACGGGGAGCGCGCCCCGTACTCACGCGGCGCCGAAGTCCATGCCCCCGGAACCGGTGACCTCGACGAGGTAGGCCTGACGCGCACCCGCCTCGCGCGGGTACGGCCCGCCGGTGTACTTCGTGGAGAGCCGGTCGACGAGCGCCCAGCCCGCCTCCCCGTCCACCACGCGGGTCACGCGCCCGCGCAGCCAGGCGCTGCGCAGCGGCGTGGCGGCGTCGAGCACCGAGAGCGCGACACGCGGGTCGATGGCGACGTTGCGTGCCTTGCGGCTGTCCGGTCCGGTGAGGAAGAGGAGGTGGTCCCCCTCCCAGTCGACCCACAGGGGGACGCTGTGCGGTGCGCCGTCCGGCAGCACGGTGGCGAGGTGTCCGACGTTCGTGCCCGCGACGAGCTCGCGGGCGAGGCCGTGAATGGTCATGCGGGGTGGACGACGCGGAGGCACCCGACTCATCGGCGAGAGGTTGCCCGTCCGGTCGCCCGGCCGCCGCGCGAGCGACCGACGTTCGGTCCGCGCCCGCCCCCGTTCCTCTCGGGCGAGACCCACTCACCTGTAACGCTCCGGACGGGACCGGACATGTGCAGGATGTCCGGCACACGCCGGTGAGCCGCCGAACAGGGAGCCGTATGTCCACGACTGACGACGAGCGCTTCTCGGCGCTCTTCGCCGCCACGAACCGTGATCTGCTCGCGTATGCGGTGCGCCGGGTCTCCGACCCTGCCGACGCGGCCGACGTCGTGGCGGAGACCTACCTGGTCGCCTGGCGTCGCATCGCCGAGGTCCCGCGCGAGGGCCGGGCGCGCCCGTGGCTGTTCGGCGTCGCGCGTCGGGTGCTGGCCAACCACCACCGCGGCGAACGACGGCGTTCCGCGCTCGCCGACCGTCTGCGGGCGCAGCTCGGGGAGGTGGTTCCGCCCGCCGATGCCGGCCTGCAGGGCAGGTCCGACGTCGAGCTGGCACTGGCCGGGCTCGACGAGAACGACCAGGAGATCCTCCGGCTCGTCGCCTGGGAGGAGCTGGCCCGGGACGAGATCGCGGTGGTCCTGGGTCTGTCGCGGGCAGCGGTCCGGGTGCGGCTGCACCGGGCGCGGCGCCGGCTCGCCGAGCGCCTGACGTTGATCACGTCCGGCGACGAGCCGGCCTCCGGCGACGCGCGGAAACGCTCGCGGCGGACCGGACACGTCATGAGTGAGTGGGCGAGTGCTCGCTCCGGAGTCGAGGAGGCCCGATGAACCAGGACGCCATGGACGCGCTGCGCGCGGCGGACCCTGCGAGGTCGGCACGCCTCGACGCCGTCGACCCGGGGGCGTTCGACGCCCTCAGGGAGGGGATCATGATGAGTGAGCGGAGCACGAAGCAGGTCCGTCGCCGCATGCTGCGGGGGACGATGCTGGTGGGGGGACTCGGCCTGGTCCTCGCGGGCGGGGGTGCGGCGTACGCCTCCGGTGTCCTGGGGTCCGTCGCGGGAGACGCGTTCTCGGCGCGCGTCATCGAGACGCTGGTCGACCAGGAGCCCGAGGCGAGCCCGTCCGTGTCGGGCCCGGTCGACTGGGTCCAGCGGCCTTGTCCTACGGGGACGGACGAGGACATCGACCGGATGGAATCCTACTGGCGGCAGGCCGACTTCAAGATCGGGGGCACCACGCACGGCGCCCACAGTGTGGACGGGACGTGCTCCTGGAGCTTCGTCGAGGCGGAGACGGCCGCGGCCATCGCGATGCGTGTCGCCGAGGAAGACGCCGGGCCGCCCTACGACAGGACGCTCACCTCCGTCGAGGCGTCCGAGGGTGGCGGGAGGTGCATCGGTCGGGACGAGGCGCTCGCGCTCGTCGAAGGGCTGCTCGGCCCGGACTACGAACTCTCCCCGACGGCGCTCGAGACCGGCGACCGGTTCGAGTGCACCCTCTGGGAGATGCGCGTGGAGGACGTCCAGATCGTCGTCTACAGCCCGGCAACGCTGGACTGATGGAACTGATGGACTGGTCCGGTGCGTTCCGGGTCGCAGCCCGGTGATCCGCGATCACCCGCGGCGTCGGTTCTGACGGGGCGGCTGTGACCGGCCGACCTCGACCACGACATCCCCGTGTCCGCTGGTCGGTCCAGGGGACCACCTGCTGCCGGGCTTGGCCATAGGCTGGGGGCCGTAACCTCCGAGCAACAACCTGATCGAGGAGAACCCGTGGCTAGCATCGAAGCCGTTGGAGCACGCGAGATCCTGGACTCGCGCGGCAACCCGACCGTCGAGGTCGAGATCGTCCTGGACGACGGCACCTACGCCCGCGCCGGCGTGCCGTCGGGCGCGTCGACCGGCGCGTTCGAGGCCGTCGAGAAGCGCGACGGCGACAAGAGCCGCTACCTGGGCAAGGGCACGGAGCAGGCCGTCGCCGCGGTGAACGACCAGATCGCGCCCGAGCTGATCGGGTACGACGCCGAGGAGCAGCGCATCGTCGACGCGACGATGCTGGAGCTGGACGGGACCCCGAACAAGGCGAACCTCGGCGCCAACGCGGTGCTGGGCGTGTCGCTCGCGGTCGCCAAGGCCGCGGCGAAGTCGGCCGGCCTGGACCTGTTCCGCTACGTCGGCGGGCCGAACGCGCACGTGCTACCCGTCCCGATGATGAACATCCTGAACGGCGGGTCCCACGCGGACTCCAACGTGGACATCCAGGAGTTCATGATCGCGCCGATCGGCGCCCCGACCTTCAAGGAGGCGCTGCGCACCGGCGCCGAGGTGTACCACGCCCTCAAATCGGTGCTGAAGGAGAAGGGCCTCGCCACGGGGCTCGGCGACGAGGGCGGCTTCGCGCCGAACCTCGCGAGCAACCGCGAGGCGCTGGACCTGATCCTCGTCGCGATCGAGAAGGCCGGCTACGCGCCGGGCACCGACGTCGCGCTCGCGCTCGACGTGGCCTCCACGGAGTTCTTCGCCGAGGGCTCCTACTCCTTCGAGGGCGGCAAGAAGTCGAGCGAGGAGATGATCGGCTACTACGAGCAGCTCGTGGCCGACTACCCGCTGGTCTCCATCGAGGACCCGCTGAGCGAGGACGAGTGGGGCGCGTGGTCGGCGCTCATGGAGTCGGTGGGCGACAAGGTGCAGATCGTGGGCGACGACCTGTTCGTCACCAACCCGGAGCGCCTGGCCCGCGGCATCGCGGAGAAGTCGGCGAACTCGCTGCTGGTCAAGCTCAACCAGATCGGCACGCTGACCGAGACGCTCGACGCCGTCACGCTGGCCCAGCGCAACGGCTTCACCACGATGACGAGCCACCGGTCCGGCGAGACGGAGGACACCACGATCGCGGACCTGTCCGTGGCCACGAACGCCGGCCAGATCAAGACCGGCGCCACCGCCCGCGGCGAGCGCATCAACAAGTACAACCAGCTCCTGCGCATCGAGGACGCCCTGGACGACGCGGGCGTGTACGCCGGTCGCACGGCGTTCCCCCGCTTCGAGGGCTGAGTCGCAGGCCGC
>NZ_JADBGR010000044.1 GCF_014892515.1 Myceligenerans pegani
CCGTCTGCACGCGGTCGCGCGTGCCGATCTTCGTCATCGCGCGGCCCAGGTGCGACTTCACCGTGCTGGTCTCCACGAACAGCTCCCGCGCGATCTCGGCGTTCGACATGCCGCTCGCGAGGAGCCGCACGATCTCCGTCTCGCGCTCCGTGAGCGCGGCGGCCGGTCCGGGTTCGGGTGCGGTGCGCCGGGTGCGCCGCGCGAACTCGGTGATCACGCGCCGCGTCACCGCCTGGTCCACCATGCCCTCGCCCGCCGCGAGCCTCCTCACGGCCGTGATCAGCTCTTCCGGTTCGCAGTCCTTGAGGAGGAACCCGCTCGCGCCGGCCTCCAGGGCGCCGAACACGTAGTCGTCGAGGTCGAAGGTGGTCACCACGAGGATCGCGGGCGGCGTGCGGACCGCGCCGTCCCGATCGGCGTCGTCCCGCTCGGTGCCGGTGGGAGCGGTGCCGGTGGGATCCGTGCCGGCTCCGGCGGCGAGGATCGCCCGGGTCGCCGTGATGCCGTCCCCGCCCGGCATGCGTACGTCCATGCACACCACGTCGGGTCGCAGCCGGGCGGCGTCCCGGATCGCCGCGGGGCCGTTCGACGCCTCTCCGACCACCTCGATGTCGCCCGCGTCCTCCAGCAGCACCCGGTACCCCGCGCGCACCACCGCCTGGTCGTCCACGAGCAGCGTCCTGATCACGTGAGGTCTCCCGTCTCCCTGCCGTACTTCTGGCCCGTGCCGGCGTCGCCGATCCGCGCCGGCCCGCCGTCGTGCTCCCTGCATGGCTCGTCGTCGTCCTCGACCGGGAGCAGCAGGCGCACCCGCCAGCCGCCGTCGTCGGTCGGTCCGGTCGTCAGACTCGCGCCGATCAGGGTGGCGCGCTCCCGCATCCCGACCAGCCCCGACCCGCCACCGCCCGCGAGGTCGGCCGGGGCGCGCGCGGGCGGGCCGTTCACCACCTCGAGCTCCACCCTGCGCGGGCCGAACGCGAGCCGGACCCGCGCGGTCGCGCCCGGGGCGTGCTGCCGCACGTTGGTCAGGGCCTGCTGGGCGATCCGGTAGCAGGAGACGTCCGCGATCGGCGGCAGCCGCCGCGCCTCGCCCGTCCGGTCGAGCACGACGTCCGTGCCCGCCCGGCGCGCCTCCTCCACCAGCGACGGAAGCGTCTCCAGGCCCGGGACCGGGGCGTTCGGGTCGAGGCCGCCGTCGTCCCGGAGCAGGCCCACCACCTGGCGGAGGTTCTCCAGCGTCGCCTTGCCCTGCGAGCGGATCCAGGCCGCCCCGGCGCGTGCGGCGTCGTCGTCCCGGCCGATGAGCCGGTCGACGGCGGCCGCCTGGACGATCATGCCCGACAGGTGGTGGGCGGCGACGTCGTGCAGCTCGCGCGCGATGCGGCCGCGCTCCGCCGCGACCGCCGTCTCGGCACGCTCGCGCTGTGCGGCGATCTGGGCCCGGGCACTGCGCCGTTCCAGGTCGCGCTCGCGACGGCGGCCCGCGACATAGCTGCCGACGAACGCCGCACCCCCGTAGGCCAGCGCCGCCGATCCCGCCTGGCTCACCACGATCGCCGACGTGTTCGGCAGCCCCCACGCCGCGATCGCCGCCGCGGCCGCCTGCACCAGCACGGCCGGGACGATCACCGCGAACGCCGCCCGCGCCGGCGCGTACGCCCCGATCGTGTACGCCGCGACGAGCAGCGCGATCCCGTGCGACATCACCTCCGGTGCGACGGCGACCAGAGCCACCTGGCACACGGCGACGGCCACGAGCGTCGCCGTCGGCCGGAACCGGCGCCGCGCGAGGAACGGGCCCTGCGCGCACGACAGGACGCCGAGCGCCCAGGACTGCGCGGGCGACAGGGCGACCACGGGATCGGCGACGACCAGCCGCACCAGGACCAGGACCACGCCGAGCGTGATCACGGTGACGGCGGCGGCCAGTACGGCGTCCTGCCGGAGCATCCGGCGGTCCTCGGGAGGTGCCTGCGGAGGTGACTGCACGGGACTCATCCTGTCTCAACCGGTCTCGGTCGGTCGGTCCACTCGGCTCTGTCCGTCTCAGTACGAGATGTCGGGGGACAGGAAGCGGAACATGATCGCGAAGTTCGTCACCGCGGAGAGCGCCAGGAGCGTCACCGCCGCCCCGGCGATCAGGTGCCAGCGCGCCCGGCGCCGGATCCGGCCGACGAGCAGGACGATCGCCGGGATCATGCCCAGCGCGCCGATCACCTGGAGCGCCTGCACGCCGCGGATCACCACCGCCGGGACCTCCACGAGCTCCATGACGGTCAGCACGATCGCCGCCCAGCCGGCCACGGCGAGCAGGGCGCTCGCCACGCCGACCCGGGTCAGCACGCGCCAGCGGCGCCCGTCGTGCCGATCGTGCCCGTGCCGATCGTGCCCGTGCCGGTCGCGCGTGCGGGCCGGGCGCCTGCGCAGCCGGCGCCAGAGCGCGCCGGCCGGCCAGGCCAGGAGAGCGAGGAGGAGCACCGCGGTGGCGCCGGCGAGGATCGGAGGGCCCACCTGGCGTTCGGCGTCGACCGGCAGGATCGTGAAGGCGGAGTCGTGCGTGATGCCGGTGACCCGGCCGTCCTCGGTCCGGACCGCGATCCTGCGCTCGCCGTCCACCTCCCGCCACACGCCGTCGCCGATCTGCTCGTACACGTTCGGCCGCTGGGTGCCCGGGTCCGGGTTCATGGCCAGGCGGCCGTCGTCGCGGGCGCTGAGCCGGTAGCTCATGACCGGGTCGAGCGCGGAGAGGAAGGTGCTGTGGAACCCGCGCGCGGCGGCGTACGTGCCGGCCAGGCGTTCGGCGTTCTCCCGCATGGTGGCGGCGTCGACGGGCTCCGGAGCCGCTTCCGGCGCGGGGAAGTAGCGGTCGGCGAACTCCTCCAGCAGGTCCGTGCGCAGCTCGTGGGTCTCCAGCGCGTCGCGGCCGGAGCTGTTCACGGAGACGAAGATCCCGGCGCCGTCGTCCGGGTACAGCTGCAGGTGGGAGTGGAAGTACTGGGTGTCGCCACCGTGACCGACGACGCGGTGGCCGTTCCGGTCCTCCTCGAAGAGGCCGAGCGTCATGCGCTGCGCCCCGGCGAAGCTGCCGAGCTCCGCCTCGGTGAGCGCCGGCGAGTACATCAGTTCGCGCGTCTCGTCCCGCAGGAGCAGGTCCCGCTCGGGGACCGCGCCGAGCTGCGCGAGCATGAAGCGCGCCATGTCGTTCGCGGAGGAGGAGAGGGCACCGGCGGGCGGGGTCCCGACGATCTCGAAGGGCTGCGCGGAGCCGGAGGCGTCCGCGTATCCCTGCGAGACCCTGTCCCGCAGCTCGCCGGGGAGCGGCTGCCGGAACGTGGACGACGCCATTCCCAGCGGCTCGAAGATGTGGTCGTCGACGTAGTCCTCGAACGTCTTCCCGCTGACTCGTTCCACGATGTACCCGGCCAGCGCGTTGCCGTAGTTGGAGTACGCGGGGGTGGTCCCGGGGGCGTAGACCTGCTCGGGCGGGTCGGTCACGAGGGCGTCCCGGAGATCCGCGGGCCGGTCGCCGGAGCCGATCAGCCCGGCGATGCGCTCCTCGAAACCGGGGGTGTGGCTGAGCAGGTGACGCAGGGTGAGGTCGGCGTCGAAGTTCCGGTCGATCTCGAAGTCGAGGTACTCGGAGACGTCGGCGTCGAGGTCGAGGTCCCCCCGTTCCACGAGCTGCATGACGGCGGTCGCGGTGAACACCTTGGACACCGAGCCCGGGCGGAACAGGGTGTCGGCGTCCGCGTCGACCGGCGTGCCGCCGTCGGCTCCGGTGTCGGCCCGTCCGAATCCGCGCGCCGTGACGACCGCGCCGTCGTGCACGACGGCGACCGCGGCCCCGGCGATGCCGTTGGCCTCGAGGGCCGGGGGCAGCGCCTCGTCCAGCCAGTGATCGACGTTCGACGAGTTCAGTTCCTCGGCGCCGGTCGCACGGGAGGCGGTGCCGAGCGCGACGCCGGCGTGAGCGCCGGAGGCCGCGCCCGGGTGGTCG
>NZ_JADBGR010000045.1 GCF_014892515.1 Myceligenerans pegani
ACCCGAGCGCTTCCTGAGCGCCGGCCGTCCTGGCGCCCCTGGCGGCGGGACCGCCCCGGCCCGCCGGCCGGGCGACGAGGCCGCCGCCCGCGCCACGGCGACGGGCAACGTCACAGCCCGCCCGACCACGACCGACGTCGCGCAGCGGGTAAGGTAGGAGCGCCGTCTGAACGGCCGCGGATCCAGAGCGCCCCGTGAATCGGTCCGGGAGCACCGCGCAACGACACGAATGGAGAGCCATGCCGCTCGACACCGCCACGAAGCAGCAGATCATCGCCGAGTACGGGAAGACGCCGACCGACACCGGCTCCCCGGAGGTGCAGGTCGCCCTGCTGACGCAGCGCATCAAGGACCTCACCGAGCACCTCAAGTCCCACAAGCAGGACCACCACAGCCGTCGTGGTCTGCTGCTCCTCGTGGGCCAGCGCCGTCGCCTGCTGGGCTACCTCCAGCGGATCGACGTGAACCGCTACCGCGCGCTGATCGAGCGCCTCGGTCTGCGCCGTTGACGACGAGCTCCGAGACCAGCCCGGTCCCTCCTGCGGGGGCCGGGCTGGTCTGGTGAGATGTAAGTACAACCACACAGCGCGCCGGCGCAGCCCGCGTCCGGTCCTCGGTAGTGGCCTCCCGAACAGCGGTTCGGTGGGTCTCGATCGATGACCGCTACGGGCGGCGAGGGCGCCGATCGAGAAAGGGAGGGAACCTGTGGAGGGTCCCGAGATCCAGTTCGCCGAGGCCGTGATCGACAACGGTCGCTTCGGCACCCGCACCATCCGCTTCGAGACGGGCCGCCTGGCCAGGCAGGCCGCCGGCGCCGTCTCCGCGTACCTCGACGGCGAGACCATGCTGCTGTCGACCACCGCGGTCGGGAAGCATCCCAAGGACCAGTTCGACTTCTTCCCGCTCACGGTGGACGTCGAGGAGCGCATGTACGCCGCGGGCCGTATCCCCGGCTCGTTCTTCCGCCGTGAGGGCCGTCCGTCGACCGAGGCGATCCTCACCTGCCGCCTCACCGACCGTCCGCTGCGCCCCCTGTTCGTCAAGGGCCTGCGCAACGAGGTGCAGATCGTCATCACCGTCATGGCGCTGCACCCGGACGACGCCTACGACGTGCTCGCCATGAACGCCGCCTCGGCCTCGACGCACGTGTCCGGGCTGCCGTTCTCCGGCCCCGCCGGAGCGGTGCGCGTGTCCCTGATCGACGGCCAGTGGGTCGCGTTCCCGAAGCACTCCGACAAGGAGCGCGCGGTCTTCGACATGGTCGTGGCCGGCCGGGTCGTGGGTGACGACATCGCGATCGCCATGATCGAGGCCGAGGCCACCGACGACGCGATGAAGCTCATGCGCGAGGGCGCCACCGTCCCGACCGAGGAGGTCGTGGCCGAGGGCATCGAGGCGGCCAAGCCGTTCATCAGGTCGCTGTGCGACGCGCAGTCCGCGCTGGCCGCGCAGTCCGCCAAGGAGACGCAGGAGTTCCCGCTCTTCCCGGACTACGAGGACGACGCCTACGCCGCGGTCGAGGGCGCGGTCACCGAGCCGCTGCGCGAGGCGCTGGCCGTCGCCGACAAGCAGGACCGCGAGAACCGCCTCGACGAGATCAAGGACGGCCTGGTCGCCGACCTCGCCGGCGAGGGCAAGCCGTTCGAAGGGCGCGAGAAGGAGATCTCGGCGGCCTACCGCTCGCTCCAGAAGGCGCTCGTGCGCCAGCGCGTGCTGACCGAGGGCGTCCGCATCGACGGCCGCGGGCTCGCGGACATCCGCACCCTGTCGGCCGAGGTCGAGGTGCTGCCGCGCGTGCACGGCTCCGCGCTGTTCGAGCGCGGCGAGACCCAGATCCTGGGTGTCACCACGCTGAACATGCTGCGCATGGAGCAGCAGATCGACTCGCTCGGCCCGGTGACGCGCAAGCGCTACATGCACAACTACAACTTCCCGCCGTACTCGACCGGTGAGACGGGCCGCGTGGGCAGCCCGAAGCGCCGCGAGATCGGTCACGGCGCGCTCGCCGAGCGTGCGCTCGTGCCGGTGCTGCCGAGCCGCGAGGAGTTCCCGTACGCGATCCGCCAGGTGTCCGAGGCCCTCGGGTCCAACGGGTCGACGTCGATGGGCTCGGTGTGCGCGAGCACGCTCTCGATGCTCAACGCCGGCGTGCCGCTCAAGGCCCCGGTCGCGGGCATCGCGATGGGCCTGGTCTCCGACACGGTCGACGGCGAGACCCGCTACGCCGCGATGACCGACATCCTCGGCGCCGAGGACGCGTTCGGCGACATGGACTTCAAGGTCGCCGGCACCAGCGAGTTCGTCACGGCGATCCAGCTCGACACCAAGCTGGACGGCATCCCGGCGTCGGTGCTCACCGCCGCCCTCGGGCAGGCGCGCGACGCCCGCCTCACGATCCTCGAGGTCATCGCCGAGGCCATCGACACGCCGGACGAGATGTCCCCGAACGCGCCGCGCGTCATCGCGATCACGGTGCCGACCGACAAGATCGGCGAGGTCATCGGGCCCAAGGGCAAGATGATCAACCAGATCCAGGAGGAGACGGGCGCGGACATCTCCATCGAGGACGACGGCACGGTCTACATCGGCGCGGTCGACGGCCCCTCGGCCGAGGCCGCCCGCGCGGCGATCAACGCGATCGCCAACCCGCACGTCCCCGAGGTGGGCGAGCGGTTCGTCGGCACCGTCGTCAAGACGACGTCGTTCGGCGCGTTCATCTCGCTGTCCCCGGGCAAGGACGGGCTGCTGCACATCAGCCAGATCCGCAAGCTCGTGGGCGGCAAGCGCATCGAGAACGTCGACGACGTCCTCTCCATCGGCCAGAAGGTCCAGGTCGAGATCGGTGAGATCGACCCGCGTGGCAAGCTCTCGCTGGTCGCCGTGACGGAGGAGGGCGAGGAACCGGCCGACGCGGCGGAGTCCGACGCACCCGAGGCGGCGCCCGCCGGCGCGGAAGCCTGAGATGCCCTGGCACCTGCCACTCGCGGTCGCGGGTGAGCCCGGTGCCGACCTGACCGCCGGGCAGGACGGCGCGACCATCCGTCGCACCGTCCTGCCCGGCGGCGTTCGCGTCATCACCGAGCACATGCCGGGCCTGCGCTCGGCGACGGTGGGCGCCTGGGTCGGCGTCGGCTCCCGCGACGAGACCGACGGGCACTTCGGGTCCACGCACTTCCTGGAGCACCTGCTGTTCAAGGGTACGCAGCGGCGCAGCGCCCTCGACATCGCCGAGGCGTTCGACGCCGTCGGGGGCGAGGCCAACGCCGCCACCGGCAAGGAGCACACGTGCTACTACGCGCGCGTGCTCGACGCCGACCTGCCGATGGCGGTCGACGTGATCGCCGACATGGTGACCAGTGCCCGGTTGGACGCGACGGAGCTGGAGACCGAGCGTGGCGTGATCCTCGAGGAACTCGCCATGACGGACGACGACCCCGCCGACGTCGTGCACGAGGAGTTCTCCGCCGCCGTGCTCGGTTCGCACCCGCTGGGCCGGCCGATCGGCGGGACGGCGGACACGATCGGCGCCGTGCCCCGCGATGCCGTCTGGGACCACTACCAGACCCACTACGAGCCGGGCACGCTCGTCGTGGCGGCGGCCGGCGGCGTCGACCACGACCAGCTGTGCGACCTGGTGGTCCACGCCCTGACCGAGGGCGGCTGGGCGCTGGAGGAGGCGATCGCGCCGCGCGACCGACGCGACTCGACCCCGCAGACCGAGGGCATTCCCACCCGCGGTGCGACGCGTACCGTGGAACGCTCGGTGGAACAGGCGAACATTATCGTGGGGGGCACGGGGCTCGCCGCGACCGACGACCGCCGCTTCGCCCTCTCCGTGCTGAACGCGGTGCTCGGCGGCGGCATGTCGTCGCGCCTGTTCCAGGAGGTCCGCGAGAGGCGCGGCCTCGCCTACACGACGTACTCGTTCGCGGCCGGGCACGGCGGGCTCGGGACCTTCGGCCTCTACGCGGGATGCGCCCCGGCGAAGGCGGAGCAGGTGGAGAAGTTGCTGGTCCACGAGCTGGAGCGGCTGGCCGAGGACGGGATCACCGAGGCGGAGCTGATCCGGTCGGTGGGGCAGCTGCGCGGGTCCCTCGTGCTGGGGCTGGAGGACTCCGGGTCCCGGATGAGCCGCCTGGGCCGGGCCGAGCTGGTGTACGGCGAGCTCTTCTCGCTGGAGGAGAACCTGGCTCGCATCCGCGCCGTCACGCGCGAGGACGTGCGAGCCCTGGCCCGGGATCTGGCGTCCCGCCCGCGCTCGGTGGTCCGCGTGGGACCGTTCGGACAGGAAGGTTGACGGAGTGACCGAGATCAAGGTGGCCGTGCTCGGCGCGGCCGGGCGGATGGGCACGCAGACCTGCGCCGCCGTCGAGGCGGCCGACGGGATGACGCTCGTCGCGCGGCTGGACAAGGACGACCCGATCACGGGCGGGTCGCTGTCCGGGGCGGACGTCGTCGTGGACTTCACGGTGCCCTCGGCCGCAGAGAAGAACGTACACGCCGTGCTCGACGCCGGTGCGCACGCCGTCGTCGGCACGACGGGCTGGGACGACGCGTCGCGTGGCCGGGTCGCCGAGCACCTCGAGCGGCTCAACGCCACGAGGGCGCACGGCCTGGGCGTGCTCATCGCACCCAACTTCGGGCTGTCGGCCGTGCTGGCGATGTCCTTCGCGGCGAAGGCCGCCCGCTGGTTCGAGTCGGTCGAGGTCATCGAGCTGCACCACCCGGACAAGGTGGACGCGCCGTCGGGCACGGCCCGCCACACGGCCGTCGCCGTCGCCGCGGCCCGGGCCGAAGCGGGCCTGCCCGCCTCCCCGGACGCGACCGAGTCCGGATGGGAGGCGCGCGGCGCCGACATCGACGGCGTCCGCGTGCACGCCGTGCGGCTGCGCGGCCTGGTGGCGCACGAGGAGATCCTCCTGGGGAACCCCGGCGAGCAGCTGGTCATCCGGCAGGACTCGTTCGACCGCTCGTCGTTCATGCCGGGCGTGCTCGTGGCGGTGCGGGCCGTGGTGGACCGGCCGGGGCTGACCGTGGGCCTCGAGCACGTGCTGGACCTGGCATGAGCGACGTGCCTCAGGACGGATCCGCGTCGCGGCGCCGCCTGCCGCGGGGCCTGGTCGGTGCGCTGGCCGTCACCGCGCTGCTCGCCCTGTACGTCTGGGCGGTGGCCGGGCGGGGCCTGGCGATGATCGGCACCGGTGAGCCGGTGCTGATCGGCATCGGCGCGGCGATCCTCGTGCTGCCGCTGCTGGTGCTGGCCTTCATCGCGCGCGAGTTCTGGCTGGCCGCGCGCGTACAGGCCATGGCCGACGCCCTCGCCGCCGCGGGGGACCTGCCTGTCGACGACCTGCCGCGCTCGGCCGGCGGCCGGATCGACCGCGCGGCCGCGGACGAGGCGTTCGGGGACCGACGCGCGGCGGTGGAGGCCGAGCCCGGCGACTGGCGCGCCTGGTACCACCTTGCCTTTGCCTACGATGCCGCGGGCGACCGCCGTCGTGCACGGGCGACGCTGCGCAGGGCCGTCGGGCTCTACGGCTCGGCGCCGAGGGACGTCCAGCAGTAGAGCCCGCGGCCGTCGGCGACCGCACGGGTGGCGAGCTCCGCCAGCAGGAGCACGGCCGACGTGAGCCGGTGCGCGGGGACAGGCGGTTCTGTCTCACGGATCCAGTCGCGGGTCACGCGTGCCAGGCGGGCGGGCGCCACGGACGCGAGATCTTTCGTGAGGTCCTCCGTGACGGTCACGATCCACGGGCCCTCGTCGCCGTTGCTGCCGACCAGGGCGCCGTGGCGTGGGTCCGCGGTGATCTCCCCGTAGGGCCGGCCGGACAGCGCCTGCGCGAGGCCCGCGAGCATGACGAACGGGTCGAGGGACGGCAGCGTGACGGCGTCGAACCGCGGGAGACTGCCGTCCGCCGGCGTGCACGGGCCGCCGGGGACGCGCAGAGCCTCAGCTGCGGCCTCGTCGGTCGCCGCCGCGAAGTACTCCGTCACTATCCCCATGTCCGTGATGGTGACAAGCGGATGTCACGGGGGTGTCACGTGCCGGTGAACCTTCGGATTCCGCGGGGCCGGGCGGATCCGGCCGGCGCTCCGGGCGGCGCGGGTCCCGGCAGCGCATCGTCCGCCCGGCGCTCCCACGGCGGCCCGGCAGGTCAGCCGGCACGTCAGATGGCCGCGCTCCACCGGCGTTCGACGACGGTCCGGGGGCCGGTCGCGAGGGTGCGCTCGGTGCCGTCGGCGCCGAGTCCGCAGTCGGCGAGGAACCGCTCACGTGCGGTGTCGCCGTCGAGCACCCAGGTGACGACCTCCTGCGCGCCGTCGGCCCGCAACCGGTCGACGGCGGCGGCGAGCAGGCGCGAGCCGTGACCGGCCCGGCGGTGGCCGGGCTCCACCTCCAGCGACATGACCTGGCCCGGGGCGACGGCGGCGAAGCCGACGAGTTCGGGGCCGTCGAGCGCGACCAGCACCGCGAACCCCGGTCCGGGCGCGGTCTCGATCGCCGCCTTCCACCGCTCGCGCATGACGTCCGCGTCGAGACGCTCCATCACGCCCTCGCCGAGGACGGCGTCGTGGGTGGCGCGCCACGCCCCGAGCTGGATCGCGGTCACGGCCGTCTCGTCGCCCGGTACGGCGGGCCGGACGGAGACGTCGGCGAGCTCGCGGAACAGCGTCATGCGGGAACCCTACGTCACGCCCGGCTTGCGAGCCTGAGTATCGTGAGCGCCGACGGGACAGTGAGACGGAGGATCAGATGGTGGCGACGGCGGATCTCTACGACGAGCGTGGCGAGGAACTCGCCTCGCTCCCGCTCCAGCTGCGAGACCTCGGCGGCGTCGCCGAGTTCTCCGGGCCGGTGCGCACGATCCGGTGCTTCGAGGACAACGCGCTGGTCAAGGCGGTGTGCGCGACGCCCGGCGCAGGCGCGGTGCTCGTGGTCGACGGCGGCGGCTCGCTGCGGTCCGCGCTGATGGGGGACCTCATCGCGGCGTCGGCGGTGGAGAACGGCTGGGCGGGGGCGATCATCCACGGCGCGATCCGGGACTCCATCGCGATCGGCGGCCTCGGACTCGGGGTGAAGGCCCTTGGGACGAACCCGCGCAAGTCCGCGAAGGCGGGCGCCGGGGTCGTGGACGAGCCCGTGGAGATCGGCGGCGTCGTCTTCCGGCCGGGCGCGACGGTGTGGGCGGACCGGGACGGGGTGCTCGTGGAGCGCTGAGCAGAGACTCGGTGCCGGGGCCGGCCTTCGGGGGGCGAGGAGGCGCTCGGTGGCCCGGGCGCGGCTGACGAGAGGCGCGGATACCGGGATCCGGACGGTACGGTATCCTCATGGTTCTTCCCAGGACGACGGCGCGCCCGTTCGGCGCCCTCCTCACCGCGATGGTCACCCCGATGACGCCCGACGGCGCGATCGACCTCGAGGCCTCGGTGAAGCTGGCGAAGAAACTGGTCGACGACGGCAACGACGGGCTGGTCCTGTCGGGTACCACCGGTGAGTCCCCGGTCACCCACGCCCCGGAGAAGGCGGAGCTCGTGGCGGCCGTGACGGAGGCCGTCGGGGACCGCGCCGCGATCGTCGCGGGCGCCGGCTCGAACGACACCGCGCACGCCATCCGCATGGCCGAGCAGGCCGCCGAGGCGGGCGCGGACGGGCTGCTCGTCGTCTCCCCGTACTACTCGCGGCCCACGCAGGAGGGCCTGATCCGGCACTTCGCCGCCGTCGCCGACTCCACCGACCTGCCCGTGATGCTCTACGACATCCCGGGACGCGCCGGCGTGCGGATCGCGCCCGAGACCTTCGTGAAGATCGCCGAGCACCCGCGGATCATCGCGAACAAGGACGCCACGGGCGACGTGTGGTCCGCGGCGCAGCTGATCGAGGCCACGGGCCTCGCCTGGTACTCGGGCGACGACGGCCTGCTCCTGCCGTTCCTGAGCGTGGGCGGGGCGGGCATCGTGTCCGTGTCGGCGCACGTGGTGGGCGCCCAGTACGCCGACGTCGTGCGCCGGTGGGACGCCGGGGACCACGCCGGGGCGCTGGCCGCGTTCCGGCAGGTGATGCCCGTCGTCGGCGCCCTCAACGGCGCGGGCGCGCAGGCGGTCATGGCCAAGGCGGCGCTGCAGGCCCAGGGTGTCCTGGAGCACCGCACGCTGCGGCTGCCCAATGTCGCCGCGAGCGACCACGAGGTGGCGACGCTCCGCGCGGTGCTGATCGCCGCGGGAGTGATCCCGCAGAGCGCGACACCCATGTCGCCGCCGGAGCTCCCCGAGGAGGCGACGGCGATCGTGGGGCATCCCGCGATCGTCACGCCCGGCTAGCAGATCTTGAGACTTTGTCAGAACGAGGCCTGGAGGCCCTTTGAGTCACCCACATCCTGAACTACCCCTGCCCCCCGAGCTGCCGAAGGGCGGGCTACGAGTCGTCGCCCTCGGCGGGCTCGGGGAGGTGGGCCGCAACATGGCCGTCCTCGAGTACGACGGGCGCCTGCTCGTCATCGACTGCGGCGTCCTCTTCCCCGAGGACAACCAGCCCGGCGTGGACCTGATCCTGCCGGACTTCGAGTACATCGCCGACCGTCTCGACGACATCGAGGCGATCGTGCTCACCCACGGGCACGAGGACCACATCGGCGCCGTGCCCTACCTGCTGCGGCTGCGCCGGGACATCCCGCTCGTGGGGTCGAAGCTGACGCTCGGTTTCATCGAGGCGAAGCTCAAGGAGCATCGCATCAAGCCGGTCACCCGCGAGGTGGCCGAGGGGCAGCGCGCGCAGTTCGGCGTCTTCGACTGCGAGTTCGTCGCGGTGAACCACTCCATCCCCGACGCGCTCGCCGTCGCCGTTACCACCGGCGCCGGGACGGTGCTGCACACCGGCGACTTCAAGATGGACCAGCTGCCGATGGACGGGCGCGTCACGGACCTGCGGGCCTTCGCGCGGCTGGGGGAGAAGGGCGTCGACCTGTTCATGGTCGACTCCACGAACGCCGAGGTGCCGGGCTTCGTCACGCCCGAGGTCGAGATCGGCCCGGTGCTCGACGGCGTGTTCGCGCAGGCGGACAAGCGGATCATCGTGGCGTCGTTCTCCTCGCACGTGCACCGTGTGCAGCAGGTGCTCAACGCGGCGCACGCGCACGGCCGGCGGGTCGCGTTCGTGGGACGGTCCATGGTGCGGAACATGGGTATCGCCGCCGAGCTCGGCTACCTCGACGTGCCGCCCGGCGTCCTCATCGACGTGAAGAAGGCCGACAGTCTGCCGGACGACAAGATCGTCTACATGTCGACCGGATCGCAGGGCGAGCCGATGGCGGCGCTGAGCCGCATGGCGAACGGGGACCATAGGGTCCAGGTGACCAGCGGCGACACCGTCATCCTGGCCTCCTCGCTGATCCCGGGCAACGAGAACGCGGTGTTCCGCGTCATCAACGGGCTCACCCGGCTCGGTGCGCGCGTGGTGCACTCGGCGAACGCCAAGGTCCACGTGTCCGGTCACGCCAGCGCCGGTGAGCTCATGTACTGCTACAACATCATCCGGCCGCGCAACGTCATGCCCGTGCACGGCGAGGTGCGGCACCTCGTGGCGAACGGGTCCATCGCGGTCAAGACCGGTGTCCCCGCCGACCGCGTGGTGCTCGCGGAGGACGGCGTCGTCGTCGACCTCGTGGACGGCAAGGCGTCCGTGGTGGGTGCCGTGCCGTGCGGGTACGTGTTCGTGGACGGCTCGTCGGTGGGTGAGATCGGTGACGCCGAGCTCAAGGACCGCCGGATCCTGGCCGAGGAGGGCTTCGTCTCCGTCTACGCCGCGATCGACACGGCGACGGGGAAGGTGCTCGCCGGGCCGCAGATCCTCGCGCGCGGCATGGCCGAGGACCTTGCGGTCTTCGACCCGGTCCTGCCCGAGATCACCAGCGCGCTGGAAACGGCGGTCGCGGGCGGAGCGACGGACACGCACCAGCTCCAGCAGATCATGCGCCGCACGGTGGGCCGCTTCGTCGCGACGAAGCTGCGCCGCAAGCCGATGATCGTCCCGGTGGTCGTGGAGGCGTGATGCTCCTGGGCCGATGATTCGCGACGTCGGTGATCGTCCACCAGGAAGATCGCCTCGACGGGAGGGATCATCGGCTCAGGGAGGTCGTCATGTCCGACGTTCGTCATTCGTCTTCGCCGCAGACACCGGAGGGGCCGCCGGACGGTTTCGACACGGGTGCCGCCGTCACCCGGTCGATGCTCGGCTGGGGCGTCGTCGCCGGCCCGTTCTACCTGGTCGTGGGGCTGATACTGGCCGTGACCCGCGAGGGGTTCGACTTCTCCCGGCACCCGCTCAGCGTGCTCATGCTCGGCGACGGCGGCTGGATGCAGATCACGAACCTCGCGCTCAGCGGGGCCATGGTGCTCGTGGCCGGCATCGGTCTGGCCCGTGCCGGTGCCCGCGGGGCCGGAATCGCCGTGGGCATCTACGGCGGGGCCATGATCCTCAGCGCGGTCTTCCCGCCCGACCCCATGCCCGGCTTCCCGCCCGGGCAGGAGGGGGCCACCGAGCCGGGGACGTCGGGAATCCTGCACCTCGCGTTCGGGGGCATCGGGTTCGTCGCGCTCGCCGTCGGGGCGTTCCTGCTCGGACGCTGGTTCGCCCGGCGGGGCGACCGGCCGTTCTCCGTGCTGTCGCTGGTGGCCGGGATCGTCGTCCTCGTCGGGTTCCTGGGCGGCGTCGCCCTGGGGCCGGCCGGCATGGCTCTGCTGTGGCTCGCGGTGGTCGCGGGCTTCGCCTGGCTCGCGGCGGCGTCCGTCCGTGTCTACGGCACGGTGCCGCACCCGGACACGGGACGGCACGCGGCGTGAGCGGCTTCTGTGTCCTGATCGTGACTGGGATTCACCCGGAGTCGACCGTTCTGACCGGCATTGAGCCGATAGCGTCGGCGGGTTCGTCTCGCTCGACAGGAAGACCACGACCATGCCCCAGCAACCGCCGCACCAGCCGCCGTATGCGCCACAGCCCGGCCAGGGCGGACCGGACGGAGCCGGCGGGACCGGGCCGGTGGCCGGTGACGCCGGGCTGTTCGCGCCTCCCGTGGCGAATGCCGGGTCCTCGCCGAACCTGACGGGCCTCCGGACGGCGCGGGCGCAACCTGCGGGTCCTGGCCACGGCTACCCGATGGTGCGTCCCAGGGTGCCCGCGGGGTCGGCGACCGCGGCGACAGCGCTCGCCATCGCCTATGCCGCAGTGCGACTCGTGATGGCCGTGCTGTCGATTCCCGCCGCGGCAGTCTGGGCCGACGCGGCGGACCAGGGGCTGACCTATGCCGACGCCGAGTACGTCGCCTACGACATCGTCGGCATCCTGCTCCTCCCGCTGACCGTCGCGATCTTCGTCGTCGGTAGCCTCTGGCTCTACGAGAGCCGGAAGTTCGCCGAGTCCGTCAACCCCGCGTACCGGCATCGCCGTGGCGCCGTGTGGGCGTGGCTCGGCTGGGTCGTCCCCGTGGTCAGCCTGTGGTTCCCCTATCTCGTGGTCGCCGACGTCCGGCGCGCGACCATCCGGAACAAGCTCATGGCGGGGATGGGCGGGTGGTGGGCCTGCTGGCTCATCGTGCTCTTTCTCGATCAGATCACGACCAGCCTGACGGGCGGTGCCCTGGGCACCGCGCCACTCACGTCGGCAGTTGGCTCCTATCCGGTGTTCGAGGGGCTCGCGGCGGTACTCACCGGCATCGCGTGCTGGCTCTGGGTAGCCATGATCCGCGAACTGGCGGCGGCGCAACGGGAGTGGGAAGTCACACCGATCGCATGATCATCCACCCGGCCTGAGGAAGGAACGCGCGTGGTCAGCCTGTCATGAGGAGCGGGCCCAGGGTGCCCAGGGTCTCGGCGTAGCGGCGGGCGCGGGTCTCGGGGCCGTCGTCGAACCGGCCGGCCAGTTCCAGCGAGACCAGCCCGTGGACCAGGCCCCAGAGGCCGAGCGCCACGGTCTCGACGCGTTCGGCGGAGGCCCGGGGGAGGACGCGCGCGACGGCGTCACGCAGGACGCCGAAGGTGCTCCGGCCGGTGGAGGGAACGTGCCCGCCGCCGGGGTCTCCTTCCGGTGAGGCGCCCGGTTCCCCGGTGTCGTCGTCCCTGTCGGCGTCCCCGCCGTCGCCGGGACGTTCGACGCCGCGCTCGAACATGACCCGGTAGAAGTGCGGGTCGGCCAGGGCCGAGGTGCGGTAGGCGAGGCCGAGGGCGCGCAGGTCTGCGAGCGGGTCCGCGGTGCGCGGCACGGCGGCGAGGTGCTCGGCGAAGCGCCGGAAGCCCTCGGCGGTCACCGCGGCGAGGAGTTTCTCGCGCGATCCGAACAGCGCGTAGACCGCGGAGGGGCTGGTGCCCGCCTCCGCGGCGACCGAGCGCACCGTGACCGCCGCCTCGCCGCGCTCGGACGTCGTCCGGGAGGCGACCTCGAGCAGCCGGGTGCGCAGGGCGTCGTCGTGCGTGCGGGGACGTGCCATGTCCAGAGTGTAAGAGCCTTGACGCGCGTTTGCGAACAGTGTTTTATAACAGTGTTCCTAAACGCGGGCCGATGGACGACGCCGGTTCGCGGACGCAGTGACCCACACGTAAGGGGAAGACCATGCTCGAACTGTCCGACGGCGCGCGCCTCACCACCGCCATCGTCCTGCTGACCGTGGTAGGCATCGAATCCGGCGGGTTCTTCCTGCTCCGGGTCGGTACCGGACGCGTGCCGGCCACCGATTTCCAGAGAATGTTCTTCCGAGCCGGGCATGCCCACGCGGGCGTGCTCGTGACCCTCGGCCTCGTGTGCGTCGTCCTCGCGGAGGCGGCGACGGCACTCACCGGCTTCTGGCACTGGCTCGGCGCGACCGGCGTACTCGTGGCGGCGATCCTGCTGCCCGGCGGCTTCTTCTTCAGCGCCATGGGAGCGGGCCGCACCGAGCCGAACGGATTCCGGATCCTGTTCCCGGCCGGAGCGGCGTTCCTGGGCGCGGGGGTGGTCACGCTCGCGGTGGGCATGCTCCTGTCCTGACCGGCACCTCGCGGCGGGATCCGACCTCCGGCGTCCTGCAGGAACCGGACACACCGGGTCGGGTGCGCGGGTGTGTCGGTGTGCCTCGTTACCGTGGGCAGCATCATGGCGACCCGAACCAGCACGGGCGGCGGCCGGAGCGGAAAGTCCCGGAAGTCCACCCCACGCAAGCATGCGCCCCGGCCTCGCAAGGCCACGGGCGCGAGCTCGGCGCGCAAGCCGGCAGGCGGCG
>NZ_JADBGR010000046.1 GCF_014892515.1 Myceligenerans pegani
TCCTCAACCACCAACCAGATCGAGGGCGGCATCAACTCCGTACTACGTGACCTGCTCAAACGCCACCGTGGCATGACACCGGCTACGACACCACCGCCACGGCCGAAGAAAGACTCTGGGCCCGCAAGGGCTGGGCCGGACGACCATGAGCGACACGCCCGAAGCAGACACACATTTCTGCCGCTAACCCACTCCTGCGGTGCCACCAGACCCCACCCGCAAATGACGAATGGCTCGAACCCACAAACGTGGGTTCGAGCCATTCTGATGTCCTGCGACATCACATGGTAGCGGGGGGAGGATTTGAACCTCCGACCTCTGGGTTATGAGCCCAGCGAGCTACCGAACTGCTCCACCCCGCGTCGGTGATCCCTACATTACGCGACCGTAGCCACGAGCGCAAACCCGATCAGGCAGTGGAGACGCAGGTCACACGTGATCGAACCGTTCCGACGTGTCAGGCTCCTGCTCATGCGCACCTGGGACGACAGCCGTGACCTGGTCGACCTCCCGTCCTCGGACGCCGCCGACGCCGATACCGCGGATGCCCCCACCGCCCAGACCGCCGACGCCGTCGCCGAGCGCCTCGCCCGCCTCACCGATGAGCTCGCCGCCCTCGCGTCGCTGACCCCGAGTCCCGACGTGAACCGCCTCTTCTCCGCGGTGGTGCGCACCGTCGTCACGACGCCCGTGACGATCGCGCGCGAGGTCGGCGCCCGTCCAGGCGTCACCGCGCGCGCGGACGAGCTCCGCGACCTGAGTGCCCGCGGCGAGGCCCAGCTCGAGGCCCACTGGTCGCGGCGCGTCGCCGACGCCGCGGACCCGGTCGCCGAGCTCGGCCGCTTCCCCTACCGGGACAACTACCGCGACCTCGTCGCCATGGAGCTGCGCCTGCTCCGCCGTCACCTGGACCGTCGCGCGCCCCGCTCCGTCGTCGTCCTCGGTTGCGGTCCGCTGCCGCTCACCGCGACCGGATACGCCCGCGGCCTCGGCGCCCGGACGGTCGCCGTCGACCGCGATCCCGCCGCCGTCGCGGCAGCGCGCGGGTTCCTCGCGGCGACCCGCGACCCCGGGACCGTCGTCGTGCACGACGACGCCGTTCGCGTCCCCCTGCACGAGTACGACGTCGTCGTCCTGGCGGCACTTGTCGGGACGACGACGACGGCCAAGGCCGCGCTTCTGCGCTCGCTCGCCGAACGGATGCGGCCCGGCGCGCTCCTGCTCGCCCGCAGCGCCCACGGGCTGCGCGCGCTGCTGTACCCGGAGATCGACACGGCCACGATGGCCGGGTTCGACGTGCTGGACGTGAAACACCCGGCGGGCGACGTCATCAACTCGATGATCGTCGCCCGCCGGGTGTAGCGGGCCGTCGGTCCACCCCTGGTGCTCGGCGCCAGGCGTGCCGGGTAGTCGCCGCCGGGGACGTCGAAGACCTCCTCGAGGCTGTCGATCCCGGTCGCGGCCATGTGCGCGGCGAGGCCCCGGCCTACCCAGCGCAGGTGCCAGGGCTCGGGGCCGTAGCCGGTGACATCCTGGTTGGCGGCGGTGTACCGGACGAGGAAGCCGAACTCGCCCGCGTGCCGGGCGACCCACCGCCCTTCCTCGGTGTCGGCGAGGCAGGGCTCGAAGTCGCAGCCGGGGCGGGTGGAACTCCCGACGTCGACGGCCAGGCCCGTCTGGTGCTCGCTGTGACCCGGCCGGGCCGAGATCTCGTCGGCCCGGTCGCGGCCGAGGGAGGCGACCCATCCGTCGTAGACGGCCGCCTGCTTGCCCCAGCTCCGGTAGGCCGAGCGCAGGGTCAGGTCGACGCCGTCGTGGTGCGCGGCCCCGAGCATGGACTCCAGGTCGCGGGCGATCTCCGGCCTGACGAGGTAACCACGCACGACGGTCAGCCGCGGCACGTCGTCCCGTTCCAGCGGACGGCGCTTGTTCACCACCACCCAGGGGCTCGCCGGGTCCGTGACCGAATGACGTGACAGGTCGAACGACGACGACTCCGACGGACTCGGGCTCGGGGCCGGCGACGCCCGGCCGACGTCGATCCGCACGCTCGGGGAGCCGGACTGGCGAGCGGGCGCCGTGCCGGCGTCCGCGGCGGGCCCGTGGGAAACGACGGGGGCGCAGGACGCCACGCCCAGCAGGACCACGGTCACGCCCCCGGCGCTCAGGAGGCTTCGGAGGTGCTTCACGCTGGTGGAGGTGTCCGTCGCGGGCGCGTCCCTGACTGTGATCCACGCGACGGGCAGCGGCTGTCAGGGCGAGCGCCGTGCCGGACACTCGCACTGGTAGAACGGGCCGTCCACCCGGCGAGCGCCCGGCGCGACGGTCCACCCGGAAAACTAGGAGGCCACCCTGACACCGGAGTCGTCGACGGCGCCCACGGTCGCGCTCGAGGCACTGGTCCGTGAGCACGCCCATGTCGTGCACCGGTACGCCCGCGTCTACCTCGACCCGGAGGACGCCGAGGAGGTGGCCGCGGAGGTCTTCGCCGTGGCATGGCGGCGCGGCGACGAGGCGCCCGACCATCCTCGCGCATGGCTGCTGGGCGTGGCCCGCCGGGTCGTCGCGAACCACGTGCGCGGCCGACGCCGGAGGCTGGCGCTGCTCGACCGGGTCGGACGGGCCCGGGAGCCGGCGCGTGCGGAGCAGACGGCGCTGCTCGAGGAGCTCGATGCGCTCCGTGCCGCCCTCGCCCGGCTGCGCCCGGCGGACCGCCAGGTGATCGCGTTGCTCGGGGCCGAGGAACTGACCACCGGGGAGATCGCCCGTGTGCTCGGCATCTCCCCGGACGCGGCGGCTGCGCGGGTGTCCCGTGCCCGGCGCCGGCTGCGTGCCGTGTATCAACCCGACCACGAGGGGAACGGCCATGAATGAGCTCGACCACGTCCGCCGCGTACTGCACGGGGTCGACGACGAGGTGGATCCACGGCACCTGCTCGACCGGGTCCGGGCGCGTGCGGCCTCCGGCAAGGTGCTCCGGGTCCCGCTGTCACCTGCCGAGGACACCCCGGCACGGCGATCACCGCGCCGGGCCCTCGTCGCCGCGGCGGTCGCGGCGGCGTTCGCCGCCGGCGCCGCCGGCCTGGCGCAGTTCCTGACGCCGGTGCCGATGCCCGCCGGCCCCACGGCCTCCGACGACGTCACCGCGTCCCCACCGCCGGCCCCCAGCACCCCCGTCCCCACCCTCGACGACCGTCACCTGGTGGACCGCGTGGCGAAGGCGATGATCGGGCCGGTGGCATGCGCCGAGGCGGGCTCGGGCGGGGACACCCGCCGCTACCTCATCCACACCACCGACGGAACCTGGTCGAACGCGACGGAAGACATCGACACGGTTGAGCGCGAGGAGGACGTCCAGCGCCTCGCGCTCGACGAGTTGCTGCGGCTCGCCGCGCACCCGGGCACGGGCCGGGGAGCCACCGACCGGGACGGCGGCACGGGACCGCTCCTGCTGGAGATCACGCCGGCCACCGACTCCGGCCTGGCCGAGATGACGCTGACGGTCGACCCCGCGACATGGCTGCCCACCACGGTCGCCGTGCTGGCCGCCGACGGCCCGGGGACGAGGGCGGTGCTGGAGCTCGCCTGGGACGACAAGTGCCACGGTCCCGCGTCGTCGGGCACAGGGGCGACGGTCTCCGGAAACGGGAGCGCGACGCCCGGGTCGTAGATTCCCGCGTCCCCCGCGGCCGCGGTCGGCGCCCACCGCGCCGTCCTCGCCGCCGCGCCCGACACCTCAGGCCGAACCCCTGCGCCGGAAGATCACCCACCGCAGCGCGCTGTACATGAACGCCGCCTCGCACAGACCCGCGAGGATGCGCGACAGCTGGTAGCTCACGCCCAGCTCGGTGAGCCCCGCGCCGACGCCGAGCACGAAGGCGGCGTAGTTGATCGCGACGGCCACGACGTAGAGCACGGCCTGGCGGCCCACCGGCGCGTGGGAGCGGAAGTTGAACACGCGATTCACGACGAACGCCAGGGTGAGCGCGCACCCGTACGCCAGCGTGACCGACAGCGCGACGGGCAGTCCCAGCCCGCCGTGCAGTGCCGTGAGGAGCAACAGGTCGAAGCCGAACGTGCTGCCGTTGATCAGCGCGAAACCGAGCAGGGTCGGCGGCACGATGCCCGAGAGCCCGAACGGCAACCGACGCACGACGGCGGCGCAGAACCGCGCGAACCCGTCGGCGACGGCGGAGCTCCGGGTCGGCCGCCGGGTCGCGGAGGGCTCGGCGGCGCCAGCCGTCGTGCCCTCCGCGTCACCCGTGGTCATCACGTCGACGATCGGCGCTACCAGGTACTCACGCGTCCCTTACTCGGCGCCGGTGCCCGCCGCCTCCGCCGCGATCGCGTCCTCGATGGCCTGCTGGAGTTCCTCCTGGGCCTCGCCGTAGGCCGCCCAGTCGCCCTCCTGCTGCGCCTGGCGGGCGTCCTCCATGGCGTTGGAGGCGCGCTGCAGGGCCTCCTCGAGGTCGCCGCTCGGCACGGCCGGCTCCTCACCCGGGTCCGCGGTGGGCTCGTCGCCCGGCTCCTCCGCGCCGGGATCCTCGGGCACGGCCGGTTCCTCACCGTCGACCGGGGCCTCTGGCGCCTCACCCTCCGTGGCTCCCTCGGCATCGCCCGCCTCGGCCCCCGCGTCACCGCCGAAGACCTGGTCGAGCGCCTCGGTGAGGGTGTCGGCGTACCCGACCTCGTCGCCGAACGCCACCATCACCTTGTGCAGCAGCGGGATGCTCGTGCCCTCGGCCGACTGGATGTACACCGGCTGCACGTACACGAGACCGCCGCCCACCGGCAGGGTGAGCTGGTTGCCGAGCAGGACCGTCGAGCGGCCCTGCTCCAGGATGCGCAGTTGCTCGCCGGCCACCGGGTCGGAGTTGAAGATGTTCTGCACCTGCCCGGGGCCGGGCACCGTCGTGTCGCGTGGGAGTTCGAGCAGCCGCAGCGTGCCGTAGTCCTCGTCCTTCTGGCCCGCCGTGGACCCGGCATCGGCATCGGCGGCGAGGAATCCGGTCAGGATCTGTCTCGGCGTGTTACCGCCCGGGATGAACGTCGACGTCAGCGAGAACGACGACTCCTCCTGCCCCGGCATCTGCAGCGTGAGGTAGTACGGCGGCTGCAGCGGGCTCACCGTGGCGTCCGATGTCGGGTCCTCCGGGTTGTTCCAGAAGTCGTTGCCCGAGAAGAAGTCGCGTGCGTCGGTGACGTGGTACTCGGTGAGCAGGCTGCGCTGCACCTTGAACATGTCCTCCGGGTAGCGCACGTGGCTCATCAGCTCGCCGGACATCTCCTCCAGCGGCTTCACCGAACCGGGGAACACGTTCTCCCAGGTCTGGAGCACCGGATCCTCCGGCTCCCACGCGTACAGGTCCACGGAACCGTCGTAGGCGTCGACCGTGGCCTTGACCGAGTTGCGGATGTAGTTCACCTCGGCCGGCAGGTTCACGGGCGCTCCCTCCTGCTGCAGGGTGAGCGTGTCCGTGGTGGCCTCCTGCATCTGCATGAATGCCGAGTAAGGGTACTGGTCCGTCGTCGTGTAGGCGTCCACGATCCACTTCACGCGCCCGTCCACGACCGCCGGGTACACCCGGTTGTCGAGCGTCAGCCACGGCGCGACCTTGGCCACGCGCTGCTGCGGGTCACGGTCGTACAGGATCTGCGACTCCTCGGTCACGCGGTCGGAGAGCAGCAGCTGCTCCTCCCCGAACTTCAGCGCGTAGAGCAGCTTGCTGCCGAACGAGCCGATGCTCGGCCCGCCGTCACCCTCGAACGTCGTCCTGACCTGGTCCCCGCCGTCGGCGTCGTCGGCCGGGTAGTCGAGTTCCCACGGCTCGCGGCCGTCGTCCGGCTTGCCCACCACGGAGTAGTTCACGGTGGACGGGGAGAAGTAGATGCGCGGCTCGTACTCGCCCTCGAGCTCGGTGATCGCGCCCTCCGACGGGATGCCTCCCTCGAAGAACGCCGGCTGACCGCCCGGCCCGAGCTGGTTGCCGTACGCGGCCACCACGCCGTACCCGTGCGTGTACACGGTGTGGTCGTTCACCCAGTTGCGCTGATCGCTGCCCAGGCCGTCCTGGTTCAGCTCGCGCACGGCGATGACCGTGTCCCGGCTCTCCCCGTCGATCTCGTACCGGTCCACTGAGAGCGAGTCGCTGAAGTTGTAGTACTGCTTGTTCTGCTGCAGCTGCCGGAACGACGGCGACACGATCTCCGGGTCGAGCAGGCGGATCGACGCCGTCGTGTCGGCGTCCTCGCGCAGGGCGCCCTCCTCGGCCTCGGTCGTCGCGTTGTAGTTCTGCGTCTCGATGTCCTTGATGTCGAACGCGGCGAGCGTCGCGTCGATGTTGCGCTGGATGAACGGCTGCTCCAGTTCCTGCGCGTTCGGGGTGACCTGGAAGCGTTGCACGACGGCCGGGTAGATCCCGCCGATCACGATCGCGGACACCACCATGAGGCCGACGCCGATCGCCGGCAGCTGCCAGTTGCCGCGGAACGCGGCCACCAGGAACAGGACCGCGACCAGCAGGGCCACGACCGCGAGAATCCCCTTGGCGGGGATCACGGCGTGGATGTCGGAGTAGGAGGCGCCGTCGAAACGATCGCCGGCGCTCGCCAGGATCGAGTAGCGGTCGAGCCAGTAGTTGGCGGCGAACAGGAGCATCAGCACCGTGCCGATGACGGCGATGTGGACGCGCGCGGCGGTCGTGGTGCGCGGGAGGTTGCCCTGCGCCGGCCCGACCCGCAGACCGCCGTACAGGTAGTGGGTCACGACGCCCGCGATACCGGAGATGATGACCACGGCCATGAGGAACCCGACGATGCTGCGCAGCGCGGGAAGCAGGAAGACGTAGAACGAGAGGTCCGTCTGGAACTCGGGGTCGACCTGGCCGAACGACTCGGCGTTCATGGCCATCAGCACCGTCTGCCACTGGGCCGACGCCGCGATGCCGGCGAAGAACCCGACCAGCACCGGGGCCGCGAACGTCACGACCCGGCGCAGCGGCTCGATCGCCTCGCGGTACTGCTCCAGCGTGGCCTGCTCGGCGGAGGGGACGTACATGGGGCGCGCGCGGTAGGCGACGGCGAACGACGCGAACACCGCGCCGCCCATGACCAGGAAGCCCAGCACGAACAGCAGTCCACGGGTGATCCACTCGGTCCAGATGACCCGGGAGAACCCGATCTGCTCGAACCAGAGGATCTCGGTCCAGAACTGAGCCATCAACAGGAGGGCGACCACCACGACGGCGACCGCCACGATCGCCGCCCCCAACGGACTCCGTCGGCGAGCGGGGGGAGCGCCACCCTGCCGGGGACGCGGTACGGCGAAGGACACGGCGTTGTTACCTCACTGCTCTCGTCGGACTGTCGGTACCTACCCAGGGGCAACGGGCGAGGCGATCACAAGGTTCCCACATCTACGACGACGCCGAGCAGGTGGGAAGTTCCGCGCCCGCGCCGGCCCCGATCGCCTCCATCGCCTCGCGGGCGTCGTGCAGCGTCTCGACCCGCACCACGCGGAGCCCGTCGGGCACGTTGCCTACCACCTCGGCGCAGTTCCCCGCGGGTGCCAGGAACCAGGTGGCGCCGTCGCGCAACGCCCCGTACAGCTTCTGCTCGATGCCGCCGATCGGGCCGACGAGCCCCTCCGGGCTCATCGTCCCCGTGCCCGCGATGACCTCCCCGTTCGCCTCGTCCTCGGCCGTGAGCTTGTCGATGATGCCGAGCGCGAACATCATTCCCGCGCTGGGGCCGCCGATGTCCTCGATCTGGATCGACACGTCGATCGGGAACTCGTACCGCGGGTCGATGTACACCCCCATCACGGCGCGGTCCTCACCCTCGACACCGCCCGTGGTGATGGTCAGGTCGCGTGTCTCGCCGCCGCGCCGCACGCCGAGAACGACGTCGGACCCCGGCTCGGTCTCCGCGAGACCGGCGATGAGCTGCTCGTACGTCTCGACCGGCGCACCCTCGAAGGAGACGATGACGTCACCCTCGGCGACGACGCCGTCCGCGCCGGTCCCCGGCTCGGCGCCCGCGACCTCGAGCGTGGCCGGCACGTCCTCGCCGAGCTCGGTGAGCGCCGCCGCCGTGGCCGACTCCTGAGAGCTGACCATCTCCGCCTGGCTCACCTCCTGCTGCTCCTCCGCGGTGGTCTCCTCGGGGAAGATCGCCTCGACCGGCACCACCGAACGGGTCGGGTCCAGCCACGCCTGGACCACCTGCCCGGCGCTGACCGGATAGCCCGGGCCGCCGGAGACGGAGACCGTCGTGAGCCGCAGCTCCCCCGTCGACTCGTAGGTCCGCGACCCCTCGATCGCGATGAGCGGCGCCTCGTCCTGCTCGCCCAGCGTGTTCTCGGTGGGGCCGGGCGCGCGCACCGCGTAGGGCACGGGCAGCACCAGGGCGACGGCGGCCAGGGCCGCCGTCAGCAGCAACGTGATGCCGAGCGTGACGGTCCGGCGCGTGACCGGCGGTGCGTCCAGGTCCGCGCCGGCGTCCTGGACCTCCCCTCCGTCCACGGCATCACCGCCCGGGGAACTCGCTGAGCCGGCCCCGGAGGCGGACGCCCGGCCGGACGGCATGGGGTTCTCGAGATCGCTCGACGTCACCGCCTCATCATCCCCCATTCGCCTGGACGGTCCCTGCGCACGCGTCCGTGGGCGCCGCGGGCCGTTTGTGCGCCGAGAGCGAAGTCGGGAACCCGCCCTGTGGTCCCCGGAGTTGATCGCACGTGGATACGGTGGCCACTGGGGTCGTCCCCAGCGGCCCAGGGAGGCTCGCGGGCGTCCCGCCGAACGAACGAGGAGCAAGATGACCGAGAACCCCAGCCACGGCGACCAGCCGTGGGAGGAGATGCTCCGTTCCATGCTCGGTGACGGCGCCGACGAGGTGCTCGCCGAGATGCGTGCGCGCGGCTTCGACCCGTCGACGATGTCCGGTGCCCAGGACCCGATGATGATGCAGTTCGCGCTCTCCCAGGTGCAGCGGATGCTCGCCGAACCGGGCACGGGCCCGGTCAACTCCGACGTCGCGCACGACGTCGCCCGCCAGGTCGCCGTCGCCGAGGGCGACCCGTCCCTCACCGGCGGTCAGGCCAAGGCGGCCACCGACGCGCTGTCCGTCGCCGAGCTCTGGCTGGACGCCGTCACGGACCTGCCGCCGTCGGTCGGGACGGCCCGGGCCTGGTCCCGTTCGGAATGGGTCGAGGCGACGCTGCCCGCGTGGAACAAGCTGGCCGCCCCCGTGGCGGCGTCGGTCGCCGACGCCCTCGCCACCGTGCTCGCGGACCAGCTCCCGGACGGCGTGGACGACGGCGTCGCGATGCCCGGCATGCCGGCCGGCGCCCTGGCGGGCCTCGGCATGGACCCCGCGCAGATGATGCGCCGGCTCGGTTCGGCCGTGTTCGGCATGCAGGTGGGGCAGGCCGCGGGCACGCTCTCGCGCGAGGTCTTCGGCGCCACGGACATCGGCCTCCCGCTGCTCGACGACGCGCACACCGTGCTCCTGCCGACCAACGTCGACGGGTTCGCGCAGGGGCTCGACGCCCCGCAGGAGGAGGTGCGCCTCTTCCTCGCGCTGCGCGAGGCCGCGCACACGCGCCTGTTCACGCACGTCACCTGGCTGCGCGGACATCTGCTGGGGATCGTGGAGCAGTACGCGCGCGGCATCACCATCGACCTGGACGTGCTGGAGTCCCAGGTGCGCGACATCGACATGTCCGATCCGGACGCCCTGCGCGGCGCGCTGTCCGGCGGCGTGTTCGGGCTGCAGAACACCGAGGAGCAGAAGGCGGTCCTACTCCGGCTGGAGACGACGCTCGCGCTGGTGGAGGGCTGGGTCGACGAGGTGACGGCGGCCGCGGCGCTGCCTCACCTGCCGCACTCTGTCGCGCTGCGCGAGATGATCCGCAGGCGTCGCGCCGCGGGCGGACCGGCCGAGCACACGTTCGCCACGCTCGTCGGGCTGGAGCTCCGCCCGCGCCGCTCGCGCGACGCGGCCAGGCTGTTCCAGATCCTGATGAACGACGGCGGTCAGGCGGCGCGCGACAGCGTCTGGGACCACCCCGACCTCCTGCCGGTCACGGGCGACCTGGACGACCCGGCAGGCTACCCGGCGCGCCGGGCCTCCACGGCCGAGGAGCACGCCGACGTCGACGCCGCGTTGCGGGAGATCTTCGGCGACGAGGCAGACGCGGCCGGCGAGGACGGCAGGTCCGGCGAAGCCGACGGTTCCGACGGGGCCGACAAGAGCTGACGCGGCGCGGGATGTCTCACGCCGGTCAGTCCTCTTCGTCCGAGGTGGGGGCGCCCACGTCGTCCTGCGCGTAGGAGGCGCCCTCGAGGAAGCCCCGGGCCCGCTCCGTCTTCGGGTAGGCCTCGAGGATCTTCCAGAACGTCGGGCCGTGGCCCGCGTGCAGCAGGTGGGCGAGCTCGTGCAGCAGCACGTAGTCGAGGACCCAGCCGGGCATCCCCTGCACGCGCGTGGAGATCCGGATCGACCCGTCCAGCAGGGTGCACGAGCCCCACCGCCGGCCCTGGTTCGACGCCCAGCGGACACTGGAGGGCACGGCCCGCCCGCCGAGATACTTGTCGGAGAGGAACTCCGCCCGGGACAGCAGTTCGTCGTCGGACGGTTTACGGCGCCGTTCCTTGTCCTCGAGCCGGGCGAGCATCTTGGCCACCCACTCTCGCTCCTGGGCCCTCGAGAAGCGCGCCGGAATGGCGACGATGGTTCGGTCACCGTCGCGATACGCGCTCACCGTGGCGGTACGACGACGGCTCCGGCGCACCTCCACGGACGTCGGATCGTCGTGGGCCACACCATGACGGTAGCGGTTATCGGCGTGCGATGGTCAAGAACACGCCCTGCGACGGAAAAATTCTCCCGGGCGTCGAGGGCTCGTGGCGCGAGACGGCCTGTGGACAGACGGCAGCCTTCGCGAGGTCCTGGCACGGTGGAGTCTCTCCCTTCGCACCGCCCCAGGAGTACACCCATGAGCGCGCCAGCCGCCCACCCTTCGCCGACCGCGTCGCGGTCCGCGCTCCGCCTGCGCCCCGGGACACCGGTGGTCATGCGCTCGGGCGGTGCGGTGCAGTGCGGCACCGACCCGCGCTGGGCGCTCGTCCTGGACGGGCTCTCCCGCGCGGAGGCGTCCTGGCTGCGCGACCTGACTGACCGCCGGCACGTGACGCCCGCCCGGTCCGCGGCACGTCGGGGCGTGGCCCCGGAGCGCCGGGACCTCATCCTGGACGTCCTGGCCAACGCGGGGATGCTGGTGCCGCCGTCGCCCGCCGGGCGAACCGTCGTCGCGCCGGGTGACGGGACGGCGGACGCCCGGACCCTCGGCATGCTACGGGTCGACGGGGCGGGCCTGGTCACTCTCGCGGACCGCGCGGCCGCCACGGTGGCGCTGGCCGGACTCGGACGCATCGGCGCGGCGCTCGCCCTGATCCTCTCCGCCGCCGGAGTGGGCCACCTGGTCCTGCGCGACCCGCGGCCGGTGCAGACCACCGACGTCGGGCTCGGCGCGCACACCGAGCACGACGTGGGCGAGCCCCGGGACGTCGCGCTGGCGCGCCTGCTGGCGAGCCGGACGCCGGCACTCGACGTCCGGGTGGACGGCGACGGCGAGCCGGACGTCGCCGTGGTCGTGGAGTCGCGTGCCGCCCTGCCCGCCCGGTTCACCCGCATGATGAGCGCGGCCGTACCGCACCTGTCCGTCGTCGCGCGCGAGGCGGATGTCACCGTGGGGCCGCTCGTCCTGCCGGGCCGCAGCGCCTGCGTCGGCTGCCTCGACGCGCTCCGCGCCGATCAGGACCGCGACTGGCACCTGGTCGCGGCGCAGCTGCGGCAGGCACCGGAGCAGCCGCACGAGGCGGCGCTCACTGCCCTGGCAGCGGCGACGGCCGCCTGCCAGGTGCTCGCCCAACTGGACGGGCACCGGCCGGCGGCCGTCGGCACCTGCCTGGAGATCGCACTACCGGACTGCCTGCCTCGCGTCCGGAGGTTCGATCCGCATCCGCGGTGCGGATGCCTCACCCTCGCCCCCTGACGCCTGCGGGTCACGCGGCCGCCGGAGCTCCGCCGGCCGCAGCGGTCTCCGACTTCCGGGGCCGGCCACGACCGCGCTTGCGCGCGACGACGGCGCCGTCGACGAAGACCTCGCCGCCCCAGACACCCCAGGGCTCACGGCGCTCGAGGGCGCCGGCGAGGCAGCCGTCGATCAGCGGGCACTCGCGGCAGAGCGTCTTCGCGCGCTCCACCTCGGCGGAGTGCTCGGCGAACCAGAGCTCGGGGTCGTTGGTACGGCACGGGAGCAGCGAGTCCATGATCCGGTTGAACTCGCGGGTGTCAGAGCCGCTTGTGGCAGCGCTGGCGGGAACATCGCTCGAAGGGTTCCAGGGGCCGGATCCGCCCTGGGGGAGGGTGTCGAGGAGCGCAGTGAGGCGCACGGTTGTCTCCTGTGATCCTGTTACGTGAACGTCGTCGGTGAACGTCGGGTGATGCAGGACCCAGGGCTGGGTGTTCCTCCAGCCGGCCTGGTGAGGCCGGGATCTGCCTGGAAAAACCTCAGGCCGCGGGTCCCGGGTGGACTCCGCGGCCTGGATGCGCCGGTCGATCTAGACCGGATGCGCTCCTGAAGCGGAGTCGGGGGCGAGGATGGCGTTCGGGAAGCTTCCGCCTTCGCCGCGCAGACGCGGCGTGTGGACAGAGATATCCGCGCGCGCAGAGACGGGCCGGACCGCGTACGACGGCACACCGGTGCCGCACAGCGTCTCCGTCCACGTCTGGACCTGCTTCATGATCTCCATCAGGCTTCCCACCTCCTCGCGCACTCGGGGCTCGGCCTTCTCGGCTCCGCCCGCTCTTTCAAGGACAACATGCAGACTATGTCGCCTGCCTCGCGGACTCCAACTCTTTTTCCAACTTTTTTTGCTGACAGTTTTCCGGGATCCGTCAAGGCTCGATGAAAGCGCTGTCCAGCCTGGGTCTCCCGGAATTCTTCGGGCTTCAGACACTCGGCGCGCTGCTCACGATCGACAGGATCGTCGGCCCGTAGCGGTCGATCTTCCCCGGGCCGATCCCGTTGACCCGCGCCAGCTCGGCGACCGAGCCGGGCCTCGACTCGGCGATCTCGGCCAGGCTCGCGTCCGTGAGGATCGTGTAGGCGGGCTTGTCGGCCTCCTGCGCCACCTCCAGGCGCCACTCGCGCAGCGCGTCGAAGAGCGCGACGTCGTGCTCGCCCGTCAGCAACGCCCGGGCCTTCCCCTGGCCGCCGCGGGGGCGGCGGGGACCACGCGGCTCGCCGTCGGGCCAGATGCCGTCGAGAAAGCGGGTGCGCTTCCGGGTGGCCCGCCCGCCGGGGTTGCGGCTGCGCGCGAAGGACACCTCCAGCCGCTCCCGAGCCCGCGTGATCCCCACGTAGAGCAGGCGGCGCTCCTCGTGCACGGCCTCGTCGGTCTCGGCCAGGGAGATCGGCATGAGGCCCTCGCTCATCCCGGCCAGGAACACTGCGTCCCACTCCAGACCCTTCGCCGCGTGCAACGACGCCAGCGTCACGCCCTCGACCGTGGGCGCGTGCTGCGCCTTGGCCCGCTCGGTGAGCTCGTCCACGAGAGTCGCGATCGTCGCAGGCGCCTCCTCGGTCGCCGACGCGGCCAGGTCGTCCGCGAGCGCCACGAGCGCCTGCATCGAGTCCCAGCGTTCGCGTGCGGCGCCGCGGGCGGCGGGGGGTTCGGCGGCCCATCCGGCGGCGGCGAGGACGTCGCGCACCTGTTCGGGCATGGTCTGTTCCGGGTCGGCGGAGCGGGCGGCGCCGCGGAGCAGGACGATGGCGTCGCGCACCTCCTTGCGCTGGAAGAAGCGTTCGCCGCCGCGCACGAGGTAGCCGACGCCGGCGTCGGCGAACGCGGACTCGAATGCCTCGGACTGCGCGTTTGTGCGGTAGAGGACGGCGATCTCGCTGGCGGGGACGCCCGATTCGATGAGCCGGGAGGCCCGGGTGGCGATAGCGGTGGCCTCGGTCTCGTCGTCGTCGTGGGTGGTGAAGGTGACGGGCGGCCCGGGATCGCGCTGGGCGACGAGTTCGAGCGCCTGTGCGGCGCCGCGGCCGGCGCGGCGCAGGAGGTCGTTGGCGAGGCCGACGACCTGCGGTGTGGACCGGTAGTCGCGGACGAGGCGGATCTCGGTGGCGTTCCGGAAGCGGCGCCGGAAGTCGAGCAGGTAGCGCGGGGTGGCGCCGGTGAAGGAGTAGATGGTCTGGGACGGGTCGCCGACGACGCACAGTTCCTCGCGGCCGCCGAGCCACTGGTCGAGCAGGAACTGCTGGAGAGGTGAGACGTCCTGGTACTCGTCGACGACGAAGTGCCGGTACTGACCTCGGACCTCGTCGGCGATGGCCTTGTGGCTGTTCAGCATGTCGGAGAGCATGAGGAGGACGTCTTCGAAGTCGATGGCGTCGCGCTCGGTCTTGACGTCCTCGTACATGGTGATCAGGCGCGCGATCGTCTGGTGGTCGTAGCCCGACGGTGCCTCGCGGTCGCGGGCGGCGGCGACGCGCTCGTAGTCGTCGGCCGTGACGAGGCTGACCTTGGCCCACTCGACCTCCGAGGACAGGTCACGCACGGCGACACGGTCGACGGAGAGCCCGAGCCGCCGGGCGGACTCGGCGACGAACTGTGCCTTGTGCTCGACCAGGCGGGGCGGCGCCCCGCCGACGACGCGCGGCCAGAAGTACGCCAGCTGGCGCAGTGCGGCGGCGTGGAAGGTGCGTGCCTGCACGCCCTGCACGCCGAGGCCGCGCAGGCGGGTGCGCATCTCCCCCGCCGCGCGGGCCGTGAAGGTGACCGCCAGGACGCTGTTCGGCTTGTAGACGCCGGTGCGCACGCCGTAGGCGATGCGGTGGGTGAGGGCACGGGTCTTGCCGGTGCCGGCCCCGGCGAGCACGCAGACCGGCCCCCGCAGCGCGAGCGCCACCTCTCGCTGCTCGGGGTCGAGCGCGTCGAGGATCGAGTCGGGATGAACGGGACCCGTCGCGGAGTTGGAGAGAGCAGGCGCGTGCGTCACCATGGCCGAGATTCTGTCAGGAGACACCGACATCGACGACAGCACCGGCGGCGGCGCTCGCGACCGCCGTCGTGCAGCGTGCCGTGAAGGAGACGAAGAGATGACCGAGATCGCCACGCCGGTCCCCGCGTCGGGGACCGTCCTCATGTACTCGACCGCGTGGTGCGGGTACTGCCGTCGGCTGCGGACGCAGCTCGACTCGGAGGGCATCGGCTACGAGGTGATCGACATCGAGGAGCGTCCGGAGACGGCGGCGTTCGTCGAGAACGTCAACGGCGGGAACCGCACGGTGCCGACGGTGGTCTACCCGAACGGCTCGGCGGCGACGAACCCGTCGCTGGCCGACGTGAAGCAGGCGCTGGCGCTCTCGAACTGATCCGGCGCCGGTCAGGGGCCGATCGGGCGGCCGTACCATTCCTCGATCAGGACGCGGCCGATCAGGGCGCGGCTGGAGAGCTGAAGGTTGCCGTCCGCGAGGGCGGCCGCGAGTTCGGCGCGGGTGAACCAGCGCAGGTCGGTGACCTCGTCGCCGTCGGGCCGCAGCTCGGTGGTCTCGGCGCGGGCGCGGTACCCGAGCATGAGGGAGCGCGGCATCGGCCACGGCATGCTGCCCCGGTACTCGATCCGTCCGACGACGATCCCGGCCTCCTCCATGGCCTCACGCGCCACGGCGTGCTCGGCGCTCTCCCCCGGTTCCACGAAGCCCGCCAGGACCGACATCCGGCCGGGCGGCCAGGACGTGCTGCGGCCGAGCAGCAGCCGGTCGTCGGCGTCGACGACGGCCATGATCACCGCGGGGTCCGTGCGCGGGTAGTGGATCAGGTCGTCGGCCGTGCACCGGCGGGCCCAGCCCGCCTCGCCGATCTCGGTCGGTTCACCGCAGCGCGGGCAGTGGGCGTGGTCGGCGTGCCAGTTGGCGAGCCCGACGGCCTCGACGGCGAGGCCGATGGCCAGCCTGACGCCGGGGGCGGGGCCGACCGGGGCGGTACCGGTGGTCTCGGCACCGCCCGTGGTGGCGGGTGGGGTGGCGGCGCCGGCCGCCTCCGCGGGGAGTGCGGGGTCGACGTCGGCCAGGTCGCGCGGAGTGCGCCAGGTGAGGTCGCCGGGCAGGGCGGGAGCGTCGTCGTCGGCCGTGGCGGGCAGGACGAGCGCGAGGTACGCGACGTCGTCGGACTCGCCGAGGAAGTAGTGCTCGGCGTCGCGGCCGACGACGGCGGCCTCCTCGGCGGACAGCAACGCCGGGGTCCGCCCCGCGGTCGCCACCCGGCCCGAGCTCACCAGCACCACGCCGGTCTCGGGCCGGGCCAGCAACTCGTCGACGAGACCGGGCTTGGAGCGCCGGTGCGCGGCACGGTCGTGGGCGACGTACGCGAGGGGAAGATCCAGCATGGATCGACCGTATCCCGTTGGCGGGCGGCACATGGTCGGCTCGACGTCGAACGATCGGCCGGATGTCGAACGGTCGGCCCGATGTCGCGAAGCCGGCCGCCCGGGGGACCGATCTCACGACATCCGGCCGACCACCCGACAGGAGACCGGCTTCGCCCGGCGCGCGTGGCACACCGCGGGGTCCGGGCGCAATACCGTAGGAGCGTGCCACGTACTCCGCTCGCGCTCGCCGCCCTGTCCACGGCGGCCGTTCCCGGTCTGGAGGCCGCTTCCGTCCGGACCGACAACATGCCCGGCGACTACGACACCGCCATCGTGACCAGCCAGGACGACCAGGAATGGGTCGTCCGCGCGCCCCGCAGCACCGTCGCGGGCGCGGCGCTCGAGGCCGAGATGGAGTTGCTCGAGTCGCTGAAGCTGTACGTCGACACAGGAGTGCTGCCATTCGTCGTGCCGCAGATCGCCGGGTACGCGCTGCTGCCCGAGGGCGGGCGCGCCGTGGTGCACCGGCGGATCGTCGGCGAGTGGCTCGACGTCGAGGCCCTCGCCCCGGGGCCCGGCCTCGCGGCCGACCTCGGCCGGGCGATCGGCGCGATCCACGAGCTGCCCGCGTCGGTGGTGGAGGGCTGCGGGCTGCCCAGCTACGCCGCCGCCGACTACCGCGACCGCCGCATGTCGGAGATCGACGAGGCGGCGAAGACCGGACGCATCCCGCCGAGCCTGCTGCACCGCTGGGAGGCCGCCCTGGAGGACGTGTCGCTGTGGAAGTTCCAGCCCGTGGTGGTGCACGGCGACCTGGCCGCCGACCAGATGCTGGTGGACCGGGGCCGCGTCGTGGCGATCTCCGGCTGGTCCGAGGCGAAGGTCGCCGACCCCGCCGACGATCTCGCCTGGCTGCTCGTCGCGGCGCCCGTCGAGGCCGCGGACTCGATCATGGAGGCCTACCAGCTGCGGCGCACCGAGCTCAGCGACCCGCGCCTGCAGGACCGCGCGCTGCTGGTGGGCGAGCTGGCGCTCGCGCGCTGGCTGCTGCACGGCGTGCGGCACAAGCTCCCCGAGGTGGTCGAGGACGCCACCACGATGCTGCAGGACCTGGACGAGGCCACCCGCGAGGAGGGCTGAGCCCAGCCCGGTGGCATGCCGCCGGCACGGACCCGTGCGCTCGTGGGTCCGTCGTGTCATCGACAGGTCGAGCTGCCGATGGCACGACGAACTCACGAGTTCGGCGGAGCGTCGAGCTCGCCGCGGATCAGCGCCTCCAGCTCCGGCTCGGTGAGCAGGCGTTCCGGCCGCACCGTCGTGTCGGAGCCCAGGTAGCAGAAGGCCGCGCTCACCTTCTCCAGCGGCAGTCCCGTCCAGCGCGACCACGCCAACCGGTAGACCGCCAGCTGCACCTCTCGCGCCGCGCGCGCGACGGGGTCGTGAGGCTCCCGGCCGGTCTTCCAGTCCACGACGACGACGCTGCCCGGCTCCCCCTCGGGATCCGGGAAGACGGCGTCCATCCGGCAGCGCAGCATGACCCCGGCGACCGGCGTCTCGACGTCGGCCTCGACGGCGATCGGCGTGCGCGACGCCCACTCCGAGCGCAGGAACGTCTCCCGGAGTTTCGCCAGGTCGGCGTCCGCAGGCAGGTCGTCGCCCTCCGCGCCTGGCAGGTCGTCGACGTCGAGCAGCGACGCCGACCGGTAGAACTGCTCCACCCACGCGTGCAGCTGGGTACCGCGCCGCGCGTGCACCGTGGGCTGCGTCGGGACGGGACGCCGGAGCTGCAGCGTGAAGTCGTCGCGATCGGCCGCGAGACGCACCAGGCCCGACGCCGACACGTGCGCCGGGAACTCCACGAGCCCCTCGTCGCGCTCCGCGCGCTCGGCCAGCAGCATGGCCGCGAGCTCGACGAGATCGTGCCCGGCGGCGTCGCGCAGAACGCCGGCCGGAGCGGTCAGGATGCTCGACGGCGATCCGACCGCCGAATCCTCGGCCCGCGCCACCGACTCCCGCCCGACCAGCGTGGCCGTGGCACGCAGGATCTCGCGGGCCGACGGCGCCCCGGCCAGGGCCGCCGTCAGCTCACGGGCGCCTACCACGGCCTCGCCCGACACCCCCGCCCCGCGCTGCTCGCCGAGCCTATCCGGCTCCTCGGCCCTGCCGGGCTCCACGACCCCGGGCGAGGCGCCGGAGACGGTCTCCCCGTCCCGCGCCGGCCAGACGGCCGTCTCCGTGACCAGGTCGCGCGGGTTCTCGGCGTCCGGGTCCGGCGGGACGACCCAGCCGTCCGTGGACACGAGGCCGGACTCGGCCAGCTCCTCCAGGAACACGGAGACCGCACGCGGACGGCTCGCGGTACCCCACCAGGAGCCGGTCAGCATGAGGTCGCGACGCGCCCGCGTGAACGCGACGTACGCGAGCCGCCGCTCCTCCGCCAGCCGGTGGGCGCCGCAGTCCTCCCGGAACTCCTCGCGCAGGGCCACGAGCTCCTTCGTGTCGGACGCCGCCTCCCACCGGAACGCCGGCAGGTCCTCGGCGTCGCCACGCAGGTGGTAGGGAAGCTCCCCGAGGCCGCTCAGCCAGCCGCTCGACTTCTCGCCCGAGCGCGAGCTGCGGTCCCACGCCGGGAAGACGCCACCGACCAGTCCCGGTACCGCCACCACGTCCCACTCCAGCCCCTTGGCCGCGTGCGCCGTGATGATCTGAACCGCGTCCGGATCAGGCTCCCGCACCGGCATGTCGAGCCCGTTCTCCCGGGAGCTCGCCACGCCCAGCCAGGCGAGGAACGCGCCGAGCGTGGCCACGTCCGCCGACTGCGCGAACGACGCGGCGACGTCCCGGAACGCGTCCAGGTGCTCCCGCCCCCGGTCGCTCACCGCGCCTGCGGCGCCCGCGCCGGTGAGCGCGGCCGCGGTGACCGCCTCCACGTCCAGGCCCAGGGCCCGCTCGGCCTGCACCACCAGCTCCGGCAGCGACAGGTACGTCAGGCCGCGCAGGCCGCGCAGCACCTCCGCGAGCGCCGTGAGCCGCGCGTGTCCCTCGGGGGTGAGCGTCCGGCCGTCGCGTGCGGGCTGCCCGGGTTCGGGCAGGTCGTCGAGCGCGTCGATGATGGAGCGGTGGTCGACGACGTCGCCCTCGACCACGGTCACGTCGTCGGGCCCGGCGTCGTCGGGCCCCGAACCGGCAGACGCTCCGGTCCCCGAGCCGGTCGGACCGGTGTGCGATCCGTCGCCGGAGACCCGTTCGCCGGTGCGGCGGGGGTCGTCCTCGCGGGCGATGTCCGCCGCCCACGACCCCAGGGCGTGCAGGTCCGCGGCGCCGAGGTGGACGCGCGGACCGGTGAGGAGGCGCAGCAGCGAGTCGCCGCGGGACGGGTCGTGCGCGGCCTCCAGGAGCGCGACGACGTCGACGACCTCGGGTGTGGTGAGGAGTCCGCCGAGGCCCACCACCTCGACGGGCAGGCCCGCCGAGCGCAGGGCGACCTCGACGGCGGTGAACTGCGACCGTGCCCGGCACAGGACCGCCGCCGTGACGCGTCCGCCCGGGGCGGTCCCGGGGCGCCAGCGCTCGGCCACCCATTCGGCGACGGCGGCGGCCTCCTCCTCGATCGTGGCGGCGACATGGGCGTCCACCCGGCCGTGTCCGGCGCCGGGACGCAGGTCGAGCGGCGGGACGTGCACGGCGGGTCCCGGCCCGCCGACCGCCGTCGTACCGGATCCGCCGGTGCCGCGCAGCGGTGCGGCGACGACGTTCGCAGCGGCGAGCACGGCGGCGTCGTTGCGCCACGAGGTGGAGAGGTAGTGGACGCGTGCGGCGACGCCGTCGTCCCGCCGGAACCGGTCCGGGAACCGGGCGAGGCCGGAGGCGGACGCGCCGCGCCAGCCGTAGATGGACTGGTGCGGGTCGCCGACGGCGATCACCGGGTGGCCGCCGCCGAACAGGCCGGCGAGCAGTTCCACCTGTGCGTACGACGTGTCCTGGTACTCGTCGAGCAGGACGACGGCGAACCGGGCGCGCTCGGCCGCGCCGACGGCGGGGACCGAGCGGGCGAGCTCGGCGGCGAACGCGACCTGGTCACCGAAGTCCAGGGTCTCCGCGATCCGCTTGCGGCGCCGGTACTCCACGACGAGGTCGATGAGGCGGGCGCGCTCGGCCACCGAGCCGATGAGCTGCTCGACGTCCTTGGTGCGCTTGCGCTGTCTGTCGCCGAGCGGGATCGACTCCAGGTGGTCCGCCATGGCGCCGAGCCGGGCGCGGGCGTCGGCGGGGTCGAGGAGGTGCTCGCCCAGCGCCCCGGACAGCGCGACCACCGCCGCGGTCACGGTGCTGACCGCCTTGTCGGTACTCAGGTCCTCGTCCCACGACTCGACGACCTGCGACGCGAGCTGCCACTGCTCCGCCTCGCCGAGCAGCCGCGCGCTGGGTTCGACGCCCAGCCGCAGGCCGTGGTCGCCCACGAGACCGGCCGCGTAGGCGTTGTAGGTGGCGATGGTGGGCCGGTCGATCGCGAGGTCGCCCGCGCCGGGCAGGGCCTCGCCGGACTCCTCTCCGAGCGCGCGGGCGAGTTGCGCGAGACGGGTCCGGACGCGCTGGGAGAGCTCACCCGCGGCCTTGCGGGTGAAGGTCAGGCCGAGCACCTCCTCGGGTGAGACCAGCCGGTTCGCGATGAGCCAGACGACGCGTGCCGCCATCGTCTCCGTCTTGCCGGATCCGGCGCCGGCGACCACGAGGCCGGGCTCCAGCGGGGCCTCGATGACGGCCGCCTGCTCGTCCGTGGGCTCGGGCCGGCCGAGCAGCCGTGCAATGGCGCGCGCGGAGAGCCTGGGGCGTCCGGCCTCGGACAGCGCCCGGTCCTGGGTCCGCCGCAGGTCACCGGCCCGGTCGTCGCCACTCGTCAGGTATTCGTCGTCGATGACGAGGTCGTCACCGAACAGGGCGTCCTGGCTCACTCGACCACCTTGCGCCCTTCGGGCTGCAGCGGACAGGAGCGACGCACCGCGCACATCTCGCACAGCTTGTTGCGCTGCGCCGCGAAGCTGTCGGCCGCCATGGTGTCCGCCGCCCGCTCGACGACGTCCCGTGCCCACGAGTCGCCGTCCGGCCCGGGCTCGAGCGCCGGCTGGTCCCGGACGGTCGCACCGGCGGTCGGCGTGCCGACGTAGACGAGGCTCGCGCCTTTGCTGACGGTGCCCTCGGGCAGGCCGAGCGCGTCCTGCTCCACCGCGAGCTGGTAGGCACCGAGCTGCGGGTTCTCGGCCGCCTCCGCCTTGGTCTGGGCCGACTTTCCGGTCTTCAGGTCGGCGACCCGCACCGCGCCGTCGCCGGCGTCCTCCACCCGGTCGATCTGGCCGCGCAGCCGCGCCCGCCCGACGCGCACGTCGAAGTCCGCCTCGACAAGCAGCGGTTCGCCGGATCCCGCCAGGTAGGCGGCGAGGCGCTCGATCATCTGCTCGGCCCGCCCCCGGAGCTGCCGGGACGGCCAGCCCTCGGGCAGAGCGAGCTCCGGCCAGCGGCGGTCCAGCTCGGCCTTGAGGTCGTGCAGGGAGCCCTGCGGCATGTCCTGCGCGATGGAGTGCAGCAGCGTGCCGAGGCTCTGGTGGGTGGCGTCCGGCGCGGTACCCCCGGCCGCCTCGAACACCCAGCGCAGGGCGCACGTCGTCACCGTCTCCACCTTCGACGGGGACACCGTCACCGTCTGACGCGGGCCCCACAGCGGCGCGTCGCTCGACGCCCCCGCCACGCCGTACCAGGTAGTGGGATCCGCCTCCGCGATCCCCGCGGCGGCGAGGTCGGCCAGCAATCTGGCGGCGGCCCGCGCGGAGGCGTCGACGACGGCGGAGTGCGATTCGGGGTCGCGAGGCTCCGCCGCATCGCGCCGCCGGGCCTCGCCCGCGACGACCGCGCGCACGAGCTCCGCGCGCGCGGCGGCGACGATCCCGCGCAGGTCGAGCGGCGGGCCGACGACGGTGCGGCGCGAGTCGGGTCCCTCGCCGTCGTCGTCCCGCGGGGAGATCAGGTCGCAGAAGACGCTCGGCGCGTCCTCCGCGTCCTCGACGGCGGTGACCAGCAGCCGTCGCCGGGCACGGGACGTGGCGACGGCGAACGCTCGCAGCTCGTCCGCGAGAACCTGACGGCGTGCCTCCGCCCCGTGGACGCGGGCGTCGTCGGCGCGCCCGGCGTGCAGTTCCACCAGCGCCTGCGAGCCCAGCAACGAATCCCGCAGTCGCAGGTCGGGCCAGACGCCGTCCTGCACCCCCGCCACCACGACGACGTCCCACTCCCGCCCGGCCGCGCCCGCCGGCGTGAGGGCCTCGACCGCGCCCGTCCCCGAGGCGGACGCGGCGAGGGAGTCGGCCGGCAGGTCCTGCGACTCCAGGTAGTCCACGAACGCCGACACCGGCGCGCCCGGCATCCGGTCCACGAACGTCTCCGCGGCGCGGAACAGCGCGAGCACGGCGTCCAGGTCCCGGTCGGCACGCAGCGCGCCGGGTCCGCCGCCCAGGGCGTACCTGCGCCAGCGCTCGGCGAGCCCGGACTCGGCCCACACCGCCCAGAGCACCGTCTGGGCCGTCGCGCCGGGCTCGGCCGCCGCCGCGCGGCCCGCGGCGAGCACGCTCGCCACTCGCACCGGCGCCTGCCGCACCTGCTCGGGAAGCAGGCCCGCCCGGGCCGGGTCGCCGAGCACCTCGACGAGCAGCGCATCCGAGCTACGCCCGCCGCCCTCGGCCAGTTCCTCCGACCGCAGGGCGCGACGCAGCCGGCGCAGCGCCACGGCGTCGAGCCCGCCGATCGGGGACGTGAGCAGCAGAGCGGCCGTCTCCGGGTCGAGCGCACCGGTACCGGCGCCGTCGATCTCGGAGGCGATGAGTGCCTCCAGGCTGCCGCGGGGCGCGCCCGCCGCCACGCGGGCGGCCGCGAGCAGCGGCGCCACCGCGGGTTCGTCCCGCAGCGGCAGGTCCGAGCCGAGGAACGCCACCGGCACCGAGGCCGACGCGAGCTCCCGGCGCAGCGCCGCCAGCCGGGTGCCGCTTCGCGCGATCACCGCCATCCGCTCCCACGGTGTGCCGTGCAGGAGATGCTCGGCCCGCAGTTCGCGTGCGATCCACGCGGCCTCCTGCGCCGCCCCCGGCAGGACCGCCACGCGCACCGCCTCGGGCGCGGAGTCCCGCGCCCCGTCACCGGCCTGCGTTCCGTCATCCGCCTGCGTTCCGCCTTCGGCCCGACGCTCGACGCCGACGTCGACCCGCCGACGCGCTCCGCCGTCGCCCTCCGGCTCGGCCGGTCGCGCCGCCGCGCGCCGGTGCAGCACGCTCGCGAGCACGGGGATGCGCCCCGTCACCGCGCGCGTCACCGCCCGCAGCTCGGCACCCTGCCGCCACGCCGTGCGGAGCACCACCGTCGCGGCGTCGAACGCCCCCACGGGCCCGGGACTCGCCGAAGCCCGCCCGACCAGGCCCGGGGCCGCACCCCGGAAGCCCTGCACCGCGCTGTCCGGATCGCCGAGGAGCACCACCCGGGCGCCGTCGCCGTGCAGCACGTGCAGGAACCGCGCGGTCGCCGCCGTCGCCTCCTGGTAGTCGTCCACCACGACCAGGTCCCACGTGGGACGCGGCAGCCCGGGCAGGTCCCGCTCCCAGGAACGCAACGCGTGCGTCGCCTCGTCCACGACGACCGCGGGGTCGTACCGGGCACCCGTGTCCGGCGTGCCCGACCGCAGCGTCATCACGTCGAGGTACTCCTCGTACAGCTTGGCCGCCATGACCCACTCGGGCCGGTCGTGCGACCGGCCCAGCCGGTGCAGCTCCACCGGGCCGAGACCACGCTCGGCGGCACGCATCAGCAGGTCGCGCAGTTCCTGGCGGAGGCCGCGGAGCGACAGGGCGTCCGCCGGCAGGCCGGGGGGCAGCTCCAGCCCGGTACCCTCACCGGCGGCGTGCCCGGCCAGGAGCTCCGCCAGGATCAGGTCCTGCTCCGGCCCCGAGACCAGGGTCGGCGGCGGTGCGTCGAGCGCGAGCTCGCGGGTACGCAGCACGGAGAACGCCGCCGACGCCGCCGTGCGCACCATCGGCGCCCCGACTGTCCGGCCCGCCCGCGCCGCGACGTCGTCCCGCATCCGTGCCGCGGATCGCCGCGACGCCGCGAGCACCAGCACCCGCTCGGGCGGCGTGCCGGCCCGCAGCGCCTCGACCGCCACCTGTGCCGCGACCGTCGTCTTCCCCGTGCCCGGCGCGCCCGCCACGACCGTGACCGGCCGGGACAGGGCGACCTCGACGGCCTCGGCCTGCGAGTCGTCGAGCGCGCGGACAGCGGCGCCGCGCCGATCCTGCCCGGGCGGCACCAGCCGGAGTCTCGGTAGTGCTGTCGTCACGCGCAGCATCCCATCACGAGACACTGACACTGCCCCGGCACCGCAGCCCGCGCGGCGTGTACCGGCCAGGCACGCCCCCGTGCCGCCCGCGAGCAAGGGCCGCGACGCGTCCGCGAGGCGGCCTCCCGGACGGATCGGCCCGGGCCGCGGAACTCAGCCGCGACCCGGCGCCGGCCAGGGCTGGGGCCGGCAGCCCTGGGTCGACAGGGTCTGCTGGACCATCACCGTGGCGCGCTCACCCTTGCCCGTGCACTGGTCGTGCTGGTGCCCGAGCACGTGCCCCACCTCGTGGTTCACCAGGTACTGCCGGTACCGCGCGTCGCTCTCCCAGGCGTCCGAGCCGTGCACCCAGCGCCGGAAGTTCAGCACGGCGCTCCCGATGACCCCGCACGAGAGCGTCCCACCCGTGTCCAGCGGATGACACAGCTCGTCGGTGGTCCGCGGGGAGGCCAGCACGACGCGGAAGTCGTAGTCGTCCGCGTCCGTGCGCGCGAACGTCACCCCGTCCACCGACGACCAGCCGCGCGGGTCGTTCAGCGTCGCCATGACGGCGTCCGCGAACACTCCCCGGTCGACCGGCAGTCCCTTCTCCACCGCGACCCGCACCCGCAGCACCTCGCCGTCGCCGGGCGCCCGCTCGCTGCCCCGGGCGGTCACCAGCTTTCCGGAGGCCTTCCGCGGCACCTCCACGTCGTCGAGCAGCCCCGATCCCGCATCCGGCGTCGGGCTCGGGGCGGGGGCGCGGCGAGCCGCGCGCTCCGGAGGCAGCGTGCTTCGTCCCGTACCGGGCTCCGCGCCCCGTTCCGTACCTGGCTCCGTGCCCGGCTCGCCGCCCGTTCCCGCCCCGTCGGACGGCTCCGTGCCCGACGACGGAGCCCCCGCGGTGTCGACGAGCGTGCCCTCCTCGTGGACGACCCCGGCATCCGACCCGACGATGCGGTCGAAGATCCCCTGCACGGCCGCCCGCGACTCCGCGGGACGCTGGTACGCCGTCGCCACCGCGCCCGCGCTCACACCGACCACCAGCACGAGCACCAGTGCCAGGGCGGACCGGCCGGGACGCGGAGCCTTCTGCACGAGGAACATCGTGCCACGAGGTCACGAATCGGTCACGCCCCGGAGATCTCCGCGATCACATCGCCCGCATCTGTTCCCGCATCGGCCCTCGGCGAAACCGCGCGGTCCCCGGCGCCGGCCGTGGTTAGGATCGCGACGAGCCGGGAATCCCCGGGGACCCGCCGCCCGTCCGGGCACGTGAAGGAGTGAACGTGGAAGTCACCATCGGTGTGCAGCACCTGCCGCGCGAGGTCGTCGTCGAGACCGAGGAGGCGGCCGAGGCCGTCGCCGCGGCCGTGAAGAAGGCGTTGCCCGACGGCGTCCTGGAGCTCACCGACACGCGCGGCCGCCGCGTGGTGATCCCCGCGCAGCACGTCGGCTACGTCGAGATCGGCACGGAGGAGCCCCGCAAGGTCGGCTTCGGCTCGCTCTGACCGGTGTGCTCCCGCGCCGGCGAGGGATGCCGCGCAGGGTGGGCGCCGCGGATGTCGCGTCCACCCGGGGCGGGACCCGAGTCGGTGTCGGCAGGAGGTGTCGGCAGGAGGTGTCGGCAAGATCACGGCGGCCCGGCGCCCGTCGGGCCGAGCCCGGCGGCTCCGGAAGGCACCGCGAGAACACAAGGAAACGTCGACCGCGTACCATGAGGCAAGTAATCGGTTGCCCGGTCGTCCTGTTCACGACTTCCGACTCCGCGCTCCGGCCGTCCGGCCGCCCCGCGGGAATCGCAGCCCGCAGCGCCACGACGGCGCCGGGCCGCGACGAATATTCACGATCGGCTGCCGCACGAACGGCGCGTGCCGATCGCCCGCAGGGGGCCAGCCGCCGCGCCGACGAGAGATGAAGGCGCCAGTGACCACCACCGACAGCCCGGCCGCGAGCACGGCCGAGACCGTTTCCGATTCCCCCGACTACAGCACACCGTCCGCGATCCAGGCACAGAACGTGACCTTCGCGGACTTCGGCGTCCGCGAAGAGATCGTCGAGGCGCTGCGCGACTCGGGCATCACCCACCCATTCCCCATCCAGGCCATGACCCTCCCGGTCGCGATGAGCGCCCACGACATCATCGGCCAGGCGAAGACCGGCACCGGCAAGACGCTGGGCTTCGGCGTGCCGCTGCTGCACCGCATCGTCGCCCCCGGCGAGGAGGGCTACGACCAGCTCGTCGCGCCCGGCAAGCCGCAGGCCGTCGTCGTCGTACCGACCCGCGAGCTCGCGGTGCAGGTCGCGAACGACCTGGCCACGGCCTCGGCGAAGCGATCGGTGCGCATCGTGCAGGTGTACGGCGGCCGCGCGTACGAGCCGCAGATCGAGGCCCTGAGGAAGGGCGTGGACGTGGTCGTCGGCACCCCGGGCCGCATGATCGACCTGATGAACCAGGGGCACCTGACCCTGCTGCGGGCCGGCACCGTGGTGCTGGACGAGGCCGACGAGATGCTCGACCTCGGCTTCCTGCCCGACGTCGAGAAGATCCTCGCCCGCACGCCCGCCCAGCGACACACGATGCTGTTCAGCGCCACGATGCCGGGCGCCGTGGTGAGCATGGCCCGCCGGTACATGAAGCAGCCCACGCACATCCGCGCCGCCGACCCGGACGAGGGCGCGACCGTGAAGAACATCACGCAGGTCGTGTACCGGGCGCACGCGCTCGACAAGCTCGAGGTCCTGGCGCGGCTCCTGCAGGCCGAGGGGCGGGGCCGGACCATCGTGTTCGCCCGCACCAAGCGCACCGCCGCCAAGGTCGCCGACGAGCTCCGCGATCGCGGGTTCGCCGCCGGCGCCATCCATGGCGACCTCGGCCAGGGCGCGCGCGAGCAGGCGCTGCGCGCGTTCCGCAACGAGAAGATCGACGTGCTCGTCGCCACCGACGTCGCCGCGCGCGGCATCGACGTCGACGACGTCACGCACGTGGTCAACTACCAGTGCCCGGAGGACGAGCGCACGTACCTGCACCGGACGGGCCGCACGGGTCGCGCGGGCAACAAGGGCACGGCCGTCACGTTCGTGGACTGGGACGACGTCCCGCGCTGGAAGCTGATCGACAAGGCCCTGGAGCTCGACATCCCGGAGCCGGTCGAGACCTACTCGACGTCCCCGCACCTGTTCTCCGACCTCGGTATCCCCGAGGGCACCAAGGGACGCCTCCCCCAGGAGAAGCGGGTCCTCGAGGGTCTCGAGGGCGAGAAGCTCGAGGATCTCGGTGAGACCGGCAAGCGCGCCGGCTCGGGTGGTCGGAGCGGCCGGAGTGACTCGTCGTCGGGCGGCCGGGGACGCGGTGGTCGCCCGGGCGGCGGTTCGGGCGGTCGCACCCGGAGCGCTTCCGCGCACGACGGCGGCCGGGCCACCTCGGCGCCGGACGGCGGCGCCCCGGAGCGGTCGGCAGACGCGCCCGCCGCCGAGGGCGCCCAGGCCCGGCGTCGCACCCGGACGCGCCGCCGCACCCGCGGCGGCCGTCCGGCCACCCCTCCGTCCGACGGCTGACGCCCCCGACCACACGAAGAGCCCCTGGGACCACGCGAGCGGCCCAGGGCTTACGATCCATTCCGTGCGTGCATCCTTCAGCGCTCCGCTGTGGCAGTGGGAGGCCCGGACCGAGAGCTGGTGGTTCGTCACCGTCCCGGCCGACGTGTCCGACGACCTCGCCGACCTTCCCCTCCCGCCACGCGGGTTCGGCTCCATCCGCGTCAAGGTCACCGTGGGGTCGACAACCTGGCGGACCTCGGTCTTCCCGTCGGATCGCGAGGGCGGATACGTGCTGCCGATGAAGAAGGCGGTCCGCACCAGGGAGTCACTCACACCGGACGAGCCGGTCGCCGTCGTGCTGGAGACCGTGGACCACTGACGCCGGTCCGGAGCACGGCGGCGTCAGTGCCCCGTCAGGATCTCCGGCGACGTGACGAACTGCGTCACGGCCGTCGCGATCATCTGCACGGCGATCGCCGCCAGCAGCACACCGGCGATGCGGGTGACCAGGGTGACGCCGTCGTCACGGAGGACGCGCTGGATGATGTTCGCGAACCGCATCGACAGCCACACGCACACGTGCACCGCCACCACCCCGGCGCCGATCACGGCCCAGGACGCGAGGTCCGCGTGCTCCTCGACGAACACCATGGTGGCCACGATCGTGCCCGGCCCGGCGAGCAGCGGGGTGCCGAGCGGGACCATCGCGACGTTCGTGTTCGCCGCCGCCGACGGCTCCTCCGCCTTGCCCGTCAGCAGCTCCATCGCCACGAAGAGCAGCAGCAGACCACCCGCCGCGCGCAGCGCCGGCAGCGAGATGCCCATGTAGGCCAGCACGTACTTGCCGAACACGGCGAAGATGACCACCACCAGGAACGACACCAGGATCGCCTGGCGCGCGGCACGGTTGCGCCGCTTGTGGTCCATGCTGCTGGTCAGGCCCAGGAACACGGGCACCGTGCCCGGCGGGTCCATGATGACGAACAGCGTTACGAAGACAGTCGCGAACAGCGCGAGCAGCTCGTTCATGCGCGCTCTCCCGCCGTCCCGTCCGGCGTGCCGGCCGCACCCGCGGCGCCCGGGCGGAGCACGGCGAGCGCACCCTGCCGCTCGATCTCGGCCAGCACCTCGGGCCTGGTCGTGTTCTCCCCGATCACGTTCAGCTTGCCGCGTCCGTGGTAGTCGCTCGAGCCGGTGACCAGCAGGCCCAGCTCGTCCGCCAGTGCTGCGAGCCGCCGTCGGGCGACCGCGTCGTGGTCGCGGTGGTCCACCTCGAGCCCCGCGAGGCCGACGCCGGCGAGTTCCGCGATCGTCCGGTCGGGCACGATCCGCCCTCGGCCGTCCGCCCCGGGGTGCGCGAACACGGGGACACCGCCCGCGTCGCGCACGAGCCGGACGACGTCGGCCGCGTCCGGCGCGTAGTGAGGCACGTAGTACCGGCTCCCCGTGCGGAGCATGGTGGCGAACGCCTCGTCGCGATCGGCGACGGCGCCCGCGGCGACCAGGGCGTCGGCGAGGTGCGGCCGGCCGATCGTGGTCCCCGGTTCCGTCTGCGCCAGGACGTCCTCCCAGGTGATCGGGTAGTCCGCGGCCAGCAGGCCCGCCATCCGCTCCGCGCGCGTCGCGCGGGACTCACGCGTCCTCGTCAGTTCCGCGAGCAGTCCGGCGTGCTCGGGATCGTGCAGGTAGGCGAGCACGTGGACGCCCACGGGACGCCCGCCCACGAGCGCGTGCGCCGAGATCTCGATACCGCGCACGAGGGCCACGCCCTCGGTGGCCGCGGCCGTGGCCGCCTCGGCCCAGCCGGCGGTGGTGTCGTGGTCGGTCAGCGCGACGACGGCGAGACCCGCGGCGGCGGCGACCTTCACCACCTGCGCCGGGGTATCGGTACCGTCCGACGCCGTGGAGTGGGTGTGGAGGTCGATCACGGATCGAGTCTAGAGAGATCCCGGCCGCCGCGGACCGCCGGGCCGGGTGACGTTCAGCACCACCCCGACACCGTCCCGGCGTCGCACACGCCCCAATCGCACCCGGTCTTCACCACCACCACTCCCGAGCGCCGCGTGCCGCGAGGGCCGGTAGCGCACCATGGAGGCCATGGATTCTCAGCTCGCGCCTCCCGCCGTCGTCTTCGTGCACGGCATGCGCACGTCGTCGGCGATCTGGCGGGAGCAGCTGGCTCACGTCCGGCGCCTCGGCCACGACGCGACCGCCGTCGACCTCCCCGCGCACGGCGCGCGCCGCGAGGAGAGGTTCACGATGCCGCGGGCCTTCGAGGTGATCGACGACGCCGTCGCGGGCTTCGGGCCCGGCCGCCCCGTCGCCGTCGTCGGCCTCAGCCTCGGTGGTTACACGTCGCTCGCGTGGGCCGCCCGCGGAACCCCGCACACCGCGCGGCTCGCCGGCGTCATCGCGGCGGCCTGCACGTCCGACCCCAAGGGTAAGCCGGTCGCGCTGTACCGCGACCTCGCGCAGGGTTTCGTGGACGCCGGCGGCGGCGTGCGGGCTGCGATCTCCAAGGTGTCCGACGTCGTCCGTGGTGTCCCGCTGCCCGGGCGCCGGCCCGGGCGTTCGTCCACCTCCCCGGGCGGCGCCGACCTGCGGAAGGTCGCCGTGACACCCGACCAGAACGCCGAGCCGTACCGGCCGGGCTGGCACGTGGTGACCGACGCGCTGACGCATCTGGCGGGGCGGTCGTCGCTCGATGCCCTGCGGCGCATCGACGCGCCGGTGTGGCTGGTCAACGGCGCGCGGGACCACATGCGGCTCGAGGAACGGCGGCATCTCAGGGCGGCGCGGGACGCGTCACTGGTGGTCCTCCCCGGGGCGGGGCACGACGTCAACACGGACGACCCGGTGTCGTTCAACCGCGTGCTGACCCGCGCCCTGACCTCGTTCTCCGCGGCGGCCTGAGGTAGCGGGTGCGGGGATCCTCGGCAGGTGCGCGGGCTGACACGCCGAGTTCCGGGCGAGCCCGCCCGGGTGCGAGACTGATCGCATGAGCGAGAACACCACCTCGTCCGACCAGTCCATCGAGGAGCGGGGATCCAACCGCTCGCAGCGCCCGGCCTCCCAGGCCTTCAAGAACTTCGTGATGTCGCAGTGGGCGCCGCGCGCGGACCTGGGCGTCACCGCGTCCCGTGCGGTGCCGTTCACGGCGAACCGCCGCGCCGCGCTCTCCGCGCGGCTGCCCGGCGCCCGTCTGGTGATCCCGGCCGGCCCGCTGCGCACCCGGTCCAACGACACGGACTACCGGTTCCGCCCGCACTCGGCGTTCGCCCACCTCACCGGCCTCGGTACGGACCAGGAGCCCGACGCCGTGCTGGTGCTGCACCCGGTCGAGGAGGGAACCGGTGATCCCGCGGCCGACGGGACGCCGTCGAACCACCACGCCGTGCTCTACGTGCGGCCGCTGGCGCCGCGCGACAACGAGGAGTTCTTCGCGGACGCGCGCTACGGCGAGTTCTGGGTGGGCGCCCGGCCGACCCTGGCCGACGTCGAGACGCTCACGGGCATCGAGGCCCGGCACGTCGACGAGCTGAAGGACGCCCTCGCCAAGGACATCGGCGACGGCGGCGTCGTCCTCCTGGTCGTCACCGGGGCCGACGAGGAGATCGAGACGCTGGTCGACGCGATCCGGGCCGAGGCCGGTCTCGATCTGGCCGAGCGCGCCGAGGCGGACGCGTCGGCCGCGACGGCGGAGCGGACGTCGTCGGACGCCCTGGGCGACGCCGCGCTCGTCGAGGCGGCCTCCGAGATCCGGCTGCTCAAGGACGAGCTCGAGATCGAGCACCTGCGCGAGGCCGTGGCCCGCACGATCGAGGGCTTCGAGGCCGTGGTCCGGGCGCTGCCCCGCGCCGTGGCGCACCGGCGCGGCGAACGCGTCATCGAGACGACGTTCGACGCGAACGCGCGCCTCGAGGGCAACGCGGTGGGCTACGAGACGATCGCGGCCGCCGGCGACCACGCGACGACGCTGCACTGGATCCGCAACGACGGCGAGGTGCGCGAGGGCGAGCTGGTGCTGCTCGACGGCGGCGTCGAGGTGGATTCCCTGTACACGGCCGACGTGACGCGCACGCTGCCGGTGTCCGGCGAGTACAGCGACGTGCAGCGGCGCATCTACCAGGCCGTGCTGGACGCCGCCGACGCGGCGTTCGCAGTGGCCAGGCCGGGCGCGAAGTTCCGGGACGTGCACACCGCGGCCATGGAGGTCATCGCGGCGCGGCTGGAGGAGTGGGGCCTGCTGCCCGACGGCGTGACCGGGGCGGAGGCGCTCGGCGAGGACGGCCAGCAGCATCGGCGCTGGATGGTGCACGGCACGAGCCACCACCTCGGCCTGGACGTGCACGACTGCGCCCAGGCGCGGCGCGAGATGTATCTGGACGGCGAGCTCACGCCCGGGATGGTGTTCACCATCGAGCCGGGCCTGTACTTCAAGGCCGACGACCTCGCCGTGCCGGAGGAATACCGCGGTATCGGCGTCCGCATCGAGGACGACGTGCTCATCACCGAGGACGGCAACGAGAACCTCTCGGCCGCGCTGCCGCGCGACCCGGACGCGGTGGAGCGGTGGATGGCGGGCCTGCGCGAGTGAGGGGCCGTGTTGTGGTCGGGAAACGCCCTGAACCCTACGAATCCTGCGAGTCGTCGCTCTCCGGGCGCTTCTCGTCGGTCTCCGGGCGCATCGCCCCGTAGCGGGGCTTGCCCTCGGGGGTGACGAAGCGGGGGTCGGGCTTCCGCGGCGCCGGGGGCGCCTCACCCGGCGCCTGCTCGCCGCCGGACGCACCCGGCGCCGCGCCGGCACCGCCGTCGGACATCCCCTGGCCTACCGGGCTTACGGTGCCGAACCCGCGCCCGCCCCCCGGAAGCGCGCTCCCCGACGGCCGCCCCACGCCGCTCGGGGACTCCAGCAGCATCGACCGCGCGTCACCGGCGTGGTCGTGCGCGCAGAGGATCGCATACGTCGCGGCCACGATCTGGGACGACGACGTGAAGTCGCGCCGCCCGCCCGTGAACGCGTAGGACAGCACGCTGAACAGCAGCCCGAAGCCGGCGCCGAGCCCGATGCCCACGAACAGCACCCCGCCCCCGCCGTCGCCGGCGAAGAGGGTGAGCAGCAGGCCCACGAAGAGGCCGAACCACGCCCCGGACAGCACGCCCGCGAGCGCCACGCGGCCGTAGGTGAGGCGTCCGGTGACACGTTCGACCATGCGCAGGTCGGTGCCCACGATGGTGACGTTCTCGACGGGGAACTTGTTGTCGGACAGGTAGTCGACGGCCTGCTGTGCCTGGAGGTAGGTCGGGTATGCGGCGACCTCGTCTCCGGCGGGCAGGGTGGGGACCTTGGGGATCGCGCCCGGGCGGGACATGCTCATCTGCACAGTTTCGCGTACTTCCCTGTGGATCGCGAGAAAGCCGGGCGCCGTCCGCCAGGGGCGGAACTCGACGGTCGGCCGGTCTCCGCCTCCCATCAGCGGAACGCCTCCCCGCCCTCGGCGCCGTCGGCTTCCACGAACCCGGTCACCAACCGGCCGCCATCCCCGCCGCCGGCGTGCCGGATCGCGGCCCCCGGCACGTGCGGCGGCCGCCGCGTAGCCTGGCCCTCATGAGCTCCTCGTCCCCGGTGTTCGTGGCGCGCCTGGCCGGTACGGCGGTCTTCGACCCGATCGGGGACCAGGTGGGGCGGGTGCGCGACGTCGTCGTGCTGATGCGTACGAACCGGCCGCCGCGGGCGGTCGGGCTGGTCGTGGAGGTCCCGGGACGACGGCGGGTCTTCCTTCCCCTCACCAGGGTCACGAGCATCAACCCTGGTCAGGTGATCAGTACGGGCCTGGTGAACATGCGGCGGTTCGAGCAGCGGTCGATGGAGTCGCTGGTGCTGGGTGAGCTGCTCGACCGGCGCGTGCGGTTCACGGACGGGTCGGGGGAGGCGACGGTCGAGGACGTGGCGATCACGAAGCAGCGGACGGGTGACTGGCTGGTGGACCAGTTGTTCGTGCGGCGGCGGCCGGAGCGGGTGGCGCCGTTGTCGCTGCGGCGTCGGGGGTCGACGCTGACCGTTCCGGTCGACGGCGTGACGGGGCTGGCGCGGACCGACGTCGATCAGGGAGCGGCGCGGCTGCTGGAGGCGTACGAGAACATGCGTGCCGCCGACCTGGCCGACGCGCTGCACGAGCTCGGCCCGGCCCGGCGTGTCGAGGTGGCGCGCGCGCTCGACGACGAGCGGCTCGCCGACGTGCTGGAGGAGATGCCGGAGGACGATCAGGTCGCCATTCTCACGGAGCTGGACGCGGGCCGTGCCGCGGACGTGCTGGAGGCGATGGAGCCGGACGACGCGGCGGACCTGCTCAATGAGCTGCCGGACGCGCAGGCGGACGATCTCCTGGCCCTCATGGAGCCCGAGGAGGCGGCGGACGTCCGCCGTCTGCTGACGTACGGCGAGGACACGGCCGGCGGTCTGATGACGACGGAGCCGGTGATCCTGGGCGCGGACGACACGATCGCGATGGCCTTGGCGCAGCTCCGCCGGAAGGAGCTGCCGCCGGCACTGGCCGCGATGGTGTTCGTGGTGCGGCCACCGACGGAGACGCCGACGGGTCGCTTCCTCGGGGTCGCTCACTTCCAGCGGCTGCTGCGCGAGCCGCCGCACGCGGCGGTGGCGTCGGTGCTGGACTCGGACTCGCACTGGTGGCTGACGCCGGACGCGCCGGTGGGGCGGGTGACGCGGCTGATGGCCGCGTACGACTTCCTGGCGCTGCCGGTGCTGGATCCGGAGCGCCGGCTGCTGGGGGTGGTGACGGTGGACGACGTGCTCGATCACATCCTGCCGGACGACTGGCGGGAGTCCCACGACGAGAGCTTGGCCGGAGAGCCGGACGGCACGGCGCGGGTGGGCTCGCGAAGCGAACGGTCGGGGCCGGCGCGGGACCACATGAAGCAGTCCGGGCAGGACGACGGCGGGAGCGTCTCCCATGGCTGATCGTCTCGACCGGCCGAAGGCCGCCGGCTTCCGCCGCCCGCGTCTGGACCCCGATCTCGTGGGCAAGGGCGCGGAGGCGTTCGCGCGGTTCATGGGGACCGGCCAGTTCCTCATGTGGATGACGCTGTTCGTCATCCTCTGGGTGACGCTCAACGTGGCCGCGCTGTGGGGCCTGAGATGGGACCCCTACCCGTTCATCCTGCTCAACCTGTTCTTCTCGGTGCAGGCGTCGTACGCGGCGCCGCTGATCCTGCTCGCGCAGAACCGCCAGGACGACCGCGACCGTGTCCTCGCGGAGCAGGACCGCCGGCGCGGCGAGCGCAACCTCGCGGACACCGAGTACCTGGCGCGCGAGATGGCGTCGCTACGTATGCTCCTGAGCGAGGTCGCGACCCGCGACTACGTCCGCTCGGAACTCCGCACCCTCCTGGAAGAACTGGACGAGCGTGGGGCACGGGGACCGGAGACCGGTGGGCGATAGCGGCCTGAACTCCGCGGCGGCGACGGCGTCGTCACGCCGCGAGCAGCGGGACCACCTCCGAGATCGTGTCGACCAGGTGGAGGCTCGCGGACATGTCCCGGTCCGACGCGAGGGCGCTCAGCAGGTCCCACGCCGGTAGCTCCCGGGTCCAGAAAGCTCTGCCGACCAGGATCATCGGGGCCACCGACGACGCGTCGGCGTAGTAGTTCTCACAGGCGTCCTGGAAGACCTCCTGCACCGTCCCGGCGGCGCCGGGGAGGAACACGATGCCGCCGTTCGCGCACTCGAGGAGCACCGCCTCCCGGATCGCGTTGCTGAAGTACTTCGCGATCCGCGTCGCGAAGGGGTTCGGCGGCTCGTGCCCGTAGTGCCAGGTGGGGATACCGAAGCTGTCCGCGCCCTCGGGCCACGTGTCGAGCACGTCGAGCGCGGCGCCCACCCAGTCCTGGACCGACGGCGTGAACGACGGCGCCCGGGCCACCATCGCGAGCGCCTTGTCGAGGTCGGCCGGCTCGTGCGGCGCCAGGTACGCGCCGAGGTTCGCCGCCTCCATCGCGCCCGGCCCGCCGCCGGTCGCGACCGTGAGCCGCGCGCGGGTGAGTTCGTACGCCAGCCGGGCGGCGTCGGCGTACGCGGCCGACCCGCGTGCGAGCGAGTGCCCGCCCATGATCCCGACGACCCTGCGGCCGGCGTGCCCGGTGGCGAGCGCGTCGTCGACGGCGTGGTCGTGCAGCGCCTGCGCGAGGGTCAGGTCACGCGAGCGCGGCTGCCGGGACCACGCGTAGGCGCGGGCGTCCAGGGTGGTCTCGTACCCGTCCTCGATGCCGTCGTACAGCTCCCTCGGGGTGTACAGCCCGGGCCGGTAGGAGTCGACGGGGCTTCCCGGCACCTGGGGAAAGACGAGTGCCCCGCGTTCCCGAACGGAGTCCTCGTCCGGCTTGTTCAGCGCGCAGCCGAGGAACAGCGCGCCGGCGACGTCGAGCGCGCGGATCGCCGCGGTCTGGCCGGTCAGGTCCAGGGACCGGAGATGCCACCCGTACATCGACCGCGCTCCAGCGGCGACGCGAGCGGTGAAGTCGTCGAGGGAGTCGACGTCGACCGTCTGACCGTGACGTGGGCGCATGCCGGAACGCTACCTGCTCGGTGCGACTCGTCACACCAGGTCGGCGTCGTGCACCATGATCGCGACCTGGACGCGGTTCTCGGCGTCCAGTTTCGTGAGGATGCGGCCCACGTGGGTCTTCACGGTGGACTCGCTCATGTACAGGTCGGCGGCGATCTGGGCGTTGGACAGTCCTCTTCCGACGGCGACCGCGACGTCCCGTTCGCGTTCGGTGAGTGCCGCGAGCCGGGCGGCGGCCCGGTCCGCGCGATCGTCCCGGGGTCGCGCGACCGAGGCGATGAGCTGTGCCGTGACGCTCGGTGAGAGCGTGGGCTGTCCCGCTGCCGCCGCCCGCACCGCCTCGACGAGCTTCTCGGGCGGCGTGTCCTTGAGGAGGAACCCGGCCGCGCCGGCCCGGAGCGCGTCCAGCACGAGTTCGTCGGTGTCAAAGGTGGTGAGGACGATGATGCGCGCCGAGGAGCCGCCGGCGACGAGCGTGCGTGTCGCGGTCAGTCCGTCGGTGCGTGGCATGCGGATGTCCATCAGCACCACGTCGGGCCGGAGCTGGTGCACGAGCTCGAGCCCGGCGGCGCCGTCGGACGCCTCGCCGACGACCTCGACGTCGGGCGCGCCGCCGAGGATCAGCTTGAGTCCGGCGCGGACCAGGGTCTCGTCGTCGACGAGGAGCACCCTGATCCGGGACGACGGCGGTCCGTGGGCGCTCGTCATGATGCCGCCCACGGTAGCCATGCCCGCACCACGAAGCGACCGCCCTCCGTGCCGTATCGCAGGCGTCCGCCGCCGAGCTCGGCGCGCTCGGTCAGTCCCATGAGGCCCAGGCCCGAGGCGGGGAGCTCGTCCTGCGCGCCCTCCACGAGAGGGTTCGCGACGGTCACGTCGAGGCCGTCGCCGGGCATGCCGGAGACGGTCACGACCACCGGCTTGCCGGGGGCGTGCTTGCGCGCGTTGGTCAGCCCCTCCTGCACGATCCGGTACGCCGTGCGCGAGACGGCCTCGCCCGGGCCGGCAGCGCCCGCCGACCGGCCGTCGCCGGTCGCCCCGCCGTCCGTTGCCCGATCCTCCGTCGCCCGGTCGTCGTGGAAGGTGACATCGACGCCCGCCGACCGGCACTCGTCCACCAGCGCCGGTAGTTCCCGCAGCGTGGGTTGCGGCCGGTGCACGTCGTCGCCCTCCGTGCCGAGCACCGCGCCGCCTTCGGGCAGGTGCCGCAGCACGCCGAGGATCTCCCGCAGCTCCTTCATCGCGGCGTGCGCGGAGTCGCGGATGGTCTCGGCGGCGGTCGTGACCTCCTCCCGCGACAGGTCCGTGCGGTAGGCGAGCGCGCCGGCGTGCATCGAGACCAGCGAGATGCGGTGGGCGAGCACGTCGTGCATCTCCCGGGCGATCCGGGCCCGCTCGTTCGCGCGCGCCTGGGCCACCCGTCCGGACTGCTCGCGCTCCGCCGTCTCCGCGCGCAGCACGAGCGACCGCAGGTGGTCCCGCCGCAGGCCGATGTAGGCGCCGATGGTGACGAGCAGGACGTAGTACATGGCACCGCCGATACCGACGTCGAACAGGCCGTTCCACACCGGGTCGCTCGCGTACGGGAAGACGATCAGGTACACCGCGTAGGCGGCGACGTGCACGACGCCGACGATCCCGATCGGCCACCACCGCCGGCTCGTCGCCAGCGAGACGATGGCCACCGACGCCGCTCCCATGGCGAAGGTGGACGCCGCCATGAAGCAAGTCAGGACGAGTGCGATCGTGAGCGGCCAGCGACGACGGAGGTGCATGAGCACGAGCGAGCCCAGCCCCAGGACGAGGTCCAGCGCGAGCAGCGCATCCGACCCGATGACCCGCTCCCCTACCTCCTCCTGCCAGGCGATGACGACCACGCCGAAGAACCCGTAGCTCGCGGCGGCCATCGTGCGCCAGGCCGCTCCCCAGACACGCCGCCCCCGGCTCTGCGCCAACGGGGCACCGGGCCGGACCACCGGCCGGTCGACCACGGCCGCCGTCACTGCAGGCGCCCGAACGCGTCCGCGGCGAGCAGGAAGCCCACGATGCCCAGGGTCCACGCCAGCAGGTCGCCGCTGCGCCGGGCGAACCAGTCGTTGATGCGGCCGAGCGCGGGTTCGACCATCCGGGCCGCCCCGACGCGCAGGCCGAGCAGCACGAGCGCGGGAGCAACCATCACCACGCAGTACGCCGCCAGCACCACGGCCCCGGTGATCACACCGACCCCGTTCGCGGTCAGGATCCCGATCGCCGCGAGGTACGGCAGCATCGAGGCCGCCTCGACCAGCCCCGCGCCGACCGCCGTCGCGACCGCCGTGCCCGCCGACGCGTCCGGTCCCACGAGCCGGTCCTTCCAGCGCTGCATCACCGGCACCCGGCCGGACCGCTCCCGGCGTTCCCGGCGCCACCTGCCGATGGGGCCGTCGAACAGGAAGCTCGCGAGGAACAACCCCACCCCCAGGACGAGCTGGACCCAGTCCACCGCCCGGGGGCTGCCCGCGTCCTCGAGGATCCGCAGGGCACCCCCCGCGCCGGCGTGCAACGCCACGCCGAGCACCCAGTAGAACAGGGCGATGGCGCCCAGGTAGGTGAGCACCGCCGACACCCGGATCCTCGGCTGCGCCAGCATGAACACCGGCAGGCCCAGCGTCCCGATGCTCGTGCTGTCCACGAGCGCGAGCCCCGCCAGCACCGCCAGCAGCGGCCCGGCAAGCGTCAGGCCTTCCATCCCTCTCCTCGTCCCTCTCGTCCGCACAGGTGCGTCATGAAACTACCCGCCGCGGCCGGCGTCGGGCATCGTCCTTTCGGTTGACCCCGGGCACACCTTCGGACGACGCGGTCCGAGCCTTCCGGACCACCACGTCCGGGCCTTCGGCCGATGCGCCCGCCCGCCCCGGTCCGGGAGCGTGGAGCCATGATCACCGCAGACCACCTCACCAGGAGATACGGCGACTTCACCGCCGTCGGCAACGTCACCTTCGAGGCCCGTCCGGGCCTCGTCACCGGCTTCCTCGGGCCCAACGGCGCCGGGAAGTCCACCACGATGCGTATGCTGTGCGGGCTCACGCCCGTCACCTCGGGCACGGCCCACGTGCTCGGCATGCCGTTCCGCGAGCTGACCAACCCGGGACGCCGCGTGGGCGTGCTGCTCGACGCCTCCGCGCAGCACGCCGGGCGCACCGGGCGCGAGGCGCTCACGGTGTCGGCGATGCTCATGGGGGTCGGGCGACGCCGCGTCACCGAGGTCCTCGACCTCGTGGGTCTCACGCCCAAGGAGGCCGACCGCCGCGTCAGGGGCTACTCGCTCGGGATGCGACAGCGGCTCGGCATCGCGAACGCCCTGCTCGGCGAGCCCGAGGTGCTCATCCTCGACGAACCGGCGAACGGGCTCGACCCCGCCGGCATCCGCTGGATGCGGGACCTGCTGCGCGACTTCGTGCGATCCGGCGGGACCGTCCTGCTCTCCTCGCACCTGCTGCACGAGGTGGAGAAGGTCGCCGACGAGATCGTCGTGATCGGCAACGGCCGCATCGTCGCCCAGGGATCCACCGAGTTCCTGCTGTCCCACTCCCAGCGCAGCCTCGAGGACCTCTTCCTCGATCTGACCGCCGACGTCTCGCGCGACGCCGCCGCACCCGCCACGCACGAATCCACCAGGGAGAACGCCCGATGACCGCCATCCCCTTCACCCGCCTGACGCTGGTCGAGTGGCGCAAGCAGCTCGACACGCGGGCCGGGCTCTGGCTCCTGATCTCGATCGCCCTGATCACCGCGGCCGTCCTCGCGGTCATGGCGTTCATCGGGGAAGGTGCCACGAGCTTCGAGGCGCTCTACTTCGGCACCTCGACGCCGATCGGCCTGCTGCTGCCCGTCGTCGGGATCCTCGCCGCCACCTCCGAGTGGTCCCAGCGCACCGGTCTGATCACGTTCACGCTCGAACCGCGGCGCACCCGGGTGGGGCTGGCCAAGCTCGTCGCCGCGCTCGGCTCGGGGATCGCCTTCTTCGCGGTGGCGGTCGCCCTGGCCGCCGTCTTCCACCTCGCCGTGGTGGCGTTCACCGACGCGAGGGCCGCGTGGGAGATCTCCGCGGGCGCTCTCTGGGGCGGCCTGCTCCTCACCGTCATCTACATGGCGCAGGGCGTCGCGTTCGGTGCCCTCATCCAGAACACGGCGGGTGCGATCGTGGCGTTCTTCGCCCTGCCCACGTCGTTCTCGCTCGTGGGCTCCCTGGTCGGAGGCCTGCGGGATGTGATGCCGTGGATCGACCTCGGTACGGCCACGGAGCCTCTCCTGTTCGACGCCGGCGCCATGACCGGTGAGCAGTGGGCCCACGTGGCGACGTCGTCGGCGATCTGGCTCCTGCTCCCCCTCACCCTGGGCCTGATCCGGATCGCCCGCTCGGAGATCAAGTCGGCCTGACCGGAGAATCCCGCGGGCCCGGCCGGCGACGGCCGGGCCCGCTACGGCTCCATGTCGTCGTGGAGGACGACGCGGGACAGCTCGTAGCCGCCGCCCGGCAGGCGCCAGTAGTGCATCCGGCGCGCCGACGGCGTGTTGACCTGCAGCGACACGCGCCAGCAGGCGGCGCCGTCGTCCCTGACACGTTGCGGGTCGTCACCGCCGAGGCCCGAGCGCAGCGGATGCACCTGGAGCCCGTTCATCTCCGGGGCCCGCCCCGTCACCACGTGCACGACCGTCCGCAGCACCTTGTCGCGCGAGATTCCCTCGACGGTCTCCAGCGACTCGAGGAACCGCGGCCCGAGCACGTACTCCTCGAGCGGCCAGCGATCCTTCTCGCCGGCCGGGACGATCTGCGCCCATGTCTGCGTGACCTCGAACCGGAACTGTTCGGCCGGGTCGGAGAAGTACCGCTCCGTCGTGACCTCGACGTCCCGCCCGAGCTCGCGCCGGTAGGCCGCCGACTTCGACTTCTCCGCCCGCAACTGCGCCCGTGACCGTTCGAGCTGCTGGTCGCGGCGGTCCACCTGGTCGCGCAGGTCGGCCACGTACCGGCGCAGCTCGTCCAGCTCCACCTCGGCCCGGCGCTTCTCGACCTTGACCTCGATCAGGTCCTTCTCCAGCCGCTTGACCTGTGCCTTCTGCGCGTCGAGCGCGAGGCTGAGGTCCCGGACGGCCCCCTTGCCCCCGCCCGACGCCGGACCGCCGGCCCCCGGCGCCGGGATCGGGCGGCTGTCCTCGGGCGGAGCGGGCAGCGGGGAGTCGGCATCCCCCGCGATGCGCGCGGCGATGTCCCCGGGCGTGGGCCGCCGCCTTCTCTCGCCGTGCTCGGCCGGCGCCGCGCCGTAGGCGCCGTTCCGCGCTTCGTCGGGCGCCGCGGCGTCGCGCCCGTACTCCGGACCGCCTCGGGCGCCGGCCCTCGGCGACGCGGCGCCGCGCCCGTTCGCCACCTCGGCGGGCGTCGGGATCCGGATCGGCCCGCTGCCCGCTTCCGGCTCCTGCAGCGACGGGTCGGGCGGGAGCAGCCACGGCGGCCCGCCGTCCAGCAGCGACAGGGCGGGCAGGGGCTCGTCGGACTCGTCCACGTCGTCGAGCCGCAGCGTGATGGCGTCGCCGGGCGCCTGCACGACGCGGGCGAGCACCACCTCGCCGGGCGTGAAGAGGTCGTCGAGCGCGTCGAGGGCATTCCCGGTCACCCGCTCGCGCGGCACCCTGACGTGCACGGCGGGCGCGACGGCGATCGTGACGGCCGCCTCCGTCACGGCCTCCACCCGGCCGACCACGACTTTGCCTACTCTATAGTTATCCTTGACCGCCCGCCGCTGCGCGGCGTCGTCGGGCAGCATGCCGCGCGCGTCGAGCGTGCCGCGTCCGGCGTCGTACCGCCCGCGGACCTTCATGCCGCGCCGGAAGATGCTCTGCAGCGGGACGCCGGGGAGGGTGAGCTCCTCCGCGACGGACGCCTGGCCGCCGTCGTCCAGCTCGATCAGGGCGCGGGAGCCGAGCACGCCCTGCACCGTCCCGCGGACCTCGGCGGCTCCCCCGCCCGGTCCGCCCCCGCCGGCTCCGGCGGCCCCGGTGAGCCCGGCGCGCACCGCCGCCGAGAGGGCGTCGCTGACGAGCCGCTCGCGCACCTTGGGGCCGTCGGCCAGGGAATAGGCGAAGTGCAGCGGAGAACGGCGCAGGTCGTGGACCCAGTCGAGACCCGTGGGGTACACACGGGACGCGCCACCGTACACCTGCGTGTACTCGGGCATGCCACGCGAGAAGGCCCACGACACGTCGCCCGTCGGGATGACGACGACCTCGGCGAGCCCGGCGACGTCGTCGAGCACGCGCTGCGGGTCGACGTAGGGAGTGGTACGGCCCGCGGGGGTGGAGATCACGACCACGGGCCAGGCGCGGTGGGGGACCTGGAGAAAGCGAGCGAACTCGCGTGCTTCCTCCTCGCCGGCGATCTTGTGCAGGCCGGTGGGCACAGAGATGTTCACCGCCCCGTTCGCCATGCCACACCTCCCTGTCTGCGTTTCTTCACCCTATCGGTCGTTACTGAGTATTTGCCTGACGCACGCCAGATCCGCAAGGTGCGATGTGATCCACCTCGCCTCGCGGACCCGCCACGCCCGCACGACCTCTACGATCGAAGAGTGACTGCCACCAGCCCCACGACCATCGAGACCCGTGTCCGCGAGGCACTCACGCGTGTCCTCGACCCCGAGATCCGCCGGCCGATCACGGAACTCGACATGGTCCGTTCGGTCACGGCGGACGACGGCGCGGCGGACGACGGCGCACCGGGCGCGCACGTCACCGTCGGCGTCGACCTCACCGTGGCCGGGTGCCCCATGAAGTCGACGCTGGTCAGGGACGTGACCGCCGCCGCGAGCGCCGTCGACGGCGTGGCCGCGGTGGACGTGGACCTGGGCGTGATGACGCCGGACCAGCGAGCGGCGTTGCGGTCGAGGCTGCGCGGGGGCACGGGCGATCCGGTGATCCCCTTCGCGCAGCCGGGTTCGCTGACGAAGGTGTACGCGGTCGCGTCGGGCAAGGGCGGGGTCGGCAAGTCCTCGGTGACGGCGAACCTGGCCGTGGCGATGGCGGCGGACGGGCTGCGCGTCGGCGTGATCGACGCGGACATCTACGGGTTCTCGATCCCGCGGATGCTGGGGGTGGACCGGCAGCCGACGCGGGTGGACAACATGCTGCTGCCGCCGATCGCGCACGGGGTGAAGGTCGTGTCGATCGGCATGTTCGTGCCGGAGGGGCAGCCGGTGGTGTGGCGGGGTCCGATGCTGCACCGGGCGCTGGAGCAGTTCCTGGCCGACGTGTACTGGGGTGACCTGGACGTGCTGCTGCTGGACCTGCCGCCGGGGACGGGGGACATCGCGATCTCGGTGGGGCAGCTGCTGCCGCGCTCGGAGGTGCTGGTCGTGACGACGCCGCAGGCCGCGGCGGCGGAGGTGGCGGAGCGGGCCGGGTCGGTGGCGACGCAGACGTCCCAGGGCGTGGTGGGCGTGGTGGAGAACATGTCGTGGCTCACCCAGCCCGACGGGTCGCGTCTGCACCTGTTCGGTGAGGGCGGCGGCGAGCGCGTGTCGGCGCGGCTCGGGGAGCTGCTGGGGACGGACGTGCCGCTGCTCGGCCAGATCCCGCTGGACGTCGCGGTGCGGGAGGGCGGGGATGCCGGGACACCGGTGGCGCTGTCGGACCCGGACTCGCCGGGCGCCGTCGTGCTGCGTGAGGTGGCGCGGGAGCTCGCGGCGCGCAAGCGCGGGCTGGCGGGGATGCAGCTCGGTGTGACGCCCGCCTAGTCGTCCCGGCGGGGTGTCCGGCGCCGCACGGTACGCCGACGCGTCGGCCGCCGTATCACCCGGCGAGTCATCCAGCGAGACGGCGCCGGACGGCGCAATCCCGCCGCATAGGATCTGGGCCATGCCTTCCACGCCGCAGTGGCTCGAGTCCTGGACGCCCGCAGGAGGCGCCCGACGTGTCCGTACCGTGTTCTCCGACGCCTTCGACGGCGACGCGCCCGACGGCGTGTGGTTCGCCCCGGGCCGCGTCAACCTCATCGGCGAGCACACCGACTACAACGCGGGCCTCTGCCTGCCCACGGCGTTGCCCCACCGCACGTACGTGGCGTTGCGGGCGCGCGAGGACGGCGTCGTCCGGCTGGTCTCCGCGCAGACGCCGGACGAGCCGTGGGAGGCCCGGCTGTCCGACGTCGCCCCCGGGTCGGTCAGCGGCTGGGGCGCCTATGTCTCCGGCGTGGCCTGGGCACTCGCGGAGGCGGGGCACAAGGTGCGTGGCTTCGACGCCGCGGTCGACTCCTGCGTGCCGTTCGGGGCGGGACTGAGCTCGTCGGCGTCGCTCGAGGCCGCCTTCGCGGTCGCGATCGACGGCGTCGACGGCCTCGGGCTGGCGGCCACCGACGCCGGTCGCACCGAGCTGGTCGACGCCTGCCGGCGCGCCGAGAACGAGATCGCCGGGGCGCCCACGGGGGGGCTCGACCAGTCCGCGTCGCTGCGCTGCGCCGAGGGGCGCGCCCTGCTGCTGGACTTCCGGCCCGGCCTGTCGGCCCTCGAGTCGGGCCGCCCGGTCTCGTTCGATCCGGCCGCGGCTGGCCTCGAGCTGCTGGTCGTCGACACTCACGCGCCGCACTCCCATGTCGACGGCGAGTACGGCGCCCGCCGCGCGGACTGCGAGCGCGCCGCGGACCTGCTCGGGCTGGAGAACCTGCGCGAGATCGAGCCGGACGGGCTGGACGCCGCCCTCGCCGAGCTCGCGCCGCACGACGCCGAGGGGATCCTCGCGCGCCGGGTCCGTCATGTCGTGACGGAGACCGAGCGCACCGCACGGTTCGTGGACCTCGTGTCACGCGGCCTGGTGGCGGAGGTGGGTCCGCTCATGACGGCGTCGCACGCCTCGCTCCGGTACGACTACGAGGTGTCCTGCCGCGAGCTCGACCTGGTGGTCGACACGGCGATGGCCGCGGGTGCCGTGGGCGCCCGCATGACGGGTGGCGGGTTCGGCGGTTCGGCGATCGCACTGGTGCCGCGGGACGACGTCGAGCGGGTGGCCAACGCCGTGAACAGGGCCTTCGCGGAGGCCGGGCTGACCGCCCCGGCATTCCTCGCGGCGCCGCCGTCGGCGGGCGCGGGCGCCGTGTGACGTCCCTCGCGACCGGGTGGCCGGGAGATTTCGGGGGAGGCACCGGATTCCGCTAAATTGTGCGCACGCGGTGTCGCGGGGGCACCGCGAGTGCACCTCGGTGCACGACACGAGGGGACGGGACCAGTGCCACGGAGTGCACCGGCCGGAGAACACAAGCGTGGACCTACCACCATCGGCGTGGCACTGGCGGTGCTCGCCGCGGTCGTCCTGACGGGATGCGGGATCGGCGGAGCGGGATCGGGCGACGGCTTCGCCGCCGGCGACGAGTTCTCGTACATGGCGGAGGTCACCGAGGCCGAGGACGGCGCGACACGCTTCGGCCTGATCGCGGGCACCGTCGCGTCGAACGGCACGATCACCGGGGAGCGCCGGCTCGTCGACGTCCGGGACGGCGCGATGCAGAACGACACGACCGAGTTCACCGGCGAGGCGCACGAGGACGGCACGGCGACGTTCCACGGCATCGGCCCGGACGGCGGCGACGTGACCGCGGCCCTGGAGGACTCCAAGTCGATCATGACGACGGATCAGGAGCCGGGGATCGCGGCCACGTCGTGGAACCGCGCGTCGCTCCCCGCGTTCAACAACGCGATCCAGGACGCCGTCCGCGGCTGAACGTCGTCGTCAGAGGTCGTAGACCGCGACCACCGCGGCATGGTCGCTCCAGCGTTCCGCGTACGACGGCGCCCGGTCCACCTCGACCTTCCGGCACGCCGGGGCGAGGACCGGGTTCGCGTACTGGTAGTCGATGCGCCATCCGGCGTCGTTGTCGAACGCCTTGCCGCGCCACGACCACCACGTGTACGGCCCGGGGCCGTCGCCGCCGTGCGCTCGGCCCAGGTCGGTCCAGCCGAGCTCGGCCCAGCGATCGAGGTGGGCGCGCTCGGCGGGGAGGAACCCGGCGCTGTTCAGGTTGCCCTTCCAGTTCTTGATGTCCGCGCGGGTGTGGGCGATGTTGATGTCGCCGGCGACGACGGCGGGAGCTGGGGCGACGGCGAGCTCCGCGAGGCGGGTCGTGGTCCGCTCCAGGTAGGCGTACTTCGCCTCCATCGTCGCCTCCTCGCCCGGCTTGGTGGAACCGGAGTGCTGGTAGGTCGAGACCGCGGTGAGGGTGCCCGCGTCACCGGGCAGCGTGATGTCGGCCTCGATCCAGCGGCCGGTGTCGACGTGGGCCTCCGCGCCGCCGCCGGGCACCGGCAGGCCGCGCCGGATACCGGCGATCGGGTGGCGCGAGGCGACGAGCACGCCGGCCCTGCCCTTGATCTCGCTGCCGAGGTTGGCCACGTGCCAGCCGTCGAGGTACTTCTCGACGACCTCCTGGGGTGCGCGGACCTCCTGCAGCAGCAGGACGTCCGGCGTGCGGGCGGCGATCCAGGTGTCCATCCCGCGCCGGAAGGCGGCGCGGATCCCGTTGACGTTGGCGGTGGCGACCATCAGCTCAGGCACGCGGGCCACTCTACGTGGGCCGCGGGTGTGGCGGGAGCGGCGGCGCCGGCCTGCGACTGAGGCGGGCTGAGGCACCTTAGGGGCCGTCCGGCGCGGGTGAGGCGGTCGTCTGAGGTGGGCCCGGGCGACAGGACTGGGCGATCGGCCGATGTGGCGGGTGGCGGCTCACGACGAGTGTCTTCCATGTCGCACCGGACGGGCAACGGGCCCGCCGGGCAGGACCATCGGAGGACATCATGTCGCTGTGGGGCACCGCCATGGACGCGGAAGTGCAGTACCGCCGGGAGGAGCTGAAGAAGGCCTGGGGCGGCCGGACGAGGAAGGCGCCGAAGGACAAGCGGCGGGGTGGGGCGCGCACGCCGGCGGAGAAGCGGGGGACGCAGATCCGCCGGGGCCTGTCGGGCATGGGTCCCGAGCCGGCACACCGCGGCCTGTTCGCATGACGGGCGGCACGCACTCCGGCACCCCCGGCTCCGGCACCTCGGTCGTCAGCGGGACGGTGGCCGCCACACCGCACGGTGTGGCGACGGCCGTCCCGCTGACGGCTTCCCCCGCGTACGACGGCGGGAATGTCAGTGGCCGGTGGCACGATGTCCCCGTGAGGCGTTCCACGACCATTCCCTTGATCTCCCGGCAGGAGCAGGCCGGCGCACTCCTGCGGGCGGTCGAGCGCGCGTCGGCCGGGCGGCCCGGCCTCGTCCTCGTCGGCGGCGACGCCGGAGTGGGCAAGACCCGGCTGATCAGCCACGTCGCACAGGCGGCGGAGCAGGCCGGGGCGAGCACCGTCGTCGTGCACTGCGTCGACCTGGGTCAGGTGGGCATCCCCTACCTGCCGTTCACCGACGCCCTCGCCCAGCTCCAGGCCGGGGCCGCGGGGGCGGAGGCCGCCGAGCGGGTCGCCGGGCTCGTCGCCGAGCGGCCCGCCCTGTGGCGCCTGCTGGAGCCGGGTGGCGGCGCGGGCGCCGACCACGACGAGCGGCTCCAGCTCTTCGAGGGCATCGCGCGCAGCCTCGGCGAGGCCGGCGCGCCGGGCCGGCCCGTCCTGCTGGTCGTCGAGGACGTGCACTGGGCCGATGCCTCGACCCGCGACGTGCTGCGGTTCCTCGCGGCCCGCGCGCGCTCGGAGAACCTGCTCGTGGTCGTGACCTACCGCACCGACGACGTCGACCGGCGCCATCCGCTGCGCCCCGTGCTCGCCGAGCTGTCCCGGCTGGAGCACGTGGAGCGCATCGATCTCGAGCCGTTCGACGAGGCCGAGCTGCGCGAGTTCACGACGGCGCTGGCGGGCGGCCCGCTCAGCGCCGACGAGTTCGCAAGCGTGCTGGACCGGTCCGAGGGCAACGCCTTCTTCGCGGAGGAGCTCCTCGACGCCGGGCCCGAGCCCGGAGCACTGCCCTGGACGCTCACCGAGGTGCTGCGGACGCGGATCGAACAGCTCGATCCACACGTGCAGCAGGTGGTGCGCCTGGCCTCGGTGGCGGGCCGCCGCGTGCGCGAGGAACTACTGCGGGCGGCGGCCGCCCAGCGCGACCCGGCGGCGGGGATCGACGCCGCGCTGCGGGAGGCCGTGACCCATCAGGTCCTGATGGTGTCGGGCGGGCACCTCGAGTTCCGGCACGCGCTGCTGGCCGAGGTCCTGTACAACGACCTGCTCCCCGGCGAACGGTCCGAGATGCACCGCGCCTACCTCGGCGCCCTGGCTCAGAAGGGCGCCGACGGGCTGCCCCTGGGCGGCCCGGCCGAGCGGGCGCACCATGCCTTCGAGGCGCACGACCTGCCCGCCGCCCTCGTCACCTCGCACGAGGCGGCGCTCACGGCGCGCGGCCTGCTCGCCCCGGAGGAGGAACTACGGCACCACGAGCAGGTGCTGGCCCTGTGGGCGTCGGTCCCGGAGGCGGAGTCGCTGCTCGGCACGGACCGGGTCGCCGTCGCCGTCGCGGCGGGCGAGGCCGCGGCCAAGGCCGGGCACCCCGCCCGCGCCGTGCGCCTCATGCGCCGCGCGATCGACGAACTGGGGGACGACCCGCAGCGACGTGCCGCGCTGCAGCACGTCCTCGTGCGGCGCCAGCTCGAGCTGCCCGACTGGGGCGAGCACGCCGAGGACGACGCCCGGGAGCTGAGAGCGGCGCTGGACGTCCTGCCGGACGCGAGCGCCGACCGGGTGTGGAGCGACGCCCTGCTGGCGCGCATCGCGATGCAGATGGACCTGGACGACGAGGCACGCGAGCAGGCCGAGCGCGCCGCGGAGGGCGCGCGGGCGCTCGGCGAGCACGGCGCCCTGGCCGATGCCCTCGCGACGCTCGCCGTGCTCGACGTCGGCGAGGCCGACAAGGCGGCGCGCCTCCTCGACGAGGCGTGCGCGGCGGCGGTCCGGGCCGGGGACGTCCTCGCGGAGATGCGCTGCCTCCACAACGTGGCGGCCAACCGCTTCTACGCCGGCCATCTCGCCGACGCGGAGCAGAAGGTGGCCCACGGGCTCGCCCGCGCCGAGGAGCTGGGCCTGGCCTGGAGCACCTACCCGGTGAACATGCGGATCCTGCAGGAGATCATGCAGTACTTCCGCGGCGACCTCGCGCCGCGGCCGGTCGGGGACGTGCCCCCGGCGTCGGTGCAGGTACTGAACGCCGCCACGATGTACGCGGCGGTCGCGCGCGGGGACCGCGAGGTGATCGCCCGCGGTGAGGCGCTGCTGGCGCACTGGCACGACGACGGGATGATCGCGCTCCTCGGCGGCGGCTGCCTCGTGGACGCGCTCACCTGGGCGGGCCGGTACGACGAGGCGCTCACGCTCGCCGAGCGCGTCACCGCACACCTCGTGGGCGTGTGGAACGAGCTGTTCCTCGGGGGGATCTGGCTGTCCGCGCTGGCGATCGCCGCGCTGGCCGACGCGGCGGAGGCGGACCGGTCGTCGGGCCGGGCCGGCTCCGGCGAGGCGGCCCGGGAACGGACGGCGGCCGAGCGGCTGGAGCGGGGCGACTCGCTCCTGGACCTCGCCCGGAACACGGCGGAGCGGGGGCGGCCGCGCGGCGGCGTGCTCGGGCCCGAGGGCAACGCCTGGCTGCAGCGGGCGGCGGCGGAGAACGCCCGGCTGCACGCCGTCGTCGGGAACGGGTCCGCGCCGGAGGCGTCGTGGCGCGAGGCCGCGGACGCCTGGCAGGAGACCGTCAAGATCTTCGACTTCGGGTACCGCTACGAGGTGGCACGCTCGCGCTACCGGTGGGCCGAGGCCCTGCTGGGCGCGGGCGAGCGGGAGGCCGCCAAGGCGGCCGCGGCGGAGGCGCTGGCCGAGGCGGACGCCATGGGCGCCGTTCCCCTCGCCGAGGCGTTGCGCGCGCTCGCCAAGCGCGCGCGGTTGGACCTGCCCGGCGTGCGCCGCGCGACGGCGTCGACCCTCACCGAACGCGAGGAGGAGGTGCTCACCCTGGTGGCGCAGGGCCTGTCGAACCGGCAGATCGGCGAGCGCCTGTACATCTCGACCAAGACGGTGAGCGTGCACGTGTCGAACGTCATGGCGAAACTCGGGGCGTCGGGACGGGCGGAGGCGGTGAGCCTGGCGCACCGGCGTGGCCTGCTGGAGGTCTGACGGCGCCCACCGTCCTCCCGCCCGTCGGCACGGCGGTCAGGACGACGCCGGCGCCGGCTCCTCCTCGCCCGCGTAGGCCGCCTCCAGGGCGGCGACGTCGATCCTGCCCATCTTGAGCATCGCGTTCATGGCGCGCAGGTTCGCCTCGGTGGTGTAGTCGCCGCAGAGCTCGGCGAGCTGCTTCGGCAGCACCTGCCACGAGACCCCGAACTTGTCCTTGCACCAGCCGCACGGGCCGGGCTGGCCGCCGTCGCGGGTCAGGACCTCCCAGAGGTGGTCCACCTCCTCCTGGGTGTCCACCTCGACCATGATCGAGAACGCCTCGTCGAGGTTGAACTCCGGGCCGGCGTTCAGGCCGGTGTACTTCTGACCGCCCACGGTGAACTCGACGATGAACGGCTTGCCCGGCTCCGCTCCGGGGACGCCCTCGGGAGCGACGAGCACCTGGTCGACGCTGCTGCCGGGGATGTGCTCGGCGTAGTACTCGGCGGCCTCGTGGGCCCGGTTGTTCCCGAACCACAGGTGGGTGCGCACGGTGGTCATGATCATCTCCTCGGACGGTGGACCCTCCGGGTGAGGATCCGCACGCCAGTTACGACGACGACACGGGGCACAACTCATCGCGGGACCACGCCGCGGGTTTGCCGGGTCGGTACAGCTAGCGCTCGGCCGCGGCGCTGAAGTTCTCCTGCCCGAGCACGGCCAGCAGGCGGAGCTTCTCCTCGGCCGCGCTGCCCGGTGCGGGCGTCAGCACGAGCAGCGCCTGCGACTGGTCCTCGGTGAGGAGGGCCTGGCAGTCGACCTCGATGGGGCCGAGCTCCGGATGGACGACCGTCTTGTGGTCCTCGAAACGCCAGGCGGCCTCGTGCCGCTCCCACAGTTCGCGGAACTCCTCCGACTCGCCCAGAAGGACCCGCACCAGCTCACCCGCCCGCGACCTCTCCCCCGCCGCCCCGTGGGCGATGCGCAGCGACGAGACGAGACTGCGCGCCTGGCGGTCGTGGTCCTCGGCCGGGTACACGCGGCGCGACGACGGGTCGGTGAACCACCGGTACACGTCGCTGCGGTCCCAGCCGGTCGCCGTCGACCGGTCCCCGAAGATCGCCGTCGCGAGCCGGTTCGCCACCAGCACCTCGCTCAGTGTGTTCAGGATCAGGGCGGGCGTGTCCTCCAGCCGGTCCAGGACCCGCAGCAGCGCGGGCGCGACGTGCGAGTCGGCGGGCGTGCGGCGGGGCACGTTGTGTCCGGCGAGGCGGTACAAGTGGTCGCGCTCGTCCACGGTGAGGCGCAGTGCCCGCGCCAGCGCCGCGAGCATCTGCTCGGACGGCTGCGGGCCCCGCTGCTGCTCGAGCCGCACGTAGTAGTCCACGGACATCCCGGTCAGGGCGGCGACCTCCTCGCGGCGCAGCCCGGGTGTCCGGCGGCGGGGCCCGGGCACCAGCCCGACGTCGGACGGGCGCAGCGCCTCGCGCCGACGGCGGAGGAAATCGGCCAGTGCGGGTCGGTTCATGCCTCCATGGTGCGCCACGCGGCCGGCCTCAGCCAGGGACCGTCGGTCCCCCCCGATCGCACTCAGTGGACCGCGCCGAGCAGTTCCAGCTCCTCCGCCCGCGTCAGCCCGGTCACCTTCGCGTCCGGTTCGGCGCGGAGCCAGGCGAGCGTGTCGCGCGCCGTCTCGCCGACGGGCCGGGTCCGCAGGCCGGCGTCGTACGACGGCGAGGCGTCGTGGGCAAGCATGCCGGACCAGTCCGGGTCGCCGATCCACAGCGGCAGGGAACGATCGCCGGACCACGGGGCGACGTCGTGCGCCTTGAGCACGTCGGCCGTGACCGGCACGAGCTCCGGAGCGGCGCCGACGCCGTCGGCCACCTGCTTCAGGATCTCGGACCGCGGCACGGGGTGGCCGACCCCGTCGAAGACGCCGGTGGTGCCCGCCTCGGCCCCGTCGACGATCCAGCGGGCGAGGTCGCGCACGTCGATGAGCTGGACCGGCTCGTCGACGGGCTCGGGTACGAGGACAGGGCCGCCGTCGGCGGCGGCCTCGGCCATCCGGGCGGGCCAGTAGGTGAACCTTCCGCTGGGATCCCCGGGCCCCGCGATGAGCCCGGGCCGGATGACCACCGAGGCCGCCGTTCCGGCCCGGACCGCGTGCTCGCAAGCCACCTTCATCCCCCCGTAGACCTCGGGGCCCGAGGCCGGGTCCTCGTCGGTCTCGATCGGGTCGAGCAGGGGCAGGGTCGCGGGCGTGCCGCCCGGGGTGGCGACGTCGTCGTACACGTTGATCGTCGAGACGAAGGTCCAGTGCGCGCCGGGGAACGCCGCGACGGCGCGGCGCACGTGGGAGGGGATCCGCGAGACGTCGACGACGGCGTCCGGCGCCGCGCCGGCCAGCTCGGCGGGGACCGGGTGGCCCCGGTCCCAGCGGGCCAGCGGCACGCCGTCGGGCACCGCGCCGCTCAGGCCGCGTGCCGCGCACAGCACGTCGTGACCGCGCGCGGCCGCCTCGGCGGCGACGGCGCGGGACAGGAAGACGGTTCCACCCAGGACGAGGAGCTTCATGAGCCGAGTCCATCAGTCGGGCGCCGCCCGGCGCGAGTTCTTCTGCCGCCGGCAGAAGGGGCAGCAGCGGTGGGCGGAAGGGGCTCGCTCGCCGCGCTCCACCGCGCCGATCAGCGGCTGATACGCTTTCCGCGTCGCGACTGGCGCCAGCCGGCCGGGCCTCCGCGAGGCACGGTGGGACGAGGTGGAGCAACCACCGGGGAGCGACGTACTGTGCCGACGACGGGTCGTTCGCCTGGGCCCGGGGTCACCTCGCAGGAGGTGCACGCCCCGCCCGGTTGCCGGTCGCGGTGGCGGACCCGACGCGAGACCTGTGTCAGTCCAGCCAGAATCGAGGAGACGCAATGAGCGCTCAGACTCCCGACCTTCCCGCCGACGTGATGAACGCGCCGCTCGCGCAGGTGGACCCCGAGATCGCCGCCGTGCTCGACGGCGAGCTGGCCCGCCAGCGCGACACGCTCGAGATGATCGCGTCGGAGAACTTCGTCCCCGCCGCCGTGCTCGAGGCGCAGGGGTCGGTCCTGACGAACAAGTACGCCGAGGGCTATCCCGGCAAGCGCTACTACGGCGGCTGCGAGCAGGTGGACATCGCCGAGAACCTCGCCAAGGACCGCGCCCGGGCCCTGTTCGGCGCCGAGCACGTGAACGTCCAGCCGCACTCGGGCGCGCAGGCCAACGCGGCCGTGCTGCACGCGCTGATCCGCCCGGGCGACCGGATCCTGGGCCTCGAGCTCGCGCACGGCGGCCACCTCACGCACGGCATGAAGATCAACTTCTCCGGCCGGCTGTACGACGTCGCCGGGTACGGCGTCGACCCCACCACCTACCGCATCGACATGGACGCCGTCCGCAAGGCGGCCCTGGAGCACCGGCCGGACGTCATCATCGCCGGCTGGTCCGCCTACCCCCGCCAGCTCGACTTCCCCGCGTTCCGCGAGATCGCGGACGAGGTGGGGGCCAAGCTGTGGGTCGACATGGCGCACTTCGCCGGCCTCGTGGCCGCCGGCCTGCACCCGTCGCCGGTGCCGCACGCGGACGTGACGTCGTCGACCGTGCACAAGACCATCGGCGGCCCGCGCTCCGGCTTCATCCTGACGCGCGAGGAGTACGCGAAGAAGATCGACTCGGCGGTGTTCCCGGGCCAGCAAGGCGGCCCGCTCATGCACGTCATCGCGGCCAAGGCCGTCGCGTTCAAGATCGCGGCCTCCGAGGGCTTCACGGAGCGGCAGGAGCGGACCGTGCGGGGCGCGAAGATCATCGCGGACCGGCTCGCGCAGCCCGACGTGGCCGACGCCGGCGTCTCCGTGCTGACGGGCGGCACGGACGTGCATCTCACGCTGGTGGACCTGCGCGACTCCCAGCTCGACGGCCAGCAGGCCGAGGACCTGCTGCACGACGCCGGGATCACCGTGAACCGCAACGCCGTGCCGTTCGACCCGCGCCCGCCGCGCGTCACCTCCGGCCTACGGATCGGCACGCCGGCGCTGGCCACGCGCGGCTTCGGGGACACGGAGTTCACCGAGGTGGCGGACATCATCGCCACGGCGCTCAAGGACGGCGCGACGGCCGACGTCGACGCGCTGGCCGCCCGCGTCGCGAAGCTCACGGCGGACTTCCCGCTCTACCCGAACCTCTGAGGAACGCCCATGGCACAGATTCTCGACGGCAAGGCGACCGCCGCCGCGATCAAGGCGGAACTGACCGAGCGTGTCGCGACGCTGGCCGCGCGGGGCGTGACGCCCGGGCTCGGCACGCTGCTCGTGGGCGACGACCCCGGCTCGCGGTGGTACGTGAACGGCAAGCACAAGGACTGCGCGGAGGTGGGCATCGCGTCGATCCGCGAGGAGTTGCCCGCCGACGCCTCGCAGGAGGAGATCGAGGCGGCCGTCCGCCGGCTGAACGAGGACCCGGCCTGCACGGGATACATCGTCCAGCTCCCGCTGCCGAAGGGCATCGACACCAACCGGATCCTGGAGCTCGTCGACCCGGACAAGGACGCCGACGGGCTGCACCCCACCAACCTGGGACGCCTCGTGCTGCGGGTCAACGAGGAGATCACCTCACCGTTGCCGTGCACCCCGCGCGGGATCATCGACCTGATGCTGCGGCACGACGTCGACCTGAAGGGCAAGGAGGTCGTGGTGCTGGGCCGCGGGGTGACCGTGGGCCGGCCGATCGGCCTGCTCCTCACGCGGCGCTCGGTCAACGCGACCGTGACGCTGACCCACACCGGGACGCGGGACCTCGAGGACCTGGTGCGCCGGGCCGATGTCGTCGTCGCCGCGGCGGGGGTCAAGGACATCGTGTCGGCCGACATGGTCAAGCCCGGCGCCGTGCTCATCGACGTGGGCGTCTCCCGCGAGACGGACCCCGCGACGGGCAGGTCCCGGGTGGTGGGCGACGTCGCGGTCGGGGCCCGCGAGAAGGCGTCGTGGTACTCCCCCAACCCGGGTGGCGTCGGCCCGATGACCCGGGCCATGCTGCTGGCCAATGTCGTCGAGATGGCGGAGCGCTCCGCCTGACGGACCCATGAGGCGATTCCCGGCGCAGGCGATCTCAGGCCTGCGCCGGGAACCTCATGCCGCAGCGGGATCGGCGGCCGGACCGCGCAGCGCGAAGCGCGCCGCTCCCCACGCGGCGAAGAGCAGCGGCGCCGCGGCGAAGCCGAGGCCGACCGCCGGGCGTGTGGTGACGATCGATGCCAGGAGGGCAAGCACGAGCACGATGCCCGCGCTCAGGTACCAGCGCCGCGCGCCGAGGAACAGCCCGGCGCGCAGCAGGTCCCGGAGCCGGGCGCCGGGCTGCTCGGGGGTCAGGGTCAGCGCCAGGAACGCGGTCACCACGGTCCCGGCGGTGAGCGTCGCGAGCACCGGGATGACGACGGCGCCGGCAGGCCGTCCCCAGAAGAATGCGATGTCCACGACGAGCACGACCGAGACGCCCGTCGCCAGTGCGCCCAGGGCCAGGCCCCGGCGCAGGTGGCGGCGCCACACCCGGGCGAAGGTACGCACGGGCGTCGTCGTACCGCCCGCGCTGAACTCGCCGAAGACCGCGAAGGCGGCCGCCAGCGCCGGGCCGGCCAGGGGCGCGGTCACCACGAGCGCGGGCCACGTCCCGGCGATGTCGGTCGCCACCAGCAGGAACGCCGTCGGGAGGCAGGCGATCACGAGCAGCATGTTCGTCGCCAGCCCGGTGTAGAGGGTGCCGAAGATCATCTCGTACGTCTCCGGACCGATCAGGCGTCGCCGGCGCGTGCCGGTGCCGGCCGCGCGGCGGGCCGTCGTCGTCCCCGACGTCACGCTCACGGCGCTCACCCCTTGACACCCGTGGTCGCGATGCCCTGCACGAAGTACCGCTGGCCGAGCAGGAACACGATGGCGATCGGCAGGACCGACAGCACCGAGCCCGTCATGATCAGCGCGTGCTCGGCGTTGTAGTCGCCGACGAAACGCTGGAGACCGAGCTGGATGGTCCACAGCTCGCGGTCGCGCAGGTAGATCAGCGGGCCGAGGTAGTCGTTCCAGGTCGTGACGAACGTGATGATCGTCAGCGACGCGAGGGCCGGCACGGACAGCGGCAGCATGATGCGCCACCAGATGCCGTACTCGGACAGTCCGTCGATGCGGGCCGCCTCGCACAGCGAGTCGGGGATCGACTCGTAGTACTGCTTCATGAGGAACACGCCGAACGCGCCGAACGCCTGCAGCAGCATGATCGAGTAGAGGGTGTTCGCCAGTCCCCAGCTCGAGAGCATCTGGAACTGCGGGATCATGTACGACGCCCAGGGCACCGCGATCGTGCCGATGTACAGCAGGAACAGCGCGTCGCGCCCCGGGAAGCGCGTCTTGGCGAAGCCGTAGGCGGCGAAGCTGCCGGTCACCACCTGGAGCAGGGTCACCACGACCGAGACGGTCATGGTGTTGCGCACCCAGGTGACCATGTCGCCCTTGATCCAGATGTCGACGTAGTTGCGCCACCGGAACGGGTCGGGGATCCATTCGATGGGTGCCGTGAAGACCTGGTTGTTGGTTTTGAGCGAGGAGATGACCATCCAGACGAAGGGCAGCAGGATGCCCGCTGCCGCGACGATCATCGCCAGGTACAGCAGCACGCGACCGGTCTTCCGGAGCGCGGTCGGACGGGCGGCCATCACGCATCCCTCCGCTTGTTGTAGAGGAACTGCACCACGGTCACGCCGATGCAGATGAGGAACAGGACAACGGCGACGGACGAGGCGTACCCGAGCTCGAACTGCTCGAAGCCCTTCTGCCAGATGTACTGGCTCAGCACGAGGGTGGCCTGGCCCGGCCCGCCCTCGGTCATGACGAGGATCAGGTCGAAGACCTTGAAGCTCTCGATGGTCACCATGACGGTCACCAGGAACATCGTGGGCCGCAGGCACGGCAGCGTCACGTTCCAGAACCGCTGCCACACGCCGGCGCCGTCGATCCGGGCGGCCTCGTGCAGCTCGGTCGGTACCGTCTGCAGCCCGGCGAGGAACAGCAGCATGTAGTAGCCCATGTAGCGCCACGTGCCCACGATGATGACCGCGGGCATGGCCCAGTCCTTGGAGACCGTCCAGCCCGGCAGCTCGCCGCCGACGAACATGCCGATGAACTGGTTGATCGGCCCGAACTCCGGGCTGAACAGCATGTTCCACACCACGGCGACCGCGACGATCGAGGTGACGTACGGGAAGAACGCCACCGTGCGGAAGAACGCCGCGCCGCGCAGCTTCTGGTTGAGCAGCAGCGCGAGCCCCAGCGAGGCCGCGATGGTCAACGGGATGTGGAACGCGGCGTAGTAGAACGTGTTGCCGAGCGCGATGTGGAAGCTCCGGTCACCGACCAGCCGCTGGTAGTTCTCGAGCCCCACCCAGTCCGCGTTGCCGAAGATGTTCCAGCTCGTCAGCGAGTAGTAGAACAGCAGCAGTACGGGGATCAGGGTGAGTACCGCGAACCCGGCGAAGTTCGGCAGGACGAACGTCCAGCCGACCAGGGCGTTGCGGACCTTGAGCGACGTCCTGGGCGCCCGCCGCCGCGGAGGGACTGGGTGCGGCAGCCCGAGGGCTCCCGGGTTGTCGACGACGGGTGTCGCCATGGGTCGTTCTCCTCGTCGAGGGACTGGTGGGGCATGCCCGCCGCGCGGTGGCGTGAGCCACCACGCGGCGGGCGGTCGGTGTCCGGTGGTCAGCCGACCTCGTTGGCGACACGCTCCTGCGCGTCCGCGATGGCGTCGTCGACCGACTCCGACTCGGACATGACCGCCGAGTGGAGGTCGCCGAGGATCGTCTGGATCGCCGACGTGTTCGGGCCCACCGGGTTCTCCGGCAGGGTCTCGTGGGTCGTGTACGCGAACCGCGACAGGTCGTCCTGCGGCACGCCCTCGAGCCCGAAGACCGTGTCGGCGACGGTCTCGTCGATGAGCGCCGGCGTGATGCCGATCTCGGCCAGCGCGGCCGCGCCGTCCGGACCCGCCGCGAACGTCAGGAAGTCCTTCGCGGTGGCGATCTTCGCCTCGTCGATCCCGGCGTTGATGCCCATCGTCGTCGGGTCCCCGAAGGTGACCGGGGTGTTGTCGGTGCCGGTCGTGGACTCGTCGAACTGCGGCGCGGGGGCGAGGCCCCACTCGAACTCGTCCGCGTCACCCGAGGCCTGCTCCGCCACCAGGGTGCCGATGTACCACGAGCCCATCACGGTCATCGCCGCCTTCTGGGTGCCGAACTGCGACTGGTAGGCGAGCTCGTTGGTGGTGACGGTGGCGTAGGTGGGCTGCGAGCCCTCGTCCTGCATCGCGAGCTGACGCTCGTAGTAGGGCGCGAGGAAGCTGAAGTCGCCGCCGTCCAGCGAGGCACCCGGGGTCTGCGCGAGCGCGAAGCCCTGCACCGTGGACTGCCAGCCGTGCAGGTAGGCGCCCGTCACGTCCTTCTCGCCGATCCCCTCGGTGAGCTCGGCCGCGGCGTCGGCGTAGTCGTCCCACGTCCACGAGCCGTCAGGGTGGTCCACCCCGGCCTGGTCGAACAGCTCCTTGTTGTAGTAGAGCAGCCACGAGTCCTGGCGGTACGGCACGGCGTACGTCGCGCCGTCGACCGCCATCGGCTCGAGTCCGCCGGTGGCCGGGTCGAGCTCGGCGGCCACGTCGGAGATGTCGAGCAGTGTGCCGCCCTCCTGGAACGTGACGTAGTTCTTCAGGTTCTTCACGATGAAGACGTCCGGCGCGGTACCGGCGGCCAGGTCGGCCGTCAGCGCGGTGTCGTACTCCTCGCCCGCGGGATACTCCTTGAGCTCCACCGTGACGTCCGGGTTCTGGTCCTCGTAGGCCGTGGCCAGGGTCTCGAACTCCGGCGTGGAGGCGAAGTCCCATCCGGCCAGGCTGATGGTGACCGGACCCTCCGGTTCCTCGGCCTCGGACGGCGAGTCGCCCCCGCCGCAGCCGGCCAGGACGAGGGACGCCGCGGCGGCGGCCCCCATGGTCGTGATGATCTTGCGGTTCATTGCGTACTCTCCTTCGAGTAGGGATCGCCCCCGCGTCGGGCGGGTGACGACGGTCTTCAGGCCTTGTCGGACCGTGGTTCCTGTGGTGGGAGGACGACGGCGGTCCGCGCGCCGTCCGGCCAGTGCACGACGACGTCGTCGCCGGCGTCGTCATGGGATTCGATCCTGGGCGCCGGCCCGGCTCCGGTGACGGCACCCTCCGGGGCCGTCGCACCCGCGAGCTCCACCGCGACCGCGAGCCACGTGCCGACGGGCACCGGGTCGCCGGGGGCCACCCGTGCGAACGGCACCGCGGAGCGCGGGCCGAGCGGCGTCGCGTCCGGCAGTTCCCGCACGTCGGCCCGCAGCGCCTCGCTCAGGGGGACCAGCCGGGAGCGCATCCCGCGCGCGGTCGCCGTGCCGGCCGTGCCCCGCGCGATCTCGTCCCCGCTCACGGCCCAGCCGCTGATCTCCAGCGACCTGGCCGACGGGGCGCCGTCACCGCCGGGCGTGAGCACGTCGACACGGACACACCGTATCTCCCAGGCGCCCCGCACCACCGAGACGGTCGTGACCGTGCCGGCGGGGACGGCGGTGCCCGGCCGACCGGACCCGTGGTCGGGCGCGTCGAGATCGGCGTCGAGCCAGTGGGCCTCCGCGACGGAGGCGACCACGGCGGACGCGGGCCCAGTGGTGGCAGGCTCGGTGGTGGCGGGCACGAGCTCGGCCCGCAGCATCCGGAAGCCGGTGCGGTGCGTCGCGCGGCCGGCGTCGTCGAGCAGCACCACCGACTGGTCCGCGGGACGCGTCCAGGCCTGCGCATCGAGCAGCGGCGACGTCGCGGTCGAGTACCCGAGGCGGGCGTACAGCGGCGAATCGCCCGTGCCGACACCTTCGACGGCGTGGTCGGTGCCGTGGTTGACCACCCGCACCACGCCGTCGCCCGTCGTGGCCGACACCGCCCAGCCCGGCGCCTCCAGCACCGCCACCGTGTCCTCCCGCTCGACGGGCAGCAGCGGCTCGGCCGGCGCCGTCCACACCGGGTGGTCCGCGGGGAGCGCGAGCCCGAGCAGCCCCTTGGCGGCCCAGTACGGCGATCCGGTGCCGCTGTAGCGCTGTGCGATCGGTCGCCACGCGCCGTGCCAGCCGAGCGTGAGCAGCCCGTCCGGCCCGGGCACGTCGTGGTCCGCGAAGTGGCCCACGACGCGCGTCGCGGCCTGACGCAGCAGACCCGGCGAGGTGCTCGGGACGTCGGCGATCGCGCCCGCCCAGAACGGCGCGGCGGCCGCGAACCGGTAGGTCAGGGAGCGGCCCTGGACGAGCGGACCGCCGTCGGCGCCGATCAGCCCGATCGCGTCGCGCAGGTACCGGTCCAGGTGCGCGACGTCGCGTTCCCGGCGCCCGGCCGCCTCGACCGCGCCGGACATCCGCGCCCAGAGCACGGGGTACAGGTGCAGCGCCCAGCCGGCGTAGTGGTCGTAGGACCGCTCGTCGCCGTCGGCGAACCAGCCGCCGGCCCGGCGGAACGAGTCGTGGGCGGCGAGGTCCGCCGCGATGTCGTCGGACGACCACGGCCCGCCCACCGAGCGGAGGAACGTCTCGACGACGATCCGGAACCACACCCAGTTGCAGTGCGGGTACGTGTCGTCCCCCACCACGGCGCTCAGGTAGTCGACCACCTGCTCCTGCACCACGGGGGTGAGGCGGTCCCAGATCCAGGGCCGCGTCATGTCCAGGATCAGGGCGATCGACGCGGCCTCGACCTTCGCCTGCGCGTGCTCGGCGGGTGTCACCCAGCGCTCGGCGTGCTCCGGGTCCGTGCCCGCGGCCAGCCCGGCGGCATACCGCTCGGCCAGGTTGAGCGGGTCTGCCCCGCCCTCGCCCGCGAGGCGGAACCCGGCTGCCAGGAACGTGCGCGCGTACCCCTCGAGCCCGTCGACCTCGGTCCCGTACCCGCCGGGCCGGCCCGGCAGGGTGACCAGACTGCCCGACGGCGACGCGTACTTCAGCGCTGCGGTCAGCAGCCCGTCGGCGTAGGCCGCGAGTTCCTCCCGCGTCATCCCGTCGCGCCCGTAGCGGGTGGCCGGGGCCGGCCGCGCGGCGCTCATGCGCTCGTCTCCAGGCTCTCGCGGGTGACCGGCGACACCGGCGCCTCGCCGCGCACGTACCGCTCCAGCTCGTCCAGCGCCGCGGCCGTCATCCTGCGTGTCTCGGTGCCCAGCGAGCCGGCGATGTGCGGCGTGATCATGACGTTCGGCAGGTCGTAGAGCACCGAGTCGGCCGGCAGCGGCTCCGGGTCGGTCACGTCGAGGACGGCGAAGAGCCGCCCGGTCTCGCACTCGGCCTCGAGCGCGGCCGTGTCCACGACCATGCCGCGGGCGGTGTTGATCAGGGTGGCGCCGTCGGGCATCAGGGCGAGCTCGCGCGCGCCGATCAGGTGACGGGTGCTCGGCAGGGCCGGCGCGTGCAGCGAGGTGATGTCGCTCGCGGCCAGCACCTCGTCGAGATCGGTGAGCCGGGCGCCCGCCGCCTTGACCTCGTCCCGGTCGGCGTACGGGTCGGAGACCAGCACCTCGCGCGTCTCGAGGGCCGCCAGGCGGTCCACGACGCGGCGCCCGGTGCGCGAGAACCCGACGATCCCGATGGTCCGGCCCTGGTTGGACAGATCGCCGAAGCCGCTGAGCGACCAGTCGTCCCGGGCGGTGCGGGCGCGCGCGGCGAGGAAAGGAGCGCGCTTGCCGGCCATGATGATCGCGGCGAACGTGAACTCGGCGACCGGAACGGCATTGGCGTCGACCGCGTTGGTCACCAGCAGGTTCCGGTCCCAGACAGCATCGGTCACCAGGGGCCGCACGGTTCCCGCGCAGTGGATCACGGCGCGGAGGTTTGGGGCGGCGTCCAGGATCTCGGCGGTGAGGGGAGGAGCGCCCCAGGAGGTGAGGAGCACCTCGACGCCGGCCAGGCGCTCACGCGCCGCGGGCTCGTCCAGGCTCGCCACCTGCACCGGCTCCCCGAGCGTGGCCAGTTCCGCGAGCCGCGCGCGCTCGGCCGGGCCGAACTGGGTGCGGTACGTGGCGTGCGACATGGCCAGCAGCGCCTCGGGTCGGTTCACCTGCACGCCCTCCATAAGCTATCTCCGTTGATCGCCGATCGGTCAGCTTCGATCACTGACGATCGATGACGGACAGTCAAACGCATGAGGGACCGGATGCGCAAGTGCAGAACGACACAGTAGGATGACAGAAGTGATCACTTCCGATCATCGTTCGGGCCCCGATGGCGACCGGCCCGAACGATACGACCACGAAGAAGGAGGTCAGCGATGACCACCGAGCCCGCGGCCCTCCTACCGGCCGAACGACGCGCACGCCTCGTGCAGCGCCTGCACGACGACGGATGGGCGCGCGTCGCCGATCTGGCCGCGGCGCTCGGCGTCACGCCGGTGACCGTGCGGCGCGACATCGCCCAGCTCGCCGAGGAGGGCGTGCTGGAACGCGTGCACGGAGGGGCGCGGCTCGTGCCCGGTTCCGACCGCCCCGACCTGCCGGAGGGCACCGATGCCGCCGCTCGGACCGCCGTGCCGAACCGCTCGCTCGCCCGCAGGACGTCTGGCCCGGCCGGATCCGGACGGCCGGAGGCGGTGTGGGCGGGCCCGTCCGGCACGACGGCGGAGGCCAGGACCCTCACCATCGGCATGGTCGTGCCAAGCCTCGACTACTACTACCCCGAGGTGATCCGCGGGGCGCGGGTCACCGCCGCGAACGCCGACGTCCGGATCATCCTGCGCAACGGCTCGTACGACGCCGACGAGGTGCGCCGCCAGGTCGCCGCGCTGGCGGCGTCCACGGACGGGCTGCTGGTCAGCCCGCCCGTGGACGCGCCGGAGGTGACCGAGTGGCTCACCACGCTCGGCGTCCCGGTGGTGCTCGTGGAGCGTCGCGGACAGGCCGGGCCGTTCCACGAGCCCCTCGAGTCGGTGGTGACGGATCACGCCCTCGGCGCGGCCATGGGCGTGCGGCACCTCGCGGCCGAGGGGCACGGCCGGATCGGGCTCGTGACGTCCCGGACGAGCCCGACCAGTCGCGGCGTCCGAGCCGGCTGGCGCGAGGCCGTCGGCGAGCTCGGGCTCGGCGACGGCTGCCTCGACCTGGACACGGTCTCGCACCGGGACCCCGGCTGGCACGACGACACCGAGCGTGTCCTGGACGCGTGCGCCGGATCGGGCACGACGGCGCTGCTCGTGCACGCCGACCGAGAGGCGATCAGCCTCGTGGAACGAGCCCGCGATCGCGGCCTGCGGGTCCCGGAGGATCTCGCCGTCGTCGCGTACGACGACGAGGTGGCCGGGCTCGCCGATCCGCCGATCACCGGTATCCGGCCACCCAAGGCGGCGCTGGGCGCGGCCGCGCTCGACCTCCTCGTCCGTCGCATCACCGAACCCGACCGCCCGGTGCACCGGATCCAGCTCGGCCCGCAGCTGATCGTGCGGGCATCGAGCAGGACCGCGGAATGACCGGCCGAGGCACGGAGGCGCCTAGCGGCGTTCCCACTGCTGGTTGGTCTGGCCGTTGCAGGCGTAGGTGATGATCTGCGCGCCCGATCCGGTGCCCCCGCCGCTGACATCCAGGCACTCGCCGGTGTTCCTGGCCCGGATGGTCAGGTAGCCGCCCGAGGACTGGCTCGACCACTGCTGGTCGGTGCCGCCGTCGCAGGTCTGCTGCGTGATCGTGGTGGCGTTCTCCTGGAGGCACATGTTCGAGTGCCGCGCCACGATCGTGACGTAGCCGTTTCCGGCGTCACGGAACCAGAACCGCTGGTTGCCCTGCCCGTTGCAGGTGTAGGTCTTCAGCTGCTCACCCGCCGTCATGGTGTTGTTCGTGACGTCGGCGCACGTGCTCGCGTGGCGCGGTTCGAGCGTGAGGAACGGCCCGCCCTGTCCGGTGACCGTCCCGGCCTCGGTGTCGATGACCAGCTCGGGGAAGTAGTCGATCTCCATGGTGGTGCTGTTCGGGAACTCGATCGGGGCCCAGACGTACCGGGAGTCGTTGACGATGCCGCCGAACGAGTTGCCCCAGCGGTCGCCCAGGTACAGGTAGTCGGTGCCCTGGCTGCCCTGGACCGGCAGCACGAAGGCCGTCTGCGAGCCGTACATCGTCGAGTCGCCGACGTTGCGCATCGCGGTCCAGGGGCCGGTGACGCTCGGTGCGGTCGCGTACTGCTGCTGGTTGGGCGACCAGCCGGTCGCACCGGACGTGAGCATGAAGTAGGTACTGCCGCGCTTGAAGAGGGCGGGTGCCTCGCGGTGGCCGCCGTGCCACGGGTCGGCGACGAGCGCGTCGATGCCCGCGTAGTCGGCGGTGAGGCGGTAGATGTGCAGGTCGTAGTTCTCCCGGGCGGCGGAGTACATGTACCCGGTGCCGTCGTCGTCCACGAACACGCCGATGTCGCGGGACATGTGGCCGAGCGGCCGGAAGCTGCCCCGGTAGTCGTAGCTGCCGCAGGGCTGGTTGGTGGTGGAGACCGCGACGGCGGCCCGCGCCTCGCTGTAGTCGACGCCGTTCTCCTTGTGCGCCCAGATCACGTAGCGGTCCGTGGCCGCGTTGTACATGATCTTGGGGCGTTCGATGTTGGCCTGCTGCAGCTCCGGGTCGCTGGACTGCGTCAGCACGTTGTTGACGAACTCCCAGTTCGCCAGGTCGGTGGACCGGTAGCAGCTGACGTACCGGAAGCCGTTGTTGTCCGGCTGCCGGTTCTCGCCGATCCAGTAGTAGTAGCTCCCCGCCTTCACGACACCGCCGCCGTGGGCGTGGACGGGGCTCCCGGCCGTGGTCGTGAACTGGGTCGCGTTCGGGACGATCACCTCGTCGGCACGGGCCGGCAGGCCGAGCGCCAGTGTCGAGGCGGCCGCGCAGCACAGGGCCGCGAGGACCCCGTAGATGCGTCGCATGACGAACCACACTCCTTCATCGCAGTGCACTTCCGCCCCCGCGGCCGTCGTCGGCTCGGGGGCGACCCGGAGTCACCATCGACCGGGCCGCCACGAGACTATGGCAACGTTAACATCGGGTCAATAGCCCATTTACGACACGGGAAGGGAGTCAGGTCAGCCGTGCCGCGCCGGGTTCACCGGCGTCACGCCTCGCCGACCAGGTCCAGCACCACCACCGGGGTCTGGACCCGGCGACGCGCCGCGAAGGCCTCGATGTCGCCCCAGCCCTCGGCCGAGTTGAGCTTTCGCCAGAGCTCGTCGCGTTCGGTGCCGACGGCCTCCCGCGCCCGGACCCGGAACGTGCCGTCGACGGTCCGGGCGGTCGCCTCCGGATTCGCCTGCAGGTTGAGCCACCACAACGGTGGCGTGTCGCCCCACCCGTTCATCGCCAGCGTCACGAGACGGTCGCCGTCCCGCACGTAGGAGAGGATCACGGCGCGCTCCGTACCCGTACGACGCCCCGTGACGATCAGCCGCAGCATGCCGCCCTTCCCGGGTTCCGCCTCGCGCAGGAACCTCTTGCCGCCCACGCGATAGAGGAACCGGTGGACGCGCCAGGCGGTCCGGATGAACCATCGCGGCGGGAGCCACGGAGTCTTGCTGTCGGTACTCGTCATCTCGACCTCGGAACGCCAAGCCGTGAGCAGCCTCACGGAACTGTCGGTGGGGACCGTGCGAACGGTCTCACCCTAGGCCCTTCCGCCAGGCAGCAACAGACTCGCGCAGGCTCCTGACGGGCGAAATCGCGGCGAGCCCGCTCGGCCGGTCACTCCTCGTCGTGACCGAGGTCCGGCTCCGGGACGAAGCTCACCTCCGACGACGACGCCCCGTGCAGTTCCAGGACCACGAGCTCGTTGCGTTTCCGCATCACCGGGCCCGGCACGTACATCGTGCGGGTGGGGCCGTGGCTCCAGTAGCGGCCGAGCGGCCAGCCGTTCACCCAGGCCAGGCCCTTGGTCCAGCCGTCGAGCCGGAGGAAGTGGTCCGCACCCGGCTCGCTCGTGAACTCCGCCCGGCACAGCACGGGACCGGCGACCGGCCCGCTGTCGCTGCCGTCGATGTCCGACGACGTCCGCCGGTCCGCCGCGAATGCCTCGCGAACCGCGGGGGTCAGCAGCCCGTCGGCTCCCTCCAGCTCCAGCGGCGTCACCGACCAGTCCGTCACCTCCCGCGACGCCGTCCGCGCCGGCCCGATCAGGCCCTTCGCCTCGCCGATCCGGGGCCCGTAGTTGACCCGCCCCTGGTCCTCGACGAGCAGGGTGAGCTCACCGTCCACCGGCGGCAGCGGCAGCGTGCGCTCCCCGAGCGTCCGGCTCAGCGTGCCGGCCGGCGCGCCGTCGACGAACGCGATCGCCCGGTCGCGGACCTCACCGAAGGTGATGGCGCGGTCGTCGGGCCGGATGCGGGTCGTGTAGACGCTGAGTCCGGACCAGTGCCGGACGTCGTCGTGCGTGGGCAGGCGATCGTGGCGCCCGGTACGCCCCAGGACCTCGACCACCCGCGCCAGCGGCACCAGCTCGCCCAGGGGAACGGTGAGAGCCGGCGCCGGGCCCGCGGCGGGCGGCGACTCGGAGGGCACCTCCCGGTACCGCCCGATCACCTCGCGCATCGCGAAGAACTTCGGCGTCGGCGCCCCGTGCTCGGCCAGGGGCGCGTCGTAGTCGTACGACGTCGTGATGGGCAGGTACGTGCCCTTGTCGTTCGCGCCGCTGGTCAGCCCGAAGTTCGTCCCGCCGTGGAACATGTACGAGTTCACGGACGCGCCCGCCGCCAGCAGGTCGTCGAGGTCCTGGGCGTTCGTGCCGGGCGCCGCGACGTGATGGTGCTGCCCCCACGAGTCGAACCAGCCGTTCCAGAACTCCATGCACATCAGCGGCCCGGTCGGCTGGTGACGCCGCAGCACCTCCAGGCGCTCCGACGCCCGCGACCCGAACGACGCCATCTTGTGCAGCCCGGGCATCCCGCCCCGGGACAGGTGGTGGTCGCTCGCCTGGTCCACGGTGAACAGCGGGACGTCCAGGTGCTCGCGCAGCAGGTCCACGAGTGCGCGCAGGTACGCCTCCCGGCGCTCGGGCGGGTCATCGCCGTAGGCGCCGTACTCGTTCTCCACCTGCACCGCGAGCACCGGGCCGCCTGCCGTGACCTGCCGCTTCGCGACGATCGGCAGCAGCGCCCCGAAGTACTCGCCGATCGCGTCGAGGAACGCCGGGTCCGCGCATCGCACGGCGGCCGCGCCACGACCGCCGTCGTCGGCGAACAGCCAGGCCGGCAGGCCGCCGCCGTCCCATTCCGCGCAGATGTACGGCCCGGGCCGCACGATCGCGTGCAGGCCCTCGGCCGCGACGAGGTCGAGGAACCGGCCCAGGTCGTACCGCCCGGTGGTGCGGAACTCGCCGCGCGACGGCGCGTGGAAGTTCCAGGGAACGTACGTCTCGACCGCGTTCAGCCCCATGAGCCGGGCCTTGCGGATCCGGTCGGCCCACAGGTCGGGGTGCACCCGGAAGTAGTGCAGCGCCCCGCTGACGAGTTGCAGGGGCTTCCCGTCGAGCAGGAAGTCCCGCTCCCCGATCTCGAACGCAGACATGGGTTCCTTTCCTCGAGCGATCCTGTTCCTACCGTCCCCACTGGCCGCCCCGCACAGGCGGCCGGCGGACGTGCCGATTCCGTGATCGGTCCCTCGGCGGGGGCCGGCAGTTCGAACTACCGATCACCCACCGAGGGACCGATCACAGCGTCTCACTCGGTGACCGTGAAGCCCTGGTCGGTGCCGTACTGCACGTTGTCGGCCTGCCACGCGGCCAGGCCGTCGGCCAGGCTCGTCTCACCGAGCCACGCCTGCCCCGCCGTGTCGGCGAAGATGCCGTTCGCGTACGCCTGCCACGGCAGGTACTGCCAGCCCTCGACGACGTTCTCCGCGCCGCCCGCGAGCACCTCGTTGATCGCCTGGCCGCCGAAGTACTCGGACTCGTACGTGAGGAACTCGTCCGACTCCAGCTGCTTGACCGTGGCCGGGAAACCGCCGGTCTCCATGAACGCCTCGATCGACTCGTCGCTCGAGTTGAGCCACTTGAGGAAGCCGACGCCCAGCAGCTTGTTGGGCGCATCGGCGGGGACAGCCTCGGCCGAGCCGCCGTTCTCGGCGTTCACCGGGGTGCCGTCGTAGGTCAGCATCGGGGCGATCCGCCAGTCGCCGGCGCCGTCGGGCACGCTGCCCTCGAGGATGCCCGGCCCCCACGCGCCGAACGTGATCGACGCGATGGTGCCCTCGTTGAGGGCGGCGTACCACTCGTCGGTCCAGCCGGGGATGTCGCAGAGGATGTCGGCGTCGATGACCTGCTGGTACATGTCGACGAACTTCGTGGTGCCCTCGTCGGCGAGGTCGATCGTGACCGTCTCGCCCTCCGTGCGGAACGGCTGCCCGCCGGCCTGCCAGATGAGGCTCGTGGTGAGGCCGGGGTCGCCCGTGTCGTTGCCGATGCAGACGTCGGGGTCGGCCTCCTTCAGGGCCTTGCCGGCCTCGAGGTACTCGTCCCACGTCGTGGGGACGTCCACGCCGTGCTCGTCGAACACGGCCTGGTTGTAGAAGAACGCCATGGGGCCGCTGTCCTGCGGCAGGCCCCAGATTCCGTCGTTCTGCGACACCGCGCCCCAGGTCGACGGCGTGTACAGGCTCTCGAGCTCGTCGAAGCCGTACTCGGTCAGGTCCGTGAGCTGCCCCGGGAGCTGGAACTGCAGCAGCGACTGGTACTCGATCTGCACCACGTCCGGGATGCCGTCCCCGGCCGCGATGGCGTTCTGCAGCGCCTGGTTGGACTCGGCGGTTCCGGTCGTGTCGACCAGGTTCACGTCCACGTTCGGGTAGGCCGCCTCGAACGCCTCGATCTGCTTCTCGGCCTGCGGCGTCCACGTCCAGTAGGTGAGTTCGCCGCCCTCCTGGAGAGCGGCCTCGATCTCGTCGGCCGTGGCGCCCTCGCCGCCACCGCCGCCGGTCTCGGATCCGCCGCCGCAGGCGGCGAGCGTCCCGGCCAGGGCCAGTCCGGCGCCGGCGGCCAGCGCCCGGCGCATCGTGTGGTTCTTCATGATGGTTCTCCCGCGTCGTCGTCGATGAGGTGATATCGGGCTTTGAGGTTTCAGGGACGACGGCGGTCGTGGGCGCGCCCGCGCCGCCGTCGTCGGTTGTTCACTGCTTGACCGACCCCGCGCTCAGACCGGACTGCCAGTACCGCTGCAGCACGAGGAACACGACGACGATCGGCACGATCGTCAGGAAGGCCCCCGTGATGACCAGGTGGAACACCGGCGAGGCGCCGACCCCGGTCGCGTCCGCGAGCCACGTGTACAGCCCGAGCGTGAGCGGGAACAGGTCGGGGTCGTTGAGCATGATCAGCGGCAGGAAGTAGTTGTTCCAGGTCGCGACGATCGCGAACAGGGACACCGTGACGATCCCCGGCACCAGGAGGCGCAGCGAGATCGTGAAGAACGTGCGCAGTTCGCTCGCGCCGTCGACCCGGGCCGCCTCGAGGAGCTCGGTGGGGACGGCCTCCGCGGCGAACACCCACATGAGGTAGAGCCCGAACGGCGAGACCAGGGAGGGCAGGATGATCGCCCACATCGTGTTGGTCAGGCCGAGCTGGCTGAACAGCAGGAACGTCGGAACGGCCAGGGCCGTGCCCGGGACGGCGATCGCCCCGAGGACCACGGCGAAGACCGCGTTGCGGCCGCGGAACCGGTACTTGGCCAGGCCGTAGCCGCCCGCCGTGGCGAGCAGCGTGGCGCCGCCGGCGCCCACCACGACGTAGACCAGGGTGTTGAAGAACCAGCGGGAGAAGATCCCGCCGTCGTAGGTGAAGACCTGGCCCAGGTTGTCGAAGAGCGCGAAGCCGTCGCCGAACCACAGGCCGAACGACGTGAGCAGATCCGGCTGGTCCTTGGTGATGCTGAACAGCATCCAGGTCAGCGGCAGCACCGAGTAGATCAGCAGGAAGCCGAGCAGCACGGTGAGCGTGATCGACCTGCGGGGGCGGGAGTAGGAGTACCCGGTCATCAGCTGTCCCTCCGCATCCCGCGCAGCTGCACGATGTAGGCGATGACCGCCGTGATGACGCCCATGACGATCGCGACCGTGGCGGCGTAGCTCACCTGGTTGCCCTGGAAGCTCAGCGTGTAGGCGTAGATGTTGGGCGTGTACGACGTCGAGATGAGGTTCGGCACGAGCCCCTTGAGGATCTGCGGCTCGTTGAACAGCTGGAAGCTGCCGATGATGGAGAACACCGTCGCGATGACCAGCGCGCCGCGCACGGCGGGGATCTTGATGTGCCGCACGATCCGGAACTGGCCCGCGCCGTCGATGGCCGCGGCCTCGTAGGTCTCGGTGGGCACCGTCTTCAGCGCGGAGTACAGGATCAGCATGTTGTACCCGACGAATTCCCAGGTCACGATGTTGCCGATGGACACCAGGAGCCACTGCTTGGTGTAAGGCACGAGGAGCTCGAAGCCCGCCAGGTCGTTCAGCGAGCCGGTGAGGCCGACGCGGTCGGAGTACATGAAGCCCCACATCATCGCGGCCACCACGCCGGGCACCGCGTAGGGCAGGAAGAGCCCGATCCGGAAGAACCGGTGCCCGTGCAGGCGGCCGGAGTCGATCGCGAGCGCCGCCACCAGGGCTATCGCGAGCATGATCGGCACCTGGACCGCGAGGAACAGCATCACGCGCAGCGCGCCGTCCCAGAACTTCGGGTCGACGAACACGTCCGCATAGTTGCTGAGTCCCACGAACTGCGTGCCGCCCACGAGCCGGTTGCGGAACAGGCTGAGGTACAGCGAGTACGCCAGCGGCGCGACGAAAACCAGCGCGAACGCGATCAGGAACGGCATCACGAAGCCGGCCCCGGCGCGGGACACACGGGCCGTGAGCCGGCTCGGGCGGTGGCGCGCCGGAGCGAGCGGCTCGGTGGCCGCCGGCCGTATGGAGGGTGGTGCTGCGGACATCCTCGTCCTCTCGCCTCGGTTGTCGGGCACCGCGATTGTTACCCACGGAGTACTGTTAACGCAAACATTTCTGGTGTCAATTCAGCCACGAACCGGCCGCGGCCAAGTATGGTCAAGCCATGAACGAGTCCCGCGCCAGTTCAGGGGCCCGCCGACGGCGGCCGGCACCCCCCGGTCCGTCGATGACCGACGTCGCCGCGCTCGCCGGGGTGTCCGCCCAGACGGTCTCCCGCGTGGCACGCGACGAGCCGACGGTGAAGCCGGAGACCGCCGCACGCGTGCGCGTCGCGATGGAGCAGCTCGGCTACACCCCCAACCGCGCGGCACGGGCACTGCGGTACGGGCACTACGGGACGGTGGGGATGATCGCGCACCGGCTGGCCCGTACCGGCGAGTCGCGGACGGTCGAGGCGGTGGTGGAGGCCGCGCAGTCCGAGGGGTACACGGTGACGCTGGTCGATCTCGCCTCCCCCGCGGCCGACGACGTCTCCGCGGCGGTCGCCCGCCTGTCCCACCAGGACATCGACGGCCTGATCATCATCCGGGCGGAGACGGCGACGCCGGACACACTGGTGCTGCCGTCGCACCTGCCGGTCGTCGTGTCGGACTCGCGCTTCGTGGGCCACCATCCCGCCGTCGGCGCGGATCAGGTCGGGGGCGCGGAGGTCGCCGTCGCGCACCTGCTGCGGCTCGGGCACCGCACCGTGCACCACCTGGCCGGGCCTCCGGACTCGATCCCGGCCCGGCAGCGGGAGGAGGCGTGGCGGGCCGCGCTCGCCGAGGCCGGCGCGGTCGCGCCGCCCGCCGTGCGCGGCGACTGGACCGCCACCTCCGGGTACGACGCCGGCGCCGCGCTGGCCGCCGATCCCGAGGTGACCGCCGTGTTCGCCGCCAACGACGAGATGGCCGCCGGGCTCATGCGGGCCCTGCACGAGGCGGGGCGTGCCGTGCCGGGCGACGTCTCCGTCGTGGGGTTCGACGGCATCGAGCTGTCCGCCCAGCTCTGGCCGCCGCTGACCACGGTGGCACAGGACTTCGGGGAGATCGGGCGGAGACTGGTGGACCTGCTGCTTCGCCAGGTCCGCGACCGGGAGGACCTGGCGGACACGCACTCGGTGGTGCCGGTCCGGTTGGTGGAGCGGGCCTCCACGGCACCGCCGCCGGGACGCTGAGGCCGCGAACGCCGAGGCAGCACTCGCGGCTCCGTCGTACTGCCTCGGCCGGGGGTATCAGGCGTACGCCCGGCGGCGCTTGGTCGTCACGTCCAGAGCAACCGCGAGGAGGAGCACCAGGCCCTTGATGGTCTGCTGCCACGCGGAGTCGACCGCCAGGATCGACAGCCCCATGTTCAGCACGCCCATGATGAGCGCGCCGATCATGGCGCCGGAGATCTTGCCGACGCCGCCCCGCACGGCGCAGCCGCCGATGAAGCAGGCGGCGATCGCGTCCAGCTCGTAGAGCTGGCCGGCCGAGGCCACGCCGGCGCCCGCCCGCGAGGTGGTGACGATCGCGGCGATCGCGGACAGCAGGCCCATGTTCACGAAGATCATGAAGTCCGTGAGCCGGGTCCGGACGCCGGACAGCTCGGCCGCGTGCCGGTTGCCGCCGACGGCGTAGATGTGCCGCCCGAACACCGTCCGGCTGAGCACGAACGTGAAGACCATGATCAAGCCGCCCACGATGAGCAGCACGATCGGCGTCGCACGCTGGGCGATCCAGTAGGTCAGCACGCCGATCAGCGCCACGACCACGATGTTCTTCGCGAGGAAGATCCCCATCGGCTCCACGGCGAGGTCGTGCTTGATCAGGCCGCGGCGCGCCCGCCACTGCGAGAACACGAACGCGGCCATGCCGACGACGCCGATCAGCACGGTCACGCCGTCGAGCGCGCCGAGGAACCCGAGCCAGGAGGGCAGCGCGCCGCCGGCGATCGCGTTGAACTCGGGAGGCAGCCCGGCGCGCGTGGTCCCGACGATGACGATCGCGAGTCCCCGGAAGATCAGCATGCCCGCGAGCGTCACGATGAACGCCGGGATGCCCACGTAGGCGACCCAGAAGCCCTGCCAGCAGCCCACGAGGAGACCCAGCACCAGGGCGAGCACGATCGCGACGGGCCACGACCAGCCCCAGTCCACCATCATGATGGCGGTCGCGCCGCCGATGAACGCGACCAGCGATCCGACGGACAGGTCGATGTGCCCCGCGACGATCACCATCACCATGCCGATGGCGAGGATCAGGACGTAGGCGTTCTGCTGGATCAGGCTCACCACGTTGCTCGGGTCGAGCAGCCGCCCGCCGGTGAGCGCCTGGAACAGACCGACGATCGCCAGCAGGGCGATGACGATCCCGTACTGCCGGGCGTTCCGGCCCAGGTACTCCGTGATGTCGTTCATCGGGTCTTCTCCATGGTCATGTAGCGCATGAGTGCTTCCTGTGTCGCCCGCTCGCGCGGGACCTCGCCGGTGATCCGGCCCTGCGAGACGGCGTAGATCCGGTCGCAGACCCCGAGCAGCTCGGGCAGTTCGGACGAGATGACGATCACGGCCTTGCCCGCCTCCGCGAGCTGGTTGACCAGCGTGTAGATCTCGTACTTGGCCCCGACGTCGATGCCGCGCGTCGGCTCGTCGAGGATGAGGACGTCGGGGTCGCTGAAGACCCACTTGGACAGCACGACCTTCTGCTGGTTGCCGCCCGACAGCTTGCCCACCGGCGACTCCACGGTGGGCGCCTTGATCCCGAACTCGCGGCGGTACCGCTCGGCCACGGACGCCTCCTGCTCGCTGCGGATGACGCCCATCCAGTCCATCAGCTTGCCCAGCGCCGAGGAGGAGATGTTCTCCCGGATGGTCTGGATCAGGTTGAGGCCCAGGCTCTTGCGGTCCTCCGTGGTGTACGCCAGGCCGTGCCGGATGGCCTCGGGCACGCTGCGGAGCTGGATCTCCCGGCCGCGCTTGTACACGCGGCCGGAGATGTCCGTGCCCCAGGACCGCCCGAACAGGGACATCGCCAGCTCGGTGCGCCCGGCGCCCATCAGCCCCGCGAGCCCGACGACCTCGCCCGCCCGCACGTGCAGGTTCGCGCGGTCGACGACGACCCGTCCGGTGTCCGTCGGATGGTGCACGGTCCAGTCCTCGATCCGCAGCACCTCCTCGCCGATGGTCGCGGTGCGCTCCGGGAACCGGTGCTCCAGCGAGCGCCCGACCATGCCGCGGATGATCTGGTCCTCGGTCACGGGCTCGTCGCCGTGCAGGTCGAGGGTCTCGATGGTGCGGCCGTCGCGGATCACGGTGACGCGGTCGGCCACGGCCGTGATCTCGCCGAGCTTGTGACTGATGATGATGCAGGTCATGCCCTGCTCGCGGAACTCTCGCAGCAGGCTCAGCAGGTGCTCGGAGTCGTCGTCGTTCAGGGCGGCGGTCGGCTCGTCGAGGATCAGCACGTCGACCTTCTTGGACAGCGCCTTGGCGATCTCCACGAGCTGCTGCTTGCCGACGCCGATCTCCGACGGTGTCGTCTCCGGGTTCTCGTGCAGCCCGACGCGCGCGAGCAGGTCCGCCGCCGCCCGGTGCGTCCGGTTCCAGTCGAGCACCCCGGCCCCGGCCTTCTCGTTGCCGAGGAAGATGTTCTCGGCGATCGACACCTGCGGGATGAGGGCCAGCTCCTGGTGGATGATGACGATCCCCCGGGCCTCGCTGTCGCGGATCCCGCGGAAGGCCACCGGCTCGCCGTCGTACACGATCTCGCCCTTGTAGGAGCCGTGCGGGTAGACGCCCGACAGCACCTTCATCAGCGTCGACTTCCCGGCGCCGTTCTCGCCGCAGATCGCGTGGATCTCCCCGCGCCGCACCCGCAGGTTCACGTCCTGCAGGGCCTTCACGCCGGGGAACTCCTTGGTGATCCCCAGCATCTCGAGGACGACGTCCTCGGTCACCTCAGTCATGTTCTCTCCAGCGCCTTCCAGCAAGTCAAGTCCGCATGTCCCAACGGTCGGGAGGCTCGGGGTGGGGAACGGGCACTCCCCACCCCGAGCCGGCACCCAGGCCGCCGGGGCCGGAGGCCCCTCAGAGACCCAGGTCGCTCGCCTCGTAGAAGCCCGAGCCCACCAGGACCTCCTCGACGTCGTCCTTCGTCACGACCTGCGGCTCCAGCAGGAAGGACGGCACGACCTTGACCCCGTTGTCGTACGTCTCGGTGTCGTTGACCTCGACCTCCTCGCCCGCCACGATCTGGTCGATCATCGTCGCGACCTGGTCGCCCAGGGTACGGGTGTCCTTCCAGACCGTCATCGACTGCTTGTCGGCCAGGATGTTCTTCGTGTTGGCCTCGTCCGCGTCCTGACCGGTGATGATCGGCCAGTCCTCACCCGGCTCGTACCCGGCGCCCTCGAGGGCCTGCTCGATGCCGAGCGCGAGCGAGTCGTTGGGCGACAGCACGACGTCGACCTTCTCGTCACCCTCGTAGAAGGAGTTGAGGCGGTTCTCCATCTCCGACTGGGCGTCGGCCGACTCCCAGCCCTGGATGCCGATGCTGGTCCACTCGTCCACGCTCGCGGGCGCCTTGCCCGACGGGACCTCCAGCACGCCGGACTCGACGTAGGGGGACAGCACGTCCCACGCGCCCTTGAAGAAGAACCGGGCGTTGTTGTCGTCGGGCGAGCCGGCGAAGGGCTCGAGCGTGAACGGGCCCTCCTCGCCCTCGTCGAGGCCGAGCTCCTCCACGATGAACTCGCCCTGGAGGGTGCCGACGAGCTCGTTGTCGAACGTGGCGTAGTAGTCCACGTTCTCCGTCTCGTTGATCAGGCGGTCGTACGCGATGACCGTGACGTCGTTCTCGGCGGCGGTCTGCAGCACCGGACCCAGGGTCGTGCCGTCGATCGACGCGACGACCAGGATGTCGGCACCCTCGTTGATCATGTTCTGCAGCTGCGTGATCTGCTGCTCGGTCTTGTTGTCGGCGTACTGCAGGCTGGTCTCGTAACCGGCGTCCTGGAGGAGCTCCTCGAGGTGGGCGCCGTCGTTGTTCCAGCGTTCCAGCGAGCGTGTCGGCATGGCGATGCCGACCATCGTGCTGTCGTCGCCGTCGTCCTGGGTGTCGCCGCCGGCGCGCTCGGCGCTGCACGCACCCAGGGCCCCGACGGTGAGCGTGGTGGCGGCCAGGGCCGCGGTGATGCGTCCGAAACGGCGCAGTGACATCGTCGTCTCTCTTTCCTCGTCGAAATGAGTCGTGCGGGACGCTAGTCACGATGTGTTCGGACATCAACCCCATGAGAGGCGATCGTGACCTTTTTGTGTTCGAGTTCCTAACTCAAGGCTTGGCGTGGCGCCCTCCGCGGGCGCCCATCCGGGTTAGAGTCCCAGCGTGCAGAGGAGCCGAACACCCGGCTCGGCCACCGAGATGCGGGAGGCGAACCGGGCGCGCATCGTCGACGCGGTGAAGCGGTACGGCGGGCTGACCCAGGTCGAGCTCGCCGCCGCCACCGGCGTGTCGACGGCGACCGTGTCCACGATCGTGCGTGAGCTCCTCGCGGCCGGCGTCGTCGAGACGCACTCCACGTCCCGCTCGGGCCGCCGTGCCACCCGCGTCACGATGGCCCGCCAGCTCGGCCTCGTGGCCGCGGTGCAGGTGGGCCCGCGCGCCCTGCGCGTCGCGCTGAGCGATCTCGCGCTCGACGTCGTCGCCGACCAGTTCCTGCCCCTGCCGCCCGACCACCGCGTCGACACCACGCTCGATCGGGCCGCGCTGCTCGTCATGGACCTCCTCGAACAGGTCGGGGCCGACGTCGAGGAGCTGCTCGCACTCGGCCTCGCCCTGCCCGCCCCGGTCGACGCCGGCACCGGCGAGCTCACGATCCGCGGCGTGATGCGCGGCTGGGAGGACACAGAGCTCGCGCGGGTGCTGTCCCGGCGGATCTCGCGCCCCGTGCACGGCGACAAGGACGCCAACCTGGGCGCGATCGCCGAGCACGACCTCGGCGCCGCGCGCGGGCTGCACGACGTCGTCTACGTCCGCGTCGGCCACACCACCAGCGCCGGGATCCTCCTCGACGGACGGGTCCACCGCGGCCGCGTGGGGACCGCCGGCGAGATCGGCCACGTGCAGGTCGACCCCTCCGGCCCTGTCTGCCGGTGCGGGAACCGCGGCTGCCTGGACACGGTCGTGAGTGCGCCGGCGCTGCTCGGCCTGCTCCGTGCCGGTCACGGCGACCTCACCGTCCACGACCTCCTGACGCGGGCGGCCGACGGCGACCCGGGCTGCCGCCGCGTCCTGGCCGACGCCGGCCGCGCCGTCGGTCAAGTGGTCGGCGACCTGGTCACGGCGCTCGGGCCGGAGTCCGTCGTCGTGGGCGGCGAGCTCGCGGCGGCCGGGGGCATCCTCCTCGACCCGCTGCGCGAGGCCGTCACCACCCGCGCCGTCCCGCGCGCCGGCGGCGCCGTCCCCGTGGTCGCTGGTGAGCTGGGCGACCGAGCCGACATACTGGGCGCGCTCGCCCTGGCGCGCCGCAAGACCCAGATCGATCTCGCCTGAGACGCAAGGAGGCACGACGACGTGACCCGCCCCCAGACCGTGCTCTCCGTGCGCGGCGTCCACAAGTCCTTCGGCCCCGTGCGCGCGCTCGACGGCGTCGACCTGGACGTGCACGCGCACGAGGTGGTCGCCCTGGTGGGCGACAACGCGGCCGGCAAGTCGACGCTGGCCAAGGTCGTCGCGGGCGTCCTGGTGCCCGACGCCGGAACCGTCACCGTGGGCGGCAACCCGATCCCGCCCGGGTCACCGGCGTCGGCCCGCGCGCTCGGCGTCGCGACCGTCTTCCAGGACCTCGCGCTCGCCGAGAACCTCGACGTGGTGCAGAACCTGTTCCTGGGCCAGGAGATCTCGGGCCGGGGCGGGCTCGGCCTCGACGAGGCGGCGATGGAGAACCGCGCGAGAGAGATCCTCGAATCGCTCACCTCGCGTATCCCGTCGGTGCGCACGCCGCTGTCGGCGCTCTCCGCCGGGCAGCGGCAGACCGTGGCCATCGCGCGCACGCAGCTCGGCTCCCCGAAGGTGGTGGTGCTCGACGAGCCGACGGCGTCGCTGTCCGTGGCGCAGACCGCCGAGGTTCTCACCCACATCCAGTCCCTGCGGGACCTGGGTCACGGCGTGGTCTTCATCAGCCACAGCCTGTCGGACGTGCTCGCCGTCGCCGACCGCGTCGAGGTACTGCGGCACGGGCGCAACAACGGCTCGTTCAGCGCGGCGGACGTCAGCCACGAGGCGGTCGTCGCCGCGATCACCGGCGCGACACGGGTGCCGCGCCGGGACTCGTCGTCCTAGTCGTCCTAGCCGGCCGCGTCCCTGCTGCCTCGGCGCCGGTCGGTGACGCCGTGTCCGTCCGGCCCTACGCCGTCGTCTCGTCCTTGACCTCGACCGACCCCAGCACGCGCCGCAGGTACGTGTACGTCAGGTCGCCGGCCGCCCGCTCGTACTGCTCCTCGTAGCCGTGCTTCGTGTAGAGAGACAGGTTCTGCTTCGAGTCCTTGCCGGTGAACACCCAGATCTCGGTGATCTCCGGCGGCAGGTACGGCGCGACGGCGACGAGCATCTGCGTGCCGATCCCCCGCCCCTGCTTGTCGGGGGCGACGGCGAGCCGGCCCAGTGTCGCCTTCTGCCCCTCCAGCTCCACCCGGATCGAGCCGATCAGGCGGCTGCCCTCCCACGCGCCGACGGTCACGATGTCGTCCCGCGCCATGTCCTCGCGCAGCTCGTGGAGCGTCTGGGTGAGCGGCGGGATGTTCGGGTCGTTGTAGAGCTGCGCCTCGGTGACGAACGCGGCTCGGCGGAGGGTGAGGAGCTCGCCCGCGTGGTCGTCGTCGACCAGGGCGATCGTCGTGGGTGCGTCGCTCATGTGGCCATCGTTGCAGAGAATCGGACCCGGTTGGGAGAACCGTTCGCCATCTGGTTGCGTGCGCGCGCACGGCCGGCGTCGGACATACGCTTCCGGGGTGACCGCACAGACCGCACCGACCCACTGGATCCTCACGCTCTCCTGCCCCGACGGCCCTGGAATCGTGCACGCCGTCGCGGGACTGCTCGCCGAGCACGGCGGGAACATCACGGAGTCGCAGCAGTTCGGGGACCCGTACTCGGGACGGTTCTTCATGCGGGTGCAGTTCGAGGCCGCGGCGTCGCGCGAGGACCTGACCTCTGCCGTCACCGAGCTGGCGGCCCGGTTCGACATGACGTGGAACCTGGACGCGGCCGGACGGCCGATGCGGACGCTGGTGCTCGTGTCGAAGGCCGCGCACTGCCTGGTGGACCTGCTGTACCGGGAGCGGTCGCAGCACCTGCCGGTCGACGTGGTGGGCGTGGTGGGCAACCACCGCGACCTGGAGGACATCGCCCGGTTCTACGGCAAGCCCTTCCACCACGTGCCTGTCACGAAGGACACGAAGCCGGAGTCGGAGGCCGCGCTGCGGAGGCTCATCGCCGAGACGGACGCCGAGCTGGTGGTGCTGGCCCGGTACATGCAGATCCTGTCCGACGAGATGTGCCGGGACCACGCCGGGCGGATCATCAACATCCACCACTCGTTCCTGCCGTCGTTCAAGGGCGCGGGCCCGTACCGGCAGGCGCACGACCGCGGCGTCAAGATCATCGGCGCCACCAGCCACTACGTGACGGGCGACCTCGACGAGGGTCCCATCATCGAGCAGGACGTGGAGCGCGTGGACCACTCGCACACCGTCGACGACCTCGTCCGTATCGGGGAGGACACCGAGCGCCGCACCCTGGCGCGGGCGGTCCGCTGGCACGCGGAGCACCGGGTGCTGCTGGACGGCCACCGCACGGTCGTCTTCCGCTGACAAACGCCGGCCGGCGTCGCCCGGGACATCTCGTGCCCCGGCGACGCCGGCCGATCACGTCAGCTGCAGGTGTACTCCACACCGCCGACGTCGTGCGTGCCCGGGCCGTAGACCGAGCAGATCTCGTCCAGGCTCTGCATCGCCTCGGAGCCGATGCTCAACGCGGCGACGATGCCGATGATCCCGAAGATGATGCCCACGACCATGAACACGATGCTGAGGATGATTCCCCACTTCGCGAAGCCGTTGTCGAAGCCCGCTTCCTTGGACTTGTTCCGGGCGATGATCGACACGATCAGGCCGGCGAGGCTGAAGACGAAGGCCAGCACGAGACCGACGATGCCGAGCGTCTTGCCGGGGTCCTCCGCTCCGGCCATGGGCTGCTGCCCGTAGGGCTGGGGCGTCGGCGAAGCCTGCGGGGGCTGCCCGGGGTCGGAGTACGTCATGTTTTCCTCTCGGTTTCCACAGAAGATGTGCGAATTGCTGCGCGCTGGAGCCTGCCACAACGGCGCCGCGACCGCTACGCCACACGCGGGTGAATGCCCTGGATGGGTAGTTCTCCCCATCCAGGGCATTCGTCGTCAGCCCGCCGGGTCCACCAGGACCGCCACGGTGCGCGCCGGGACCGTCGCCGTCCCGGCCGCGGCGTCCCAGCCGGTGCGCCGCACGACGTCGTCCACGCCGTCCGCCTGGACCGGCGACAGCGCATAGTCACGCCCGGACAGTTCCGGCAGCTCGACCGTCGCGTCGTCGGGCGACGCGTTGACCACGACCAGCGCGCCGTCCAGGGCGGGGTCGACGTCGGCCGATCCGGCCAGGTCGTCGATCGACATCGCGATCACGCCCGGCAGGTCCTCCGCGCCGGCCCCCGCGGCCGTCCCCGGGAACGTCACCTTCTCCTGGATCAGGTCCGCGGAGCCGAGCCGCAGCAGGTCGGTGGACCCCCGTAGCTCCAGCAGTTCCCGGGCCTGCGCGGAGCCGTGGGCGACGTCCTCCGGCGACGGCTTGAGCCCCGGGTCCGCCAGGAGCGGCGCCTGGTACGGCCACGTGTCCTCGTTGTCGGCCGCCATCGGCAGCCCGCGGCCGAACCCGTTGTCCTGCCCGGACCAGTCGATGGCGTTGAACCAGTCGCCGGAGTCGTACGAGTTCCGGTCCAGCGACTTGGACCGCAGCAGGTCCGTCCCCGCGTGCCAGAACGAGGGCGTCTGCGCGAGCGCCGTGGTCGCCAGGTTCACGGTGTTCATCCGCACGCGCTCGTCCATCGGGGTGTCGGCCGGGAGCTTGAGCGCCAGGAGATCGAACAGCGTCTCGTTGTCGTGCGCGTCGACGTAGGTGATGACCTCCTCGGGCGAGTCCGCGTAGCCGGCGGGCGAGCCCCGGTAGTCGATCTCGTCGCCGCGCCGGACCTCGCCGTCGGACGTGATGAGCTCGTAGTCGCGCAGGTTGCCCGCGAGCCCCAGCTTCACCAGGTCCATCTGGTGCGCGAGGTCGTCGGCCTCGTCGGCCCCGCCGTCGTTCACGGAACCGGCGTCGCCCAGCCGCGCGTCACGCCCGTTCGGGTCGGTGAACAGGCCGGTCCCGACGCCCTGCTGGAAGAGCGACGACCCGTCGACCGGTGAGCCGCCGTGCATCGCGTCGCGCAGCCGGTCGCTGAACGTCCCGATACCCGTTCCGCCGAGGTTGCCCTGCGTGGCCTGCTCGAAGCGGGCGCCGCCGGCGACCTCGCCGAAGTCCCAGCCCTCGCCGTACAGGTACACGGCCGACCCGTCCACGCCGTCGTCCTCCACCGTGAGGGCATCCAGCGCCGCACGGACCGCGAGCATGTTCTCCTTCGAGTGGTGCCCCATGAGGTCGAACCGGAAACCGTCCACGCGGTAGTCGCGGGCCCAGGTCACCACGGAGTCGACCATGAGCTTCTGGCCCATCGCGTGCTCCGTGGCGAGGTTCTGGCAGCAGGTGGAGGTCTCGACGTCACCCGACACCGGGTTCTGCCGGTGGTAGTAGCCCGGCACCACGCGGTCCAGCACGGACTTGTCCGCCTGTCCCGACGCCGAGGTGTGGTTGAACACCTGGTCCAGGATCACCTGGAGCCCGGCGTCGTGCAGCGCCCCGACCATGCCGCGGAACTCCGCGATCCGCGCTCCCCCGTCGGCCCGGCGCGCGTACGACCCCTCGGGCGTCGTGAAATGGTACGGGTCGTAGCCCCAGTTGAAGCCGTCGTCGGCCGAGATCTCCGCGACCGCCGCCTGCTGCTCCTCGCCGTCCGGCGCGAAGCCCGACAGGTCGCCCGTCGTCGCCTGCGCGTCCCGGTCCTCCGGGATCGTGGCGATGTCGAACGTCGGGAGCAGGTGCACGCCGGTGATCCCGGCGTCGGCCAGCTCGCGCAGGTGGGTCATGCCGTCCGAGTCCTTCACCTCGAACGCCCCGTAGGTGCCGCGCAGGCGCTCCGGCACGGTCTCGTCGGCGATCGAGAAGTCCCGCACGTGCAGTTCGTAGATCGTCTGGTCGACCGGGCGCTCCACCACGGGCGCGGGCGTCGTGCGCCACCGGCGCGGCTGGTACCGCTTGTCGTCCAGCGACACGACCACCGAGTGCGTCGAGTCGAGCGTCAGCCCGAGCGAGTACGGGTCGGTCACGACGTTCGTCTCGACCTGGCCGGTCTCCGGCACGTACACCTCGACCGCGTACCGGTAGCGCGCCCCGTACCAGGGATAGCGCTTGGCGGTGCGCTTGCCGTCGAGCGTCCACGCGCCGTCGCTGCGCCGCTCGGTGTCGAAGCGGTCGGGCTCGGCGGCGAGGTCGCGGCCCCGGGGCCAGACCAGCAGGTCGACGTCGCGCGCCGTCGGCGCCCACAGGGCGAACGAGGCCCACTTGCGGTTGGGGTGGACCACCGCGCCGAGCTCCCGGTCCGTGGCGAACAGGTCGTCGAGCACGCCCGGGAGCTGCACGCCGGTGACGGCGGTGGGTTCCCCGGGGGTGTCGCCGCCGGCGTCGTACCGCTCGACGCGCAGGGCGCCCCGCAGGGCCGCGGCCGCGGCGCCGGGGTCCATGCCCTCGATCTCGAGCGCCTGGTACCCGGCCAGGTGCGGGACGTCCTCGGCGACGTCCGCCGGCAGGTCACCCGGGCTCATGGTGTACGACGGCGCGGCGTCGCCGTCCCCGGCGATCAGACGCCAGTCGTCGCCCTGGCCGAAGCCCTCGGAGGGCACCAGCACGAGGCCCTCACGGACCCAGTGCGCGGCCATCTGGCCCTCGCCGGGCGTGCCCGGCTCGCCGGGATCGACGGCGGGGACCTTCGTGACCGGATCCCAGGTGAACCTCACCGCGCCGCCGCCCGTGCTGTACGGGATGTTGGCGCCGTCGCGCTCGCCGTCGGCGCCGTAGTTCTCGGCCCAGGAGCCGTTCACGGCGATCTTGAACTCGTAGCTGCCGGCCGGGATCTCGAAGGTGCCCGCGTACGTGCCGTCCTCCTGGAGGGTGAGGCGCGCGGCCTCGCAGTCGGGCGTCCAGTCGCCGGCGCAGCCCATCTCCGAGTTATGGCTGCCGGGCACGGTGACCATGTCGTACGGGTCGCCGGGGCCCTCGTCGTCCACCACGCCGCTGACGTCGACGCCCACGGACCCGTACGACGATGCCGCGGCGCGGTCGCCGTCGGCGTCCCGCGTCACGGCGCGGTACTCGACGAGCGTGCCCTCGGGCAGGTCCGAGACGTCGTGGAAGACGCGCGGGTCCGTGTCCTCGGCGGTGCCGAGCGCGTGCCACTCGTCGGTGCCGACCGCACGCCACGCGAAGGATGTCTCGGCCCAGGCGTCGTCGACGACGGCCGCGACCGGGGCAGTGCCCGCCACGGCGGCGCCGGCGCGGCGGGCGTCCCCGGGCGCGACGGCGATCGTGCCCGCCGTGTCCGCGTCGACCTGCCGGTCGGCGACGAGGACGACGGCGGAGCGGGCCGGGACGGTGAGGGCGACCTCGCCGTTCGCGTCGGCGGAGACCGGCTGCACGCCCGCGTCGTCGTCGTACAGCACGCCGTACGAGGCGCCGGGGGTCAGGGTGGTGAACGACGCCGTGGCCTCCTGGGCCGCGTTGTTCAGCGCGACCAGGTGCTCGACCTTCTCGGTGCGATCCACGCGGGAGAACGCGTAGATGCCCGCGCCGTCCTCGGCGAAGCGCTCGATCTGCGCGCCCGTGGCGAGAGCCGGGTGCTCCTCCCGGAGCGCGGCCAGGGCCGCGATGTGCTCGTACAGCGGCGCGTCCGTGTCGTACCGGTCCTGGCTCCCGGCCTGCTCGCCCGTGACGAGGGGCTGGTTCGCGTACTCGTCCACCTGGGTCGCGAAGAGGGTCTGGCGGGCGTCCTTGTCGCCGCCCGTGCCCGCGAAGCCCTGCTCGTCTCCGTAGTAGACGACGGGCTGGCCGCGCGTCAGGTACATCAGCTCGTGGGCGAGCTCGTCGCGCTCCAGCGGGTTGTCGGTACCGGCGAGCATGTAGCCGACGCGGCCCATGTCGTGGTTCCCGAGGAACGTCGGCAGCGCCGTGGCCGAGGAGTCCGGCGTGGTGTAGCGGTCGTCGCTCGCGAAGTGGCCGACGAGTCGCTTGGCGCTGTTGCCGCTCGCGAAGCTGGTTGCCGCGGACTGGAACGCGAAGTCCAGCACCGAGGACATGTCGGTGTCGCGCACGTAGGGCGAGGTCTTGGCGGCGTCGGCGTCGAACACCTCGCCGAACGTGAAGAACTCGTCCTTGCCCTGGGCGTGGGCGTACTGCTCGATCTCGGTCGACCACTCCTCCCAGAACTCGAAGTTCACGTGCTTCGCGGTGTCGATGCGGAACCCGTCGATGCCGAGGTCGATCCAGGCCTTGTAGATCTCCTCCATGCCGTCCACCACGGTCGGGTGCTCGGTCATGAGGTCGTCGAGGCCGGAGAAGTCGCCGTAGGTGACCGACTCGCCCTCCCACGTCGAGTTGCCCCGGTTGTGGTAGAGCGTCGGGTCGTTGAGCCAGGCCGGGACCTTGAGGTCGGCGTCCTCGGGCGCGAGCTGCGGCGTGTACGGGAAGCTCGTGGCCGCGTCGAGGGCCGGGAAGTCGCCCGTGCCGGCGAAGTCGGCCGGGTCGAAGGGGTTGCCGTCGGCGTCGGTGTACGGGCGGGTGGCCTGGTCGACGTAGTCGTAGGTGCCCTCGGCGTAGTCGACGACGTCGGCCGTGTGGTTCGTGATGATGTCGAAGTAGACCTTGATGCCGCGCGTGTGGGCGTCGTCGATCAGGGCCGTGAGCTCCTCGTTGGTGCCCAGGTGCGGGTCGATCCGCGTGAAGTCGGTGATCCAGTAGCCGTGGTAGCCGGCGCTGACGTCGTCGCCCTCGCCCTGCACGGGACGGTTGAGGAAGCTGGGGGTGAGCCAGATCGCGGTGGTGCCCAGGCCCTCGATGTAGTCGAGGTTCTGCGCCAGGCCGGCGAGGTCGCCGCCCTGGTAGAAGCCCTTGTTCGTGGGGTCGAAGCCGGTCTCGAGCGGGCCGCCGTCGAGGCCGCCGTCGTCGTTGGACGGGTCTCCGTTGGCGAAGCGGTCCGTCATGACGAAGTAGAAGCGCTCGTCGGAGCCGGGCTGGCGGACCGGCGGTGTCACGAGGGCGTCGTCGGCCTCGGTGTAGCCGCCCGCGAGGTCCAGCGGGGTGACGGCGATGCGGTGGCTGGCGTCGTCGTAGGTGACGCGGACCGTCGTCGCACCCTCCAGGTGGAGGGGCGCGTTGGCGTCGCCGCCGTCGCGACCGTAGGACTCGTCCCAGGAGCCGTTGAGGGCGACCTTGTACTCGTAGGCGCCGGCGGGGAGCTCGAACTCGGCGGCGAACGTGCCGTCGCCCGCCGGTGTGAGGGTGGTGGCCTCGCACGTGGGGTCCCAGTTGCCGGGGCAGCCGAGGGCGGTCTGGAGGTCGCCGACGAGCGTGGCGGACTCGGCGTCGGCGGCTTCGGCGGTGGCGGTGGTTGTGGAGGCGGTGGCGAGACCCGCGGCGACGAGCGAGCCGACGGCGACGAGCGCTGCCGGGCGTCGCACGGTGCCGCGGTTCGCTACGCGCCCGGTCAAGCGGGACAGGCGCGTCGGCAACGGTCCGCCGTCGCGCCCCGGACGGGGCGGGCGGACAGGGGGTACGGCGGGCATGGAGACTCCTTCGTCGTCCTCGGGGGATCCCACGCATCAGGCTGGGGCGTTGCCGACTGTAACGCTTGCAGAATATTGCAGCAACACCTGCCAGTCGACCGCTGACCGGTCGCGCGCAGCTGATTCCCGTTCAGCAGGGCCGGGAGCGATCCAAGGGCAGCTTGAAGCCCTCGTGGGACTGCTCGTAGCCGAGGGAACGGTAGAAGCGATGGGCCTCCGGGCGCCGCTTGTCGCTGGTGAGCTGGGCGAGGACGCAGCCGCGGGCGCGGCCGCGCTCATGGGCGTGCTCCATGAGGAGGCTGCCGATGCCCTGACCGCGGAGCGCGGCGTCGACGCGGACCGCCTCGACGAGGAGGCGGCCTACGCCGTTGCGGGAGATGCCCGGGATGTAGGTGAGCTGCATGCAGCCGACGACGACGAACGGCGTGCCGTCCCGCATCTCGCCGGGAAGGTCCGTGGCGGGCAGCTCGACGACCACCAGGTCGTTGTCCGGACTCGCCTGGATCGCCTCGAACCCGCGCACGTGCGCCGCGCCGAACGCGCCGGTCCGCCGCGCGGCCACGGCGTCGTCGGCGATCAGTTCGACGATCCGCGGAAGATCGTCACGGCGTGCGTCCCGAAAGCTGATGTCCACGCCGCAACGGTACGACGGCGGATCGCCTCAGCCGGCCAGGTGGGACCACTTCGGTGCCAGGTCGCGCCACGGGCCGACCGCGACGACCTCGCCCTCGTCGAGGACCACGACCCGATCGGCCCGGGCCAGAGCCGCCCGCTTCGACGTCGCCCCGATCACCGTGGTGCCCCGCTCGCGCAGCGCCGCCCACAGCTCGATCTCTGTCGCGGCGTCCAGGGCGGACGACACGTCGTCGGCGAGCAGCAGCTCTGCGTCGGCCGCGAGGGCGCGGGCCAGCGCGAGACGCTGGACCTGGCCGCCCGACAGCCGCACGCCGCGGTGTCCCACCAGGGAGTGGGGGCCGCCGGCGTCGGCGATGTCCGGGGCAAGCCGGGCCGCCTCGACCGGGCCGTCGAGCTCCCGCTCGTGATCCAGGCGCACGTTCTCGGCGAACGTGCCCGACAGCACGCGCGGGATCTGCGCGACGTACGCGACCTGGCCGGGCCGCAGGAAGGTCTGGGCGTCGGTCACCTCGGTGTCGTTCCAGCGGATCTCGCCGGTGTGCTCCATGAGTCCGGCCAGGGACGAGAGCAGGCTCGACTTCCCCGAGCCGACCTGGCCGAGCAGCAGGACGAGCTCGCCGCGGCGCACGGTGAGGTCGACGTCGGACACGCCGATGGTCCCGTCGTCGTGCACGGCGGTGAGACGCCGCAGCTCGAGGTGGTCCAGGGGCTCGCGCGGCCCGGGTGCCGGCTCCGGCGCGGTCCCGGTGGGCAGGTCGACGCCCTCGGGCTGGTCGACCAGGTCGACGCCGCCGGCGAACCGGCTCGTCGCCTTCTGCCAGTTGCGCGTGCCCGGCGCCTCGGTGATCACCATGCCGGCGACCATGCCGAACCAGCCGAAGCCGGCGACCGCGCCCGCCACCATGAGCGTGGTGGCCAGGCCCCAGGTGCCCTGCAGGAGCAGGGCCCACGCGACGACGACACCACTCTGCAGCACGACGCCGGGGACCCCCTCGAGCACCGCCTGGACGCGGTGCTCGAAGACGGCCGCCTCGACGCGCCCGCCGTCGACCTGGCGGAGGTGCGCGTGCACCTCCGGGGTCCGGGCGGCGAGCTTGACGGTTCGTGCCGAGTCGAGCGCGGAGACCAGCGCCCGGCCGAACCGGGCCCGGGCCGCCGAGGACTTGGTCGCGGAGCGCCCGGCGATCGGGCGGCCGATCGCCGAGGCCGCGGCCGAGATCACCATGACGCTCAGCAGCACCGCGCCGACCAGCCAGGAGCGGCCGATCAGCGTCGCGACCGTGACGACGACGAGGCCGTTGACGAAGTCGATCCAGCGGTCCGTGTAGTTCACGAAGCGATCGGCGTCCATCGCACGGGCGACGATCTCGCCGGGCGGCGTGGCGGGCAGGCGCCGCTGTGTGGTCTGCCCGGCCATCACCGACATCCGGACCCGGAGCAGGATGTCGATCCACCACTTCGGGTACACGTAGATGGCGTGGGCGAGCAGGATCGGCGACGCGATCAACAGGATGGGCAGCCCGATGAACTCGGCCAGCGGGATGCCGCCGCCCGAGTCGATCCCCTCCACGATGCGGCCCCACAGGAACGTGGTGAGCACTCCCGCGGCGTTGATCATGCTGAACGTCAGGAACAGCAGGACACCGAACACGCCCCAGGCGGGACGGACGAAGACGGCGTGCACGACGGAGCGTGCCAGGCTGGGCCCGTCGCCCGGGTCGTCGATCCGAGGCGGGGCACCGCGGCGCCGCTTGGTGCCGACGGCCCCGGTCTCGGCGGCTCCGGTCCCGGCGCCTGCGATCCTGACTCCGTCGCCCGACGGCGACGCGGCCGCTCCGGCCGCGGCCAGCTCCGCCCCGCGGACCGGGGGGATGTCGTCCGGATCCGTGGCACCCGACGGCGCGACGCTCTCCGCGACGACGCCAGAGGCCGGCGTGCTCGCCTCCGTCGCCACCACCTCTGCCGCGACCGCCTGGGTCGCGACCGCGCCGGGCTCGTCCTCGCCGGGCCCTTCCTCCAGCAGGCCGTCCTCGGCGGCGTGCGAGGCGCTCGCTTCGAGCAGGTCACGGAACGGGCCGGCCGCCGTGGCGAGCTCGGCCCGCCGTCCCTGCTGCACGACCCTTCCGTGGTCGAGGACGGCCACATGCCCTGCCCGCTCGATGGTGGTGAGGCGGTGCGCGATCAGGACGCCCGTGCGCCCGGTGAGCAGCCGGTCCGCGGCGGCCACGACGCGGGCCTCGGTCAGCGGGTCCATGCGCGCGGTCGCCTCGTCGAGCACGACCACCTGCACGTGGCGGACGAGCAGCCGCGCGAACGCGACGAGCTGCTCCTCCCCCGCGGACAGCCGGGTACCGCCCGGCCCGAGCAGGGTGTCCAGCCCGTCGGGAAGCCCGTCGACCCACTCGGCCAGCCCGAGCTCGGCGACGGCGGCCTCGATCTGCTCCCGTGGCACGTCGGCGAACAGCGCGATGTTCTCGGCGAGCGTCCCGGCCAGGATCTCGGTCCGCTGGGTCACCACGCCGACCGACGCACGCAGCTCCTGCAGATCGAGGTCCCGCACGTCCACGCCGCCCAGGAACACCGCACCGCGCGGCGGCTCGACGGCCCGGGACAGCAGGCTCGCCAGGGTGGACTTCCCCGATCCGGTGCGCCCCACCAGTGCGACCGTCTCGCCCGCGGGCACCGCGAGGTCCACGCCCTGCAGCGCGAACGTCCCCTCGCTGTAGGAGAAATGCAGGTCGCGGAGCTCCAGGTCCAGGGGCGGCTCCGGGACCGGCTCGCCGCCCACGGGTTCCGGCGCGAGGCCGAGCATCTGCCTGATCCTCGTGACCGCGCCCAGCCCTTCCTGGATGTCCGGGAGGTGATGGATCAGCTGATCGGTCTGCGCCACGAATCCCGCGGTGACGAGGAACAGCGTGACCAGCCGCGCGACTCCCAGGTCTCCGTTGGCGGCGAGGGCCACACCGACCACCGCGACGCCCGCCAGCATGGCGTGCAGGGCGACGCCGGCGCGCCGCAGCATCCTCGACTCGACCTCGACCACGGCCTTGAGCCGGCGATGCACCTCGGCCGACAGGCCGGCGAGCCGCCGGATCGCGAACGCGCGGCCCAGGCTCGTGCGCAGGTCGTCCCGGGCGGCGACCGCCTCCTCGAAGGCCGCGGCGTGGTCCGTCCAGGCCATCTCCTCCACGACCTTGAGCTTCACGATCCGGCCCAGCAGTCCGCGGATGAGCAGCCAGGTCAGCGCGACCAGGACCGGGAACAGGAGCCAGGCCGGCCACCACTGCAGGCCCGCGATGATCCACATGGGCACGCAGCCGACGACGGAGCGCGCGGCCCCCCACATCTGTCGCCGCACGAGCTGTCCGACGGCATGGGTGTCATCGTCGACGCGGTCCAGGATCTCGCCGACCGCCTGCTCGTTGAGCGTCTCCAGCGGCTGGTGCATGGCCGCGCGCAGCAGGTCCCCGCGCAGCCGGCCCTCGGCCCGGTCCGAGACCCCGGCCCACGCCACCTGGCCGGCGCTGTCCAGGAGGGCGCCGCCGACGAGGCACGCCGCCAGGAGGACGACGCCCGCGAGCGTCGCGCCCTCCGCCAGCCGTCCGGCGACCACGGCGCCGTACGCCTGCGCGGTGACCGCCACCACGAGCGCGAGCAGCGCGGCGACCGCGACGGGACCGCGCAGTCGCCGCAGGTCGAGCGTGCGCGAGGGGTCGTCAGCCACGCGCTCGTCCCGAGACTCGGTGGCGCGCTGCGGAGGGGAAATCGTTGCCTGGACCATCACCGCTCACGCTACGTGGACACACTGACATCCCCCTCCTCTTTTTTCGCAGGGCAGGCCGGCCGCCTCGGTCGGCCGACGGCCACCTCAAGGATCAGAACGGCGGCCCCTCGGGCGACGGCTTCGAGGAGTCGGTGGACGGCAGCGGACCCACAGGAACCGCCGGCTTCCTGGGCGGGCGCGCGAGCGTGAGGCCGGTTGTCGGGAGGCCGCCTGGTTCGGCGGTGTTGGAACTGGCGGTGTTGGTCCCGGCGGTGTTGGAACTGGCGGTGTTGGAACTGGCGGCGGTGTCGTCGTCGGTGGTGATGCTGTTGACGATGCTGTAGCCGATGGCTGGGTCGGTGGGGTCGGGTCGGTAGACCTGGGTGTGGCCGGTGGGGCTGGTCCAGGTCTCGAGGCCGGTGACCGGATCGCGTTCGACGTGCCAGTCGGCGTGGGTCTTGATGTTGTGGTGGCGGCGGCACAGGGCGTGCAGGTTGTTCGCGCGGGTCTGTCCGGGCTCGCCGGGAAGGGTGGGGCGCTCTTTGTTGTAGGGGTCGATGTGGTCCAGGTCGCAGCGCGCGGCGGGGCGGTCGCAGCCTTCGTGGGCGCACGTGCGGTCGCGGGCCTGGACGGCTCGGCGGAGGCGGGGTGGGGGTTGGTAGGTGGTGGTGGAGTAGTCGGTGAGGATGCCGGTGACCGGGTCGGTGACCAGGCGGTACCAGATGCCCTCGCCGGCGATCTCGCGGGCCACATTCGCGGGGACGGGGCCGAGCAGGTCCAGGATCCCCGGCGTGTCGTCGCCCGGGTCGGCCAGCACGCTGGCGGGAATGGTGACGTTGACGGTGGCGGGCACCTCGATGCCGCGCACGACCACGCCTGCCTCCACCCCGTCGGGCGCGGCGTGTGTGGTGGGTGTGCTGGTTATCGGTGCTGTGGAGAGCACGCCGTCGTTCTCGTCGGGGACGGGCACCAGGTCCGTCTCCCGTACCGGCGGGACCAGGACGCCCGGCTCGGTGACCGGGACGCGCAGACCGCCGGGCACGCTGCCGACCGGCCGGCCCTGGACCGGCCCGCGGTCGACTCCCTCACCGACGATCCCGTGGCCGATGGTCCCCTCACTGGCGACGTCTTCGCCGGCGCCTTCCTCGATGAGGTGGGGCACCATGCGTCCGGTGACCAGGGAGGTGAGCGCGTCGGCGCGGGCCTGGCCGCGCCGACGGGTCTGGCCGGGGACGTTCAGCAGGGCCTGCGCGCCGGCCTGCACGGCATTGAACACGCGCGCGCCGTCCTTGGCCGGTAGCAGGGCGGACAGCAGCGACATGCCGGGCCCGGCAGTCTCGAGCCAGACGTTGCGCTGGTCGGCCGCGTGGGTGAGTTCCTCGGCGTCGCCGTGCAGCCGGTTGGCCAGGGCGTTGAGCTGGTCGGACAGCCACTTCCAGGTACGGGTGGGCGCCTCGGGCAGCAGGACCTCGATCGCGGCGGCGCGCTCGTCGTCGGTCAGTTCGGCGCCCGCACCCAGCAGGGTGTCGGCCTTACGCGTATCGATCCGGCCCGCTGCCAGGGCATCCAGGACGTCGGGGAAACGGGTGCACCGATCCGCGCGGTTGACGATCACGCTGCCCTCGCGTGCGGTCACGTGCAGGCGGTCCTTGATCACGGTCGCGGCCTGATCCACCCCGAGAATCCCGCCCTGGACCTCGACCAGGGCAGCGGCGGCCCGTGCCTGCAGGCTCCGCGCCCACGACGCCAGCCGCTCCGTCGCGGCGACCACCCCGGCCAGCTCCACCGCATCCAGCCGGCCCATCACGCCCGCAGCCCGCATGCCGTCTGCGGTCCTGGCGGGCACCGGCCCGCCGTCCGCCGCGCCAGTGGCACCGGCGGCAGGCGCGGCCAGGGACTCCAGCACACCCGCCAGCCACGGCCCGGGCCGGCTGGAGCGCGTCTGCGCCATGAGCACGTCCGCCACGGCGTCGTCCACGGCATCGCCATGCCCCGCCCGCGTGCCGTCCAGGACGCCCGAACCCGCCCATGGCGCCTCGGGCAGCACGACCTCCAGGCGCGCCGAACCGCCGTCGTGCAACGTCACCCCGCCCATCGTGCTCACCCCCTGAGTGCCCGGTGCCGACCTCTCTCGAACATGTTCGATCCTATATTCGCCACGACCCAGCGACCACCCGAGCACAGAATCTGTGGATAAAGCCCTTCATCCACAGATCGCCACCGAGAAAGGATCCCCGACCCAGAACGGCAAGAGCGACCGCGGTGGCGACTGTTGTGTCAACCCGGATTGACAGATTCGCCTGTCGTCAACCATAGTTGACACATGAATCCCACCCTGGTCAGCAGCGCCACCGGCGACGACCCCCGTGCGGGCCTGCGCGCCGTGCGATCCCTGCGCGAGCTGGCCGACCGCCTCGAGACGCTCCAGGTCGAGCGCGCCCGCGACCTCGGCTGGTCGTGGCAGGAGATCGCCGACGCGCTCGGCGTCAGCCGCCAGGCGGTCCACAAGAAGCACCGACGCCCGTAGCCCCGCTCACCCGACCACCCGACCACCCGACCACCCGACCACCCGACCGACCGTCGACCCGTCACCAGGAGGCCCCGACATGTTCGAACGATTCACCCGAGACGCGCGCGCCGTCGTCACCGACGCGCAGATCGTGGCGCGCGGCCTGCACTCCCCCGCCATCGACACCCGCCATGTCGTCGTCGCGCTCGCCGAGGCCGGCGGCCCCGCGGCCCGCGCGCTGGACTCGACCGGCGTCGCCCCGGACACGGTCGCGTCGGCCGTGCGCCGCCAGATCGCCGGCGACGGCGGGCTCGACCGCGAGGCCCTCGCCTCGCTCGGCATCGATCTCGACGCGGTCCGGGAGAGCGCCGACGCCACCTTCGGCGACGGCGCGTTCGACGCCGCCGCCCGGCGGCGCGGTCCCAAGGGTCACATCCCGTTCACCCGGGACGCCAAGAAGTCCCTGGAGCTCGCGCTGCGCGAGGCCGTACGCCTGAAGAGCAAGGACATCGCCGACAGGCACCTCCTGCTCGGCGTCCTGCGCGACGGCCGTGCCCCGGGCGCTCGGGCGCTGTCCGACGCCGGCGCGGACATCCCGGCCCTCCGCACGACCCTGGAGGCGACGAGCTGAGCCCGGACCCCGCCCGCCACCATCAGCAGCCAGCCACCATCAGCAGCCAGCCACTTCAGCCGTCCCCCTCGGCCACCAGCCCCGGCAGGAGCATGCGCACCAGCGACCGCGCGTGCCCCACGGCCTCGGGCTGCTCGACGAACTGCCCGAGGAACGCGTGCTGCATGCACGCCCCGAAGAGCAGTGACGCGGCGGCGTCGGGGGCGGCATCGGCACGCACCCGCCCCAGCTCCTGCTCGGCCCGCAGGTAGTCCGCGAGCCAGCGGTTCACCATCTGCGGGCCAGCCCCCCGCTCCAGGAGAGCGGCGCGGTACGCCTCGAACGCTTCCCGTTCGAAGAAGATCGAGACCGCCATCAGGAAGGACTCGCGGTAGAAGGCGAGCGCACGCTGCGCGACCTGGACGAGATTCTCCTCCACGCTCCGCTTCCCCGCGGCGTCGCGGAGCCCGACGAGGAACGCGGCCAGTTCCCCTGGCGTGCGCTCCTGCAGCACCGCGACGAACAGGTCCACCTTGGCGCGGAAGTGCTTGTACAGCAGCGCCTCGGAGCAGCCCGCGGCCGCGGCGATCTGCTTCGTGGTAGCCCGCGCGATGCCCTGCTCGCGCATGACGGAGGCGGCCGCGTCGAGAATCCGGTCACGCGTGCTTGACAGGTGAGTGATCACTCACCCATCGTAGGGGTGAGTAAGTACTCACCCACCTCCGAGGAGGACCCATGCAGGTCACCGTCATCGGTGCGAGCGGCCGGACCGGCAGCGCCGTCGTACAGCAGGCCCTCGACGCCGGGCACACGGTCACGGCGGTCGGCCGCGAGTCGTCGGCGTTCCCGTTCGACCCGCACGAGCGCCTCGCCACCGTCCGCACCGACGTGCTCGACGCCGGGGCGCTCGCTCCCGTCGTCAAGGGTGCCGATGCCGTGGTGTCGGCACTCGGGCCGCGCGACTCCGGGCCGAGCGAGGTGTGCCGACGGGGTGCCGCCGCCCTCGTCGACGCCATGCACGACGCCGGCGTCCGCCGTCTCGCCGTCGTGAGCGCCAGCGGCGCCTTCCATGGCCCGGGCGACGGGTTCGTCACCAGGACGATCGCCAAGCCGATCCTGCAGCGCGTCCTGCGGCACTCGTTCGCGGACACCCGCGCCATGGAGGAGGTGGTGCGCGCCAGCGGCCTCGACTGGACGCTGGTCCGGCCGCCGCGCCTGCTCGACCGGCCCCGCACCGGCAGGTACCGGCACGCCGTCGACGCGTTCGTCCCGGGCGGCATCCAGATCGGCCGGGCCGACGTCGCCGACTACCTGCTCCGCTCGCTCGACGACCCCGCGACCGCGAGCCACTGGGTGGGCCTGGGCTACTGACGACGACGGCGGTCGTGGTGGCCTTCCGTACGGAACGTCACCACGACCGCCGTCGTACCCGGCGACCGAGCGGTCAGAGCGACGCGAGCGCCTCGTTGAAGATCGCGCTCGGGCGCATCACGGCGCTCGCCTTCTCGTCGTCCGGCTGGTAGTAGCCGCCGATGTCGGCGGGCTTGCCCTGGACGGCGATCAGTTCGGCGACGATCGACTCCTCCTCGGCGCCCAGCTTCTCGGCCAGGGGCGCGAAGGCGGCGGCGAGTTCGGCGTCCGCGGTCTGCGCGGCGAGCTCACGCGCCCAGTACAGGGCGAGGTAGAAGTGCGAGCCGCGGTTGTCGATGGTGCCGAGCTTGCGGCCGGGGGACCGGTCCTCGTTGAGGAACGTCCCGGTGGCCGCGTCGAGCGTGTCGGCGAGGACCTGGGCACGGGCGTTGCCGGTGAACTTCGCCAGGTGCTCGAAGGACGCCGCCAGCGCGAAGAACTCACCCAGCGAGTCCCAGCGCAGGTAGTCCTCCTCGACGAGCTGCTGCACGTGCTTCGGCGCGGAGCCGCCGGCGCCCGTCTCGAAAAGACCGCCGCCGTTCATGAGCGGCACGATCGAGAGCATCTTCGCCGACGTGCCGACCTCGAGGATCGGGAACAGGTCGGTGTTGTAGTCCCGGAGCACGTTGCCGGTGACCGAGATGGTGTCCTCGCCCTTGCGGATGCGCTCGAGCGAGTACTTCGTGGCGTCGGCGGGCGCCATGATCTCGAGGGTCAGCCCGCCGAGCTCGCCGGCGGAGCCGTCGTCGAGGTACTCACGGACCTTCTCGATGAGGCGGGCGTCGTGGGCGCGGGTCTCGTCGAGCCAGAACACGGCCGGCGCCCCGGTGGCGCGGGCCCGGGTGACGGCCAGCTTGACCCAGTCGCGGATGGCGACGTCCTTGGTCTGGCAGGCCCGCCAGATGTCGCCGGCGGCGACGGCGTGCTCCATGACGGTCTCGCCGGCGCCGTCGACGATGCGCACGACGCCGTCGGACGGGATCTCGAACGTCTTGTCGTGCGAGCCGTACTCCTCGGCCTTCTTGGCCATGAGGCCCACGTTGGGGACGGAGCCCATCGTGGCCGGGTCGAGCGCGCCGTTGGCCTTGCAGTCGTCGATCACGGCCTGGTAGACACCGGCGTACGACGAGTCGGGGATGACGGCGAGCGCGTCGGCCTCGTTGCCGTCAGGGCCCCACATGTGGCCGCCGCCACGGATCATGGCCGGCATCGACGCGTCGACGATGACGTCGGACGGGACGTGCAGGTTCGTGATGCCCTTGTCGGAGTTCACCATGGCGAGCTCCGGGCCCTCGCGGAGCGCGGCGTCGAACGCGGCGCGGATCTCGGCGCCGTTCGGCAGGCTCTCGAGCCCGGCGAAGATCGAGCCGAGGCCGTCGTTGGCGGACAGCCCGGCGGCGGCCAGGTCGGATCCGTACTTCGCGAAGACGTCGCCGAAGAACGCCTTGACGACGTGGCCGAAGATGATCGGGTCGGAGACCTTCATCATCGTGGCCTTGAGGTGCACGGAGAAGAGCACACCCTGCTCCTTGGCCCGCGCGATGACGTCTACGAGGAAGGCGTCCAGGGCCGCGGCGGACATGAAGGTGCCGTCGAGGACCTCACCGGCGTCGACCTTCAGGCCGTCCTTGAGGACCGTGACCTCTCCGTCGGCGGCGACGTGCTCGATCCGCAGCGTGTCGGCGGCGGGCAGGATCACGGACTTCTCGTTGGAGAAGAAGTCGTCGTGGCCCATGGTCGCGACGGCGGTCTTCGAGTCGCCGGTCCACGCGCCCATGCGGTGGGGGTGCGCCTTGGCGTAGTTCTTGACGGACGCCGGGGCGCGGCGGTCCGAGTTGCCCTCGCGCAGCACGGGGTTGACGGCCGAGCCCTTGACCTTGTCGTAGCGGGCGCGGGTCTCGCGCTCCTCGTCGGTGGCGGGCTCCTCGGGGTAGTCGGGCAGGTCGTAGCCCTTGCCCTGGAGCTCGGCGATCGCGGCCTTGAGCTGCGGCACCGACGCGGAGATGTTGGGCAGCTTGATGATGTTGGCGTCCGGCCGCGTCGCCAGCTCGCCGAGCTCCGCCAGCGCGTCCGGCTGGGCCTGCTCCGGGGTGAGACGCTCCGGGAACTGCGCGACGATGCGGCCGGCCAGCGAGATGTCGCGGGTCTCGACGTCCACGCCCGCCTTGGCCGCGTAAGCCGAGACGATCGGGAGGAAGGAGTAGGTCGCCAGCATCGGCGCCTCGTCCGTATGGGTGTAGATGATCTTGGCCATGGGCAGAACAGGCTCCTGGATCAGTTGGCAGACGATTTCTTGATGTCAAGATACCGTGCCGAAACCTGGATCGAGGCATCGCGTAAGCAGCCTCACACCCGGCCCTCCCGGGCCCGATCGTCAGATCAGGCCCAGGGCACGCACGGCGTCTCGCTCGGCCGACAGCTCGGCCACGGACGCGTCGATCCGCTCGCGGGAGAACGGGTCGATCTCCAGACCCTCCACGATCTGCCAGTCCCCTCCGGCCGACGTCACCGGGAACGAGGACACCAGGCCCTCCGGCACGCCGTACTCGCCGTGGCTGTACACGCCCGCGCTGGTCCAGTCGCCCTCGCGGGTACCGCGCGTCCAGTCGCGCACGTGCTCGATCGCCGCGTTCGCCGCCGACGCCGCCGACGACGCCCCGCGGGCCTCGATGATCGCCGCGCCGCGCTTGGCGACCGTCGGGATGAACGTCTCGGTCAGCCACTCGCGGTCCGCCGCCACGTCCGCGCCCGGGATGTCCCCCACCGTGGCCTGGAACAGGTCGGGGTACTGCGTCGCGGAGTGGTTGCCCCAGATCGTCAGCCCGCTGATCCGGCTCACCGGCGTCCCGGTCCGTGCCGCCACCTGCGAAAGCGCACGGTTGTGGTCCAGCCTGGTCATCGCGGTGAACCGCTCCGGCGGAACGTCCGGGGCGTGTGCCGACGCGATGAGGGCGTTCGTGTTCGCGGGGTTGCCGACGACGAGCACCTTGACGTCCGGCGCCGCGCCGTCGTTGATCGCCCTGCCCTGGGGCCCGAAGATCCCGCCGTTCGCCTCGAGCAGGTCGGCCCGTTCCATGCCGGCGCCCCGTGGCCTGGCCCCGACCAGGAGGGCGACGTTCGCGCCCTCGAACGCCTTGACCGGGTCGTCGAAGATGTCGACGCCGGCCAGTGTGCCGAAGGCGCAGTCGTCCAGTTCCATCGCCGTTCCCTCGGCCGCCTTGACCGCGGCGGGGATCTCGAGGAGGCGGAGCCGGACCGGTACGTCCGCGCCGAGCATCTCTCCCGCGGCGATGCGGAACAGGAGCGCGTACCCGATCTGGCCAGCGGCTCCGGTGACGGTGACGTTCACGGGTTCAGTCATGGGGCCCACTCTTGCATCGAACCCGTGGCCATGCCCAGTGCCCGCGCGAAAATCTTCGCGAAGTCGTGACCAGGGCAAAGTTCCGGGCCCGAACTCTCCGCATTCAGGTCGTGTTCAGGTGATTACTGGCAGGATGCTCCCGAGACCCGGCACGCACCCGCGTGCGCCACCCGAAAGGATCATCTCTCATGGCCAACGCGTACGCCGTGCCCGACGGCGCGCTCGACGCCCCCACCGAGACCTCCGGCTCCGGCACTCTTTCCCGCGTGCTCGCCGAGGCGTTCGGCACCTTCGTCCTCGTGCTCGGCGTGCTGAGCATCGGCGTGTACAGCTTCCTCAACCAGTCGGGCGCCATCGGCGTCGCGCTGACCGGCGGCTTCGCGTACGCGGCGGCGCTGATCGCCGTCGGCCACGTGTCCGGCGGCTGGTTCAACCCCGCGATCACGCTCGCCCAGGCCATCGCCGGCCGGGTGCGCTGGGCCGAGGTCCCGCTGTACTGGCTCGCCCAGCTCGTCGGCGGGTTCGCGGCGGGCGCCCTGCTCCTGGCGACGCTCCCGGACAAGCTCTTCGAGCTCCTCGGCCGGGAGGACAACCAAGCGCTGTACGCCCAGGGCGCCAACGGCTGGGGCGACTTCTCCCCCCTGTACACGCTCTCCCAGGGGGGCGCGACGTTCACCATGCTCCAGGCGGGCATGGTCGAGCTCGTCGCGTCGGCGGCCCTGGCCGGCATCGCCCTGGCCGTCGGCACGAAGAACCGCGCCGCCATGGCCGCGGCCGGCGGCCTCGGCCTCGCCGTGCTGAGCGTCGTCGCCTACCCGGTGACGGGCGCCGGCCTGAACCCGGTGCGCTCCACCGTCGCGGCGGTCTTCTCGAACGACTGGGGCGGCGTCAGCGGCCAGGTCTGGCTGTTCTGGGTGGCCCCGCTCGTGGGCGCCGGGATCGCCGCGCTCTTCGCGGTCGCGTTCGGCTCGCAGGAGACCGCGGAGGAGGTCGCGGCGTCGAACGCCGAGGCCTACGACGACGCGGACGACGATGCCGACCAGACCGACGACGCCGACGACAGCGACACCGACGACAGCGACGTCGCGGACGACGACACGGACGCCGCCGAGAAGAAGGCGGACGACGACGCCACCAGCACCGTCGAGAAGAAGGCGGACTGACCGGAACCGGCGGACACGCAGCAAGACGCGGACGAGGCGGTGGGTCCCGCGTGACCCACCGCCTCGTCGCGCTCCCGGCTCCGCGCCGCTGCCCTACCCGACCAGGCCCTCGAACATCCCGCGGATCTCGGCGGACGTCGGGCGGGAGCGGTACGTGTCCGGCGGTGTCGACACCGGCGAGGAGCTCCACCACGTGATCCTCGCGGGACACGGCGAGCCGAGCTGGCGGGTGAACCGTGCGACGCTCTTGCCCGTCCGCAACGAGTAGGCGGTCACCGTGAACTGCGTGGAGTAGAACCGGACCGGGCTGCCGACGAAGCTGCCGGGGAAGCTCTCGTAGTCACATGTCCGCTGGTAAGCGCCCCTCTTCGGACCGTCGACACACACCACGAGCGCGGCCTTCTCCACATTCCTGGTGTGCCACGACCTCGGGAAGTCGCGCTTCTTTGGGCTCACCCCGAAGACGATCATGCGGTTGTATCCCGACTGCCGGTACGCAGGGGCGCCCCGGTACGCGCGCGGGTTCTCGCAATAGGTGCCGTTCTTGACGGCGGAGGCCGCGCGGCGCCGCTCGATCTCGGTGACGACCGCGATCAGACCCCGCCGAGCCGCCTCGGCTCCGCGCTCCCGGGGATAGTCCCTGCCGTACTCCCGGTAGGCGGCCGCTGCCGCCCTGAGTTCGTCCGCCCGCCGGTGCTCGCGGGCGCACTCCAGGAGGACGTCGTCGCGCGCGTCCCGCTTCTCCGCGATCGGCTCGGTGATCTCCGGGTGGTCCCAGTCGCCGGCCTGGATCCAGTGGTGATCGTCCACGGCCCGGCACGGCTCGGAGTAGGCCTCGTCGACGAAGTCGGCGACGATCTGGCGCGCCCGGTCCGGGTGGCCGGCGTCGGAGTCCTCGTCCAGCGCGACCGTCAGCGTGTCGAAGGCCGATCTCATGTCCTTCGGTCCGCTCACGTCGGCCAGGTCCAGCTCTGCCTGACCCAGGAGAGCGTCGCCGCGGGCGGCCGGTGCGCCCTCCCACCGTCCGCGAGGGTGCGCGATGTAGTCCGCGTACCGGTCCGCGGCCGCCTGCCGGCTGCGGTCCTCCGCCGTGGCCAGGAGCTCGCACGCCTCCGCCTCGCGATCGGCCGACGCCGCGACGTCGGGATGGGCGGCGCGCCGCACCGGACCCAGGCCGTCGAGCAGCTCCAGCGCCGGTTCGCAGTCCCCGGTCTCGTGCACGCCCACCGCGTCGTCGAGGATGCGGACCGCCGACGTGCGCACCAGGGCGACCGTGACCACCAGTGCGAGCACGACGACGGACGCCACGACGACGGCCACCCCCCGTGAACGGCGCGCCAGGAACCCCGGCGTCCCGTGTGTCGTCAGGTACGGCGTCCCGGCCATCGCACTCTCCCCGCTCGACGTCGGCCGCCCGCTCGCCGGACGGTCGTCGCCGCCAGGGTGGACCCACCCGACCGGGAGGGGTCCCGGCCGGCGGCGATCGCCGCCGGCGGATCAGAGCACGGCGTCGCGGAGCCGCACGGAGGGGTCGACGACCTTCTCCAGGTCGACGATCAGCGGCTCGGGACGGTTCATCAGCTTGCGCACCTGCCCCACCTCTCGCGGCGAGTCGGCGAGCAGCACGGCCCGCACGCGCGCGACGTGATGTCCCTGGTCGGTCACCTTCGGGTGCCGGTGCATGCTGTGCTCGACGTAGAAGGCCGCCCAGCGCCCGCCGGGCGCCGTCGGATCGCCACGGAAGGCGACCTCCTCGAACGGCGACGGCACGCCGAAGAGCGCCAGGTCGTGCCCGAGCTGACGGCTGAACACGTACGGCGCCTGCGTGCGCAGCGGCTCCAGCCCGAGGCGGGCGCGCACCGGTTCCGGGTCCGCCGGACGCTCGTCGACGCCGAGCATCGCACGCGCCGTCTGCTCCGGATCGTGCAGGGCGGCGGACCAGTGGCCGCCGGGAACGGGCCCGAACACCGGGTGGTCCCGCGTCGCGATGTCCCCGACGGCCCACACGCGTTCCAGGGCGTCGCCGTGCAGGCGCCCGGCCGGATCGCCCGGCATGGACACCCCGAGGAGCCGGCCGGCCCGGTTCACGCGCAGCCCGCCACGGACGTCGAGCGGGAGCGAACCGCGCAACCAGCGCGACGCCGGCCGTGCGCCCACCGCGGCCAGCACGAGGTCCGCGCCGAAATGCTCGCCCGAGGTGGCGCGGACGCCGTCGGCGGACACCTTCTCCACGGACGTGCCCGTGACCAGGCGGACCCCGGCCTCCGTGAACCACGGCGCGAGGTGTGCCCCGACCGTGCCGCCCAGCTGGCGCTCCAGCGGCGCGGTACCCGCCTCCACGACGGTCACCTCCGCACCCGCTCCGGCCGCGACGCCCGCCACCTCGGCGCCGATCCAGCCCGCGCCGACGATGACCAGGCGCATGCCGGGCGCGATCGCGGCCCGCAGAGCCTCCGCGTCGCGGTGGTCGTGGAGCACGGCCGCCGCGTCCCAGCCCGGCGGGATGACGGGCTCCGCGCCGCAGGCCAGGACGACGGCATCCGAGCCGATCGTGTCCGACGACGCCACCCGCGTGGCCACGCCCTCCCGGGTGACCGTCAGGCGGGTGGCCGGGTCGTCCAGGCGGACGTCGTCGGCCAGCACGGACAGGTCGACGCCCAGGTCGTCCGAGATCCACAGCGGATCGGTGCGGATGAGCAGTTCCTTGGACAGCGGCGGGCGGTCGTAGGGCGGCACGCCCTCGGCACCGAGGATGCTCAGGTGCCCGGTGAAACCGTGCGAGCGGAGCGCGGCGGCGGTCTGCGCGCCGGCCAGACCGGCACCGACGATCGTGATGGATCCGGGCGAGGACGACGGCATGAACTCACCGTATCCGGCGTGGCAACTCTCTGTTGATTCCACGTCGATCCTCCGCTGATCCCACGCCGGGCCCCCAAGGATCCCCACCGACGGCACCCGCCGGGCAAAGGTTCGGCCAGGGTGATTGCAGCCTGATCACGGGTGGTCCGGACGTGTCCGATTCGCCGGTAGGCTCTGCCGCGTGGATCTCAGCAGGACGTCGGCCGGCAGCGAGTCCCACCCCGGGCGGACCGGGGGAGGCACCGCCACGCTCGTCGCGCCTGACTGGCGGCAGCCCGCGGACGAGGCAGGCTGGAACGACGGCACGCCGTCACCCGAGCGTGCCGGGCACCAGCCCGCCGAGGAGGATCCGTTGGACGCCGAGCACCCGTCGCGCAGGAAGAACCGCGCGGTCTGGTGGCTGCTCGGCGGCGTCGTGCTCTCGCTGCTCCTCGGCCTCGTGGTCGGCGGGCGGGCGGGATCACTCGGGATCGCCGTGACGCTGGCGGTCGCCGGGACGTTCCGGGCGGTGCTGCGCGGCCCGGGGCCGGTCGGCCTGGCGATCCGCACCCGGAGCCTGGACGTCATGATGTACATGAGCGCGGCAGTCATGATCGGCGTCCTGGCCGTCGTGGCGCCCATCGACTGACGTCACCGTCCGGCCGTCACCGCCCCGCGCCCTCCAGCGTGCCCGTGACCGGTTCTTCCGACTCGATGATGCAGGCCACCTTCCGGTCGCCCTCCTCCCAGCTCTCCTGGGACGGCGCGACGGGCCAGTAGGTCAGCTCGGACACCGCCCACGCCTCGCCGACGAACTCGTCGAACTCCGGGTAGCAGTACGCGTCGGCCGCCTCCCAGAGCTGGGACTGCGTCGGCGCCCTGCCCTCGGCGGCCACGGAGTCGTCCAGCCGTGTCACGCCGAAGACCTCGCCGTGGTGAGGCTCGTCGCACGGCACGACGGGAATCCAGTACAGGACCGAGACGCCGTCGACCTCCTCGGTATCGAGGCAGTCGCCGCTCTCGAGGTCGACGGGCCTGGTCCGCGACGGGTCCTCGGTGGCCTCCTGGCCCTCGGTCGCCCACCACTCCGCGATGTCCTCGCCCTCGGTGCTGCCCGGCGTCGGGAGCACGCCGAACGGGTCGGTGGCACCGTCCGTCGGGATGCCGTCCGCAGGTCCGGAGTATGCGGGAGACCCCGACGCCTCCTCCCCCGGATCCTCCGGGGCGGTGGGCGCGATGCCGGCCGCCTCGGCGAGCACCGGCGGGATGTATCCGGCGGCGCCCGCGGGCAACCACGCGGGCGCCATGACGACCGCCACGGCCGAACCCGCCAGGAGCAGCGTGCCCGTGCAGATCGCGGCCACGGCGAAGCCCAGCGCGCGCCGCGAGGCGGTCCGAGCGGCGTCCAGCCGGTCCGCCGCCGCGTCCCGCGCGGCCCGGACCGCCTGGACCAGCGCGGGGACGGCCAGCGGCCAGAACAGCAGGAATGCCGCCACCACCCAGCCGGTCCGCGCGGACACGCGGCGCGCGGGCTCGGGCGTGGGGCCGGCGTCGGCCTGGGTCTCCTCGGAGTCCTCGTCTTCGGAGTCCTCGAATCGGGCGTCCCCGGCGCCCTCCCGTCCGGCGTCGTCGGCGTTCCCGAGTTCCGTGTCCTCGGGCCCCGTGTCCTCGGGCTCCGTGTCGTCGATGTTCTCGGGCTCGGCGGGGGGTTTCTGGGCCACGACGCGGATGGTAGCGCCATCGCCTGACAAGACCCGGATTCCGGCTTTGTCGGGCCGGCCGCGACCGCGGCCGGCGCCCGCGGTCGCGTCAGTGGGCGAAGTGCCGCGTCCCCGTGAGGTACATCGTGATCCCGGCGGCGCGCGCCGCCTCGACGACCTCCTCGTCGCGGATCGACCCGCCCGGCTGCACCACGGCCCGCACACCGGCGTCGATCAGCACCTGGAGCCCGTCGGCGAACGGGAAGAACGCGTCCGACGCCGCGACGGCGCCCCGCGCCCGCTCCTCGCCGTCGGCCAGGCTGTTCGCCCGCTCGACCGACAGACGACACGAGTCCACGCGGTTCACCTGGCCCATGCCGATGCCGACGGCGGCCCCGTCCTTGGCCAGCAGGATCGCGTTCGACTTGGCGGCACGCACGGCCTTCCACGCGAACGCGAGATCGGCGAGCACCTCGGGTGACGCGGCCTCGCCGGTCGCCAGGGTCCAGCCCTCCGGGGAGTCGCCCGGTGCCTGGAACCGGTCCACCGCCTGCAGGAGCAGACCCCCGGAGATCGGCCTCGTCTCGACGGCGCCGGACGGCGCCTCGGGCACCACGAGCAGCCGGATGTTCTTCTTGGCCCGCAGGATCTCCAGCGCCTCGGGCTCGAAGCCCGGTGCCACGACCACCTCGGTGAAGACCGGGGCGATCTGCCGGGCCGCGTCCGCCGTGATGACGCCGTTGGCCGCGATCACCCCGCCGTAGGCGCTGACCGGGTCGGTCGCGTGCGCCTTCGCGTGCGCGTCCGCGATGTCGGCGCCGGCGGCGATGCCGCACGGGTTGGCGTGCTTGATGATGGCGACCGCCGGACCCGCGTGGTCCCAGGCAGCCCGCCACGCGGCGTCGGCATCGACGTAGTTGTTGTAGCTCATGGCCTTGCCGTGCAGCTGCTCGGCCTGGGCGAGACCCGTGCCGCCGTCGCCGCGCGCGTACAGGGCGGCACGCTGGTGCGGGTTCTCACCGTAACGGAGCACGTTCGCGCGCTCCCAGGTGCCGCCGACCCATGCCGGGAATCCGGTCGACACGGGGCCGTCCGCACCCTCCACGACGTCCGTCGGGGAGACGGCCGACCCCATCCAGGAGGCGACCGCGACGTCGTACGTCGCCGTGTGCGCGAACGCCGCGGCGGCGAGCGCCTTGCGCTGGGCGAAGGTGAAGCCGCCAGCGGCGACCGCGGCGGCGACGTCGTCGTACCGGGACGGGTCGACGACCACGGCGACGCTCGGGTGGTTCTTCGCCGCCGCGCGGACCATGGACGGCCCGCCGATGTCGATCTGCTCGACGACGGCGTCCGGTTCCGCTCCCGAGGCCACCGTCTCCGCGAACGGGTAGAGGTTCACGACGACGAGCTCGAACGGCGCGATGTCGAGGTCCGCGATTTGGTCGAGGTGGTCCTGCTTGCGGGTGTCGGCGAGGATGCCGGCGTGCACCCGCGGGTGCAGTGTCTTCACGCGGCCCTCGAGGCACTCGGGGAAGCCGGTGAGTTCCTCGACGCGCGTGACGGGGACGCCGGCGTCGGCGATCCGCACCGCCGTCGAGCCGGTCGAGACGAGTTCGACGCCCGCGGCGTGCAGTGCGCCGGCGAGTTCGACGAGGCCGGTCTTGTCGTACACGCTCAGCAGCGCCCGGCGGACCGGGCGCTGCGAGTCGTCGGCGAGCTGGACGTCGGGGCTGGTGGGGGCGCCGGACATGGCGGGTCTCCTCAATCTGGGTGCGGCGGGTCGCGGGACAACCCTGGCACCCAGGCGGGCGGCGCGCACGGCGGGCTCGACGCCCGCTCGTCGCGGGCGGCTCGGCCGCTCCCCGGTGGTGCCCCACCCTCGCCAGTCACGGCCGGCCCCCAGTCTAGCGGCGCTCGGCCGGGGGCCGGCCGGGTGGGCGGGCGGGTTACCTGCCCTTGCTTCTGCCCCTGACCCGCGCCCGGGCCTTGCCGCCGTTCTCCAGGTCGTAGATGTCCTGCGCGATCTGGCCGGCGAACCAGCGGCGCTGCTCGCGCTCGCGGAGCTTGTTCTCCCGCAGGAGCGCCCGCGCCGTGGCGACGCACATCATCAGCATCACGATGCTGAACGGCAGGGCGAGCAGGATCGCCATGGTCTGCAGGGCCCCGAGCGGACTCACGTCGAGTCCGGCCTCCGCGGCGCGGAGCCCCACCCAGAGCAGGACGGCGGCGATCGCGCCCTCCATCGCGGCCCAGAAGGCGCGGCTCCACACCGGCGGGTTCGGGTCGCCGCCGGAGCCGAGCATGTCGACCACGAACGAGCCGGAGTCGGAGCTCGTGACGAAGAAGATCACGATGAGGACGACGGCGACGACGCTCGTCACCGCGGAGAGCGGGAACCCGTCGAGGAGCTGGAACAGGGCCGTGTTGGAGTTCACCGCGCCCTCGGCGTCCACCAGGCCGCCCTCGCCGAACAGCTCGCGGTACAGGCCGCTGCCGCCCAGCACGGAGAACCACAGGAACGTGACGATGGTCGGCACGAGCAGCACGCCGAACACGAACTCGCGGACGGTGCGCCCCTTGGAGATGCGCGCGATGAACACGCCGACGAAGGGCGCCCAGCTCATCCACCAGCCCCAGTAGTAGGTGGTCCAGCCGCCGAGCCACTCCTTGCCGCCCTCGGTGAACGGGCGGGCGTTGAAGGTCAGCGCGAAGAAGTTCGTCAGGTACGAACCGATCTGCGTCATGAAGTCGCTGAGGATGAAGACCGTGGGCCCGACCACCAGGATGAAGACCACGAGCGCGATCGCCAGGCCCATGTTGATGTTCGACAGCCACTTGATGCCCTTGTCCACGCCGGTCACGACGGAGACGAGCGCGATCGCGGTGATGACGATGATCAGGCCGATGAGCAGCCAGGTGGCCGGGTTGCCGGCCTCGTCCAGCTCGACGACGCCGAGGTAGCCGAGGCCCGCGCCGATCTGGCTGACGCCGATGCCGAGCGACGTCGCGACGCCGAAGAGCGTGCCGAGGATGGCCACGACGTCGATGACGTCGCCCCAGAAGCCGCGGATCCGGTTGCCGAGCAGCGGATACAGCGCCCAGCGGATCGAGATCGGGTTGCCCCGGCGGTGCACGGAGTACGCGATGGCCAGGCCGACCACGACGTAGATGGCCCAGGCGTGCAGGCCCCAGTGCAGGAACGTGACGTTCATGGCGGACTTCGCCGCCAGGGCGGCGGTGGCTCCGGCCTCACCCGGGGGCACGGCCCCGTAGTGGCTCAGCGGCTCGGCGACGCCCCAGTAGACGAGGCCGATACCCATGCCGGCCGCGAAGAGCATCGCGAACCAGGAACCGAGCGTGAAGTCGGGCTCGTCGTCGGTGTCCTTGGCGAGCACGATGGAGCCCATCGGCGACACGGCCAGCCAGATCGAGAAGAAGACGAAGAACGCGACGACCCCGATGTACCACCAGCCGAGCTCCGTGACGACGCTCGTGTTCGCCACGCTGATCCAGCTGCCCATCCACTCGGGGAAGACTGCCGTGGCCAGCACGAACAGCACCAGCAACCCGGCCGCTGGATAGAAGACCCGCGGCGCCGGGATCAATCTCCTCCGCTCGGGGACCTCCTGCTCGTCGGATGCGGGCACCTGCTGGTCGACAGCCATACGACCTTTCCTTGCTCTCGGAAGCACTCTGAACGATCGGTTCTTCACGCTAACGAGAACTTTCGCTCCCACGGGTCCATCACCCGGCGCCCGAGGCAATCTTGATCAAGACGTGACCCGGAACGAGCAATGAACAGGTACGAGTGGGTCCAGGGACCCAGAGGGCTAGCCCCCGATCGTCGCATGCCTCCCGGCGACGTACAGCCCTTCACGCGCGATCCGCCCCACGGTCTCGACCAGGAGCGCGCGCTCGGCGACCTTGATGCGCTCGTGCAGGGTGGGCTCGTCGTCGCCGTCGTGCACCGGAACGGCGGCCTGCGCGAGGATCGAGCCGGTGTCGACGCCGTCGTCCACGAGGTGCACCGTGCAGCCGGTGATCCGGACGCCGTGCGCGAGCGCGTCGCGCACGCCGTGCGCGCCGGGAAACGACGGCAGCAGCGCCGGGTGCGTGTTGACGACCCGCCCCTCGAACCGGCGCAGGAACTCCGGCGCGAGGATGCGCATGAATCCTGCCAGTACCACCCAGTCCGGCCGGAAGACCCGCACGGCCTCGGCCATTCCCTCGTTCCACGCGGCGCGGTCGTCGAAGTCCTTCATGGCCACGACGGCGGTGGGGACCCCCGCGTCGCGCGCCAGGTCGAGCGCCCCGGCGTCGGGCCGGTCCGTGACCACGCCGACCACGCGGGCCCCGTAGGCCGGATAGCCGTGCGCCGCGAGCAGCGCGGCGAGGTTGGATCCCCCGCCCGAGGCGAGGACGACGAGACGCGAGGCGGAGCTGGAGTCGATCGCGTGGCCGGACGGAGTGTGCACCCGCTCAGCCTACGTGGGGACGGCGCCGTCGATCCCCCGCGCCTCAGCCCGCCCGCCACACGCTCAGGGTCGCGCGGCCCCCGCTGACGCCGTCGACGCCGATCCCGACCTTGTCGTTGAGCACCAGCTCGCCCCGGCGCCCGCTGCTCCACGCCGCGTACCCGTCGCCGGACACGATGCTCCCACCGGTGGTCGAGTACGACCGGATCAGCCCGCCCAGCTGCATGGTGGCCGTTCCGCCGTCGACCGTGACCAGGATCTCGTACGGCCCGCCGGGCCCGCCGATCGGGATCAGGGTTCCCGACGCCACGCGCACCTGGCATCGCGCGTCCCCGCACGCGGCGAGGTTCGACCCGTCGGCCGGATCGTCGGCGCGGGCGACGGCCCTGTCCCGGGCACGCTCGTGCTCGGCCGCCCGCGCCGCGTTCTCCCGCACCGTGTCGATGATTCCGGCGATCCGGTCGCGCGTCCGCCGCGCCCGCTCGGCGGCGGACTCGTCGGCGTGGTTCTCGAGGTACTCGTCGTACAACGAGCGCGCGTCCCGCAAGGGCTCGAGGTCGACGGGCGACTCCCCACCGGCGAGCGCGCCGACCTCGGCCATCGACTCGACGTGGGCGAGGGTGTCGATGCCAACCGTCTCGTCCGCGCAAGCCAGGAGCCACTCGTCGCGCACGTCTTCTGTCGCGGCGACCGGTTCGGCGAGCTCTGGGTGAGTCCATTCACGATCGAGCAGGTCCAGGTGCTCGTCACGAGTCGTGCAATAGCTGGAGTCGATGTTCGTCCTGTCGTAGCGGGCGTTCTCCGCCGAGAAGCGTTCGAGATACGCCTCCATCACGCCGCGGACGCTCTCCGACTCCTCCGGGCTCTCCTCGAGCGTCGTCGTCAGCAGCTCGAAGGCTTCCTCCGGCGTGCCCTGGAGGAAGTAGTCGTCCGGGATGTAGTCGCTCTCGTCACGCAGGAGGAGCATGTCCGCGCGGACGACGGCGGCGTGCGCCCACCGTGCATCCGCACGCGCGACATACTTCTCGAGTATCTCCGGGTCGAACGTGTCCTGGCCGACGGTCGCGTCGAGGAGCACCGCGCACGCGTGGCGGTCCTGTCGCGAGGAGTCCACCAGGTCGCCGGCGACGAGGCCAGGCAGCGACTCCAGCTCGTCCAGCGCCGCGACGGCGCCGGCGCAGTCCCCGTCCGTGTGCCGGGTCTCGGCTTCGTCGACCAGCCGGGACGCCTCGACTCGCACGGACACGAGGACGACGCCGGCGGCGGCCAGCATCACCGCGGCGGCCACGGTCACCACGATCCGCCGGCGCCGGGCCAGGAAGCGCCTCGCACCCCACCCCCGCCGCGGGTCGACCGGGCCGGTGAGGTTCTCGGGGGCCGTCGGCCTCGCCGGGTCCGTCGGACCGTCAGAGGGCGGCGTCACCTGCTCGTTCGTCATGCGGCAAGTCGACACCGGGCTCGCCGGGAGCCCTCCCGGCGTCGGCGAGCCGGTTCCGGAGATGCTGGTTCCGGAGATGCGCCGGCAGCACGACCGACGCCGCGCCCACCAGCAGCTCGCCCGCGATCAGCAGGGCGACGAACCACGGCGTCGCGCCGACGTCGGACAGCCGCTCCGCGCCCACGGCGCCCGACGCCGCTGCCTGCAGCACCCCTACCAACAGCCCGGCCGTCCCGGCGAGGCCACCGAGCACCAGCGCGACGTCGGACCACCGCAGCAGGCCGGGCTCCAGGCGCCGCCACGCGAACCACCCCGCCGCCGCGCCGCATGCCACCACGACGAGCGGTGCCGCCCAGCCGAAGCCTCCGGTCCAGTCCTGGCCGGGCAGTGCGGCGAGCAGCGGTACCGCGGGCAGCGGCCCCGAGTCCGCGCCGAACGGCGTGAAGCCCGTTCCGGTCCCGACGGCGAAACCCGGACCGCCGAGCCAGGCCATCGCCCACAGCACCAGATCGGGCAGCAGCGCGAGCTGCGCGACCGCGAGCACGATCCCGCCGGCCCACCCGGGATCGAGCGCCCGGATGATGTCCGACGACGTCGCGCGGCCGGCCACCGCCCACACGCCCACCAGGACCGCGGCGGCGCCGGTGAGCAGGCCCATGGCCACCAGTCCGGCCCGCGCACCGAGCCGCAGCGTGGGCGGGCACCAGCCGCGGACGAGGCGGTTGAGGCGGTCCCCGAGCTCGGCCGGGGTCGGGGCGCCGCCGCGGGCGAGCGTCCCCAGACCGAATCCGAGACCACCGACCAGCGCGCCCGCCACAGGAGCCGCCAGGACGGACCACGCGGTGACGCTCGGGACGGCCACCGCGACCGCCGTCGTCCCCGCGGCGTAGCAGCCCGTCGCGACCACCCACGTGCGCGGGGTCGCCCGGGCGGCGTGACGTGCGGTGACGTAGCAGGAGAAGAGCGCGAGCACGGTGAGGCCGAGCGGGACGAGCGTGAGCGTCGCGCCCGACGCCGTCACCGGCACGCCGTGCCCCAGCAGCCAGATCCCCGAGGCGACCTCGACCGGCGTGCGCCAGTTCTGACCGCCCTCGCCGTCGGCTCCCGGCGCCGGCCCGGCGCCGGACGCCGCGGCGGCGAGGTACGCGACGAGCGCGGGGAGCACGATCATGGCGAGCGACAGGCCGGCGGCCTGGACGGCGGCGAGAAGTCCGGAGAGCGCGTCCGCGACGGGCCCGGCGAGCGGGGAGGCGGGGGCGTCGTCGGCGTCGACGGTGCGGGCGGCTCGGCGTGAGCGGTCGCCGGAGCCGTCGCCGGAACGGGGCCTGGCGTCCGGGCGCGGCCGGGAGGCGGGACGGGACCGGGACGTGGGACGACCCCGGGTTGGTGCACTCACCCGGCCATACTCACTCGCCGCGGAGCGCGGCCGGGGCCAACCGACCCCGGCGCGTCGGGTGCCCTGCGCTGAGACGTCGGGCACACTCCGCCCGCAGCGCCCGAAACCAGACACCGGCCGGTCGGTCACACCGTGACCGACCAGCGCGGCGTCCGGACCGGACTCAGAGAGCCTTGAGGATCTCCCGCATGAGCTCGGCCGTCTCGGACGGCGTCTTGCCGACCTTGACGCCGACGGCCTCCAGGGCCTCCTTCTTCGCGGCCGCGGTGCCGGCGGAGCCGGACACGATCGCCCCCGCGTGGCCCATGGTCTTGCCCTCCGGCGCGGTGAAGCCCGCGACGTAGCCCACCACCGGCTTGGTGACGTGCTCCTTGATGTACGCGGCGGCGCGCTCCTCGGCGTCCCCGCCGATCTCGCCGATCATCACGATCGCCTTGGTCTCCGGGTCGTTCTCGAAGGCCTCGAGCGCGTCGATGTGCGTGGTGCCGATGACCGGGTCGCCGCCGATGCCGATGGCGGTGGAGAACCCGAAGTCCTTCAGCTCGTACATCATCTGGTAGGTCAGCGTGCCGGACTTCGACACGAGACCGATCGGGCCCTTGCCCGTGATGGTGTGCGGCGTGATGCCGGCGAGCGACTCGCCCGGCGTGATGATGCCCGGGCAGTTCGGGCCGATCATCCGCGTCTCCTTGCCCTGCAGGTAGGCGAAGACCTCCGCCGAGTCCTGCACGGGCACGCCCTCGGTGATGACCACGAGCAGGCCGATGCCCGCGTCGATGGCCTCGATGCACGCGTCCTTCGTGAAGGCCGGCGGCACGAACACGACGGAGACGTCCGCGCCGGTCTCGGCCATGGCCTCCTTGACCGTGCCGAACACCGGGAGGGTGACATCGTTGCCCTCGTGGTCCTTGTGCTGCACCGTCGTGCCGGCCTTGCGGGCGTTCACGCCGCCCACGATCGTGGCGCCCGAGTCGAGCATCAGGGCGGTGTGCTTCGCACCCATGCCGCCGGTGATGCCCTGGACGATGATCTTGCTGTCCTTGTTCAGGTAGATGGACATGTCAGTCAGTCTCTGCTCTCTGTGGCGTCGTCGCGGGGCTCAGGCGTTGGCCAGCTCGGCGGCCTTGTCGGCGCCGCCGTCCATGGTGTCGGCCAGGGTGACCAGCGGGTGGTTGCGCGTGGCGAGGATCTCGCGGCCCAGGTCCACGTTGTTGCCGTCGAGGCGCACCACCAGCGGCTTGGTCGCGTGGTCGCCCAGCAGGTCCAGCGCGCCGACGATGCCCTTGGCCACCTCGTCGCAGGCGGTGATGCCGCCGAAGACGTTCACGAACACGGCCTTGACCTGCTCGTCACCGAGGATGACGTCCAGGCCGTTGGCCATGACCTCGGCGTTCGCGCCGCCGCCGATGTCGAGGAAGTTCGCCGGCTTGACGTTGCCGTGCTTCTCGCCGGCGTAGGCGACGACGTCGAGCGTCGACATGACCAGGCCCGCGCCGTTACCGATGATGCCGACCTCGCCGTCGAGCTTGACGTAGTTGAGGTTGTTCTCCTTGGCCTTGGCCTCGAGCGGGTCGGTCGCGGCCTTGTCCTCGAGCTCGGCGTGGTCGGGGTGGCGCACCTCCGACGCGTTCTCGTCGAGCGAGACCTTGCCGTCCAGCGCGACGATCGCGCCGTCCTCCGTCTTGACCAGCGGGTTCACCTCGACGAGGGTGGCATCCTCGTTCTTGAACACCGTCCACAGCGTCTGGATGGTCTCGGCGACCTTGCCCTTGACGTCGTCGGCGAAGCCGGCGGCGTCCACGATCTCGGCGGCCTTGGCCTCGTCGATCCCGGTCAGCGGGTCGACGGCGATCCTGGCGAGCGCCTCGGGCCGCTCGACGGCGAGCTGCTCGATCTCCACGCCGCCCTCGACCGAGCACATGGCCAGGTAGTTGCGGTTCGCGCGGTCCAGCAGGATCGAGAAGTAGTACTCCTCCGCGATCTTCGCGCCCTGCGCGATCATCACGCGGTGGACCGTGTGGCCCTTGATGTCCATGCCGAGGATCTCGGCGGCCTTGGCCTCCGCCTCCTCCGGCGAGTGGGCCAGCTTCACGCCGCCCGCCTTGCCCCGACCTCCGGTCTTCACCTGGGCCTTGACGACGACGGTACCCCCGCCGAGCTTCTCAGCGCCTTCGCGAGCTTCCTGCGGCGTCGTCGCGACGACACCGCCCAGCACGGGTACGCCGTGCTTCTCGAAGATGTCGCGCGCCTGGTATTCGAACAGGTCCACCCTGCTGCGTCCTTCCATCGGTCTCGCCCCCGCGCGCACTGCACGATCGCAGGGGCCTGCTAGGCAGATGTCCCTGGTCGAGTGGAAAACGCAGCGGATGACCGACGGCGTGTGCCTCACGGTCGAGGGCCGCTCGTCGATACCGGCCAGTGTCTCGACGTCAAGACATCGCGTACAGCGTAGCCCTGTTGACGGCCTCGCATAAGTTCACGGTGTGGGAATCACGTCACATCACGCGGAACCGCCGGACGCCAGGGCCGCCGCGAGCGTCGGGGCGAGCGGGAGCCGCGGGATCAGCGTGACCTGGAAGGCGTGGTAGAGGTCGGGCTTGCCCGGCCAGACCTTGGCCGACGGGCGGTTGTCCTCGTCGAGCTCGTGGTGCCACGAACCGCGGCGACGGTCGATGAGGTAGCGCTCGGCGTAGTCCCACCAGCGGGCGTACCACTCGGCGAACCGGTCCTCGCCGGTGCGCGCGTGCAGCGCGGCGGCCGTCCCGATCGCCTCCGCCAGCACCCAGTGCATACGCGTGCGGACCACGGGCACGCCGTCCCAGTCGGTGGTGTAGACGAACCCGTCGGCGCCGTCGGCGGCCCAGGCGTCCTCGACAGCGCGGTCGAACAACGCCGTCGCGGTCCGCACCAGCCCCTCGTCCGGCCCGGTCGCGGCCTCCAGGTGGAGGATCAGCCGCGCCCACTCCAGTCCGTGGCCCGGCGTGGCGCCGTACGGCTTGAACTTGTCGTCGGGGCGATCCCGGTTCAGGCCGAGGTCCGGGGTCCAGTCCCGCCCGAAGTGCTCGGGCAGCCGCCCGTCGTGGCTCTCGGCCAGGTCCGCCACGAACGCGACGGCCCGCGCGGCACGCTCCCGCCACACGGCCCCGTCCCCGTGGTCGAGGAGGCCGGCGACGGCGGACGTGGCGGGGTCCGCGGTGTGGTGGCCGGCCCCGTCGCGCTGTCCGGCACGGTGCCCGACGGCGGTTGTGGCAGGCTTCGCGGCGAGCGCATCCACCGCGTCGGCGACCGCGAGCATCGCCTCGACGGAGTGCATGGTCGCGTTCAGGCCGCGGTAGTCGTCGCAGTGCGTGAACGTGACGTCCCAGGTGTCGACGGGGCGGCCGGCGTCGTCGTCCCAGAACCTCTCGACGTAGACGCGCGTCGCCTCGGCGAGCAGTTCCGTACCGCCGGGGCGCCCGGCGAGCGCCGCCGAGGACGCCGCGAGCATGACGAAGGCGTGGTCGTAGCAGGACTTGCCGGCACCGGTGTGGGGTCTGCCGTCGGCGTCCAGGGCGCCGTACCAGCCGCCGTGCTCCGGATCCCGGAGAGGGCCGGTCAGCCCGGCCAGGGCCGCGTCGGCGGCCGGGCCGCATCCCGGGATCCCGAGCAGTGCGCCCAGGGAGTGGACGTGCACGGTCCGGCACGTGATCCAGGTCTGCACGCCGTGCGCGGGGTCCGGGACGCCGTCGTCGTCCAGGTACGCGGCGCCGCCGCCGGGGAGCGCGGCCCCGAGGCCGAAGGCGAGCAGGCGCCGGGACTCTGCGTCGAGCCAGGCGCGGTGAGAGGGCAGCTGTGTCCACGGTGTCACGGGCCGAACCTACTACGCCGGGCCTTACTGACGACAACGCTGTCACACTGTGGTCGCGGGAACGCGGCCGACGGGGCCCTGGTCAACGCCGACCCCGCTCACCGAACAGTGGTCACGGAGACACGATGGTCACCGCGATAATGGGCGCGATGACGCACACACCACCGGCCTCGCCGCAGAGCCCGACCGTCCTGAGGCGCGACGGCGTCGCCGTCGTTCTCGAGCACCCCGCCACCGGCCTGCCGTCCGTCCTGCACTGGGGCGCCGACCTCGGTCCGCTCCCGGCCGCCGACCTCGCCGCGCTCGACGCCGCGACCGACCCGCGGACCCCGCCCGCCCCGCTCGACGCCGGCCCGCGGGTCCCGCTGCTGCCGCAGGAGTCGGACGGCTGGTCGGGACGGCCGGGGATGGTCGCGCTGCGCGACGGCCGTCCCGTGTTCCCCCGCTGGACCGTGACCGGGCGCACGGGCGACGACGCCACGCTCCGGCTCACCGCGTCGTCGGACGGCCTCGAGCTCAGCTCCGTGATCGCCGTCGGGCACGGCGGCCTCGTGACGCTGCGGCACGCGCTCACGAACACGGGCGAGGGCACGGTGACGATCGACCACCTGGACACCGCCCTCCCCGTGCCCCGCGGCGCCGACCACCTGACCAGCTTCACCGGCCGCTGGGCACGGGAGAAGACGCCGGTCACGACGTCGATGCCGCCCGGGGCGTCCACCGTCACCAGCCGGCGCGGGCGCGGCGGCCACGACGCCCCGTGGGTCAGCATCGCGTCCGCGGGCGAGCCCCGGAACCGGACCGGTGAGTCGTGGGCGGTCCACCTGGGCTGGTCGGCCGACGTCGTGCACCGGACGGACCGGATGACGGACCACGAGACCCAGCTCGGCGCCGGCGAACTGCTCCGGCCCGGCGAGATCCGCCTCGCCCCCGGCGAGACGTACGAGGCGCCGGTCGCGTACTTCGCCTGGTCCGACAACGGTCTCGACGGGCTGTCCCGCCGCTTCCACACCTGGCTGCGGGCACGGGAGCAGCACCCGGCGACGGCACGGCCGCTCGTGCTGAACACCTGGGAGGCCGTCTACTTCGACCACGACCCGGAGCGTGTCGCGGAGCTGGCGCGGGCGGCGGCGGCCGTCGGCGTCGAACGGTTCGTGCTCGACGACGGCTGGTTCCACGACCGGCGGGACGACACCCGCGGGCTCGGTGACTGGGTGGTGGACCCGGCGGTGTGGCCCGAGGGCCTGCAGCCGCTCGCCGATCTCGTCCACGGGCTCGGCATGCAGTTCGGGCTGTGGTTCGAGCCCGAGATGGTGAACCTCGACTCGGACCTCGCGCGGGAGCATCCGGAGTGGATCCTCGGGAACCCCGCGTCGGTCCCGTCGCCGGACGGGCTGTCGTTCCGGAACCAGTACGTCCTCGACCTCGCGCACCCCGGGGCGTGGGAGCACGTGCGGGGCCAGATGTCCGCGCTGATCGACGCGCTCGGCGTCGACTTCGTCAAGTGGGACCACAACCGGGACCTCGTGGAGGCGGTGCACGTCGAGGGGACGCCGGCCGGTGGCACGCCGCGACCCGGCACGCACGCGCAGACGCTCGCCGCGTACCGCCTCGTCGACCGGCTGAAGGCGGACCACCCGGGCCTGGAGATCGAGTCCTGCTCGTCCGGCGGGGCCCGGACGGACCTGGGCATCCTCGCGCGGACCGACCGTGTCTGGGCCTCCGACTCGAACGACCCGGCCGAGCGCCAGGACATCCAGCGGTGGACCGAGCTGGTGCTGCCGCCGGAGCTGATCGGGGCGCACGTCGGGCCGTCGCCGGCGCACTCGTCAGGTCGGGCCACGGATCTCTCCTACCGCGTGGCGACCGCCCTGCAGGGGCACGCCGGGTTCGAGTGGAACCTCCTGGAGTGCACACCCGAGGAGACCGAGGCCGTCACCGCCTACGCGGCCCTCTACAAGGAGCTGCGCGGGCTGCTGCACTCGGGGACCGTGGTGCACGGCGACACCGCGGATCCCGCACTGCGCGTGCGGGGTGTCGTGGCGCCGGACGGGGCGGAGGCGGTGTTCACGGTGGCGACCGTCGGCTCCCTGGCGGACGCGCGGCCGGAGCGGGTCACGCTGCCGGGCCTCGACCCCGGCCGGCGCTACACGGTGCGGGTCCGTGACGAGGCCGGGCGGGCCAGGTGGTTCGGCGGGACGCCGCGGTGGCTCGGCAAGGACGCGGACGCCGTCCCCGGCGTGGTGCTCGACCGCGTCGGGCTGCAGATCCCGAACCTCTGGCCGATGCAGGCCCTGATCCTGCACCTGCGGGCGGTGTAGGCGGCCCGTTGCCGACCACACCGACGAGAACGCCCGGGACGACGGAGCGCGTCCGGTAGCGTCCGGGTGTGGCCGATGTGACCACCGACCCCCGGACCGCCGGACCGCAGCCGGCGGCGGCCGGGGCACCCTCCGAGCCCCTCGCCGGTCCCCGCATCCGCGGGCTCGACGGCCTGCGCGCGCTCGCCGTGGCCGCCGTCGTCGGATATCACCTCGAGCCCGGGTGGGTTCCGGGCGGGTTCGTCGGCGTGGACATGTTCTTCGTCGTCAGCGGGTTCCTCATCACCACGCTGCTGCTGCGCGAGATCGGCGCCACGAGCTGGATCGACGTGCCCCGGTTCTGGACGCGGCGCGCGCGGCGGCTCCTGCCCGCACTGTTCCTGCTGCTGCTCGTGTCCGTCCCGGTGGCGCGGCTCGTCGAGCCGGACCTCACCGTAGGTATCGGACGCCAGGTGCTCGGCGCGACGACGTTCGGCACCAACTGGCTGGAGATCTCCGCGGGTTCGGACTACTTCGACGAGACCGCCCCGGAGCTCCTGCGCCCGCTGTGGTCCCTGGCCATCGAGGAGCAGTTCTACCTGGTCTGGCCCGTGCTGCTGGTGGTGCTGCTGCTCACCGTGCCCTCGGGGCGGTGGCGGGTGCGCGTCGCCCTCGGCGCCGCCGTCGCGTCCGCCACCGCCATGGCGCTGCTGTACCCCGCGGGCGACGACCCCACCCGGGTCTACTACGGCACCGACACCCACGCGTTCGGCCTGCTGCTCGGCGCGGCCGTCACGCTGCGCTGGGCCCGGGCGCGACCGCTGCTGCACGGGCTCCGGGCGCACCTCCTGCCGGTACTCGCGCTCGGCGGCCTCGTCGCCCTGTGGGCCCTGCTGCGCAGCGACAGCGCGCTGACCTATCCGGGCGGGCTCCTGCTCGCGTCGCTGCTGACGCTGGTCCTCGTGCTGGGGTGCGTGTCGGGCGTGCGGTGGCTGACCTGGCTCCTGGAGCTGGCCCCGCTGCGCTGGGTCGGGGAACGGTCGTACGGGATCTACCTCTGGCACTGGCCGGTGCTGCTGGTGGTCGGGGCCGTGATGTCCGACGGCGGTCCGGGGGCTGCGGCAGGTTCCTGGGCGAGGTGGGCCGGTGACGGGGTGGTCGTGGCCGTGATGCTGGCCGTGTCCGCGCTGTCGTACCGGTTCGTGGAGATGCCGGTGCGGCGGCGCGGCTTCCGCGGCGCGTTCCGGGCCCTGTGGGCGCAGGTCACCGCACGCGTCCCGGACGCACGGCCCTGGGCGGCGCGGGTCGCTGTCGGCGCCGTCGTGCTGGCCCTCGCGGGAACGACGACGGCGGTCGCCACCGCGCCGCGGCTCTCCGGCGCGGAGCAGGCGGTCGCGGCCGGGCTCGCCGCCCAGGAGGCCGCGGAGCGGGCCGCCGGGGGCACGAAGGATTCAGGCGATCCGGGCGGAGGCAGCGCGGGCGACCGCGACACAACGGGCGCCGAGCGGTCCGGTGACGGATCCGGTACCGGGCCGGGAGCCGGCTCCCGCGGGGGTGCCGGTGACGACGCCGGCCCGCTGCCGCCGGGCGGGGGCCAGGGGGAACGCATCTCGGGGTTCGGGGACTCGGTGCTGGCGGCCGCCGTGCCGGCCGTGCTCGGGCAGTGGCCGCGGGCCGACATCGACGCCGAGCCGATCCGCCAGTGGCGAGATGCTCCCCGACTCGTCCGGCGTGCCGCCGAACGGGGGGCGCTGCGCGACGTCGTCGTGCTCAACTTCGGCACCAACGCCGGGTTCCAGGGCGAAGGGTCCGTCGAGGCGGCCGAGCGCACGCTCGATCTCATCGGACCGGAGCGGCTCGTGGTCCTGGTGAACACGGTGGGCATCTCGTACTGGGTGCCGGACGCGAACGCCCGCCTCGAGGAGATCGCGGCGGGCCGGGACAACGTCGTGGTCATGGACTGGAACGCCGTGTGCGCGAAGCGGCCCGAGCTGCTGCACGCCGACGCGACCCACCCGAACATGGAGGGCATCGCGGTCTACGCCACCGAACTCCAGAAGTCCTTCGACGAGCTGGAGAAGCGCTCGGCCTGACATCGGACGTTCCACGGTGCGCGGGTGCGAGGCCGACGCGGCGGCTGGGCCGTCCGCGTCGGGCAGGATGTCCCCCATGGACCTGCGCATCGGCTGCTATGCCGTGATCACCGACGACGCGGGACGGATGCTCCTGCCGCACTGGAACGAGGGGAACAGGTCCGGCTGGACGATGCCCGGCGGCGGGATGGAACCCGGGGAGCACCCGGCCGACGCCGTCGTGCGCGAGGTGTTCGAGGAGACCGGCTACCACGTGGAACTCGGCGAGCTGCTCGGGGTGGACAACATCGTCATCCCCGCCGAGGACCGCATCGCGCCGGGCGCCGGCCCGATACAGGGCGTCCGGCTGGTCTGGCGGGCCCGGATCACCGGCGGGGAACTCACCGTGGAACGGGACGGCACCACCGACGACGTCGCCTGGCACGCCCAGGAGACGGTCGACGTCCTCGACCGGGTCGAGCTGGTCGACGTCGCGCGCCGCTGGGCGGGCCTCATCTGACGGCCGAAGGGCTCGGCCGCCCGGTCAGAGCTTGGTGACCTTCGTGTACTTGAGGGCGATGCGCTTGGCGCCGTTGCTGCCGAAGTCGATCTTGACCACGTCGTTCTTCTCGACGCCGACCACCGTGCCGAGGCCATAGGTGTCGTGGGTGACCTTGTCGCCCACGTCCAGGGCGGGGACGGACTTCTGGATGTTGACCGAGCCGAACTTCGAGCCGTTGCCCGACGACGTCCCGGACCCGCCGCGGCCGCCCGCCGGGCTGCCCGCGCGGGAGCGTGAGCCGCTCCACGAGGTGTCCACCCGGGACCCGGAGCCCCCACCGGCCCGGCCGCTGCCCGAGCCGTAGCCGCCCGAGCTCCAGCCGCCGTACCCGCCGCGGATCGCCTGGGTCGAGGACTCACGCCGCTTCCAGTCCCAGAGCTCCTCCGGGATCTCCTCCAGGAAGCGGCTGGGCGGGAACTCGTTGGACATGCCGAACGCCGCCCGGACGGCCGATCGCGAGATGTACAGCCGCTCGCGCGCCCGCGTGATGCCCACGTAGGCGAGCCGGCGTTCCTCGGCCAGCTCGACGTCGTCGTTCATGGAGCGCATGTGCGGGAACGTGCCGTCCTCCATGCCCGTGAGGAACACGACGGGGAACTCCAGGCCCTTCGCGGTGTGCAAGGTCATCAGGGTGACGACGCCGCGGTCGGCCGACTCGTCCTTGGCCTCCTCGGCGGCGCCGTCGGCGACGTCCTCGTCGGGGATCTGGTCGGCGTCCGCGACCAGCGAGACGCGCTCGAGGAAGTCCGCGAGATCGCCCTCGGGTTCGAGCTCGCCGAACTCCGTCGCCACCGCGTGCAGCTCCGCCAGGTTCTCCACGCGCGAGGCGTCCTGCGGGTCCTCCGACGCCCGGAGCTCCGCCAGGTAGCCGGTGCGGTCCAGCACGGCCGACAGGATCTCGGCCGGCCCGGCGCCGTCGTCGACCAGCTCGCGCAGGCCGGTCATCAGCTCGGCAAACGCGCGCAGCGGCTTGAGGGACCGGGTCGTCATGCCCGGGATCTCCTCGACCCGGTCCAGCGCCGCGCCGAACGAGACGCGCTCGCGCTCCGCGAAGTCCGCGACGAGCGACTCGGCGCGGGCGCCCAGCCCGCGCTTGGGGACGTTGACGATGCGGCGCAGGTTCACGTCGTCGTCCACGTTGGCCAGCGCGCGCAGGTACGCGACGGCGTCCTTGACCTCCTTGCGCTCGTAGAAGCGCGTGCCGCCCACCACCTTGTACGGCAGGCCGACCCGGATCAGCACCTCCTCCAGGGCGCGCGACTGCGCGTTGGTGCGGTAGAAGATCGCGACGTCGCCCGGGCGCACGCCCTCCTCGTCGCCGAGCCGGTCGATCTCGTCGGCGACGTAGCGTGCCTCGGCGTGCTCGTCGTCGGCGACGTAGCCGGTGATCTTGGCGCCCGCCCCGGCGTCCGTCCACAGCCGCTTCTCCTTGCGGCCGGCGTTGCGGGAGATGACGGCGTTCGCCGCGCTGAGGATGTTCTGGGTGGAGCGGTAGTTCTGCTCCAGCAGGAGCGTGGTCGCGTCCGGGTAGTCGGCCTCGAACTCCTCGATGTTGCGGATGGTGGCGCCACGGAACGCGTAGATCGACTGGTCGGCGTCGCCGACGACGGTGAGCTCGGCCGGGTCCAGGGCACCCTCCGGGCCGGCCCCGTCCTCCTGCACCCCCGCCAGCTCGCGTACCAGCACGTACTGCGCGTGGTTCGTGTCCTGGTACTCGTCCACGAGGATGTGCCGGAACCGGCGGCGATAGTGCTCGGCGACGTTCGGGAACGCCTGGAGCAGGTTCACCGTGGTCATGATGATGTCGTCGAAGTCCAGGGCGTGCGCCTGGGACAGGCGCTGCTGGTAGCGGGTGTAGACCTCGGCGAGCACCTGGTCGAACCGCTGCTTGTCCCGCGCCGCGGCCCAGCCGACCCCGGCGGGGGCGTCCTCCTCGGAGCCGGCCCGCCGCGCATAGGTGTCCGGGTCGATCAGCTCGTTCTTCAGGTCGCTGATCCGGTTGGCGAGCGAGCGCGCCGGGTACTTCTTCAGATCCAGGTTCTGCTCGCGCGCCACCAGCTCGATGAGGCGGCGGCTGTCGGCGGCGTCGTAGATCGAGAACGACGACTTGAGCCCGAGGGTCTTGGCCTCACGCCGCAGGATGCGCACGCACGCGCTGTGGAACGTGGAGACCCACATCCGGCCCGCGGCCGGGCCCACCAGCCCTTCGACCCGCTCGCGCATCTCGGCGGCGGCCTTGTTGGTGAAGGTGATCGCCAGGATCTCCCCGGCCCGGGCGCGGCCCGTGGCCAGGAGGTAGGCGATGCGGTGGGTGAGCACGCGGGTCTTGCCCGAGCCGGCTCCGGCCACGATGAGCAGCTGCCCGCCCTCGTGCACGACGGCGGCCCGCTGCTGCGGGTTCAGCCCGTCCAGCAGTTCGTCCGGGTCGAGGTGCGCGTAGGCCCCCTTGGCTCGCGGCGTCTCCGCCTCGTGCGGCAGCCCCGCCAGCCACTCGGGCTCCGCCGGAACCGTCGAGTCGCCCGCACCGTCGTCGTCCCATCGGGGCGCCACGCTCGGCAGGCGCGACGTGTCGCCCGGTTCGGCCTCGGAGCCACCGGGAAAGCCGGGAAGATGCAGGGAGTCGAAGAGGGAGGTCATCGGGAGCAAGCCTATGCGGGGTGACCGACATCGACGACGTGCGTTCAGTTCTCGTAGCTGAGCGTGCCCAGGAACTGGCGCACGAGTTCGATCCCCTCGTCCCCGCCGGGGAAGTCGAGAGTGACCTTCGCGTGGTTCCCGTTGCCCTCCTGGTGCAGGTGGATCTCGACGAAGAGGGAGCCCGGGCCCTCCTCCCCCGGGGCCGCCGACTCCTCGATGACCTGCACCACGGCGTAGTCCGCCCCGGGTACCTCGATCTCACTCGTGCCTTCCCGGCTCAGATCCACCACGCCCGGCCAGAAGTTCGCCCCGGGGTCACCCGACTCGACGTACCCGCTCCACCTGGCGACGGGGTCGGCCTCCGGAGCCACCGTGACGGTCTCGTCCGACACCACCTCCACCAGTTCCCCGAACATGCCGTCGTCCCGCGGCGCCGCCCTCCAGCGCTCCGGGTACGCGTACGAGAGCCCGCCGGTCGTCGCCCTGGTCCAGCCGGCCGGAACGGCGTGCTCGACCGGGCCGAGCTCGTGGTACTCGAACATCGGCTCGTACCAGTCCGGTTCCCCGTAGTCGTTCAGCCAGAGGTTCCCGAGGAAGTCGCGCAGCATCGCGTCGCCGGCGTCGTCCGCCGGGAACCGGGTCTCGATGATCCAGCCCTCACCCCCACTGCGGATGCGGGTCTTGACAGGCCTCACCTCGGTCTCGGCCCCGTTGCGTTCCTCGGTCACCACCTTGAACGGCTCGATCACGACGAGATCGGCACCCTCGATCTCGAGCGTCATCGCCCCGGAGTCCCGGTCCGGGGCGGACCAGCCGGAGGCGTCCGGCACGTTGCGGAGCTCGATGTCGGTCACGACGTCGTCGACGGTCAGGTCGAGCGTCTCGCCGAGGCGCTCGTTCGCGAGCTCGCTGTCAGGTGACGCCCAGCCGATCCGGCCACCGGCCGCCACGTCCCCGACCGACGTCCAGCCCCCCGCGGGAACCTCGTACCAGAGCCCTCCGAGAATGTACGGTGCCGCCCCGTCGTCGGTCACTCCGTGCACCACGCCCGGCATCACGGGCAGTTCGCCGCCGCCGGTCCGGACGTACCGCACGGGTTCGTGCTCAGCAGGCCCGTCGTCGTCGGACGGCGGCACGCTCGGCGACGGCTCGGCCTGCACGCTGTCCGACGTCGCCGGCATCGGCTCCTGCCGGTTCGCGTACACGGTGCCGACCGCACCCATGGCTCCGCTCATCGCGACCAGCACCGCGAGACACGCGGCCACCGTCAGGACGACCCGGCGCCGCTTCTCACGGCGGATCGCGGAACCCGCCATCGCGCCGCCGTCGACCACAGGCGTCAGGTCACCGGCCATGCGGGCCAGGTACTGCGCGAACGGGTCCTTCTCCTCCGGAGCGTTCATCACCGGCCCTCCTCACGGCTGGTTCCGAATCCGTCGGCGCCCAGCTCCGCCCGCAGGAGCGCCAGGGCGCGGGACGCGGTCGACTTCACCGTCCCCGCCGAGACGCCGAGCGTCTCCGCGGTCTCCGCCTCGGAGCGGTCGAGCAGGTAACGCAGCACGACGACGCGACGCTGCTTGGCGGTGAGCTTCGCCAGCGCCCGCACGAGGCGATCCCGCTCGGCGATCGCGGTGTCCGACGCCTCGGTCGCCTCCGCGGTGCGCCACACCATGGCGTCGTCCTCGGTGGGGATCTCCTTGCGGTTGCGCCGCCAGGTGTCGATCCGCGCCGTGGCGACCACGCGTCGGGCGTAGGCGTACGGGTCGCCGTCGGCGAGCTTGTTCCAGTGCCGGAACGTGCGCTCCAGGGCGGTCTGGGCCAGGTCGTGGGCACGGTGCGCGTCGCCGCACAGGAAGTAGGCCATGCGCACCAGATCCGGGGTCCTGGCCTGGGCGAACGCGGTGAACGCCACCTCACGGGTCCGATCGCCCGCCACCACGACCGGCAGGCTGCCCGTGATGGCGTCGGCGCTCGTGGCGGACGTCATCCGCCCACCTCCCCGCATCGGCCGGCCGGCACGAGGCCGGTCTGTCGAAGACTCATGCTGCCCCAACGCAGCAGACCCCGCGGGGGTTGTCTCGTGGCGTAGGCATTTCACGGCCGGGCGGGCGTATCGCGGATGCCTTCCTGGTCCTCGGCGCCTGGTACCGCGTCGGCCCAGCGGGGTAGGAGCATCACCACCGCCAGGATCAGCATCGGCACCGAGGCGTAGATCGGGCTGAAGAACAGGTTCCAGGCCGTGAGGATCGCGACGTACACGAGCAGCGCGTCCGCCATCCCGCGCACCGTACGCCGCACGAGCGCGATCAGAACGAGCAGCAGCAGGAACACCCAGAACAGGACGCCGGCCGGCCCGTACACGGCCCAGAAGTCGCCGAACAGCGAGTGCAGTTCGATCCCCCGCCCGAACATGTACTCGTAGACGTAGTTGTTCTCCGGGTCGTAGCCGAGCTGGGACATCCCGTGCTTGGCCACGGCGAGGTCCTCACCGTTGACGGGCACGCCGGGCCCGAACCCGATCGGCCGGTGCGCGATCAGCGCCGCCGTCGCCCCCATCTCGGGCCGCCCGGCCGCCAGCAGGTTCCCGCTCAGCTCGATCTGCGCGGCGGTGCGCTGCGCCATGGCCGTGCCGAAGGCGCCGTCGAGGATGAGCGCCTGCGCCCCGCCGTACGCCGCGAGCCCGGCGGCGACGACCGCGCCCACCGTGACCCACGCCGACCGCCGCAGCGAGCGCTCCTCGATCCGCACCTGCCAGAGCACCACAGCCGCGGCGAGCAGGAGCATCGCGAACGCGGACCGCCCGTCGTCGGCCGCGAACAGCACGCCCAGGCACACGCACGCCATCGCCTGGACGGTGCGCGGCACGCGCCGCCACACGCCCCGGCCGGGACGCAGGCCAGGCGTGAGCCACCCGAGCACGATGACCGACACCGCCAGGCCCACGCCGAACTTGAAGCTCAGCTCGCCGCGCTGCACGACGTCGATCAGCATCCCCGTGCCGTACGCGAACGCGAGCCACCGCACGCCCAGGTGCAGCCGCGCCCACAGCAGCGCGCCGACGCCGAGCACCAGTTCGGCGAGCCGCACATAGTTCTCCCGCAGCAGCAGCGGGTCGACGACGTGGCCGGGTTCGGCGAGCGTCGTGAGGACCGGCCCCGTGATCGCGCAGAGTGCGCCCAGCGCCAGGAACGTCCCGGCCCAGCGGTACTTGGCCGCCGCCGAGAGCCACACGGGCGCCAGCGCCACGGCGAGCAGCGTGCCGACGGTCACCCCCGCCGCGACGACCAGGCGGGACCCGACGGCGACGGTGAGCACGAGCGCCACGACGACGGCGGCGCTCTCCCAGTTCCGCGCGGCCGCGAGGGACCGAGGGCCGCGCCGGCGGGGCGACTCGGCTTCCCGCCTCCCGGTGCCGCCGGGAGTCCGGCCACCGGCATCACCAGCGGCTGCGCGCACGACGACGACGGGAATGGGCTCCGTCACGGCGGCACGAGCCGCCGCGCGGGCGCGTTCCCTGCTGTCGTCCGTCACCGTGCCACCCGTCGATACACCTCCGCGTGGGCCGTCCCGATCTCCGGCCATGTCCTGCCGCGGAACCGTACCGGATCATCCGGGACCGGCTCGGCCAGCGCCGCCGCGAGCGCCTCGCTGCCGAGTTCGCCGGCGTAGGTCCGTACCCAGCCGGGCCCGGCTTCCTCGGCGAGGTCGCGGTTGACGGCGTTGTCGGGCACGAGCACGGGCCGTCCGAGGGAGAGCGCCAGCAGTGCCGCGCCCGAGTTGTGCATGCGCCGGTAGGGCAGCACCACGAGGTGTGCCTCGCCGATCTCGCGCACCAGGGCGTCGTCGGGCACGAAGCCGGCGCGGACGACGATCCTGTCGTCGCCGTCGGCCAGGCCGCGCACCTCGTGGAGGACGCCGGGGTCCTTCGCGGGTCCGACGATGTGCAGGGCGGCCGCGTCGTCGTCGAGCGTGCGGAAGGCCCGCACGAGGGTGTCGATGCCCTTGTACGGCCGGATCAGGCCGAAGTGCAGGGCGCGCCCGGGTTTGCCGGCGGGGACGGTGTGGCCGGCGTAGGTGGAGGCGTGTTCGCCGAGCGGGATGACGGTGGCGGTCAGGTCGCGATCGAACCTGGTGTGCGGGTTGAGCAGGATCAGTTCGTCGGTCCACCGGTCCATGAGCCGGAGCAGCCAGCCCTCAGGGCCGGTCGGGGGCTCGTGCGGGGACTCGTTGTGCACCGTTCGTACGGTCCGCACGCCGCGCAGGCGCATCGCGGCCAGGCAGACCACGAGCAGTGCCGAGGCGACGGCGGTCCGGAGTGCGTTCCGGCGTCGGAAGAGGGTCTCGGGCCAGTGCACGTGCAGCACGTCGACGGGCCCGAGCAGGGCGCGGCGCCGGGAGAAGGTCACGGCCTCGAGGTCGTCGGGCAGTGCGGCCATCAGTTCCGTGATGTACGGGTTGGTGGTGGTCCGGATCGCCTCGGCGGAGAACATGACGACGGTCACGACGGCACCCCGACGGGCCGGGGGCTCCTCGCTGCCCGGGCGTACTCGGTGTACACGAGGCCGACGGCGCCGGCGATCATGCCGGCACCGCGCGCCGTGGTACGGATCCCGCGGGCGGAGCCGTGGCCGGCGATGGTGCCGGCGGCGGCGCGTGCGAGTCCGCCCGTCACCCGGATCACGCCGGCGCCGAGGCCACGCATCCGGGCGGCGAGGCGGCCGGGGGCGGTCTCGGCGATCTGGACCTCGGCCCGGATCGTGCAGTTCCCGACCCGGTAGGCGCGGCGCACCACCCACCTGCGCGTGAACCGCTTGGCCGGGATGGGGTCCTCGACGACGGCCTCGTCGCACCAGTACAGCGCCCCGCCGCGGGTCGTGATCCGCAGGGTCAGCATGGTGTCCGAGCCGCCGGTGAGCCCGAACGCCTCGTCGAACCGGAGGCCGCGTTCGGCGAGCCAGCGGACGTCGAGCAGCAGGTTGTTGCTGGCGGCGACGTCGATGCGGGTGCCGCTGGGGTAGCGCGGGCGGGTGAAGAAGCCGCCGGACTCGATCCACCGGTCCCTGCCGGGCAGGCTGGGGACCGCGGGTCCGGCGACGCCGGTCCCGCCGTAGCGTTCGTGCGCGGCCAGGAGCGTGGCGAGCCATCCCTCGGCGGGGGTCTCGTCGTCGTCGACGAAGACGATCAGGTCGGAGCCGGATGCGGCGACCTCGTCGAGTGCGCGGTTGCGGGCCGCGGCGATGCCGGGGGTGGGCTCGTGGACGTACCGGACGGGCGTGCGGCCGGCGGTGACGCGTTCGACGACGGGCCTCGCGGAGTCCGTCACGTCGTTGTCGACCACCAGGAGCCCGGCGCCGGCCGCGGACACGTGCGGCAGCAGCGCCTCGAGCGCCGTGGCGAGCCGCTCCGGGCGCCGGTACGTGAGGACCGCTACCGTCGCGTGCGGTGCGGTCATCCCCCGCTCACCGTGATGTCGGCCCACTGCGACCAGGCCGCGTTGCCCCACGGGTCGCGGGCCACGACGATGTACCGCTGCGTCGTGCCGGGCCTGGCCTCCGTGTCGGTGTACGACATGGTCTCCCCCTGCCAGAAGCTGCCGGTGCGCTCCCGGACGTGGATCGGCTCGTTCGAGGTGGTCCCGCGGTACAGCGAGTAGGTGAGTGTCTTGTCGTCCCGGTCGTGGTTCGAGGGCCAGGTCGCCTTGACCCTGCCCGCCTGCGACGACTGCAGGCTCAGCCGGAAGTTCGCCCCGCCGAGCCGGGGGCCGTCCTGGTTGGGGGCGACCTCCCGCACGGCGAACCGCGCGAGGCCCTGCTGCGGCCGGTTGTTGACCCGCGTGAACTCGCCGCCGTAGAGGAGATAGTCGCCCGCCGCCGTGACGTCCCACGGCCCCTGGTTCTGGCCGGTGTAGGAGCCCGCCGAGAAGTGCGGGTACCAGTTCAGGAACTCGGGGCGCGGAGTGCCGGGGTTGTCGGGGCGGCCGTACAGGTCGTCGGCGACGTTCTCGCCCTCGACGGTCCGCGTGGTCGCCGTGGCGCGGTAGAACGTCTTCGGGTTGGTCTGCGGGAAGCCGCCGCTCGTGGCGCAGTTGTGCTTGTGGCTCGCGGTGAAGACCGCGCCGTGGAACGGCACGATCGAGTAGGTGTCCCCGTGGCAGTCCTCCAGCCACACGAGCCCGCCGGTCTCCCAGCTGGCCGCGAACGACCCCTCCGTGCTGCCCTTCTTGTCCCAGTGGTAGCCCGTGCCGTAGAAGTACTCGCCGTCGGAGGCCAGCGACAGGATCGCGGCGTACTGGCCCGCGTTCCGGACCACCTGGTTCACCGGCATCGGCAGCATCGCGCCGGTGGACGCGTTGAGCCGCGCCAGGCCGTAGCCGGGGTTCTGCGAGCCGTTCACCTTCGTGAAGTTACCGGCGATGATCACCTGGTTGCCGTTGGGCGAGGCGAGGAGATCCTGGACCGAGCGGTCCGCGACGTTCGCAGTGAACGGCCGCGTGGTTCCGCCGGTGGACGCGTCGACGGCGGCCACCCGTGCGCGCTGCTGGTTGTTCACCGACGAGAAGGCGCCGCCGAGGTAGACGGTGCCGCCGTGCACGTCGACGGCGTTGACCACGGCATTGACCGACGGTCGGAACCCGGTGAGCGCACCCGTGGCGGTGTTGAACGCGGCGGCGCGGTACCGCGTGGCGCCGTTGATCGACGTGAAGCGGCCGACGGCGTACAGCCGGCTCCCGTCGGGCGATGCGGCCAGGTCCTTGACCTCGCCGTTCACCCGAGGCGCCCACCCCTGGATCAGGTTGCCGGTGCGCAGGTCGTAGGCCAGCAGGTTGGTGCGCGCCACCCCCTGCGTGCCGGGCGCTGCGCCGGCGGGGCGCGCCGTGGTGAAATCGCCGCCCACGTACACGACGTCGCCGACGACCTCCTGCGCCCACACGACGCCGTCGATCTGCACGGTGGGCAGGACGTCGGCGCTGACGGGCGAGACATGTTCCGCGGAACCGGCGGGGGACGCGTCCCGCTCGGACCTCGCCGACAGCCCCGCCCCCTCCAGCGCCGATTCCAGGCCCACCAGCGACTTGGAGATCGTGTCCCTGTCCCCGTCCGTGTCGGCGGCTGCGGTGGCGCCGACTCCCACGGAGGCGGCGAGCAGTGCCCCGGCCGTGACGGCGGCCAGGGCGGCGGGTGCGATTCTCATGGACTGATCTCTCCCTCGAACAGTGCGACGTGCAGCTGCGGGTCGACGTCGATCTCGACGAGCACCCGTTCGGTCCGGTCGTCCGGGACGGCGAACTCGTAGGTCCCGGTCACGGTCTGCCCTCCCGGCACGGAATCCGGGAGAGCCTCCTCCCCGGAGCCGGAGAGCGAGCTCGCCGGTATGCGGTCGGGACCGTAGTACAGGTTCACGACGCTCGCACCAAGGGCGTGATATTCGGCATCGGAATTGATCACCGCCACCTCGACGCGCACCGCCGGCCCGGCGATCTCGCCCGGCATGGACGGCTCCGCCTCGGTCCGCTCGATGTCCGTCAGCTTCACGGACAACCCGTGGCCGGAGCTCTCGTCGACCGCGACCGCCTCGGACCCGAGCGGGACGACGGCGGTCGTGGTGCGGCCCGCGGCGATGCCGTGCCCCACGCCGTCCCCCGAGCCGTCGCCGGACGAGCCGTCACCGCCGGACGCGACCGACGGCTTCCCGGACGGCTCCGACTCCGGCGTGGCGGGGTCCGCATCCGGGGAGGACACGCTCGCGGACGGCGTTCCGGACGGCTGCTGGGCGCCGGCCTCCGCCTCCGCGGGGCCGCACGCCGACACAACGGACGCGACCAGGAATGACACCGCGAAAAGGGCGGCGGTCTTTCCGGTGAAGGGGGTCATACGACAAAGGTTATGGGCATGAGCGGCGATATTCTCGCCGGTGTCCCCTATTTCACCCGAGCCACCGCTCGCCCCCGCCCGGCCGTTCCGGCAGGATGCACTGGTGCCCACCGCCCCCGCAACCGCCGTCGTCGTGGTGAACTACGGCTCGGTCCAGCTCGCCAGCGCGGCCCTGCGACCGTTCGCGGGCACGCCGTGGACCCGCGTGCTCGTCGACTCCTGGAGTTCGGCGGCCGAGCGCGACCGCGTCGTCGCCGCGGGGGCCGCGGACGACTGGACGCTCGTGCTGCCCGACACCAACCTCGGCTTCGGGGGCGGGGCCGACGCCGGGGTCCGCGCCGCCCGGGACGCGGGATGCGACGTCGTCCTGGTCCTGAACCCGGACGCCGTCATCGACCTCGCCGCCGCGGAGGCCCTCGCGGCCGACGTCGCCGCCGACCCGCACCTGCTCGTCGCCCCGGCGATCCGCACCCCGCGGGGCACGGACTGGTTCACCGGCGCCGTGCTCGACCTGCGCCGGGGCCGCACGCGAAGCGGTGCGCCCGCGGGGCCCGACGACGTGCCGTGGGTCTCGGGCGCGTGCTTCGCCGCGTCCGCGGAGCGGCTGCTCGACGTCGGCGGATTCGGCCGGGAGTACTTCCTGTACTGGGAGGACGTCGACCTCAGCGTGCGCTGGGCCCGCTCCGGGGGCCGCCTCTCACTCCGTGACGACCTCACGTGTGTGCACGATCCCGGTGGTACGCAGGACGGCACCGCACGCGCCGGGGACGGCCGCGCCACGAGCCGGGGCAAGTCGCCGCTGTACCACTACTACAACACCCGCAACCGGCTGCTCTTCGCGTCGCGGCACGTGGCCCGGGACGACTGGGGCGGCTGGCTGCGCGCCACCCCCGCGCACACGCGCGAGGTGCTGCTCCGGGGCGGCCGGCGGGCCGTCGTCCGGCATCCGCTGCGGACGCTGTGGCCGGCGCTGCGTGGCACCGCGGCGGGCCTGCGGTACCTCGCGGCCGTCCGCCGCGCCGCGCAGGGCACGGGGTCCGCCACCGCGTCCGGCACTGTGCCCGCCGCCGGGCCCGGCACTATCATGCCCGCGACCACTGATCGGAAAGGCCTGATGGATGGAGCTCGCTGACTACGTCGCCGCACTGCGCAAGCGGTGGGTGGTCCTCCTCGTGACCCTCCTGGCCGGCGGCCTCGCCGGCCTCGGGTACGCGCAGACCGTCGCGCCCCAGTATCGGGCCACCACGAGCATCTTCGTCAGCCTGGAACGCAGCGACACGGTCTCGGAACTCATGCAGGGAGCCAACTACACGCAGAACCTGGTGACCTCCTACGCGTCCCTCGCCACGATGCCCGCGGTGCTGAACCCCGTGATCGCGGAGCTCGGCCTCACGACGACGCCGCGCGAGCTGTCCGAACGGATCGAGGCCGTGGTGCCGCTGGAGACCGCGATCATCGAGATCTCCGCCGAGGCGGACGGGCCCTGGCAGGCCGCGGAGATCGCGAACTCGGTGGCCCGGCACCTGTCGGAGACCGTGTCGGAGGTGTCGCCGTCGAACGCCGACGGGCGCAGCGCCGTCCGCCTGACCGTCGTCGCGACGGCCGAGGCGCCCGAGTACCCGTTCGCGCCGAACACCCGGCTCCTGACGGCCGGCGGGGCGGCGGCGGGACTCGCGGTGGGTGTGCTCGTCGCCGTCGGCCTGGCCCTGTTCGACACCCGGATCCGGACGGCCAAGGACCTCCCGGCCGGCGAGGACCTGGCCGTGCTCGGCACCGTGCCGCAGATCCGCAAGGGCGCCCCCGATCCGCAGGTGCTGGCCGAGTCCTACCGCCGCGTGCGGACCAACCTGCAGTTCCTCGACGTCGGCGCGCCGGTGCGGTCGTTCGTCGTGACGTCCTCCGTCCCGAACGAGGGCAAGACGACGACGGCGATCGGCCTCGCCCACGCGCTCGCCGAGCGTGGCTCACGAGTGCTGCTCGTCGACGCCGACCTGCGGCGGCCCTCACTGGCAGACCGGCTCGGCCTGGAGGGCACGGCCGGCCTGTCCACGGTGCTGATCGGCCGGGCGGACCTGGAGGACGTGGTCCAGCAGGTCGGACCGCCCCGGTTCACGGTCCTGACCGCCGGCGACCTGCCGCCGAACCCCGGCCGGCTGATCGAGGCCGACGCCATGGAACAGGTCGTCCGGCAGGCCAGGGCCGCCTACGACGTCGTCATCTTCGACGTCCCGCCGCTGCTCCCCGTGACCGACGGCGCGCTGCTGGCCCGCCGCACCCAGGGCGCCGTCGTCGTCGCGCGGGCACGGACCGTACGACGCGCGCAGCTCACCGACGCCCTCGCGTCCCTGGACGCGATCGGCGCCACGTGCCTCGGCCTCATCGCCACCGGCGTCTCCCGCAAGGACCACGACTTCGACACGTACGGCGGCTACGGCGACGGGAAGACCGGCAGCTTCCGGTCCCGGTGGCGCAGGACGTGACCGGGACTCCCCAGGGTCTCGGGCGACGCGCCGCGCGCGGCGCCACGGTCACGGCCGCGTCGCAGGGCGCGCGCATCCTGCTCCAGGTCGCGGCGGTGGCGGTGCTCGCCCGGCTGGTGCCGCCCGCCGAGTACGGGCTGGTCGCGATGGTCGCGGCCGCCGTCGGCGTCGGGGAGATCCTGCGCGACGCCGGGCTGTCGTCGGCGGCGATGCGCGCACCCGACCTCACCCGGCAGCAGCGCGACAACCTGTTCTGGGTGAACCTTGCGATCGGCGCCGCGCTGTGCGTCGCGTGCATCGCGGCGGCGCCGCTGATCGCGCGCCTGTTCGACGAGCCCGCGCTGATCGGGATCTGCCGTGCGCTCGCCTTCGTGTTCCTCATCAACGGGCTGGCCACGCAGCACAAGGCCGGTCTGGTGCGGGAGATGCGCTTCCGGACGCTGGCCGTCGTCGAGGTGGCGGCGCCCGTGGCCGCGCTGGGCACCGCGATCGCCGTCGGGCTCGTGACGCACGATCACCGGGCCGTCGTCGTCCAGCAGGTCGCCACGGCGGCCGTGACGCTCGCCGGCGTGTGGGTGGCCGGCCGTTGGCTGCCGGCGCGGCCGCGACGCGGCGCGGGAACACGCGGCTTCTTCCGGTTCGGCGGCGGGCTGCTGGGCTCCCAGCTCGTCGGCTACGGGGCCGACAACCTGGCCACGTTCGTCATCGGCCTCTCGCTCGGTCCCGGCCCGCTCGGCCTGTACAACCGGGCGTACCAGCTCCTCATGCGGCCGCTGACGCAGCTGCGCCAGCCGTCCACGACGGTCGCGCTGCCGGTGCTCGCCCGCATCGCCGAGGATCCGGTCCGGTTCGACCGCATGCTGCTGCGAGGGCAGCAGGTGCTGGCGCTGCCGATCGTGCTCGTGCTCGCGGTGGTGGTCGGGGCGTCCGACGCGGTGGTGGGCGTGTTCCTCGGGCCCGGGTGGGAGTCCGCCGCGCCGCTGCTCGCCGCCTTCGCCGTGGCCGGCGGCTGCCAGACGCTCGCCTACGTCGGGTACTGGACGTACCTGGCCCGCGGGCTGAGCGGCGCGCTGCTGGCCTATTCGATGGTGACCGCCGTGCTGAAGATCGCCGGCGTGCTGGTCGGGAGCTTCTGGGGGGTGAACGGGATCGCGGCCGGGTTCGCGGCGTCGGCGATCCTGGAGTGGCCGCTGTCGTTCTGGTGGCTGTCCCGGATCACGTCGTACCCGGGCGGTCGCCTCGCGCTGGGCGGCCTGCGGGTCCTGGCGCAGGCGGTACCGGTCGGGCTCGCGGCGTGGGGCGCCGGGCTCCTGCCGGGCGCCGCCGGCGCGTCCGCCACGGGGCTGGCCATCGCGGTGGCGAGCGGTCTGCTGGTGTGGGGCCTGTGCCTGGCGGCGGTCCCGGCGCTGCGGCGCGACGCCGCGCTGCTCGTCCAGCTGCTGCGAGCGGTGCGAGGCCGGGCCGGTTAGCCGGCTGACCTCCAGCTAGCCTCGCACCCGCGAACGGATCTCCCGGTCGAGCACCTCACGCAGGAACGTGCTGGACGTGTGGACGGTGTAGGGGAAGTACACGACCTCGACGCCGACCTGCGCGAACCGCCGTTCGAGATCGAGTCCCTTGGCCGTGCCCTTCCAGTCGTCGCCCTTGAAGAAGACGTCGAACGGTCGGCGACGCCAGGTCTCGAGCTTGTCCGGCTGCGTCTCGACGAACACCTCGTCCACGAACGTGACGTGCCGGATGATCTCCGCGCGTTCGACGAGCGGGATCACCGGACGGATGCCCTTCGCCAGCTCGAGCATGTCGTCGTCGACCACACCGGCGACGAGGTAGTCGCAGTTCGCCTTCGCATGCCGCAGCACGTTGAGGTGTCCCACATGGAACAGGTCCCAGGCGCCCGGCGCGTACCCGATCACTTCGCTCACAAACGCCCCATCTCTCGAAACCACCTGACCGCGGCCAGCAGAAGGAAGAGCGCCGTGCACGCGGTGATCACCGTGTACACGGCGAAGAACGCGGTCGGCGCTCCCAGGAGGACGAAGACCCAGCACAGCACGCCGTAGTCGGTGGGGAGCATGAGCACCGACCGCAGCCACGGCATGCGACCGCCGGTCACTGCCTTCGACTCGACGCCGTGCGCGCGGCGCAGCTGCTCCGTCAGGATCATCGCGAAGAACAGCGCACTGCTCACGACGGCGGACACCAGCGGGACCAGCAGCCAGGCCTCCGGTACGACGTCGTACCGATAGAAGCCCAGCCCCAGTGCCAGCGGCAGCGACACCACCTTCACCGCGTCGACCACGTGGTCGAGCCACTCCCCCGCCGGGCTGCTGAGCCCGCTCAACCGGGCCACCTGCCCGTCCGCGGAGTCCCAGGCGTAGCCGAGCACGAGCAGCGCGGTCACGGCCGCCCCCAGCCCCCAGGACGGCGGGAGCGCCACGAGCAGGCCGATCCCGGTGAACGTGAACAGCGCGCTCACGGCGGTCACCGCGTTCGGCGTGAGGCCCGCCTGATAGGCGCCGGCCGCGAGCACGCGCCCGATCTTCCGGTTCACGAACCGCGAGTACGCCGGCGCCCCTCTGGCCGCGCCCTTCTGCGCAGCACTGAGCCGGGACATGGTCTCCCGGAAGCTCTCCCGCGGCCGCATCACGGTCGGCTTGCGCGCGGGCGCCGCGGAGAAGCTCACCACGCCACGACCTCTCCGGCGGTGGCCTCCGTCGGAACAGGGCCGCCGGTGTTCACGGCGACGTCACCGACGTTCCTGTCGATCGGGGGCACGCCCGGGGTTCCGATCGTCACGCTGCGCGGGGGTCTGCTGGGCACGATCTCCAGAGTAGGGGTCGCGACCCGGCTCGGCCATCACAAAAGCGGGTGAATCCGGCGCGAATTACGGTGAGCGAGCGACATCCGTTCGCAACCTCGTGCACACTTCGGGATGGCGTCGTGTGCGACGTCGTTCGCGGTCCGGCGTGCCATCGCAATCCCGGTCCGGCGCGTGACGACTCTCCGCTTCAGAGCCGGAACGCCCGCCTGCGCCGTCGCCGGGCGAACGGTCGCGGGCCGGGGGTGTTCCGCGCGGCCAGGTCGCGGGCGAGCTGTTCGTAGCCGTCGACGACGACGTCCCAGTCGTAGTCCTTCGACCGCCGCGCCAGGTCGGCGCCGCGCGACTCGGTGTCCTCCGGGTTGGCCTCGGCCGTGAGCACCTGCTCCGCCAGGTCCACGGGGGTGCGGAAGTACCGGCCGGCCTCCCGCAGCACCTCGCGGTTGAACGGCACGTCGTACGCGATGGTCGCGGTGCCGCCGCCGATCGCGCGCAGCAGCGAGGGGTTCGTGCCGCCCACGGAGTGGCCGTGCAGGTAGGTGAACGCGTTGGCGTAGAGCTGGTCGAGCAGTTCCTGGTCCCACACGCCGCCGAGCAGCCGCACGCGCGGGTCGCCGTCGGCGAGGTCCTGGATGCGCTGCGTGTACTCCGCGGAGTAGGGAGCGGAGCCGACGACGACGAGCGGGAGTTGGGCGTCGTTGGCGACGTAGCCCTCGACGATGACGTCGACGTGGTTCTCCGGCTCGAAGCGAGCGACGACGAGGTGGTAGCCGCCAGACTTCAGGCCCAGCTCCTCGAGGCGGTCGCTGCCGGTCGCGGAGAGGTCCGGCGCGCCGTAGGTGAGGAGGCGGCTGCCGACGTCGTACTGGGTGGCGTAGTAGTCGGCGATCCCCTGCGCGTCGGCGATGAGAGCGTCGGACAACCGGACGGACGCCGTCTCCATCTCCCGGTAGTACCGCTTCCCGACCGCTCCCCACTTGGCCCGCCGCCACTCCAGCCCGTCGACGTGCGTGGCGACGGGGATCCGGGCCGCGCGCAGCACCGGGAGCAGAGGCGCGTTGGCCGCGTTGAACACGATGGCGGCGTCGGTGCGGTGGGCGACCAGGTGTGCGACGGACAGCGCGGTGTGGCTGAGCGTCTCCAGGGAACGACGGCGCATCGCAGGGAGGACGACGCGCTCCATGCCCAGGTAGGTCGGGGGATCGAAGGTGTCCTGCTGCGCCGGCCGGCGGCAGTACACGCGGACCTGGTGACCGCGGGCCGCGAGACGCGACCCGATCTCCTCGACGGCCGTCTCGAAACCTCCGTACCGCGCGGGCACACCTCGGGTTCCGATCATCGCGATGCTCAGGGGGTCCGTGGACATGATCTCCAGAGTAGAGATCTGGGCCCGGGCGGCATATCACAGAAGCGGGTGAATCCGGCGGGGCTTGGCGCTGACGGGCGGAGGCTACCGGCCCCTGGCCAGGCTGCCCCTCGCCTTGTGATTGCGGACCAACCACGGCACGCCAAGCACGGTCCACGCCGGAAGTGCCGTGACCGGCATCCAGCCGACGACGGACACGGCGGACTCCTAAGACCTCGTTTCAGAATGGTCGGCGTGTCCGAGATGCCTGACCTGCCGGTTCGGGGCAGGCTGCGGGGTCGTGATCGAGGATTTGGTTCCTGACCTGCTGTGGGAGCAGGTGGCTCCGTTGTTGCCGGCGCCGAAGCAGCGTCCGTAC
>NZ_JADBGR010000047.1 GCF_014892515.1 Myceligenerans pegani
GTCGAGTCGGAACTGACCGGTACGGACACGGACACGTCGCTGTCGGTGCAGCCGGCTGAGCCGGAGTGTGAGGTGCCTGACGGGGAGGATCCGGAGACGTGGTGTGAGGGTCAGACCGGCAGCGGGGCGACCCCGACGGTGACGGATGAGGGCACGCTGGCGACGGAGAACATTTACTCCGCCGACGGCGACCGCCTCGTGCGCATCACCCGCACCGCTACGACCAGCGGCGGGACTCCTGTGGTCACGGGTGTGACGGCGTACGTGGGTGGCGGGCAGGAGCTCACCCTGACCCCGGGTCAGCCGGTCGCCACGACGCGGTACTACGCGTTTGCGGGGCAGACGGTCGCGGTCCGCACCGACAAGGGCATGAAGAGCGTCTCGAGCCTGGTCGCGGACCACCACGGCACCCCGCTGGCCTCGGTCCCGAACACGGACTGGGCCACCCAGGACGTCATCCGCCACCACACGACCCCCTACGGCGCGGCCAGGTCGGCGGACCGGCTCCCGGGAGACCACCGCTTCCTGGGCAAGACCCGAGACGCCTCCACGGGCTACACCCTGGTAGGCGCCCGCTGGTACGACGAGACCCTGGGCCGCTTCCTGTCGGTCGACCCGGTCATGGACCTGACCGACCCCCAGCAATGGCACGGCTACACCTACGCCAACAACAACCCCACCACCCGTTCTGACCCCACTGGACTGCTGTCTCCGTACCGAGGCGCACCAGTATGGGGCGGGGGGTCCAGTGCTTCCGCTGGAGCTGGCAGCGGGACCAATCCCGCGCCCACCAATCCCGAGCCCACCGGCGGGACTCCTGACCCTTACCAGACCGTATGGGTATGGGGCGGTACCCCGATGTACGGCGCTGCCGCGGTCGCGCGTTCGAACCTTTCCGCGTATGACGCGGCGGTTGCATCGGGCCAGATCCACCCGTTCATGCCGTGGTACGTGACCGCGGAGGGCTGGTTTGACGCCATAGTCACCGACTCGGTCAATTTCTGGGTCGACACATTCCATGCATTCGAGGACCCTGCGCTGTTCTGGGCTTGGTGGGGCAGCCCGCAGGCGTGGTACGAGGAATTCGACCTAGAAGTATCGAGCCTGGTTGCCGGTGCAGCGACCAGTGGAGTTGGTTTCGCAGCGAAGGGGAGTATCAAGGCCGCGAAGAGGCTGGCGCAGGGTGCAAAGGGCGCAGGCAAGCTGTGTTCCTTCGCCGGATCTACGCCAGTCCTCATGGCGGACGGGTCGAAGAAACCGATCGAGGATGTTGAGGTCGGCGACGAGGTCATCGCCACTGATCCGGAGACGGGTGAGCAGGTCGCGCGTGAGGTGACCCGTGTGTGGGTCCACCAGGACGACCTGTTCGAATTCGAGGTCGATGGCGAGCTCATCGTCACCACCGAGGACCACCCATTCTGGTCGGTCACCGACCAGGTATGGGAGGGGGCTCGGGAGCTTAACAGCGTGAGCAGGTTCTGACGGCTGATGGTCGCGCACCGACCGTCACGCGCGAGATCGACTTCGATACCCGAGAGGCGGGTACTGCCTACAACCTCACGGTCGCTGGCTTGCACGCCTACCACATTGGTGATCACGACGTCCTGGTGCACAACGACAGCTGTCCGTTGGCGCCACACGAAGCTGCTGGCGGTCATGCGATTAGTCGGCATGTCGGCATGACCGATGCTCAGCTGAAGGCTCGTGACATTCCCCTTTCCTCGACCTTTACGGATCTTGCTGCCGCAGAGAAGGTCACGGGAGGTAACCTTGCGACGAACCGGCTGAAGATTCGTCACTGGCTTGCTGAAGGCACGAAGCAGCGAGTGGAGATCACCGGAACGATGAACCCACTCGATGGGCGTGTCTATCTGCGGTCGTCAGGCTCCCTTGTCAGACCCGATGCGGTGACAACCGTGCTACAGAGGAATCCGTCCATGCCGGACGGATACCACATTGTGACCTCCTTCCCAACGATTGCAGGTGGCTAATGAATGAGATCAGGTATCTCGCGTCAACGTACTTCCATCCCGACTACGACCTCGAAGCGAACTCTCCGGTCGGCGTTGTCGTGAAGTTTCGGGAGGCTGAGAGCAGCGCAACGATCAGCGCGCTTCGGCGCGAGATCGTCCAGCTTCTTTCGGACGAGCGCGATGACAATGCCCTGGCGGCCGCATGGCTCAATCTGGCAGGTGCTGCCTACGATCCGCGGTCGGACGACTTGACATTTCGCGAGTGGTTCAGTGAGATCGTGAAAGTGCTGGACGGGAGGAGATAGGCTTTGGGGTTCTGATGGTCGATGTCGTCGACGGCGGCAACGGCATCGTGAGCGTGCCGGTCTCGGACGTGCGGGAGATCGAGCGGTGACGGCGGACGGCCATCCCACGCCCGCGTGGGAGGTCGGCGACCGCGTGCGCCTGGTGGACGGGCCCGAGGGCCTGCGTGGTGCCGTCGGTGCCGTCCGTCGAGGTGGGCATCCCTGGTTACTGGCCGATCAGAGTGACCGTCGAGGAGCGGCGTGGCTTCGGGAAGATCCTGGTCGCAGCGCACGAGCTGGCGTTCGAGGGCGACGGGTCTCGATCGTAGGTTCACCGTCGACGAGCGGCGCCTGGGCGCCGTGGACGCTGTGTAGTACACGTCGTCGACCGACAGCCAGCACGGCAATTCCGGCGTGCAGGCACGGGTGTGACACCTGACGGGAAAGTGTTACTCTGCTGGTATGCCGACCTCGAAGCCGCGTCATGCGATCACCGAGACCGACTCCGTCGCTCATGCGCTGGCCGTGGCTCGTCGGCGCTGGCCCGGGGAGCCGGCGACCCGGCTGCTGACGCATCTGATCGAGGAGGGTGCCGCGGCGGTCGAGCATGCGGACGATGCCGAAAAGGTCAGGCACGAGCGGGCGGTCGCGGCCTTGACCGGGCTGGCCGACTACTACCCGGACGGCTATCTGGAGGACGTGCGTGAGGGGTGGGGCGAGGAGTGATCGTCGCCGATGCGAACATCGTGATCGCGGCTTCACGTCCTGAGCATGTTCATCATGGGGAGGCAACCAGGATCGTCGTCGAACACGGCCGTGACGGGATCGTGCTGCATTCGCTGACGATGGCCGAGGTCCTGGTGGGACCGGCCAAGTCCGGGGCTCAGGTCGAGGCGCGGCAGAAGTTGCAGGAGGCTGGGTTCGGCCTCTCTCCCGAAGGTGATCCGTCCCCGGAGGAACTGGCTCTGGTGCGGGCGACGGCCGCGCTGAAGATGCCCGATGCCTGTGTGCTCGCGACGGCCGAGCGCCTGAAAGCCGACGTGGCGACGTTCGATGCTCGGCTGGCTCGTGAAGCCAGGGCACGCGGCGTTCGCGTTCGCGGGCTGCCGGAATAGACCCCTGCCGGGGGCGCGGCCCGGCTCGGGACAGCCCTCGGCTTGCGCGCGCACTGGGCCCAGCACGCGCCGCCGCGGCAGGATGTCCTGGAGGTCCGCGGGCACTTCCGCACGAGTCCCGGCCCGGGTGTCGAGAACCGGGATCGCCGTTCGTCGGGAGGGCAGGACGCGGCACACGGCCGCGCCGGACGAAGGAGACTGACATGCGCTACCTGATGCTGGTGCTCGACACGCCCGACGACCCGGGCGACACCGAGGCCACCACCCCCATCGAGAAGTGGGCCGAGAAGGTGTACGGCAGCGGCGCCGGGATCGTCGGGGACCGGTTGCGCCCGCAGGAGGACTCCGTCGGGGTCCGGGTCCGGCGCGGCGAGGTGCTCGTCACCGACGGCCCGTTCACGGAGACCAAGGAGTCGATCGCCGGTTTCGACGTGATCGAGGCGGCCGACCTGGACGACGCCGTGCGCATCGCCTCGGAGCACCCGATGGCGTTCGGCGGCGCGATCGAGCTGCGCCCCTTCTGGACGCTGGGCCTCGACAAGCACGACGACAAGAACGACGACAAGAACGACAAGGACTGAGCCGATGCCCGACGCCGCCGGCCCGGCGGTCGGCCGGGCCGTGGAGGACGCGTTCCGTGAGGAGTGGGGACGCGTCCTCGCGGCCGTGGCCCGCTCGACCGGCGATCTCGACCTCGCCGAGGACGTCACGTCCGAGGCCTTCGCCACCGCGCTACGCACCTGGGCGCGCGACGGCATCCCCGAACGACCCGGGGCGTGGCTCACCACCACGGCCCGCCGCCATGCCACCGACCGGCTGCGCCGCCGCGTCGTCGAACGGGACAAGACCGCCGCGTCGGCCCGGCTCGCCGAGCGCGTCGAGGCGTCGCCCGCCGCCGAGGCGGACCCGGCGGCCGACCCCGTCGGCGAGGCCGTGACCGACGCGCTCACCGAGGCGTGGTCGGCCGAGTCCGCCGACGAGGACCTGCTCGCCCTCGTGTTCGCCTGCTGCCACCCGGCACTGCCGCTGGAGGGCCGGGTGGCGCTCACACTGCGCTCGCTCACCGGGATGACGACGGCGCAGGTCGCCCGAGCTTTCCTGGTCCCCGAGGCGACCATGGCGCAGCGCCTGGTCCGGGTCAAGAAACGCATCCGCACCACCGGGATCTCGTTCCGCGTGCCGCCGCCCCAGCTGCGCCGCGAACGCGTGTCCGCGGTGCTCGCCGTCCTGTACGTGCTGTTCACCGAGGGGTACGACGCCTGGGCGGAACCCGCCGGCAATCGGGACGGCACTACGGACGGCACGGCCGAGGCCCGTCGCCGGCTCGCCGACGACGCCGTCCGGCTCGCCCGCCTCGTCGCGCGACTCCTGCCCGACGAGCCCGAGGCGCAGGGACTCCTCGCCCTCGTGCTGCTCCAGCACGCCCGCCGCGACGCCCGCGTCGGACCCGACGGCGTCGTCCGCACCCTCGGCGAACAGGACCGCTCCCTGTGGCGGCGCCCGGAGATCGACGAGGGCATCGCCGTGCTCGACCACGTCCTGGCCGGGCGCCGGCCCGGCCCGTACCAGGTGCAGGCCGCGATCGCGGCGCTGCACTCGGATCCGCCGTCGCCGTCCGAGACCGACTGGGTGGAGATCCTCGGGCTCTACGACGTGCTCGTCGACATGACCGGGTCACCCGTCGTGCGGCTGAACCGGGCCGTCGCCCTCGCGGAGGTGGCCGGGCCGGAGGCGGCGCTCGCGGCGGTGGACGCGATCGACGACACCACGCCCGGCGACCGGCGGAGCGCGGCGGGCGGGGGCGGTTCGCTCGGTGAGTACCACCTGCTGCCGGCGGTGCGCGCGGATCTCCTGCGCCGGCTCGGCCGGACCGACGAGGCGGCGCGCGAGTACCGGCGGGCCCTGGAGATCGTGGACCGGGAGGGCGACCGCACACTCCTGGAGCGGCGGCTGGCGGACCTGGCCTGACCGTGCGCCCGCCGTCCGACCTTCGTCATCCGGCACCTGCGCTCGACACGTCCGCCCGACACGTCCGCCTGCTATGTCCGCTCAGCACGTCCGATCGGCGCTCTCCGCGAAATCCGGCACGGGTCGCGCCTCCGCCTCCTGGTCGGTCGTGGCCGCCCCGTTCCGCCGGATGTCCTCGATCAGCCATTCCATCTCGGAGATCTCCCGCCGCTGCGCCTCGCTGATCTCGACGGCGAGCTCGCACACGCGCACGTCGTTCAGGTGCGACCGCTCGGACCGGGTGATGGCCAGGGAGTGGTGCGGGATCATCGCGCTCATGAACCCGGCGTCCTGGACGGTGATCTGGCTGCGGTCCAGGAACGCCCCGCCGGCGAGCAGCAGGGCGCTCACGGCGACGACGGCGACGTTCGCCGCGGCGCTGCGGTACATGTTCAGCATCCACGCGAGCATGACCAGGCCCATCGCGCCGCCCATCGTGAGGGCCATGAACACGCGGCTCTCACTGAAGCGCACGTGGCTCCATTCCCAGGAACCGACGAACATCGTGAAGTACATGATGACCATCCCGGTGAGGATCATCGCCGCGAACCGCAGGTACATGGCCCAGGAGTGTCTGGAGCCGTCCTGATGCCCGCCGTCATGCTGTCGGCCGTCCTGGTGGTGGTCGTCCCGGTGGTGCGGGTGCTGCTCGCTCATGAGGTGGTCCTCTCCTGCAGGCGGCCCCTGGCGTCGTCGAGGGACTGGGCGTGTCGTGCGAAGTCCGCCCACGGGTCGTCGTGCCGGCCGATCCGGCGCCCGATGGTCGCGATCGTGTAGTGATCGGGCGCGGTCCGGTGCACCTCGGACCAGTCGAGGGGAGCGGCGACGGGGGCGCCCGGTCGTGCCCGGGTCGCGTAGGGCGGGACGACGGTCTGGCCGTACGCGTTGCGCAGCACGTCGAGGTAGACACGGTCACCGCGCTTGTTCTTGCGCTGCTCCACCGTGAGCCGGTCCGGGTCCTGGTCCGCCATGTGCCGGGCGAGCTCGCGCGCGAAGGAGCGGACGTCGTCGTAGTCGTCGCCGCGCTCGAGCGGCACGTGGACGTGGAATCCCCGGGAGCCGGTCGTCTTGACGAAGGAGGTGAGCCCGAGGTCGTCCAGGTGGTCGCGCAGCGAGAGGGCCGCGTGCTGGACGAGCCCGACGTCGGGCGTGGCCGGGTCGAGGTCGAAGACCAGCTGGTCCGGCGCGCTCAGGTCCTCGCGGGTCGAGAGCCAGACGTGGGGGGTGATGCACGCCTGTTCGGCCAGCAGCGCCAGCGTCTCCTCCTTCTCGCAGGCGACCTGGTCCTGGCTGCCGTCCCGGGTCTCGACGCGCACCCGGTCCACCCAGCCAGGGAAGTGGTCCGGCGCCTTCTTCTCGTAGAAGCCCTGCCGGTCGATGCCGTCGGGGAAGCGCTGCATGGTGATCGGGCGGCCGCGGACGAACGGGAGCATGGGCGCGGCCATCCTCGCGTAGTGGTCGACCAGGTCGGCCTTGGTGATCCCGTCGTCGGGGAACAGCAGCTTGTCGGGCTTGGACACGCTGATCGTGTGGTCCCCGACCTTGCGCTCCAGCTCGTCGGTCATGGTTCCTCCCGGGCGACGTCGTCGGGCGCCTCGTCCCGGCACGGACCCTCGAGTCGCCGCTTCCTCGGGCCGGCGGGACGCTGTTCAGGTACCCCGCCACGGGCAGGCTATTCACCGGCGCCGACGGTGCGGGCAGGAGAGGTGCTGGACTCGGCTACGCTCGTGGTGTCGTGGGTTGGTGGTAGTGGTGGGTGTCGTAGTGTTCTGGTCGAGTGTTCCCGGCTTTGTGTTTTCATCCGAGGAGGGGATCGTGACGTCTGTGCGGCCTTCGGGCGATTCTCCGTTGGAGGGGCGGGTGGAGGAGGCGTTGGATGGGGGGAGTCGGCCGCCGGTGGGGCGGTATCGGTTGGATCTGGTGTCGGGGGAGTGGGCGTGGTCGGATGAGGTGTATGTGATGCATGGGTTCGAGCCGGGTCAGATCGTGCCGACGACGCCGTTGATGTTGGCGCACAAGCATCCGGAGGATCGGGCGCGGTTTGATGGGGTGTTGCGGCGTGCTGCGGAGACGGGGGCGACGTTCAGTTCGGTGCATCGGATCGTGGATGCTGGGGGTGGGACGCGGACGTTGGCGGTGACGGGTCAGGGGCGGCGTGATCCGGCGTCGGGGCGGGTGGTGGAGTTGGTGGGGTATTTCATTGATGTGACGGATTCGCATCGGGTGGCGGCGCAGCGGGATGCGACGGCGTCGATTCGGGCGTCGGCGGAGCGGCGTGCGGTGATTGAGCAGGCCAAGGGGATGGTGATGGTGGTGTATGGGGTGGAGGAGGCTGAGGCGTTCGAGGTGTTGCGGGAGGTGTCGAATCGGACGAATGTGGCGGTGCGGGATCTGGCGGATCGGTTGGTGGGTCTGATTGCGGGGCCGGGGGTGACGGTGTTTCCTACGCGTGAGGTGATCGACGCGTTCTTGAAGGACCCGGACAACCCCGAACCACCCACC
>NZ_JADBGR010000048.1 GCF_014892515.1 Myceligenerans pegani
CTGGGTGGCCCAGTCCGTGTTCGGGACCGAGGCCAGCGGGGTGCCGTGGTGGTCCGCGACCAGGCTCGAGACGCTCTTCATGCCCTTGTCGGTGCGGACCGCGACCGTCTGCCCCGCAAACGCGTAGTACCGCGTCGTGGCGACCGGCTGACCCGGGGTCAGGGTGAGCTCCTGCCCGCCACCCACGTACGCCGTCACACCCGTGACCACAGGAGTCCCGCCGCTGGTCGTAGCGGTGCGGGTGATGCGCACGAGGCGGTCGCCGTCGGCGGAGTAAATGTTCTCCGTCGCCAGCGTGCCCTCATCCGTCACCGTCGGGGTCGCCCCGCTGCCGGTCTGACCCTCACACCACGTCTCCGGATCCTCCCCGTCAGGCACCTCACACTCCGGCTCAGCCGGCTGCACCGACAGCGACGTGTCCGTGTCCGTACCGGTCAGTTCCGACTCGACATCGAAAGTCCAGGTCCTGGTCTGCGGAGCGTCACTTCGTGCGGCATTCGGCGTAGTCTCGGGGCATGTCTGCCACTCTGGGCGAACGACTGCGGGAAGTGCGCAAGCGTCGGGGGCTGACGCAACGGGAGCTAGCGCGCGAGTCGGGTATTTCGCTGTCGTTGATCCGGAAGCTGGAGCAGGGAGAGCGGCGGGACGCGCGTCTGGAAACCGTGCGCAGGCTGGCGGCGACGCTGCGGGTGCCGACGATGCGTCTGGTGACGTCCACCAGCGAGGACGGGGCCAGCGCCTCGACCCTGGACCGGTGGGCCGGGGTCCGGGAGGCGCTCACGGCGCCGGCGCGGGAGATCGATGAGCTGCCGGAACCACCGACTGTCGCAGGTGTCGCGGCGGCGACAGAGGCTGCCGTGCCGCTGTTCTCGAGCGACCGGTTCGCCGAGTTGCAAGCGGTCCTGCCGACGCTGCTCCGGGACGCCGGCACGGTCGCCCGGATCGACCCTGCCGGACGGCAGGTCCGGGTGCGGTTGTTGCAGCTCACGGGGTGGCTGTTGACGCAGACGCGTCAGTTCGAGGCGGCACAGTGGTCGCTCGACGCCGCGCTGGAGGGCGCGGCGGACCGGGTCCAGGGCGCAGCCACGGCCTCGACGATGTGCTGGCTGCTGCTGCGGCAAGGGCGACTCGGGCAGGCGCGCGAACTGGCCACACGGTGGGCCGACGACGTCGAGCCGCGCATGTCCCGGGCCACGCCCGACGAACTGGCTGCCTGGGGATGGCTGCTACTGCGGTTGTCGGCGGCTGCGATCCGCGACAACCGAGAGGACGAGGCAGAGGACTCGTTGCGGCTGGCGCACGCGGCGGCGGTGTCGATCGGGCGGGAGTTCGCGCCCGAGGGGGACTTCCTGCGAGCGTTCGGCCCGGTCACGGTGACGTTGAAGCGGACCGAGAACGCGATGATCCTGGACCGCCCAGACGTGGTGCTGCACATCGCCGAGAAGATCCCGGCCGGGGGGTTCCGGCCGACGTCGAACAACCGAAACCGGCACCTGCTCGACGTGGCCGAGGCATATACCAGGACCCGGCAGTACGGGAACGCCGTCGACACCCTGACCGGCATCCGAGCGGCGGCTCCGGAATGGCTGCCCCATCAGCGGTACGCCCGGGACATCCTCGGGCGCGTCGTCGCGCGCCGTCGGACGCTGACCCCCGAGATGCGGTCCCTGGCGGACACGATGGGCCTGCCCGTCTGATCCCGGTCCTGTGGTACTTCCCTTCCAGCGCGGTGCGAAGTGCCATTGTTCCTGGCCGCGGCGGTCCATACCGTCAAATCCATGACACCTGGAACCACACCTCATCTCCTCGCCTTCGATATCGACGGCACGCTCGCAGAGACGGGCCGCCCGCCGTCGGACACCGTCGTCGACGCGGCCCGGGCCGCCGTGGGGGCTGGTCACCACCTGGCCCTGGCCACGGGCCGCTCGCTGGTGGGCGCTATCTCGGTGGCGTTGCAGCTCGGGTTGCGCCGCGGGTGGATCGCCAGCTCGAACGGCGCGGTCACGGCGCGCATCGGTGGCGGCAAGGTCACGATCGTGGAACGTCACCTGGTGGACGTGGAGGCGGTGGTGCGTTACGTGGCGCCCAAGGCGCGGCTGCGGATCGCGGCCGAGATCCCCGGGCACGGCTACCGGACAGCCGGGACCTTCGGGCCGCGCGAACTGCCCGGGGTACTGCAGCCCTCGAACCTGGAAGGGCTGTGGTCGGCGCCAACGCCGCGGGTCGCCCTTGTCGGTGAAGGAGCGGCCTGGCTCGTTGACGGCCTGCAGGAACTGGGCGTGACCGCACACGCGCTCAACAGTGAGTGGGTCGACGTTACGTGCGGCGGGGTTTCCAAGGCCACGGCGATGGAGCGCATCCGCGTCGCCCTCGGTGTCCCGGTATCGGCCACGGTCGCGGTTGGCGACTCCGGCAACGATGTCGACATGCTGCGGTGGGCCGCGCGGGGCGTGGCGATGGCGCACGCGCCGGTCCATGTACGCCGGGCCGCGAACGAGGTGACCGGGACCCTGGCCGAAGACGGCGCCGCATACGTCCTGCGATCAATCACAGGCAGGCAGGTCGGTACGGCGGGGGTTACCCAGTGAACGTCTTCGAGAGCGAGGAAGACTTCTGGGCAGAGAGCGCCTACGATCTCGCATCCGCGCGCCCGTCCCACGTCTGGCAGGTAGGTGATCGGGTGCGGGTGATGGACGGGCCACGCATGCTGCTCGGCGCAGTCGGGATGGTCGTCGAGGTCGACCTGCCGGGAGCCTGGCCCGTCAGGGTGCACATCGGACAGCGTGGGTTCGGCAGGGCACTCCTGGCCGCCCATGAACTGGGTCCCGCGGACAGGAAACCGACGAACAATCGCGGTACCAGTCCCGGCACGGGCTGTAGTCGCGCGTCGAAGCCCGCTCAGGACCCGACATCACACCGCTGACGGATCGAGGTCAGGCACCTGGCACTCCGGCTGTGGCATTAGCCAGACAATCAGGGAACAACCCTTCCGGTTTGCGGGTCAAACGTGACCAATTCGTGGGCAGACGCAAGCTGAGAATTGGAAAGACTTCCTCAGATCGCGATCCGGAGATTGTCACGATCACGCATTCGCTCGTCGAGTAAATCGATGATGACCATGGAGATGTGTCGAGGTTGTCCGCATTAAGGTCGGGATAAACTCGGAGAACTTCGTTCAGAAAGAGCTGAACTGATTCATCAGCGCTCGCTACACCTGTCTCGCCCTCGACAAGTCGGTCGTACGTTTCCGCGGCGGACTCGTCGGACGGGCCTGGCGCCTCCCGCCAGAAGGCAAGGTCAAAGCTCAACTCGAACCTCGATACTCATTCGGAGGCCGAACCCCAGTCTGTGCTCCGCTTCGCGCAACGCAGACTCATCTGCCCCGGGCTCTGGTCCTGTGTATTCCCAAATCGAGTTGATATCAGCTTGGGCGATTCTAAGGTTCTGAGGAATCCAGCGACTGCCCATCTGCAAGCCCCGGCGTCGTTCCTGAGCCTGTGCGGCCGGCTCGGAACCGCCCTCAAGGACGGCCACCACCTGCTCGCCGTCCTACACGACACCGCACTCGGACAGATCTGGGCACCAGCCACCTGAACAGTCACGCGTCAGTCTGCGGCAGAACGACTCCACCCATTACTCCGTGCAACTCATGCCGGAATCACGAGGCGGTAGTCAGGAATGTCCTCTTCTCCACGAAAGGCTCGACAACCGCCCGCAGGAACTTGGGCACGGTTCGGCATGAGTCCTCGCACGCAGGAATCACACCAGAAGGCGACCACCGAAATCGTCGCTTCGGGTTCATCGACGACGAAGACCAGCCGAAGCGATCTGGCACCACAACTCGGGCAAACAATTGACCCGGTATCTCTCGGACTCTGATAGGCCCTGTTGTATGCGGCAAGCCAGCTCTCGTACGTGGACAATGTGGACTGGTCTGGGTTCATTGACTCGCCCACCAAGCCTCCTCGAAAGCGATGGCAGCTTGCTCCCACGCGTTACCAGCGTCGTAGCTATCCGGGTACCCCATGCCCGAGTCGAGCTGGTGAACATGAAACCGCTCGTGCGCAAGTGTCCGAGCGAGCTGCTCCTCATTGGCGAACGCATTTCTATAGAGCGTGATCCTCTTGTTAGGTGCTGTGCTGCCGTAAAGACCAGCCGTCGATTTGTTTATCCTAATGTCAACTCCCTCGAGGTCGATCTCGTACTTGCATGCGACGTCACACACCGAGTCCATGGTCATCGGCAAACGCCCGCGAGAGCCAGCGTTGCCTGACTTGAGCAGGGCATCACCTGTATTGGCGGCTACCTTGCCAGCCTTGAGGATACCGAAGACGCCCTTGAGGGCTAGTCCGGCACCCCCGGTCACGATCGCGAAGCCGATGTCAAGGCCAACCCAGATGCAGCCCGAGTCCTTGAAGACGAGACACTGCGGCTCGACCTCGCCAACCTTGAGAACACCCGCGGCAATACCAACGCCGCAGAGCAGATCATCGCCAACGAGATCGACGGCTGGAGCCATGACGGACTTGCTGGTGCCGATCCGCCCGAACGCACTACGAGGATGCTGAACCGCGATCGTCCCCGGAGCCCGTGAGAGTCCAGCCGCTACTCGGGCACACCTCTCGCTCCGATGGTTCCGATCGGCTCGAAAGCAACCCCAGCGACATCCCCCGTGGCAAGCAGTTCTTCTACGAGGTCCTCCCGCAGTAGCAGCTGCAGGTTCCGACCAGTTCGAACCGTAAACGCCTGCCGTCCTCCAAGTACCTCGACATCGAAGACACCGTGCTCAATCGTAATGTCCTCGCTCCACGGCTGAGTCCGTGTCGTCTCTGACAACTCATCGATCAGAGCACCCTCATCGACCAGAGGGGCAACGAACATCGCCAGCGTCGCGTTCTTACCGTCAACCGGAAGAAGCTCTCCGTGGGCTGACAGAATCTGCCCGAGCGACTCGATCGCCTCGTCTCGAACGACGAGCACCTCTGGGAAGGTCCAGGGCACCGACGCACGGGCAGCTTTGCGGCCAGTGATCGGATGAGTGACGACCAGCGGCACCGGGCGCCACGCATCCCCGGGTGCGCGCTCGGGAGCTGAGCGAATTGCCTGATACCACTCCCAGGCATCCGGGTCGTCTTCCGGAACGATCACAACCTCGTAGACACGCTCTGCCCTGGCGGGGCGGAGAATCCGCATCCCGAGACCATTGCTTGTGCTCACCATCGTTTGCCTGCCAGTAGGTCGTAGCGGATACTCGCCAGCTCCTGGAGCGCCCCCCTGCGGGTTGTCACTGCTCCCATGCGTTGGTTCACCATGTCGATGTAGGGCTGCGTGTTGGTATATCCGAGGTGCTCTGTCGCCCCACGTGGGTTCGGACTCGACTTGTAGCCGGGAAGAAAGACGCCGTTGCTCGCGGCATCGATGTCGATGTTGAACCGCTTCAGAACTGCTCGAGCAGGAGCAGCACCCGGATGACCACCAGGAACGATGTGATGCGCGTGCTCACCCGGCAACCGTGTCCAGTTTCCAGTCGCCAATATGTTCGCTGCGAGACGCTTCGAACAGTGATTATGCACCAGGATCGCGTCGACACCCACGTGGTAGGTGTGGATTCCGTCCACAGCCAGGTTGTAGGCCGCACCGCGCTCATGTGCCCCGAAGTCCACCGGACGCGACACTCGCAGCGTGCCGCCGTCAGCGCCGAGGACCAGTTCGCCGCTATCCAGGCTCTGCGCACCCTCCCATGTCTGATTGGTGACGGACCAGAAGGGGTGGTCCTCAGTGGTGACGATTAGCTCATCGTCGACTTCGAACTCGAAGAGGTCGTCCTGGTGAACCCACACATGGGTCACCTTCTTAGCTGCCTGTTCGCCGGTCGTTGGGTCGGTCGCGATGACCTCGTCTCCGACCTCGATGTCTTCGATCGGCTTCTTCGACCCGTCCGCCATGAGTACTGGCGTCGATCCGGCGAAGGAGCATAGCTTCCCTGCGCCCTTGGCACCCTGTGCCAGTCTCTTAATGCCCTTGATGCCGCCCTTCGCCGCGAAACCGACTCCACCGGTCGCGGCACCGACGACGAGGCTCGATACCTCTAGTTTGAATTCCTCGCGCCACGCCTGCGGACCGCCCCACCAAGCCCAGAACAGCGCAGGGTCCTCGAATGCGTGGAATGTGTCGATCCAGAAGTTGACCGAGTCGGTGACCATGACGTCAAACCAGCCCTCCGCGGTCAAATACCACGGCATGAACGGGTGGATCTGTCCCGATGCGACTGCCGCGTCGTACGCGGAGAGTGTCGAACGTGCGACGTCAGTGGATTCCTGGCTGGGTCCGTCGGGGACTACTGGTATGACGGGGACCCATGGGTCGGCCGGAGCGGCTGGTGGCAGTGTCGGGCTCCAGCCGCCGCCAGAGGCAGTGTGCTCCACTGAAGCCTTGATCTGCTCCTGGCTGTCACCATTGACCCGGTCGGAGGCGACTTCGCGCAGGCCCGTGGGGTCGCTGAAGGTGACCGGGTTGTTGTGGGAGTAGGCGTAGCCGTGCCATTGCTGGGGGTCGGTCAGGTCCATGAGCGGGTCGACCGAGAGGAATCTGCCCAGGATTTCGTCGTACCAGCGGGCGCCTACCAGGGTGTAGCCCGTGGAGGCGTCTCGGGTCTTGCCCAGGAAGCGGTGGTCGCCCGGGAGTTGGTCGGCCGAGCGTGCCGCGCCGTAGGGGGTGGTGTGGTGGCGGATGACGTTCTGGGTGGCCCAGTCCGTGTTCGGGACCGAGGCCAGCGGGGTGCCGTGGTGGTCCGCGACCAGGCTCGAGACGCTCTTCATGCCCTTGTCGGTGCGGACCGCGACCGTCTGCCCCGCAAACGCGTAGTACCGCGTCGTGGCGACCGGCTGACCCGGGGTCAGGGTGAGCTCCTGCCCGCCACCCACGTACGCCGTCACACCCGTGACCACAGGAGTCCCGCCGCTGGTCGTAGCGGTGCGGGTGATGCGCACGAGGCGGTCGCCGTCGGCGGAGTAAATGTTCTCCGTCGCCAGCGTGCCCTCATCCGTCACCGTCGGGGTCGCCCCGCTGCCGGTCTGACCCTCACACCACGTCTCCGGATCCTCCCCGTCAGGCACCTCACACTCCGGCTCAGCCGGCTGCACCGACAGCGACGTGTCCGTGTCCGTACCGGTCAGTTCCGACTCGAC
>NZ_JADBGR010000049.1 GCF_014892515.1 Myceligenerans pegani
TCGGTGAACAGGTCGGGGTACTGGGCCAGCTCGCTGATCCAGTCCACCTCGATGGCCTCGATGTCAGCCAGGCCCTCGCCACCGGCCGCGAGCTTGGTCGTCAGGTTGGTCCGCGCGTCGTCTGCGCCCGCCGCGGTGATCGGCTCGACGGTGATATTCGGGTGCTCCTCGGTGTACTTGTCGAAGAGATCCTGGGTGTAGCCGAAGTCATTGAAGGTCGCGACGGTGAGAGTGATGGGGTCGCCCTCGGCCGGTCCTTCGCCTGCAGATCCACCACCTGCAGATCCACCGCAACCCGCGAGGGCAAGAACTGCGACAGCGGTCCCAGCAGTTGTTGCGGAGATGCGACCGAAAGATCGAATGAATTGCATAATGACTCCTTTGTCTGTTCGGGAAGACGTAGAAATAGCACCTTGTCGCCGGATGTTCGACCGGCCGGTGTCGAAGCTTCTGATGTACCGCAGATACTCGTGATCGCTGATGAAGGCGTCAACCACCGGACGCGGGTCTCCGGTGAGAGAGAGACAGGTATCGGCCATTTTCCAGGGCTTATACCCTCAGCGGGCCGAGCCGGGTGGTGATCGGTTTTGATCGAGATCGCTCGACGGCTGCCGCACTCGTGGCCCGCCGGACGCGTGTGGTCGGCTCGAGCTCGGCCGAGCTGAACGAGCCGCTTGGCCAGCCAGATCGCGCGTCCCGCGCAGTGGCCGACCGGGGCTTCTCGCCGCGCCCGGGCAAGTGTCGCTCCGTTGAGCCAGGTGGACGCATCCACGCCTGAGCATGCGAAGCTCCTCCCGTCACGATCCGTCACCGTGACACCGGCGCTCTATCCGCAGACAGGGAGAACGAACGGTTATTGACAGCCCTGCCGCCATCCCTTGTGGAGCCGACATCGAGGCGTGAACTCGTGCACCAGGGCGCCAGACCAGACAATCAGCGACACAGCAGAATGTTGGATGGAGATCACATGACAGCGTCCGATACCCGTACCTTCCCTGCCGATTTCGTGTGGGGTTCTGCGACGGCGTCGTATCAGATCGAGGGTGGTGTGGGGGAGGGTGGTCGGGGTCGGTCGATCTGGGACACGTTTTCTCACACGCCGGGCAAGACTCTGAATGGTGACACCGGTGACGTGGCCGACGACCACTTCCACCGGTGGCGTCAGGACGTGCGGCACATCGCGGACCTGGGTCTGGACGCCTACCGGTTCTCGATCGCGTGGCCGCGGGTGCAGCCCGGGGGTAGTGGTGAGTTCAACCCGGAGGGGATCGGCTTCTACTCCGATCTGCTGGACGCCTTGCTGGCCGTGGGTGTCAAGCCGGTGGTCACGTTGTACCACTGGGACCTGCCGCAGGAACTGCAGGACGCGGGCGGCTGGACGAATCGTGCCACCGCGGAGGCGTTCGCGCGTTACGCGCGCCGCATGGCCGAGGAGTTCGGTGACCGGGTGGAGGTGTGGACCACGCTGAACGAGCCGTGGTGCACGGCCCTGCTGGGTTACGGTTCGGGTGTGCATGCCCCGGGTATCAGCGACCCGGTGGCGGCGTTGCGGGCGATCCATCACCTGAACCTGGCCCACGGTCTGGCGGTCCGGGAGATCCGGGACGTGCTGGGCGCGTCGGCCAAGGTGTCGATCACCCTCAACCTGCACGTCGTGCGGCCCGACGACCCGTCCTCGCAGGCCGACCTGGAGGCCAAGCGCAAGGCGGACGAGATCGCCAACGAGTCGTTCCTCGGGCCGCTGCTGGAGGGCGCCTACCCGGCCGGCCTGCTGGAGCGCACCGCCTCGCTGACGGACTGGTCGTTCGTGCGCGACGGTGACCTGGAGGCCATCCACCGGCCGCTGACCGTGCTCGGGGTGAACTACTACTCCACCGCCCGCGTGCGCGCCTGGTCGGGCCAGGGGCAGCGGCAGCAGGCCGACGGGCACAAGGACTCCGCCGGCAACCCGTGGATCGGCGCCGAGGACGTGGAGTTCCTGCCCCAGCCGGGCCCGCACACCGCCATGGGCTGGAACATCGAACCGGCCGGCCTGACCGACCTGCTCCTCCAACTGCACGACCGCTACCCGGATCTGGCGCTCATGGTCACCGAGAACGGCGCCGCGTTCGACGACGAGGTCACCGTCACCGACGGCGTCGCCCGCGTGCACGACCCCCGCCGCGTGCAGTACCTGCACGACCACGTCGAGGCACTCGGCCTGGCCCGCGACAAGGGCGCAGACGTGCGCGGCTACTTCGCCTGGTCCCTGCTGGACAACTTCGAGTGGGCCTACGGCTACGACCGCCGCTTCGGCATCATCCACGTCGACTACGACACCCAGGAACGCCTCTGGAAAGACTCCGCCCACTGGTACCACCGCCTGG
>NZ_JADBGR010000050.1:0-15914 GCF_014892515.1 Myceligenerans pegani
GTCCCGGCAGCCGGCCGAGCCCCACCTCCCTCTTCCATAAAGTCTATGTATGACCTGAGTGCTATCTGGGCAACGTCACCTCCCGCCCTTAGTGTGATTTTGGGTGAAAACACCCAGGAAACCCCACACAAGGAGTAGCTGGACATGAGACGAACACGCACCAGGGCGCTCGTCGCAGCCACCGCTGCCACGACGCTCGTCGGCGGGGTCTGGACCGCCGCCGTCGCAAACGCCTCACCGGTACCCGCACCCGAGTCCGACGCCATCGAGATGTACGAGCCCGGGCTCCTGCGCGCAATGGAGCGCGACCTGGGGCTCGAGGCGGCCGAGGCCGTCGAGCTCATGGAGTTCCAGGCCGGCGCGAACGCGACCTCCGAGCGGCTCGCCAAGAGCCTGGACGAGTCGTTCGCCGGATCCTGGCTCGACGGCGCCGAGGCGCTGACCGTGGCCGTCACCGACACCGCGGACGTGGCGGCGGTCGAGAAGGCCGGCGCGGAGGCCGTCGTCGTCGACCACTCGCTCGAGGCCCTCGACGGCTGGAAGGCCGAGCTCGACGACGTGCTCGCCGACACGCAGGGCATCCCGTCGTTCTACGTGGACGTCGAGAGCAACCAGGTCGTCGTCGACGTCCACCGGGGGGCCAAGGCCAAGGCGGCCAAGGCGATCCGGAAGGCCGGCATCCCGGCCGACGCCGTGACCTACCAGGTGACCGACGAGCAGCCGCGCACGCTGATCGACGTCGTCGGCGGCAACGCCTACTACATCGGATCCTCCCGCTGCTCCGTCGGCTTCTCGGCGACGGGCGGCTTCGTCACCGCCGGTCACTGCGGACGGGTGGGGGCGACCACGAGCTCGCCGTCGGGCACCTTCCGCACGTCGAGCTTCCCGGGCAACGACTACGCCTACGTCCAGGTGGCCTCGGGCAACACGCTGGTCGGCGCCGTCAACAACTACTCCGGCGGCCGCGTCAACGTCTCGGGCCACTCGCAGGCAGGCGTCGGCACGTCCGTGTGCCGTTCGGGGTCGACGACGGGCTGGCACTGCGGCACCATCCAGGCGCTGAACGCCACGGTGACCTATGCCGAGGGCTCCGTGCACGGCCTGATCCGCACGAACGTCTGCGCGGAGCGGGGCGACTCCGGAGGCTCGCTGCTCGCCGGCACGCTCGCGCAGGGCATGACGTCCGGCGGCTCGGGCAACTGCTCGTCCGGCGGCACCACGTACTTCCAGCCGGTGGGCGAGGCCCTGTCGGCCGCGGGCGTGTCCCTCATCACCAACGGCGGTGGCGGCGGCAACCCGGGGCCGGGCGACTGCTCCGGCTACGAGTCGTCCCTCTCCGGCTCGCTCTCGTCCGGCGGATCGGCCGCGCACCCGAACGGCTCGTACTTCTACACGGGTTCGTCGGGCGCGCACGCGGGCTGCCTCGACGGGCCGAGCGGCACCGACTTCGACCTGTACCTGCAGAAGTGGAACGGCAGCAGCTGGAGCACCGTCGCGCAGGGCATCACGTCGTCGTCCGACGAGACCGTCACCTACTCGGGCACATCCGGCTACTACCGCTGGGTCGTGCACGCGTACTCGGGCTCCGGCTCCTACACGGGCGGCTACAACGCCCCGTGACCCGGGAGCTCTGACCGTCTGAACCACACGGTGCGGTCGGTCCGTCGGACGATCGTCGTGATCCGCCGATCGCCCGAGGGGCGGCCGATCACCTGGAGGTCCGGAGGGCGCCGGTGCGGGTCATTCCCGCCCCGGCGCCACCAGGGGGATCCGGACCTCCATCGTGGTGCCCCGCCCGGCGGGCGGACCCGCGACCGTGACCTCGCCGTCGTGGGCCGCGACGATCGCCGCCACGATCGCCAGCCCCAGGCCGGTCGAGCCGCCCGCGTGGCCGCGTGCGCGATCGCCACGTGTGAAGCGCTGGAACAGCGTGCCCCGCAGCTCCGCGGGGATACCCGGACCGTCGTCGGACACGGAGACGACGGCGATCGTGCGGCCCGTCGCGCCGCCGGTGCCGTCCCCCGCGGCCGCGCGGGACGACGGCGGTCGCTCCGTCCGGACGGACACCACCACGCGGGTTCCCTCCGGTGTGTGCATGCGGGCGTTGCCCAGCAGGTTCGCGAAGACCTGCCGCAGCCGAGCCTCGTCGCCGACCACGATCGCCTCCGGCGGGCCGGCGTCGTCGTCCGCCCCGTCCGACTCCGCCCCGCTCGCCTCCGCGCCGTCCGATTCCGCCTCGCCGGACAGGGAGCCGTCCAGCTCCAGCTCCCAGACGTGGTCCGGGCCCGCGGCATGGGCATCCCCGAGGGCGTCCGCCGCGAGCGCCACGAGGTCTACGGGTGCGCGCTCCAGGGGTCGTCCGGCGTCCAGCCGGGCGAGCAGCAGGAGGTCGTTCACGAGCCCGCCCATGCGCTCGGACTCGGCCTCGATCCGGGTCAGCGCGTGGTCGACGGCGGCGCCGGGACGCCGCGCGAGCTCGGCGTACCCGCGGACGGAGGCGAGGGGTGTGCGGAGCTCGTGGGACGCGTCGGCGACGAACTGCCGGACCTGCGACTCGGAGTCGTGCCGGGCGGTCAGGGCCTGCTCGACGTGTCCCAGCAGCCGGTTCAGGGCGGCGCCGACCTTGCCGACCTCGGTCCGCTCATCGGTGTGCGCGGCGGGGACGCGGGGGATCGCACCAACCTCGCCGCGGGCCAGCTCGAGGTCGGAGGCGTTCACCGCGGCCGCGGCGACCTCGTCGAGGGGGCGCAGCGAGCGCCGTACCAGCCAGGTCCCGGCGGCCGCTGCGACGGCCATGCCGGCCACACCGATCACGATCTCGACCGCGACGTAGCGCGTGAGCGTGTCGGTGACGTCGCTGGTGGGCATGGCGAGGACGGACGGCTCGCCGGCGGAGGTGGTGGTGGCGACGGCGCGGTAGGAGCCCAGGTCGGGGACGTCGACGGCGTGAGGGCGGGCGTCGGCGGGGACCCGTTCGAGGGCGGCGATCTGGTCGCCGGTCAGTGCGGCGAAGGCGCCGTCTCCGGTGAGGTACCCGGCGCGGACGACCTCGCCGTCGGCGTACACGATCACGAGCGTCCCGGTGTTCTGGCCCAGCCATGGAGCGCCCCGGAGGCCGGGGTCGGTGGACGCCGGATCGTCGGTGCCCCGTGGGTCGTCGGTCGGCGGGGTTCCGGTGGCGGTGTCGCCGGGCCGGGTGCCGAGCAGGCGGTCGCGGACGAGGGCGAGCGGTGGTGGTTCGGCCGCCCGCCGGGACGCCTGGACGAGTTCCTCGTCGAGGCGGACGGTGAGCTGGGAGCGCAGTGCGAGCGTGGAGGCGGTGGCGACGACGAGGGTGAACGCGAGCAGTACGAGCAGCAGTGTCGCGACGAGCCGCGCGCGGAGGGTGGGCGGCAGGAGGGTCACGGGACGGCGGCCGGGTCGCTCGTGTCGCTCCGGGACGTCCCGGCCGCGGGCTTGAGCACGTATCCCACGCCGCGCAGGGTGTGGATCATGGGCTCGCGTCCCTTGTCGACCTTGCGGCGCAGGTAGGAGATGTACAGCTCGACGATGTTGGCGCGCCCGCCGAAGTCGTAGTTCCACACGTGGTCGAGGATCTGTGCCTTGGACAGCACCTTGCGGGAGTTGCGCATGAGGTAGCGCAGCAACTCGAACTCGGTGGCGGTGAGCCGGAGCTCGGTGCCGCCGCGGGTGACGTCGTGCGATTCCTCGTCCAGCACGAGGTCGCCGACCACGACGGCGGACTCCGGCCGGATCGGCGAGGCGCCCGCACGGCGCAGCAGGCCGCGCAGCCGGGCGACCACCTCCTCCAGGCTGAACGGCTTGGTGACGTAGTCGTCGCCGCCGGCGGTGAGGCCGGCGATGCGGTCCTCGACGGCGTCCTTCGCGGTGAGGAACAGGACGGGCATCTCGTGCCCGCTCGCGCGGAGGCGGCTCAGGAGCGACACGCCGTCGGAGTCGGGCAGCATGACGTCGAGCACAAGCAGGTCGGGTGCGTTCTCGCGCACGGCGGTGGTGGCGGCGCTCGCCGTGCCGGCGGTGGACACGTCCCAGCCCTCGTAGCGCAGGGTCGCGGCGAGCAGCTCGGCGATGTCGGGCTCGTCGTCGACCACGAGGACGCGCAGCGGCGAGCCGTCCGGGCGGGTCAGGTGCGGGTTGCCGGGGGCGGGGGCCGTGGCGGTGCCCGACGTCGTCCGGTGCGCGGTCGTGGTCATGGGTTTCAGTGTGCGCGCGGTGATGGGGGATCGCTGAGGCGAACCTGTGCTCACCCTGTGTCCTGCCCGCGGGGGTGTGCCGGAGCTGGGTGCGTGCTGGGACCGGATGTCGGACAGCTCGCTTACCGTGTGCTCGTGGCAACGACTGCTGTGCAGCTGACGTCTCCCGCCCGGCCCGGTGGTCGGCGGTCTCGTGGCGCCCGGATCGGCGCGGCGGTGGTCGCGCTGATCTCGGCGGTCGGCGTGTGGGCGGTCTGGCGCGTGATGGTCGTCACGTGGTCCGGGCAGCGCACGGAGGAAGCCGCGTTCGAGGGTGCGGACCGCTTCCAGGACGCGCTCGCCCGGCTCGCCGATCCGGTCCTCGAGCTCGGCGGGATGCGGTGGCTGGTGGTGGGATCGCTCGTGGCGGTCGCCGTGGCGCTGGTGCGCGGCCGCTGGCTGGTGGCCGGGCAGGTGGCCGTGCTGATCGCGGGCGCGAACGTCACCACCCAGGTGGTCAAGGCCGAGATCCTGTACCGGCCCGACCATCTCGTGGGATGGAACAGCGGGGTGAACACGCTGCCCAGCGGGCACACCACGGTGGCCGCCTCCGTCTGGGCGGGCCTGCTGCTGGCGGCGCCGCGCAGGCTGCGGCCGCTGGTGGCGGTGGGCGGCGCCGCCGCGACCTCGGCCATGGCGGTGGCCACGATCGTGGACCGCTGGCACCGGCCGTCGGACGTCGTCGCGGCCGTGCTGGTGGTGCTCGCCTGGGGCGCGCTGCTCTGCGCCCTGACACCGCGCTCCGCGCTGGACCGGCCCGGCGAGTCCGACGGCGGCGGGTTCACCGTGACGGTGGCGGTGCTGCTCGGCGCCGGCGCGCTCGTGACCGCCGTCGTGGCGGTGCCGGCGATCGCGACCGTGGCGGGCTTCGGCCCGCTGCCGACGTCGGGCCTGATGACCGCGTACGCCGGTGCGGTGCTCGCCGTGCTTTCGGCGAGCCTGGCGACCACGGCGGCGCTCCTGGTGGTCCGTCAGGCCACCGCGCGCCCACGCTGATCGTGCGGTGATCCTTCCTGCGCGGGCTCGACGGGGGCGGTAGTGTCTGGAAGCCACCCGTGGCGTACCGTGGGTTGGCCGGTGCCGCACGCCGACGTGGCGGCCCGGATCGTCACACCACACGCAGACCGCCAGGAAGACCGCCAGGAAGTAGGAACGGATTCGGATGCCCCAGCCACGCAAGCTCGTGATCGTCGAGTCGCCCACCAAGGCTCGCAAGATCCAGGGCTATCTCGGCGACGACTTCGAGGTCGAGGCCAGTGTGGGACATATCCGCGACCTCCCGCAGCCCAGCGACCTGCCCCCCGAGATGAAGAAGGGCCCGTACGGGAAGTTCGCCGTCGACGTCGACAACGGGTTCGACCCCTACTACGTGGTCCACACGGACAAGAAGAAGAAGGTCACGGAGCTCAAGCGGGCTCTGAAGGAGGCCGACGAGCTCTACCTCGCCACGGATGAGGACCGCGAGGGCGAGGCGATCGCCTGGCACCTGATCCAGGAGCTGAAGCCCAAGGTGCCGGTCAAGCGGATGGTGTTCCACGAGATCACCCGCGAGGCGATCATGCGGGCCCTGGAGAACACCCGGGAGCTGGACCAGGACCTGGTCGACGCCCAGGAGACGCGCCGCATCCTCGACCGCCTGTACGGGTACGAGGTCTCCCCCGTGCTCTGGCGCAAGGTCGGCAAGGGCACGTCCGCCGGGCGCGTGCAGTCGGTCGCGACGCGGCTCGTCGTGGAGCGGGAACGTGAACGCATGGCGTTCGTGTCCGCCGGCTACTGGGACGTCACGGGGACGTTCGCGGTGGTCGACGACACCGATCAGCCCGCCTTCCGTGCCAGGCTCGCCCACCTGGGTGGGGACCGGGTCGCCACGGGCCGCGATTTCGACGACCGGGGCCGGCTCAAGGTGCGCACCGGCGTCGTGCAGCTGGACGAGGCGTCGGCGACCGCCGTCGTCGCCGGTCTCGACGGGGCCGACTTCCAGGTCAAGAGCCTCGAGACCAAGCCGTACACGCGCCGCCCCGCGGCCCCGTTCACCACGTCCACGCTGCAGCAGGAGGCGGGCCGCAAGCTGCGGATGAGCTCGCGGCAGACGATGCGGACCGCGCAGGCGCTGTACGAGAACGGGTACATCACCTACATGCGTACCGACAGCCCGTCGCTGTCGAAGGAGGCGACCGACGCCGCTCGCCGCCAGGCCGCCGAGCTGTACGGACCGGAGTACGTGCCCGGGCCGCCGCGGCTGTACCAGTCCAAGAGCAAGGGCGCGCAGGAGGCCCACGAGGCGATCCGTCCGGCCGGCGACTCGTTCCGCACGCCGGCACAGGTGGCCGGCGAGCTCGCGGGCGACCAGTTCCGGCTGTACGAGCTGATCTGGAAGCGCACCGTCGCGTCCCAGATGGCCGACGCCAAGGGCTCGACGGCGACCGTGCGGCTCGGCGCGCGCGTGGCGGCCTCCGCACCCGCTCACGGTGGCAGCGAGGCGGTGTTCACGGCCTCCGGCACGGTGATCACGTTCCGCGGGTTCCTCGCCGCGTACGAGGAGTCGCGGGACCTGGACCCGGACGCGGATGGCGCCGACAAGGCGTCGGGCAAGGGCGACCGCGAGACGCGCCTCCCGCGGATGGCCGAGGGCGACGCGCTGACCGGGCGCGACCTCGCCGCCGAGGGGCACACGACGTCGCCACCCGCCCGCTACACGGAGGCGTCGCTGGTCAAGGCGCTCGAGGAGCGCGGGATCGGCCGCCCGTCCACGTACGCGGCGATCATCTCGACCATCCAGGACCGCGAGTACGTGTGGAGCCGGGGCCAGGCGCTGGTGCCGACCTGGCGCGCGTTCGCCGTCGTCCGGCTGCTCGAGCGGCACTTCGTGCGGCTCGTCGACTACGACTTCACCGCCGCCATGGAGGCAGACCTCGACGAGATCGCCGCGGGCGACCGCCACCGCGTGGCGTGGCTGCGGGAGTTCTACTTCGGGGAGGACGCACCCGGCGTCACCGACACCGACGGCACCTCGGACTCCGAGGGCGTCGACGCGCACGGCGGCGGCCTGCGCGACCTGGTCGAGCACCTCGGGGAGATCGACGCGGCGGCGATCAACTCCGTCGACATCGGCGAGGGGATCCGGGTGCGTGTGGGCCGCTACGGCCCGTACCTGGAGGACACCCGGGCCGAGGTGGCCGACGGCGAGAAGCCGGTACGGCCGCGCATCCCGGACGACATCGCGCCCGACGAGCTGACTGTGGAGAAGGCGCGCGAGCTGTTCGCCGCCGGGGCCGACGACGGGCGCGTGCTCGGCACCGACCCGGACTCCGGGCACCCGATCGTGGCGAAGAACGGGCGCTTCGGGCCGTACGTCACCGAACAGCTCCCGGAGCCGGACCTAGACCCCGACCTGTCCGCCGCGGCGCGCAAGCGCGCCCTGGCGAAGCTGCCGAAGCCGAGGACGGCGTCCCTGTTTCAGGACATGGCGCTGGACAGCGTCACGCTCGACGACGCGCTACGGCTGCTCTCGCTGCCGCGCGTGGTCGGCGTCGACCCGGAGAGCGGCGACGAGATCACGGCGCAGAACGGCCGCTACGGGCCCTACCTCAAGAAGGGCACCGACTCGCGGTCCCTGCCCACCGAGGAGTCCCTCTTCACGGTCACGCTGGAGGAGGCGCTCGAGCTGTACAAGCAGCCCAAGCGCCGCGGTCGCGCCGCCGCGGCACCGCCGCTGCGGGAGCTCGGGGAGGATCCGACCAGCAAGAAGCCGATCCTCGTGAAGGACGGCCGGTTCGGTCCGTACGTGACCGACGGCGAGACGAACCGTACGTTGCCCCGCGACCTCACGCCGGACTCGATCACTCCCGAGCGCGCGATCCAGCTCTTGGAGGAGAAGCGGGCGCAGGGGCCCAGGAAGAAGACGTCGCGGAAGTCCGCCACCACGAAGCCGGCGGCGAAGAAGACACCCGCGAAGAAGACCACCACGAAGAAGTCGACGGCCAAGAAGTAGTCCGGGCCGCCCGTGTCGTGCCCTCTCGACATCTGCTCGGATTCCGCTACGGGCACGTGCTGTGACTGCCGCCGCCGGGCTCAGCCGCCGCGAAGCCTCGTTCCTCGGCTCCGGCCGTCTTCGCAACCGGTGATCCGGCGGCGGCTGCTTCCTCGGCCCGTACCCTCCGCTGCACCCGTCGTCGATGTCGGTGTCCCGCATTAGTGTTGCGGGCGTGAGCACACGCGGATTCTTCATCTCCTTCGAGGGCGGCGATGGCGTCGGGAAATCCACGCAGGCCCGCCTGCTCGGCGACTGGCTGGCCGAGCTGACCGGCCGCGAGGTCCTGCTCACCCGCGAGCCCGGCGGCACGGACCTCGGCAAGGAGCTGCGGGCCGCGGTGCTGCACGGCGAGGAGATGGGGCCGCGCGCGGAGGCGCTCCTCTATGCCGCGGACCGCGCCCATCACGTGGACTCCCTGATCCGGCCCGCTCTGGAGCGCGGCGCGGTGGTCATCACCGATCGCTACCTCGACTCGTCGGTCGCCTATCAGGCGGGCGGACGCACGCTCGGCGAGGGCGACGTCGAGCGCCTGTCGCTGTGGGCCACGGACGGGCTGCTCCCGGACGCCACGGTGCTGCTCGATCTCGATCCCGGGATCGCTGCGGAGCGTCGTGCCGTCACCGGCGAGGCGCCGGACCGCCTCGAGCGCGCGGGCGCCGAGTTCCATCGCCGCACGCGGGAGGCGTACCTGCGGCGCGCCGGGGCGGATCCGGGCCGCTGGATCGTCGTCGACGCGGCCCGGTCCGTCGAGGACATCCAGGCACAGGTCCGGGTGGACGTCGCCGCCCGGCTCGGGCTGACACCCGTGGTGACCGAGGCGGTCACGGAGGCCGCCGAGCACCCGTCCGGCGAGCGACCGACGCCCGACGGCGCACGCCCGTCCGGCGAGGGCGAAGAGGGCGGCGTCGCTCGCGGGGAGACGGGCCCGGGGCCGGAGGGGCGGGCATGAGCGTCTGGGACGAGGTCGTGGGCCAGGAGTCGGCCGTCGCCATGCTGCGCGCGTCGGTGACGCGCGCGGAGGCCATGACGCACGCCTGGCTGGTCACCGGCCCGCCCGGCTCGGGCCGCTCCGTCGCGGCCCGGGCGTTCGCGGCCGCGCTGCAGTGCGAGCAGGGCGGCTGCGGTGCCTGCCACGCCTGCACGACGACGCTGGCGGGCACGCACCCGGACGTCACCCTCCTGGCCACCGACAAGGTCGTCATCACCATCGACGAGGTCCGTGACCTGGTCGGCACAGCCGCCCGCACCCCCACGCTCGGCCGGTGGCGGGTGATCATCGTCGAGGACGCCGACCGGATGGCCGAGCGGACCACAAACCTGCTGCTCAAGTCGATCGAGGAACCGCCCCCGCACACGGTCTGGGTGCTGTGCGCGCCGTCCGTGCAGGACGTGCTGCCCACCATCCGTTCCCGCTGCCGGGCCGTGGTGCTCCGGGTCCCGCCCGCCGATGCCGTCGCCGACCTGCTGGTCCGCCGCGACGGCGTGGACCCCGCCGTCGCGCTGACGGCCGCCAGGGCGGCGCAGAGCCACGTCGGCATGGCCCGGCGGTTGGCCCGCGACGAGGGCGCCCGGGAGCGCCGGTCCGCCGTTCTCGGCATCGCCCGCCGGATCCGCGGCGTCGGAGACGCCGTCCTCGCCGCCGGAGAACTGGTCGACGTCGCCAAGCAGGAGGCCGCCGCGGCCACCGAGGAGCGCGACGCCGCCGAGAAGGCGGAACTGCTGCGTGCTCTCGGGGTGGTCGACGGCGAACCGCTGCCGCCCAAGCTGCGCTCGCAGGTGAAGCAGCTCGAGGAGGGGCAGAAGCGCCGCGCCACCCGCCGCCAGCGCGACGTGCTGGACCGGGCCATGCTCGACCTGCTGTCCCTCTACCGGGACGTCCTCGTGGTTCAGCTCGGCGCCGACGTCGATCCGGTCAACACGGAGCACGCGGGTACGGTCCGCGATCTCGCCCGGGATTCCACGCCCGAGCAGACGATCCGGCGCATGGACGCGATCGCCGTGGCTCGTCAGCGCCTCGACGGCAACGTGGCGCCGCTGCTGGCGTGCGAGGCGATGACGATCGCGCTGCGCCCGCAGGGCTGATCGAACCGCCATCAACATCCCGTGTTGTCCGGAATGAGCATCGCTCGCTAGGCTCCGGCTCGGCACCCCCCGAGGCCAGAACCCACAACTGAAGGAGCCCCGTCGCGATGCGGATCCTGCTGCTCGTCTCAGCATTCAACGGCTTGACCCAACGTGTGTGGTGCCATCTACGGGAGCACGGGCACGACGTCGGCGTGGAGCTGGCCGGAACGTTCGACGAGCCGCGAGACCTCGTCGAGGCCGTCGAGTCGGCGGCACCGGACCTGATCCTCTGCCCCTTCCTGAAGCACCGCGTGCCCGAGCAGGTGTGGCGCAGGTACCCGACCGTGATCGTGCACCCCGGCCCGGTCGGCGACCGCGGCCCCTCGTCCCTCGACCACGCCATCCTCGACGGGCGGGAGCAGTGGGGCGTCACCGCGTTGTCCGCCGTGGAGGAGATGGACGCCGGGCCGGTCTGGGCGTCGAACGTGTTCGACATGCCCGCCGAGCCGATCTCCAAGGCCGCCCTCTACAACAGCCGGGTCGCGGATGCGGCGATGGCCTGCGTGGACGAGGTGCTGCGCAAGGTCGACAGCGGCGACCTGCCGTTGGACGCCGACCAGTGCCTCCGCGTCGTTGCCGACACCGGCGAGCGGCCGCTCCTGCGCCGCAAGGACTTCGAGCTCGACTGGGCCGAGCCGGCCGAGGAACTGGCCCGCCGGGTCGCCGCCGCCGACAGCGCGCCCGGCGCGCCCGCCGACGTGCAGGGCCGCCGGGTCTGCCTGTTCGACGCCGTGGCCTCGGACATCGAGACCGGGGCCACGCCCGGTACCGTCGTCGGGCACAACGTCGACGCCGTCGCCATCGCCTGCGGCAGCGGCACGCTCTGGGTGGGCTACGCCGCGGTGCTTACCGAGCGGCGCGGGACCAAACTGCCCGCCTCCCGGGTGATCGACGCGAGCCGGACCCCCTACCTCAAGGTGCCCGACGCGCTCGCGGAGACCTCCTACGTGCGCGACGAGCACGTCGGCTACCTGACACTCCGCTCCTACAACGGTGCGATGTACTCCGAGCAGTGTCGGCGGTTCACCACCGCCGTCGAGAAGGCCCTCACCGAGGACACCCGGGTTCTCGTGGTGCGCGGCACCGAGCACGCGTTCTCCAACGGCATCCACCTCGGCGTGATCGACGCGGCACCGGACCCGGCGGCCGAGGCGTGGGAGAACATCTGGGCGATCGACGAGCTGTGCCTCGTGCTGGCGAACGCCGACCAGCTCACGGTGACCGCGTTCACGGCGAACGCCGGCGCCGGCGGCGTGATGGCCGGCCTGTGCACGGACGTCACCGTGGCCCGCGACGGCGTGGTCCTCAACCCCTACTACGACATGGGCATCTTCGGCTCCGAGCTGCACTCGTGGGCCCTGCCCCAGCGGGTCGGCGAACAGCGCGCCGACATGCTGCTGCACCGCAAACTGCCGATCTCCGCCGCCGAGGCGGACCGGATCGGGATGATCTCCGGCGTCGGGCCGCGCGACATGGCGGAGTTCGACGAGTGGCTCGGCGAGACCGCCCGCGGCTACGCCGAGCCGGCCACGCTCGCCACGATGCTCGCGCGGAGTGCGGAGCTGCGCGCGCGCTCCAAACCGCTGTCCTATCACCAGACCGTCGAGCTGGCGGAGATGGCGCGGGACTTCTTCGACGACCGCAACGGCTTCGCGGACCTCCGCAGGCGCTTCCTCACCAAGGCCGCGCCGGAGGTGACCCCGGCGAAGCTGCGGTTCGGCTGACGCGAAGGACGAGGTCCACGAGCTCTCGCGTACGGAGCGAGCACACGTCGCCGATGCGACCGGCGGGGCAGAGTCAGCGCAACTCAGCGCACGGTTGCTGGCGCGTACGGGACGGCATGTGCACATCCTGGGCGTAGCGGGCGGCGTCGTACAGCCGGCGCGACGCCCGATCCGATCCCAGGAGGGTTGACGCCATGCAGATCGACGTCGTGCAGATCGATGCCGTGCAGGACGCAGTTCGCAAGAGCACGCGACGTGCCGTGGTGGCGGCGGGCGCGGGACTCGCGCTCGTCCTGCCGGCCGGCGGTGCCGGAGCGGCCGCCGTGTCCGCGCCGTCCCTTGTGGACACGCCGTCCGTCGTCGCGAGCGACGACGGTGCGGCGGCGGCCGACGACTTCTTCGTCCTCGTCCCCGGACAGAGCCGGCGCGGTCTGCCTCCGGGGGTCGAGCTCGACGACTCGTCCGCCACGGTGGCCGGCGGCGCGTGGACTCCGGCCGACGGCCTGCTGTACGTGGTGACGCTCGGGTCCAGCACCTGCCCGCGGATCCCTGAACCCGTGGCCCGCGACACCATGGCCGGTGCCGGACTGGCGGTGGACGGAGAGGTGGGGGACATCGACGTCACGCTGTCGGAACCGCCGCCGGACGCCGTGTGCACGGCGGACTGGGTGCCGACCACCACCGTCGTCGCGGCGCCCGCGGGCACGGACCACGGGGGGACGGTGTCGCTCCGGATCGGCGGGGTGGGGAAGACCGACCTGCTTCCGCGCGAGGCGCCGGGTGAGACGGGGCCGGCGGCCTGGATCGTCGTCGATCGTTGACGGGCGCCCAGGGGCGGGCGCGGGCGGGCGGGGTCCGGCGCGGACGTCCCGCATGCCGAGGGCGGGAGCGGTGGCCGACCTTGCCGGTGGCCGACGTCGCTGGCGGTCGACGTCGCTGGCGGTCGACGTCGTCGGCGGTCGACGTCGGCGACGCAGGCCGGGTGAATTTTATTCTGTTGGGTGTGCAAGCGCTCCGCCCTCCGAGACATGGGAGGGGTGGGTGACGCTCCGGAGTGTGGGCCGGAGCGTCACCCACCACCCTTTCGAGACATCTCCGGGGTTCCGCTCCGGCACGCCCCGTTCCCGGCCGTGCCCTCCGCGGCGGCCACGCCGATGTCAGTGGCTCATGGAAGGATCGCGGCATGACGAGTACGACGGGCGCCCGTGGGGTGCGGTTCGCGGGACTGGCAGGCGTGCTGCTGGCGTCCGCGCTGCTGGCCGGTTGCGCCGGCGGGGACACGACGGGCGGCGCGGAGGACGGAGCCGCGGACGAGGAGACCACGGTCGGCAGCACGCCGTCCGACACCGCCGGGCCTGGTGACGAGGAGAGCGACATGGACGACGACGGAGCGCGCAACGTGAGGCCGACGATCGAGGCCAAGGCGATCGACCCGCTGGAGGCCGGTGCCACGGGCACGGGCCTGCCGGAGGGCATCGAGGGAAGCACGTCCTCGCCGGCCGGTGCGGCCTGGTCGCCCGCAGCGGGCCTGATCTACGTGGTGACCAACGACTCCAGTTCCTGCCCGGTCATCGCCGAACCGGAGGCGACCGAGGAGAGCGGTGAGGTCGTCGTCGGCCTCCTGCCGCGACGGGAGGGCATGTGCACCGCGGACTGGGTTCCGACCACGAGCGTCGTCCAGGCTCCGGACGGTGTCGAGGACGGCGCCGCCGTGGCGGTACGTCTCGGCGACAAGGGCACGCTGAACCTCCCGGCCCGGGAGGCGGACGGTGAGCCCGGCCCCATCGCGTGGGTCGCGAACTGAACGGCGCGGATCGCCGACGGAAACGTCGTGAGGGTGCGGTGAATCCTGCCGCGCCCGGGCGAGTCGCAGGCGCGATTTTCGATAGGTTGTCCAGGTGATCCGCCCAGCCCGACGCCCCGCGGCCGTCGTCGCCTGCCTGCTCGTGCCTGTCCTGCTGCTTGCGGCATGTGCGGTGCCCCCCAAGAACCAGGTAGCGCTCGAAGACGTGGGGAAGTCCGGCAGCGAGGCGGGCGGCGGCCTCGCCGCGGCGTCGGGTGCGCCCGACGGGTTCGAGGACTACTACGCGCAGCCCGTCGAGTGGAGCGAGTGCGGGGGCTTCGAGTGCGCCACCGTCGATGCCCCGCTCGACTGGCACGAACCGGGCGCCGGCAGCATCGAGATCGCGATGAAGAAGCTGCCCGCCACCACGGACGACCCGCAGGGGTCGCTCCTGGTCAACCCGGGCGGGCCGGGGGCCTCCGGCATCGGACTCGTGGAGTCGACCAGCAACTTCGGGTTCCGGCTGCGCGCCGAGTTCGACATCGTCGGGTTCGATCCCCGCGGGGTCGGCGAGTCCACGCCGGTGACCTGCGTGGACGACGAGGCCAAGGACGAGTTCCTCAGCACCGACTACCCGGACACCGACGCCGGCATCGCCCAGCAGATCGAGGTCATCCGCGATTGGGGTCGGGCCTGCGCCGAGAACACCGGCGAGCTGCTCGGCAACGTCGACACGCAGAGCGCCGCGCGCGACATGGACCTGCTCCGCGCGGTCCTGGGTGACGAGAAGCTCAACTATCTCGGCTACTCGTACGGCACGCAGCTCGGCGCCACGTATGCCGGCCTGTTCCCGGGCAACGCGGGCCGGCTGGTGCTCGACGGCGCGGTCGACATCACGCTCACCCCCGACGAGGTGGCCGCGGAGCAGGCCGTCGGCTTCGAGAACGCCCTGCGGGCCTACGTCGAGGACTGCCTCGCGGGGACCGAGTGTCCGCTCGGAGGCCCGGTCGATGTCGCGCTGCAGCAGATCAGGGCGATGGTGAACGATGCGGCGGCGCACCCCATCGCGACGTCGTCGGGCAGGGTGGTGACCAAGAAGCTCGCGTTCTACGGGGTCGCCATGCCGCTGTACAACGAGGCCAACTGGTCCTACCTGACAACGGCGCTGCAGGAGATCTTCTGGGAGGGCAAGGGCGACACGCTCCTGCTGCTCGCGGACAACTACAACGACCGGAACGCGGACGGCAGCTTCGGCTCCAACAGCGAGGAGGCGTTCCGCGCGATCAACTGCGCCGACGCCCGCGCCACGGAGGACCTGGAGGAGATGAAGAAGCTCGCCGCCGAGATCGTGGAGGATGCGCCGACGCTCGGCGAGTCGTTCGGCTTCTCGGGCGTGGACTGCGCGGACTGGCCGTACCCCGCCGCGAAGCGCGAGTTCGACCTCCACGCGAAGGGCGCGGCGCCGATCATGGTGATCGGCACCACGAACGACCCCGCGACCCCGTACCGCTGGTCCGAGGCGCTGGCCGAAACGCTCGACTCCGGCTTCCTCGTCACCTACGAGGGCGAGGGCCACACGGCCTACGGCCGCTCCAACGAGTGCATCAACGGCGCCGTGGAGGACTACCTCGTCGACGGCACGATCCCGGACGGCGAGCTCACCTGCTGAGGTCGCGCCCGACGGCGGTCGTGGCGGGCCTGGCGGTCGCGAGCAGATGGTCCGCCAGAGCGGTTCACTCGTCATGAACAGGTCGGCGTAGATCACATCCGATTCGCTTTGGTGACTCGGCCCGACGTCAGGTACTGTTGGGGCCGCTGCCAGGTGGTCCACCACCGGGAAGCAACGCCGCCTTAGCTCAGTCGGTAGAGCGGTTCACTCGTAATGAACAGGTCGACAGTTCGATTCTGTCAGGCGGCTCTCGACGATGGACGACCCGTGCCTACTTCGTAGGCACGGGTCGTCTCGTTTGTTTCTTGTGGGGGCGGAGCCCCCACAC
>NZ_JADBGR010000050.1:15940-32968 GCF_014892515.1 Myceligenerans pegani
GGGCACGCCCCCGGACCCCCGTTGTGGGGCTTCGCCCCTTGCCCCCACCGTGGTGGATTGGTTGCGAGCGCGCGGGTCCGGTTGGGGTTCGCCCTGCTCCTTGCGGGGGTTAGCGGGGTGTCGTGGCCCTTGGACCAGGGCTTCGCCCCTTGTCCACAGCCGTGGTGGGTTGGGGCCCTGGTGTGGACTTTCCGGCCGGGCCTGTCACGCCGCGGTTGGTTCGGTGTCGGTGGTGCGGCGGATGATCAGGGACATGAGTGCCGCTCCCGCGCAGAGGACGCCCGCGCCGTACCAGACCAGGTCGTAGGAGCCGGTCGTGTCGCGGACCAGCCCGCCCAGCCAGGTGACGACGCCGGCCCCGACCTGGTGGGACGCCAGGACCCAGCCGAACACGACGGGGGCCTCCTCGCCGTAGATCTCGCGGCACAGGGCCAGGGTCGGCGGCACGGTCGCGACCCAGTCCAGCCCGTAGAACACGATGAAGAGGATCATCGGCGGCTCGACCTGCGGCGCCATCAGCGACGGCAGGAACAGGAGGGCCACCCCGCGCAGCGTGTAGTACACGCCGAGCAGCACGCGCGGGGAGAAGCGGTCGGTGAGCCAGCCGGAGCCGATCGTCCCGACGATGTCGACGACACCGATGACGGCCAGCAGGGAGGCGGCCACCGTGATGGGCATCCCGTGGTCGTGCGCGGAGGGGACGAAGTGGGTGCGCACCAGGCCGTTCGTCGTCGCGCCGCAGATCGCGAAGGCACCGGCGAGCAGCCAGAACACCGGGGTACGCGCCGCCCGCACCAGCGCGGAGACCGTGCGCCGGGCGACATCGCTCCGGGGCGCCGGCTTCGGTACGAACTCGTCGCTCCCGTAGGGCGCGAGGCCGACGTCGGCCGGGTGGTCGCGCAGCAGGAGCAGCACCAGGGGCATGACCAGCGCGCAGGCGAGTGCCACGACGATCGACGCCGCCCGCCAGCCCTGGTTCTCGACCATCCAGGCGAGCAAGGGCAGGAACACGAGCTGGCCCGACGCCGTCGCGGCCGTCAGCACACCGCTGACCAGGCCTCGCCGCTTCACGAACCAGCGCTGGGTGACGGTCGCGGTGAACGCCAGCGCCAGGGAGCCGCTGCCGAGGCCCACCATGACGCCCCACGCGACGACGAAGTGCCAGGGCTCGGTCATCCAGATCGTGGAGAACGCGCCGAGCGCGATGACCGTGAGCGCCGTCGCCACCACGGGCTGGATCCCGAAGCGGTCCATGAGCGCGGCCGCGAACGGCGCCGTGACCCCGTACAGGACCAGCTGGATCGAGAGGCCCACGCCGATGGTGGCCCGGGACCAGCCGAGCTCGTGGTGCAAGGGCTCGATCAGCAGCCCGGGCGCCGCCGCGAACGCCGCGGCCCCCAGGATCGTGAGAAAGCTGACCAGGGCGACCCACCAGGCGGGGTGGATCCGCGGTGCACGGCGAGGCGGGCGAGGAGGCCGGCCCGGCGGGTCCGGCTGCGCGGCCGGAGCCGAGGTGTCGGTCTGCGTCATGGCCTCAGCCTGCGGTGGTGCCGGCGCCCGAACCAGTGGCCTGATGGTCGATTCTCGATAGGATCGGGCCATGGTGGTTCGACAGCTCTCCCCCGGGTCCGACGGGCGGCCCGCCGCCACGCGCCCGCACCGCGTCGCGGTCCTCATCACCGACGGGTTCATTCCGTTCGAGCTGGGCATCCCGCACCGCATCTTCGGCATCGCCCGCACGCCGGACGCTCACGAGCCGCTCTACGACGTCGTCACGTGCACGACTCGCGAGCCGCGCGCCGTCAGCTCGGACTCGGACGTGAAGGTGCTCGTGGAGCACGGCCCGGAGGCGCTCGAGACCGCCGACACCGTCGTCGTCCCGGCCGTCAGGGAGCACGGCCCGGCGTTCACGAGCGGGGTCACGGAACCCGACATGATGGAGGCGCTCGGCAGGATCCGGCCCGGGACGCGGATCGTCTCCATCTGTACGGGGGCACTTCAGCTCGCGGGCGCCGGCCTGCTCGACGGCCGGACCGCCACCACGCACTGGAGCTACACGGAACTCATGCGGCGCCTGCATCCCCGGGTCCGGGTGAATCCGGACGTGCTCTACGTCGACGACGGCGACATCCTCACCTCGGCCGGAGTCGCCGCCGGGATCGATCTCTGCCTGCACCTGCTGCGACGCGATCACGGAGCCGCGATCGCGCACGACGTCGCGCGGCGGACCGTGGTGCCCCCGCACCGCGACGGCGGCCAGGCGCAGTACATCGAACGCCCGGTGCCCGACGCCGACGGGCCCGGCACCGCCGCCACGCGCGCCTGGGCCATGGAACGCCTCCACGAGCCGATCACGCTCGCCGGAATGGCCGGTCATGCCGCGATGTCGGTGCGGACCTTCACCCGTCGGTTCCGCGAGGAGACGGGTGAGAGTCCGGGGCAGTGGCTCGTCCGGCGGCGGGTGGACCTGGCGCGCGGGTTGTTGGAGGACACGGACCTCTCCGTGGAGCGGATCGCGGTGCGCTGCGGCTTCGGGACGGCGCAGTCGCTGCGTGCCCACATGCAGACGACGCTGGGCGTCACCCCGACCCAGTACCGGCGTACGTTCCGCATCCCGGCGTGACCTCGGAGGAGTGCGGTGGCGCACGGCCCGATCGCCCGCGGAGCTCCCCGCCACGGGCATCGGGACTCACCCGCACGGCCGGTGAGAACCCCCTGTCCGGGCCGACTAGGCTCGTTCTCCATGTGGAGTTTCGGACGGCGCAAGCCCGTCACCTACCTGCTCGGCGAGCCCGTCGACGACTACCCGGCTCAGGTCCCCGAGGCGCGCCGCGGTCGCGTCCTGCGGATCACGGAGATCGGCGAGCCGGTGCTGCACACCCCGACCCGCAAGGTCACCGAGTTCTCCACGCCCGAGCTGAACCGGCTCGTGGACGACATGTTCGCCACGATGGAGGTCGCCCAGGGCGTCGGCCTCGCCGCCACCCAGGTGGGCTCGGACCTGCGCGTGTTCGTCTACGACGTGACGGACACGCGGGGGGATCGGCACGTGGGCCACGTCGTGAACGCGGAACTCGAGACGGATCCCGACGCCGAGCCGATCGAGGAGGACGAGGGCTGCCTCTCCGTCCCGGGCGCCTACGAGCCGTTGCGCCGCCCGGGTGCCGCGACCGTACGCGGCGTCGACCGCGACGGCGCGCCGGTGCAGCTGACCGGGTCGGGCTTCCTGGCGCGCGCCTTCATCCACGAGACGCAGCATCTCGACGGAACGCTCTACTGGGACCACCTGTCGCCCGAACTGCAGCAGGACGCCCTGCGCCAGCGTGACGAGGAGCGCGACGGCGTCCTGGCGCAGCGTCGCGAGATCGCGATCGAGCTCGGCAAGAAGCCCGCGGAGTACCCGGCGGAGCCCGCAGGCGGCAGGTAGCCGGACCGCGCGGCGGGACGACGGCGCAGGGCGGCCAGCAGTAGAACCGTGGCCGGTTCCCGCCACCAATCGGGTGAAATTTAACCTTTTAGCAACATATGAACCTTCGGGCATACGTAACATCGCTGACATCCCCACCACCCAGGAGGATCGATGCGTGTGCCCAAGCTTGCCGCCGCCGCGGCGGGAGTCCTGATCGGTACGACGGCGTTCGTGGCCCCGGCGGTCGCCGACCCGGCCCCGACTGCCGGGCCCGCCCCGGCGACGTCGTCGGACACGTCGTCGGACACGTCGTCGGATACGGCCCCCGTCACTCACGACGACAACCCCCGCGTTCCCGAGGGCGCCGTGTGGACGCAGCACTACTTCCCGTCCACCGACGGCGTGGAGCTGCATGCGGACGTGCTCCGCCCCGCGGGCCTGCGCGCGGGCGAGCGGACGCCCGTGATCCTGTCGGTGGGCCCGTACTTCGCGCACGCCGGGCAGACGGGCGACGACGGCTTCGAGGTCGCCGGCCCGTCGGAGCGATTCAACGACTTCCTCGAGGGCGCCGACGTGTTCGCCGAGGGATACACGTGGGTCATGGTCGACCTGCGCGGCTTCGGCGGCAGCACGGGCTGCCTCGACTGGGTCGGCCCGGGCGAGCAGGCCGACGTCGCCGCCGCGATCGAGTGGTCCGCCGCGCAGCCGTGGTCGGACGGCAGGGTCGGCATGTACGGCAAGTCGTACGACGCCGTGACCGGCCTGGTCGGCAACAACCTCCGCCTGCCGGAGCTCCGCGCCGTCGTCGCCCAGGAACCGGTCTGGGACATGTACAACTACCTGTACTCGAACCGGGTGCCCCGGCCGAACGTCCGGGGCACGCCGCAGGCGTACAACAGCATCGCGACGATCGAACCCATGGCCGACGACGACGCCCGGTACCAGGCCAACGCCCGGTACGAGGACGCGCACCCGGCATGCCTCTCGGACAACATCCGGAACAACCAGGACCCGGACCCGGCGTCCGACTACTGGACCGCGCGTGACCTCGCCACCCTCGCCGCCGGCACCGACACGCCTCTCTTCGTGACGCAGGGCTTCATCGAGCCGAACACGAAGCCCGAGGACATGCAGCAGTACCTCGAGAACCACCAGGGCCCGCAGCGCGGCTGGCTCGGGCAGTGGGACCACGTGAGGGGCAACGACACCGTCGGCGACGGCCGTCTCGCCATGGGCCGCGAGGGCTGGTTCGACGAGGTCATGCGCTTCTACGACGAGTACCTCAAGGGCGCCGAGCCGCCGGTGGAGGACCCGGCCTACGTGCTCGAGGACAGCGCGGCCGCCTGGCGCGCGGAGGCGACGTGGCCCGTCGTCGACCGCACGGTCGAGGCACCCCTCCCGGGCGGCGTGTTCGTGGACGACGGCGGCCGCTCGGCCGGCGTCTCATCGCTCGCGGCCCCGGCGGAGGGGTGGGACATGGAGAACGCCCCGCCGTCGGCCGGGCTCACATCGGCGGGCGGGCTCGCCGCGCGTGAGGGCGCGGAGCACGGCCCCGGACGCGGCACGGACGCGACGGCGAAGAAGGGCCGGGCGACGTCGACGTATGTCGTGTGGTCGTCCCCGGTGAACGACGCGACCCGGGTCACCGGGACGCCGTCGGTCCGGCTGACCGCGTCGGCGCGGGGCAACGTGATGGTGCGGCTGTTCGACGTCGCGCCGTCGGGCGACGCGGTGATGTTCGACGAGAACGTCGCCCTGATCCAGAGGCCGGGCCGGGTGTCGTTCGACCTGAAGTCCACCGACTGGACGCTCGCGGACGGACACCGCCTCGCGGTGCAGGTGGGCTCGATCGTGGGTGGCGGCTGGCTGGCGAGCCCGTCGGGCAGGACGATCCGCGTGTCGGACACCGTCCTCGAACTCGACCTGGAGGACCCCGCCGACGACGTCGCCACGGCGGGCGAGCGGTCGCCGTACCTCGACACCTATCTCCGGCGCAACGGCACGACCTTCGACGAGATCGGCGCGCCGAGCTTCGACATCGGCCTGCGGTAGCCGGTCGCCTGTCGGGTGATCGGTCGCTCGGGCGGCCGATCACCCGACGGCGCGCCGATCACTCGACAAGCCGCCGCCCGCCGGGCGGATCAGGTCAGAAATGCGGGCCGTCGTCACCGTGCTTGAGGTTGCGGATCGGCCGGGTCACCACGTCGATCCGGTCGACGAGGCCGGCCGGGCCGGTCACGACGAGGGCGCGGTCGGCGGTGGGCGCGTAGATCGCGGTGACGTCGCGCACCGTCACGGCCGTCGCGGTGCGCGGGCGACCGTCCACGAGGAACTCGAGCGGCGCGCTCGGGACCTCGTCGACCTCGGCCACGATGGCGCGCATGGCCGTGCGGTAGTCCTGGTACGCCTCGGCGAAGTCGACCGGGTCGGTGGCCTGGGTCGTCGAGTCGGGGTCGATGTCCGCGTGCAGCGGAGCCGCGAGCGCGCCGCTGCACGCCGCGCGGACGATGTCGTCGACCTGGTCGCGGGGAGCGGCGACGCGGAGCGTCTCCACCTCGAGGACCTCGCCCGCCACGGTGCGGTAGCCGCGGACGAAGCGCTCCTCCGTGGGGTCGGTGGGATCCGCGACGCCCGTGATCTCCTCGTCGACCAGGTACAGCCCCCAGGTGAGAGGGTCGTGCACCTCGCCGACGACGCCGGAGAAGCGCGCGAAGCGCGCGACGATCTGCTCCCACTCGGGTGTACGGCCGGCGTCGTCCGGCATGGCTCCTCCAGGGATCGGCTAGGGGTGAGCCTGCCGTGCCACGGGCGAGCGGTCAACGATCCCCCGTGGTCGACACGCCGTCCGTCCGCGGCCGACGGCGTGTCGGTGCGCCTTGGCGAGTCCTTTGCCGCCTGGCGTCACGCCCCTGGCGAACATGGGCACATGTGGGTCCGCCGTGTCGTTGTGAGCACATAGAGTCGACAGCAGTCAGGTTGTGTCGTCTGCCGGGTCCCCGGCCAAGGGACACGGTAACGCCGCCCGTGTGAGGAGCTGATGATGTTCGAGAGATTTACGGATAGGGCCCGCCGGGTCGTTGTCCTCGCCCAGGAAGAGGCGAGGATGCTCAACCACAATTACATCGGGACCGAGCACATCCTCCTCGGCCTCATCCACGAGGGTGAGGGCGTGGCGGCCAAGGCGCTCGAGTCGCTCGGGATCTCGCTCGACGGCGTGCGAACGCAGGTCACCGAGATCATTGGTGAGGGCCAGCAGGCCCCGAGCGGTCATATTCCGTTCACGCCACGTGCGAAGAAGGTGCTGGAGCTCTCGCTGCGCGAGGCGCTGCAGCTCGGCCACAACTACATCGGCACCGAGCACATCCTCCTCGGCCTCATCCGTGAGGGCGAGGGCGTGGCGGCCCAGGTGCTGACGAAGATGGGTGCGGACCTGAACAAGGTGCGCCAGCAGGTGATCCAGCTGCTGTCCGGTTACCAGGGCAAGGAGCCGGTGTCGGCCGGCGGGCCGACCGAGGGCCAGCCGGCGGGTTCGGCGGTGCTCGACCAGTTCGGGCGCAACCTCACCCAGGCCGGCCGCGAGGGCAAGCTGGACCCGGTCATCGGCCGTACCCAGGAGATCGAGCGGGTCATGCAGGTGCTGTCCCGCCGCACCAAGAACAACCCGGTGCTGATCGGCGAGCCCGGCGTCGGCAAGACGGCGGTCGTCGAGGGCCTGGCGCAGGACATCGTGCGCGGCGACGTGCCCGAGACGCTCAAGGACAAGCAGCTGTACACGCTGGACCTGGGTGCGCTCGTGGCCGGTTCCCGCTACCGCGGTGACTTCGAGGAACGCCTGAAGAAGGTGCTCAAGGAGATCCGCACGCGCGGCGACATCATCCTGTTCATCGACGAGATCCACACCCTCGTCGGTGCGGGTGCCGCCGAGGGTGCGATCGACGCGGCGTCGATCCTCAAGCCGATGCTGGCGCGCGGAGAACTGCAGACCATCGGCGCCACCACGCTCGACGAGTACCGCAAGTACGTCGAGAAGGACCCGGCGCTGGAGCGTCGGTTCCAGCCGATCCAGGTCGCCGAGCCGTCGCTGGAGCACGCGATCGAGATCCTCAAGGGTCTGCGTGACCGTTACGAGGCGCACCACCGCGTGTCCATCACGGACCAGGCGCTCGCCTCGGCCGCGACGCTCGCGGACCGGTACATCAACGACCGCTTCCTGCCGGACAAGGCGATCGACCTGATCGACGAGGCCGGGGCCCGCCTGCGGATCCGCCGGATGACGGCGCCTCCGGAGCTGAAGCAGCTCGACGAGCAGATCGCCGACGCGCGGCGGGACAAGGAGTCCGCGATCGACGCCCAGGACTTCGAGAAGGCCGCCGGTCTCCGGGACAAGGAGAAGCAGCTCACCCAGGTGCGGGCCGAGAAGGAGAAGGCCTGGAAGTCGGGTGACCTCGACACGGTCGCGGAGGTCGACGAGGAGCTGATCGCCGAGGTGCTGGCGATGTCCACGGGCATCCCGGTGGTGAAGCTCAACGAGGAGGAGTCCTCGCGTCTGCTCAAGATGGAGGAGGAACTGCACAAGCGCGTGGTCGGTCAGGAGACCGCGATCAAGGCGCTGTCGCAGGCGATCCGCCGTACGCGCGCGGGCCTCAAGGACCCGAAGCGTCCGGGTGGTTCGTTCATCTTCGCCGGGCCCACGGGTGTCGGGAAGACCGAGCTGGCCAAGGCGCTCGCCGAGTTCCTGTTCGGGGACGAGGACGCGCTGATCCAGCTCGACATGTCGGAGTTCTCGGAGAAGCACACGGTCTCGCGGCTGTTCGGTTCGCCGCCCGGATACGTCGGCTACGACGAGGGTGGTCAGCTGACCGAGAAGGTGCGGCGCCGGCCGTTCTCCGTGGTCCTGTTCGACGAGGTGGAGAAGGCCCACGCGGACATCTTCAACTCGCTGCTGCAGGTGCTCGAGGACGGACGCCTCACCGACTCGCAGGGTCGCGTGGTGGACTTCAAGAACACCGTGATCATCATGACCACGAACCTCGGCACGCGGGACATCGCCAAGGGCGTGCAGACCGGCTTCAACGCCGGCGGCGACCTGGTGACCTCGTACGAGCGCATGAAGTCGAAGGTCAACGAGGAGCTCAAGCAGCACTTCCGGCCGGAGTTCCTCAACCGCGTCGACGACACGATCGTGTTCCCGCAGCTCACGCAGGACGAGATCATCGAGATCGTCGACCTGGAGATCGCCAAGCTGGACAACCGGATGCGCGACAAGGACATGGGCATCGAGCTCACCCCGGCGGCCAAGAAGTTGCTGGCCGAGAAGGGCTACGACCCGGTGCTCGGCGCGCGGCCGCTCAAGCGGGCGATCCAGCGGGAGATCGAGGACACCCTGTCCGAGAAGATCCTGTTCGGCGAGCTCAAGGCCGGCCAGACCGTACAGATCGACAGCGTGGGCGAGGGCATCCTCGGGGAGTTCACGTTCAAGGGCGTGACCCGCGGGCGCCGTCGCAAGCCGGCCGAGGCGGAGACCCAGTCGGTTCCGGCCGGCGCGGGCCTCGCGCCGCGCGACCTCCCGCCGTCGGGCGAGATGATCGCGGGCGCGTGAGGCGTTAGCCATCACCGAGAGGGCGCCGGGGGATGATTCCCCCGGCGCCCTCTCGGCGTTCCTGCCTGGACGATTCCGCCGACGCCCTCTCGGCGTTCCTGCCGGGGTGAGGACGGCGGGAACACGCCGAGGGGAGACCGGCCGACGCCTGCCCTGACGAGAGGCTGTCTGCCCTCCGGACCCCGGCCCCGACTGGTAGCACGGTGATACCGCTCGGCGGTATCATCGTGGTAGCACATCATTCAGCGTGAGCTATGCGTCTAGGGAAGGCATGATCATGGCCATGACTCTCCGACTCACCGAGGCCGAGGACAAGGCCCTCGCCGACACCGCCGCGCAGCTCGGCATCTCCAAGCACGAGGCCGCCCGCCAGGCGATCCATGACCTCGTCGAGGCCACCCGCACGCCGACCACCACCGACTGGCTCGCCGCTGCCGAGTACGTCGGCAAGCGTGACCGCGAGCTCCTGGACCGGCTCGCCCGGTGACGCATCTGGTCACGCCCCTTGTCGCCCTGCAGATGTTCGAGGCCGCCGAGGGGATCAGGCCGGTGGTCCGCGATCTCGGGCTGCTCGAGGGTGCCCTCGCGCGCGCGAGCATGACGTCGTACGGGCAGGAGCTGTATCCCGGAATTCACCTCAAGATGGCGGCGACCTTGGATTCCGTGAATCGCAACCACCCGTTGATCGACGGGAACAAGCGCCTCGCGTGGATCGTCGTCGCCACCACCTACCGGGTGAACGGGTACGGCGACCCGGCCGGCACCGTCGACGACCACGAGGCGTTCGTCCTCAAGACCGCCTCCGACCACCCCGACCTCGACCAGATCGCGGCCCAGCTCGAGACCTGGTTCGGCGCCTGACTCCCTCGGCGGCGACACGCGGCCGTCGCCCAGGAGATCCAGGGCGGAAATCTCCTCGTTCGTGACGGCCGATTCGTTGTTCGGAACCGCATGGTCCAGCCGCCGCCCACGCATGGCTCGCCACGGCGTCCGCCCCAGACCGTTCCCGGCAAGACCGGTTCTGAGCCAGCCCTACCCCACCCCCCGTGCCTTCGCCGGGAGGCCGATCTCCCAGAATTCAATCGTCTGATCAAAATGTGGGCGTGACCTGCTGTTACACCACCTGCCACGCCGCGTGTTACGTGCTGGTTCCACCGAAAGCCTCGTCGATCGCCGCTCTCGCCCGCTGGTCGCTCGTCGGGAGCAAGTGCGTGTAGGTCTTGAGAGTGAAAGCCGGATCCGCGTGGCCGAGGTACGTGCTTACGGCCTTGATCGACTCCCCCGCGTCGAGAAGCATCGAGGCGTAAACATGCCGGAGCATGTGCGTCCCATTCTCGCGCGTCCGCGCGAGACGCGCATACGCGACAGCGGGCACCCACTGGTCGCGATTGAAGCTCTGGCGGCTCAGCGCAGCACCACGAGCGCCAGTAAGCACAAGATTCGCACTCACTAGCGGCCCATCAAGCTTGCGCCATGGCAACGCAATTTCAACGGGCGGGAACTTCTCAAAGTGAAGCTTCAATTCGCGCTTCACGGATTCCGGGAGCGGAACATCACGTTCCCGTCCGCGCTTTGGCGGTCCGAAATACTGCTTTCCAGCACCATTGACTATTACCTGGCGACGAACCGCGACCGTAGACGAGTCAAAATCAATATCCTCTACGGCGAGGCCGAATATTTCACCTTGACGCAGGCCGAGGCGGCTACCGAGAACCACGAATATCCGAAACCTCTCGGGCAACCCCTCACGAACCATTTCAACCTGTTCGACACTCCAAGGCTGTATCTTCTTTGGAGCCACCGACGGCGCATCAACAGCATCCGAGGCGCACGGATTCTTGCGTATGAGCTCGTCGGCCACGGCCGCCCGCAGGACCGTGAACACGTGAGCAAACGCAGCCTTTTTCGTGGCGTCCGCGCCGGAGAGACCCTTGAGCCACTTCTGGATAGTCGACGGCCGAATCTCGCCGATGGGCATTCCCCCAAGAACCGGATAGGCCTGGTTCCTCAGCTTTCCCCCGATAGCTTCGCGTGACGATTCCTCAAATGTCTGCATCGCTAGCCACTCTTCCGCGTAATCCTTGAATGTGACCTTGCCTGCACCCACAGAGATGTACTCGCCGCGCTGCAGGTCGGCTTCAATCTCGCGCTTAAATTCGTCGGCGAGGGTTTTCGATGTGAATGACTTTGAAGGCTCCTTTCCGCTACCTTTCTCGCGCCAACGTACGACCCACCGGATGGTGGTCTTCCCTTTGGCATTCTTGCGAATGCGCTTTTCGACGGACGCCATTAGGCTGCCTCTTCCTGCTGGGCGCGGAACCAGGCGATGACGTCTACGCGGGCGTATCGCAGGTGTCGGCCGATGCGTGCGGCTTTGGGTCCGTCGTTGTGGGTGCGCCAGCGGTAGAGGGTGGCGACGGGGACGCGTAGGAAGGCGGAGACTTCCTCGATGGTCCAGACCTCGTCAATGGCGACGACGACGGCCGTGGGGTCGTTGTGGGGGTTCTTGTGTTTGTTCCGGTAGTTCTTGCCTCGCATGACTGCTCCTTTCCTCATGCCGCGATGGCGGTTGCCGAACGGTTATCCACAGGCCCGGCAGGTGGTCCAGAGCCGGGAGGCGAGGCCGCTTGACGTGCGGCGTCGTACTGGGCGCGGCGGGTCATGGCCTGCCGGAGCGAGGCGGCGATCACGTCGAGATAGGTCACCTCGGCGATGTGCTCGGGCTCGCGCCAGACGTAGCGGGCCGACCCGTCCGGCAGCGTCTTGGAGGTTGCGAGTCGGTCGGCGTCTTCGGGTGTGATGCCCGCGGCTTCCAGGACCTCGCGGACGACGGCGGCGCGGTCGGCCCGGTGCTGGGTGAGCGTCTTGCCGGACCACTGCCGCGAGACCAGCACTCGCCGCCCACCGAGCCCGAGGTTGTCCCGCTCGTGAGCGGGCGAGAGGCACCCGTGGGTGAGGCCGGGCGTGGCGTTCTTGGGCTGGACGCCGTAGCGCAGCCAGTTGCCACACTCCGGCCCGCACGGAAGCACTGAGGTGTGTTCGTGGAGCCTGTCCATGTGCGCCTCATACGCGGCAGCACGAGCCGCCTGGACGGCTTCCAGGGCCGGGTCCGGGACCACGTCGTCGCCGTCCTGGTCGGCGGGTGTATAGGTGCCCGCGATGGACTTGGTGAGGTACTTGCACAGGTACCGCACCGCCCGGTCACTGTCGGGGGTGCCGCCCAGGAGGCCCTTGATGTCGAGCTGCTTGCCGAAGGTGGCCACGTGCGCGGGCTGGTCGAGGTCGCGTGTGGCGTCATCCCAGGTGGGCAGGAGTTCCCCGGTGCCGGGGTCGACGTATCCGGCGACAGCGCTGTCCCAGACGGGCATGCCCTCGCCGTCGTCGGGCGAGTACACCTCCACATCCACCGGGGGCCACCAGGCCGCGAAGTAGGTTCCGGCGGCAACCGCCTTGATGGTGGCGCGCGGAATCGCACCGCGTACGGCGGCGTGCAGGTGGGGGGCCAGCCGTTTCTGTGCTTCGACGGCGGCGAAGTACTGCACTCTGTACCCGGCGCAGCGGCGCATGTTCTGCCAGAACCGGTCCACCAGCCGGGAGAACGTGAGCGCGTCCAGCGCCGCCCGCCGGTAGTCGTACGAGGCGGGGTCGACGGGGACGCCGTCCCGGATGCGGCCGTAGGAGCCGAGGGTGAGGGTCAGGAACATCGAGGGGCGGTGCTCCCGACCGGTCTTCTCATCCACGAAGACGGCCCCGGTGGTGCCCTGCCCCATGGTCTTCTTGGGCAGCTCGGGGAACCCGTCCAGGTGCCGTGTGGAGCGGGTGACCGACCGGCGGCGGACCCGGCGAGCGGGGAGGATCACGCCGCCGTCGTCGGCCCAGCGAGCCTCGTCGAGGTCGTGCGGGTGCGGGTCGGCATCCGGGACGGCGCGAGGCCGCATCGGCGGGTCTTCGGTCAGGTGCCAGCCCTCGCGGCACTGGTGGATGCGCAGCCGCCTGGCCTTGACCGCGCATGGCACGCACACGGTCTCGCGGGTCGAGCCGCACGGGATCGGGACCAGGACCGTCGAGCCGGTCTCACGGTCGATCACTTCCCGCAGCAGAGGGCGGGTGCAGACCCCATTGGCCTCCGCGACTGCCGACGCCGCCGAGTCACCCACCACCGGCACGACGAGGGCCCCCATCAGACCGCCACCAGACCCGGAGCCGCGACCGCCGGAGCGTCGAGGGTGGCCAGCTCGTCGAGCAGGTCGAGGTTCTCGAGGTGCCCGCGCTCCCGTCCGGCCCAGCAGCCCGCCGAGACAGACTCGGTACGGGCGAACACCGCGCACTCGGGCCGCACCAGGCAGCGGGCGCACGCACGAGCCATCTGCCCCACCTCAGCCGGAGTCGCTTCCCCGACGTCGGCCGTCCACGGCAGATGAGCGTTCTCGGGGCGGGCGCAGGCGGCGTCACGCTGCCAGTCCATGTCCGGACCGGTCAGCCAGACCGCGAGTTCCCGCAGCGCCTTCTCATTGGCAGTCATGCCGTCACCCCCGACATCTCCAGACCGGGCAGAGCCTGCTGCATGGCCATCGACGGGACCCGCGAGCGGGCCGGACGCGAGGACGAGCGCAGCGGAGACAGCACCGGCCGAGGTACCTCCGGGACCGGAGCAGCCTCCGAGGCAGGCGCGGGTTCGGGCTCCGCGTCGACGGCGGCCGGTTCGATTGCGGCGGGGACCGGCGCGGCGTCGACGGTGGCGGCGGGTGCCGGGTCGACGGCGGGGGCCGGTTCCGCGACGGCGGCCGGGGCGGGTTCGTCGGCAACGACGAGCAGGGCGAGGGCGTGTGTGGAGGTGAGGACCGAGACGGGGGCCAGGGCGACCACGACGACGCCGACCAGGACCTTGATCTCTGCCGGGACGTCGTAGGCGTGTGCCGCGTTCGCGCCCAGGGACACGGCCGTGAACAGCAGCATCAGCAGCCAGGCCCACACCGAGGACCGGCCCCGAGCCCGCAACACCAACGCGACGAGCCCGTACACGAGCACAGAAGCGTCAATGACGACCGGCACGAGGAACGCGAGCGGTTCGGGCACCCGCCCCCACGTCGCGGCATCCCGCAGGGAGGCGAACGACAGCGCGAAGGAGGCCAGCGCGACAGCGACCGTGAGGGCGACAGTGAAGAACAGAACGGGCCGGGAGTCGGCCGCGATGCGGGCCACGGGCCCGGCGGATGTGCGGGTCATCGGCGTGCTCCGCTCTTCCGTGCCGTCTTGTTCGGCGTGCTCTTGTGCGTAATGAGCACGTGGCGACCCGCGTCGGTGAGGCGCACGGGGCGGCCCCGGTCGTGGTAGTGAGCGGACCCGGACGGGCCCTTAGGGGTCCACCCCTCCAGGGGTTCGAGGTCCCCGAGGGCGATCAACCCGGCTTCTGCCATGGGGCGGACCGTGACCGGGTAGGACAGGCTCATCAGCCCGCCCACACGGGGACCGTTCAGCGGGGCGAGTTCACCGGCCAGGACCGCACCGCCCTTCTGGTGCCGAGCCGCCACGATCCAGGTCGCCGCCCCGAGATATCCGCCGGTCGCGACCAGGTCCAGGAACGCCGCTTGACGCGGAGTCAGAGCCACCCGACCGGCGGCGGGGATGGTGCGGTTCATGAGTTCGTCTCCTCAGATGTCGTGTTTCCCGTGGAACCGGTCGCGTTGTCGGTCACGGTCTGGGTGGTCGCGTCGGCCGGGCGGCGGTTGCGGGTGGACTTGCGCGGGGAGCGCTTGCGCTTGGGCCGCTCGGACGTCGAGGTCGCAGCGCCGTCGTTGACCGGGTTGTCGTTGACCGGGCCGTCGTCGACGGGCCGAGGGTTGGCCGAGGTGTCGTCGAGCGCGGCGAGGTGTCCGCCAGCGGCGAGCCAGGCCGAGGCCGCGTCCGCCACCAGGTCCCGGGCTGCCGGGGAGGCCGGGAGGGCGTCGGGGTAGGCCGGGGCGGGGTACCGGTTCGCGGCGGCGCGGATGAGGTCGTCGGGCCAGTAGTCGAACCGGACCAGAGTCGGGGTGCCGTCTTCGGTGACGAGGTAGGCGGTGCCCTGGTCGTTCTTGTTGATCTCGTGCGCCGGGGCGAGGCGGGCGGCGGCGTCGAGGACCATGTCGGTTTCGACGTCGGAGTCCAGGCGCAGCGCGACCTTCTGGGGCCACAGGTTCCGTGTCCCGCCCAGGGCTTCCTGCCGAGGGTTCTGCACGCAGCCGACCACGACGACGCCCAGCGCGCGGCCCTGGGTGAGCAGCTTGGACAGCAGCCGTTCGGCCTCCCGCTTGATCTCGAAGTCGCCGGAGTAGGCCATCAGGTCGGCCAGCTCGTCGACGACGAGGACGTGTAGCGGCTCGTCGGGGGTGGGGGCGTGGTTGCGGGAGACTCCGCGCATGCGGGCCCCACGTTCCTGCATGACCTGGACGAGTGCTTCCAGCACCCGCACGGCCTCGCGGGCGTCGTAGGCGACGTGCCCGAACAGGGCGCGGCCGGTGTCGACCTCGATTCCCTGCTTGAGGTCCACTCCCCACAACCTGACGAAGCCCGCGTGCACGGCCGGAGCCATACCGCCCGCGACCGACCAGAGCACCGAGCCCTTACCCGCGCCGGTCGCGCCGACGACCAGGGTGTGACGGCCCCGCACGATCAGATCCAGCAGGCCCCCGTCACGGCGGCGACCGGCCGTGACGACACCGACCCGGAACGGGTCCACGTGATCAGCCGGCATGGTGGCGGTCCGGGCCGCGAGGCGCGCCACGGTGAACAGCACCAGGTCAACGACACCGGGCTTCACGGGCCGCAGCTCGTGCCCGTGCGCGCCGTAGGCAGTGACGATCCGCGAGGCCGCACGCACGATGTCGTCGACCGTCTGCCCGACCACGACGTTCAGCCGCAGCACGGCCGCGCCGGGAGCGAACCGAACCTTGATGCCCGGTACGAGTACGCCGCCGTCAGGCTGACGCACCCCGAGCCCGGCAGCCGTGCCGACCGCTTCGGAGCCCTTGCGGCCCCACAGGGCGGGGGTACCGGTGAGCCAGCGACGCACGTACCAGACCCGCAGCCGGGAACGCCGGTAGGCGCCCGGAGCTATCGCCGCCCACGCGCCGAACAGGAGACCGGGGGACCAGAACAGGGCCCACACGATGACAGGACCGACGAGCCGGTCACCGGGCCAGCCGGAAGCCTCCAGCCCCAGCCACAGCAGACCGGCCAGGACGAGCCCGAACACGGACAGGGGCAGGTGTCGGCCCGCCCATGCGAGGGTGGCCCGAACCAGCATCCACGAGCGGCCCAGCACGAAGCCGAGGACCGCGACCAGGACCCGCAGGACCGCGCCGAGGACGCCGGGACGCCCGAGGGTGGCGGCGTGGGTGCGGGCCCGAGCCCGGGCCACAGCAGACTTCACCGTGGCCCGGAACTCGCGCACCTTGTCGACGGGGTTCACCGCTTGTCCCCGTCCCGCTCCGCGTCCAGGCGCTGCAAGATCCGCCCGCGCGACGCACTCATCGTCGTGTAGACCGCCCAGGACTCTTCGCCCAGGTCCTTGTGCAGGCCCGAGGCGTCCCACGCGTCTTCGAGCCGGTCCCGAACCTGCGCCCAGGAAGCGATCGCCTCATCCGCGACCCGCGCCGCCCTCTCCAGGGCTTCCACGACCTTCCGGTTCGTCTGGCGCGTCGTCTCGGTCGCCATCACCGGCCACCCCCGTCCCGCTCGGCGTCCAGCCGCTCGTTCAGGTCGTCCCACATGTCCAGCAGCCGGTGCCGCGTCTTGGTCAGGTGCTCCGCCGCCCGCTGGTGCGCCCGGGTGTACGGGCGCAGGTCCTCGACCAGGTTCTCCGCGCGCCCCACACCCTCCACGGCGGAATACACCAGCTTCAACGCCTCCTCCAGCGTCTCCACCGTGCGCTCGTGCACCTCACGTGCCGTCGTCTGGCCAGTCATCACCGCTCACCCCCGCCCCGACGCTCGTCTTCCTCCAGGCGGTCCAGGACCTTGCCCGCGAGCGTGTACAGCACGTC
>NZ_JADBGR010000051.1 GCF_014892515.1 Myceligenerans pegani
GGCGTGGTGACGCCGGTGGGCCGCGACGAGAAGGTGGCGCCGCGCGGCGGACGCCTGGGCACCGGGCAGCCGGAGCCGACCGAGACGCAGCCGATGCCCGTCCTCCAGGCTCGTGGACTCGAAGGGCCCCGCCGGACGCCCTTGACGTACAGTGCGCCCAGTGACGACGGCAGCGGTTCCGCCTTCGTCCAGGGACCGGCGAACCGCCGTGGCCGCCGCGTCGCAGCCGGCGGGACGGAGCAGGCGTCGTCGGGTCCGGCCGACACACGGACCTTCCCGGGTACGCCGCGCAACGCGCAGTGCCCCTGTGGTTCGGGGAAGAAGTACAAGGCCTGCCACGGCCTGAACGACGCGTGAGGAGACACGAGTACCGATGACCGGACCCCGACCCTTGCGCGTCGCCCTGCTCGGTTGCGGAGTCGTCGGCACCCAGGTCGCCAAGACGCTCCTGTACGACCAGGAGGACCTCTCGGCGCGTGTCGGGGCGCCGCTGGAGATCGCCGGCATCGCCGTGCGCAACGTCCACGCGGCGCGGGACGTGGCGATCCCTCGCGAACTGTTCACCGAGGACGCCGAGGCCCTGGTCGACCGGTCGGACGTCGTCGTCGAGCTGATGGGCGGACTCGAGCCCGCGCGGTCGCTGCTGCTGCGGGCGATCGAGGGCGGGGCCGCCGTGGTCACCGCGAACAAGGCGCTCCTGGCCGACGACGGCCCGTCGCTCTACGAGGCGGCCGACGCCGCGGGTGTCGACATCCACGGCGAGGCGGCCGTGGCCGGGGCGATCCCGATCGTCCGGCCGCTGCGCGAGTCCCTCGCCGGCGACGACATCACGCGCGTGCTCGGCATCGTCAACGGCACCACGAACTACGTGCTCGACCAGATGACGACGCAGGGGCTGGAGCTCGAGGTCGCCCTGAAGCAGGCGCAGGAGCTGGGTTACGCGGAGGCGGACCCCACCGCCGACGTCGAGGGGTACGACGCCGCCGCCAAGGCCGCCATCCTGGCGAGCCTCGCGTTCCACACCCGGGTCCGGATGAAGGACGTCTCCTGCGAGGGCATCTCCGGCGTCACGGCGGAGGACGTGGAGTGGGCCGACCGCACCGGCTACTGCGTCAAGCTGCTGGCGATCGCCGAGCGGACGTCCGAGGGCGTCTCCGCGCGCGTCCACCCGGCGCTCGTCCCGAAGGACCACCCGCTGGCCAACGTCCGCGGCGCGTTCAACGCGGTCTTCGTCGAGGCCGACGCGGCCGGCCCGCTCATGTTCTACGGCCAGGGTGCGGGCGGACGCCCGACGTCGTCGGCGGTGCTGGGCGACATCGTCTCCGCGGGCCGGCACCGGGTCCTCGGCGGCAAGGGGCCGCAGGAGTCCACGTACGCCGCCCTGCCGGTGCTGCCGCAGGACGCCGCGGTCACGCGCTACCAGGTCCGGCTCGAGGTGGCCGACCGTCCCGGCGGGCTCGCCGAGGTGGCCGGCGTGCTCGGCGACCACGGCGTCTCGATCGAGACCGTCAGCCAGACGGCCGCCACCAGCGGGAGCGCCACGCTCGTCCTCACGACGCACGCCGCGCGCGAGGCTTCCCTGGCGGCCACGGTCGCCGCGGTGGACGGGCTGGAGTCCGTCCGCCGGATCATGTCGGTCCTGCGAGTCGAGGGATGAAGATGACCGTCGCTGCACCCACCGCCCACCAGTGGCGCGGTGTGATCCACGAGTACGCCGACCGCCTCCCCGAGCACGTCACGACCCACGTCGTGACGCTGGGCGAGGGCGGTACGCCGCTGATCCCCGCCCCGGCGATCGGTGACCGCGTGGGCGCCGAGGTGTACGTCAAGTTCGAGGGGATGAACCCGACAGGCTCGTTCAAGGACCGGGGCATGACGACGGCGATCTCGGCGGCCGCCGCCCGGGGAGCGAAGGCGGTCGTGTGCGCCTCGACGGGCAACACGTCGGCGTCGGCCGCCGCGTACGCCACGCGCGCCGGCATGACCTGCGCCGTGCTCGTGCCGGACGGCAAGATCGCGATGGGCAAGCTGAGCCAGGCGATCGCGCACGGCGCCCAGCTGCTGCAGGTCGACGGGAACTTCGACGACTGCCTCGTCGCGGCCCGCAAGCTGGCCGAGTCCTACCCGGTCGAGCTCGTGAACTCCGTGAACCCGGACCGCATCGAGGGGCAGAAGACCGCCGCGTTCGAGGTCGTCGACGCGCTGGGCGACGCCCCCGACATCCATGTCCTGCCGGTGGGGAACGCCGGGAACATCACGGCCTACTGGAAGGGTTACACCGAGTACGCCGACCCGTCCGCCGGCCCGGTGGGGGCGTCGCGGACCCCGGCGATGTGGGGCTTCCAGGCCGCGGGTGCCGCGCCGATCGTCAAGGGCCACCCGGTGGACCAGCCGGAGACGGTCGCCACCGCCATCCGGATCGGCAACCCGGCCTCCTGGCAGCAGGCGGTCGAGGCCCGGGACACGTCCGGTGGCGTGATCGAGGCCGTGTCCGACGAGGAGATCCTCGCCGCGCACCGGATCCTGTCGGCCGAGGTCGGCGTGTTCGTCGAGCCTGCGTCGGCCGCCGGCGTGGCAGGCGTGCTGGCGCGCGGCGAGCGCGGCCTGGTGCCGGCGGGAGCGCGCATCGTGATCACGGTGACCGGGCACGGGCTCAAGGACCCGGACTGGGCGTTGCGCACGCCGGACGGCGGCGAGGTCGCGCCCACCAGGGTCGGGGCGGACGTCGTCACGATCGCCGCGGCGCTCGGGCTCGACTGAGGAAGCGACGATCGGGCGCCGGGCTCCCGGTGAGCACCCGGCGTGTGAACGACGGACCGGAATGATCCAGAAGGCAGACCAGATGCAGCTCGGTGCCGACCACGTGGTGGTCCGGGTGCCCGCGACGAGCGCCAACCTCGGTCCCGGGTACGACGCCCTGGGGCTCGCTCTCGCGGTCCACGACGAGGTCGAGGTGCGCCTCGTCGCGGCCGACGAGGTGATCGTCGACGTCGAGGGCGAGGGCGCCGGGGAGGTGCCCCTCGGCGAGGACCACCTCGTGGTGCGCGCCCTGCGCAAGACGCTGGACCTCGCGGGGGCGACGCCCACCGGGATCCACATGACGTGTCGCAACGTGATCCCGCACGGGCGGGGCATGGGGTCGTCGTCGGCCGCGGTCGTCGCCGGGATCGTGGCCGCGCGCGCCCTGCTGGCCGACCCTCGTGCCATCGACGCTGCGACCGTGCTGCGGCTCGCGACGGAGTTCGAGGGGCACCCCGACAACGCCGCGCCGGCCATCGCCGGTGGTGCCACCGTGGCGTGGACGGGCGACGACGGGCCCCGCGCCGTGGACCTGGAGGTGGACCCGGCGATCGAGGCGACCGTGATCGTGCCCGAGGCGCGCCTGGAGACCTCGCGGGCGCGGGCCGCGTTGCCCGCGCGCGTCAGCCACGCCGACGCGGCCTTCACCGTGGGCCGTGCCGCGCTGCTCGTCGAGGCGCTGGCGCGCCGGCCGGAGCTGCTCCTGGAGGCGACCGAGGACCGGCTGCACCAGTCCTACCGCGGCGCGGTGCTGGGGGAGTCGAGCGAGCTGCTGCGTTCGCTGCGGGCGGAAGGGCTCGCGGCGACGATCTCGGGTGCGGGACCCTCGGTGCTCGTCCTCGCCGCGGGCCAGGACGCGGAGCGACGGGACGCCGTGCTCGCCTCGGTCGTCGACGAGACGGCGGGCTGGCGCGTGCTGCGGCCCGGGATCGACACCGCGGGAGCGCGGGCGAGGAGACTCGCGGGCCACGCCGATGCGTTATCGTCCGTGCCGGCGACTCGGGAAAAAAGGGCCTGAGTTTCCAGATACCAAGCCTTGACGAGGTGGTAGGATGCAGTGAGCCTTTCGGGATTGAAAGCGGCATCATGTGAGTCATCACGCCGCGAACCCCGTGAGCAAGGCCGAACCACCACCGCCCACACTGTGTTCGTGTGCGCGAGTTCGTTCGGCCGCCGCATCTCAGGCCGACAACTGCCCCCGTCAGCCGACGTCGTACCACTGATGCGAGGTTTTCAGCGCCCGTTCTCATCTGGGCGCACCGCCCATGCGGCCTCCCAGAAGCAGGCCGCAGTTCCGAGGGGGAAGGGTCCTTCGTGACAGACACCACCGATAACGCCAAGCCGGCAAGCGGCGCGCTGAGCGCCATGCGTCTGGCGGAGCTCCAGTCGCTCGCCTCCGAGCTCGGCGTCAAGGGCATCTCGAAGATGCGCAAGAGCGATCTCGTCGAGGCCATCCGAACCACCACCGGTGAGCCCGCCTCCGGCGGCGGCGCAACGGCGCGTCGTCGGTCCGCACAGCAGAGGACGAGCGCACCGCAGTCGGCGGAGCCCGCAGCTCCCGCGGCCGCGACGGCCACGCCCGTGGCGACCGCCGTCGCGCCCGCGACGGGGAGCGCGCCCGCCGACGGCGCCCCGTCCGAGGAGGACCGCGCCGCTCGCCTCGCCGAGCTCGCCGAGGCCGTCGCGCAGCCGCGCTCGCGGCGTGCGGCTCGTGACCAGGGCGCCCCCGCCGACGAGAGCCAGCTGAACGGCGAGACCGCCGCCGGCCGTCAGGGCCAGACGCGGCCGGGCAAGCAGGACCGCCCGGCCACCGCGCCCACGCGGGACGGCGGCGGCCGGGACGGGAGTGGTGGCCGCGGCGAGGCACGCCGCGACACCCGCCAGCGGGACAACGGGCCGCGCACCGAGGGTCCGCGCGCCGACGGCAACCGGGACGACGACCGCGGCTCGCGCCGCCGCCGGGGCCGGGACCGCGGGCGGGACCGCAAGCGTCGCGGCCGCGGTCAGGGCCCGGACGTGGACCTGGAGAGCGTCGAGCTCACCGAGACCGACGTGCTGCTGCCCGTCGCCGGCATCCTCGACATCCTGGACAACTACGCGTTCGTCCGGACGTCGGGCTATCTGGCCGGACCGAACGACGTGTACGTGTCGCTGAACCAGGTGAAGAAGTCGGGCCTGCGTCGCGGTGACGCGATCACCGGCGCGGTGCGCCAGCCCCGCGAGGGCGAGGAGCCGCCGTCGGGCAAGAACGCGCGGAACAAGTTCAACGCGCTCGTCCGGCTCGACACGGTCAACGGCATGACGCCGGACGAGGCCAAGGGCAGGCCCGAGTTCGGCAACCTCACACCGCTGTACCCGCAGGAGCGCCTGCGTCTGGAGAACCCCGAGGCCACGAAGCTCACGCCGCGCGTGATCGACATCGTGGCACCGATCGGCAAGGGGCAGCGCGGCCTGATCGTCGCGCCGCCCAAGGCCGGCAAGACGCTGATGATGCAGCAGATCGCCAACTCGATCACCAGCAACAACCCCGAGGTCCACCTCATGGTGGTGCTCGTCGACGAGCGGCCGGAGGAGGTCACCGACTTCTCGCGGTCGGTGCAGGGCGAGGTCATCTCCTCGACGTTCGACCGCCACGCCTCCGACCACACGCTCGTCGCGGAGCTCGCCATCGAGCGGGCCAAGCGTCTCGTGGAGCTGGGCCAGGACGTCGTCGTGCTGCTGGACGGGATCACCCGCCTGAGCCGTGCGTACAACCTGGCGGCCCCTGCCTCGGGTCGCATCCTGTCCGGTGGTGTGGACGCCGCGGCCCTGTACCCGCCCAAGAAGTTCTTCGGCGCGGCGCGCAACATCGAGAACGGCGGCTCGCTGACGATCCTCGCCACGGCGCTGGTCGAGACCGGCTCCAAGATGGACGAGGTCATCTTCGAGGAGTTCAAGGGCACCGGGAACATGGAGCTGCGGCTCTCGCGTTCCCTGGCTGAGAAGCGCATCTTCCCGGCGATCGACGTCAACGCGTCGAGCACCCGCCGTGAGGAGATCCTCATGTCGAAGGAAGAGCTCTCGATCGTCTACAAGCTGCGCCGCGTCATGGGCGCGCTCGACACGCAGCAGGCCACCGAGCTGCTGCTGGGCAAGCTCAAGGAGCACCGGTCCAACGTCGAGTTCCTCATGGAGGTGCAGAAGACGACCCCGGGCAAGCTGGCGGACGAGACGCCCGGAGAAACGGTGTAGTCCGAGCCGCCGGGCTCAGCCCTGCGGACGCCGGGGAGGTCATCCCCGACGTCCTCGGGCGCACGTCGCATCTCACACGACCGCGGCCTCCACGGAGGCACCCGCGGTCTGGCAGAATAGATCCTCGGCCTGCCGCTTCACGGCCCGCAGACAGCGGGGCGACCCGGCAGCATCTGAGCAAGGAGCACTCATGAAGTCCGGTATCCACCCCGAGTACGTCGTCACCGAGGTGACCTGCACGTGCGGGAACACCTTCGTGACCCGCAGCACCGAGACGTCCGGCAAGATCAACGCCGACGTGTGCAGCGCCTGCCACCCGTTCTACACGGGCAAGCAGAAGATCCTCGACACCGGTGGCCGCGTGGCCCGGTTCCAGGCGCGCTACGGCAAGAAGACCGCCAAGTAGCACCACGCAGCGCCGGCGGACCCGCACCGACAACCTCTCCAGGGGCAGTCGGAGCGCGGGACCGTCGGCGCTGCTGTTTGTCGATCGCACGGCCGGCCGGTCGGTCGTTCCGTGAGTGATCGGCAGAACGACCGACCGACCATTCACGCACGGACCGACCGGAGCGCCCAGTTCGCTCAGCGCCCGGCAGGCCCGCCCGCAACCCGAACCCGAGGTGACGCCGTGACCGAGCAGTTCTCCGCCGTCGGACCGCTGCTCGAGGAGCATGCCGAGATCGAACGGGCGCTGGCCGATCCCGGCGTGCACGCCGACCAGGGGCGGGCGCGGAGCCTGGGACGGCGGTACGCGGAGCTCAACCAGGTGGTGTCGGCGCACCGCGCCTACGAGCGCGCGCGGGAGGACCGCGAGACGGCCGAGGAGCTCGCCGCGCTCGAGGACGGCGGGGATCCGGAGTTCGCCGACGCGCTCCCCGCGCTGCGGGCCGCCGAGGCGGAGGCCGCCGAGCGCCTGCGGCGCGTCCTGATCCCGCGCGACCCGGACGACGGCCGGGACGTCATCCTCGAGATCAAGGCCGGTGAGGGCGGCGACGAGTCCGCCCTGTTCGCGGGCGACCTGCTGCGCATGTATCTCCGCTACGCCGAACGTCGCGGCTGGTCCACCCAGCTGCTCGACGAGAACCGCACCGAGCTCGGCGGCTACAAGGACGTGCAGGTGGCGATCAAGGCGAAGGCCGCGGAGGACCCGTCCGAGGGAGTGTGGGCCAACCTCAAGTACGAGGGCGGGGTGCACCGCGTGCAGCGCGTCCCGGTCACCGAGTCGCAGGGGCGCATCCACACGTCGGCCGCGGGCGTGCTGGTCTTCCCCGAGGTGGACGACCCGGGCGAGGTCGAGATCGACCAGAACGACCTGCGCATCGACGTGTACCGCTCCTCCGGTCCCGGCGGGCAGTCGGTCAACACGACCGACTCCGCGGTCCGCATCACGCACGTGCCCAGCGGCATCGTCGTGTCGATGCAGAACGAGAAGTCGCAGCTGCAGAACCGCGAGGCCGCGATGCGCGTGCTCCGGGCCCGCCTGCTCGCCGCGCGGCAGGAGGCGGCCGCCGCCGAGGCCGCCGATCTGCGTCGTTCCCAGATTCGTACCGTGGACCGGTCCGAGCGGATCCGGACGTACAACTTCCCGGAGAACCGGATCGCGGACCACCGCACCGGCTACAAGGCCTACAACCTGGACCAGGTCCTGGACGGGGACCTGGAGCCGGTCGTCCGCTCGGCGATCGAGGCCGACGAGGCCGCCCGCCTCGCGGAGGCGGGGGAGGCATGAGGCTCGTGGCCCGGCGCGCGGGCGCCTGCGCGCCCGGTCCCGAGGTGCGGCCGGCCCCGTGCCGTGGCGCCGGACCCGCGGCGCGGCACGCATGACCGACGCGCCCGTCGAGGTGGGCGCCCTGCTGCTGCGCGCCACGCGGACCCTGTCCGACGCCGGTGTGGGTTCCCCGCGCGTCGACGCCGAGCTGCTCCTGGCCCACGTCCTCGGTGTCGACCCCGGCGACGTGCGCCGCCGCGCGATCCTCGGCACGCGGGTGCCCGACGACGCCCGGTCCCGCTTCGAGGAGGTCGTCGCACGCCGTGCCACCCGCGAGCCGCTGCAGCACCTGACCGGCGTCGCCCATTTCCGCCACCTCACCCTGGCGGTGGGTCCCGGCGTCTTCATCCCCCGCCCGGAGACCGAGCAGGTCGCCCAGGTCGCGATCGACGAGGCCCTCCGCCTGCGAGGGCCCGGGCCCCGCCCGCCGGTCGTCGTCGACCTCTGCACCGGATCCGGGGCGATCGCGCTCTCGGTCGCGACCGAGGTGCCCGGCAGCCGGGTGTACGCCGTGGAACTGGACGCCCGCGCCCACGAATGGGCGGCCCGCAACATCACCGCCGTGAGTGCCATCACGCCCGTCCGGCTCGTCCGGGGCGACGCGCGAACCGCGCTGCGCGAGCTGCAAGGCGTGGTCGACGTCGTCGTCTCCAATCCCCCGTACGTGCCGCACGGCGCCGTACCGCGCGATCCCGAGGTGGCCGAGCACGACCCGGCCGTCGCACTGTACGGGCTCGGCGCGGACGGGCTCGAGGTCCCGCGCGGGATCGCCGCCGCCGCCGCGCGCCTGCTGCGGCCCGGTGGGCTGTTCGTCATGGAGCACGCCGAGGCGCAGGCCGCGGCGGCGCGGGCGGTGGTGGACCTGGCGGGGGCGTTCGACACCCCGGAGACCCGCGACGACCTCACCGGCCGGCCCCGCATGGTCGTCGCGCGCCGACGGGACCGGCACGAGCAGACATCCGACTCGTGAAAGACTGAGACCCGTGACCGTACCTGTACGTCCCGCGCTCGATGCCACGGACCCGCAGACCTGGGGGCCGGCGATCGACGAGGCGGTCAACGCGATCTCGCGGGGCAGCCTCGTGGTGCTGCCGACCGACACCGTCTACGGCATCGCCGCCGACGCCTTCGACTCCGCGGCCGTCGCCGCCCTCCTCGCGGCCAAGGGCCGCGGCCGCCAGATGCCGCCGCCGGTGCTGATCGGCGACGTCGCCACGCTCGACGGGCTCGCCGTCGACGTGCCCGACGAGGCCCGTGACCTCGCCGAGGCGTTCTGGCCGGGCGGCCTCACCATCATCCTGCGGGCCCAGCCGTCCCTGCAGTGGGACCTGGGGGAGACCCACGGCACGGTGGCGCTGCGCATGCCGGACCATCCCGTGGCCCTCACGCTGCTGCGCCGCACGGGACCGCTCGCGGTGTCGAGCGCGAACCTGTCGGGCCGGCCCGCGGCGATCGACGTCCACGAGGCTCAGGAGCAGCTCGGCGACTCGGTGTCGGTCTACCTGGACGGCGGCGCGGCGCCCGGCGGGACGGCGTCGACCATCGTCGACGCCACGGGCGAGCGGTTGCGCGTGGTACGGTCCGGGGCCGTCGGGCCGGCGGCGCTGCGCGAGGTGGTGCCCGTGCCGGGCCTGGAGGAAGACGCGTGAGGGTGTACCTGCTGCTGATGCTCGTGGCCGCCGCGGTCACGTTCCTGACCACGCCCGCCGCCCGGTGGGTCGCGCTGCGGACCTCGGCCATCTCCGCCGTCCGGGCCCGCGACGTGCACTCGGTGCCGACGCCGCGTGCCGGTGGGCTGGCGATCATGCTCGGGATCGTGGTGGCGGTGCTGCTGGCGTCGCGGATGCCGTTCCTCGAGGACGTGTTCTCGGATCGGCAGGTCCTCGGCATCGTCGGCGGCGCGCTCATCGTGTGCCTGCTCGGCTGGGCCGACGACGTCTGGGACCTGGACTGGCTGACCAAGCTCGCGGGGCAGGTCCTCGCCGCCGGCTTCATGGCGCTGAACGAGGTCCAGCTCGTCACCATCCCCACGCCGGGCGGCCTGACGATCCCGTCGTCGCGCCTCTCGCTGATCGCCACCGTGCTGATCGTCGTGATCGCGATGAACGCGGTGAACTTCGTGGACGGGCTGGACGGTCTGGCCGCGGGCATCATCGCCATCGGCGGTGCGGCCTTCTTCCTGTACACGTACCGCCTCACGGCCGAGGACACACCCGACAACTACGCGTCGCTCGCGGCCATGATGATGGCCGTGCTGGTGGGGGTGTGCGTCGGCTTCCTGCCGCACAACTTCTTCCCGTCGCGGATCTTCATGGGGGACTCCGGCTCGATGGTGCTCGGCCTCGTGATGGCCGGCGCGGCGATCACGGTGACCGGCAACGTCAAGCCCGACGTCATGACCGGCGTCGCCGCGATCCCCGCGCTGTTCCCGCTGCTGCTGCCCGTCGGCGTGCTCATGCTGCCGCTGACCGACATGGCCATGGCGGTGGTGCGCCGCCTCGCCGCCGGGAAGTCACCGATGGCGCCCGACCGCCTGCACCTGCATCACCGGATGCTCGCGCTCGGCCACTCGCACCGCCGCGCCGTGCTCATCCTGTACGTGTGGACGGCGGTGTTCGCCTTCGGCGCCGCCGCGCTCGTCGAGTGGAACTGGCGGATCGTGATGTCCTGCACGGCCGTCGCCGTCCTGCTGGCGCTCGTCGTGACGATGGGCCCGCTGCGGCACCGCGGCCGGTTCCTCGACGACGACGCCGCGCTGCAGCGGGCGAGCCAGGACCGGGCGCCGGAACCCGGCTCGGGCGCGCTGCGGCAGGTCGCGGCGGTCGCGGAGCGGCCGGTCGTCACGACACAGGCGGCGGCCACCGGGCGCGTCGCGAAGAACGAGGAGAGCAATGTCTGAGACGTCTGACATCCACCGCACCGAGCGCGCGGTCCTGCGCACGGCGCTGCGCGACGGCGGTCTGCTGGTGGCGGGCCTGGCCGTGCTCGGGTCCGTGGTCGGCTTCCTGGTGGCCGGGACCGCCGGGGTGTGGGGTGCACTCCTGGGAGCCGCCCTGGCGGCGTTCTTCTCGGGCGTGACGGTCTGGTCGATGGCGCAGACCATCGGCAAGCCGCCGGCGACGATGGGCGCCGTCGTGATGGGTAGCTGGCTCGGCAAGATGGTCGTGCTGGTGGTGGCGCTCGTGGTGCTACGCGGCCAGGACTTCTACGACCGCGTCGTGCTGTTCGTCGTGCTTCTCATCGGTGCCGTCGGCTCGGCCCTCCTGGACTACCGCGCGGTGCGTGCGGGCCGCGTGCCGTACACCGATGCGTGACGCGACCTGACATCCCATTGCGCAATTCGTCACAAGGGGCCCGCAGACTGCCCTTCGGGGGCTCTGAAGGCGGCAAACATGGGTTAGGCTACTCGCGAATCCATGACGGCCAGGCCCGACGGTGCGCCCGTTCCGCCAATCGGTGAATGCGCGCCGGGCCTCTGACCACCTGGGAGTCCTCCTGTCCACGTTAGCGACGTCCATGATCCTTGCCGCCGCCGAAGGCCACGAGGACGCGGGCGGCTTCCACGCGCCGTCGTTGTCGGACTTCTTCCCGTCCGCCATCGCGTTCGGCGACACCATCTTCCAGATCGACCGCGTCTGGATCATCCGCATCGTCGCGACGATCGTGCTCCTGACGGTCTTCGTCGTCGCCGCGCGGCGCGCGAAGGTCGTCCCCGGCCGTTTCCAGGCCGCCGTCGAGTACCTGCTCGACTTCGTGCGGGTGCAGATCGGCGAGGAGATCATGGGCAAGGAGCGCGCCAGGCGCTACGTGCCCATGCTGACCACGATCTTCTTCACGATCCTCGCGTTCAACCTCACGGGCGTCATCCCCGGCCTGAACCTGGCCGCGACCTCGCGGATCGGCGTGCCGCTGCTGTTGGCGCTCTGGGTGTTCGTGACCTACTGGTACGCCGGCATCCAGAAGCACGGCCTGGGCGGCTACCTGAAGGCGAACCTGTTCCCGCCCGGGGTCCCGTGGCCGATCTACTTCATCCTGACGCCGATCGAGCTGCTGCAGATCCTCGTGATCCGCCCGGGCTCGCTGATGGTCCGGCTCGTGGCCAACATGGTCGCCGGTCACATCATGCTGGTGCTCTGCTTCGCGGCGACGCAGTTCTTCCTGATCGACTCCGCGGGCACCGGCCTGATGGCCTTCGGCGTGCTGACCCTCCCGGCCGGCATCTTCGTGACGCTGTTCGAGGTCCTGGTGGCCTTCCTGCAGGCGTACATCTTCGCCCTGCTGGCCGCGGTGTACATCAACATGTCGCTCGAGGAGGAGCACTGAGGGTCACCCGGCCCGGCCTGCTCGTCGAACGACACCCGAACTCTTCAACTGAACCCATGGCGATGGGCGCACAGTGCGTCCGTTCGCAACCACGTGACGCCGGGCCGATCGGTCGCGGCGCCCAACGGAAGGAAGACGCAAGTGGACGCCATCACTCTCGCCGAGGTCACCGGTAACCTGAACGCGGTCGGCTACGGCCTCGCCGCCACCGGCCCGGGCATCGGTCTCGGTATCCTCATCGGCAAGACGATCGAGGGCATGGCCCGCCAGCCCGAGGTCGCGGGCCAGCTGCGCGCGACCATGTTCCTCGGTGTCGCGTTCGTCGAGGTGCTCGCCCTGCTCGGGCTCGTCGCCGGCTTCCTCTTCCCGGCCGCGTGATGGCGGCGCGCGCGAGCGCCGCCAACATCCTGGCGGCGACGGAAGAACCGGAAGGTATCGACCTGTTCCTGCCCGCCGGCTACGACCTGCTCTGGTCGGCGGTGGTGCTGGTCATCATCGCGGTCGCGTTCTACAGGTACGTGCTGCCCCCGATGAACAAGGTGCTCGACGAGCGCGCCGCCCTGATCGAGGGCGGGATCAAGAAGGCCGAGGAGGCGCAGGCCCAGGCCGACAAGGCGCTCGAGGAGCAGGAGCGCCTGCTCGTCGAGGCCCGCACCGAGGCCGCGCAGGTGCGCGAGGAGGCCCGCGCCGAGGGCTCCGCGATCATCAAGGACCTCAAGGCCAAGGCGAACGACGAGGCGGCCCGGATCACGGAGACGGCGCACCGTCAGATCGAGGCCGAGCGTCAGGCGGCGGCGGTGTCGCTGCGGTCCGAGGTCGGCGCGCTGGCGACGGACCTCGCGTCCAGGATCGTCGGCGAGTCGCTCGAGGACTCCGCACGCCAGTCGCGCGTGGTGGACCGCTTCCTCGACGAACTCGAGGCGGCCGACGGGGCCGAGGCCCCCCGGGGCGCCGTGCCGGCCGGAAGCTCCAAGGAGGCGTGATGCGGGGAACGAGCGGAGCATCGCTGGCGGCGGCACAGGAGCGGTTCGAGCCGGTCCTGCGGGCCGCGGGTGCGGACGCCCTCACGCTCGGCGAGCAGCTGTTCGCCGTCGTCGAGGCGCTGGACGAGTCGGGCGCGCTGCGCCGCTCGCTCTCCGACCCGTCCCGCGCCGGCGAGGACAAGGCCGGCCTGGTGGCCGGGCTCCTGGGCCGGTTCGACGGCCGCGTGGTCGATCTGCTCTCCGGCATGGTCCGGTCCCGCTGGTCCGGTGAGGCCGACCTGGTGGACGGCATCGAGCGGCTCGCGGTGGACGCGACGCTCGCCGCCGCCGAGTCGCGCGGGGTGCTCGAGACGGTCGAGGACGAGCTCTTCCGGGTGACGCGGGTGCTCGTCGGGCAGCGCGAGGCACGCCAGGCGCTGTCCGACACCACCACGGACGCCGCCCGCCGGCGCGCCCTGGTCGACGCCCTGCTGGGCGGCAAGGTCGACCCGGTGACGCAGGCGCTCGCGCAGCGGGCGACCGCGCACCCGCGCGGCCGTCGCTTCGTGGCCGCGCTCACCTGGTACGGCGAGGTCGCGGCCGAGCGCCGCCGGCGTCTCGTCGCCATGGTGACCTCGGCGACGGTGCTGACCCAGGCCCAGATGGACCGCCTCGGCGCGATCCTCGAGCGGTCGTACGGGCGCGCCGTGCAGCTGAACGTCACCGTCGACCCCGTCGTCGTCGGTGGCCTGCGCATCCAGGTCGGCGCCGACGTCGTCGACTCCACCGTCCTGTCGCGCCTGGCCGACGCGCAGCGTCGCCTGGCCGGCTGAATCACGTGAGTACAACCCTTCCGCCGCGCCCGACCGCGGCACGACAGGAGAAGAGCAATGGCTGAGCTGACGATCCGGCCGGACGAGATCCGTGCCGCGCTGGACAGCTTCGTGAAGTCCTACGAGCCCGACGCCGTGGCGGCCGAGGAGGTGGGCCGCGTCGTCTTCGCCGCTGACGGCATCGCCCGCGTCGAGGGTCTGCCCGGCGCGATGGCCAACGAGCTGCTGCGTTTCGAGGACGGCACGCTCGGCCTCGCGCTGAACCTGGACGTCCGTGAGATCGGTGTGGTCATCCTCGGTGAGTTCACCGGCATCGAGGAGGGCCAGGAGGTCCGCCGTACGGGTGAGGTCCTCTCGGTCCCGGTGGGCGAGGGCTACCTCGGCCGCGTCGTCGACCCGCTGGGCAACCCGGTCGACGGTCTCGGCGAGATCGACACGGAGGGCCGCCGTGCCCTGGAGCTGCAGGCGCCCGGCGTCATGCAGCGCAAGTCCGTGCACGAGCCGCTGCAGACCGGTATCAAGGCGATCGACTCGATGATCCCGATCGGGCGCGGCCAGCGTCAGCTGATCATCGGCGACCGCCAGACCGGCAAGACGGCGATCGCGGTCGACACGATCATCAACCAGAAGGCCAACTGGGAGTCGGGCGACCCGGCCAAGCAGGTCCGCTGCATCTACGTCGCCGTCGGCCAGAAGGGCTCGACCATCGCCTCCGTGCGCGGTGCGCTCGAGGAGGCCGGTGCCCTGGAGTACACGACGATCGTCGCGGCTCCGGCGTCCGACCCTGCGGGCTTCAAGTACCTCGCCCCGTACACGGGCTCGGCCATCGGCCAGCACTGGATGTACGCCGGCAAGCACGTGCTGGTCATCTTCGACGACCTGTCGAAGCAGGCCGAGGCCTACCGCGCCGTGTCGCTGCTGCTCCGCCGCCCGCCGGGCCGCGAGGCCTACCCGGGCGACGTCTTCTACCTGCACTCCCGCCTGCTCGAGCGCTGCGCCAAGCTCAGCGACGACCTGGGCGCGGGCTCGATGACCGGCCTGCCGATCATCGAGACCAAGGCGAACGACGTCTCGGCGTACATCCCGACGAACGTCATCTCCATCACGGACGGCCAGATCTTCCTGCAGTCCGACCTGTTCAACGCCGACCAGCGCCCGGCGGTCGACGTCGGTATCTCGGTCTCCCGGGTCGGCGGTGACGCCCAGGTCAAGGCCATGAAGAAGGTCTCCGGAACCCTGAAGCTGGAGCTGGCGCAGTACCGCTCGCTCGAGGCGTTCGCGATGTTCGCGTCCGACCTCGACGCGGCGTCCCGCGGCCAGCTGCGGCGTGGCGCGGCGCTCATGGAGCTGCTCAAGCAGCCCCAGTACTCGCCGTACCCGGTCGAGGAGCAGGTCGCCTCCGTGTGGGCCGGCACCAAGGGCAAGCTGGACGACGTCCCGATCGAGGACATCAAGCGCTTCGAGGCGGAGATGCTCGACCACCTGCGTCGCAAGTCCGACGTGCTGCAGAGGATCGCCGAGACGGGCAAGTGGGACGACGAGACCGAGGCCGCGCTGCAGGCCGGCGTCGAGGAGTTCCGCAACGGCTTCGTCAAGAGCGACGGTGCCGCCCTGGTCGGTGGCGGCGACGGCGAGCCCGTCGACGTCGAGCAGGAGCAGATCGTCGTCAAGAAGAAGGCCTGAGACATGGCCGGAGGCTCCCAGCGCATCTACAAGGCGCGGATCAAGTCGACACAGTCGCTGAAGAAGATGTTCCGCGCGCAGGAACTCATCGCGGCGTCGCGCATCGGCAAGGCCCGTGCGCGGACCGCCGCGGCGGCTCCCTACGCCACTGCCGTCACGCGCGCCGTGTCGGCCGTGGCGGCGCACGCGAGCATCGACCACCCGCTGACGACCGAGCGGAAGCAGCCCACGGGCCGCGCCGCGGTGTTCGTGGTCGCGTCGGACCGCGGCATGGCGGGGTCGTACTCGGCGTCGATCATCCGCGAGACCGAGCGGCTGATCGACCAGCTCCAGGCGGACGGCAAGGAGGTCCGGCTGTACGCGGCCGGCCGCCGGGCCATCGCCTACTACTCGTTCCGTGGTCGTGACCTCGCGGGCGAGTGGTCGTACGGTTCGGACGCCCCGACGGCGGAGGTCTCGGACGAGATCGCCGACACCCTCCTGGGCGCCTTCCTGGCGCCCGCCGAGGAGAGCGGCGTCGACGAGCTGCACGTGGTGTCCACGCAGTTCGTGAACATGGTGACGCAGCGCCCGCGCGTCGTGCGGATGCTGCCGCTCGAGATCGTCGAGGGCGTCAGCGTCCCCGGCGAGGGCGAGGCCATGCCGCTGTACGACTTCGAGCCGTCCCCGGAGGCCGTACTCGACGCCCTGCTGCCCCGGTACGTACGGTCCCGGATCTTCGCGGTCCTGCTCGACGCCGCGGCGTCGGAGCTCGCGGCGCGTCAGCGTGCCATGCACACGGCGACCGACAACGCGGAGGACCTGATCCGTACGTACACGCGCCTGGCGAACCAGGCGCGACAGGCCGACATCACCCAGGAGATCAGCGAGATCGTCTCGGGTGCCGACGCCCTGGCATCCGCCTGAACCCGACCCCGCCGGAGGGATCCTCCGGGCATGAGAAGCGAGGCAAGCAATGACCGCCACCACCGTGGAAGCCACGGTCGATCACACCAGCGGCGCCGGCACCGGCCGGGTCGCCCGGGTGACCGGCCCCGTCGTGGACATCGAGTTCCCCGAGGACGCGATCCCCGACATCTACAACGCGCTCACCACCGAGATCGACCTGGGTGAGGGGACCCTCACGCTCACGCTCGAGGTCGCCCAGCACCTCGGTGACTCGCTCGTGCGCGCCATCGCGCTGAAGCCGACCGACGGCCTCGTGCGCGGTGCCACCGTGACCGACACCGGCGCGCCGATCAGCGTGCCCGTCGGCGACATCACCAAGGGCAAGGTCTTCAACGTCACCGGCGACGTGCTCAACCTCGCCGAGGGCGAGAAGTTCGAGGTGACCGAGCGCTGGCCGATCCACCGCACGGCCCCCGCCTTCGACCAGCTCGAGTCCAAGACCCAGATGTTCGAGACGGGCATCAAGTCGATCGACCTCCTCACCCCGTACGTGCAGGGCGGGAAGATCGGTCTGTTCGGCGGCGCGGGCGTCGGCAAGACGGTCCTCATCCAGGAGATGATCCAGCGCGTGGCGCAGGACCACGGCGGTGTGTCCGTGTTCGCCGGCGTCGGCGAGCGCACGCGTGAGGGCAACGACCTCATCCACGAGATGGACGAGGCCGGTGTCTTCGACAAGACGGCCCTCGTCTTCGGCCAGATGGACGAGCCGCCGGGCACGCGTCTGCGCGTGGCGCTGTCGGCCCTGACGATGGCGGAGTACTTCCGCGACGTACAGAAGCAGGACGTGCTGCTGTTCATCGACAACATCTTCCGCTTCACGCAGGCGGGTTCCGAGGTCTCCACGCTGCTCGGCCGCATGCCGTCCGCCGTGGGCTACCAGCCGAACCTCGCCGACGAGATGGGCCTCCTGCAGGAGCGCATCACCTCGACGCGCGGTCACTCCATCACGTCGCTGCAGGCCATCTACGTGCCTGCGGACGACTACACCGACCCCGCCCCGGCCACCACGTTCGCCCACCTGGACGCGACGACCGAGCTCTCCCGCGAGATCGCGTCGAAGGGTCTGTACCCGGCGATCGACCCGCTGGCCTCGACCTCGCGCATCCTCGACCCGCGCTACGTGGGCCAGGAGCACTACGAGGTGGCCACCGAGGTGAAGTCGATCCTGCAGCGCAACAAGGAACTGCAGGACATCATCGCGATCCTCGGTGTCGACGAGCTCTCCGAGGAGGACAAGACGCTGGTCGCGCGTGCGCGCCGGATCCAGCAGTTCCTCTCGCAGAACACCTACATGGCCGAGAAGTTCACCGGCGTGGTCGGCTCGACCGTGCCGCTGAGCGAGACCATCGAGGCGTTCAAGAAGATCGCGTCCGGCGAGTTCGACCACATCGCCGAGCAGGCGTTCTACAACATCGGTGGCCTCGAGGACCTCGAGCGCAACTGGGCGAGGATCCAGAAGGAGTACGGCGCCTGAGGCACCGTTCTCCCCGTACGGGACGCCGCCGGGTCTCGGCCCGGCGGCGTCCCGCCCGAACTATCGAGAGGGAGGCCCTGAGTGGCTGAGCTGAACGTGGACCTCGTGGCCACGGACCGCAAGGTCTGGTCCGGCACGGCCAGGACGGTCGTCGCGCCGTCGGTGGAGGGCGAGATCGGCATCCTGGCGGACCACCAGCCGCTGCTCGCGGTGCTGCGGCCGGGTAAGGTCACGGTACGCACGGACGACGGCGTGGCGGTCGAGGCCCAGGTCGACGGCGGGTTCGTCTCCGTGGACGAGAACCTGGTCACGATCGTCGTCGACGAGATCGAGCAGGTCTGAGGGAGGGGGACGGTGCCGGGCGTCGTCTGGATCGCGCTGGCGATCGTGGCCGCGATCGCACTGGTCCTCGGCGTGGGCGCGTCCCGCCTGCACACCCTGTCCCGCCGGGTCGGATCGTTCTCCTGCAACGCGCGGGCGGCCGGGCAGGACTCCTGGACGGCCGGCATCGCGCAGTACGCCGTCGGCCGGATCGAGTGGTGGCGCTGCTGGTCGCTGTCGCCTCGGCCTGCCCGCACCTGGTACCGGGACCGGCTCGAGCTGGTCGGCCGCGAGGAGTTCGACGACGACGGACCGGCGCACTATCTCGTCCGGTGCCGCTACGAGGGCCTGGACTTCGAGCTGGACCTCGCGTCGGGCGACTACTTCGGGCTGGCCTCGTGGCTCGAGGCGGCCCCGCCGGGCCGCCGCGACCTGGTCCTGTAACCGCTGAGGAGAATCCTTGCGTCTTGTCGTCGCCGACTGTTCCGCCCGGTACACCGGGAGACTCACCGCACACCTGCCGCTCGCGACGCGGCTGATCGTGGTCAAGGCCGACGGGAGCGTGCTGCTGCACTCCGACGGCGGTTCGTACAAGCCGCTGAACTGGATGAGCCCGCCGTGCACGCTGACGGAGGCGGTCCCGGGCGCCGAGGCCGCGGAGCGTGGCGTCGCGCAGGTCTGGACGGTACAGCACAAGAAGTCCGACGACCGCCTCGAGATCGACCTGCACACCGTGCACCACGACTCGGCCCACGACCTCGGCGTCGACCCCGGGCTGGTCAAGGACGGCGTCGAGGCGCATCTGCAGGAACTGCTCGCGGAGCAGATCGGTCTGCTCGGCGAGGGCAGCACGCTGATCCGGCGGGAGTACATGACGGCGATCGGCCCGGTCGACATCCTGGCCCGCGACGCCACGGGAGCCACGGTGGCGGTCGAGATCAAGCGTCGCGGCGAGATCGACGGCGTCGAGCAGCTCACGCGGTACCTGGAGCTCCTCAACCGCGACCCGCTGCTCGCGCCGGTCCGAGGAGTCTTCGCCGCGCAGGAGATCAAACCCCAGGCGCGCGTGCTGGCGACCGATCGCGGCATCGGCTGCCTGACCCTGGACTACGACGCCATGCGCGGCGTCGACGACGCGGAGTCCCGTCTGTTCTGAGGCAGGATGGGGGCATGCCGGAGAAGACTTCCACGGTCGTCCTGCGAGGACGAGTGCTCCTGCCCGAGGCGATGATCGACGACGGTGTCGTGGTCGCCCGGGGAGATCGGCTCGCCTTCGTCGGCACGGCCGTCGAAGCCCGGGACGCGGGCTTCGACGCACAGCTCGGCGAGGTGCCGCCGTCGTACGACTACCTGCTGCCAGGGCTCGTCGACCTGCACAACCACGGCGGGGGAGGCGTCGGCTTCCCCGACGCCGCGAGCCCTGGCGAGGCGTTGCGCGCCGTCCTCGAACACCGGCGGCACGGTACGACGACGATGCTGGCCTCCCTCGTCACGGCCGACCCGCACACCCTCGCCGCACAGGCGGCGATGCTCGCCGATCTCGCCGACGCCGGCGAGATCGCGGGGATCCACGCCGAGGGACCGTTCCTCTCGCACGAGCGTCGCGGCGCGCACAACCCTGCCTACCTGCGCGACGGCGACGCCGCCGTGGTCCGCGACCTCGCGAAGGCCGCGCGCGGGCACCTGGCGACGATGACCGTGGCGCCGGAGGTTCCCGGAGTCGCGGGTCCGGGCGGCGCCGCGACGGCGCTCATCGAGGCGGGGGCCATCCCGTCGCTCGGCCACACGGACGGGACGACGGAAGCCGCGGAGGCGCTGATTTCCCAGGTCACGGCGGGTCTGCGGCTGGCCGCGGAGGTGGCGGGGGTCGGCCACCGCGAGATGACGGCCACGCACCTCTTCAACGGCATGCGTCCGCTGCACCACCGGGCGCCGGGCCCGGTCGCCGCGTGCTTCGCGGCCGCCGCCCGCGGCGACCTCGTGGTGGAGCTCATCGCGGACGGTGTCCATCTCGACCCGGCCACGGTGCGTACGGTGTTCGGGACGGTGGGCGCCGACCAGGTGGCCCTCGTCACGGACGCGATGTCGGCGGCCGGGATGGCGGACGGCTCCTACGACCTGGGCCCGATGTCGGTCACGGTGCGGGACGGCGTCGCGCGCCTCGTGGATCCCGGCGACCCGGACGCCGGGGCGATCGCCGGCGGCACGGCTCACCTGATCGACGTCGTGCGCCACACCGTCGCGGCCGGGGTCCCGCTCCTCGACGCGGTGCGTTCCGCCTCGGCCGTGCCGGCCCGGGTCCTCGGACTGGGCCGGGAGCTCGGCACGCTCGCCCGGGGGCTGCGCGCCGACGTGCTCGTGGCGGACGAGGACCTGCGGCCACGGCGAGTCCTGCGCGGGGGCGCCGAGATTCCCGGGTGACGGGCACACCCACGCCATTTCCCGGCAACGCGCCGCTGTTACCGTGCGGGCCATGACGACACCCTTCGAACCGGGCGCCACGGTCGTGCGACGCGAGATCATGCGCGGCGAGCCGTGGATCGCGATCCCGCAGATCTGCGTGCACGACGACGGCGAACTGCTCGTCACCTACACGCCCGGCGGCTCCCCCTTCGGATATCCGGAGGACGGGACGTTCCCCGTCGGCCGCCATCCGTGGCTGCTCGCCGGCAGCACGCACTGGCGCGGTCACGGCCGCCTCGAGCTGCACTGGACGGGCGTCGAGCACTCGGTCTTCCTGTTCTGGGCGGGTGAGGAGCGCGAGTTCCAGGGCTGGTACCTCAACCTGGAGGACGCGCCGCGGCGCACGCCGATCGGCTTCGACACCCTCGACCACGAGCTCGACATCTGGTGGCCGGCCGACGCGGAGACCTACGAGTTCAAGGACGTCGAGGAGTTCGAGGAGACCGGCCCCGCGCGCTACCCCGGCCGTATGGCCGAGATCCGGGCCGAGGGCGACCGCATCGCCGCCCGGCTGGACGCCGGCGACCTCTGGTGGGACAAGTCCTGGGCGGACTGGACCCCGGACCCGTCCTGGACGCCGCGCGACCTCCCACCGGACTGGGCGACGCTACCGTACGAGTCCCGCTGAGGCGCCGGCGGTCACCCGTGCCCGCGGACTTGCCCGCCGGCGTGGCGTGTGGAACGAGCCGACCGGTCGTGCGGCGGCGATGCCTTGCGGCGCGATCCGCCGAGACGGGGTAGCGCTTCGGGCCTCGGCCGGGTACCGTCCATCGAAGCGCTTCGACTGATCGCCGGCAGAGAGCGTCACCCTGCCGCGCACCGGTCGCATCCGAGCCGCACCGTCGCGGCACCCGAAGGAGGAACCCATGGACGTGTCGCCCTTCCGCGATCCCGCGCTGCCCATCCCCGTGCGCGCCCGTGACCTGCTCGGCCGCCTCACCCCGGAGGAACGGGTGGCGATGCTGCACCAGCATCAGCCGGTCGTGGACCGGCTGGGGCTCGGCCCGTTCCACACCGGGTGCGAGGCGCTGCACGGCGTCGCCTGGCTGGGCCGCGCCACGGTGTTCCCGCAGCCGGTCGGCCTGGCCGCGACCTGGGACCCGGAGCTGGTGCGCCGCGTCGGCGACGTCGTCTCCACCGAGGTCCGCGCCAAGCGCGCGGGAGACCCGTCGGTGAGCCTGAACGTCTGGGCGCCGGTCGTGAACACGCTCCGGCACCCGGCCTGGGGCCGCAACGAGGAGGGGTACTCCGAGGACCCGCACGTCACCGCGCACCTCGCCACGGCCTACTGCCGCGGCCTGCGCGGGGACCACGAGCGGGTCTGGCGGACCACGCCCACGCTCAAGCACTTCCTCGCCTACAACAACGAGACCGACCGCTCGTCCACGAGCTCGAACCTCACCCCGGTCACGCTGCACGAGGAGGAGCTCCCCGCCTTCCGCGAGCCGATCGAGGCGGGCGTGGCCGCGGGTGTCATGCCCGCGTACAACCAGGTCAACGGCACCCCGGCGCACCTGCAGGCCGAGCTCTTCGCCGAGCTGCGCTCCTGGACCGGAGGGTCGGTCGCGCTCGTGTCCGACGCCGCCGCCCCGATGTTCGTGGTCACCGTGCAGCGCGCCGCGGAGGATCGCGCCGCCGGGAACGCCGCGCTCGTCCGCGCCGGTGTCGACTCGTTCACCGACGACGACACCGACTCCGCCCCCACCGTCCGGCGCCTCCAGGAGGCCCTGGACCATGGCCTGCTCACCCTGGACGACGTCGACCGCGCCGTGCTGCGCCTCCTCGAGCTGCGCCTGCGCAGCGGCGAGTTCGACGGCGACGCCGACCCGTACGCCGGCATCACGCCGGACCACCTCGACCTGCCCGAGCACCGCGTCCTCGCGCGGGAGGCGGTGGCCCGCTCCGTGGTCGTGCTGCGCAACGACGCGGGCGTGCTGCCCCTGCCGGCCACGGGCTCGGTCGCCGTCGTCGGGCCCATGGCCCAGGCCGTGCTCACCGACTGGTACTCGGGCACCCCGCCGTACGCGGTCACCCCGGCGGACGGCCTGCGCGCCGTACTCGGCGCGGACCGGGTGGTGATGGCCGACGGCGCCGACGTCGTCGCCCTGCGCGCGACGAACGGGCAGTACGTCTCCGTCACCGCGGACGGCGCGACGGTGGTCGCGGACTCGGCCGGGGCCGGCCGCGGCGCACGCCTGTCCGTCACGGACTGGGGCGGGGGAGTGCTCACGTTGCGCTCGGGGGCGTCCGGCCGCCTGCTCACCGGTGGCGCCTGGCCGCTGCGGGCCGACGCCGAGCGGGTCGGGGGCTGGGAGGTCCAGGAGAGCTTCCGCCGGCACGTGCACGACGACGGTTCGTGGTCCCTTCTGCACCTCGGCTCCGGCCGGTGGGTGCGCGTCCAGCGCGGCACCGGTCTGGTGTGTGCCGACGGGCACACGCTCGCGGATGCCGAGCGGTTCGTGGCGCGCGTCCTGGAGTCCGGCGCGGCGCGGGTGGCCGAGGCCGCGGCGGCGTGCGACGCCGTCGTCGTCGCCGTCGGGAACGACCCGCACCTGAACGGGCGCGAGACACAGGACCGGCCCGATCTGTGGCTGCCCGACGCCGCCGTGGAGACGTGGCGCGCCGCCGTCGAGGCCAACCCGCGCGCCGTGCTCACGATCGTGTCGAGCTACCCGTACGTGCTCGGTCCGGGCGTCGCCGACGCCGCCACCGTGGTGTGGAGCAGCCACGGCGGCCAGGAGCTCGGGCACGGCCTGGCCGACGTGCTGACGGGCGCCGTCGAGCCGTCCGGACGCCTCGCGCAGACCTGGCCCGCGCGCCCGGAGCAGGCCGGCGACCTCTTCGACTACGACACCCGGCGCCAGCAGGCGACCTACCGGCACCTGCCCGACAGCGACGCAGGGGTGCCCGCGTTCGCGTTCGGGCACGGCCTGACCTACTCGGCCGTGTCGTACGGGCGGGTCGCCCTGTCCGTGACCGAGGTCGCGGCCCCCGCGCCGACGCGTGACCACCCGCCGCTGACGCCGCGCGACCCGGCGGGCCCGGGCGTGGTCACGGCCTCGGTGACGGTGCGCAACACCGGCGACCGGCCCGCCGAGGAACTGGTGCAGGTGTACTCGCTCGGCGCCCCTGGGACGGACTCGCCCGTGCGGCTCCTGCTCGGCTACCGTCGCGTCCGGCTCGACCCCGGCGAGACGGCGTCGGTGGCGGTGCCCTTCGACGTCGCGCGCCTGGCGCTGTGGCACGAGGCCGCGGCGCCGTCGGGCGGGGTGCCGGGCCTGCTTGACGGCGACCTCCGGGTGCCGGTGGGGACGTACACCGTCGCCGCCGGGGCGTCGAGCGTGGACCTGCCGGTGCGCGGCGAGCTGACCGTGACCGGCCGGGCCGGGTGAGGACGGCAGTGTGCAGGGCGTGAGGACCAGGGTGTGAGGACCACGGCATGAGGACCACGGCATGAGGATCGACCCCGACAGCCGGAGCGTGCAGGGGCTGACGACGTTCCTGCAGTTCGTCGTGCTCAACGTGCTGTACATCGTGGCCTGCCTGCCGGTGGTGACGGCCGGGGCGGCGACCGCCGCGCTCTACGAGGTGGCGCTGCGGTACGCCGACGAGGAGCGGGGATATCTGATCACGGGGTTCTTCGTCGCCCTGCGCCGCAACCTGTGGCGGGGTACCGCCGTCGGGCTGCTGCTGGGTGTGCCGGCCGCGATGGCGGCCTTCGCCGCGATCTTCTGGCTCGCGTCCGGCACCGCCCTCGGGTCCGCCGCCGGCACGGTGGCGGTGCTGCTCGTCGGCTACCTGGTGGCCGCCCTGCTGTACGGTCTGGTGCTGGTCGCCCGGTACGCCGACCCGCTGGGCCGGACGCTGCGCAACGCCCTGCTGCTGCCGCTCGCCGAGCCGCTGCGCACGCTCGCCCTGCTGGTGCGTCCGGCCGCCACGGTGAGTCTGCTGTACGTGTTCCCGCCGACGGTGGTGCTCGTCGCGACCATCGGATTCTCGGTGGGCGCCTACGTGGACGCGCTCGTGCTGCACAGCGTCTTCCGGCGGCGGGGCGGCGATCCCACGGCGCTCGACCCGGTCAGCCCGCACTCCGGCGAGTAGGAGAAGGTCGCGCGGGCAGGCGCTGCCGTCGGCCGCACCTCGCGCGATCCTGAGACGCGACAAGGCCCGGGCGATCCGATCGCCCGGGCCCTCTCGCGTGCCGTCCTACCGGTCAGGAGTCCGGATCAGCCGAACTCGTTGGCGACCGCGACGCGGGCGTCGTTCTGTGCCCGGGCGTTGGCCATGTCGACCTCGAGGACCTTCTCGTAGCCCAGGCCGTTCACCGTCTCCTGCATCTCCGCGAGCAGCGACTCGAACTCGGCGTCGTCCTTGGCGAAGGACATCTTCCAGGAGTACTCGACGATGCTGGCCTTGATCTGGTTGCGGGCCGTCTCGATCTCCGACTCGTCCGTCGGGGTGATGAAGCTCGCGCCCGGGGCGACCAGCAGCATGTCGTTGGCCCGCAGGTACTCCATGGTCGTCGTGGCGCCGCCCATGTGCTCGGACCAGTCCTCGGTGAGCGGGTTGGCCGTGGTCTCCTGGTAGCTCGGCCAGAGCTTGTAGTTGTACGGGTAACCCGTGGTCGGGTCCTCGTCGATCGGCAGGACGGCGGAGAAGTTCAGGGTCGAGACGCCGTCCTTGTACGCGCCGCCGCCCCAGTCGGCCGGCACGTCCGCGCCGCCCTCCAGGATGGCCTTGCGGCCGAAGTCGGTGAGCTCCGGCCCGTCGGGGCCGTTCTCCCAGGTCAGGCCCACAGGACCGGCGGCACCCATGGTCTCCGACGCGCTGGCCTGCACGCCCTCCGGGGAATACAGCCAGTCGATGAACGCGGCGATACGCGCCGGGTCCTCCGCCTGCGAGCCGATGGCGACCACCTGCTCGCCGCCGTACACCTCGGCGCCGTAGGCGAAGACCTTCTGATCCTGCAGCGGGGCGATCATGAAGCCCTTGCCCTCGGCCATGTTCTGCTCGGTGTTGTACGCGGACTGGCCGAGCCACGGCCACCAGGACAGCAGCACCTGGCCGTTCTGGTACTTGGTGAACATCGTGTCGTAGTTCTGCGTGGTCGAATCGGGGTCGACGAGGCCCATTTGGTTTGCCTCGTAGTAGAAGCGCAGGGCGCGCACGTACTGCGAATCCGAGTCGATGATGCTCTGGTAGTCCGAGCCGTCGGCCTTCGCGAGCACGAACCCCATCTCGTCGTAGCCGTAGAGGGTCGTCGGCTGCTTGCCCATCACCATCATGTTGCCGTCCCAGTCCTTGAACAGGGAGATGGCGTAGGACGGCTTGCCGTTGTCCGCCTCCGGGTGGGCGTCCTGCATGTCCTTCAGCACCGGCAGGAGGTCCTCGAGGGTGCCGATCTCCGGGTAGCCGAGCTCGGCGTAGTAGTCCCAGCGCAGGAAGGGACCGAACGTCGGGTCGACATCGTCGTTCGGCTCCGTCGGCTTGACCGACGAGAGCTGGGTCGGGAAGCCGTAGACGCCGTCCTTGGACTCGTTGAGGGTCTGGATCGCGGCGTCGTACTTCGGCAGGTGCTCCATGGACTCGTAGTAGGGCGACATGTCATGGAGCAGCCCACCCTCGACGAGTTCGTCCAGCTTCTCGCCCTTGTCGGTGACGATGAGGTCACCGAGGTCGCCGCCCGACACGCGGGTGTTGTAGAGCGTGTCACCGCCGCCCGCGACGTTCGGGGCGATGATGTTCAGCTCCATGTTGAACTTGTCCTTGACGATCTTGCCGAACCACCCGCCCTGGATGCCCTGGTAGTTGGCGAGGCCGTCGAAGACGTCGATGGTGATCGGATCCGCCGCCGACCAGTCCTGGTCGAGTGACGCCGCCTCGGGGTCCTCCGACGTCCCCGTTCCCGAGCATGCAGCGAGGGACAGTAGTCCGAGCAGCGGGGCCACCAGCACCGCTACGGCTTTGCGTGATCTCATGACACTCCTTTGTGTTGTTGCTGAACTGTGTTGTCGCTGAACCTTGTGTTGTCGCGGAACGCTGTCAGCCCTTGACCGCGCCGAGCATGATGCCCTTGACGAAGTACCGCTGGAACAGCGGGTAGACGAAGATGATCGGCAGCACGACGATCACGGCGATCGTCATGCGGATCGACGTCGGCGTCTGCGTCGTGGCGGCGGACGCGATCGCGCCGAGGTCGCCCTGCGCGTTCTGTGCCGCCTGAGCCAGGCTGTTGGCCTGGTTGAGATACGTGTAGAGCCTGTACTGCAGCGGGTAGAGCCGCTGGTCCGTGATGTACAGCAGCGTGTCCTGGAACGAGTTCCACTGGGCCACCGCGGAGAAGATCGCCACGGTCGCGAGGATCGGCGTCATGTTCGGGAGCATGATCCGGAAGAAGATCGTCACGATCCCGGCTCCGTCGATCTCGGCGGCCTCCTGCAGCGACGCCGGGAGCGACTCCACGTACGTCTTGACGAGGATGATGTTGAACGGCTGCACGATCGCCGGGAGGATGTAGACCCAGAAGTTGTTGGTCAGCCCCAGCGTGTGGATCGTGACGTACACCGGGATGAGGCCGGCGTTGAAGTACATCGTGAAGATGACCAGCCGGTACCAGAGGGAGCGATGCCGCAGGCGCTCCTGCGTGAACATGAAGCCGAGGAACGCCGACGCGAGGACGGTGGCCCCGGTGCCGATCACGGTGCGGGCGATCGAGACCAGCAGCGAACCCGTCAGCCCCGGCAGGCCGAAGATCTGTGTGTAGTTCTCGAGGTGGATCCCCGTGGGGAACAGGCGCACGTCGCCGAGCGCGCTGAGATCGTTCGCGCTGATCGAGTTGATGATCAGGTAGTAGAACGGGTAGCCGCACACGAGCGCGAAGAGCACGAATCCGGCGTAGTTGACGATGGCGAACGCGACGTCGCCGCGCGCGTGGCGCCATGGCGTTCCGGTGTCCTTGGTGGTCACGACGTCGGTCCTTTCCTAGATGATCGACGTGCCGCGGACGCGCTTGGCGATCGCATTGGCGGACATCAGGAGCGCGAGCGAGATGAGGCTCTTGAGCATGCTGAGGACCGTCGCCAGCGACAGGCTGTTCCCCGTCATGCCGATGTTGTAGACGTACAGGTCGAGCACCTGGATGTACTCCCTGTTGAACGCGTTCTGGAAGACGTAGTACTGCTCCATGCCGTTGTTCAGGATGTTGGCGATGGAGAGGATCAGGAGCACCACGAAGGTCGGCAGGAGGTGCGGGAACGTGATGTAGCGCATGAGCTGGAAGCGGCCCGCGCCGTCGATCCGCGCCGACTCGTACAGTGCCGGGTCGATCCCCGAGATGGCCGCGAGGTACATGATCGCGCCCCAGCCCACGCCCTTCCAGAGGCTCCAGGCGAGCATGGTCAGCCACACGTGCTGGTCGGTGTCCAGGAACTTCATCGGGACGGTGATCAGGCCCCAGTCGTGCAGCGTGGTGTTGACCAGGCCCGACGTCGAGAAGAGCGAGAACGCGATCATGTACACGAGCACCCACGAGATGAAGTTGGGGAGCGTCGTGAGCGTCTGCACCGTGTTCCGGAACCAGGTGGCCCGGATCTCGTTCAGGAACATCGCGAAGAAGAGCGGGAGCAGCGACGTCGCGATGCCGAGGAAGCTCATGGCGAGGGTGTTCACCATGACCTGGCCGATCTGCTCGAGCTGCGTCCTGGACGAGACGAGGATCTCGAACCACTGCAGCCCGACGAACTCGCTGCCGCCCAGACCGAGTGCCGGCTTGTAGTCGTAGAGCGCGGTCACCCAGCCGAGCAGCGGCAGGTACGAGAAGACGAAGACGAGTACGAGGAACGGACACACGACGAGGAACATGTACGGCGAGGTCTTGCCGTGGGGCTTGGCACCACGACGTCTGCCGCGACCACCGCCCGTCAACGCGCCGGCCGGGCCGGTGCCTGGCGGCACGCGCGCGCCGAGCACCTCCCGCGGCGCTCCCTGGGTGAGGCTCACCTGTCACTCCCTCGTGATCGGCCACTTCGATGTGGCGCGAGCGGCGGATCGGAGGCGCCGATCCGTCGAAGCGCTTCGACATTGATACCAGACGTACGCCTTGCCGTGCAATGACCGGCGGTTCACGGTTCGGCAACGGATGCCCCGGGCATCGATGGTGGACGCCCGGGCATCCGGTCGCGACCGGCGAGACCGCCGATGGCGACGGGCGACCCTGCGGACGGGGGCGACCTCGCCGACGGCGGTGGGGCGACCACTGCGAGTGGCGGTGGGGCGTCCTCAGTCGTCGTCGGCGGCGGGCCCCGGTGCCGAGCTCTCCCGCTCGGTGAGCACGGGGGCGAGGAGCCTCGTCTCGGACGGCTGCTCGCCGTCGAGCCGGGCCATCACCATGTCGACGGCGACCCTGCCGATGTCCTCGGCGGGCAGATCGATGCTCGTCATCGCGATGCGCTGGGAGAGGGCGACGTCCGTGGGGCACACCGCGACCACGGACATGTCGGCGCCGACCACGATGCCCCGGTCGGCCAGCCGGGACAGGACGTGGGGGAGCGCGGCCTCGTTGTGCACGATGATCCCCGTCGTGTCGGGCGCGGTCGCCAGGAGCGTGTCGACGGCCTCCGACGCGCCCGCCGGCGAGGCGTCGCACGCCTCCACCTTGACCGTCACGTCGGAGGCCTTGGCCTGACCGCGCAGTCCGCGCATCAGCCGATCGGCGTACGACGTGTGCCGCAGCAGCACCTCGGGCGGGGAGCCGATCAGCGCGACATCGGTGTGCCCCGCCGCCGCGAGATGCCGGACGGCGAGCCGGCCGGCGGCCTCGAAGTCGAGGTCGACGCAGCTGAGCCCCTCAGGGTCCTCCGGCAGGCCGATGAGCACGGTCGGCTGCTTGGCGGCGGCCACCACGGGCACGCGGGGGTCGTCCGCCTCGATGTCCATCATGACCAGGGCGTCCACCATGGAGCCGCCGGTCACGCGGTCGAGGCCGCTCACGTCGTCCTGGGTCAGCAGCAGGACGTCGTGGTCGAAGTCCCGCGCGCGGGTGACCACGCCCGTGACGAACTGCATGATGACCGGCACGTTCACGCCGACGCGCAGGGGTGCCATCAGCGCGATGACATTGGTCCGGGCCGAGGCCAGGGCGCGCGCCCCGGCGTGCGGCCGGTAGCCGAGCTTCTCGATCGCGCGCTCGACACGTGCGCGAGTGGGCGCGGAGATGGGACGCTTGCCCGACAGCACGTAGGACACGGTCGAGGCCGAGACCCCCGCTGCCTTCGCGACGTCGTCGATCGTAGCCACGGTGTTCCTCCTCGGTCCGGTACCGCGGCGCCCTGTGCGGCGGCAGGTCGTGCGCCCGGCATGTGCCGGCACATCAGTGTGCCGCATGCTAGGGAAGCGCTTCGATGGAAGGCTAGCTCAATTCGTCTGACCAGGACACTGGACACAAGGCCCTGCAGCGGACTAGCGTGTTGAATCGCTTCGACGATCTCGAATTTCGATGAGCCGGACGCGGGTGTCCGGCGGGCCAGGAGGGCGATGATGCCGGGTACCGACGGGTTCGCCGCGCTGGTGGCCGACGGCGGGATCTGCTTCGGCGGGGACTACAACCCCGAGCAGTGGTCCCGTGAGGTGTGGCGCGAGGACGCACGCCTCATGCGGGAGGCCGGCGTCAACCTCGTGACCGTCGGCGTCTTCAGCTGGGCGATGTACGAGCCCACGCCCGGCGCGCGCGAGTTCGACTGGCTGGACGAGGTGCTCGAGGTGCTCCACGGGCAGGGCATCGGCGTGGACCTGGCGACTCCCACGGCGTCGCCGCCGGCCTGGCTGGGCGTGCGCCACCCCGAGACCCTGCCCGTCGACGCCGACGGGGTGCGGCTCGTGGCCGGCTCCCGCAACCACTTCAGCCCGGCCTCGCAGGTCTACCGCGACGCCGCGCTCGCCATCACGCGCGACCTCGCCCGGCGGTACGCCACCCACCCGGCGGTGCGGATGTGGCACGTCGGCAACGAGTTCGGCCAGGTCTGCCACGGGGACGAGGCCGCCGGGCGGTTCCGCGCCTGGCTGCGTGACCGCTACGGCGACGTCGACGGCCTCAACGAAGCCTGGGGCACCGCGTTCTGGTCGCAGCGCTACGCCTCGTTCGACGAGGTCCTGCCGCCGCGCCGGATGCCGTACCACCCCAACCCGACACAGTCGCTGGACTGGCGCCGCTACTCGTCCGACCTGCTGCTGGGCGTCTACCGCGAGCAGCGCGACGCGATCCGCGCCATCGACGTCAGCCGCCCGATCACCACCAACTTCATGGGCTTCTTCCCGCTCGTGGACTACACGTCCTGGGCGGACGACCTCGACGTCGTCGCCGACGACGCCTACCCCGACCCGGGTGACCCGCACGCCCCGTCGTCCTCGGCCTTGCGACAGGACCTGATGCGGTCCCTGCGTGGGGGCGAGCCATGGATCCTCATGGAGCAGGCCGCCGGCGCGGTGAGCTGGCGGCCGCACAACCTGCCGAAGTCGCCCGCGCGGTCACGGCTGGAGTCGCTGCAGGCGGTGGCCCGCGGCGCGGACGGCATCTGCTTCTTCCAATGGCGCGCATCGCGCGCCGGAGCCGAGCGCTTCCACTCCGCGATGCTTCCCCACGCCGGACCCGAGACCCGCGTCCACCAGGGGATCCGCCGACTCGGCGCGGACCTCGCGCGCCTGCGGTCCGTCACGGGCGCACGGGTCCGCGCGCGGGTGGCGCTCCTGTGGGACTGGTCGTCCTGGTGGGCCGCCACCGAGGTGGCCCGCCCGACCGATCGGCTCGACCCGCTCGAGCAGCTCCGCGCCTGGCATCGCGTCCTGTGGGCCGACGGCGTCGCGGCCGACGTCGTGCACCCCGGGACCGACCTCTCCCGGTACGACGCGGTGCTCGTGCCCAACCTGTACCTCATGGAGCCCGCGGATGCCGAGGCACTGACCGCGGCGGTGGAGCGGGGCGCGAGTCTCGTCGTCGGGCCGTTCAGCGGAGTCGCCGACGCGAACGCCCAGGTGCGCCCCGGCCGCTTCCCCGTCCTGCTCGCCGGCCTGCTCGGCGTGAGCGGCGAGGAATGGGCCCCGCTGCCCGACGACGGCGTGGACCTGATCCCCTCCGGCGCGTCGCCCGTGGACGGCGCGGGTCCGGCACGGCCGCGCGCCGCCGTCCTGGGCGAACTCCTCCGGGCCGACGGCGCCGACGTGCTCGCCACGTTCGGCCCGGGACACCTCGAAGGCGCCCCCGCGATCACGCGGCACGCCCCGCACACCGGCGCGCCGGACGAGGGCTCCGCCTGGTACCTCGGCACGGTGCCCGACGACGACACCCTCGCCGCGGTGCTCCGCGCGGCGCTCGACGCGGCCGGCGTCGAACCCGCCCTGCCCGGGCGGCCCGGCCGCGACACGCGGCGAACCCCCGGGGACGACGTCGAGGCGGTCCGCCGCGGCGACGTCCTGTTCCTGCTGAACCATTCCGGCGAGCCGGCACGCCTCGACGTGCCGGGGAACTGGACCGACCTGCTCACCGGCACGCCCGTGTCGGACGAGGTGACGGTCGGGCCGACCGACGCGGCGGCGCTGCTGCCCGCGGAGGCCGGGCATCGAGCCCCAGCCGGGCTCGCGAACCAAGGAGATAGGCAATGAAGCACAAGCGGACGATGACCGTCGTGGCGGCCGCGATGACCGGATCCCTGGCCCTGGCCGGCTGCACCGGCCAGACCGCCGGCGGCGGCGACACGGACGACAGCACGCTGACGATCTGGCACTACGAGAACGACGACTCGGCGATGGGCCAGGCCTGGGCCGAGGCCATCCGGATCTTCGAGGAGGAGAACCCGGACGTCACCGTCGAGGTCGAGAAGCAGACGTTCGAACAGATCCAGAAGAACGCCAAGATCGTCCTCACCGGCGACGACGTGCCCGACGTCATGGAGTTCAACAAGGGCAACGCGACCGCCGGCCAGCTCGCCGCCCAGGGCCTGCTGACCCCGCTCACCGACCAGGCCGCCGAGCGCGGCTGGGACGAGACGCTGACCGGCTCGCTGGCCACCACGGCCAGGTACGACGAGCAGGGCCTCATGGGCTCCGGCGAATGGTACGGGGTCCCCAACTACGGCGAGTTCGTCGGCGTCTACTACAACAAGGACATGTTCGCCGAGCACGGCCTCGAGGAACCCACCACCCTCGAGGAGTTCGAGGACGTCCTGGCCACCTTCCAGGAGGAGGGCATCACCCCGCTGGCCGAGGCCGGCGCCGAGTACCCGCTGGGCCAGCTCTGGTACGAACTCGTGCTCGCCTACGGCGACCGAGCTCTCGTGGACGACTACCAGCTCTTCGCGAACGACGTCGACTTCCACGGCGAGGCGATGACCCAGGCCACCGAGAAGCTCGACGAATGGATCGAGAAGGGCTACATCGCCTCCGACTCCGCGGCACTCACGGCCGAGGACATGGGCGTCTCGTTCATCGACGGGACCTACCCGATCATGGTCAGCGGCTCCTGGTGGTTCGGCCGCCTCGCGACCGAGGTCCAGGCCGACTGGGGTCAGTTCAACTTCCCCGGCAACGAACTGCACCCCGGATCGTCGGGCAACCTCTGGGTCGTCCCGGCGAACGCGGACTCCCCGAGCCTGGCCGAGGAGTTCATCGACATCACGCTGCGACCCGAGGTGCAGAACGTCCTGGCCGCCGAGGGCGGCCTGCCCGTGGCCGGCGACGCGTCGGTCATCGACGACGAACGCACGCGCGAGCTCACCGAGAACTTCCAGGCGATCCTCGACGACGACGGTCTCGCGTTCTACCCCGACTGGCCGGTGCCCGGCTACTACGACGTGATCGTCAGCCAGCTCCAGTCCCTCGTGAACCGGTCCAAGACGCCCAGCGAGGTGCTCGACGGCCTGCAGAGCGCGTACGACGAGGGCAAGGCCGACCTGCTCGATGGCTGACGGCACCAACATCCTCACGGCACGGCGCTCGCGGGCGGAGCAGCGCCCGCGAGCACCGCGCCGCCGCCGGGCGGCCTGGGTGGGCTACCTGCCCTACCTGCTGCCCGGCGCGGTCGCGTTCGCCGTCGTGATCGGATACCCGCTGCTCACGAACGTGTACTTCAGCCTGTTCAAGTGGCGCGGGGGCATGGCGCCGCTGCGCTGGAACGGGCTCGGCAACTACGCGGACCTGCTGGGCGACGACCAGTTCTGGACGTCGTTCGCGAACTCGGTGGCCATGATCGTCGCGATGGTGCTCGTGCCCACGCTCGTCGGGCTGGTCCTCGCGGCGGTGCTGTTCGACTACCTCGGACGGCGGTTCGGCGCACGGGTCTCGTCGGTCCTGCGAGCCACGTACTACCTGCCGCAGATCCTTCCCGTCGCGGTGGCCGGCGTGCTGTGGAACTGGATCCTGAACTCCCAGACCGGCGCGCTCAACACGATCCTGCGCGGCATGGGCATCGACTCCCCGCCCAACTGGCTCGGCGATCCCGCCACCGCGCTGCCGTCCGTGATGCTCGTGCTGATCTGGGTCCAGATCGGCTACCCGGTGGTCATCTTCATGGCCGCCCTGCAGCGCGTGGACCCGGAGCTCTACGAGGCGGCCGAACTCGACGGCGCCGGGTGGTGGCACCGGTTCCGGGCCATCACCGTGCCCCAGATCCGGCCGGAGACCTTCGTGGTCACCTTGACCTGCACGGTGGCCGCGCTCAAGGTGTTCGCGCCGATCTACGTGCTGACGCGCGGCGGCCCGGAGAGCTCGACCCTCGTACCGAGCTACTACTCCTTCCTGAGCTTCTTCGACAAGTCCCAGGTCGGGTACGGAGCCGCGATCGCCACGGTGCTCACGCTCGTGATCGTGGGGGTGGCCGTGATCATCCTCGGCCTGCAGGGCCGGGCGGAACGACGCGAGCGAGAGGGGATCTGACATGGCAGTCGCCACACCGACGCGCGCGCCCGAGGTGCGCCGCACCGCCGTCGACTCCCGCTACCGCCGTGGCGCCGGCCGTTGGCTGGTGCTGGCCGCGGCCGTCGTCGTCGGGCTCGCGATCCTCGCGCCGTTCGGGATCATGCTGCTCAACGCGGTCAAGTCACCGCAGGACTACTCGGCCAACGGGCCGCTGTCCCTGCCGACCGGCATCTACCTCGACGGGGTGCTCGCCTTCTGGGAGCGCACCGAGTTCCCGGTGAAGCTCTGGAACTCCGTGTTCATCTCGGCCGTCGTCGCCGTGCTGGGGGCGCTGCTGTCGCTGCTCAACGCCTACGCGATCGGCATCGGCCGGGTGAAGGGGCGGCTGTGGATCGTCACGCTCTTCCTGCTGGCGAACATGCTGCCGCAGGAGGCCCTGATCTACCCGCTGTTCACGATGGCGCAGTCCGTGGGCCTGTCGAACTCGCAGTGGTCGGTGATCATCATCTTCACTGTCATCCAGTCGGCGTTCGGCACCTACCTGCTGGCCTCCGTGCTGGGTACGTTCCCGCCAGCACTCCTGGAGGCCGCGGCGCTCGACGGCGCGAGCCGGTGGCGCATCCTCTGGCAGGTCGTGTTCCCGATCGTGCGGCCGACCCTGTCGGTCCTCATGATCTTCTTCTTCATCTGGACCTGGAACGAGTTCTTCATCCCGCTCGTCATGCTGACCACCAACGACACCCAGACCATCCCGATCGCCCTGGCCTCCCTGCAGGGGGACCGGATGATGGACGCACCCACCATCAACGCGGGGACGCTCGTCTCCCTCGTGCCCGCCGTCGTGTTCTTCCTCATCTTCCAACGCACCCTGACCCGGGGCGTGACCGCCGGGGCGGTCAAGTGATCGCGCGCACTCCGATGGACCACGACCCCGAACACGATCAAGCGAGGTATCAGCCATGAAGTTCACCGACGGCTACTGGCAGCTGCGGCCCGGCGTCGACATGCTTCGCCCCCGCGACATCGACTCCGTGGAGGCCGGCACGGACACCCTGACCGTGTACGCGCCCACCGCACCGATCACCCGGCGCGGCGACACCCTGAACCGCCCGGTCGTGACCGTCACGTTCGACGCCCCGGCGGACGACGTGATCGGCGTGCGCATCGAGCACCACCAGGGCCGCCGCGATCCCGGGCCGCACTTCGCGGTCCACCGGGAGCCGGGCGTGGTCAAGATCGTCGCGCCCGACACCCTGGGCGACGGCCCCGCGGAACTCACCTCGGGCGGCCTCACCGCCCGCGTGGCCACCGACGGCCCGTGGCAGGTCGACTTCGTGGCCGACGGCGAGGTGCTCACCTCGTCGTCGGCCCGGAGCATCGGCATCGCGACCACGCCCGAGGGCGACTTCGTGCACGAGCAGCTCGCGCTCGGCGTCGGCGAGTACGTCTACGGGCTGGGCGAGCGGTTCGGCGCCTTCGTCAAGAACGGCCAGAGCGTCGACATCTGGAACGAGGACGGCGGCACGGCGAGCGAGCAGGCCTACAAGAACGTGCCGTTCTACCTGACCAACCGCGGCTACGGCGTGTTCGTCGCCCACCCCGAGCGGGTGTCGTTCGAGGTGGGATCCGAGGTGGTCAGCCGCACCCAGTTCGCGGTGCCGGGCCAGTCGCTCCAGTACTACGTGATCCACGGGCCGACCCCGGCCGACATCCTCCGCCGCTACACGGCGCTCACCGGGCGGCCCGCCGTCGTCCCTTCCTGGTCCTACGGCCTGTGGCTCTCGACGTCGTTCACCACGAACTACGACGAGGAGACCGTCAACAGCTTCATCGACGGCATGGCCGAGCGCGACATCCCGCTGTCGGTGTTCCACTTCGACTGCTTCTGGATGCGCCAGTTCCACTGGTGCGACTTCGTGTGGGACCCGGCCACCTTCCCCGACCCCGAGGGCATGCTGGCCCGGCTCCACGAGCGCGGGCTGAAGGTCAGCGTCTGGATCAACCCGTACATCGCCCAGCGCTCCCACCTGTTCCGCGAGGGCAGGGACAAGGGTTACCTGGTGACCACGCCCGACGGCGACGTCTGGCAGTGGGACAAGTGGCAGGCCGGCATGGCGCTGGTCGACTTCACCAACCCGGAGGCCACCGCCTGGTACCAGGACAAGCTGCGCGTACTCCTGGACCAGGGCGTCGACTGCTTCAAGACGGACTTCGGCGAGCGCATCCCCACCGACGTCGTCTGGCACGACGGGTCCGACCCGCAGCGCATGCACAACTACTACACCTACCTGTACAACGACGCGGTCTTCGAACTGCTCGAGCAGGAGCGCGGGCACGGGGAGGCCGTGGTGTTCGCGCGCTCCGCGACCGCCGGCACCCAGTCCTTCCCCGTGCACTGGGGCGGCGACTGCGAGTCGACGTTCGTCTCCATGGCGGAGTCGCTGCGGGGCGGCCTGTCGCTGTCGTTGTCCGGGTTCGGCTACTGGAGCCACGACATCGGCGGGTTCGAGGGCACACCCGACCCGGCCGTGTTCAAGCGCTGGTCCGTCTTCGGCCTGCTGTCCTCGCACTCGCGCCTCCACGGCTCCGACTCCTACCGCGTGCCGTGGGCGTTCGACGACGAGGCCGTCGACGTGCTCCGCCGGTTCACCCGGCTGAAGATGTCCCTCATGCCGTACCTGGGCCAGGCGGCCGCCCAGGTGCGGAGCGACGGCACGCCCGTCATGCGCCCGATGCTGCTGGAGTTCCCGGACGACCCCGCGGCGCACACGGTCGACACCCAGTACATGCTCGGCGACAGCCTGCTCGTGGCCCCCGTGTTCCGCGCCGACGGGCGAGTGAGCTACTACGTTCCCGAGGGCGGGTGGACCCCGGTCCTGCCGGCGCTCGCCGCCGGGACGCCCCCGCTCGGGGAGCCCGGGCAGGAAGCGGGCGCCGACGGAGGCGGCGGCGCGTCCGCCGCTGATGCCCGGGGCGTGGCGGCCGGGACGATCCGCGGCTCCAGGTGGATCACCGAGGAGCACGGGTTCGACTCCCTGCCCCTGCTCGCCCGCCCGGGCTCGGTCGTGCCCGTGGGCGCACGCGACGACCGGCCGGACTACGCCTGGGCCGAGGGCGTCACCCTGCACTGTTTCGAGCTCCCTGACGGGTACGAGCGGGACGTCGTCGTACCCGGTGGGACCGGCGCGTCCGCGCACTTCACGGTACGGCGGACCGGTGACGCGGTGCACGTGAGCTCCGCCGACGCGCCCGCCGCGTGGGGTGTTGAGATCGCCGGGCGGAGCGTCGGGGCGGACGGCCCCGGCGAGGTGGTGATCGCCGTGGCCGGATGAGCCGTGCGGACCCGCGCAGCCTCCTACCCGGCCGGCGCGTCCAGGTCGGCGCCGCCGCGCAGCACGGTGGCGCCGGCCGGGGCGCCCGGCGGACGTGGGGGACCGGCAGGTACGTGCAAGGACACCGGAGGCACGACGACGTCGTACCGGGTGCCGAACTCTGTGCGTGCCGAGTGCGTGGCGTCCCCGCGCAGGTACGTGACCTCCGGTGTGGTCAGTACCGCATCGATCGCCGCGGCCAGTGCCGCTTCCACTGCTGACATCCTTGCGCACCTCCGTCACCCACAGTCGTAAACATGTTCGATAGTACTCCCGCACCTCCATCCCCACCACCCGATTTCGCCGCCACGGCGGCAGCGGGTGACGATAGACCCGGTGGCCGACATCCGCAGTGGTGCCGGTACCGGAACGACGCTGTCCGACATCGATTTCACGGAGAGACACATGGCGACACCCAGCGATACCCGTACCTTCCCTGCCGATTTCGTGTGGGGTTCTGCGACGGCGTCGTATCAGATCGAGGGTGGTGTGGGGGAGGGTGGTCGGGGTCGGTCGATCTGGGACACGTTTTCTCACACGCCGGGCAAGACTCTGAATGGTGACACCGGTGACGTGGCCGACGACCACTTCCACCGGTGGCGTCAGGACGTGCGGCACATCGCGGACCTGGGTCTGGACGCCTACCGGTTCTCGATCGCGTGGCCGCGGGTGCAGCCCGGGGGTAGTGGTGAGTTCAACCCGGAGGGGATCGGCTTCTACTCCGATCTGCTGGACGCCTTGCTGGCCGTGGGTGTCAAGCCGGTGGTCACGTTGTACCACTGGGACCTGCCGCAGGAACTGCAGGACGCGGGCGGCTGGACGAATCGTGCCACCGCGGAGGCGTTCGCGCGTTACGCGCGCCGCATGGCCGAGGAGTTCGGTGACCGGGTGGAGGTGTGGACCACGCTGAACGAGCCGTGGTGCACGGCCCTGCTGGGTTACGGTTCGGGTGTGCATGCCCCGGGTATCAGCGACCCGGTGGCGGCGTTGCGGGCGATCCATCACCTGAACCTGGCCCACGGTCTGGCGGTCCGGGAGATCCGGGACGTGCTGGGCGCGTCGGCCAAGGTGTCGATCACCCTCAACCTGCACGTCGTGCGGCCCGACGACCCGTCCTCGCAGGCCGACCTGGAGGCCAAGCGCAAGGCGGACGAGATCGCCAACGAGTCGTTCCTCGGGCCGCTGCTGGAGGGCGCCTACCCGGCCGGCCTGCTGGAGCGCACCGCCTCGCTGACGGACTGGTCGTTCGTGCGCGACGGTGACCTGGAGGCCATCCACCGGCCGCTGACCGTGCTCGGGGTGAACTACTACTCCACCGCCCGCGTGCGCGCCTGGTCGGGCCAGGGGCAGCGGCAGCAGGCCGACGGGCACAAGGACTCCGCCGGCAACCCGTGGATCGGCGCCGAGGACGTGGAGTTCCTGCCCCAGCCGGGCCCGCACACCGCCATGGGCTGGAACATCGAACCGGCCGGCCTGACCGACCTGCTCCTCCAACTGCACGACCGCTACCCGGATCTGGCGCTCATGGTCACCGAGAACGGCGCCGCGTTCGACGACGAGGTCACCGTCACCGACGGCGTCGCCCGCGTGCACGACCCCCGCCGCGTGCAGTACCTGCACGACCACGTCGAGGCACTCGGCCTGGCCCGCGACAAGGGCGCAGACGTGCGCGGCTACTTCGCCTGGTCCCTGCTGGACAACTTCGAGTGGGCCTACGGCTACGACCGCCGCTTCGGCATCATCCACGTCGACTACGACACCCAGGAACGCCTCTGGAAAGACTCCGCCCACTGGTACCACCGCCTGG
>NZ_JADBGR010000052.1 GCF_014892515.1 Myceligenerans pegani
TGATCGAGCGTGCCGCAGGCCGTGCCCCCCTCACGGCCGACGACGTCCTGGGCAGCAGCCCGGAACCGAGCGGATCGACCGGTGAGGCCGGCGGAGACATCCCCGCAGGCGCGGCCGGACCCAACGACGACATCCCCGCGATCACCCGCCTCGACCCCGCGCTCCGCGCCGCCGTCCGACACGCCGCGGACGACGCGCACGCTGCCGGCATCGACCTCTGGATCACCAGCGGATGGCGCAGCCCCGCCTACCAGCAAAGCCTCTACGACGAGGCGATCCGGACCAAGGGCCTCGCCGAGGCCCGCCGCACCGTCGCCACCCCCGAGACATCGCAGCACGTCAGCGGCAACGCCGTCGACATCGGCCCCACCGAGGGCGCCTACTGGCTCATCCAGCACGGCACCGACTACGGCCTCTGCCAGGTGTACGCGAACGAGATCTGGCACTTCGAACTCCTCACCACACCCGGAGGGACGTGCCCGCCCATGCACGACGACGCCGAAGGCTGAGCCGGACACCACGAGCGCGAGGTGCCGGGGACGATCTCGACCTCGGGAAGCCCGCAGCGGTCGACATGAGAGAAATGCGTTGGACCAGCTCGCCCGTACGGTGTCAGCCTGGCCCGATGGCGTCGACACCCTGGGACGAGAGTGCCGTGGCCGCACATCTGCTTCGGAGCGTCCTTCCCGGGAACGCCGTGTTGACCGGCGTCGTCCCGCGTGGCGGTGGCGCCCTCAGCGCAGTGCACGAGGTGCGGCAGGCCGACGGGCCAACGCTCGTGGTCAAGCGCTACGCCGACCAGTGGCGGTGGAAGCAGGAGAAGGAGGTGTACGTTCTCGGCCTCCTGAACGGGTCCCGTCCGTTCGCCGATCGGATCCGAGTGCCCGAGGTCGTGCACGTGGATGCCGAGCGAGCGGTGACGGTGATGACCCTTCTGCCGGGGCGACCGCTCTCCCACGTCTCGCTCGACGGAACGGCGGAGCGCGCTGTTCTTGCTGAGGTGGGCGCTCTGACGCGGGCGTTGCACACGATCAGGCAGCCGGCCTTCGGGTACCTGACCACGCGGGTTCTTGACCCGCTGCCGACCAACCATGCCTACATGGCGCGCCAGTTCGACAAGAAGCTCGCAGAGTTCGCGGACCTCGGCGGTGACAGCGACGTGCACGCCTCGATCAGCGGCTACGTGAGCGACCACGCCGAGTTGCTCGAACGATGCGAGCAGCCGGTGCTCTGCCACAACGACCTGCACGCCGGGAACATCCTCGTGGAGCCCGACGGCGACGGTTGGCGCGTCACCGGACTCGTCGACGTCGAGAACGCGATCGCCGCGGATCCACTGATGGATCTGGCGAAGACGATCCAGTACGAGTTCGAGCGGCCGCCCGACGCGTTCGACGCGCTCGTCGAGGGGTACGGGCCGCTGGGCCCCGACGGCGCCGAACGCATCCGGCTCTACCGCACCTACCACGCCCTCGAACTGTGGGACTGGTTCGCGAGCATCGGGACCACCGCACCGCTGGACGGGATCGCGGCGGACCTGCGATCACTGCCGGCGTCCAACGATCGGTAGCAGTTCCAAGCCGAGTGGTGCGAGTCACCGAGCCAGATCTCCGGGCCTGACCGGCACTCCGGCATCAGTGGGCCTCCGCATTCGCCGCCTTCGTCAGGGGTGAGGTCGCGCGAGCAGGATGGCTCCGGGGACGTCGTCGTCGGGGCGCAGGAGCAGTTCGGCCTCGATCGCGAACCCGGCCTCTCGCAGCCACCGTGCGACCTGGGCGGGCCGGCGGTGGTGACTGTCGACGCTGATCGGGCGGCCCGTGTATCCCTCGGTCCGGTGACGGGTCCGGTCACCGACGTGGAACCCGACCAGGAGCGGGCCTCCCGGGCGCAGGACTCGCCGGAACTGAGCGAAGACCCCGGGTACGGCGTGATCGGGGATGTGGATGACCGACCAGAACGCCAGGAGGCCGGCGACCGAGTGGTCGGGCAGGTCGAGATCGGTCATCGTCCCGACCTCGAACCGCAGATCGGGGTGGTCCCGCCGGGCGATCGCGATCATCTCCGGCGACAGGTCGATGCCGAAGGCGTCCACTCCGAGATCGTTCAGGCGACGTGTGACGTACCCAGGACCGCACCCCACGTCGGCGACCGGTCCGCCCCCTGCCTCGGCCACCAGTTCGGCGAACAATGCCAGGCTCGCGCGCAGGTACGGATTGCCCTCCAGCAGGCCATCCACCTTCTCGGCATAGCCGGACGCGTCGGTGTCGTAGGAGGCACGGGTCCGGGACAGCCAGTCGTCAGACATCGACACGAACCCTACCGACTGCGGACCAGCAGTCGGCGACGTGGTCGCGTCGCGCATGTTCCGCTGGGAACCACGGCGGTGACCCGACGCTACGCGGGGTCTGCCACCAGGGTGGTGTCCGTGTGCTGCCGCGTCGGCACCCAACGCGTCGCGGCCAGCACGAGGCCGACGACGAGCAGTACGGACGTGAGCACGAACGGATAGGTGCGCCCGATCTCCGACAACCATCCGGAGATCCATCCGAACGGCGCCGCGGCGAGCATGATGAAGGTGCGCTGCAGAGCCATCACCCGCGAGCGCTCCCCCTCGTCGACGTGCAGCGCGACGAGCGATTCCGCGAGCATGGCCAGCATGCCGGCGCCGAAGCTGTCCAGCAGCAGGCAGACGCCGAGGAACACATAGGTCGATACCGTCGCCGTGCCGTCGGCAGCGGGGATCGCCACAAGCACGATCTGCCCGCCGAGGTGGGCGCCGAACCCCCACAACGTGGCTCGCTTGAGATCGACGGCGGTGGTCAGGAGTGGGATGAGCGTGAAGAAGAAGACCACCGACAACACCGAGCGGACCATCGGGAAGAACGGCAGGAACTCGTACGGCACGTGTAGATGCTCGCTGACCACCACCTGCCAGAACGTGCCGTTGACGAGCACGACAGCGGCGGTCAGGGCCGCCACGGCCAGCGCGAGGGACGAGCCGCGCGACCGGAACAGCAGCCCGAGTGCTCCGCGATACCCGGCGACCAGCCGCCATACGGTGTGCCCGCGGGTGGCGTCCATCCGTATGCGCCCCTGTCGCGTCTCCCGCGACCACAGGTAGAGCCAGACGATCTTCACCATCATGACGACGGCGGCGTTGACGTACAGGATGCGGACCGCGGGCTCGAGGCCGAGCTGGGCGACCAGCACGGCGGCCAGCGGCGCGAACAGGGCGGAGCAGTCGGCCGCGACCTTGACCAGCGAGTAGATCCTGGTGATCTTGCCCCGCTCGGCGTCCTCGACCAGGAGGCAGTCCCACGAGTTCTGCGTGACCTGCAGTGCGCCGTTCACCAGAGAGGCCACGAGAAAGAACCAGAAGTTCTGCGCGAACGCCCACACCAGGCACGGGATCACCCAGCCAATCACGTCGAACCACGCCGTCGTGGCACGCCTGCCGAACCTGTCGGTGATGATCCCGCCTGCCAGCCCGAAAGCGACCTGAGAGAGCATGGCGACCGTCGCGAGGAACCCGATCTGCGCGTCGCGCAGCCCCAGGGCCAGCATGAACACCGACGCGTACGGCAGTACCAGCGCCATGGACAGACCCCACAGCGGTTCGGTCCACACGCAGGCACGAGGGTTGCCGCGAAGCTGCAGAAATGTCCGCCACAGCGAGTTACGAGCGCGATTCACGGCGCAAGTCAACCACCCCCGACGACGGCTCGGCCGAGCGTCATCCGTTCCCCTACGGAACGAAGAAAGCGCTGACCTGGCGCGATGCCAGATGCAGCGACCCTCAATCGGTGGAGCTAGGGGTGTGCTGGTTCATGACATCGTTCATAGATGAGTCGGGACAGCGTCCGGCACCCGATGGCCGAACTGTCAGATCCCTGCGACCACGCAGATCACGCCTCCAACCGGCCGCTCCCGGACGCCACCGCAGCACTGGCCCGGGCAGCCCGCCACCACAGGCCCCGACGTCCGTGCAGGCCAGGTTCCCAGGCCCCCCACGACTCCAACGGCTCCCCGCCACCACAACCGCGAAAACACCCCACCACCTGACCAGCACCGACGCCACACCAGACCCCACCTCCAGCAGCCCCGTCACAAAGCAATGAGTCGGGACATCTACGAACGATGTCCCGACTCATCACATCGGTGGAGCTAGGGGGATTCGAACCCCCGACCTTCTCCCGGCGGAGCAAGTCACGATGGCTGCTCGCAAGGCTGCTTCCGGTGGGCGGTTGTGCGCCCTGTTCAAGCCGCGAGAACGGCTAGATTCTGCCGTTCTCGCGCTGCTCGGGTTCAGCGTCCCATGGGTGGGTATCGGTGGGCAACCGTGGGCGGTGGTGGTCGCTGGAACCGTGTCAGATGGCGTGTCAGGGGCGGCAATCGTGTCAGGAACCGCGTCATGACTCGAACCGCAAGTGAGAGTCGAACCTGCAACCCTCTGAGGGCGTACCGAACTGATCCTCGCCGGTCCTTCTATGATTCATGCGTGATCACGCTGCGTCAGCCACGGGCAGGGCGGCCCGGGGACGTTTGATCCACCGTGATCGGTACCGCCGAGGTCGCGAGACGTCAGCAGTGTGTCGGATCACTCAGGACCCGTGGGAGGTGGGACTGTGGCACCTAGGCCAGGCGGCGAAGCCGACAAGGTAGGCAATAGGTACGAGCTCGCATGGGCTGTTCGGCACGCGCTGTACTGCATTCACGACGAGCGTCAAGCATTGACACTCGAGGACGTTGACGTTGAGTTGAGCAACGGTGCGGAGTTCACATACGCCAAGGGCACCCACGTCGAAGTCCACCAACTGAAGCGGCAAGATGGGAGCAACAACTACTGGAGCGTCAAGAGCCTTGCGCGATTGAGAATATTCGAGGCTGCAGCTGAACACGTCGCTGCCGGACGCCAATATCACTTTGTCTCACTGATCCCGAGCGGGCCGCTGCGTGAGCTCACGGAACGCGCGCGCAAATCCGCCGATGTCGCCGCCTTCACGCAATCATGGTTGACGGAAGCACTCCGTAGCATTTTCGATGAGCTCTCCGCCCCCGGGATCCTTGGCAGCCCTGAGAAGGCCTGGACGACGCTGCGTGGAATGTGGTTCGAGGTGCACGACGAAGCCGACGTCGTGCAGGTCAACAGCATGCTAGCCGCGCTGAGCTTGGAAGGCACAACGGGACATTCCGTATCGCTAGCGCTGGGCGCCATACTGCTCGATAACCTCGGCATGCGACTCACACGTCCAATACTGCTGAGCCAGTTGGCAGATCAAGGCATGCGGCCCTTGACCGCTGGCTCGCGTTCCACCGTACACGAACAGATCCACGCAGTAACGCAAAGTTGGCTCGGCACCATTCGGCGAGAGCTGCTCCAACCACCCGTCGAACGTGAAGAGGCACGAGGCCTCATCGGCGCCCTCCACGGGGACCGTCTCGGCCTCGTGGTCGGCACCGCTGGAAGTGGGAAGAGCTCCGTACTCGAGCAATCGGTGACGACACTCACGAGCGGATCCGCCGAGGTCCTGGGCTTCCGACTTGACCGACTCGGACCATTCGCCTCGACTGTCGAACTGGGCCGGCAGTTGGGCCTAGAGACGTCGCCCGCCGCGGCGCTAGCCGTCGCTGCGAACGGTGGCGAGGCATACCTCGTCATCGATCAACTCGATGCCGTCAGCCTTGCATCGGGGCGGATACCGGAGAGTCTGGACGTCGTAGTCGATCTGATCGGCGAGGCACTCTCTGTCGCAGGTATGCGAGTCATTCTCGCCTGCCGGGAGTTCGACGTCGACAACGATCACCGGATTCGGGCCCTTGCCAATCGGCCCGACGTGCGAAAGGTCCAAGTCGGGAAGCTCCCCGCAACGGCGGTCGACACAGCCCTCAAGGCCATGGGTCTCGATCCGAACCACCTAACGGCGTCGCAACGCGAGTTGTTGCAGACTCCACTGCATCTGGTGTTGCTCAACACCGTAGCTGACCAAGACGAAGCGCCGTCGTTCCAGTCCCAGGGATCCCTGTTCGAGTCGTTCTGGGAGCGCAAACGCCGAGCTGCGCGGGTCAGGCGCAATGGCGTGCGTTTCAACGACGTGATCGCCGGCTTGGCGAATGCAGCTAGTGATCGTCAGACGCTATCGATACCGATCGAGGTGCTCGACGACGGCGACCTAGCCGACGATGCCGATGTACTTGTTTCCGAGCATGTATTGGCACGTGAGGGCAATCGCATCGCATTCTTCCACGAGTCCTTCTTCGACTACGCCTTTGCACGCCTATGGGTTTCCCGTCGAGAATGCTTGATTGACTTCTTGTGTCGCGACGAGCAAGAATTGTTCCGTCGGGGGCAAGTGCGCCAGATCCTGCAACATCTCCGCGAGCGCGAGCACGGTCGATTCATTGAAGAAGTGGAGGCGGCACTCACAAGCCAAGGTGTGCGATTCCACATCAAGGAAACTGTGCTCGCAGTCGTTGCGAGTGTGGCGGATCCGACAGCCGAAGAGGCAGCCCTCCTCCTGCGCGTTTCGGACACACGGCCGCGATTTGAGGACCATCTGTGGCTGCAGCTCCGACGACCTCAATGGTTTCAGCGATTCCACGCCGATGGCCTGATCGCCACCTGGCTCGACAGTGACGACCAGATCCTTCGTGAGCGCGCAATCGAATCGATGTCGAGCGGCGTCAACCAACACGGCGAATCGGTGGCAGCACTGCTGGCAACCAGACAGAGCGCATCCGACTACCTCAGTTGGTTGCGCCGGATTTTCCTCCACGCTCACGCTCACACGAACCGGATGCTATTCGACCTGCTGCTAGAGATTGTGCGGCAGGGCGCATACGACGGCACCGAGGACGGCCTCTGGCTGACCGTTCAAGACTTGGCGAAGCACCAGCCGATGTGGGCGATCGAGCTCTTGCAGGCGCTCCTGGTCGACCACATGGACGGGCTCACGACTGGTGAATATGGCACGGTAGCAGTACTCGGGATTACCGACCACGGCGCATGCGAAATGGTACGCGAGGCATCCGCCGCCGAGCCGCTAGCATTTGTCGAAACCATCGTGCCGTACCTACGCGATGTGATGACCGTCACCGCATATGAGCCGAAAAAAGATCGATGCATTCGCGATCGACACTTTAGCCTGCGCGTTCCCGGAAGTGGCACTAGCGAGCGAGATCTGGGTGACGCACTATTCTCTGCCTCGGCTCGGGCCCTGGAGACACTAGCCAGATCGACACCAGAATCCATCCGATCACTGTTGGAATCTCTTGCTTGCGACCCATACCACGCATCGCAACTCCTCCTCTATCGTGCACTGGCGGCCGCCGGAGAGACATTCTCAGAATGGGCGGCAGCATTACTACTCGAAGACAATAGGAGGCTTGACAGCGGATACGTATCGGATGGTCGCTGGTTGGCCCGAGAAGTGGTCACAGCGATCGCAGGGCACATCAACGGAGAAAGGCATCAGGAACTGGAACGCCGGTTCCGCGACTTGGTTAATCCCTACGAATCTGGGCCGAGTTCGGGCAGATTGGCGTTCACCTTCTTGTCCGCGCTTGCCGAGAATCGCTTGACTCCACAGGGCGTCCGCCGACTTAACGAGTATCGCAGGAAGTTTCATCAGGATTTCCCTTCAGCTCCGCGCGGTATCGAAGGCGGATTCATCGGCTCGCCGATCGCTCCGAGCCGAGCCAGCAAATTGACCGATGATCAATGGCTCAGAGCCATGGCGAAGTACGACTCCGATAGGACGGACTGGGACACGTTAACGGGTGGTGCACGCGAACTCTCTACTGTCCTGCAACAGCAAGTGAAGGAAGCCCCTGCTCGGTTCGCCCAACTCGCCTTGCGGCTCTCAGTAGACGTTAACCCAGCATATGGCGACGCCATACTTATTGGCCTGGGAGAAGCGAGCGAGAATGCTGGATACCCCGGCACGCTCGCCTTCGACGCGATCCGCCACATCGCTTCCCTCGGGCACCAAGATCATGACCGTTGGCTCGGTACTGCGCTCCGTCAGCACTACAAAGAGGCCCCGATCGATCTGGTTGAACTCATACGTGACCGAGCACTTCGTTCTCCCGACCCGACCGATGAATCGTCCATTCTCAGCCAAGAGCGAGACGACAGCATGGACGCCAAGGATCTGCGACACAACGGCATCAACACTGCGCGCGGTAGCTTGGCCGAGGCGCTTGGAGATCTCTTAGTCTACGACGTAGATGGGTCACGCACCGAAGTAGTGCGGCCCTGGCTAGGAAATCTCGCGAGCGATCCGAGCGTCTACGTGCGCGCTTGCGTTGCGCATACATTGGCGGCCGCGTTGCGCCACGCTCGCCCAGATGTCCTCGTCGCGTTCGAGCGGTTGGTCGACGCCGATGATCGACTTCTGGCGAGCGACTTGGTCGAGCGGTTGATGCTCTACATCGGGAATGTCAATCCGGAAGTCATCATCCCAGTCATTCATCGCATGCTTAACTCTGACTACGACGAGTCCCGAGCGGCGGGCGGCGCTCTGGCCGCTTTCGGTGCGCTAGAGTGGGGCCTCATCGACCTGATGCCTCGAGCACTCTCGGCAGATGTAAAGGTCCGCAGAGGCGTCGCCGACGTTGTGGCTGCGCGCATCGACCGCACGTCGAACGTCGAGTTGGCCACCTCCAGTTTGATGACCCTGATGCACGATGATGACGATGATGTCCGCGAAGCTGTCGCACAGGTGGCGCCGCATCTTCGCGACCAGCGACTCAGGCCATTTGCCGACCTACTTGATGCCCTCATCCGTTCGCCGTCCTATAGCCACGCGACGCCGCAGCTACTCCTGACGCTGGAGCACGCGCCCGACAAGGTCGACGACCTAGCGCTCAAGGCCGCGCAACGATTCCTTGAAGTCTATGGCCATGAGGCCGCGGACATCAGAACCGGTGCAGCCGGCGACGCCCGCTACATCAGCGAGCTGGTGGTACGGGGACTCGCTCAGTCACGAGACAGGGCTCACCGCTCCGCCCTGCTTGACGTCTTGGATCGACTACTCGAACTCGGCGTGTACGGGGTCGGCAAGGCAATCTCCCAATCCGAACGCGTATAGAGCCCTGAGGGCCGTGCCCCCCCTTCTCGACAGCACATAACCGGTAGGATTTCCACCCGAGTTTGGTCATTCGGGTTAGTGCGTGACGTCGTCGCGGTTCAGTGCGTCGAGGATGGTCTGCTGTGGGGTGGGGATCGCGGGCGGGAACGTGGCGGTGGTGCCGTTGATGGTGATCGTTGCCGAGCGCAGGGGGCGTAGCTGGCGCACGATGTTGCGGATCGCCAGGCCGGTGCGGTCCTGGGCCGCGCGGGCGACGGCCAGGGCGGTGAACACGATGGTCAGGTGCGCCTCGATCGCGTCGCGGGTGCGGGCGAACATCGGCCGGGCGGCCAGATCGGTCTTGCTCATCCGGAAGGACTGCTCCACGTGCCACAGGTCGTGGTAACAGGTCATCACCTCTGCCGGCGGCATCACCGTGGCCGGGATGTTGGTGACGTAGCCCTTCAGCCCGGCCAGCGCTCGGGCTCGGGCCAGTGCCTTCTCGTCCAGGGTGCGTGCGTCCCCGCTGGTCTTGACGAACCTCGTGGCCTTCGCGGTCCGGGATCCGTCGATCACGTCCCGGGCGCGGTTCTCCTGCAGGGTCAAGGTCGCGTTGTCGCGCACGAACCGTTTGCGGGAGAAGGACCACACCGCCCGCCAGGACCGCGTGTGCGTGGCCGGGTCCCAGACCGGTTCGCTGCGCAGCATCGGGTCGTTCTCGAGGTTCTGCCCGGTCTTCGGGGTGATGGTGTCGATGACCTGGGCGTCGGTGAACGCGTCCCCGTGCCAGCGGAAGTGGGACTCCAGGTCGATCGGTGCCTTGGTCATCCTTGAGCCGACGATGAACCCGAGCTCGGCGCGGTCCAGCTCGGCCAGGTTGCCCGCCGACAGCATGCCCGCGTCGGCGACCACCACGATCCCCTCGATACCGTGGCGAGCCTGGAACTGCTCGATGATCGGCACAATCGTCAGGCGCTCTGCCTTGTTCCCCTCGAAACAGCCGATCTCCAGCGGGAACCCGTACCGGTCCACCAGCAGGCCCACGACGATCTGCGGGTCGACTCGTCGTTCCTTGGAGTAGCCGACCTTCCGCAGCCCGTCCTCTTTCTCGGCCTCGAAGTAGAGCGTGGTGACGTCGTACAAACACAACGACACATCACCGCTGGCCTGCGCGTGATCGAAGCACAACCCGGCGATCTGGTCGCGGTAGCCGTTGCCGACGCAGCGGGCCAGGGTGCGGCGCATCGTCTTCTCGCTCGCCGGGCTGTGGCCCAGGTCCTTCAGAACCCGCCCCACGTCCAGGATCGAGGTCGGCTCCACGATCCGCGCGATCACCAGGTCCCGGAACGTCTCGTCCCCGATCCCGTCGAACCCCAGGTCGGCGAACACGCCTACCAGAGCGTCGAACAAGACACGCGAAGCGGTCGACTCCACCCGCGCGGGACCGACCCGCGGCGCCTGAGACGGGACCGGCTGGCCGCCGAGCAAGGCCGGCTCGCCAGGAGCCGGGACCAGTCCCACCGCGCGCGTCGTGGGCTCCAGACCCAAGTCAAGGACACCCTGCCGGCCGTCGGCAAGCAGGCCGCGGGCCCGTTCCAGCAGGAGGCCGAGCTCGGCCTCGGAGTGCGCCGACCCGAGGTGCTCCACGATCCGCTGACGACGCCCGCCGACGTACTCCGCGATCTGCACAGCCGTCGCCCCGGACGCGGTCCGGACCCGTCGAATGAACGCCACCCACCGAGCGTAGGCCAGCCCGTTAGTGCGTGAAACCGCGCACTAAGACCACCATCACCACAGGTCACAGCACTGCGCCAGCACGGATCAAGCCGAGATGACCAAACTCAGG
>NZ_JADBGR010000053.1 GCF_014892515.1 Myceligenerans pegani
CCGCCGGGCGAAGGCCACGGCCGCGGCGGCGACCACGACGAGGGGCGCGGCCCAGAGCGCCCAGCCCAGGCCGCGCCGCGGAGGCTCGAGCAGCACCTCGTCGCCGTAGGCGTCGGCGAACCAGGCCCGCACCTGGTCGGGTGAGCGTCCGGCCCGGAGCTGCTCGGCCACGACCAGTCGCATGGACCGCGCCACGGGGGACGTGGAGTCGGCGACGTGCTCCCCGACGCATGTGGGGCAGCGCAGCGTGCTCGCCACCTCGCGGACCTGGCGGTCCGGGTCGGGAGGCCCTGCCCCGACGAGGGCGACGATCAGGCCGGCGACGGCGGTCATGGCCACGAGCTGTCCCAGGAGGATCGCGAGGCGGCCGCGTCGGGACGTGCTCATCGGCGCACCTCCGGCAGCACGACCGTGTCGATCCACTCCTGGGTGGCGGGGCCGGGATGCCGGGCGACGAGGTTGCCGTCCCGGTCCACGAGGTACGTGGCCGGGAGGCCGCGCAGGCCCCAGGCGACCGACATCGTGCCGCGCGGGTCCACGACGCTCGGGAAGGACACGTCGTGCTCGGCGGTGAACCGCCGGGCGGGGCCGGGCAGGTCGCGCACGTTGATGCCGAGCACCTCGAGCCCGTCGTCCTCGTACCGTTGCGCCGCGTCCTCGAGCAGCGGCATCTCGTCGTGGCAGGGGGCGCACCACGACGCCCAGGCCGCGACGAGCACCACGGACCCGCGCAGGTCGGCGACGTCGTACCGGTCGCCGTCGAGCCCCTCACCGGCCAGGGGCGGTGCCGGGGCGGGTTCGCCCCGGACGGGGGCGCAGCCCACGAGCCCGGACGTCAGGACGGGCAGGAGCAGCACGGTGAGCACGCGGGCCGCCGCCGGCGTGCTGGGTATCCGGCGCAGGCGGACCCGTGGTGGCGTCCGCCGGCGGCCGGGCACGCCGGCCACGAGGCCGCCCGCGACGGCGAGCCCCGCTGCCGCCCACAGCCAGCCGACCAGGGGCGTGACGGCGAGCCGGACGGTGGCGGTGCCGGAGGCGGGGTCGGCGTCGAGGAGGGTGACGTACACGTCGTCGACGGCGCCGCCGTGGATGTCGGGCCCGGCGAGCATCGTGGCGTGGTCGGGGTACCAGCGCAGCTCGGGGCGGGCGGTGCCGGTGAGCTGGCCGTCGCGGCCGATCAGGAGCTCGGCCTCGGCCACCCGGCGGCCGGCGTCGTCGTCCCGGTCGAGGCGTACGAGGGTGACGGTGGTGTCGCCCGCGGTGAGGGCCTCGCCGGGGGTGAGCACCCCTTCCTGGACCGATCCGTGGCTGCCGGCGACGACGGCGACCGCGCCGAGCGCGACGCCGGTGTGCGCCAGCCAGGAGCCGGCCGCCCTCCGGTCGGGGACGCGTGCCGGTCCCGGGCGGAGCGCGCGGGCGCCGGCGACGACGGTGAACGCGGCGAGGCCCGAGACGACGGCGAGTGCCGGATCGCGCACGACGACGCCCACGGCGCAGCACGCGGCGGCACCGGCGGCGCCGGGCAGGAGCGGGTGCGGCGGCCGCGGGCGGACGGAGAGCCAGGGTGCGGCGGCGAGCAGCACCAGGAGCAGCAGGGCGAACGGCGCGAGGGTGCGCTGGTACCAGGGCGGGCCCACGGAGAACCGTTCGCCGGTGGCCAGCAGAAGGACGGTGGGCAGCAGGGTGCCGGTGGCGACCACGACGAGCACGACGGTGAGGACCGTGCGCTGCCCGTCGAGCGCGGTGCCGCGGATGCCGTGGCGGGCCGGGCTGCCGCCCCGCACGCCGGCCCGGGAGCGCCCGCGCACGACGAGGAGCACCGCCCACGGCACCGCCACCGCGCCGAGCGACACCGCCAGGGCGGGCCCGAGCGTCGAGGTCGTGAAGGCGTGGACGGACTCCACGATGCCGGACCGGGTGAGAAGCTGGGCCAGGACCACGAGGACGAACGCCAGTCCGGACAGCGTGACGGCCCAGCCGCTCCAGTGCCCGCCGCGGGTACGCGGGCCCACGGAGTGCACGAGCGCGGTGGACGCGAGCCACGGCAGCAGCGACGCGTTCTCCACGGGATCCCACGCCCAGTACCCGCCCCAGCCGAGCACGGCGTAGGACCACCACGCGCCGAGGGCGACGCCGGCGGTCAGCAGGATCCACGCCCCGAGGTTCCAGGCGCGGGTGGTCGCCGCCCAGCCGCGCGGCAGCCGGCGTCCGGCCAGGGCGGCCACCGACAGCGCGTAGGGCACCGCGAGGGCCGCGAACCCGGCGTAGAGCAGGGGAGGGTGCACGCCCATCGCGGCGTGGTCGCGCAGGAGCGGGCTCGGCGCCGCGCCCGCGCCGGCCGTGGCGGTGAACGGCGACGCCAGGAGGGAGATCACGCCGAACATCGCGACGACGGCGGCGAGGACGGCGAGGACGGTCGCGCGCTGCCCCGGGTCCAGACGGCGGGCCGTGGCTGTCGCGATCGCCGCCGCGGACGCGAGCGCGAGGAGCCAGAGCAGCAGCGAGCCCTCGAGCGCGGACCACATCGCGGTGGCGCGGTAGTAGGCCGGCATGTCGGGATCGGTCACGCGGGCGGCGTACGGCAGCGCGGCGCTCCCGCGCAGCAGGGCCACCTCGAGGTGCGCGGCGGCCGCCGCGGCGGCCGCCGCGCTCAGGACGAGCGCCCCGGGGCCGAGCCGGGCGGCATGCGCGGCGACGCCACCGGTGACGCGACCGGCGACGCGGCTGGTGACGTGACTGGTGACGGGGTCGGTGACGCAGTCGGTGACGCGGTCGGCGCGATCGGCGCGGCCCGCCGTCGTCCATGCCGCGACACCGCATCCGACGGCCGCCGTGAGCGCCGCGGCGAGGGCGAGGACGAGCAGGACGGTGCCGGCCACCATGGTGCCGGTCATGGCGTCTCCTCCGGCGGCCGGTACTCGTTCGAGTGCCGCAGCAGCACGGTCCGCGCCCGCAGCACCTGCCCGTCGAGGCGCCCCTCGACGACGGCGCCCTCGCCCTCGCGGACCGTGGCCGGGAGGGCGCCGGCGTAGTGCACGGTGACGTCGGTGGCGCCGTCGGTGAGCACGAACGACGAGCCGCCCGGCTCCTCGGTCAGGGTGCCGGGCACCACGAGGCCGCCGAGCCGGACGTCCCGCTGCGGCGGGCCGGCGGCCGCGACCTCGCTCGGCGTGCCCCAGTAGGTGAGCCCGTCGCGCATCGCGGACGCCAGCAGCAGGGCCAGGCCCAGGCAGGCGACGGCGAGGACCAGCCAGGCGCGCGGGCGGCCGCGCGGCACCGCGAGCCTCATGGCGTCACCCGGGCGTGCGGGACCGGTCCGGCGGGCGTGGGGCGAGCGGTTCCGGGGTGTGCGGGCCCGGGGCGCGCAGACCCGGAGTCCGCAGGCGCGGAGTCCGCGGGCGCGGGCGGGACGGCGTCGTGCCCGGCGTCGGACCGCACCCGGGCGAGCACGACGGTCACGCTCAGCAGGGTGCACGCCAGGACGCACACGCCCAGGGTCCACGCCATGACCGGGGCGATCGGCGCGCCCGCTCCGGGGGCCAGCAGCGTGGGCGGCTGATGCAGGGTGCGCCACCACACCACCGACAGGTGCACCACCGGGACCATGAGGAAGCCGAGCGCGCCGACCAGGCCGGCGGCGCGCCGGGTGCGGCGGGTCCTGGCCAGGGCGAGGGCGGCGAGGAACGCGACCTGGACGAGGCCCATGGCCACCGTGGTGGTGACGCGGGCGTCCCACACCCACCACGTGCCCCAGGTCTGCGCGCCCCAGACGCTGCCGGTCAGCAGGGTCAGCGCGGTGAGCGCCACGCCGGTCTCGGCGGCGGCGCGGGCGACGACGCGCGGCCGTGCGGCGTCGTGCCGGACGACCGGCAGGCAGGCGAGCAGGACGACGGCGAAGCACAGGTAGGCCGACCACGCCGCCGGGACGTGCAGGTACATCCAGCGCTGGGCGTCGCCCTGGACGGCGTCGGGCGGCGCGACCACGAGCGCGAGGACGAGGGCGACGGCCGTCGTGACGGCGGCCGCGGCGGCGAGCGCCTGGTGGGGGCGCGGCGCACCGCGCGGGTCGGGACGTGTTCTCATGCGCACACCTCCAGCACGAGGGGATTGACGGCGATCATGACGATCCCGGCCGCGAACCCGAGCGAGAGGGCCGTGCCCAGGAGGCCGAGGAAGCCGGTTAGCGGCGAGTCGTCGCCGGCGGCGCGCCGGTGCTCCCGCCAGGCGACGGCCCCGGCGGCCAGGGTCAGCGCGAGCAGGACCGCGTCGAGGCCGATGACGAGGGCACCGATGACGGTCGACGGCGGTGGCCGGCCCGAGCTCGTGTACGCGGTGCAGGCGAAGTCCTGGACGAGGTAGGACAACCCCAGGGCCGTCACCCACGCGGCGGGCGGGATGAGCACGGCGGCGACGGCGGCGCGGACGGTGCGCGGGCGGGTGGCGGGGACGGCCGTCATGTCAGACCACCGCCCCGGGGACGAGGTCGGTCGCCGCCCACGCGATCGCCCACACGACGAGCACGCCCGCCCAGAGCATCGCGGCGTTCTGCAGCATGATGCGGGGACGGACGTCACGAGCGTGCGTCAGGCGCGCCACCAGGGCGGATCCGGTGATGCCCAGGCCGAGCACGATCGCCACGCCGAGCGTCCCGAGGAGCGCCAGGACGCCGGAGTCGTAGGCGTGCGTCGTGTGGTCGAGGTCCGCGGTGACCCACTGGGCCACCGTCAGCACCAGGGCGGCGGTTCCGGCCAGGCCGGTCGTCGCGGCGGCGGTGAGGTGGGCGCCGCGTGCCTCGGGCGTGGCGGCGTGGTCCAGGGGCCCGTGCCGCGAACCCCACCACGCCGCCGCGATCGCCAGGACGACGGCGAGGCCGGTTCCTGCCGACAGCCACGGCCGCCCGAGGGTCCCGCCCGCGGGCCACACCGGCGCGTTCACCTCGAGGAAGAGCAGGCTGAAGGCCACGGTCGCGACGGCGACCACGAGCACGACGGCGGCGGCGGTCGCTCCCCACCAGCCGGGAGATCGGGGGCCGGGCGCCTCGACGGGGTACCGGCCGCCCACCGGCTCCCTGGCCTCTCCTGCTCCGAGCTCGCGCTCGTTCTGCAGTTCCCAGGCCACGAAGCCCGCCGCGATCACGAGCACGCTCGCACCCACGACCCAAGCGCTCTCTACGAGGAGGCCCACGAAAGCCAGGGCCAGCCCGCCGGCGGTGACGACGGGCCAGATGCTCGGGCTGGCCTGCACCGCGGCGGTGCTCGGACGGGCGTCGAGGACCGTGGTGAACGGCGTGGCGCGCACGTTCTGCGGGGCATGGTCGAACGCGGCGGCCATCCGGTCCAGTTCCGGGTCCCGCGGCGGCGGGTTCCACAGCGGCGCCCGGCTGCCGACCACCGGTATCCGGCCGAAGTTCGGCGACGACGGCGGCGAGTCCGCGGCCCACTCGAGGGAGTCGGCGCCCCACGGGTTCGGTCCCGACCGCTCTCCGCGGCGCAGCGCGGCCAGCAGGGTGACCGCGGCGAGCACGAATCCGGAGGCGAGGACGAACGCGCCGACGGTGGACAGCAGGTTCAGCAGGCCGACGCCGAGCGTGGCGTCGTAGGTGAACACGCGGCGCGGCATCCCCGACAGCCCGGTCAGGTGCATGGGGAAGAACGTGAGGTGGAAGCCGCCGAACGTGAGCCAGAAGCTCACCGCGCCCAGCCGGGCCGAGGGGATGCGGCCCGTGAACTTGGGCCACCAGTGGAACAGCCCCGCCAGGACGGGGAACAGCATGCCGCCGATCAGCACGTAGTGGAAGTGGGCCACGACGAAGTAGGTGTCGTGCGCCTGGGCGTCGAACGGTGCGGAGGCGACCATGACCCCGGTGATCCCGCCCGCCACGAACGTGAACAGGAAGCCGAGGGAGAACAGCATCGGCACGGTGAGCCGCGGCCGTCCCGACCACAAGGTCGCGATCCAGGCGACCACCTGCACCCCGGAGGCCACGCTGATCGACATGCTCGCGGCGGTGAAGAACGACAGCGTCACCGGTGGCAGCCCGGTGGTGTACATGTGGTGCACCCACAGGCCCAGGCTCATGATCGCGGTGACCACCACGGCGGCGACCACGAACGGGTACCCCACCAGGCGGTGCCGGGAGTGCACCGGCAGCACCTGGCTGATGACGGCCGCCCCCGGCAGGAACATCACGTACACCTCGGGGTGCCCGAAGATCCAGAACAGGTGCTGCCACAGCAGCGGGTCACCGCCCCGCTCGGTGTCGAAGAACGCCGTGCCGGCGTTGCGGTCCAGCTCCAGCAGCATCGACCCCACCAGCAGGGGCACGAAGGCCAGAACGATCATGACGGCGACGGACAGCATCGTCCACGCGAAGATCGGCATCCGGTCCAGCGACATCCCGGGCGCGCGCATGCCGAGCACCACCACGATCATCTCGATCGCCGCCCCGATTGCGGCGAGCTCGGCCAGCGCCAGGCCGAACAGCCAGATGTCCATGGCCTTGTCGGCGAACTCGGGACCGGACAGCGGCACGTAGGCGAACCAGCCGGCGTCGGGCACCATGCCGACGAGAAAGCTGCTGTACAGGAGGATGCCGGCGAACAGGTAGCACCAGTAGTTGAACGTGTTGTAGCGGGCGAACGGCATGTCGCGGGCGCCGAGCATCAGGGGCAGCAGATAGGCGGCCAGCCCCTCCAGGAACGGCACGGCGAAGAGGAACATCATCGTCGTGCCGTGCATGGTGAACAGCTCGTTGTACGTCTGCGCGGAGAGCACCTGCTGCTCGGGCTGGGCCAGTTGCACGCGCATGAACAGCGCCTGGACACCCCCGACGAAGAAGAAGACGGCGGCGGTCACCATGTAGCGCGTGCCGACCGACTTGTGCTGCACGGACGTCAGCACCCGCCGCCATCCGCGCGGCCTGGCCCAGACCTCCTCGAAGGCGGACCTCTCCTCGGCGGTGGGGCGGGTCTCCTCGTCGGTCGTCGTCACGTGCTACTCCAGGCTCTCCAGGTAGGTGATCAGGGCGTCGAGCTCGTCCTCCGACAGGTCGGTGCCGGGCATGGCGTTGCCGGGTTTCACGTCCTGCGGCCCGGTGATCCAGCGGGCGAGGCTCTCCCGGTCGTTGGGCAGCACGCCGGCGCCGATCATCTGCCGGCTCGCCAGGTGCGTCAGGTCCGGGCCGAGCGTGCCCCGCGCCTCCGTGCCGGCGATCGTGTGGCAGTAGACGCAGGACGACGACATGAAGATCTCGCGGCCCGCCGCCACCTCCTCCGTGTCCGGGCCGGCGCCCGGCCGGGCGCCGCCGGCCGTCTCGTCACCGCCGTCGGGGCCGCCGGCGCCGTCGTCCGTGCGGCCGGGGGACTCCGCCGGCCGCCCCTGCGCCTCCAGCCAGCCGGCGTACTCGGGTTCGTCGTGGGCGACCACGACGAACCGCATCCAGGCGTGCTGCAGGCCGCAGTACTCGGCGCACCGGCCCCAGTAGGTGCCGGGTTCGTCCGCGTGGAGCGTCACGACGTTGGTCCGGCCCGGGACGAGGTCCACCTTGCCGGCGAGCTGCGGCACCCAGAAGCTGTGGATGACGTCGTCGCTGGTCAGCTCGACGCGCACGTCTTGGCCGGTGGGGATGTGGATCTCGTTGGCCGTCTCGACGTCGTGCTCCGGGTAGCGCACCTCCCACCAGAACTGGCGGCCGTCGACCTCGACGACGACCGGCGCCCGCGACGCGTCGGCGGTGCCGCCGGTGTCGCGCAGCGTCAGCACCGAGTCGGCCATGACACCGAGGATGATCACCGCCGGCGCCACGCCGCCGAGGAACGCCACCACGAGATGGCCCCGGCCCGGCTCGTCGCCGGGAACGCCGTCGTCCCCCTCGGTCCGTTCGGCCCGGCGACGGCGCAGCACCGCGACGAACATCGCCGTCACGACGATCACCCACACCACCGAGCCGGCGACCAGGAGCAGTTGCAGGTGACCGTCGACGCGGTCCGCGACGCCGCCGGCGGGCGGGAACACGGACCGGATCCGGGCGTCGATCATGAGGCCTCCTCCACCAGGATGGTGGCGACCGCGCGCGTGCCGCCGTCGGCCAGGACCGCCTCGACCACGTACTCGCCCGGCACGTCCAGCCGCCTCGCGTGGGCGGCTCCCGCCACGAGACGGCCCGAGTCCACGGGATCGGCTCCCCGCGGGACGGCCGCGCCGTTGCCGAGCGTGGCGGACACGATCCGCTGCGGGCGGCCGGAGTCGTTGACGAACCGGACCTCACCGCCCGCGGCGGTCTCAAGGCGCACGGGCTCGAACCCCGAGGCGCTGAGCCGCAGCTCCACGGGCGGTGGGGCGCCGGTGTCCGCGCACCCGGTCACGACGGCGCCGGCGACGACGAGCGACGCCACCGCCCGGACGAGCGCACCGGGGCCGGTCACAGCAGTTCCCCGGGTGCGGCGAGGTAGCGGTCGCGGATCGCCTCGGCGGTGCGCAGGGCGAGGGCCCCCACCGTGCCGCTGGGGTTGGCGCCCGGATTCTGCGGGTAGAGCGCCGCGCCGGTGACGAACACGTTGGGTGTGTCCCACACCTGTCCGTAGCTGTTGGTCACGCTCTCGCCGGGGTGCCGGCCCATGATCGCGCCGCCGGTGGGGTGTGTGCTCTGGTACTGGTCGATCCGGTAGGGACCCAGCTCGGGGCTCACGCTGACCCGGTCGGGGTTCATCGCCCGGAGGATCTCCTCGCACCGGGCGGCGAGGAAGCGGTACATCTCCCGCTCGTTCTCGCGCCAGTCGAAGGTGATGCGCAGCATCGGAAGGCCCCACTCGTCCTCGTACGTGGGGTCGAGGTCCAGGAAGTTCCCGGCGTAGGCGGGGCTGTCGCCCTGGATGTTCACCGAACCCACCCGGTCCCAGGAGCGGCCCAGCATCGACTTCCAGCCCGCGCCCCACTGCCGGTCCGTGAGCCCGTCCAGGAGCGTCGTCGACGAGCTGATGGGTTCGCGCTGCCCGGCCTGGGCCGCGATGGCCGCGCCGCCCAGGAAGCCGAGGTCCGCGTGGTCGAAGTTGTCGGCGTTGTAGTCGTATATCTGGGCGTTCGTGCAGCCGTTGCCCATGTAGAAGTGGAACGACTCGTCCTCCCACAGGCCCTTGGCCGGGGACTGGATGATCTGGTACGTGTAGTTGCGCCCCACCTGCCCGCGGTCGTTGCCGATGCCCTCCGGGTGCGCGTCACCCCGGGACAGGAGCAGCATCCGGACGTTCTCCAGCGTGAACGCCGAGCAGACCACTACCTCCGCGGGCTGCACGTGCTCCTCGCCGCGGGAGTCGACGTACCGCACGCCCGTGGCGCGCCCGTCGCCCGCGGTCTCGATGCGCAGCACACGGCATCCCGTGCGCACGTCGTACCGTCCCGTCTCCAGCGCCGGGGGCAGCCACGTGGTCAGCGGGCTCGTCTTGGCGCCCACCTCGCAGCCGTATCGGGTGCAGAACCCGCAGTACAGGCAGCCCGCGCGGGTGTTGCCGTAAGGATCGGTGTACCCCCGCGACAGGATGCCCGACGGCGTCGGGAAGGGATGCAGCTCCAGGTCCTCGCAGGCGCGGGCGAACAACCGGCCGAACTTGCTGCGGGCGAGCGGTGGGTTCGGGTAGGGGCGCAGGCGCCGGCCCTCGAACGGGTTTCCCCCGGGCAGGATCTGGCCGCCCAGGTTGCCGGCCCGGCCCGAGGCGCCCATGTCGTACTCCAGCTGGTCGTAGTAGGGCTCGAGGTCCTCGTAGCCGATCGGCCAGTCCTGGGTGGTCATCTCCTCCGGGATCCGGTGGGTGCCGTATCGCTCCTCGTTGAGGCTGCGGTAGCGGAAGTCGTCCGGCAGGAACCGCCACAGCACGGCCGTCCAGTGCACCATCGAGCCGCCCAGGCCCTCGCCCGGGTGGAAGCTGCCGAACTGGCGGTAGGGGAGGGCAGGGGACCGCGCGTCCGGCCGCCACGTCCACGAGGTCCGCGAGATGTCCTGCATCATCGCGTAGCGGTTGCGGAAGCGCAGCGAGTCGTGGTTGTGCGCGAAGTCGGGGTACGTCCACTGGGCCGGCCCCTGCTCGAGCGACACCATCCGCAGCGACGTCGGCGGCAGGATGTGCGAGGCGAGGATCGAGGCGGACATGCCGCCTCCGATCGTCACGATGTCCACCGGGTCGTGACGGTGCATGCTCAGCCCTCCCCGGAGCCCGCGTGGGGCCGCTCGAGGGCCTGCCGGCCACCGCCGGGACGGTCGGGGTTCATCACGGGCAGCTCGTGCATCGGGCGCGGCTGCTTGTCCGTGCCGTGCAGCATCTCGTGCGGGGAGTACGACCGCTGCGCCCCCGGCCAGCCGATCAGCCGCCACCCCGCCAGGTCCCGGTTGCCGCCGTAGACCGGGTCCGCGAACATCCCCTCGATCATGTCGGTGCGCACCATGGCGAAGAAGCCGCCCGGGTCCACCGCGCCGAACACCTCGCCGGCCTGGTCCAGCACGGCGTCGCTCGTCGGGACGGTGTCGCCCTCGCCGCGCCGCCCGTGGTCGTCCAGGACCACGAGGAGCTCGTCCTGGCGTTCCGCGGACAGGTCCGCGAAGAAGCGTCCGAACCGTGTCTGCGCGTACCGGTCCAGGGCGGCCAGGCCGAGCCGGTAGACGTCCTGCGGCGGCCGGCTGCCCTGGTACCCGTACCGGTAGAGCTGCCTGGCGGCGACGGGGACCTTGTCCTCCTCCACCTCGTCCGAGGACTCCTCGTACGCGCTCGCGAAGGGACCGTGGGTGTAGGTGGGCTCGGCGTACGGCGCGGAGCCGGTGAGCTTGCCGTCGATGTACGTCGCCACGCTCATCTGCACGGCGCCCGGGTCGCCGTCGTCGCCGGGGGCGAGCCGGGCGAGCACCGCCTCGAGCAGGCGCGCCTCCTCGTCGGTGAGGAACCGGAGCTCGTGCGGCGTGTCGTCGGGTGGCAAGGGTGAGCGTTCGGGCTGGTGGACGCCTTCGTCGTCGCCCGGGCGACCGTGGGTCGCGACGCCTCCCGACGGGTCGGGGGTACAGCCCGCGAGCGCCGCCCCGCCGACGAGCCCCGCCCCGCTGATCAGCGAGAGCGACCGGAGCACCGATCGCCGCGTCACCGCCGCCCCGGCTTCCGTGCCCGGGCCGCCTCCTGTCTCGTCGGGCGTCGTCTCAGGGGCGGTCACGGGATCACCTCGCGGTGGGTCGGATGGACGGCGTGCGAAGGCATCTCGACGCTAACAACGTCGCCCGCACTCGCAAGCGTGCGGCGAGGCGGGCTAGCGTGGGCGGGGTGAACGGCGAACCGGGAGGGTTGCTCATGCCGCCGGGAGCGCCGCTTCTCGGCTCCGTCGGCGAACTCGCCGAACTGGTCGAGACGCTTCCTGCGGTGTACGTGCGGTTCAGCGCCGGCCCGGAGGCGGACCGCACGATCGTGAGCCGGGACCACGAGAGCGGCTGCGTGCTGCCGGGCCTGAGCGTCAACCCGATGACGCCCGAGCCGTGGTGGACCCGGCCCGTGGAGCACTGGGCGGCGCGGCAGCTGTGCCAGTACGCGCATCTCATGGTGGGCGGCCGTCTGCCGTGGCTGCTGTCCGGACGGGTGGCCGGGCGCGGTCCGGACTGCGAGCCGCTGCTCGTCGACGTCGTGCCCGTTGCGGCGATCCGTCCGGCCGTGGTGGAGGAGGCGGGCGCGATCTACCGGCGCGTCTTCCGTCCGGGCGCGGACGGCACGTGACGACGGCGCCCGGCGGCCGGACTCGTTGGCGTGCGACCCCCGCGTTATGGTGGCAGTGGTCGAGAAGCGGCTGCCGTCACACCGTCCCCACGAGGTGTCCCATGAAGGCGCTGTTCCTCAGCTGCACGCTCAAGCGGTCCCCCGAACCGTCCAACACCGAGGCGCTGGCCGGCGTCGTCGCCGCCGCCCTGGAGGAGCGCGGGGTGGCGGTGGAGCACGTCAGGCTCGCCGACCTGAACGTGCCGCCCGGCGTCGTGACCGACCTGGGTGGCGACGACGAATGGCCCGGGGTGCACGAGCGGCTGCTGGAAGCGCAGATCCTGGTCGTGGTCAGTCCGACGTGGCTGGGGCGGCCGTCGTCCATCGCCCAGCGCATGCTCGAGCGCATGGACGCGATGCTCACCGAGACGCGTTCCGACGGCACGCCCGTGGCGTACAACCGGGTGGCGGGCGTGGTGGTGACCGGCAACGAGGACGGTGCCCATCACGTCATCTCCGAGATCGGCGGAGCTCTCGGCGACATCGGCTACACCGTCCCCGGCCAGGCCTGGACGTACTGGAACCAGGGGCCGGGCCCGGGCGCCGAGTACCCGCAGACGGAGCACGGGCACGAGTGGTCGCACGGTACCGGCCGGCTGATGGCGCACAACCTCCACGCCGTCGCCTCGGCTCTCGCCGCGCACCCCGTCCCCGCGCCCGGCGTCTGACCGGCCATGCCCGGCACCCCGGTGGACCTGACGGCCGCCGAGAGCACGCGTGTGGCGGCCTCCGTACTGCTTCCGCTCGTTGCGCAGGGCGCGATCATCCGCCGCCCGCGCGCCACCGCCTGGGCCGAGCGCCACCAGACGGACCGCAGGGCCCGCGCTGTCCTGGCCGGCCTGCGCGACCGGTACGGTGACGCCCCGCTCGTGCTTCCGGTCGGCCGGCGTCGTCTCGTCGTGGTCACGCACTCCCGCGACGTCCGGCGCCTGCTGGAGGGCACGCCCGCCCCCTTCACGCCCGCCTCCTTCGAGAAGCGTGGCGCTCTCGCGCACTTCCAGCCCGACGGGGTGCTCATCTCCTCCGCGGCCGCCCGCGCGGTGCTGCGGCCCGTCAACGAGGCGGCGCTCCAGTCCGCCCGTCCCGTGCACGACCACGCGCCGGCGTTCGCCCGGGCGACGTCGGCCGCCATGGACGGACTCGTCGAACGGGCCCGCCCGGCCGGGCAGTTCGACGCCGCGGACTTCACGGACGCGTGGTGGGAACTCGTGCTGGAGATCGTCCTCGGCGCGGCGGCACGGACCGACCGGCGGATCATCGACCTGCTCGACCGGCTGCGCCGGGACGGGAACTGGTCCTGGTTCCGGCCTCGCCGGCCGTGGCTGCGCCACGAGCTCGAGCACCGCCTCGCGGCCCACCTGGACACGCCCGCGCCGGACGCGCTCGCCGGGCGTCTGCGCCCCGCCGGCCTCGCCACCGCGGTGAGCCAGGTGCCGCACTGGCTGTTCGCCTTCGACGCCGCGGCGGCCGCGACCCTGCGGGCCCTCGCCGTCGTCTCCGCGCGGCCCGAGATCCGGGACCGGTTGCGGGCCGAGGCGGCGCGGGCCGGGCCGGGACCGGCGCTGCTGCCCGACGCGCGCGCCTGTGTGCTGGAGTCTCTGCGCCTGTGGCCGACGACGCTCGCGGTGCTGCGTGATGCGACGCGCCCCACCGTGTGGGGCCGGCGCACCCTGCCGGCAGGGACGGGATTCGTGATCGTCTCCGCGTTCTTCCACCGGGACCCGCGCCGGCTCGCCCACGCGGACGACTTCGTGCCCCACGCGTGGATCGACGGGCGCCACGAGGCCGACGCGCGGATGGTGCCGTTCAGCGCCGGGCCGGCCGCCTGTCCCGCCCGGAACCTCGTCCTGCTGGTCGCCTCCCACGCGCTGAGCCGGCTGGCGGATCAGGACCTGTGCGTCGGACGCGGACGGTTCCTCCGCGAGGACCCGCTGCCGTGCACGATGGACCACCTCGCGCTGCGCTTCGGCATCGGCGCAGTGTAGCTGTGGTCCGGCGGGAGCGCCGGCGCGTGGCGAGTGCTCGGCGGCCACCCCATACTGGCGTCGCGGTCAGCGCGGTGCGGCGTACCGGATCGACCCTCCGCGGGCTACGCTCGTGGTGTCGTGGGGTTGGTGGTAGTGGTGGGTGTCGTAGTGTTCTGGTCGAGTGTTCCCGGTTCTTTGTGTTTTCATCCGAGGAGGGGATCGTGACGTCTGTGCGGCCTTCGGGCGATTCTCCGTTGGAGGGGCGGGTGGAGGAGGCGTTGGATGGGGGGAGTCGGCCGCCGGTGGGGCGGTATCGGTTGGATCTGGTGTCGGGGGAGTGGGCGTGGTCGGATGAGGTGTATGTGATGCATGGGTTCGAGCCGGGTCAGATCGTGCCGACGACGCCGTTGATGTTGGCGCACAAGCATCCGGAGGATCGGGCGCGGTTTGATGGGGTGTTGCGGCGTGCTGCGGAGACGGGGGCGACGTTCAGTTCGGTGCATCGGATCGTGGATGCTGGGGGTGGGACGCGGACGTTGGCGGTGACGGGTCAGGGGCGGCGTGATCCGGCGTCGGGGCGGGTGGTGGAGTTGGTGGGGTATTTCATTGATGTGACGGATTCGCATCGGGTGGCGGCGCAGCGGGATGCGACGGCGTCGATTCGGGCGTCGGCGGAGCGGCGTGCGGTGATTGAGCAGGCCAAGGGGATGGTGATGGTGGTGTATGGGGTGGAGGAGGCTGAGGCGTTCGAGGTGTTGCGGGAGGTGTCGAATCGGACGAATGTGGCGGTGCGGGATCTGGCGGATCGGTTGGTGGGTCTGATTGCGGGGCCGGGGGTGACGGTGTTTCCTACGCGTGAGGTGATCGACGCGTTCTTGAAGGACCCGGACAACCCCGAACCACCCACC
>NZ_JADBGR010000054.1 GCF_014892515.1 Myceligenerans pegani
CGTGCGCCGGGTTACGGGGGGCGGGCGCCTGCGGCGTCGGCGTGGACCAGGTCGGGGGTGTGTAGGGCCGGGGTGTGTACGGCTCGCGCGGGAGGGTCGCGGCCGCGGGAGCCACCGGCGCGACCGTCGGGGTGACCGGCGCGGGCGCCTGCGGCGTCGGCGCGGACCACGTCCGGGGCGTGTACGGCTCCGGCGCGGCGTGGGCCGCCGGCCGCGGGGTGTACTGCGTGTGCGTCGGCGCCGCGGGCAGGGCCGGCGTCGCGGCGATGCGCAGCTCCTGGTGGATGCGGCCCGAGAGGCTCGCGGCGATCGCGAAGCGGAGGGGCGCGAGGTTCTCCACCGCCATCGAACCGGTCACGGCGGGCGGGGGGACGAAGGCGAAGACCTCGTCGTCGGCGAGGGTCATGCCGCGGCCCTCGGCCTGGTGCAGGGTCTCCTCCAGCAGGTACTCGGCCCGGCCGTCCGCCGACTCGAGCTCCGCGAACATCTCGTCCATGCTGCGCCACTGCAGCTCGAGCGTGCCCTCGACCGTGTCCAGGAACCACCAGCCTTTCGGCGATTCCAGGAAGATGTCCCCGAAGCACGACGCGAACCTGGGCACCTGATCGGTGACGCCGAGCCAACCCCACGAGGCGAGAGCGAAGTCGTAGGCGACAGGGGCGAACTCTCGGATCAGGTGCACACCTCGATGTTGCCATGATCACACTCTGAAAAAAAGGACTGCGACGGACATATCCCTTCTGTCCGCAACCGTTTTACGAGCGTGTTACACGCGGTTCGCCCGCATGGGCTGCACGACGACGCGCGGGGCCTCGCGGACCCACCAGTGGCCTGTCTCGGCGCGCTCGGCGGGGGTCGTGTACCGGTAGCGCCAGGCGACGGCGCGGACCCAGCGAGGGCGGGCGCCGTCGAAGGGGTCCGTGCGGAGCAGGCGGAGCGTCGGCGGGTCCGCCTCGAGGAGCCGGCGCAGCAGCACGACGAACCAGTCCGCGGAGTGACCGAGGGGCAGGAACCACATCTGCCAGTCGAGCCGGAGATGGTACGGCGCCCACTGCGGCGGACGGCGCGCCGGGTCGCCGGGCTTGCCGCGGAACTCGTATTCCTTCCACGCGGCAGGATCGGAGGGCGGGTCGCTCGCCGCGGGTTCGTCGGCCTCTCTCCACGCGGCAGGATCGGAGGGCGGCCCGCCACCGGGCGCGTCGGCGTCCGTCCCCTCGACGACGATCTCGATCCGCTGCTTCGTCATCGACCCGAACGCCCCGTAGGTGTTGACCAGCCGGAACGGCTCGAACGACGCGTTCATGCGCTGGTGCGGGGAGGCCAGGTTGAGCGCGGGCCGCACGGACAGGACGGCCAGCAGCAGGATCGCGGCACTGACCACGACCACGTAGGCCACGGGCGCGTCGGCCGCGGCGGCGGCGTGCTGCCCGGACGGCCCGGCGACGGCTGCCACGGGAAGCCCGGTCCAGCCCAGCAGCCACTCCCACGTGCCGTCCGAGATCACGCCGAGCCCCAGGAGGATCGTGGCCCAGTTGAGCCACGCGAAGTTTCCGGTGACCACGAGCCAGCCCTGCGTCAGCACGACGGCGATGCCCGCCACCGAGGCGAACGGCTGGGGCAGGAACAGGAGCCACGGCAGGCCGAGCTGCGTCACGTGGTTCCCCGCCACCTCGAACCGGTGCCACCAGCGCGGCAGGTGATGGGCGTGCCAGGAGAACGGGCCGGGCATGGGCTGGGTCTCGTGGTGGTAGTCGAGCGCGGTCAGGTCGCGCCAGGCGGGGTCGCCGCGCCACTTGATGAGCCCGGCGCCGAGCTCGATGCGGAACAGCAGCCAGCGCACGGCCAGGATCGTGAGGAACGGCGTGGCGACGCCGTCGTCCGTGCCGAACGATCCCGGCGAGCCCAGGAAGGCGACCAGGAACCCCGCCTCGCACAGCAGCGTCTCCCAGCCGTACCCGTAGAACCGTCCTCCGGCGTGCACCACGGACAGGTACCCGAACCACAGCGCGCCGAAGCAGAGCATCGGCACCCACCAGTCCCCGGCCTGCGGCAGCCCGACGACGGCCGCCGCGCCGAGCGCGATCCCGCACCACGCGACGACCACGAGGAGCCGGTCGGAGTAGCGCACGCGGAACAGGCTCGGGCCGTCGCGCCAGGTCGTGGCCGCCAGACGGCGAGGCGCGGGGGTGAGGCCGTGCGCGCCGCACAGCGGGCGGAACTGGCGCAGCACCCCCCAGAACGCGACGACGTAGAGCGCGCCGAACCCGCGCTGGAGCACCTGCCGCGCCACGTCGTAGTCGCTGGTCGTCCACCAACTCAGCCAGTCGGGCATCGGCGCTCCTCCGGGTCGGCAGGTCGGTGCGCAGGGCGGGTCAGGACGCGGCGGCGAGCAGATCCTCGTCGGCGAAGCTCCGCCCTACCGCGGCCAGCCGGGCGATGAGCTCGCGCGCGGGGGGCGTGGGCGCTCCGATGGTGAGGGCCATGATCCGCCGGATGGCGCCCGGCAGGGGAGCGGTCACCACGCCCGGGTCGCGGTGCGCCCGCAGCGTGAGGGCCGGGACGGTGCTCACCCCGGCCCCGGACGCGACGAGCGCCTGGATGGCGACGTAGTCGTCCGTCTCGAACGCGATCCGGGGCGCGAACCCGGCCTGGGCGCAGCGGGCCAGCAGGTCGGCGCGACATCGTTCGCACCCCGCGATCCAGTCGGCGTCGGCCAGGGTCGCGAGGGAGGGCGGGTCGGACACGCCGCCGGTGGCGTCCGCGGGCGCGTCGGCGACCGAGCGCACGAGGTGCACGGGTTCGTCGAAGACGTCGGTCACCTCGAAGCGGGACAGGTCCTCGATGCTGCGGGTGTGCGCGACGTCGGTGTGCTCGAAGACGAGCGCGACGTCGACCTTCCCGGCGCGCAGCGCGTCGACGGCCTCGGGCGGCTCGGCCTCGAGCAGGCCGACGGCCAGGCCGGGGAGGTCGTCGCGGAGGTTCGCGACGGCGGCGGGGACGATCGTGGCGAGCGCGGAGGGGAAGGCGGCGAGACGGGCCCGCCCGGCGCGCATCTCGGCGAGGGCCTCGAGCTCACGGGCGGCGCCGTCGACACGGGCCAGGATCTCCTCGGCGCGGTCCGCCAGGAGACGGCCGGCCTCGGTGAGGCGGACGCCGCGGCCGGCGCGCTGCAGCAGCGGGATCCCGGCCTCGGACTCCAGACGGGACAGGTGGTGGCTGACCGACGGCTGCGCGTAGCCGAGCACGCGGGCCGCCGATGTCACGGAGCCGGTGCGGGCGACGGCCGCGAGGACACGCAGCCGGGTCAGGTCGAGGTCTGCGGGCATGGGACCAGCCTACGCCCCTTGCATCGGTGATGACTATATGTTCCGACGAAACCTCGTATTGGACCTATGGGTTGGTGCCGGGGGAGAGTGTGGGGCATGACCGCCGCACCCACCGCCGTGACAGCCACCGCCGCCCAGGCCGCGCCCGGGATGCGCGACGTGCTCTCCGCCCGCGCGCGGATCGAGCACCTCGTCGTGCGCACCCCGGCCACCTCCTACCCCGAGCTCGACGCCGCCACCGGCGCGCACGTCGTCGTCAAGCACGAGAACCTGCAGCACACGGGTTCGTTCAAGGTACGCGGCGCCCTCAACCTCCTGCTGTCGATGACGCCGGGGGAGCGCGAGCGCGGCGTGGTCGCCTACTCCACCGGGAACCATGCCCAGGCGCAGGCGTACGCCGCACGGCACACCGGCGCGCCGGCCACGATCGTCATGCCGGCCGGCCCGACGCCGCCGAACCCGCTCAAGGTACGCGCTGTGCGGGCGCTCGGCGCGCGCCTCGAGCTCGCCGGCCGGTCGCTCACCGAGGCCGCCGGCCACGCCGCGCACCTCGCCGCCCGAGACGGAGCCCGGCTCGTGTCGGCCGCCAACGAGCCGGCCCTCGTCGCCGGCGTCGCCACCGGCTACCTCGAGCTGTTGCAGCAGACACCGGACCTCGACGCGCTCGTCGTCCCCGTCGGCGGCGGCTCGGGCGCGGCCGCCGCGTGCCTCGTCGCCGCGGCGATCGCGCCGCACCTCGAGGTGATCGGCGTGCAGTCCGACGCCGCGCCCGCCGCACACGACTCCTGGCGGTGCGGCGAGCTCGTCGAGCGGCCCGCCGCGACCCGCGCCGAAGGGCTCGCGACCGGGGCGGGCTTCAGCCTCACCCAGTCGGTCCTGCGCGAGCACCTCGCCGACTTCCTGCTCGTGTCGGACGACGAGATCTCCGCCGCCCAGTACTCCTACCTCACCGCGGCCCGCACCGTCGCCGAGGGGGCGGGCGCGGCCGCGCTGGCCGCCGTCGTCCGGTACCCCGAACGCTTCGCGGGACGGCGCGTCGGGGTCGTCTGCAGCGGCGGCAACGCGTCCGGCGCCGAACTCCGCCGGGCCCTCGGGGAACCCGCGGCGACACCGCTCGCCTGAGACGAACGGCTCACCCGGGGAGTAGCGTCGCCCCATGGCCAGCTACCTCGAGGTCCACCCGAGAGACCCGCAGCCGCGCAACATCGCCCGGACCGTCGCCACGCTCCGCGACGCCGGCCTCGTGGCCTACCCGACCGACTCCGGCTACGCCCTCGGGGCGGGTATCGGCAACCACGACGCCGTCGGGCGGATCCGGGAGATCCGCCGCCTCGACGCCCACCACCACTTCACGCTGGTGTGCGCCGACTTCGCCCAGATGGGCCGGCTCGTCAAGCTCGACAACAGCGCGTTCCGCGCGATCAAGGCCGCCACGCCCGGCCCCTACACCTTCATCCTGCCCGCCACCGCCGAGGTGCCGCGCCGCCTCGCCCACCCGAGGAAGAAGACGGTCGGCGTGCGCATCCCCGACCATCGCGTCGTCGCCGCCCTGCTGCGCGAGCTCGGCGAGCCGCTGCTGTCCTCGACCCTCATCCTGCCCGGCGAGACCGAGCCGATGGTGGACGGGTACGCGGTGAAGGAGACCCTCGACAGGGTCGTGGACGTGGTCCTGGACGACGGCGAGACCGGGGCCGCCGAACCCACGACGGTGGTCGACTGGTCGGGCGGCTACCCCGAGATCGTCCGCGAGGGCGCCGGGGATCCCGGACGGTTCGCGTGACCCGGCCGCCCGTCGCATAACCTGGCGCCATGAGCGACGCGACCGCACAGCCGCACGGCCTCCAGCAGGCACGGGACAAGATGACGGAGGCGGGCGTGGCGCCCGCGGCCATCGAGACGTTCACGAGGTTCTACGGGATCCTGACCTCCGGCGAGACCGGCCTCATCCGCGAGGACGACGTCGAACCCCTCACCGGCATCCCGCGCCACGCCGACCTCGACATCGACCCCGGCGCGGCCGCCGAGGCCCTCGGCCGGACGGCCGTCTGCAAGCTCAACGGCGGCCTCGGCACCTCCATGGGCATGGACCGCGCCAAGAGCCTCCTGCCGGTCCGGGTCGCGGCGGACGGCACGGTCCTGAGCTTCCTCGACATCATCGCCGGGCAGATCCGGGCCGCGCGCCGGGCGACCGGCGCGCGCCTCCCGCTCATCCTCATGGACTCGTTCCGGACCAGCGACGACACACTCGCGGCACTCGGCAGGTACCCCGACCTCGCCGTCGACGGCCTGCCGCTGGACTTCCTCCAGAACCGCGAGCCCAAGCTGCTCGCCGACACCCTCGAGCCCGTCCGCTGGGACGCGGACCCGACGCTCGAATGGTGCCCGCCCGGTCACGGCGACCTCTACGCCGCCCTGCACGCCAACGGCATCGTCACCCGGCTGCTCGACGCCGGTTTCCGGTATCTGTCCGTCTCCAACTCCGACAACCTGGGGGCCGCACCCGACGCCGACATCGCGGGCTGGTTCGCCGCCTCCGGCGCACCCTACGCCGCGGAGATGTGCGCCAAGACGCCCGCCGACGTCAAGGGCGGGCAGCTCGTGCGCCGCCGGTCCGACGGCCGCATCGTCCAGCGCGAGACCGCCCAGACCCACCCCGACGACATGGCCTTCGCGCTGGACGCCGGGCGCCACCCGTACTTCCACACCAACAACCTCTGGTTCGACCTCGAGGCGCTCGGCGCGGAGCTGGACCGCACCGGCGGCGTGCTGGAGCTCCCCCTCATCCGCAACGAGAAGACGGTCGACCCGTCGGACGCCTCCTCGCCCGCGGTGGTACAGATCGAGTCCGCGATGGGCGCGGCCGTCCGCGTCTTCGAGGGCGCGACGGCGATCGAGGTTCCCCGCAGCCGCTTCCTCCCGGTCAAGACGACGAACGACCTGCTGCTGCTCCGCTCCGACGTGTACACCCTGGGCGAGGACTTCCGGCTGAACGCGACGTTCGACGCCGCGGCCGGCGAGTCCGCGCCCCTCGTCGACCTGGACAAGCGCTACTACAAGCTCATCGACGACTTCACGGCCCGGTTCGAGGCCGGCGCGCCGTCGCTGGCGGACGCGGAGTCGCTCACGGTCGCCGGCGACTGGACGTTCGGCTCCGACGTGACCGCGGTCGGGAAGGCGGCGCTGGCCGAACCGTCCGGCGGGGCGGCGGGCCGGGTGCCCGACGGCGCCACCGTGGGGCCCGACGGCATCGAGTGACCGGGCCGGACGCCCCGCGGACAGCGGTCCCGCACATTGCGGGACCGCTGTCGGTCTCCTGGTATACGTTGGCCGCGAGCCCGAAACGTGCCGGAGACGAGTGAGAAGAGCGGTCATGGACATCGGAACAATCATCGTGCTGGCGATCGTCATCGTCGTCGTCATCGTGCTGGCGTTGTGGGTGGCCGGGATCTACAACGGCCTCGTCCGGGCCCGCAACGCCTACAAGAACGCCTGGGCCCAGGTCGACGTCCAGGTCAAGCGACGCCACGACCTCATCCCCAACATCGTCCAGCTCGCCAAGGGCTCGCTCGTCCACGAGCGCTCCACGCTCGAGGCCGTCATCCAGGCGCGGTCCCAGGCGGTGAACGCCCAGTCCGCCGCCTCCGCCGCCCCCGGCGATCCCGCCGCCATGCAGGCGCTCGCCGAGGGCGAGAACATGCTGACCCAGGCCATGGGCCGGTTCATCGCCCTCACCGAGAGCTACCCCGATCTCAAGGCCAACCAGGCGCTGCTGCAGGCGATGGAGGACCTCCGCTCCACCGAGAACAAGGTGGCGTTCGCCCGCCAGGCCTACAACGACGGCGTGATGTTCTACAACAACAAGCGCGAGGTGTTCCCCGCAAGCCTCCTCGCCGGCCCGTTCGGCTTCGCGGAGGCGGCCCTCTTCGAGATCGAGGACCCGGCACAGCGCGAGGCCCCGCAGGTGGACCTCGACCTGCCCGACTACCCCGCCTGAGCACCGCATGAACTTCTTCGAGCGGCAACGGCAGGTCCGCCGCATCTCCGTCCGGCTCGTCGTCCTGTTCGCGCTCGCCGTCGCCGGCACGGTCGCCGTCGTCGACCTCGCCGTCTGGTTCGTCATCGGTGTCGGATCCCCGGCCGAGACCGTCGTGACGGCCCTGGTCGTGGCGAGTGTCCTCACGGTCGCGCTCATCGGGCTGTCGTCGCTGTTCAAGTCGATCTCGCTGCGTCGTGGCGGGGGAGCGCGCGTCGCGGAGTCGCTCGGCGGCACGGCGGTGCCGCCGGACACCCGGGACCCTGACCTGCGGCGCCTGCGCAACGTGGTGGAAGAGATCGCGATCGCGTCCGGGACGCCGGTGCCCGCCCTGTACGTGCTCGAGAAGGAGCGCGGCATCAACGCGTTCGCCGCCGGGTGGTCGCCGGCGGACGCGGCCGTCGCAGTCACGCGCGGGTCCCTGGACCGGCTCAACCGCGACGAGTTGCAGGGCGTGATCGCGCACGAGTTCAGCCACGTCGTCAACGGCGACATGCGCCTCAACATCAAGCTGATGGGGCTGCTGTTCGGGCTGCTGGTGCTGTTCGTCGTCGGGCGCGTACTGACGCTGGTGCGCGGTGGCAACCGCAACCCGACGCCGCTGATCGGCCTGGCGCTGATCATCGCCGGTGCGATCGGGATGGGCGTCGGACGCATCATCCAGGCGGCGGTCTCGCGGCAGCGGGAGTACCTGGCCGACGCGACCGCGGTCCAGTACACCCGGCAGACGGCGGGGCTCGTCGGGGCGCTGAAGAAGATCGCCGGCCTGAAGGAGAGCTCGGCGGTCCGCAATCCCCGGGCCGACGAGGTCGGCCACATGCTGTTCGGCTCCGCGAAGGGGCTCAAGGGGCAGATGCTGGCCACGCACCCGCCGCTGATCGATCGCATCCGCGTGCTGGAGCCGAACACGCGGCCGGAGGAACTGGAGCAGTTGCGACGGCAGTGGGCGACCAGGCCGCCGTCGGGCGCGGCGGAGGACCGGGCGATGGGGCTCGCCGACGGGTCCACGCGGGTGTCGGGGCAGTCGGGGTCGGGGACACCGGGGCGGGGGCACGTCCCGGGTGGGGCGCAGGCGCCGGGAAGCCGGGCGCCGGGTGAGCCACGGACGCCCGCCGGAGCGGGTCTCGGGGCGGCCGCCGACCCTGCCGCCGTGGTCGCCGCGATCGGCGGCGTCGAGCCCGACGCGCTCGACCGTGCCGGCCGGCTGCTCGATCGGATCCCCGAGCATCTGCGGGTGTCCGCGCACGAGACCGAGGGCTCGGTGTCGCTGGTGCTCGCGCTGGTCCTGTCCGCGCACCCGGACGTGCGGGCGGCACAGCTCGCAGCCGTGGGGCGCCACTTCGGCGAGGCCGCGGCCGACGAGGTGCGGCGGGCCGGGCAGGCGCTGACCGGACTGCCTCCCGAGCTGCGCCTGCCCCTCGCGGAGCTGGCGTTCCCGGCGCTGCAGCGACGCACGCCCGAGCAGCAGGACGCCATCATGGCCACGCTGCACGACATGATCGCGGCGGACGGGCGGCTGGACGTCGTCGAGTACTGCCTGTCGCGCCTGCTGCACGAACAACTCCACGAGGCGCGCCACCACCGCCCGTCCTGGGCGGGGCAGCGGTACTCCGTCGCGGCGGCCAGGACAGCGACCGCCACACTGCTCGCCGTGCTCGCGGACGCGGGGCACGACGACAGCGGGCACGACGACGCCAGGCCGGCTGCGCGAGCGTTCGCCGCCGGGCTCGGGCGGCTACCCGGCGACTGGCGGGGGGTCGCGTACGCCCCACCTGCCGCCGGCGTCGTCGCTCTGGAGCACACCTGGGGTGCGCTCGACGGCATGCCCGCGCACGCCAAGCAGCAGTTGATCGAGGCGGTCGTGACGGTGATCGGCCACGACGGCCGGATGACGGTCTCCGAGCTCGAACTGCTGCGCACGATCTGCGCCATGCTCCACTGCCCGCTGCCGCCGGTCGCGCAGGCACCGGGACGGGTCGCCTGAGCAGTCTCGTCCGATCGGCAGATCGACGGCTTGCCCGAGCGACCTGCGTGCCGGCCGGAACAGACGCCGTTCGGTTGGCTGTCGCGGCCAGGGGTCAGATGGTAGTGGTGATGGTGACGGGTCGTGATCGGGGGCCGGCGTCGCGTTTCTTGGGCGCGGCTAGAACGGTGGGCGTTGGTCGCCTCTGTCGTCTTGAGCGGCGATGTCCTGTCCTTCCGGTGATCGGTCTTGCGGTGGTTGCGCGATCGTGAGGCCGTGCGCGCGTGCGTAGCGGATGACGGGGTCGACGATCGCGGGTTCGACGGGGATGGTGGCACCCCTGGGTGCGGTCCAGCGGGTGATCCCGGTGTCGGGATCACGGGTGACCTGCCAGGTCGCATGCGTCTTCAGGTTGTGGTGTTTTCTGCACAACGGGTGCAGGTTCGTAGCTCGTGTCTGGCCGGGTTCGCCGGGTCGGCAGCGATGGTCCTTGTCGAAGGGCTCGATGTGGTCGAGGTCGGTGGCAGGTCTGCCGCCGGTGGTGGCGGGCCGGTCGCAGCCGGGGAATCGGCAGGTGCCATCCCGTGCGCCGACGGCGGCGCGCAGGATGCTGCCGGGGGTGTAGGTGCGGGTCGAGTAGTCCGTCAGGACGCCGGTGACGGGGTCGGTCAGCAGGCGGCGCCAGGTGCCGTCGGCCGCGATGCGTGCGGCGTCGTCGGCGGGGACGGGGCCGATGCCGTCCAGGATGCCCGGAGTCGTGTCCGCGGGGTCCAGGAGCATGGTGGCCGCCACGGTCACGTGGACCGTTGCCGGGACGTCGATCACGCGCAGGCGCGTGCCTGCCGGACCGGCCGCCGGGCTCGTCACTGGGCTGGTTGCCGGGCCGGTCGCGGGGCCGGTCAGGTGTACGCCGTCCGGGTCCTCGGGGACGGGGACCAGGTCTGTGTCGAGGACCGGTGCGACCAGGCTGGGCGGCGTGACGAGCATGCCCTCACCATCACCGGCACCGTCGGTGTGGTTGTCGGTGTGGTTATCGTTGTCGGGCTCGTCGCCCGGCTTGTTGCCGGGCTGGTCGTCGGTGTCGTGGTCGGGGCAGGGCAGCACGAGGCGTCCGGTCACCAGTGCGGTGAACGCGGCGGCACGCAGCGCGCCCAGGGGCCGGGTCTCGCCCGGGGTGTCCTTGAGGGCCTTGGCAGCGGCCTGGACGGCGTTGAACGTCAGCGCGGCGTCGGTGACCGGCAGGTCCGCGACGATCCGTCCGCGGCCGGGGCCGACCTGTTCGGCCCACACGTTGCAGCGGTCGGTGACATCGCGACGGCGAGCCTTGGTGCCGTGCAGGCCGGCGGCGCGGGCGTTCAGCTGTTCGCTGATCCACTTCCAGGTGCGCTTCGGCGCGACCGGGAGCAGGTCGTCGATAGCTTCACCGCGCTCGTGCGGGGTCAGGTCGGCGCCGGCACGCAGGAACGTGTCGGTCTTCTTCGCATCGATCCGTCCCGCGGCCAGCGCGTCGGCCAGCTGCGGGTACAGGCCCGTGCCCTCGCCCCGCATCGCGATCTGCCACGCCTCATGGGTGGTGACGTGCAGTTCACCGGTGATCTCCCCGGCCACCGAGTCCCGCGCCAGCGGGCCGTCGGTGCGCGCGAACAGTTCCCGCGCGGCGCTGGCCTGACCGGCCCGGGCCCAGGAGATCAGTCGCTCCCAGCCCGCCACCACGTGGCGCAGCTCCTCCTCGGCCAGGTGGTCCAGCCGGTCCGGCCGCGTGAGGTCGCGCAACGCCGCGGCCGGTATCGGGTCCGGGGCCTGCCGCGTCACCTCCTCCAGCAGGACATCGACCGGATCCAGAGTCTCGCCCGGCAGACCGTCCGGGCCGGTGCGCTCCCATGGTGCGGCATGGGCCGCGATCCCCGGATCGTCCATCGGGTTCGTCGCCAGGATTCGCGCGAGCTCCGCCTCCGTGTGCTCCGGCGGCAGGACCGGCAGACCGAACTCGTCCACCACCTCCACATCCTCGAACGCGCCGGGTGCGCACGGGTCTGGTGCGCAGGAGTCGGGAGAGCGGAGATCGAAGGAACCAGGAGTGCGCGCAGCGCCGTCGTCGAACACTCCGTCGTCGAACATCCCGTGGTCACGGAACACCGGACCCTGCATCGGTACGCACCCCCTCGTCTGCCTGCTCGTCTGCCTGCGGAGAGCACCAGCTGCGTTCGCCACCGGTCTCTAGGTCACGGTTACATGTTCGATCCTATGGTTGACAGGTGCGTTCCGCCACCGGGGCATCCAATCTGTGGATAACCCTCACCTCGGGTCGGTACACATCCGCACCGCAGGTCAGGGGCCGGATTCAGGAGAAGCGCCAGCACCTCCCGGCAGCCGCACCACCGCTCGGCGGGATCGAGGAACAGCGGATCGAGATACGGCCGGATCGGGCGCCCGAGCCCGAACAGCAGCCGAGCCCGGCCTCCGGGCACGAACGGTAGCCGGGCTCACCGACAGCCGTCAGCCCTCACACGCGCAGCCCCACGCCGTCGGCCCGGCCCGGGACGTCGACCCGGCCCGGGACGTCGACCCGGCCCGGGACGTCGACCCGGCCCGGGACGTCACCGCAGGAAGTCGTTCCCTGCGCGCACAGCCCACGCCCCGGCGAGCAGCGCCGGGAGCACGCGCCGGGCGAGCTAACTCGGCACGTCCACCACACGGCTGTCGCCGACGCCGGGGGAGAGGCTCCCCGCCGACGCGGCCGCGAGGTCGGCGTGCAGCGCGTCCAGGTGGGCGCCGGGGACGAGCAGCCGCAGCCGGGCGACGTCGTCGTACACGGGATCCTGCACGACCGAGCCGTGGGATCCCGCCCAGTCCCGCAGCAGGTTGTCGATCCGGCCGGCGTCCGAGTGCGGCACCGCCACCTCGATCTCGTGCAGGACCTCGCGCCGCAGCATCGCGCCCGTGGCGTCGGCGATGTCGAGCGCCGCCGCGACCGCACCCGAGTACGCCCGCACCAGCCCGCCCGCGCCGAGTTTCACCCCGCCGAAGTACCGGGTCACGACGGCGACGACGTCGGTCACGTGGCGGTGCCTGAGGACCTCCAGCATCGGGACGCCCGCGGTGCCCGAGGGTTCGCCGTCGTCGGAGGAGCGGGCCCGGTCAGCCCGGGGCCCGAGCACCATCGCCACGCAGTGGTGACGGGCGTCCCAGAACTCCTTCCTGATGCGGCCGACGACGGCGTCCGCCGCCGCGCCGTCGGCGACCGGTTCCAGGTGGGCGAGGAAGCGCGACTTCTTGGTCACCAGCTCGCGGTCGACCGGGCGGGCCAGGGTGCGAGGAAGGGCGGGCTCGGTCACGGCGACGAGCCTACGTGAGTGCCGGGGGCCGACGACGGCGCCCGGGGTGGCCACCTCTTCTCGACGCGCCTCGACAGCTCCTCGATTAATAGTGTGCCAAGCGCTATGCTACACACCATGACCGGCAACGATGCACCCGCACCGCCCACAGCTCCGGACGAACAGAACCCCACCGCGGAACCCCGCTACCCGCGCCCGCCCGTCACGCTCGAGGAGGCCGAGTGGGTGTGGCGCGAGCTGGCGTCCGAGGCGATGCGCCCGGACGCGAAGCCGGAGACCGCTCGGCTGGCCGTGATCACGGGGCTGGTCAGGGCCACCGGCGCGCGCTACGGCGATCTGCTGCGCATGCGGGTGGAAGATCTCGATCTCGGGCCCGAGGCGGCGCGCGCGGGCGAGGGGGTCGCCACCGTCCGGCACGGCAAGCACCGCGTGCTGCGCCGGCATCGCCTGCCGGCGGACCTGGTGGTGCTGCTCCGGCACTGGATGTCGGTGCGTGAGGAACTGGCCGTGGAGCTGGAGGGTTCGGTCCCGCGGGCACTGCTGCTCACCGTGCACCACACGCACGACAACGGCACCACGGTGGCGAGCGGCCTGCCGATCACGCGGCAAGGGCTGGTGCTCTCGTGGCGGCGGTTCGTGCATCGCACCAACGCCAGGTACGGCGCGACCCGGCCCCCGCTGCCGACCCGCTTCGAGCAGGTCCGCCGCGCCTGGACGGAGTCGGGTGCGGGGGAGGAGGGCGTCGTGGCGGAGGGCGTGCCGCGGGGCGCCGCGGCACGTTAGCCCGCGAGTGCCTTCTCGCCGGGGCGGGTTCGCGCGTCGTCAGGTGGGTCTGCTCGTCGACGCGCCTCAGCGGGTCCTGATGCCCAGCAGCGGCGTGTCCGGACGGTGGGACGGCAGCTCGTGGAAGCCGTAGGCGTCGTAGAAGGCCCGGGCTCCCGTGTTCGCCGGGTCCATGCCCAGGTGCACCCCCGGGACACCACGCTCGGCCAAGGCTGCGCGCAGCGTGTCCAGCAGGCGACGGCCCAGGCCTCGGCGCTGTCCCTCCGGCAGCAGGTCGATGTGCAGGTGCGCCGGGTGGTCCGCCAGTTCTGCCGGGGTGATCCCGCGCAGCATGCGGCCCGGGTCGCCGCCGTCGCGGACCAGCGCCTCCTCGGTGTACCGGTAGTCCCGGCCCATCGGTCCGGGCCGGGGGTGCCGGGCGCGGAAGCCCGGTGCCCACTCGGTCTCGTACCAGTCGACGAACTCGCGCGTGTCGGCCACGGCGACGACGTAGCCGACGACGCCGCCCGAACCCCCTGCCGGTGCACCGGCAGGGTGTCCCGCCCCGCCGTCGTCCACCACCCATGCCAGGTCCGGCGCGTACGTCACGTACGGCAGGCAGTACACCTCGGGCATCAGCATGTCGTCGGAGTAGATGCCCCGGGCGTCCTGCCCGCCGGCCGCCGTCCGGACGCAGATCTCCGTGACGGAATCCCGGTCATTGGGCTGGTAGGGCCGGATTGTTGAGCCGCTGCCGCGGTGGTTGGCGATCACAGGGGAACAATAACGATTCGAGCCGTGGGATCGCCCACATCTTGTTGCCGAATTGTGACGGCGACATGACAGTGTCAATAAAGTCCGTTACGGTTGATGGGCGATGCAGCCCTCCGACGAAGACCATAACGAAGCACGGACCAGCGAGGACGTGGGACTGAAGGAGCCCACCATCCACGACGGTTCCGCCATGTGGCGGATCGCCAGGGATTCCAGGACGCTCGATCTCAATTCGTCCTACGCCTATGTGCTGTGGGCCCGTGACTTCGCCGCCACGTCGGTGATCGCGACGGTCGACGGACAGCCGGCCGGTTTTCTCACCGGCTACGTCCGTCCCGACGAGCCCACCACGCTGATGGTGTGGCAGGTCGCGGTCGACGCCGCGTTCCGCGGGCGTCGGCTGGCCGCCAGGATGCTCGACCACGTGGTCTCCGCCGCGCCACGGTGCACACATCTGGAGACCACCATCACCGCGGACAACGCGGCGTCGATCGCACTGTTCACCTCGTTCGCGCAGGCGCGTGGCGCCGCCGTCGAACGCACGCCCCTCTTCACCGAGGAGATCCTCGGAGGAGGGCACGACACGGAGCACCTGTTCCGTATCGGCCCGGTCGCTCCAGCGGCCTGACAACCATCCTCGACCCCTCACGCTCGATCCACACGAGACCTACCGTCGGCTGCCGCACGGCGCAGACCGCGGTGACAACCATGCCCGGGAGCGATACCCCATGTCCCAGACCACCATCTTCGACGAGCTCGAATCGCAGGTCCGCAGCTACTGCAGGAACTGGCCGGTCGTGCTCGCGACCGCGGAGGGATCCACGGTCACGACGGAGGACGGGAGGGAGTACCTCGACTTCTTCGCCGGTGCCGGCGTGTTGAACTACGGGCACAACCACCCCGAGCTCACCGAGCCGCTGATCGACTACCTGCGCTCCGGCGCGATCGTGCACTCCCTCGACATGCACACCGTCGCCAAGCGGGAGTTCCTCGCGAACTTCCGGGACTACGTCCTGCGGCCCCGGGGCCTCGACTACAAGGTGATGTTCCCCGGCCCGACGGGCACCAACTCGGTCGAGAGCGCGCTCAAGCTCGCCCGCAAGGTGACCGGGCGCCAGCACATCCTGTCGTTCACGAACGCGTTCCACGGCATGACGCTCGGTGCGCTGTCGGTGACGGGCAACTCGATGAAGCGCCAGGGCGCCGGTCTTCCCCTGACCAACACCTCGAAGATTCCGTACGACAACTACTTCTCGGGTGCCGTCGAGGACTTCCTCTGGCTGGAGCGCGTGCTCGAGGACAGCGGTTCCGGCGTCGACCTGCCGGCCGCGATCATCGTGGAGACCGTCCAGGGCGAGGGCGGCCTGAACGCCGCCCGCCCCGAGTGGCTGCGCGCGCTGGCGGACCTGTGCAAGGCGCACGAGATCCTGCTGATCGTCGACGACGTGCAGGCCGGCGTCGGCCGGACCGGCACCTACTTCAGCTTCGAGGAAGCCGGCATCACCCCCGACATCGTGTGCCTGTCCAAGGCCCTGTCCGGCTACGGCCTGCCCATGGCCCTCACCCTGGTGCGCCCCGACCTCGACCAGTGGGAGCCCGGCGAGCACAACGGCACGTTCCGCGGCCACAACCCGGCATTCGTGACCGGCGCGGCCGCGCTGAAGAAGTTCTGGGCCGACGACGCCTTCGAGAAGCAGGTCCGGGAACGTGCCGCCGAGCTGCGGGACGGCCTGCAGCAGATCGCGGACGGCTACGAGAACGCCGTGGTCAAGGGCCGCGGCATGCTCACCGGCATCGAGTTCCCGGACAAGGAGGCCGCCGGGAAGATCGCCGCGGCGGCGTTCCAGCGCGGGCTGCTGGTGGAGACGTCCGGCCCCGAGAGCGAGGTCCTCAAGACGATGCCGCCGCTGACCATCACCTCCGAGGAGGTCCGGCGCGGGCTCGGCATCATCGCCGGCGCCACCGCCGACGTGCTCGGGACTCCCGTCGAGACCGTCGCCTGAGGCCGCGGGCTCCATCACGCGAACCGACGACGGCGGGCCCCGGGTCCGCCGTCGTCCCCGGCAGCATTCCCCGGCGGGGCCGCACCGGCTCCGCCCCGAACCGCAGAAACGAGAACACCCGCCGTGAAGATCACCTACGTCGAGGACCTCGACGGCACCGACCGCGACGTCACCCCGGAGAACGGGAACTGGCGCAGCCGCCGCATCGTCCTGGCCAAGGAGGGCGTCGGCTTCTCCTTCCACGAGACGATCCTGTACGCCGGGACCGAGAGCGACTTCTGGTACGCGAACCACATCGAGTCGGTGTACTGCGTCGGCGGCGAGGGCGAGCTCGTCAACCGCGAGACCGGAGAGGTCCACCCGATCCGGGACGGCATGTGCTACCTGCTCGACGGCAACGAGAAGCACACGGTCCGCGCCAAGACCGACCTGCGCATGGCGTGCGTGTTCAACCCCCCGGTCACCGGCCGCGAGGTGCACGACGAGAACGGCGTCTACCCCCTGATCACGGAGGACGAACCGACGCCCGGCGCCTGAGACCTGCCGTGCTCGCCGGAGCCGTCCACCCGCCCGGCGAGCACTGCGCCCGTTCCAGTCCAGGAGGAGAACGCACATGACCCAGTCGAGCGAGAAGATCGCTGACGTCTATCCCACACGAACGGGGGGTGAGTTCCTCCTGATGCCGCGGGAAGACTTCGTGGTCCACGGCACCGCTGACGACGGCCCGCTCGACGAGCCCGAGCTGGAGGACTTCGCCGCGAACGGCTACCTCACGTTCGACGAGTTCCTCAGCCCTGCCGAGGTGGCCGAGCTCGGCGACGAGTTCGAGCGCATGTCCTGCGACCCTGAGATCCTCGCGCAGGACAGCACGATCGTGGAGCCCTCCCGCGAGGAGGTGCGCTCCATCTTCGGCGTCCACCGCACCAGCGAGGTGTTCCGCGACGTCGCGCACGACCCTCGCCTGGTGGACCGCGCCCGCCAGATCCTCGGCAGCGACGTGTACATCCACCAGAGCGGGGCGAACTCCAAGCCCGGGCTCACCGGCGACGACGTGTACTGGCACTCGGACTTCGAGACGTGGCACGCCGAGGACGGGATGCCCCGCATGCGCGCGGTGAGCTTCACGATCTCGCTGAGCGAGTTCCACTCGTTCAACAGCCCGCTGATGATCATGCCCGGTTCCCACACGACCTACGTGTCGTGCGGCGACATCGTGCCCACCCAGGAGGAGAAGGCGCTCCTCGACATGCACGGGTCCGGCACGCCGAGCCCGGCCGCGCTGGCCCAGCTCGCCGACCGGCACGGCATCGAGGTGCTCGAGGGCGTCCCCGGCAGCGCGGTGCTGTTCGACTGCAACAGCATGCACGGATCCGGCGGCAACATCTCCCCGTACCCGAGCTCGACGCTCTACTTCGTGTACAACTCGGTCGAGAACGAGCCCGTCGAGCCGTTCACCGGCAAGCCGCGCCGCCCCGAGTACCTGGGCGCCCGGGACTTCACCCCGGTCCCCTGACGGGAGCGCCTCCGGCGTCTCGTGGGAGGGCCAGGAACGTCAGCGCCGCCAGGGCCAGCGCGCCCACCAGGATCGCCGCGCCCGCCCCCGGGAGCGTCGTGACGGCCCAGGCTGCCACCGCCAGGAGTTCCGTCGCGCCCAGGACGACGACGGCCCGCCGCCATCCCGCGAGCGCCGCGGCGGTCTCGACGCGGGCGGTGGGTGGGACGTGTGCGGCCCACCAGGTGGCGCGCCACAGGAGGTAGCCGGTGGGGGCGAGCCAGAGTGCGCGGGGGTCGAGGGGGCCGTCGCCGGAGATCCACAGGAGTGCTCCGGTGGTGGTGAGCAGGAGGCCGGCGGTGCCGGCGGTGGGTCGGAGGAGGACGAGGGCGGTGAGGGCGGCGAGGGTGGTGAGGAAGAGGCCGTGGTCGAGCCAGGTGGTGGGTGCGGCGGTGGCGAGGAGTGGGGCGGCGGTGAGGGTCTGGGCGAGGGGGAAGAGCCAGCCGGGGAGGGTGGGGCCGGTGGTGGTGGTGACGCGGGGGAGGGGTGCGTCGCGCAGGCCGGGTCCGCCGGGGCGGGCGTCGGCGGGCGGGGTCCGGCGGCGGTGGGGTCTGCGGGGGGTGTTCATGTCGTCCTCCCGGCGGGTCGGCGGCGGTGGGTTCGTGCGAGGGCGTGGAGCCGGGTGCGGGCGGCGGTGGTGTGGCCGGCCCAGTGGACGACGGGTGTGCCGGATCGGCGCAGGGCGGTGATGCGGTCGTCGCGTTCGAGGCGGGTGATGCGCCAGGCGATGCGGTGGTGGGGGAGGTGGATGGGGTGGAGTGCGGGGAGGGTGTCGATGACGACGACGGGGTGGCCGAGGGTGCGCCAGGCGTGGACGAGGCGGGTGGTGTCGTCGTCGAGGAGGGTGGTGAAGAGGTAGACGATGGCGCCGGCGGGGATCTGGGGTGGGCGGAGGGTGTGGCTGGCGGCGCGGTCGCTGACGGGGTGGGCGAGGGCGAGGCCGTGGGTGAGGCGGCGCAGGTGGCGGCGTCCGGAGGCGGGTGGGACGGGGCGTCGTCGTCGGGCGAGGTCTTCCATGGCGACGCGGTCGCCGGTCTCGAGGAGTTGGCGGGCGATGGAGGCGGCGGCGTGGCGGGCGAGGTCGAGGGAGGTGGCTTCGTCGCGGCGGCGGGTGCCGTGGCCGCGCCAGGTGCGGATGTCGGGTCCGACGTCGTCGCGGGAGTCGAGGACGAGCATGGCGGTGGCCTCGGCGGTGGCGTGGGTGCGCCGGACGTACAGGTGGTCGAGGTCGGGGGAGCGGCGTGCGGTGGCGCGCCAGTCGATGCGGCGCAGGCGGTCGCCGGGTCGGAAGGGGTGGATGTCGCGTAGTTCGGTGCCGTCGCCGAGGCGGCGGGAGGTGTGGGGTCCGGTGAGTCCGCGGAGGGCGTCGGGGAGGGGGACGGGGCCGAGTGGTGTGGTGCCGGGCAGGACGAGGCGGGGGCGGGCGTGGAGGTCGGTCTGCGGTTGTTCCCAGACGCCGGTGGTGTCGTAGGCGCGCAGGGCGATGTCGAAGGTGTCCTGGGGGCCGGTGCGGACGGAGGTGAGTCGGAGGGGGATGTCGCGGGGGTGGGGGGTGGCGAGGACGGTCTGGGTCTCGCGGTGGCCGGGTGCGGTGACGCGGAGGTGGGTGAGGGTGGCGTGGGTGGCGGGGTGGAGGGTGAGGGTGGCGGTGAGTTCTCCGGCGCGGGTCTCGCCGTCGGGTTCGTGGAGGTGGGCGGTGGTGGCCTGGCGGGGGCCGGTGCCGGACCAGAGGGTGGTCAGGAGGACGGGGACGGCGAGGAGGGCGATGTCGGGTCGTGCGGCGAGGGTGGCGGCGGCGAGCAGGACGACGCCGGTGACGAGGCCGGCGCGGCGGGTGGTGGTGGCGGTCCAGGCGGGCGGGGTCTGGGGCGGGGTCACGGGCCGGTCCGGGTGGCGGCGGGGGTGGGGACGGTGCGCAGGAGTCCGGTGACGATGTCCTCGGGGCGGGTGGCCTGGGCCCAGGCGTCGGGGGTGAGGGTGAGTCGGTGGGCGAGGACGGGTACTGCGACGCGTTTGACGTCCTCGGGCAGGACGTGGTCGCGGCCCTCGATGACGGCCAGGGCGCGGGCGACGAGGACGAGGTTGGCTGATCCGCGGGGCGAGGCGCCGACCTCGAGGGCCTGGTGGGCGCGGGTGGCGGCGACGAGGTCGACGCAGTAGCGCACGACGTCGGGGTCGACCTCGACGGTCTCGACCCCCGCCTGCATGGCGAGGACCGTGGCGGGGTCGGTGACGCGGGCGACGGGCGCGGCCTCGGCGCGGCGGGCGAGCCGGTTCAGGACGATGTCGCTCTCCTGGCCGGGGTCGGGGTAGCCGATGGCGAGGCGGACCATGAACCGGTCGAGCTGCGCCTCGGGCAGCGGGTAGGTGCCCTCGTACTCGACGGGGTTGGAGGTGGCCAGCACGTGGAAGGGGCTCGGCAGGGGGTGGCTGGTGCCCTCGACGGAGACCTGTCGTTCGGCCATGGCCTCCAGCAGGGCGGACTGGGTCTTGGGTGCGGTGCGGTTGATCTCGTCGGCGAGGAACAGGCCGGTGAACACGGGGCCGGGCCGGAACTCGAAGGTGCGGGTGCCGGGGTCGAAGACGGCGGAGCCGGTGATGTCGCTGGGCAGCAGGTCCGGGGTGCACTGGAGGCGGGCGAAGTCCAGGCCGAGCGCGCTCGCCAGGGAGCGGGCGGCCAGGGTCTTGCCGAGGCCGGGCACGTCCTCGAACAGGACGTGCCCGCTGGCGAGGATGGTGGCCAGCGCGACCGGCAGGGTCTCGGTCATGCCGACGACGGCGGTGCGCACCTCGGCGAGCACGCGGGCGGCCAGCGCGGCGACGTCGGCGGCGGGCATCGGGTCGATGCGGGGCGGGACGTCGGGCAGGGTGCCGGACGGCGTGTGCGGGTCGGTCATGCGCGGGGCCCTCTTTCGTCGGGGGTGTCGGGCGCGTCGGGAAGGCGTTCGATCGCGTCGAGCCAGGTCACCAGGGTGCGGAGGGTGGGGCGGGCGCGCAGGTCGACGCCGAGGTCGACGTCGAGGCTGGCGGGGTCGCGTCCGGCGCGGCGCAGCCGGGCGGCCGCGAGATCGCGGACACGGCGTACGACCCGGTCCCTGACGCGGCCCCGGCCGTCGAGCATGGACCAGCCCAGGTCCGAGACCTCGTGCCGGCCGCCGGGGCGTGCCTCCCCGCGGGGATGCCGCCAGCCGGGGTCCTCCGCGGCCGTCGCGGTGTCCCGGTACACCGCGACCAGCGTGGCGGCTACGACCGCGCCCGCGAGGGCGTGGGTCCACTCCAGCGCGCCCGTGACCGCGGCGGCCGCGCCACCGAGCAGCAGGAGCACCGCGACGACGATCGTCCCGGGCCGCGTCATCGCGCACCCGCCCGGTCGAGCGCGCGGGCGATACCGGCGAGCGCCGCGCGGGCCGCCGCCACGTCGTCGTCGGTGACGGGACGGGTGGTGAACCGGGCGCGCTGGTACAGGGCGCGCAGCGTGCGGATGTCGGCGGCGGGTGCCGGTGTGGCGGCCAGGAGCGCGGCGGTGAACTCGGTCGGGGTGTCGGCGGGGTCCCGCTCGGTGCCGTGGGCCGCGGCGGCGTCCTCGAGGGCGACCCAGGCGGCGACGACGGCGTCGCGCGGCACCCCGCGTGCCCGGTCGACGACGGCCAGGGCCTGTTCGACGGCGTCCTGCACGGCGGCCGTGAGCTCGTCCGGGGTCGCGGTGACGGTTCCCCCGGGTGCGGGCGTCTCCTCGGGGACGGTGGTCCCGGGCTGGTACCGGTCGATCATGCGGCGGGCGATGACCGTGCCGATCCAGGCGAGCAGCGCGAGGAGCACCAGGAGCAGTGCGATCCCGATGAGGTTCCGGGCGGTGTCGTTCAGGTACTCCTGCGGGGCGGGGGTCGGCGACGCCGTCGGCACGGGCGGCATGCTCGGGAGATCGGCCGGGTTCGTGGGCAGGATCGCCGGCATCCGGGGCGGGGCGGCGACCCAGGGCGTGGCCGCGGCCGCCGCGAGGACGACCAGGACCAGCAGGACCGTGGCGGTCACGGGCCGCCTCATGCGGCCGGGCGGGCGCCCGGGGGTGTGCCCGGGCGGGTGGCGGGGCCGTCGACAGGGCCGGTGGCGGGGCCGGTGACGAGCCGCTGGGCGTGGATGCCGGCGACGGCGGCGGCGACGAACGACGCCGGGTCCTCGTCCAGGCCGCGGCCCATGGTGCGCAGCCCCGCCGGGGACGTGCGCAGGACGGCGACCAGGGCGTCGTCGGCGGCCACGTCGATCAGGCGGTGCCGACCGGCCAGGGTGGCCGCCTGCTCCCGGACGCGTTCCGTGAGGTCCCCGCCCCACCCCGGCATCGCCTCCACCCCCGGTGCCGGGTCCGGGACGGGCACGTCGGCCGCCGCGAGCGCCACGCGTGCGTAGGCGGTCAGGGAGTGGTGGGAGATGCCGCGGTGGCGGGGGCGGGGGTCGGCGCCGGAGACGCGCAGGGAGGCGACGGGGTGTCCGCCGAGGGCGGCGGTGGCGTTGACGGCTTCGCCGGCGGCGACGCCGGAGTAGCCCCAGCGGGTGCCGGTGCCGAGGTTGCCGGGGCCCTGGACGACGACGGCGATGTCGGCGTGGGCGACGTGGTGGGCGGCGAGGAGGCCGGTGTGGACGGTGACGGACTCGAGGTCGCCGCCGTAGGCCTGTCCGGCGGTGATGCACGTGTCGAGCCATTGGGCTTCGCGCAGGGCGGCGACGGTGCGGGAGAACGCGGCGGGCAGGGCACCGCCGTCGGTCATGACGTAGGCGATGCGGGGCGGGGGTTGTCCGGCGAGGGCGGCGGCGTGGCGGGTGCCGGCGATGACGGCGGGCAGGGCGGAGTGGAGGTCGGCGGTGACGACGGGCATGCCGTCGAGGGTGTCGGCGTCGCGGAGGGTGTCGTGGTGGGGTGATTCCTGTTCGTCGACGCCGAGCACGAGGGTCTGCAGGGGGGTGTAGCGGGCCTTGACAAGGTGGCCGGGGCCGGGTGGTGGGTCGGCGGGCAGGTCGGTGAGAGGTTCGCCGAGGCGGGAGGCGGGGCCGACGACGAGGGCGTAGCCGCCGGTGCCGAGGCCGCGGGCGAGGGCGGAGACGTTGACCAGGAGGGCGTCGCCGGGTTCGGGGTCGCCCACGAGGTGGGTGTAGGCGAGGGCGCGGACCTCGTGGACGGGGGTGTCGCCGGGGGTTTCGGTGAGGGGTCTGTCGAGGGTGACGGTGAGTTCGGTGGCGCCGCGCCAGCGCTTGCCTGTGGACAGAACGGTGCCGATGCGCCACGTGATCACGCATCCGAGGCTACCGTTGTGCCGATGCCCGCTTCGACCGCTACCCCCGCAGATGCCGTGACTCCTGACCTGACACCTGACCCGACTCCTGCGCTGAATCCTGCCGAGCGCATGCTGAATCTGGTGATCGCCCTGGTGAACACCGATGTGGCGATGACGCGTACCCAGGTGCGGGCGGCGGTGGCGGGGTATGCGGACGCGTCGAGCGACGACGCGTTCTTCCGGATGTTCGAGCGGGACAAGGACACGCTGCGGTCGCTGGGCATCCCGGTCTCGACGGTGGGGCTGGGAGGTCACACCGACGAGGTCGGGTACCGGATCGATCAGGACGCGTACGCGCTGGGTCAGATCGACCTGACGCCCGCGGAGCTGGGTGTGCTGTCGCTGGCGGCGCAGTTCTGGGCGGACAAGACGTTGCGGACGGACATCACGCGCGCGCTGGTGAAGCTGCGGGCGGCGGGCGCGCCGGTCGAGGGCGGGACGGATGGTTCGGCGGGGGACGTGCTGGCGGGGCTGGCGCCGCGGGTGCGGGCGGTGGGGGACGCGTACGGGCCGCTGCTGGAGGCGATCTCGCAGCGGCGGGCGGCGTCGTTCCGGTACCGGGCGGCGTCGGACGGTCAGGTGCGTACGCGCCGGGTGTGGCCGTGGCGGATCGCGGCGCGGGGCGGTGGCTGGTACCTGCTGTGTCACGACCTGGAGCGGGACGCGCCGCGCGTGTTCCGGCTGTCGCGGATCGAGGGGCGCGTGCGCCTGTCCGGCCCGGCGGGCGCGTTCGAGGTGCCGCCCGGGCTGGACACCGACCGGATGCTGGGCCGGTCCCGGGAGGTGCCGATGCGCACGGCGCTGCTCGCGATCCGGCCCGAGCGGGCCGCCGAGCTGCGCACGCGCGGCAAGCAGATCGACGAGCCGGGTGCGGGGCGCACCTTCCCGAGGGAGGATCCGCGGGACGTCGTGGAGGTGCCGTTCCGCAGCGTCTACGGTATGGGCGCGCACCTGGCCGGGTACGGTGCGGCGGTGCTGGTGCTGGATCCGCCGGAGCTGCGCGAGGAGGTGCTGCGCCGGCTGCGCCTGGCGGCCGGGACCGGCATCGGGCAGGCGGGGGCCGGTGACGAGGAGGGCGGCGAGGAGGGCGGCGAGCCGGCGGCGGGGGAGCCGGGTGCCGTGGCCGGGCCGGGGGAACGGGACGTACGAGAGGGCGGACGAGGAGGCGGGCGTGGCTGAGCGCGCGGACGACCGGTTGGTGCGGCTGCTGGGGCTGGTCGCCTATCTCGACGGTGCGGGGCCGGTGCCGGTCACGCAGCTGGCGGCACGGTTCGGGGTGAGTCCCGCGCAGATCCACGCCGACGTGGACGCGCTGTGGGTGTCGGGCACGCCGGGCTACTGGCCGGACGACCTGATCGACTTCGACGCGCAGTCGATCGAGTCGGGAGTGGTGCGGCTGACGGAGTCGCGGGGCATGACGCGGCCGTTGCGGCTGGGTCCGAGCGAGGCGGTCGCGCTCGTCGCGGCGCTGCGCGCGATGCGGGAGCTGGACGCGGTGGCCACGGACCCGGCCCGGTCCGAGCTGGTGGAGTCCGCGCTGAGGAAGCTCACCGACGCGACCGGTGAGGCGGCTGACGCGCTGGACGTGCGGCTCGCCGCGGGCGGTGACCCCCAGGTGGTGGCGACGCTCGGCACGGCGCTGCGTGCCCGGCGGCGACTGCGGATCCGCTACGTGTCCGGCTCCGACGCCACCAGCGAGCGGGAGATCGACCCGGTGCGGCTGCAGACCACCGGTGACCACTCCTACCTCGCGTCCTGGTGCCACCGCGCCGGCGGGCCGCGCACCTTCCGCGTGGACCGCATCCTCGCGGCGACGCTCCTGGACGAGCCGGTGGCCGAGCACGCGGGTGTCGGCGAGGTCGACCTGTCCGGCGTGTCGTCCGCCGAGGCGCCCCTGGCCACGCTCGTGCTCGCGTCCTCGGCCCGCTGGTTCGCCGAGGAGGTGCCCGTCGAGACCGTCACCAACCTGCCCGGCGGCGACTTCGAGGTCACCCTGCACGTCACCAACCCCGACTGGCTGCGCCGCATCCTGCTGGAGATCCCCACCCAGGTGCGCTCCGTGCAGCCCCCGGAACTCGCCGCCGACGTGCGCGCCGCCGCCGATGAGGCCCTCGCCGCCTACGACGCCGCCGGGCTGGGAGCGTAGGGTTCCGTCATGTCCGTCTGGTTCTGGGTGACGCTCTGGGCGGTCCTCGTGACCGCGACCGTCATCGGCGCGATCCTCCTGGCCCGATGGCTCTGGCGTGCCTTCCGTGCCCTGATGAGCGAGCTCGACCGCGCCGAGGAGCTCCACGGCCCGGCCATGATCCGGTTGGACGCGGCCCTGAACGCCGCCGAGGAGCGGCCACGCCCGGACGGCGCCGACAGCGAACCGCACCGTCCGAGCATGTTCGCCGACGACCTCACCACCCACTACGCCCGCCTCGCCGTCCTGCGCGAGGCCCGCACGGCCCGCCGGGCCGCCCGCCGCGCCCGCCAGCGCGTCACCTGGGAGAAATGGCGCCACTTCAACGACCCGCACGCGCACGACGACGACGCCCGCTGAGCCGCCTCCCCGTCGGCGCGACGTCCGCCCTGGTCACGAACCCGTCACGACGAGTCACGTCCTCGTCACGGTTCGGTGAACAGGGGAAATAATCGTCTTTGGCGGGACATGATCGAGGCATGGGAACAACGAGGAGAAAGCTCGTGCCGGCAGTGATCGGCGTCGCCCTGGCCGGCGCCCTGCTCGCCGGATGCTCGGCCCCGGGCGGAGGATCCGACGCCGGCGAGGCCGGGGCACCGGTCGCCGGCGCGGACGCCGCCGACGCCGCCCCCGAGGACATCGGCGGCGCAGACGGTGGCGCACGGGGCGAGGACGCTGCCGGGCAGGGCGACGACGTCGCACGGCAGCTCGTCACGACCGGGCACGCCACGCTGGTCGCCACCGACCCGTTCGCGGCCGCCGAGGAGGTCGCACAACTCACCGAGGACGCCGGCGGGCGGGTCGAGTCGCGCGACGAGGCCGCCGGCGCCGACGGGTCCCAGGGGTCCGCGTCCCTGACCCTGCGCGTCCCCGCCGACCAGGTCACCGACATACTGTCCGCGCTCGAGGAGCTCGGGGACGTGACCGACCGGCGCCTGGAGACGCAGGACGTCACCGGAAGCATGCAGGACCTGGACGCACGGATCGACGCGCTGGCCACTTCCGTGGACCGTCTCACCGAGCTCCTGTCCGACGCCGACACCATGAGCGACCTGTTCGAGATCGAGAGCGAGCTGACCGCCCGCCAGGCCGACCTCGACGCGCTCCGGGCCGAACGCGACCGGCTCCGCGACGAGGTCGCCCTGTCCACCCTCCACCTGGACATCCGGACCGAAGGACCGCCGATCGAGGCGGAGCCCGCCGGGTTCGTCGGAGGCCTGTCCGCCGGCTGGACCGGCCTGGTGGGCAGCTTCAACGTGCTGATCGTGATCGTCGGCGCGCTGCTGCCATGGGCCGTCGTCGGCGGGCTCGGATACCTCGCGCTGCGGCCCCTGCTGCGCCGCCAGGCGGCACGACGCAGCGAGAAGCAGGCCGAGCGGGCCCGCGCGATCGCGCAGATGCCGGGCCACCCCGGACGGCCGGGCCACCCGGGACAGCAGCCGCCCCCGATGCCGGGCTCCGGCTCACCCACCGGCCATCATCGGCCGTGACCGGCGCAGGAGGGACGACCACGACACGCCCGCACGACACCGCGCCGTCACCGGGCAGGCGGCCGGGGGTTACCGCCAGGCCCCCGTTCGTGCGTAGGATCGACCTATCAGTCCGTTCGGGGCCGGACCGCACCCGGCCACGTCCTACGAACAAGGAGTCACCATGGGCGCCCTACAGCCGTGGCACTGGATCGTCCTGATCGCCGTCATCCTGCTGCTGTTCGGGTCCACCCGACTGCCCGGCCTGGCCAAGAGCGTCGGCCAGTCGATGAAGATCTTCAAGCGCGAGATCAACGAACTGCGCTCCGACGGCGACGACGACACCAGGCGAGACGACCGCCGGGACGACGACGTCCGGCGCGGCGAAACGACCAGGCAGAACGACACCGCACGCAGGGACGACGACCCGATCCCGGGTATGACACGTGACGGCTACGGCGGTGTTTCCAAGGGCGACGACGCCCCCAAGGCGTGACGCATGGCACGAAACAGGCGTGCGGCCGACGGCCGGATGCCCCTGATCGACCACCTCAAGGAACTGCGCAAGCGCATCGTCCTGGTCGCGCTCGGCCTCGTGGTCGGCGCGGTCGCCGGCTGGCTGCTGTACGACCCCCTGCTGCAGGCCCTGCAGCAGCCCCTCGTGGCCGCCGAGGAGATGCGCGGCAACGAGATGACGCTGAACTTCGCGGGCCCCATGGCGGCGCTCGACCTGAAGATCAAGTCCGCGCTGTTCCTCGCCGTCTTCCTCACCTGCCCCTGGTGGCTGTACCAGCTGTGGGCGTTCATCACCCCCGGACTGACCACCAAGGAGAAGCGGTACGCCTACATCTTCGTCGGCGCCGCCATCCCGCTGTTCCTCGGCGGTGCCCTCATGGCCTGGTTCGTGTTCCCGCACGCCATCCAGATCCTGTCCGGCTTCCTGCCCGACGACGCCACCGGATTCACCAACGCGCAGGAATACCTGTCCCTCGTGATGCGGCTCCTCATCGCGTTCGGGCTCGCGTTCCTGTCCCCGGTCGTGCTCACCGGACTCAACCTCACCGGCGTGCTCCCGGCCTCCTCCATGGCCAAGGGCTGGCGCTGGGCCGTGCTCGTCGCGTTCACCTTCGCGGCCGTCATGACCCCCACCCCCGACCCCTGGACCATGATCCTGGTCGCCCTGCCCATCTGCCTGCTCTACTTCGTCGCCCTCGGCATCGCCTGGCTGCACGACCGGCGCCAGGAGAAGAAGCTCGCGGACCTGTGAACCCGGCGCACGGACCACGACCCGACCCGCCGGCCGACCCCACGTAGTCTGTGCCCCATGACACGCCGTGCCGACGAGCTCAGCCCCGCCGAGCGCTACGCAGCATCCCGCCACCGGGGCCCGCAGGACCAGGAGGTCCCCCAGCTCGACGCCTTCCGCGAGCGCCTCGGGTTCCGGCTCGACGACTTCCAGGTCGCGGCGTGCGAGGCCCTGGAGGCGGGTCGCGGCGTGCTCGTGGCGGCGCCCACCGGGGCGGGCAAGACGGTGGTGGGCGAGTACGCCGTGCACCTGGCGCTGGCGGGTGGGCGCAAGGCGTTCTACACGACGCCGATCAAGGCGTTGTCCAACCAGAAGTACACCGACCTGGCCGCGCGGCACGGCGCGGAGAACGTGGGCCTGCTGACGGGTGACACCACGATCAACGGTGACGCCCCCGTGGTGGTCATGACCACCGAGGTGCTGCGCAACATGCTGTACGCCGGCTCGGCGGCGCTCGACGGGCTCGCCTACGTCGTGATGGACGAGGTGCACTACCTCGCCGACCGGTTCCGCGGCCCGGTCTGGGAGGAGGTCATCATCCACCTGCCCGACGACGTGCAGCTGGTGTCCCTGTCCGCGACGGTGTCCAACGCCGAGGAGTTCGGCGACTGGCTGGAGATGGTGCGCGGTGACACGGCCGTCGTGGTCAGCGAGCGCCGGCCGGTGCCGCTGTGGCAGCACGTGGAGCTGAGCTCGGCGGAGCCGCGGGGGCGGCCGCGGATGCTGGATCTGTACGCGGGGCACGTGGATCCGTTCGACCCGGGGAAGAACCCGCCGATCAACCCGGAGCTGGCGGCGGCGTTCCGCGGGAGCCGGGCGGGGGACCACGGTCCGGGGCGTGGCAGGGGCCGGGGTTACCGGGGTCGCGGGGACCGGGGTTACCGGGGCCGGGGCGGCCGGAAGGTCGGTGACGAGGGCTCGGCGGGCGGGGCGACCGGCGTGGTGCGGCGGCGGACGCCGCCGCGGTTCGCGGTGGTGGACGCGCTGGACGCGGACGGCATGCTGCCGGCGATCTGGTTCGTGTTCTCGCGGGCGGGCTGCGAGGGCGCGGTGGACCAGTGCCTGCGGGCGGGGCTGCGGCTGACGAGCGCGGCCGAGGAGGCGAGGATCCGTGCGGTGGTGGAGCGTCGTACGGCGGCGATCCCGCCGGAGGACCTGGACGTGCTCGGGTTCTGGTCGTGGTCGCAGGCGCTGCAGCGCGGTGTCGCGGCGCATCATGCCGGGCTGTTGCCGGTGTTCAAGGAGACGGTGGAGGAGTTGTTCGCGGCCGGGCTGGTGAAGGTGGTGTTCGCGACCGAGACGCTGGCGCTGGGCATCAACATGCCGGCGCGGAGCGTGGTGCTGGAGAAGCTGGTCAAGTGGGACGGGACCGGGCATCAGCCGATCACGCCGGGGGAGTTCACGCAGCTGACCGGCCGTGCGGGGCGGCGGGGGATCGACACCGACGGGCATGCGATCGTCGTCGACCATCACGGCCTGGATCCGCAGGCGCTGGCGGGGCTGGCGTCGCGGCGCCTGTATCCGCTGCGGTCCTCGTTCCGGCCCACGTACAACATGGCGGTCAACCTGGTGGCGCAGGTGGGGCGGGACCGGGCGCGGGAGGTGCTGGAGACGAGCTTCGCGCAGTTCCAGGCCGACCGGGGCGTGGTGGGGCTGGCGAAGCAGGCGCGTGCGCATGCGGAGGCGCTGGACGGGTACGCGGAGGCGATGGCGTGCGACCGGGGGGACTTCGCCGAGTACGCGCGGCTGCGTGCCGACATCTCCGAGCGGGAGAAGGAGCTGTCGCGGGCGGCGACGAGCGCGCGGCGGGCCGAGGTCGTGGCGGAGCTGGAGAGCCTGGGGCGGGGTGACGTGGTGCAGCTGCCCACGGGGCGGCGCCGCGGCTACGTGCTGGTCCTGGATCCGGGGGAGCCGGGCGGGTTCGACGGGCCGCGGCCGACCGTCCTGACGCAGGAGCGGCAGGTCAAGCGCCTGACGCTGGCGGACGTGCCCGGGGGTGTGCGGACGGTCGCGCGCGTGAAGATCCCCAAGGGGGCCAACACGCGCAAGGCGGACGTGCGGCGCGACCTGGCGCTGCGGCTGCGTGCGGCCGTCAGTGAGGCGGACACGCGCGGGGCGGAGGGTTCGGCCCGTGCGGCGGGACGCTCCGGGGGGTCGGCGCGCGGAGACGCGGCGTCGGACGCGGAGCTGAGCCGGCTGCGGGCCGGGCTGCGCGCCCACCCGTGCCACGGGTGCCCCGAACGTGAGGACCACGCCCGCTGGGCGGAGCGGTGGCGCCGGCTCAAGGCGGAGCACGACCAGCTCGTGCGCCGTGTCGAGGGCCGCACCGGCGGCATCGCCCGCACCTTCGACCGCACCCTGGACGTGCTCGCCGAGCTGGGGTACGTGGCCGAGACGGCCGAGGGGCCGGACCATGCCGCCGGGCTGCGCGTGACCGAGTCGGGACGGTGGCTGCGCCGCCTGTACGCCGAGAACGACCTGCTGCTGGCCGAGTGCCTGCGCCGCGGCATCTGGGACGAGCTCGACCCGGCGGGCCTGGCCGCGGTCGTGTCCGCCGTCGTCTACCAGGGCCGTCGTGACCTCGAGAGCGAACCGTTCGTGCCCGGCGGGCCCCGCGGGGCGCTGGCCCGTGCCCTGGACGAGACGCAGCGTGTCTGGTCCGAGGTCGACGACCTGGAGGAGGCGCACGGCATCGAGGCCACCGGCCGGCTCGACCTCGGCATCGTGGCGCCCGTGCACCGCTGGGCCAGCGGCAGGCCGCTCAGCGCGGCCCTCGACTCCGGGCACGAGCTGGCCGCCGGCGACTTCGTGCGCTGGTGCAAGCAGGTGCTGGACGTGCTCGACCAGCTCGCCGACGCCGCGCCGTCCGACAGGCTGCGCCGTACCGCCCGCCGCTCCCACGAGGCGGTGCTGCGCGGTGTCGTCGCCTACTCGAGTCTCTGACCCCGAGGCCGTGATGCCCGAGCCCTTGACCAGAGCCCTGACCGGGCGAATCACCTAAGGTTCATGCCGTGACATCGATCCTGTACCGCGGTGGTGTCGTGCACTCGGCCGCAGACCCGTTCGCCGAGGCCGTCCTGGTCGACGACGGCCTCGTGGCCTGGCTCGGTGCGAACGACACCGCCGACGGCCTCGCAGCCCGCGCGGACCGTGTCGTCGAGCTCGACGGAGCCCTCGTCACCCCCGGATTCGTCGACGCGCACGTGCACGTCCTCGAGACGGGCCTGGCCATGGAAGCGGTCGACCTGTCCGTGGCCGACGGCGTGCGGTCGCTCGCGGACGCGCTCGCCGCCCTGGCCGACGGCGCACGCCGGCTCGACGCCGCCGACCCCGGCGGCACCGAATGCCTCCTCGCGTTCGGCTGGGACGAGCAGTCCTGGCCCGAGCGCCGCCCCCTCAGCCGCGCCGAGCTCGACGACGTCGCCGGCGGCCGCCCCGTCTACGCCGGACGCGTCGACGGGCACTCGGCCGTCGTGTCCAGCTCCCTGGCCACGGCCGCCGGCATCGACCGGCTCCCCGGGTGGGCGCCCGACGGCGTCCTGACCGCGGAGGCCCACCACGACGTACGCGACGTGTCCCGCCGCATGTCCCCGGAACGACGCAGCCGCGCCCAGCGCGCCGCGCTCGCCGAGTGGGCCCGCCGCGGCGTCGTGTCCGTGCACGAGATGAGCGCCCCGCACCTCGACACCCGCGACGGCCTCGCCGAGATCATGGCCGCCACCGCCGACCCCGCCGGCGGGCTCCCGCACGTCGTCGCCTACCGGGGCGAGCTGTGCGAGACCGCGGAGGACGCCGCCGAACTGATCGCCGAGCTCCCGTTCCTGACCGGCATCGCCGGCGACCTCACCGTGGACGGCTCCATCGGGTCCCGGACCGCCGCCCTGCGCGCCCCCTACACCGACCTCGCCGCCGGACCCGACGGCTCCGCCTGGCACGGCAACCTGTACCTGTCCGCCGAGGAGATCGCCAACCACCTCACCGCCGTGGCCGCGACCGGCAGGCAGGCCGGCTTCCACGTCATCGGGGACCGCGCCATGGACGAGGTCCTCCTCGGCCTGGGCGTCGCCGCACAGGTCGACGGCCCCGCCCAGCTGCGCGCCGGCCGGCACCGCATCGAGCACGCCCTGTTCGTCGACGCCCAGGCCCTGTCCTCGCTCCTGCTGCACGGCGTGTCCCTGTCCATGCAGCCCGCGTTCGACGCCCGGTGGGGCGGCACCACCGGCATGTACGCCGGTCGGCTCGGCCCCGTCCGCGCCGCCGCGCTGCAACCCTTCGCCGACCTCGTCGGCGCCGGCATCCCGCTCGCGTTCGGCTCCGACACGCCCGTCACCCCGGTCGACCCGTGGGCCGGTGTCCGCGCCGCCACCGCGCACGAGGACCCCGACCAGCGCATGTCCGCCCGCGCCGCCTTCCGCGCCCACACCCGCGGCGGCTGGCGCCTGGCCGGCCTCGACAACACCGGCGCCGGGGAACTACGCGTCGGCGCGCCCGCGCACCTGGCCGTGTGGCGGGCCGACGAACTGACCGTGCAGACCGGATCCGAACGCCTCAGCCGCCTGTCCTCCTGGAGCCAGGAGGCCCGCGCCGGCCAGCCGCTCCTGCCCGACCTGAGCGACGACGCCCCCACGCCCGAGTGCCTGCACACGATGCGCGACGGCGTCGTCATCCACGACGTGCTCTCCTGAGCTGTGTTCTCCTGAGCCGCCGGGCTCCGTCGCCGCGCCACCTCGTTCCTCGGTCCCTGGCCGCCGTCGCTACCGGTTTCCGGCGGCCAGGGACCGGTGGCGCCGGTACCGTCCGTGACGGCGTTGTCATCCTCAGCGATTAGGCTTCAGGAGTGCGCGATCGATCTCCGCAGAGGCTGCTGAGCCTGTTCCTCGCCGTGGCCGGAGGGGCCTTCCTGTGGGCCGCGTTCCCCGACGTGGGCTGGTGGCCCGGCGCGTTCGTCGCCGTCGCGCTCCTGTGGTGGGCGCTGCGCGAGGACCACGCCTGGTGGAACACCCTGTACGGCTTCGCGTTCGGCATCACCTTCTTCCTCCCGCACGTGCGGTGGGCGATCAACGCCACCGAGGTCGCGCCGTGGATCGCGATGTCCGTCATCGAGGCCCTCTTCCTCGCGCTGTTCGGCGCCCTGTGGACGTGGGCCCGCCGCGCCGTGCGCGCGGGACTGCGTGGCCGCGACGGCACCCTGATCGCCGGAGCCGCGCAGGCGGCCGCCTTCGCCGTCGTGTTCACCGCCGTGGAGCAGTGGCGCAGCGAGATCCCCTTCGGCGGATTCCCCTGGGGGCGTCTCGCCTGGGCCATGGTCGACGCCCCCCTCGGACGCGCCGCCTGGCTCGGCGGCACCGTGCTCGTCACCCTTGCCGTGTGCCTCACCGGCCTCTGGCTCGCCGCCGCCGTCCACGCGATCGCCGCCCGCCCGCGAGCCGTCGCGGCCCACGGACGCGCCGCCGGCATGGTCGTGGCCGCCGCGGCGATCGTCGTCGCCCCCGCGACGCTGCCGCTGCCCGCGTCGTCCGACGCCGGAGCCACCGGCGACGGGGCGACCCTGCACGACGCCGGCACCGACCTGGCCGAGGACGGCGTCCTGCGCGCAGGCGCCGTGCAGGGCAACGTCGACGACCCCGACCTCGGCGTCTTCGCCGCCCGCCCCGAGCTGTTCGGCAACCACCTCGCAGGCACCTACGAGCTCGCCGAGGAACTCGCCGGACAGCTCGACATCGTGCTGTGGCCGGAGGACTCCACCGGCGTCGACCCGCGGACCAGCGCCCAGGCCGCCGCCGCGCTCGACGCCGCCGCCACGGCCGTCGGCGCCCCCGTCCTCGTGGGCACGCAGGAGTACCCCGCGGACGGCGGACGCTACAACCTGTCCCTGCTGTGGCAGGCCGGGCAGGGCGCCACCGAACGGTACGCCAAGCAGCATCCCGCACCCTTCGGCGAGTACATCCCGCTGCGCCCCCTCGTACGCCTCCTGTCCGACCAGGTCGACCGCGTCACCACCGACATGCTGCCCGGCGACCAGCCCGCAGTCATGGACATCCCCGCCGCCGGCGGCGACACGCGCATCGCGACGATCATCTGCTTCGAGGTCGCCTACGACGAGATCGTGCGCGACGCCGTACGGCACGGCGCCCAGGTCCTGGTCGTGCCCACCAACAACGCGGCGTTCGGCTGGACCGAGGAAGCCACCCAACAGCTCGCCATGACCCGCATGCAGGCCATCACCACCGGGCGGGCCGCCGTCCAGGTCTCCACCGTCGGCGTCTCGGGCATCGTCACCCCCGACGGCACACTCGTCGCCTCCGCCGAACTGTTCACCCACGACACCCTCGCCGCCACGCTCCCGCTGCGCCACACCATCACCCCCGCCGTCGCGGCCGGGTACTGGCCCGGATGGATCGCCGGCATCGCCGCCGTCCTCCTCGCCGCCGCGGGCGTCACCGCCCGGATCGTGACACGCGTGACCGAGCGCCGTGTGGCCCGGACGGCACCGGCGGCAGGCGGCCCGGCCGGCCGGGCACGACCCTCCGCCACGGACGCCGCCACCGACCGTGACGCGCTCGTGCGCTGACGACGCAGCTGCGACACGGGGCAGCGACGACGGAGCACGACAGCGGAGCACGACGGCGGATGGCCGGCCCGGCAACGCAGAAGAGCGCCGCCGGGATTCCGGCGGCGCTCTTCGGAGCGGTTCTCAGGTCAGGCGATGCCCGGAGCCGGGCACCGCGCGCTCACGTGGCGTGCTCACGCGGAGCGGCGCAGCTTGCCCGCCCGCAGCAGCTCGAGGCGCTCGTCCAGCAGCTCCTCCAGCTCCTTGACCGTGCGGCGCTCCAGGAGCATGTCCCAGTGCGTGCGCTGCGGCTTGCCCGGCTTCGCCTCGGGCCGCTCGGCGTCCCGCAGCAGGGCCTCGGCACCGCAACGGCACTCCCACAGGGCGGGCACCTCGGCGTCGGTCGCGAACGGAAGGATGATCGTGTGCCCGTTGGGGCAGTCGTAGTACGCCTGGAACCGCGGGGCGAAGTCCACGCCCTCGTCGGACTCCATGCTCTTCGAGCCGATGCTCATGCCGCGCAGGGAGCGGTCAGCCATGTCGTCCTCCAGGGTCTCGGGAATGGGGGGCTGAAGACAGTCGTGAAGAAGGTCCGAAGTTTCAACGCACGGACATGCTGGCGTGTTCCAGGTTTTCCCGGGCGGAAACGATTGTTTGTCAAGGCTACGCGTCGCAGAGGCGCACGCAAGCGGGATCCCGGCAAACTAGGGGCAGTTGTGCGCGATCTCACGGAATGAACCCCCGCCGGGACCGGTTCGACCCCATGCATGCAAACGCATGGACTAGCAGGAATCAACCAGAGGAGTCCGTCGTGCAGTTCGGCATCTTCAGCGTCAGCGACGTCACCCGCGACCCCGTGGCGGGCCGCACCCCGGACGACACCGAGCGCGTCCGGGCCATGCTCACCATCGCGAAACACGCCGACGAGGCGGGACTGGACGTCTTCGCCACCGGCGAGCACCACAACCCGCCGTTCGTCGCCTCCTCCCCGACGACGATGCTCGGCTACCTGGCGGGCGTCACGAAGAACATCACCCTGTCGACCGCCACCACCCTCATCACCACGAACGACCCGGTCCGCCTCGCCGAGGAGTACGCGATGCTCCAGGTCATCTCCGGCGGCCGCATGGACCTCATGATGGGCCGCGGCAACACCGGCCCCGTCTACCCGTGGTTCGGGCAGGACATCCGCCAGGGCATCCCGCTGGCCATCGAGAACTACGCGCTGCTGCGCCGCCTGTGGACCGAGGACGTCGTGGACTGGGAGGGCAGGTTCCGCACCCCGCTGCAGGGCTTCACCTCCACCCCGCGCCCGCTCGACGGCGTGCCGCCGTTCGTCTGGCACGGCTCCATCCGCTCCCCGGAGATCGCCGAGCAGGCCGCCTACTACGGCGACGGCTTCCTGCACAACAACATCTTCTGGCCCATGAGCCACACGAAGCAGATGGTGCGGTTCTACCGGCAGCGCTACGAGCACCACGGCCACGGACGCGCCGACCAGGCGATCGTCGGCCTGGGCGGACAGGTCTTCGTGCGGCCCCGCTCGCAGGACGCCTGGGACGAGTTCCGCCCCTACTTCGACGTCGCCCCCGTGTACGGGCACGGGCCGTCCATGGAGGACTTCACCCGCGACACCCCGCTGACCGTCGGCTCCCCGCAGCAGGTGATCGACCGCTACGGCGCGTTCGTCGAGGAGGTCGGCTACTACCAGCGGCAGCTGTTCCTCGTCGACCACGCCGGCCTGCCCCTGAAGACCGTGCTGGAGCAGATCGACCTCCTCGCGGGCGAGATCGTCCCGGCCCTGCGAGAGATCGTCGAGGCCAAGCGGCCCGACGACGTCCCCGCGAACCCGCCCACCCACGCCGAACGCGTCGCGGCAGCCCGGGCCGCCGGCCAGGCCGGCGTCACCCACGTCGGCGAGGCCGTCGATCCCTACACCGGAACCGTCGCCGAGGAAGCAGCCGAGGAAGCAGCACTGTGAACCCCACGAACCCCACGAACCCCACCACGCACCCCACCACGCACGAGGCACGCACCGTCGTCGTCGTGACCGCCGGGCTGTCCCAGCCGTCCCAGACCCGGCTGCTGGCCGACCGGCTCGCCGCGGCCACCGCCCGCGAACTGGAACGGGACGGCCACGGCGTGCAGATCGAGGTCGTCGAGCTGCGCGAGCACGCGCACGCGATCATGGACGCGATGCTCACCGGCTTCGCCGGCGGCAACCTGGCCCGCGCGATCGACGAGCTCACCCGGGCCGACGGCGTCATCGCCGTCACGCCGCTGTTCACCACCACCTACTCCGGGCTGTTCAAGTCCTTCGTCGACATCCTCGACAAGGACGCCCTCACGAACATGCCCGTGCTGCTGGCCGCCACCGGCGGCACGCCGCGTCACTCCCTGGCGCTCGACTACTCCGTGCGGCCCCTGTTCACCTACCTGCGCGCCGACGTCGTGCCGACCGCGGTCTTCGCCGCGACGGATGACTGGGCCAAGGACGGCGGCACCGGCCACGACACCGACCGGGACGCAAGCCCTCTCCCGGACCGCATCGACCGCGCCGCCAGGGCCCTGGCCGACCGCGTCGCCGCGCGCCGCAACGACGGGCCCGCCGACCCGTTCGCCACCACGCCCAGCTTCCTGGACCTGCTCGACGGGTGAACACCCCGTCCGGGCTCGTCAGGGGCTGATCGCCAGCAGGGTGCGGTCGGCGGCCTCCAGGCAGTGCGGGCCCGTGCCCGGGCGGAACACCGTGCGCTCGCCACGCACCAGGCGACGCCGGCCCTCGGCGTCGACCAGGACCGTACCGTCCGCGTCGACGGCGATCAGATCGCCGCCCGCCCGTAGCAGCACCGGCTCGCCCGGCCCGGGGAAACGGGCGATCGAGGTGCGGCCCGCGGTGACGGCCTCGAGGATCGCCTCGGGCGTACGCTCCGCGGCCGCCACCCAGGTGGTCGGTGTCCCCGGCGGGAAGCCGGCCTCGGGGGTGTGGAAGTCCGACCCGCCCAGGAGCACGGGGACCTCCCGGCCGCGGGACCACTCCCTCAGGAACGCCCACGGGGCGCTGGCCGCCGGGTTGAGGAACCACGAGATGTGCCAGATCTCGAGCGCGGCCCGGGCGCGGGCGTCGTCGGACAGGTCGTGCAGCCAGGCGCAGTCCTCCTGGACGGGATGGTTGACCGACAGGAGCCCGCCGCGCGCGGCGGCCTGACGCGACCACTGCTCGGCCGGAGCGCGGAAGTCGATCCAGCCCACGTCACCGAACGCGTTCGCGTGGCCCGCGTCGGTCGTGACCTCCTGGCCCGGCAGCAGGCACGTGTCGTAGCGGGCCGCGGCCTCCGGCAGGTGCGCATGGTGGGAGACGGTGTTGTGGTCGGTCACGGCGAGGAAGTCCAGGCCGCGCGTCGCCGCCGCGGCCGTGAGCTCGTGCAGGGACAGACTGCCGTCCGAGTGCGTGGAGTGGGCGTGGAGGTCGCCGGCGTACCAGGTCAGGCCCGCGGGGGCCGGAAGGCCACGCTCGGAGGCGCGCGGGTTGGTCGGCCGCGGGGGAGCGGGCGGCTCGGGCTCGACGTCGGCCGCGTCGTCGTCCGTGACGACCGTGACGGTCACCGGGATCGGATCGGACGTCACCGAGTGCAGGCCCAGGACGACCGCCCAGCCGCCGTCGGGCAGGGCGCCCGGCTCGTAGCCCGGGGTGGCACGGGTGGGGCGGATGACGAAGCCGTCGCGCGCAGCGCCCGACCAGCCGCGCCAGCGCAGCGGGTCCCGGCAGCCCACCTCGATCGAGGCCGCATGCCGGTCGTACGAGACGCGGACCTCGATCGCGTGGGCTCCGGACACATCGAAGGGCACCTCGAGATAGCGGTGCGCGATCTGTTCCTCGATACCCAGTAGCAGGCGTTCTACCTGGCGAGTCACGAGAAGCGAGCCTAGCGCGAATGGCCGTCACCTGCCGTCCCCCGTTGCGGTACGCGGTCGGCGGCGTGCCCGGACCCGGGCTACCCGAGCATCCCATGTCGTCGACGTGCCAGTACATCACCGCGCCGCCCGGTTCCGCCGGCTCGCCGGGCGGCGCGAAGGCGCGGCTGACCAGACCGAGCTCGGCCTGACGGTCGCCGAAGCGCCGCAGATTCCTAGGCGGACTCCGGCGCAGGGCGGGACGCCTCCCGGTCGTCCGCGGCCCCGCGCTCCTCGTGGAGGTTCTTGCGCACGGCGGACAGTTCGCCCTCGACCCGGGCCAGCGCCACGGCGTGTGTCGCTCGCTCCGCCTCCGCCGTGACACGGGCCGCCTCGGCGACGGCACGCGCCTCGCGCTCGGCGGAGGTCTGCTCGCGGGCGGTCTCCAGGTCGCGGCGTGCCTGGTCGCGGGCGGTCTCCAGGGCTTCACGGGCCACACGCGCCTCGTCCCGGGCCTCGCGGGCCTCGGCCTGCGCGGCCCGCGCGTCGTCCCGGGCGGCGGCCGCGGCCTCGCGGGCCTGGTCGAGATTGTCCCGGAGCGCGCCGAGGGTGGCCTGGGCCTGGTCGTGGGCGGACTGGGCGGCCGCGCGCTCCCGGTCCGCGGTGGCGAGGGCCTGCTCCGCGTCGCGCCGGGCCTGCTCGACGCCGGCCATGGAGGTGCGCGCCTCGGCGAGCTCGTCCCGGACCTCGCCGAGCGCCCGCTGGGCGGCGGTCACCTCGCCCTCGGCGCGCGCCCGGGCGGACTGGGCGGCCGCGCGGTCCTGGTCCGCGGCGGCGCGCGCCTCTTCCGCCTGCTCCAGCTGTTCGCGGAGGTGATCGGCCAGGCGGCGCGCCTCGGCGAGCTCGGCGCTCAGGGTGTCGACGGCGCGAGCGAGCTCGCCGGCCTCGCCGTCGGCGCGCTCCAGCAGGTCGCGGGTGCGGGACAGCTCGGCGTCGTGCTGCTCGCGTGCGGTGCGGACGGCTTCCTGCCAGAGCGTGGCGATGCCGCGCCGGGCGATCCGGTCGACGGCGTCGGGCGGGGCCGCGGCCGCGGACTCCTGCGCCTGCCGCGCGGCCTGCTCCTCGCGCCATTCGCGCAGGAACTGCGTCGCGGCGGCGTTCGAGCAGCCGGCGCGCTCCCGCACGGTCGTGACGGTGGGGGAGATGCCCTCGGCGGCGAGCGCCTCGATGGCCTCGACGACGCGTTCCTTGTCGCGCACGTGGATTCCTCTCGTGTCGTGCGGCCGACGTGCGGGATCCGGGGGATCACGGTTTTCGGCCCGACGTAGTAGTGCCAGTAGTAGCGCAATACTACTGGCACTACTACGCCCACAACAATGACACCCGCTTTCGTAGAGCGGGTGTGTGCAGAGCGAGAAATGGCTGACTGACAGGGCTCGCTGGCGGTTCTCGGCGCCGACAGCTCGCCTCAGGAGCACATGGTGAGCAGTGTGCGCGCCCCGACACTCGTGCAACGGCTCGTGATCGCCTGTGACCAGGACCGCCGCTCGGACACGTGGTCCGGCTACCGCGCGTGCTCCAGGAGGCCGGCGAGCGGCTCGGGCGCGGAGCCCTGCCGAGCCGCGGCCTCCGCGAGGAGACCGGCGTACAGCAGGTTGCGCTCCGAGACGCTGCGCACGAAGCGGTAGAGCTGTGCGTCGACAGGCCGGCCACGCCAGGCGGGCTGCCGCTGGAACACGCGGAAGGACCGTAGGTCGCCGGCCGACTCGAACACCTCCAGCACGCCCGGGACACCGACGGCGCGGATCAGTTCCTCCTCGAGGTCGTCGACGCAGACGAAGAACCCGAGCTCCGCGAGCTCGGCCCGGGTGCGCGGGGCGGCCGGGCCGGCCTCGGTGAGGGCACGCCGGAACACGTTCTCCTCGCGCCGGTCGCACAGGCCGCCGAGCCGGGGGCGCGCCACACCGGAGGCAGCGGCGGAGGCCAGTGCTGTCAGCACGCGGCGGACGGCGTGTGCGCCGCCGATCGGCGCGACCAGGACGCCTTCGCCCGCCAGGTCCCGGCCGTCGGCCGCCGCGAGCGTCTCCAGGGCGATGCGGTCGGTGATGCCCTCGACGAGGAGCACGGTCGCCGCGTCCGGCATCAGGGCGAGCGCTTCGTCGGCAGCACGGGTGGACGCCCCGAACCCGCCGACGACGCCCTCGGGCGACGCCCTTCGTCCCGGCGCGGCGCGATCGCCTGTGGTGACCATGCACACGATCGTGGCCGCGACGCGGGCAACCGACAAGGGGAAATCGGCCGCGCCGCCCCGAGCGCCCGGCGGCGCGGCCGCCCGGACGGCGAGCGTCAGGTTGTCGCGTCCGGCGTCGTGGCGGGGAATCGGCTGGATGCCGGACGCGGGTCGAGAGAGGATCGGGCGGTGACCCGCACCGCCGCCCGCGAGCTCGTCGTCCTGGGTACCTCCAGCCAGGTGCCCACCCGCACCCGCAACCACAACGGGTACGTCCTGTACTGGGACGACCAGGCGGTCCTCTTCGACCCGGGCGACGGTACGCAGCGCCAGATGATCCGTGCGGGCGTTCCTGCCTCCGATCTCACCCGGATCGCTCTGACGCACCTGCACGGGGACCACAGCCTGGGACTGGCCGGCGTCGTGCAGCGGATCAGCCTCGACGGCGTGGCGCACACGGTGCCGGTCAGCTTTCCCGCCTCGGGGGAGCCGTGGGTGCGCAACCTGTGCGACGCGACCGTGTTCCACCACCGCGAGCGCCTCGTGCTGCAGCCGTTGACCGGGGCCGTCGTGGTGCCGCGCGTGCCGGGGGAGCGCCCCTCCCGTGCGACGGTGACGCTGACCGCCCGGCGACTGGACCACGGGATCGAGGCGTTCGGGTACCGGCTGCGGGAGGCCGACTCGACGTCGTTCGACCCCGGGCTGCTGGCGGCGCGCGGCATCTCCGGGCCCGATGTCGGACGCCTGCAGCGCGACGGGTCGCTGACGCTGCCCGACGGCGTCGTCGTGCGCCGCGAGGAGGTGAGCGTCCCGCGCCCCGGTCAGTCCTTCGCGTTCGTCATGGACACCCGGCTGTGCGATGCGGTGGGCGAGCTGGCCGACGGCGTCGACCTCCTGGTCATCGAGTCGACCTACCTGGAGCGCGATGCCGCCCTCGCCTCCGAGTACGGGCACCTCACGGCCCGCCAGGCGGCGCGGGCCGCGGCGGAGGCGGGTGTGCGGCACCTGGTTCTCACGCACTTCTCCCAGCGCTACGAGTCCGCCGACGGCTCCGGCCCCCTGGCGTTCGAACGCGAGGCCCGCACGGTCTTCGACGGCGACCTGACGGTGGCGAACGACCTGGATCGCGTCCCCGTACCCCGGAGACGCTGACCGAGGCCCTTGACGTTCATGGCCGGGGCAGGTCTCCCGGTGAAAGCTGTGCCCCGAGTACGCCCCGCGGTCGGACGGCCGTGGTCAGGACGGCACGGCGCGCAGTGCCCGCTGTCCGGCGGCCGCCGGGCGTGGCGGCCCGGCCGCCGCGAAGCCCGCCGACATCACCTCGCCCACCGCGTCCAGGTCGTCCTCGAACAGGCCCGCGTAGGTGGACAGGGTGAGCACCGGGGACTCGTGGCCGAGGAGCCGCTGCACGGCCTTGACGCTCGCGCCGCCCGCGATCGCCAGCGACGCGGCCGTGTGCCGCAGGTCGTGCAGGGTGAGGGTGTCGAAGTCCTCGGCGCCCGGGGCGAGCGTGGTGCGGGCCAGTGTCGCCAGGAGGCGGGTCCGGCTCAGCTTCTGCCCGCGGGTCAGCCCGTCGCGGCGGGGCCGGTCGAGCTCCGCGAGCACGGCCCAGGTCTCGGGTCCGCAGGTGCCGGTGGTCTCGATGCCGTGCCGGGACTGGAGCCGGCGGACGCGGCCCGCCAGGACGTCGTCGTACACGCTGCGGCCCGCCTGGCTCAGCCGGGCGCCGTCGGCCGGCACGCCGTCGGCCGACGCGGCGTCGACGATCTGCGAGAGGATCGATACCGCCGCACCGGCGGCGCGCACGGCCGGGCGGAAGGCCGAGCGGTCGAAGCTCTCGCGGCGCAAGGGGGCGCCGGTCGCGCCGGGGAAGAGGAGGTCGCCGGGGGCGCGGCCGGTCATGAGCGCGGCGACGTCCTCCGCCACGACGGCGGGCAGCGGCACCTCGCGGCGGGCGTGCGTCTTGGTGTCGCCGAGCAGGAGCGTGCCGTCGTCGAGGCGGGTGTAGGCCTTCGTCACGGAGAGACGGGCACGCAGGGGATCGACGTCGGACACCGTCAGCGCGCTCACCTCGCCCCACCGCAGCCCGGTCAGGGCGGTCAGGAGAACCATGGTGCGCGACGGCGTGCCGGGGGCGCCGGCGGCGTCGGCGACGCGGCGGAGCTGCTCGTGGGTGAGGTAGCGGTGGGGCTTGGTCCTCGGTGCGCGGGGGAGTGCGGTGACCTTGCCCGACGCCGAGCGTGCCGGGTTGGCGGGAAGCCTGCGGGCGTCGACGGCGGCGTCCAGGAGGGAGACGAGCAGGCGCATCGCGTCGCGGCGTCGTGCCGCCGAGGCGACCTCGCCGGTGATGGGGGAGACCATGGTGGCGGACCAGCGGGTGACGTCCTCGTGCGTGACCTGCCGCAGCGGGACGTCGCCGAAGCGGGGAGCGACCAGGGAGCGGAACCGCTCCCGCTCGGCCTCCAGCGTGCGCGGCGCGCGGTCGGCACGGCCCGCCTGCCAGGAGTCGAACCACTCGGCGACGGTGATGCGGGACGCGGCCGGGTCGACCCACTCACCGCGCTTGCCTGCCTCCTCCAGACGCCGCGCGGTGGCGAGCGCGTCCCGCCTGGAGGCCATCTGCCGGGTGCTGCGCAGCCGGCCGTCCACGCGGTACCGGCCCACGTGGACGGTACGTCCCGCACGGTCGGTCCGGGTCTCCGTGTAGGCCATGCGGGAAGACTAGTCGGGCATGTTCGGCGGCTCCGGTGCCGACGCGCCGGTCCGACCGCGCGGCCGGAGATCCGGCTACTTCCCGCTGACGCTCCGTACCGCGTCCGCGACGGCCTCCGCCACGCGGGGATCGAACACGCCGGGGATGATGAACGCGCTGTTCAGTTCGTCCTCGCCCACGACTTCGGCGATCGCGACCGCGGCGACCCGCAGCATCTCGGTGGTGATCTCCTTCGCGCCCGTGTCCAGCAGCCCGCGGAACAGGCCCGGGAAGGCGAGCACGTTGTTGATCTGGTTCGGGTAGTCGCTGCGTCCGGTCGCCACGACGGCCGCCGTCTCGCTCGCGGCGGCCGGGTCCACCTCGGGGGTCGGGTTGGCCAGGGCGAGGACGACGGCGTCGTCGGCCATGCCGGCGATGTCGGCGCCGGTGAGGAGGTTGCCCGCCGACACCCCGATGAAGACGTCGGCGCCGTGCAGTCCCTCGGCGAGGCTCCCGGCGAAGTCCTCGGCGTTGGTGTGCTGCGCGATCCAGTCCCGGTGCGGGTCGCCGCTGAGGCTGCCGGCGCGCAGCGCGCCGGACCGGCCGAACGCGACGACGTGCTGGGCGCCCTGCGCCTTGAGGAGGCGGATGATGGCGTTGCCGGCGGCCCCGACGCCGGAGACCACGATGCGCACCTCGGGCAGCTTCTTGTCGACGACCTTCAACGCGTTGATCAGGGCCGCGAGCACCACGATGGCCGTGCCGTGCTGGTCGTCGTGGAAGACGGGGATGTCGAGCTCGGCACGCAGGCGGGCCTCGATCTCGAAGCACCGCGGCGCGGCGATGTCCTCGAGGTTCACCCCGCCGTACACCGGCGCGAGAGCCTTGACGGTGCGGATGATCTCCTCGGTGTCCGTCGTGTCGAGGCACACGGGCCAGGCGTCCACGCCGCCGAACTCCTTGAACAGCGCGGCCTTGCCCTCCATGACCGGCAGCGCCGCGGCGGGGCCGATGTCCCCGAGGCCGAGCACGGCCGTGCCGTCGGTGACGACGGCGACCGTGTTGCGCTTGATCGTCAGGTGACGGGCGTCCTCGGGCCGCCGCGCGATCGCCTCGCACACGCGGGCCACGCCGGGCGTGTACGCCCGGGACAGGTCCCGGCGGTTCTTGATGGGCGCCTTCGTGGAGACCTCGATCTTCCCGCCCAGGTGCATGAGGAACGTCGAGTCGCTGACCTTGAGCACGCGCACGCCCGGCAGCGCGTCGAGGGTCGCGACGATGCGGTCCGAATGGTCGCCGTCGACGGCGTCGCAGGTCACGTCCACGACGAGACCCTCGTGCGTGGAGTGGGCGATGTCGACGGCGGTCACGGCGGCACCCGCGTCGGCGACGGCGCCGACCACGGTGCTGGTGGCGCGCTGGGAGGCCGGGACCTCCACGCGCAGGGTGACGGTGTAGCTGGGACTGGGCAGGGCCAAGAGTCTTTCCTCCTGTGGTCCCGGGCGTGCGAGATCGGCCGGCGGCCGCGGATGCGGCGGCCGGACCACGCTCGAATCGGTACGAACGGGACGCGTCGTGCGGCGATGGCGAACAGAGAGGCAGATCCGTGGCGTGGATCGCGGGTCTGCGGACGGCGCACGGAGAGGAGACGTGTGAGCCAAGGATGACATCCCCGGGGCCGAAGCGCGAAACTCCCGGCGCGATGTCCGAGGGCCCGGGTAGATTGACGGCCATGCGCGTTCTCGTCTCCGGCGGTGCCGGCTACATCGGCTCCCACACGGTCCTGTCCCTGCTCGAGGCGGGGCACGACGTCGTCGTCGTCGACGACTTCTCGAACAGCAAGCCCACCGTGCAGGGGCGCCTGGAGGCGCTCAGCGGCAAGCACGTCCCGTTCCACGCGTTCGACCTCACGCACACCGACAAGACGGTGCAGCTGTTCGAGCACGAGCGGATCGACGCGGTCATCCACTTCGCGGGATTCAAGGCGGTGGGCGAGAGCGTCGACAAGCCGCTGGAGTACTACCGGAACAACCTCGACGCGACGTTCTCCCTGCTGGAGGCGATGCGACGGTCGGGCACGTCGAAGTTCGTGTTCTCCTCTTCGGCGACCGTGTACGGGGAGAAGGCGCCCGTGCCCTACCAGGAGGACTACGAGTACCTGTCGGCGTCGTCCCCCTACGGGCAGACGAAGGTCATGATCGAGCGGCTCGTGTCCGACGTCGCCGCCGTGCACGAGGGCTGGAAGGTCGCCCTCCTGCGCTACTTCAACCCCGTCGGGGCGCACCCGTCCGGTCAGATCGGCGAGGACCCGCAGGGCATCCCGAACAACCTCATGCCGTTCATCGCCCAGGTCGCCGTCGGCCGCCGCGAGCGCCTCACCGTGTTCGGCGACGACTACCCGACGGCGGACGGGACGTGCGAGCGGGACTACATCCACGTGATGGACCTGGCCGAGGGCCATGTGGCGGCGCTGGAGCACCTGGACGACCTCGCCGAGCCGGTGCGGGCGTTCAACCTCGGCACCGGGAAGGGCACGTCGGTGCTGGAGATGCTGCACGCGTTCGAGCGGTCGGTGGGCAAGGAGCTGCCGTACGAGGTGGGGCCGCGGCGCCCGGGCGACCTGGCCGCGTTCTGGTCGGACCCGTCCCGCGCGAACGCGGAGCTCGGCTGGCGGGCGACCCGCACGATCGACGAGATCTGCGCGGACACGTGGCGGTGGCAGTCGGCGAATCCGCAGGGCTACCCGGACGCGTGAGCGGTGCGCCCGCCGGCGCCGGCGGGCTCGGCGGTCAGTTCTGCTCCTCCTGGGCCTCCTCGAACGCGCGCACGACGTTCCAGGGGATCTTCTCCTCCGGTTCGATGACGTAGCCGTTGGCCGCGGCCCAGGCGCGGATCGCCTTGGGCCCGGCACCGGTGGCCGCGGCGGGGCGGCGGCTGCTGCCCGTGTTGTCCACGACCTTGGGGAAGTCGATCGGCGTGGCCTCCACGATGGGTTCCAGCACCACCGACCACGGCACGCCGAGCTGTGAGGCGAGGTGGAACAGCTCCTGTCGCTGCTCCTGGGCATACCGGTCCTCCTCGATCGCCTGGGCGATCAGGGTGTTGACGAAGCCGCGGTGCACCTCGCCGAGGTCCTCCACGCGCAGGAGGGCGGCGACCTCGGTGAGCAGTCGCAGCGCGGGGGTCTCCGTGGCCGCGGTCAGGTCCGGCCGCGCGTTCCGGCCGGCGTGCTCCGGTTCCGGCAGCCGTCCGCGGGCCAGTTCCTCGGCGAGCATGATCAGGTAGGCGTGCTCGTGCCCGGCGGTGTCGGCGGCGCCGTCGGCGAGCTGGCGCGCGTTCAGGTGGCTGGGCGGTGCCGCCAGGGTGTACGGCCTGGGGGAGGGGCGGACCCAGGGCCGGGGGCGCGGTGTCGCGGCGCGGGCGGGTCGCGTGGGCCACGGGTAGACCCAGGCGCGCAGCGTGACGCCCGTCAGCTCGTGGGCCGGTGTGATGCCGGCGGCCCCGTCGAGGAACCGCACGAGCAGTCCGGCCGTGGCCCGTGCCTCGCCGGGCGCCTCGCCGTCCGGCCCGGGGACGCCGGCGGCGGTGCAGCAGTCCGCGAGCCGGCGGCGGCCCAGCCGCGGCAGGTAGGTGAAGCTGGCCTCCAGGGTCGTGGCCTGGGCGATGGCGGGGACGTCCCACCCGGCGCGCGTGAGGACCCGGCGGAGCATCTCGACGCCGAGTCGTCCGTTGTGCGTGACGACGGCCATCTGCGACAACAGGTCGCGCACCTGTGCGCCCTGGTCGGCGAAGGTGCCCTCGTCGAGGGTGGTGTCCCACTCGTCGACCAGTCCGCCGCGCTCGTCGAGCCGGACGACGGACAGGTCGCGGACGGTGTCGCGCTCCAGGTCGATCCCGCTGGTGGTGACGCCGAGGACGGCGTATGCGGGCGTGCCGGTGTCCGACCTGGCCAATGTCATCGTCCCGTCCGCTCCCTTGCAGCCTCGCCCTGGGTGCGACGGCGCGCCGCGGAGGCCGCTGGGGGGCGTCGCGCCGGCCGCGGATCACCGTCGGCCATAGAGTGCCACCAGGCGAAATACTCCGAAAGTCGAATCATCCCCGAGAGCTCCTGCACGGGGCGACACGCCGCCGGACCAGCCGCGCCGCCGCCCCTGGTAGCGCTGTGGCCTGGGCGAATGCACAATGGACAGCGGATTGTCACAAGTTGGACAAGGAATCGCGGCCGGTGCGGTCACCGACGGGACGACCGCCGGTGGAACGACAGGTGAACGACAGAGAGCGAGATGAGGCATGGCGAAGCTGACGGTCATCGACTGGCGTGCGCTGGCCGCGCTCGGCCTCGGGATCCCGTACGCGGCCCTCTGGCTCGCCGAGGCGCGGGCCACGGGGACGGGCCTCACGGACGAGGTGCCACGCTGGGTGGACTGGTGGTCGGACGCCGTCCAGGGCGTGATGCGCACCGGGGAGCTGACGTTCCCGATCTGGTTCGTCGCGCTGGTCCTGCTCCTGGGCGGGGCGGGACTCGCCCTCGAGCCCGCGATCCGCGACCCCGGCGAGCGTCGCTACCCGGTGATCAACCTGGTCGTCGCGCTCGGGATGTTCGCCGCCTTCGCCGTCGCCGCGTGGACCGTCGGTGCCGACTACTACGGCTTCGCCGCATGAGCCGGTCCCCGACGTCGGGGGCCCCGGGGACCGGTGCGCCGTGGCGGTGACGCGCCGCGGCGCGCTGGTGGTACCTGCCTCGGACGCCCGCCGCCTCACAGGGCGCCGAGCGCGGTCTTGACCGCCTCCCCGAACAGCACGCTCCCTGCGACGACCAGCGCGATCAGGGCGATGCCCGAGGCCAGCAGCGGGATCCACCCGCTGATCTCGCGGGGTGCCGTGTACCGGTCGTCCCCGGGCGGGGGCCCGGCCCCGAAGCCCGGGTCGGTGAAGTCGCCTCTTCCGATCGAGATGTTGCTCATGGCTCGTCCCCTCGCCGTCATCGTGCCTGCCCGCGATGACTCCGTGCGTGGCGTTTCCCTGCCGAACGCCTCTCCTTCCATGGACGCACGAGATCCGGTTCCCGTTGCCGGGAAGGCGGTTACGGTCCCATCACGATGCCGGGAGCGAATCGGGCAATGGACTGTTACCCGGGGCAATCCTCCCGGGCGCCGGGGTGCGAGGTGGCTTCGGCGGCCGCATTCGGGCACCGTAGGCGGCATGACAGTCGAACCGATGATCCGACTCGACCGGGTGAGCAAGACCTATGCGGGGGCCGGCACCCCGGCGGTCGCCGAGCTCTCCCTCGACATCGCTCCGGGGGAGATCATCGTCCTGGTCGGGCCGTCGGGCTGCGGCAAGAGCACCACGCTCCGCCTGATCAACCGGATGATCGAGCCCACGAGCGGCCGCATCCACATCGGTGGCGACGACGTCACGGACGTGAGCCCGGACCAGCTGCGCCGCCGGATCGGCTACGTCATCCAGCAGATCGGCCTGTTCCCGCACCAGACGATCGCGGAGAACGTGGCCACGGTCCCGAGGATGCTCCGATGGGACCGGAAGCGGATCTCCGCGCGCGTGGACGAGCTGCTGGACATGGTGGGGCTCGACCCTCGCCTGTACGGAAATCGCTACCCCAAGGAGCTGTCGGGCGGCCAGGCGCAGCGGGTCGGCGTCGCGCGAGCGCTGGGCGCGGACCCGTCGATCATGCTCATGGACGAGCCGTTCGGCGCCATCGACCCGATCACGCGGGAGAACCTGCAGAACGAGTTCCTGCGCCTGCAGGACGAGCTGAGGAAGACCATCGTGTTCGTCACGCACGACATCGACGAGGCCGTCAAGATGGGCGACCGGATCGCGATCCTGGGCAAGCAGAGCGTCATCCACCAGGCCGACACGCCCGAGCGGATCCTCGCCTTTCCCGTGGACGAGTTCGTCCGGAGCTTCATCGGATCGGGCACGGCGATGCGGGGCCTGGCGTTCGAGAAGGTCGGTGACCTCGACCTGGCCCCGATCAACGGGGAGCACGACGGCGGCGCGTCGTCGTCCGGATCGATCACGACGGAGTCCACCCTGTACGACGCCCTGGAGGAGATGCTCCGCACGGCGAGCGGCAAGGCGGTGGTCGTCGACGACGACGGAGCTCCGGCGGGCTACGTCGAGCTGTCCCACCTCAGCAGCGCGCTGCGCACCGCCCGCGACGAGGCACGCCTGCACTACGAGCAGCTGGCCGCCGGGGGCCCGGGTGCGTAGCGGTGACCGCGAGCGCCTCCGTCAGCTGGCGTCGTTGCGGCGCGTGCGGGACCGGATCGACCGGGAGTACGCACAGCCGCTGGACGTGGAGGCGCTGGCGCGCGGGGTGCACATGTCGGCGGGGCACCTGAGCCGGGAGTTCAAGCGGGCCTACGGCGAGTCGCCGTACTCGTACCTGATGACGCGGCGGATCGAGCGGGCGATGGCGTTGCTGCGGCGCGGTGGCCTGAGCGTCACGGAGGTGTGTTTCGCGGTGGGGTGCTCGTCGCTGGGGACGTTCAGCACGCGCTTCACGGAGCTGGTCGGTGTGTCGCCGAGCGTCTACCGGACCGAGGGGGCGCGGGACACGGCGGGGATGCCGCCGTGCATCGCGAAGCAGGTCACGCGGCCCGTGCGTGGCGACACGGGCGGCCGGGCCCGGAAGCCGGTCAGGAATCGAGAAGCGTCGTCGCCCGCGCGGGCCTAGCGTCGTGGGCATGGACAACATCACGATTCACCACACGTTCATGCCGCACGTCGACCCCGAGGAGTCGCTGGCGTTCTACCGCGACATCCTCGGCTTCGAGGTCCGCAACGACGTCGGGAACGGCGCGATGCGCTGGATCACCGTCGCCCCGGCGGGGTCGGTCGCCTCGGTCGTCCTGACCCCGCCCGCCGCGGATCCCGGTGTCACGGAGGACGAGCGCCGGACCATCACCGAGATGATGGCCAAGGGCACCTACGCGACGCTCGTCCTGGCCACGCCCGACGTCGACAAGGCGTTCGACAGGATTCAGGCGGCGGGCGCCGAGGTGGTCCAGGAGCCCGTCGACCAGCCGTACGGCGTCCGGGACTGCGCGTTCCGCGACCCGGCGGGCAACCACATCCGCCTCAACGAGGTGAAGTAGCCGCCGATCGCGTGCTCGGCGCCGGCACGGCTCGTGTCGGTGTCCCGCAGTACGGTTCGGTGGACGGTCGCGCTGCGGGCGTCGCAGGGACGGCGCCGGCAGCGCGGTCCGCAGCCGTCATCGAAGGAGCCATGAGGATCGCCGTGGAGGCCAGAGCATGAACACCAGCACCGGGATCGTCACGCCGGGGGCCGAGCGCGTGGATGCGCCCGGCGTGGCGTCGTCGGACCATCCGGCCGACCGTCACGACCTGATCCGGGTGGTCGGCGCCCGCGAGAACAACCTGAAGGACGTGGACGTCGAGATCCCGAAGCGCCGCCTGACGGCGTTCACGGGCGTATCGGGCTCGGGCAAGAGCTCGCTCGTGTTCGGCACGATCGCGGCGGAGTCGCGGCGGCTGATCGACGAGACGTACTCGACGTTCGTCCAGGGTTTCATGCCGTCGCTGCCGCGGCCCGACGTGGACCGCCTCGAGGGCATCACGACGGCGATCCTGGTGGACCAGGAACGCCTGGGCGCGAACGTCCGCTCGACGGTCGGCACGGTCACGGACGCGAACGCCATGCTGCGCAACCTGTTCAGCAGGATCGGGCAGCCGTACGTCGGACCGCCGCCGGCGTTCTCGTTCAACATCCCGACCAGCAAGGCCAGCGGGGTGATGAGCACCGAGAAGGCGGGTGGCAAGGTCGACAAGGCCGTCGTGCGCGAGCAGGTGTACCTCGGCGGCATGTGCCCCGAGTGCGAGGGACGGGGGAGCGTCTCGGACCTCGACCTGTCCGTGATCGTCGACGAGTCGAGGTCGCTGAACGACGGCGCGATCCTGGTGCCCGGATACACGGCGGACGGCTGGATGGTGAAGGGCTACGCGGAGTCCGGGTTCGTGGATCCGGACAAGCCGATCAAGGACTACTCCGCACAGGAGCGCGAGGACTTCCTGTACAAGGAGAAGACGAAGATCAAGGCCCTGGGCATGAACATGACGTATCAGGGCCTCATCCCCAAGATCCGCGAGGCGATGTTCAGCAAGGACGTCGAGTCGCTGCAGCCGCACATCCGGCGGTTCGTCGAGGCCGCGGCCGTGTTCGGGCCGTGCCCGGCGTGCGAGGGGACGCGGCTGAACGCCTCGGCGCGGTCGGCGAGGATCCAGGGGAAGAACATCGCGGAGGTCTGCGCCATGCAGATCACCGACGCCGCCGAGTGGGCGCGGACCGTGGACGACCCCGCGGTCGCACCGCTGGTCGGCGGCCTGCTGCACCTGTTCGACTCGTTCACCGACATCGGCCTGGGCTACCTGTCCCTGGACCGGCCCGCGGGGACGCTGTCCGGGGGAGAGGCGCAGCGCACGAAGATGATCCGGCATCTCGGATCGGCGCTCACCGACGTCACGTACGTCTTCGACGAGCCCACGATCGGACTGCACCCGCACGACATCCAGCGGATGAACAACCTGCTGATCAGCCTGCGGGACAAGGGCAACACGGTGCTCGTCGTGGAGCACAAGCCGGAGGCGATCGCGATCGCGGACCATGTGGTCGACCTCGGCCCGGGTGCCGGGACCGACGGCGGCACGGTCTGCTACGAGGGCACCGTCGAAGAGCTCGCGAAGGCGGACACGCTGACCGGGAGGCACCTGGGATACCGGGCCCGGCTCAAGGACGCGGTGCGCGAGGCCACCGGCGCGCTCGAGATCCGGGGGGCCGAGCAGAACAACCTGCGCCACGTCGACGTGGACGTCCCCACCGGCGTGCTGACGGTCATCACCGGGGTGGCGGGCTCGGGCAAGAGCTCGCTGGTGCACGGGAACCTCGCCGGGCGGGACGGCGTCGTCGTCGTGGATCAGGGTGCGATCAAGGGGTCGCGCCGCTCCAACCCCGCCACGTACACCGGGATGCTGGACGCGATCCGCAAGGCGTTCGCGAAGGCCAACGGCGTCAAGCCGGCGCTGTTCAGCGCGAACTCGGAGGGCGCGTGCCCCACCTGCAAGGGCAACGGCATGATCTACACGGAGCTCGGCTTCATGGAGACCGTCGCCACGCCGTGCGAGGACTGCGGCGGCAAGCGGTTCCAGGCGGCCGTGCTGGAGCACCGGCTCGGCGGCCGGAACATCGCCGAGGTGCTCGACCTGTCGGTGAGCCAGGCGCACGAGTTCTTCGGTGCGGCCGAGTCCAAGGTGCCGGCCGCGCGCACGACCCTGGGGCACCTGCGGGACGTCGGGCTCGGTTACCTCAAGCTCGGGCAGCCGCTCAACACGCTGTCCGGTGGCGAGCGGCAGCGGCTCAAGCTCGCCATGCACATGGGGGAGAAGGGCGGCGTCTACCTCCTGGACGAACCGACCACGGGACTGCACCTCGCCGACGTCGAGAACCTGCTCGGGCTGCTCGACCGGCTGGTCGACTCGGGCAGGTCCGTCATCGTCATCGAGCATCACCAGGCCGTCATGGCGCACGCGGACTGGATCATCGACCTCGGCCCCGGCGCTGGGCACGACGGCGGGCAGGTGGTCTTCGAGGGCACGCCGGCGGACCTCGTCGCGGACGCGTCGACGCTCACGGGCCGGCACCTGGCGGAGTACGTGGGGGAGTAGGGCCGCGCCGGCGGGGCGGAGGGGGCGCTCGTCCTCCGCCCCGGTGGCGTCAGGAGTACGCCAGGGGTACGTCGGCTGTGCGTCGGTGGCGCGTCAGTGGTGCAGGACGACCTTCGTGATCTGGAGGGCGACCCGGCACACCGGGTCGTCGTGCACCTGGTCGATCGTGATCTCGACGGCGGCGGTCCGCGTGGCGTCCTCGATGGACACCACCGCCGGTTCCCCCGACCGGGCGCGGGTTGCGGGCCCGGCGATCCCGTCGACCTGGCCGGCGACGACGATGCGGGCCGGATCGACGCACGACCCGGTGTCCGACTGATTCGTCAGATGTCCCACCACGGTGACGTGTCCGCGCGCCGGGGGAGAGCCCGGGAGCCGCAGCGTGACCCCGTCGCAGCCCTCCAGGCGCTCCGGCGCGCCGTTCGGGCCCTCCACGTAGCAGTCGGCCAGGTCCAGGTGGTCCAGACGCTCGATGTCACCCGTGACGAGCTGGGACGACGCCGACGTGTAGAACCAGGCGAGGTAACCGGCCGCGGCGAGGACGAGCAGGAGCGAGACCAGGGCCGTCCACGTGATCCGCGTGTGCTGCCGGGCCGCCCTGACGATCCGGGTGGTCCACGACTCCGCGTCGACCTTCCGGGCGTACCGCCCGAGCTGATACCCGCGCTCGTAGACGGCGTTCCCGCCGCCGAAGAGCGCGACGTACCCGACGAGCAGCGCCGCGGCGTCGACCAGGGAGCCCTCGCCCCGCACGAACTCCGCGACGACGGCGACCACGCACGCCACGATGCCCGCGCCGAACACCACGCCGCGGCGGGGACTGAACAGGTCCCGCGGGGGATCGGTGCGCGGGGGCGCGGCGCTCATCAGGCGCCGTCCCTGTCGTCGGCCCCGGGACACTGCTCGAAGTACCCCTTGGAGGGCCGGTAGTCCTCCGGCGCCGGGACGTCCGGCAGCGAGTTCTGGAACGCGTCCGTCCACCACTGGTCGATCACGGCGGTGTCGATCGCCTCGGTGAGCGCCTCGCACTGCGCGGGGGCGGCGGCGTCGGTGGGGAGGCCGATGCCGTAGAGCTCCTGGTGGCCGAACGCCTCGTCGAGCACCGTCAGGTCGCCGCCGGCCTCCTCCTGGAGCGGGGAGTTCTCGGCCGCGAACCCGTACAGGAGGAGCTGGTCGGTCGAGACGGCGTCCACCGTGCCGTCGATGAGCGCGCGCGTGCACTTGCCGAACCCCTCCTGCTCGCTGAGGACGGCCTCGGGGAAGAACTGCACGATCTGGTCCGCGGAGGTGGTGCCGCGCGCGGCACAGACCGTCCGGCCGGCGAGATCGTCCAGGGTGGAGATGCCGGAGCCGTCGCGCACCATGACGCCCTGCTGGGTGTAGGCGTAGGGCCCGGCGAACGTGACCAGTTCCTTGCGCTCGTCGGTGATCGAGTACGACGCGATCACCAGGTCCACCCGGCCCTCGATCAGCGCCGTCTCACGCTCCGAGCTGGCGATCGGCGTCGGCACCAGGACGAAGTCGCAGTGGTCACCGAGCCACCGCGCGAACTCGTAGTCGAACCCGCTCCAGCTGGCGTCGTCGGGGGAGTAGCTCCACCCCGGCAGGTCGCTGTGCAGACCGATCGTGACCCGGTTCTTGTCGTCACGAGGAACGTCCTGGACGCACGCCGGCCCGGGGGAGCTGGGCGCGCAACCGGACGCCAGGCACAGCGCCAGAGCGCAGAAGGGTGCGCTCACCAGCCTGAACATCCTCGTCGTCATGGAGGGACGGTAGCAATCGGTCCCGCCGTGTTCCAGAGGTATCGCCAGATCTCGTACAGATCCTGCGATGGTCACTACGTCGCATTAGACCGTTGTGTTGCGCTATACACCATAGTCTGACTCCGGGCGGCGCTCGTCGGGAGCGGCTGGGGCTGCGGGGCGAGCAGGCCCGCCAGGAGGTCCGGGCCGCGCGGATCCATCGACACGGATCCAGCGGCCGATCTGGTCCGGCGGCGCACCGATGCCGCATCGATGCCGCATCGATGTGGCACCGGCGCTGCATCCGCGCCGCATCGTCGTCGCACCCACGTCGCATCGAGACGCTGGGTCGGGGAGCAACCCTGCGGTTCCTTGCGGACCATGCGGTTCTTTCCGCTTTCGGGCTCGGAACGGAAGCAACCTCGTGGTCCGCAAGGAACCGCAGGGTGGAGGAGCCCTGCTCGCCCCTCCTCACCGCCGAAATGACATAATGTGCATTATCGGATCACGGTCTTCCCCGCAGGCTTCCCACGATCAGCCGCACGATCAGCCGACGGCGGCCGCCCCGGTCGAGGCGGACGGATCCGCGGACAGCACGTGCTCCAGGTCCGAGGCGTCCACGAGCGGGTCGTCCAGGTCCACGGTGATGTGCGAGTGCGCCATCAGGCGTGCGCCGCCGGTGATCGTCGAGTGCAGCGCCGGGTAGTCACCGACCTGGGCGTTCTCCAGGACCGCCCCGACGAACCGGCTGCCGCGCGGCGAGATCGTCTCCAGCTCGTCGCCCTCGTGGATCTCGCCGCGCCGCGCCATCAGCGCCAGCCGCGCCGACGTCCCCGTTCCCGTCGGGCTTCGGCACAGCACACCGGGATGCACGTAGGTGGCCGACCGCGACTCGTACCGGGCGTGACCGCCCGCCGTTCGCCCGACTTCCCGCACGGGCCCCATGAAATGCGCGAACGGCAGCGGGCCGACGTCGCCCAGCTCCGGATGCACCTGCAGCAGGCCCGGCCGGGCCGCGCGCACGAACGCGTCGCCGAACGCCGTGAGCGCGATCTGCTCGGCGGCCCCGAGGGTGAAATCGTGCCGCGTGGCGTCGACCATCGCGTAGTACGCGCCGCTCCACACGAGGTCGAACCGCACCTCGCCGTAGTACGGCACGTCGACGGACAGCCCTTCGGCGGCCACGTACGCCGGCTCGCCCTGCGTCGTGATCGACACGACCCGCCCGTCCACCACCCTCGCGCTGATCCGGGCCAGTCCCGCGGGCGACTCCAGGACCACGCTCTGCAGCCCCTCACGCATCGGGATCATGCCGCTCTGCAGGAGTGCCGTGGCCGTGCAGATCGTGTTGGACCCGGAGTACAGCGGGTACCCCATCGCCTCCATGATGATGTAGCCCGCCTGCGCCTCGGGGTGCGAGGGCTCCACGATCAGGTCGACGGACATCGCCGGGTCGCCGTACGGCTCCGACAGCAGCAGCCTGCGCAGGCCGTCACCGTCGCGCTGCAGGTAGCGGGCCTTGTCCAGCACCGTGGCGCCGGGCAGCGGCCCGACGCCGGCCACGACGATCCGGCTCACGTCTCCCCCGGACTGCGTGTCCAACAGCTCCAGGGTTCGTTCACGATGCCGCATGAACCGCCCCCACGGTGTCCCAGTGCCGGTCGGGCACGACGACGAGCTTGCCCACGAACGTCTTGCCCATGAAGGTCCGCTGCGCCTCGTGGAAGTCGGACAGCCGGAACGTGCGGTCCAGCAACGGCCTGATCTCGCCGTTCTCGATGTATCGCACCAGCCGGCGGAACGCCGTGCGCGTGCCCTGCGAGGAACCGTGCAGCTCCAGCTGCTTGAGATACACGGTGCGCAGGTCGAGGTCGACCACCGGCCCCGCGATGGCGCCTGCCGTCGTGTACCGGCCCTCGGGCCGCAGGATGCGCAGCAGGTCGTTGAACATCGGGCCCGCGACCAGATCGGCGACGACGTCGACAGGCCCGTCCACGACGCGCTCGACCGCGGTGACCAGGTCGGGCACGTCCCGCAGGACGACGTCCTCGGCACCGATCTCCCGGAGCGCGTCCTGCTTGCCCGCGCTGGACACGGCGTACGGTACGGCGCCGCGCACCCGGGCGAGCTGGATGATCGCCGAGCCGACGCCCCCCGACGCCCCGGTCACCAGGACCCGCTCCCCCGCGCCCAGGCGGGCCCGGTCGAGCATCTGCTCCGCGGTCAGGTAGGCGCAGCAGAACGTCGCCAGCTCGGCGTCGCCGATTCCGGAGGTGATCTCGTAGGCGTTCTCCGCCGGGACGGCGATGTACTCGGCGTAGCCGCCATCGCGCCCGTGGCCGATGTAGTCGATGTCGGCGAGGCTGTCGTCGCCCTCGGGCCGGTTGTAGATGCTGAAGTCCACCATCGCCCGCTCCCCGATGCGCCCGGCGGGCACGCCCGGGCCGACCGCGACGATCTCGCCGACCGTGTCGGTGCCCTGGATGCGGGGAAACGTCAGGGTGGAGCGGCCGCGCCGCCAGGTGGAGACCGAGCCCGGATCGGTCTCGGTGCCGTAGGCGCCCTCGCGCACCCACACGTCCGTGTTGTTCATGCCGCAGGCGTGGACGTCGATGAGCACCTCGCCGGGCGCGGGCTCCGGCGTCGGCACGTCGTCACTGTAGACAAGCTGGTCGAGGCCCCCGTGACCGAGGAGCCGCACCGCCTTCATCACCGCTGGGATCGGCGTCATCTGTGCGAGCATAGGGGCACGCGCGGGTCGCCGCCGACCGCGGCCCGAACGGTCCCCAGACGATCCCGGCGTGGGCACGGTCCCGCCCGCGCCACCAGGTGGGTATCGCGCCCGCGGCTACCGGCTGTCAGTGTCTCCACATAGTCTGACCTGCATGGTTGCACCACCACGCCTGGAACGCCTCACCGTGGACGAGGCCGTCCGCCGCTACCTCGCCGCCGTCGAGATCGACACCGTCCGGGAGGTCCTCTCCCCCGCCACCGCGCGCAGCTACACTCGCGACGTGACGGAGTTCGCGCGGCTGGCCGGGCCCGCCACGGTGCTCGACGACATCAGCGGCTCCGACGTGGACACCATCCTCGTGCGCTACCAGTCCGCGCCCGACGCCCGGTTCACGAACCCGGCAGCCAAGGCCGGCCCCGGCCGGTCCACCTCCACCGTCAACCGCTTCCGCCAGTCGGTCTCACGGTTCTTCTCCCACGCGGCCCGGGAGTGCTGGGTACAGGCCGACCCGATGCAGTGGGCCTCCCCGCCGGCCAGGAGCCGTGAGCCGCTGCGCACCGCCCGGACGGCCCTGTCCGCGGGCGCCGCCCGTTCCCTGCTGTCGGCCGACGACGCCGCCCCGTCCCGCGCCGACCAGGACCTCGCGGCCCGCGACCGCCTCGTCCTCGCGCTGCTCCTCGTCCTCGGCCCGCGTGTCTCCGAGCTGGCGCGGGCCGACCTCGCCGACATCTCCCGGAGCGACGACCACACCACCTGGCGGATCCGCGGCAAGGGCGGCAGCACCCGGACCGTCGCGCTCAGCCCGCCGCTCGCCGAGGCGCTCGACGCCTACCTGACCGGCCTGCGGCCGCGCCTCGCCGCCCGGCGGCCCGACGACGCCGACGCGCAGCGCGCCCTCCTGCTGTCCTGGCGCGGGCGCCGCATCGACACCCAGGCCGTGCGCGGCCTGCTGCGCCGCGCCGTCGACCGCATGCCCTCGCGGGTACGCCGCGAGGCCACCCCGCACGCCCTGCGTCACACCACCGCCACCGTGCTGGTCGCCGAGGGCTGGGACGTCAAAGTCGTCGCGGAGCTCCTCGGGCACGCCTCCATCGCCACCACCGGCGTCTATCTCGACCGGATCGACGGCGAGCTCGCCGCCGCGATCCGGTCCCACCCGCTGGCGGCCGCCATCGAGTGAGATCAAGAGTGAGATCGAGCGAGACGGACAGGTGGCCGGTTGCGGGGCACGGTAAAAGTCCCGCGACCCGACCGGGCTCCCGGTACCGTGAGCTTCGTGCCGTCTCGCAACATCCCCGGACTCACCATCGACGTCGCGCCCGACCTGCTGGGCCGGGCGCGGAAGTTCGCCCTGCGCGCCGGGCTCCTCGCTGCGGCCGTCCCGGTCACCGTGGCCGCCGCGCTGACCGTGACCGACGCGGTCCGTCGTCGCATGCACCCGCTCACGGCCTCCTTCCCCACGGAGAAGCCTCTCACCGAGCACATCGAGGACACCGCCACCACCATCTACACCTACGGCGCCGACCTGTACGACTCCATGCTGGAAGCCATCCACGGCGCCCGGCACACGGTCATGCTCGAGACGTACATCTGGAAGGACGACACCGTCGGCCGGCAGTTCAAGCAGGCCCTCATCGACGCCGCGGCCCGTGGCGTCAAGGTGTACGTCGTGGTCGACGGGTTCGCCAACCTCGTCGTGCCCCAGTCCTTCTTCCGCTTCCCGCCCGACGTGCACGTGCTGCGCTTCCCCGTGTTCCGCCCCGGCATGCTCGCGCTCAACGTCCGCAAGTCCGGCCGCGACCACCGCAAGATCCTCGTCGTGGACGACCGGATCGGCTACGTCGGCGGCTACAACATCGGCTCCATGTACGCCACGCAGTGGCGCGACACCCACATCCGGCTCGAGGGCTCGGCCGTGTGGGAACTACGCAACGCGTTCGTCGACTTCTGGAACCGCCACCGCACCGGCCGCCTGCCGCAGCTGACCGACGTCGGCTCCGAGAGCTGGCTCCCCCACCTCAAGGCCGCGCGCAACGCGCCCTCCGAACTCGTCTTCCCCATCCGCGGCATCTACCTCGACGCGATCGACCGGGCGACCAGCCACGTCTACATCACCCAGGCGTACTTCATCCCCGACCACGACATCCACACCGCGCTGCTCGCCGCCGCGGCGCGCGGCGTCGACATCCGCGTCCTGGTGCCCCACCGCTCCAACCACGTCGTCGCCGACTGGCTCGCCCGCGGCCTGTACACCTCGCTCCTGCGCGGCGGCGTGCGGATCTTCCTCTACCAGGACGCCATGGTCCACGCCAAGACCGCCACCGTCGACGGCCGCTGGACCACGATCGGCACCGCGAACATCGACCGCCTCAGCCTCACCGGGAACTACGAGGTAAATCTTGAGATCGTCGACCCGGCGCTCGCCGCCCGCATGGAGGACGTGTTCCGGCTCGACCTCACCAACGCGCGTGAACTGACCATCGACCAGTGGGAGAGACGTTCGGGGCTCGCAAAGGTCGGGGAGGCCCTCATCTCCCCGCTGCGCCCTCTGCTGTGACGCGCTCTCCGTGACCCGGCGCGCGGGTCGCCGGGTCAGCCCGCGTTGCGCGCCTGGTCGCGCTGCAGGCGCCGGCGGGTGAACTCGTCGTTGCTCCCGGCGAGCGACTCGGCGAGGCCCTCGCCCTGCTCGGTGCCGACGTCGGGTCCGAACGTCTCGGTGGGCAGCTCCGAGAGCGTGCCCTCGATCTCGCGCCACACACGCCCCACGGCGATGCCGAACACGCCCTGCCCGCCCTGGACGAGGTCGACCACCTCGTCGGCGGACATGCACTCGTACACCGACGCGCCGTCGGACATGAGCGTGATCTGCGCGAGGTCGTGGACGCCCCGCTCGCGCAGATGGGTGACAGCGGTGCGGATCTGCTGCAGGGAGACGCCCGTGTCGAGGAGCCGTTTGACGACCTTGAGCACGAGGATGTCGCGGAAGCTGTACAGCCGGTGGGTGCCCGAGCCGGTCGCCGGCTTGATGCTGGGCTCGACGAGGCCGGTGCGCGCCCAGTAGTCGAGCTGCCGGTAGGTGATCCCGGCAACGGTGCACGCCGTGGTCCCGCGGTAGCCGGTGGACGCATCCTGCTCGGTCAGGTCCTCGCCGAAGAGGAGACCCTGAGCGCCGTGCGGGATCGGCTCGCCGGCGGCTCTGACCTCACCATGGGTGTTCACTGTGCCTCCTGGAAAGTCTCATGACCACGCTAGGGCCGCCGATGACGTTCCCGGGCCAACCCGCCCGGCGTGTCGCCGCTGTGTCCTTCGTCGCTCTCCGGGTCGCGGCGCCGGCGACGGTTCACTGGCCCGGCGGACCGGAGAAGTCCTCCGGGCTGACGTGGTCCAGGAAGGCGCGGAACTTCTCCATCTCCTCGCGCTGTTCCACGTCGACGATCTCGACGCCGGCCAGTGCGACGATCTCGGCGGAGCACAGCACAGGGCTGCCGGTGCGCACCGCGAGGGCGATCGCGTCCGAGGCGCGCGAGTCGAGCCGGGCCCCGCCGGAGAGGACCAGCTCGGCGAAGTAGATGCCGCCCTCCAGGGCGACGATCTCGACCCGCTCCAGTTCGACGCCGACCGCGGCGAGCACGTCCCGGAGCAGGTCGTGCGTCATCGGACGGGGTGTGGCGAGGCCGGCCTGCGCCATGGCGATCGCACTGGCCTCGCGCGGGCCGATGACGATCGGGACCGCCAGGTCGGCAGCACTGTCCAGCAGCAGGACCACGATCTCCTGATCGCGCTGCTGCTGTCGGACGCCGAGGATCTCCACGGGAACCATCGGCACGTCGGACGTCACCTTTTCACGGTATGCCGCGCGTCAGAGATCCGCCACACCCTGGCGTACCCAGATCGCGTGCAACCGGGTCAGGAGTTCGCCGATCTCGGCCGCCATGGCGGCGGCCTCGCCGTGGGCGCTCGACGACTGGCGGCCGCGCCAGGGCGCGACGACCTGGTCGGCGAGGGCGACCTGACGGTCGGCCGCGCTGCGCAGCGTACGCAGGTGGCGGGGCTCGATGCCGTGCTCGGACAGCGCCACGGCGATGCGGACGACGTCGACGGACCCGGCACCCAGCATTCCGTGCCCGCTCCGCTCGACGGCACCCACCCGGATCAGGTCGTCGACGAGTTCGGGCGACGCGCCGGCGGCCTCCGCGACCTGCTCGCGGGTCCAGCGCCGGCGGGCGGACGACTCCGCGGGCGCGAGCCGGGGGGCGGGCCGTGCCTCGTCGTCCCCTGCGTCCATCGCGGCCAGCCGCTCCTTGATGACCTTGAGCGGCAGGTAGGAGTCCCGCTGCTCGGTCAGGACATACCGCAGGCGCTCGACGTCGGCCTGGCTGTACTGCCGGTAGCCCGACGGCGTGCGCACCGGCGTGATCAGCCCCTGCTCCTCCAGGAACCGGAGCTTGGAGTGCGACACGTCGCCGAACTCGGGGGCGAGCGCCCGCAGCACGTCGCTGATGCGCATCGTGGCCTGACGCGAGATCCCCCGCGGCCACGGCTCGGTGTCCTGCCCTCGCTCCCGCGCTCCTCTGTCCTGCGTGATGGCTCGCTCGGCCGGCCGCGGGTCGTCCGCGGCGCGGCGGGCGGCCCCTGACCTCACCGCTGCGGCACCCCCGGGAAGGACTGCGCCGACGCCTGCGGGCTGGCGTGGAACGTCAGGCGGAACTTGCCGATCTGCACCTCGTCGCCCGTGGTGAGCCTGGCGCCGTCGATCCGTTCGCGGTTGACGTAGGTGCCGTTCAGCGAGCCGATGTCGCGCACGGTGAACGAGTCGCCCTCGCGCACGAACTCGGCGTGCTTGCGGGAGACCGTGACGTCGTCGAGGAAGATGTCGGCCTGTTCGCTGCGCCCGGCCACGCACCGGTCGGTGTCCAGGAGGAAACGGGCGCCGAAGCCGGGGCCCCGCTGCACGACGAGCAGCGCGGAGTGACGGGGCAGCGCGGCCACGGCCGCGGCCTCCTCGGGGCTGAGGGCGGTCCGTCCCGCGGCGGCGTCGTCCCCGGTCGGGAAGACGATACGGCCGAGATTGGCCGTGGTCGCCGTGGGGTCGGGGCCCGGATGAGGCTGGCCACTGGGGTCGGTCATCGGGTCTCCTCGGTGTGGGGAACGGGTTCGGACGTCTCGCCGGTGTGGCGCCGGGCGGCGGCACGGGTGCTGTCACGTGCGGGTTCACGGGTAGCCCGGTCCGAACCAACCTACATGGCACCGGCCTGGATCGGCTACTCTTCGCTCGGTTCCGCGTGCTCGGGATCGGCCGGCGTGCGGGTCGCGTCGACGACGACGTGCTCCCGCCGGGTCACCTCCGCGACCGCCCCGGCATCGCGCAGCGTGGGCAGCGCGCCGCCCGGGATCTCCAGGGCACGGTCCACGGTCTCGGGGTCGCCGATCGCGATCCACGTGTACGGCGGCTCGAGCAGATGGCCGTCCAGGAGGATGCGGGGCCGTTCGTCGATCGTCTCCTCGAAGTGGCTGCTCGTGACGATCCTCACGTCGTTGACCTGCTGGGCCTCGACGCCGGCGTTGCGCAGCTCCTCGAGCATGTTGAACATGCTCGCCGCCGTGACCGTCCCCGGCCCGGCCTGGATCTCGACGACGACTCCGGGGCCCTCGGCCGGCAGGCGGCCGGACAGGATGCCCTCGTACTCGGCACGCTGTTCGGCCAGCTCGCGTGCCGCCCGGTCCTGGCCATCGGCCGAGAGCAGGTCGTCACGCACCCGGGTGAGGTTGGCGACCTCGTCGTCGAGCTGCTCGCCGCGCTGGGTCACCTCGTCGAGCAGGCGGACGAGCTCGTCCTGCCGCAGCGAGGCGAGCTGGTCCCCGGTGGACTGCGCCACCTGCACCGCGAGCGCGAACCCGAACGCGACACACAGGGCGGCGGCGATGTACTCCGCACGCCGGTTGCGCGGCCGGAACACCTGCCACAGCCGCCGGACGCCTCCGGTGGGCGCGGGGCGTGCGCCGTCGTCGCCGGCGTCCCTGTCGCCCTCGTCGTCCTGGGGTGCCGGGGCTGTCACGGCCGCCGCCTCCGCGCCCTCGGCGGGCCGCACCGGTCCCTCGGCGTGTTCCGCCGCCAGGTCGGGAGCCGGGTCGCGGGCCGTCGCGAGGTCGTCGGACCGTTCTCGCGTCCCGTCGTCCGCGGGCGGGGCCGGCTCGGCGTCGTGCGGCTCCCCCGCGTCGTCGGCAGGCGGTTCGGGGTGGTCATGGTGCGAGGCCCCGGGCCCGGCGCCGTGCGCGTCGGCATCCTCGGCCGCGGCGTTCTCGGCCTCGGCGTTCTCGGGCCGGATCTCTTCGGGGACGCTTTCCCGGGGAAGGGCCTTCTCCGGAAGGGTCTCGTCGGCCCCGGTGCCTTCGTCCGCGGCGTCCTGGGGCCGGGTGTCCTCGGCTCCGGAGTCCTCGGGGCGGGCGCGCTCCGGCCCGCTCGTCGCCGGGGTCTCCTCGCGTGGCGCGGTCCAGGGGACGTCGTCCCGCTCCGGGGCCGGCCCGTCGTGGTGGTGCTCGTCGCTCATGTTCAGGCCTTGAAGATGTTGCGCCGGATGGAGGCGGCGTTGGAGAAGATCCGGATGCCGAGCACGACCACGACGGCGGTGGACAGCTGCGAGCCGACGCCGAGCTGGTCGCCGAGGAACACGATGAACGCGGCGATGAGGATGTTGAAGAGGAAGGAGGTGAGGAACACCCGGTCGTCGAACATTCCTTCCAGGGCGGCGCGCAGGCCGCCGGCCAGGGCGTCGAGCGCGGCGACGACGGCGATCGGCAGGTAGGGCTGCAACGCCACCGGCACGGTGGGCTGCAGGATGAGGCCGGCGACGACGCCGACCACGAGGCCGATGACTGGGATCATGCTCCGTCCTTCGCTGTGTCGTCCTGGTCGTTCTGGTTGTTCTGGTCGTTCTGATCCGGCACCGCAGCCCAGCGCAGGGTCTGGGGCCGGCCGGCGGGCAGGTGCAGTTCCTCGGCGCTCTCCAGGCCCGACTCGATGCCTTGCGTGCCGAGCACCTGCAGGAAGGCGGGACCGCTGGACCGGGCCCACTCGACCTGGAGCTTCTCCGGGTCCCCGATCGCCTCGACCCGGTAGGACGGCCCGTTGAGGGGCTGCAGGTCGACGAGGATCGCGTCGCCGGCGCTGCGGATGGCGCTGACGGCGGTGAGGCGCTCGCCGCCGACGGCGATCGCCTCCGCGCCCGACGCCCACAGGGCGTTCACCACGAACTGCAGGTCGGTGTCCCACACGCGCTGGTCGCTCTCGTCGTCCGCGAGCCCGCCGTCGGACAGGGTGATCACGATGCCGGGGCCGCTGACGGCGGTGCTGCCGTTGGCGAGCTTGTCGAGGTCGTTGGTCTCGCGCAGGGAGCTGGGCAGGGTGCCCGCGCGCTCCAGCTCGTCGACCTCGGCGGCGAGCGCGACGGACCGGTCGGTGAGGTCCTCGAGCTGCAGGCTGCGCTCGACGACCTGGTCGGCGAGCACGGAGCGGGCCTGGGTGGCGGCGGGCTGCGGGGCGCGCAGGTGGACGACGGCGACGGTCACGACCAGGCCGAGCCCGACGGCCACGAGCATGGCGGTCACGAGGGCGGGGACGCGTGGTTCGGTGGGCAGGCCGGCCGCGGCGCGCTCGGCCCGGCGTCTCGCGGCGGCCGCGTACCCGGGGTCGAGCGGGCGTCTCATGACCTCGTTGAGGAGGGTCATCGAGGCGTCGGGAGGGCGCCGGGTCCCGGGCGACGCGCCGTTCGTGCCGTCTCCTCGTGCGTCTCCTCGTGCTCCGCTCCGGGGACGCGCCTCGTTCCTCGGCCCGTGCCCTCCGCTGTGCCGCTCGTCGGTGCTCATCCGCGGACCGCCAGTCGGCGCACCTGTGCCAGGTACTGCAATCCGGCGAACCAGTACAGGGCGACGCCCCACCAGGTGAAGGCCCAGCCGACGACGTGCGCCGTGGCGCCCACCGCGCCACCCGCCTCGGCGAGCAGGAGCAGCGGGAACGCGTACAGGAGCGCGAAGGTCGCGACCTTGCCGGCCTGGCTGACGTTGAGGGTGCCGTAGCCGAGGCGGGCGAGCACGGGGACGGTGAGCGCGAGCACGAGGTCCCGGGCGAGGATCGCCGCCACCAGCCAGAGCGGCACGATCTCGCGCCAGGCGAGGCCGAGCAGGGTGACGAAGATGAAGAGGCGGTCGGCGAGCGGGTCGAGCATCTGCCCGAGACGGCTGACCTGGTGCAGCGACCGGGCGAGTACGCCGTCGAGCCAGTCGGTGACGCCCGAGACGGCCAGCACCACCAGTGCCCAGACGTCCTCGTGCGCGACGATCAGGATCGCGAAGACGGGAACGAGCGCCAGCCGCACGAAGCTGACGGCGTTGGGCACGGTGAGAACGCGCGAGCTGATCTCCTGTCCCCTGGACACATACACCGCCTCATGCCTGCCGTTCTTCCCGTGCGCGCCATACTACGGGCCGATCGTTGCGGATCCGCACAGGGTCTCCGGGCGCGTCCCGGCCCGGAACCGGGCCGGGGGCGGGGTCGTGGTGCCGCACGTCACGCCGTGCCCGTCTGGCCTGGGCCGGTGCCCTCCGCGTAGGATGGTGCCCGATCCCCCTGGAGTTGGTCGCCTTTCTGCGCGTGTCGGCGTGAGTCGCCGGAGCGAGTGTGTGTTCGCCGAGTGAGCGGCCGGGACCGGGCGCCGTAGCGCCACGAGTCCGGACTCCCTCTCGACGACGAACGGTTCGATACCCCCATGCCCGTTGCTGCCCTGACCATCCCTGCGCCCGGAACCCCCGACGTTCCCGCGACCGGCGCCGTGAGCGACCCGGTGCCCGGCCCGATGACCGAGCCCGCGCCCGCCGCCACGACCGACGACACCACGACCGACTCCGCAACCAGCTCTGCGACCGACTCCACGCCCGCCGCCACCGCGACCGGGGCGGAGCAGCGGTTCGACGAGCTCCCCCTGCCCGCCGAGCTCCTGGCCGCGACGCGCGACCTGGGCTTCTCCACGCCGTCGGACATCCAGGCCGCCGCCATCCCGCCGCTGCTGGACGGGCGCGACATCACCGGCGTCGCCCAGACCGGCACCGGCAAGACCGCCGCGTTCGGCCTGCCGCTGCTGGCCGCCGTCGACCCGGAGGCCGACGTCGCCCGCGGGCGTGTGCAGGCGCTCGTCCTCGCCCCCACGCGCGAGCTGGCCATGCAGGTCGCCGACGCCATCGAGTCCTTCGCCGCGCACCTGCCCGGCGTCCGGGTGCTGCCCGTGTACGGCGGCGCCCCCTACATGCCCCAGCAGCGGGCGCTGCGCGACGGCGTGCATGTCGTGGTCGGCACCCCCGGCCGCGTCATGGACCACATGGAGCGCGGGTCGCTCGTGCTCGACGACGTGAGGTTCCTCGTCCTGGACGAGGCCGACGAGATGCTGCGCATGGGCTTCGCCGAGGACGTCGAGCAGATCTTCTCCACCGCGCCCGCCGAGCGGCAGGTCGCCCTGTTCTCCGCGACCATGCCCCCGGCGATCCGCAAGGTCGCCGACCAGCACCTGACCGACCCGGTCGAGATCGCCGTCACCCGGCAGTCCTCCACCGTCACCTCCGTCCGCCAGACGTACGCCGTCGTCCCCTTCCGGCACAAGACCGGCTCCCTCGTGCGCGTCCTGGCCACCTCCGACGCCGAGGCCGCCATCGTGTTCACCCGTACCCGCGGCGCCGCCGAGGACGTGGGCTCCGCGCTCCTGGAGCGCGGCATCTCCGCCGCGACCATCTCCGGCGACGTCGCGCAGAAGGACCGCGAGAAGATCGTCGAGCGGCTGCGCTCCGGCGCCCTGGACGTCCTGGTCGCCACCGACGTCGCCGCCCGCGGCCTCGACGTCGACCGCATCGGCCTCGTCGTGAACTTCGACCTGCCGCGCGAGCCCGAGGCCTACGTGCACCGCATCGGCCGCACGGGCCGAGCCGGCCGCACCGGCGAGGCCCTCACGTTCGTCACCCCGCAGGAGCGCAGCCTCCTGCGCCGTATCGAGCGCACCATCCGCACCCGTCTCGACGAGGTCGACATCCCGTCCCCGCGCGACGTGTCCGCGCACAAGTTCACCACCCTCCTGAAGCAGGTCCCCGTCCGGCGCGACGCCGGCCGGCTGGACCTGTACGCGGACATGCTGCGCACCTACCTCGCCGAGAACACGCGGCGGGCCGGGGCCGCCGTCGCCGACGCGACGGACGCCACGGACACCGTGGCCGGCGACGCGACGGCACCGTCCACGGAAAGCACCTCCACGGACACGGGCACAGCCACGGACACGCCCGCGGCAGCCACCGGCGTCCCCGACGAGGAACTCCTCCAGATCGCCGCGGCGATCGCGGCGATGGCCGTCGGCGACGACGGGCCGCGGCTGCGTGCGGAGCAGGAGGAGTACGAGCGCGAGCGGGCGCAGGCCAGGTCGGCCGCGACGCGCCGCACCACGCACGAGGCCGAGCGGCACGACCGTTCGGGCGAGCGCACCGGGCACCGGGACCGTCCGGCCCGCGGGCCGCGTGACCACGGCCGGCAGGGCACGAGGTACCGCCTCGCCGTGGGGCACACGCACGGCGTGAACCCGGGCGGCATCGTGGGCGCCCTGACGAACGAGGGCGGGCTCACCGGGTCCGACGTCGGCAAGATCGACATCTTCGGGTCGTTCTCCCTGGTCGACATCAGCGCCCCGCTCGACGAGCCGACCATGGACCGGCTCGGCCGCGCCCGTGTGGCCGGCAGGGCGCTGCGCATCCAGGTGGACCGGGGTGCCCCGGCCCGCCGCGAGCGGTTCGACGGTGGCGACGGGTTCGACGGTGACCGGCCGCGCGGCTTCAGCCGTCGCGACGGTGGCCGGGATCGGGGTCAGCGGCCTCACCGTGCTCGGCGATGAGGTCGACGAGGCGTCGCGCCTCGTTCATGCCGTGCTCGCCGTCAGCCCGCTGGACGGCCATGACGGCGAGCACGCTGCCGTCGGCCAGGTCGAGATGGACCCACGGGTCCCCTGACCCGAACCGCACCGCGACGATCTCGGCCCAGGCCAGCCGCCGTCGTCGGACGTAGTTCACGACCGTCAGGCCCTTCGGGTCCGGTTCGGCGCGCACGGCGGCGAACCGGACCGTGAGCAGGGCGAAGAACAGCCCGATCACGATGGTGGACACGCGGTTGACCGCGCTCTCGGCGCCCGGGCCCTCCGCGACCAGCGCGATGAACACGCACCCGATCGCCAGGGCCACTCCCATGGACCATGCCGTCGGCGTGGTGAACCGGCCGCGGAACGTGCGGTAGGGGTCCGGGCCCGGCGGGTGGTCGGGCTCGCCCGGGTGCTCGTCGTCGTCCGCCGGGTTGCTCACGTGCGGTCTCCTCGGAGTGTGTCCGTGAACTGGCCTGCCAGTCCGTCCCCGAGCCTATCCGGCGGGAGCGCCCCGGTGCGCGTCGGTCACATCCGGCTGGCGTGGATCGACGTCACGATGATCGCGCGTGCGCCGATGTCGTGCAGGGCGTCCATCACCCGGTTGGTGTCGCCGCGCGGCACCATGACCCGCACCGCCGACGCGTCGCGGTGGTGCTGCGGCGAGACCGTCGGGGACTCGAAGCCGGGCGTGATCCGCACGGCCTGCTCCAGCAGCTCGTTCGGCACCACGTAGTCCATCAGGACGTAGGAGCGGGCCGTGATGACGCCCTCCAGGCGGCGCGTCAGCGTCCGCACGCCGGGCGGCGCCACGGCGCCGGCCTGCCGGATCAGGACGGCCTCGCTCGTGAGGATCGGTTCGCCGAAGACCTCCAGGCCCGCTGCCTTGAGCGTGCTGCCGGTCTCCACGACGTCGGCGATGAGGTCGGCGACGCCGAGCCCGACGGAGCTCTCCACGGCACCGTCCAGGTGCACGACCTCGGCCGGCTCGACTCCCTGCTTGGCCAGGTGGTCGGCGACGAGCGTCGTGTACGACGACGCCACCCGGCGCCTCGCGATGTCGCCCACCTCGCGCATCGTCCCGGCGGGCGCGGCGAACCGGAACGTGGACCTCGCGAACCCGAGGGCGAGATGCTCGACGGCGTCCGCCCCGGAGTCCAGCAGCAGGTCACGACCGGTGATCCCGGCGTGCACGGTACCGGCGCCGACGTACACGGCCACGTCCCGGGGACGCAGGAAGAAGAACTCGCACCCGTTCTCCGGGTCGGCGAGGACCAGCTCACGGCTCGAGCGGCGCTGCCGGTACCCGGCCTCGCGCAACATCTCGGACGCGGGCTCGGACAGGGAGCCCTTGTTGGGGACGGCGATTCGCAGCATGTCTGTAGTTTCCTTGTCAGGCGTGCGGTGGACCGGCGAGCAGGCTCGCCGGTCCCCGCTTTCCTTCTCGGACGTCGGGGTGATCCGGGCGCGGGTCGCGGCACCCGGCGGGCCGGCCGCGGCGGCCGGGCCCGCTCGGTGCCGTCCCGCTACAGATGCGCGTACACGTCCTCGAGGGTGAGCCCCTTGGCGAGCATGATCACCTGCAGGTGATACAGCAGCTGCGCGATCTCCTCGGCCGCGGCCTCGTCCGACTCGTACTCCGCGGCCATCCACACCTCGGCCGCCTCCTCCACCACCTTCTTGCCGATGGCATGGACCCCGGCGTCCAGCTGCGCCACGGTGCCCGACCCGGCCGGACGGGTCGCAGCCTTCTCGGAGAGCTCGGCGAACAGGGACTCGAAGGTCTTCACATCCGGAGAGCCTAGTTCCTCGAGGACCGCGCGGGCGCCGCCGTCTCACCATCCGCGCCCCCGGCGGCGGGCGCGGCGAAGGCGTCCCGCAGCGTCGCCGCGGTGGTGACGGCGGCCTCGACCGCCTCGCGGCCCTTGTCCTCCCGGCTGCCCGGCAGCCCCGCCCGGTCCAGCGCCTGCTGTTCGTCGTCACACGTCAGCAGGCCGAACCCGACCGGGACACCGGTGCGCACGCTCACGTCCGTGAGGCCGCTCGTGGCCGCCTGGCACACGTAGTCGAAGTGCGGCGTGCCACCGCGGATCACCACACCGAGCGCCACGACGGCGTCGGGACGGCGCACACCGCCGTCGGCGGGCGGCATCGCGGCACGGGCCGCGGCGACCGGCAGCTCGAACGAGCCCGGCACCCGGATCTCGGTCCACTCCGCCCCGGACTCCCGCAGCGCCCGCCGCGCCCCGTCCAGCAGCCCGTCCATCACCCGCGTGTGCCAGCTCGCCGCGACCACCACCACGTGCAGCCCGCGGCCGTCCACCGTCAGCGCCGGCGCTCCCGCTCCGCTCATCGTGCCACCTCCAGCAGATGTCCCATCCGATCCCGCTTCGTGCTCAGGTACGCCGCGTTGTGCGGCCCGGCGCCCACCTGCAGCGGCCGCCGCCCCACGACGTCGATCCCCTCCGCCTGCAGCCCCGAGGTCTTCGCCGGGTTGTTCGTCAGCAGTTCCACCCGGCCGATCCCCAGGTCGCCCAGGATCGCCGCCGCCGCACCGTACTCGCGCGCGTCCACGGGCAGGCCCAGCGACGAGTTCGCGTCCACCGTGTCCAGCCCGCCGTCCTGCAGCGCGTAGGCCGCGATCTTGTCCGCCAGCCCGATACCCCGGCCCTCGTGCCCCCGCAGGTACACCACCGCGCCCGCCCGGCCCTCCGCGGCCGCCGCCGACACCGCCTCCAGCGACGCCGCCAGCTGCGGACCGCAGTCGCACCGCAGCGAACCCAGCGCGTCACCCGTCAGGCACTCCGAGTGCATACGCACCAGCGCGGGACGCGCCTCGGCGTCCGCCCCGGGGCCGGCGTCCGCCAGGCCGGTCACGCCGTGCGCTGTGTCGGGAACTGTGTCGGGAACTGTGTCGGGAGCTGTCGCGTCGGGCACGAGCCCCAGGTGCTCGGCGCCCGTGACGGTGTCGCGGTAGGACGTGACGCGGAACGTGCCGTGCACCGTGGGCAGCAGCGCCTCGGCGACACGGACGACGCGGGGCCTGTCCGGCGGCGTGTCGCCACCGGGGGTCGTCGCCGCCTCGCCGGCCGGTTCGCCGAGGCGCTGCTGCCCACGGTGCTCGGCGATGTCCGACACCGTCACGAGCACCAGCCCCTCGGCCTCGGCGAGCCGGAGCGCGTCGTCGTAGCGCAGCATCGCGCCGTCGTCGGCGACGAGCTCGGCGATTCCCGCGACCGCGCCGGTACCCGTGTCGAGGCCGGCGAGCCGCACCAGGTCGACGGAGGCCTCCGTGTGGCCGGGGCGCTCGGCGACCCCGCCGGGGCGGGCCCGCAGCGGGAGCACGTGGCCGGGGCGGATGAGGTCGGCGGCCGTGCTCGCGGGGTCGGCGAGCGTGCGCAGCGTCAGGGCGCGGTCGGCCGCGCTGATCCCGGTGCCGACGCCGCGCGCGTCCACCGACACGGTGTACGCGGTGCGGCGCGGGTCCTCGCCGTTCTCCCACATCAGCGGGAGGCCGAGCGCGTCGGCGCGGTCGGCGGGCATCGGAGCGCACAGGTAGCCGGAGGTGTGCCGGACCGTCCAGGCGACCCACTCGGTGGTGGCGTGGACGGCCGCCAGGACGACGTCGACCTCGTTCTCGCGGGACGCGTCGTCCGCGACGAGGACGGGCCGCCCGGCGCGCAGCGCCTCCAGGGCGTGGGCGACGGTGTGTTCGATGTGCTCGGAGCTCCCGGGCCGCCGGTCGTCGGCGGGCGGCCCGGTGCGGATGGTCCGGTCGGGGACGACGGCGGTCATGCCCGCACCTCCAGGTTCGGGACGGAAGCGTCCGCGGCGGACCGCGCTCCGGCGGCCGTCAGGAGCCGCTCGGTGTACTTGGCGAGGACGTCGACCTCGACGTTCACGGCCGAGCCCGGCGCGAGCTCGCCGAGGTTCGTGGCCTCCAGCGTGGTGGGGATGAGGGACACGCCGAACGTGCCCTGCCCGTCGCCCCGTGCCTGCCCGGCGGGTCCGGCGTCGTGCGCGGCCGGGTCGGAGACGTGCGTGACCGTCAGGGAGACACCGTTGAGCGCGATGGAGCCCTTCTCGGCGACGTAGCGCAGGAGCGCGGGCTCGCCCGCGAACGTGAGCTCGTCCCAGCGAGGGCCGGGCCGGCGCTCCACGAGGGTGGCCGTGCCGTCGACGTGCCCCTGCACGACGTGCCCGCCGAGGCGGCCGTTCGCGGGCAGCGCGCGCTCGAGGTTGACGCGTGCGGCCGGGTTCAGGGCGCCGAGGGTGCTGCGGCGCAGGGTCTCGGGCATGACCTCGAAGGCGAGGGTGTGCTCGGAACCGGTGGTCGCGTCGTCGGACACGTCGGTGACGGTCAGGCAGACGCCGTCGACGGCGATGGAGTCACCGAGTCGCGCGTCGGACGCGGCCAGGGGTGCGACGACGGTGAGGATCGCGTCGGTGCCCGCCTCGTCGGGATGGACGAGGGATCGGACGGTGCCGGTCTCCTCGACGATGCCGGTGAACATCTGCGGTTTCCCTCCCAGAGCTCCGGTGCTCCGGGGGTTCGCCGAGGATGCCGGTCGGCCGGGCCGGGAGCGCAATCCCGGACGGCGTCGCGGACGCTCGTGCCCGGCCACGACGGTGGACCCACCCCCGCGGAGGGGTGCGCCGGACGCCGCGGCCGTACGTGCTTCCTCCCATCCGGACTTTCACCGTCGGCCCTGGAATTCCACCAGGTCAACCGGCCTGCCGTGAGGCAGGGCGCGGGTCGCGGGCTGTCACCGCCGGTTCGGAATTGCACCGACCCCGGAGCACGTAGTTGCGTACTGCTTGCACCAGCAAGCATGCCACAGCCCACCGCCGCCCCGGGAGTGTCGTTCGTCTCAGTGGAGATGGCGGGAGGCGAGGGCGCGGAGGGTGGCGATTTCCTGCGCGACGTCGTCGGCGCCGTAGACCGCTGAGCCGGCGACGAACACGTTGGCGCCGGCGTCGGCGGCGCGGTCGATCGTGTCGCGGGAGATGCCGCCGTCGACCTGCACCCACACGTCCAGGCCGGACTCGCCGATGGCCTGCCGGGCGCGCCGGATCTTGGGCAGCGTGCCCTCGATGAACGACTGGCCGCCGAACCCGGGCTCGACCGTCATCACGAGGATCATGTCGACCTCGGACAGCAGGTCGAGGAACGGCTCGACGGGTGTCGCGGGCCGCAGCGCGACGCCCGCGCGCGAGCCGAGGCGCCGCAGTTCCCGGGCGAGCCGCACGGGCGCCTGGGCGGCCTCGGCGTGGAACGTCACCGACGCGGCGCCGGCCTCGGCGTAGGCGGGCGCCCAGCGGTCGGGATCCTCGATCATCAGGTGCGCGTCGACGGGCACCGGCGACACCTTGGTGAGTCGCTCGAACACGGGCAGGCCGAGGGTCAGGTTGGGCACGAAGTGGTTGTCCATCACGTCCACGTGCGCGAAATCGGCGTCGGCGATGCGCTGCAGCTCGCTCTCCAGGTTCATGAAGTCGGCCGACAGGATGCTCGGTGCGATGAGGGCGCTCATGCGGCCAAGCCTATGGCGGGCGCGGGAACGCGACGTGACGGTGCAGGGGCGCGGCGGGGCAGGCCCCCCGCTCCAGCGGCCTGCCTGCGTCCGACGTCCGCGCGCGGACTACCCGCCGGGATCCCCGGCACGGCACAATCCCGTGTCGTGACAGAACTCCTGGGGATCTCGCCGCTCGAGGCGGGGGCCGTCGTGCTGGCGACGGTGGGCATGTACGCGGCGCTCGTGGTGCTGGTGCGGCTGCTCGGACAGCGCATGCTGGCCGGGCTGTCGGCCTTCGACCTCGCGGCGATCATCGGGATCGGCTCGATCATGGGCCGCGCCGCCCTGGGCGAGGCTCCCCGGCTCGCGGGCGGCGTCCTGGCGCTCGCGACCCTGGCGGCGTGCCAGCTCGTGACGAGCCGCATCCGCGGCTGGGGGGCCCGTGCGATCACCACCCGGCCGGTGGTGCTGATGGCGGGGCCCGAGGTCGTGGAGCGCAATCTGCGGCGCTGCCGCATCGCCCGGCACGAGCTGGCGGGCCGGCTGCGGCAGGCCGGGATCCGCAACACGGACGAGGTCGCGATGGCGGTGCTGGAGCCGTCGGGCACCATCAGCGTCGTCCGCCGTGGCGAACCGGTCTCCCCGTTCCTGCTCGACGGCGTGGACGGCGCGGAGCTCGTCCCGGACGCGGTGCGCGCCAGGACGACGGCGTAGGCCGGTCAGCGCCTGCGCAGCAAGGTCAGGTGCATCGCGTCCGTGCCGTGGACGTGGGGCCAGAGCTGGACGTCGTCGCGGGCCGAGTCGCCGGACGGCAGCGGGAGGTCCGGCGTCGTCCCATCCGGCGCGGTGCGCAGCACGGAGCGCACCGCCTGCGGCGTGTCCAGGCGTTCGACGTCGTCGCGCCTGCGCAGCACGTCCGTGACCACGAGCTGCGTCTCGGCCAGCACCGGGGAGCACGTCACGTAGGCGACCACTCCCCCGGGCCGGACAGCGTCGAGCGCGGAGCCCAGGAGCTCGCGCTGCAGCCCGGTGAGGGTCGCGAGGTCCGCGGGCGTGCGGCGCCAGCGGGACTCGGGGCGGCGGCGCAGCGCGCCCAGGCCGGTGCAGGGCGCGTCCACGAGCACCCGGTCGTAGGCGCCGGGCTCGTCGGTGCCGACGTCGCGGCCGTCGCCGATACGTACCTCCTCCACGACGCCGTCCGGGATCGCCGCCAGGGCCCGCTCCACGAGGCGGGCGCGGTGCGGCTGGATCTCGTTGGCGACGAGCGTCGCCTCCCGCTGCGCGGCCAGCGCCGCGAGCAGCGCGGACTTGCCGCCCGGGCCGGCGCACAGGTCGAGCCAGCGCTCGGGCCGGCCACCGGCCGTCTCGCCCAGCGGCACGCCCGCCAGCGCGAGGGTGACGAGCTGGGATCCCTCGTCCTGCACGCCTGCGCGCCCGTCGCGCACGGCGGGGACCGTGCCGGGGTCGTTGCCGTCGAGCACGAGCGCGGTGGGCGCCCAGCGGCCCGGGACGAGGTCGGCGTCGTGCCAGGCGTCGTCGTCGGACACGTCGGCCAGGCCCGGCCGCGCGACCAGCGTCACACGCGGCGCCGCGTTGTCGGCGGCGAGGAGGGCGCCGATCTCGCCCGGGTCCCGGCCGTGACCGGCCAGCGCCTCGCGCAGCGAGCGCGCGATCCACAGCGGGTGGGACTCCACCGCGGCGAGCGCGGCCAGCTCGTCCGCGGCCCCCGCCGTGATCCGCTCCAGCCACTCCTGCGGGCCCGCCTCCGAGACGCGGCGCAGCACCGCGTTGACGAACTGCGCCGGGCCGGTGCCCACGTTCCCTCGCGCCAGTGCGACGGTCTCCGACACGGCGGCGTGGGACGGCACGCGCATCCCGAGCAGTTGGTGCGTGCCCAGGCGCAGCACGTCGAGCACCGCGGGGTCGAGCTCGTCCAGCGGCCGGTCCACGCAGTCGGCCAGGATCGCGTCGTAGCGGCCGCGCATGCGCAGCGTGCCGTAGGTCAGCTCGGTCGCGAACCCGGCGTCGCGGCCGCGGATGCGGCGGTCGGCGAGCAGGGGCGGCAGGACGAGGTTGGCGTAGGCGTCGGACTCGTCGACCTCGCGCAGCACGTCGAAGGCGGCGGTGCGTGCGGGGTCGGTGCGCTTGGCGCGTTGCCCGGGCGCCTGCCGGGAGGCGGACCGCTCGCCCCGGGACCGGGCGGCCGACCGCTGCCGTCCGCGCGAGTCGCGGCGGTCGTCCTCGCGGTCGGGACGACGGCGGTCCTGGTGGCGGTCGTGGTGGTGCCGGCCGTGTCCGGCTCCGCCTGCGCCGTGCTGCCCGCCGTTCACGCCCGGACCTCCGATCCGCCCAGGACGAGCCCGGCGTCGATCAGCGCGCGCCCGGCCCCGCGCGCCCAGTCCGGGGCCGGCATGGGCTTCTTTCCCGGTGGCCGGACCTCGCCGAGTGCGACGGCGTGGGTGGCGGTGCCGGCCAGGACGCGCTTCTTCTCGGCGCGGACCCGGCCGGGCTCGAGGTCGGTGATCTCCGGGACGAGGGTGACCGGGCCGAGGCCGAGGCGCGCGGCTGCGCCCGGCACGCCACCGCCGTCGTCGGGCAGCGTGGTCCATGCGCCGGGTGCGGGGGTGCAGCCGCGGATCCTGCGGTCGATCGCGAGGGCGGGCACGTCCCAGCGGATCTCCGCGTCGGCGGGGGTGAGCTTGGGGGCGACGGAGACGCCGTCGGCGGGCTGGGGTCGCGGGGAGAGGCTGCCGTCCTCGAGGGCGTCGAGGGTGCGGACCAGCAGTTCGGCGCCGGAGTCGGCGAGGCGGTGCAGCAGGTCGCCGGCGGTGTCGGTGGGCCGGATCGATTCGGTGGTGGTGCCGAGCACGGGGCCGGTGTCCATGCCCTCGTCGAGGAGGAAGGTGGTGGCGCCGGTCACCTCGTCGCCGGCGATGACGGCGTGCTGCACGGGCGCGGCGCCGCGCCAGGCGGGCAGCACGGAGAAGTGCAGGTTGACCCAGCCCAGGCGCGGGACGGCGAGGACGTCGGGCCGCAGGAGGTGCCCGTAGGCGACCACGGGTGCGGCGTCGACGTCCAGGTCGCGGAGCGTGGTGAGGAACTCCGCACCGCGCGGCTGGTCGGTGAGGACGGGGACGCCGGCTTCCTCGGCCCGGACCCGAACGGGGCTGGGGGTCAGCTTCCTGCCCCGGCCCGACGGCGCGTCGGCGCGGGTCAGCACGGCCACCACCTCGTGTCGGGAGGCGATCAGCGCCTCGAGCGAGGCGACGGCGGGTTCGGGGGTTCCGGCAAACAGGAGGCGCACCGGAACAGTCTAGGTGCGGGCGAAACGCGGCGCCGCGGGTAGGGCGAGCGCCGGCCGGTCAGACCGCGACGCCCAGCGCTCGCAGGTGCCGGCGTGTCGCGTCGGTGTCGGTGAAGCGGATCGCGTGGAAGCCGCAGCTGCGGGCGGCGTCGATGTTCTCCTGCTTGTCGTCGACGAAGACGGCGCGCGCCGGATCGACGTCGAACCGGCGGGCGAGGAGCTCGTAGATGCGCTCGTCCGGTTTCGCGAGCCCGACGCGGCCGGACACGACGACGCCGTCGAGCAGCCCGATCGCGGGGGCGGCGGGCTCGGCGTGCCGGAACGTCTCGGCGGACCAGTTCGTCAGCCCGTACAGGCGCAGTCCGAGGGCGGCGAGGTCCTTCACGAGGGTCTCGGAGCCGGGGACGGGTCCGGTGAGGGTGTCGGCGTAGTGGTCGACGTAGGCGGTCAGGTCGGCGGCCCGGTGCGGGTGGGTGCGCTCGAGCTGGGCGACGATGTCCGCGAAGGGCCGCCCGGCGTCGGCCTCGTGGTTGAGGGCGGCGAACCCGATTTCGTCGAAGAACGCGTCGACGTCGGCCGCGGTCCAGGCGCGGCCGGACGCGTCGGTGTGGTTCGCGTAGGCGGCGTAGGGGTCCCAGCCGACCAGGACGTTCCCGAAGTCGAGGACGACGGTCTCGATGATGACGCCCTGCCAGGTTGCGTCGTGGGTGGTTGCGTCGTGCCCGGTCGCGTCATGGGTGGTGCCGCTGCGGGGCGTGGCGGGGTTCTCGGTCGGGTTCCGGCTCACAGCATCTCCTCGGGGTCCATCCTGGTGCGGGCAATGCCGCGTTCTCGCCTCGCCGATCGTACGGCCATCGAGGCGCGCAGCCGCCGCGCGAGCTCGTCGCCCTGGTCGAGCGGCACGCGCAGCACGGTCCGCACGGGACGGGCCACGTCGAGCGCGTCCTGCGCGCCGGCCGGCGCGGTCCGGTCGCCCTTCGGCGCCCCGGTGCCGCCGCGGCGGGCGGGCGAGGGCTCGTCGATCTCGACGGGGCCCAGCACGTTCTCCCCCATCAGACCGACGCGTTCGACGACGGCCGCGACGGCCTCCCGGTCGCCGGTGACGGCGGCGACCCGGACGGCGGGCGGCAGGCCGAGTGCGGCGCGTTCATCGAGCTCGCGGGCGGCGAACCCGCCGGGGTCCCAGCGCACGAGGGCCTGGCTGGGGCCGGGGGCGCCGTCGCCGACGAGCAGCACCTGGCCGTCGGGCCGGGCCAGGGCGGCGGCGGCGAGCCAGCGGCCCAGCGCCTCGGTCCCGGCGGCCAGGTGCGTGCCGCCGGACATGACCGCGGCGTCGAGCAGCAGCACGGCGGTGTAGCCGCCCCTGGCGACGGGTTCGGCGCCGGGGGTGGCGACGACCAGTGCGGGGGCGCCCGGCAGGGTGTCGACCACGCCGGAGGGCGCGGAGGCCGCCGAGAGCCGTACCGGGACGCCGGTGAACGCGCGGCCGAGTTCCTCGGCGGTGCGGGCGGACCCGACGCGCACGGACCGCAGCCCGGTCCATCCGCACTCGGGGCACGACCAGCCGCCGGCCATCCGGCCGCACCAGGTGCACTGCGGGGACGCGTCGGCACGCGGCAGGCCGAGCGGGCCGTGGCAGGCCTCGCAGCGGGCGGCGGTGCGGCAGCGGGCACAGGCCACGACGGGCAGGTAGCCGCCGCGAGGCACCTGGACGAGCACCGGGCCGTGCCGGAGGGCCTCGCGCGCGACACGCCAGGCCACGGACGGCAGGCGGGCGGCGGCCGCGGCGCCGTCACGGGCGAGCTCGACCGACGTCAGCGCCCGCACGCGAGGCGTGTAGGCGCGCAGGGTGTCGCGGGCGGGGGCGAGCTCGCGTGCCCACCCGGTGGCGAGCAGCGCCTGGGCCTGGACGGTGCGGCCGGGCGCGCCGAGCAGGAACGCGGCGCCGGCCTGCGTGGCGCGGATCGCAAGGACGTCACGTGCGTGCGGGTAGGGGGCGTGCGGCTCGGCGAGCGTCTCCTCGCCGTCGCCCCACAGCACCACCAGCCCCAGGTCCCGCACCGGCGCGAACATGGCCGCCCGGGTGCCGACCACGACGGGCGCGTGGCGGCGCAGGGCGGCGAGGTAGGCGCGGTAGCGGGGCGCGGGGCCGTCGTCGGCGATGAGTCGCACGTGCCCGCCGGGCCCGGCGGGGATGCCCGCCGCGTCCAGGGCGGCGCGGACGCGGGCGACGTCGCGCGCGTCCGGGACGACGACGAGCGCTCCCCTGCCGCCGGCGACGCACGCGGTGACGGCGGCCGCCACGGCCGTCGCCCAGCGCGGCACGGGCGTGCCCGCCGGGCCGGGCGCGTCCGTGCCGCTGGTGTCCGCGTCGCCGGCGGGACGGGTGTCGTCCACGCCGGGCAGTGCGGACCACACGGCGCGCGGCGCGTCCCCGCCCAGCACGCGCCGCAGGAACGCCTCTCCGCCCTGGTAGGGAGCCCAGGCCGAGGTGCCCGTGCCGCCGGGGTCGGTCGACCAGTCCCCGGCAAACCACTCCGCTGCCGGGACGTCCGGCTCCTCGCCGTCTGCCTCGCCGTCACTGCCGCTGTGACTGCCGCCGGGGTCGTCGTCGCCGGTCTCGCCGTCGTCGCTGCCGTCGTCGGTGGAGTCGTCGTGGCGGCCGGGTGGGGTGACCGGGGCCTCCTGCTCCACGCGGGCGTGGCGCGGCGGCACGGCCAGCCGCAGCACGTCGGCGAGCGTCCCGCCGTACCGGGCGGCCACCGCCCGGCACAGTTCCAGGACCTGTGCGGTCAGCACCCGTTCGCCGGACACGACGCGCTTCAGGGGCACGAGCCGCCCCTCGTGGTCGCTCTGCGCGAGCCGGGCGAGGACGAACCCGCTCACCTCCTGCCGCCCGAACCGCGCCTTGATGCGTACGCCCGGCTGCGCGTCCTCGTCCATGGATGCCGGGACGAGGTAGTCGTACGGCTGGTCCAGGTGCGCGGGCTGCAGGTCCAGGGCGACGCGCGCCACCGGCAGGGTCGCGGCGATCGGCACGCCGCCGGCCTCGCTCGTCGCCTTCCCTGCCGCCTTCCCCGCGGTGTTTCCGGCTGCCTTCCCGCCGGACCGCGCGCCCTCGCCCGGGGCCGCCGGCACGGCGGCCCCGCCGAGCCCGGGAAGCACGTCCTGATCCACGGGTGCTATCCCACCACGAGTGACGGACACGGACGAGGGCCGCCGCGGCGCGCGCCGACCCGGGGACGCGGCCGCCACCGGACGACGGCCGGAACCGGCGTCGCGGATCACACCGCCGCGCGCAGTGCCTCCACCCGGTCCGTGCGCTCCCACGTGAAGCCCGGCAGGTCCCGGCCGAAGTGCCCGTAGGCGGCGGTGCGGCGGTAGATGGGGCGCAGCAGGTCCAGGTCGCGCGTGATCGCGGCCGGCCGCAGGTCGAACACCTCACGGATCGCGGCCTCGATGCGCGCGGGCGGCACGGTCTCGGTGCCGAACGTCTCCACGTACAGGCCCACCGGGTGCGCCTTGCCGATCGCGTACGCCACCTGCACCTCGCACCGGCGCGCGAGCCCGGCGGCGACCACGTTCTTCGCCACCCACCGCATCGCGTACGCGGCCGACCGGTCCACCTTCGACGGGTCCTTGCCGGAGAACGCCCCGCCGCCGTGCCGCGCCATGCCGCCGTAGGTGTCCACGATGATCTTGCGGCCCGTCAGGCCCGCGTCACCCTGCGGCCCGCCGACGACGAACTTGCCGGTGGGGTTCACGATCAGGCGGGCGTCGGCCACCCGCAGGCCGGACTCGGCCGCGGCAGCGGCCAGCACCGGCCCGATCACCTTCTCCGCGATCTCGCGGGTGAGCTTCTCCTGGACGACGTCCGGGTCGTGCTGCGTGGACAGCACCACCGTGTCCACCGCCACCGCGCGATCGCCGTCGTACCCGATGGTGACCTGCGTCTTGCCGTCCGGCCGCAGCCCCAGCAGCTCCCCCGACTTGCGCACCGCGGCCAGCCGCTCCGAGAGCCGGTGCGCCAGCCACACCGGCAACGGCATCAGCGAGGCCGTCTCGTCCGACGCGTAGCCGAACATCAGCCCCTGGTCGCCCGCACCCTGCGCGTCCAGCGGATCCCTCTCGAGCCCTGGTCCGGACGAGTCGTCCCGGCCCTCCAGCGACTTGTCCACGCCCTGCGCGATGTCCGGACTCTGCTGACCGATCGACACCGACACGCCGCACGAGTCCGCGTCGAACCCGATCGCGCTGGACGTGTACCCGATCTCCCGCACCACGTCCCGCACGATCTGCGGGATCTCGACGTAGGCCTCGGTGGTCACCTCGCCCGCCACGTGCACGAGCCCGGTGGTCACCATCGTCTCCACCGCGACCCGCGAGGCGGGATCCTGCTCGAGCAGGGCGTCCAGGATCGCGTCGGAGATCTGATCGCACACCTTGTCCGGGTGCCCCTCGGTCACGGACTCCGAGGTGAACAGACGCAGATCACTCATGGACACCAGACTACGGTCTCAGCACGCGAATGCCGACATCCGAGGGATGAGACACCGCTCACCCGCGGGCCGCCGGCCCTGTGAGCTCCGCCCACGCCCTCCGGGCCGTGTCTCAGGGCCGTGTCTTCAGGACCGCGTCCCACACGGCGTCGGCCACGACGCGCTTCGACCCGGCGGCCCGCGTCACGACCTCGCCCGCCCCGTCCAGCACGGTCACCTCGTTCGATGCCGCACCGAACCCCCGGTCCCGTCCCACCGCGTTCACCACCAGCAGGTCGGCGCCCTTGCGCCGCGCCTTCTCGCGTCCGTGCTGCAGCACGTCCCCGGCCGCGTCCCCGGTCTCCGCGGCGAAACCCACCACGACCTGGCCCGCGTGGCGGCGCTCGCGGGCCAGTCCCGCGAGGATGTCCGGGTTCTCCACGAGGCGGATCGGTTCGGGCGGCCGGCCGGGCACCTTCTTGATCTTCGCGTCCGGGGTGTTCTCGGGGCGGAAGTCGGCGACGGCGGCGGCCATCACCACGACGTCGGCGGTGGTGGCGGCCGCGTGCACGGCGTCGGCCAGTTCCGCGGTGGAGCCCACGTGGACGACGGCGACACCGTCCGCGGACTCTGCCGCGCCGGGTCCCTCCGCGCGGTTCGCGGCCGGGAGGTCCCGCAGGACGGAGTCGTCGACGTTGGCGGCCACAAGGGTGACGCGGGCGCCGCGCGCGGCGGCGGCGGCCGCCAGGGCCACGCCCTGCCTGCCGCTGGACCGGTTGCCGATGAAGCGTACGGGGTCGATGGGCTCGCGGGTGCCGCCGGCGGAGACGACGACGTGCCTCCCGGCCAGGTCGCGCGTCGCGGCGACGCTCAGGCTGTGGTCTCCCGCGTCGCCGGGCTCCGCCGCCGGGGCACTCGTTCCTCGCGCTCCGCCGTCTTCGCCACGCCTTCCGGCGACGCTCAGGGCTTGGCGCGCGATGTCCTCGGGCTCGGGCAGGCGCCCGGGGCCGCTGTCCTTGCCGGTGAGCCGGCCGCTGGCGGGCTCGATGACGTGCACGCCGCGCTCGCGGAGGGTGGCGACGTTGGCGCGGGTGGCCGGGTGCTCCCACATCTCGGTGTGCATGGCGGGGGCCATGACCACGGGGCAGCGGGCGGCCAGCAGGGTGCTGGTGAGCAGGTCGTCGGCGCGGCCGGCCGCGGCGCGCGCGATCAGGTCGGCGGTGGCGGGTGCGACGACGATCAGGTCGGCGCCCTGTCCGAGGGCGACGTGCTGCACGCCGGGGACGTCGTCGAACACCTCAGTGGTCACGGGCTCGCCGGACAGCGCCTCGAAGGTGGGCGCGCCGACGAACCGCAGTGCCGCCTCGGTGGGGATGACGCGGACCGCGTGTCCTTGTTCGCGCAGCAGGCGCAGCAGGAGGACGGCCTTGTAGGCGGCGATGCCGCCGCTGACGCCCAGCAGGATCCGCATGCGTGGCCTCGGTGTGTCGGGCTCGGGTGGCCGGGGTGCCGGCGGCTCAGCCCGGGAACTCGGGCAGCGCCTGGGCCGCCTCGGCCTCGGCCTGCTTGCGCGCCTCCACCTCGGCGGGGTCGACCTCCTCGATGGTCAGGAGGCCCTGGTTGATCTCGCGCATCGCGATGGACAGGGGCTTCTCCTGGTTGCGCGCCTCGACGAGGGGGCCGACGTTCTCCAGCAGGCCCTCGTTGAGCTGGGAGTAGTACGCGTTGATCTGGCGGGCCCGCTTGGAGGCGTACAGCACGAGGCCGTACTTCGACTCGGTGTGGGCGAGCAGTTCGTCGATCGGCGGGTCGGTGATGCCCTCGGGCCGTGCGACGGATCCAGCCATGATGCAGCTCCAGGAAGTTCGGGGGTTACGGGGAAAAGTCCGCGGGCCAGTCTACCTGCCCGCACGACCGCCGACACGGCGGGGCGGGGTCCGGCGCCGGAACGGGCGCCGATCACGCGTGGCGGGCACGTACTGAGGGGTCACCGGTCCCCGGCCGCCGGCCGGGTCGCGGCGACGCGCGGACGCGACGCAGGGATGCCCGCGGGGGCGGAGCCCGGCGGGCCGGGAGCGCAGAGCATCACGGACATGAGTTCGTCCGTGGCGCGGTGCACCTCGTCGTTGACGATCGTGACGTCGAACTCGCTCTCGGCGGCGAGCTCGACGTGCGCGGTGCGCAGCCGGCGTGCGCGTTCCTCGGGGCCCTCGGTGCCGCGTCCGACGAGCCGGCGTTCGAGCTCGGCGAAGCTGGGCGGGGCGAGGAACACGAAGCATGCGTCGAGGCCGTCCATCGACTGGACGGCCTCGCGCACCTGCCGTGCGCCCTGGAGGTCGATCTCCAGGAGCACCGGCACACCGGCCTCGAGCTTCTCCTCGACGGGGCCGCGTGGTGTGCCGTAGCGGTTCTTCCCGTGGACGACGGCCCATTCGAGCATCTCGCCGGCCTCGACGAGGCGGTCGAACTCGTCGTGGCTCACGAACCGGTAGTGGACGCCGTCCACCTCGCCGGGGCGTGGCGACCGGGTGGTCGCCGACACCGAGAGCCACACCTGCGGGTACCGCTCACGCACGTCCGCGGAGACGGTCCCCTTGCCGACTGCCGTCGGCCCGGCCAGGACTGTCAGCCGGGCGGGGGTTGTGGTGGAAATTTCAGCCGAACCTCTCGATCAGGGCCGCGGACTGGTGCGGCCCCAGGCCGCGCACGCGGCGCGTCTCGGCGATCCCGATCTCCTCCATGATCGCCTTCGCCTTCACCTTACCCACTCCGGGCATGGACTCCAGCAGGGAGACGACCTTGAGCTTGCCGACGACGTCGTCCGTCCTGCCCTTCTCGATGACCTCCTTGAGGGAGCCCTGCGAGTACTTCAGCTTGTTCTTGATCTCGGCGCGCACACGACGGGCTTCGGCCGCCTTCTCGAGTGCGGCTGCACGCTGCTCAGGGGTGAGGGGAGGGAGTGCCACGCAAGTCACCTACTCAGGTTGTGGACGGTTGGCCCGTCCGTGGGTCTTTCGAGACTGCTGCATCGAAAGTAGTCATGACTTCCCTGGTCGGCAATCCAGAACCCCCCGCGTGGCGCACATTTCCGCAACCCTTCACGTCTGCCGAACATCCCATCAAGAGCATTTCACCGTAAAGGGTATGTAGAATGCGCCAAAAGTCCTGGTCGCCGCCGTGTCAACCCTCCTGGGTACGGCGGGAGTGTGATGTCCGTCACGTGGTACGGGTTTTCCCGGACGCCGGGCATGGCGGCGCCTGGTATGGCCACGGCCGGCCGGGGACGGCGCGAGCCCGGGGGCCGGCGGTTCGCTGCCCGCCGGCCCCCGGCGGTGCCGGGGTGGTGCCGGTCAGCCGCGCAGTGCGCGGGTGGCGGTCTCGGCGGCCCGGCGGGCGGCCGTGCGCAGGGCCTCGGGTGCGGGTCCGGCGCGCAGGATCCCGCGGGAGGAGGACGCGAGGACCCGGTGGCGCGCGTCGCCGAAGGTCGTGGCGAGTTCTTTCTCCCCCGCGCCCTGGGCGCCGACGCCGGGGGCGAGCAGCGGCCCGTTCACGGCGGCCAGGTCGGTGCCGGTGGCCGCGGCGGCGTCACCGATCGTGGCGCCGACGACCAGGCCCACCGAGCCCATCGGCGTGACGCCGGCGTTGCGCGCGGCGGCGTGGGCCGCCACGGCCGCGGCCACCGTCGGGGCGACCGTCGTCGCGGGTGCCGGTTCGGCGCCGTGGCCGGGCGCGGCACTCGTGCGCGCGTGCTGGACCTCCCGGCCCTGCGGGTTGGAGGTGAGGCACAGCACGAACAGGCCGCGGCCGGTGGCGGCGGCCAGGTCGACGGCGGGGTCCAGGGACCCGAACCCGAGGTAGGGCGAGACGGTCAGCGCGTCACCGGCCAGCGGCGAGCCGTCGCGCAGGAACGCGTCGGCGTAGGCGGCCATGGTCGAGCCGATGTCGCCGCGCTTGGCGTCCACGATCGTGAGCGTGCCGGCCGCACGGGCGGCCGCGAGGGTCTCCTCCAGCGCCGCCAGCCCGGCCGACCCGTGCCGCTCGTAGAACGCGGCCTGCGGCTTGAACGCGGCCACGTGCCCGGCAAGCGCCTCCACGACCCGCAGCGAGAACTCCCGCACCCCGGCGGCCGTGTCCGCCAGCCCCCAGGAGGCCAGCAGCGTGGCGTGCGGGTCGATCCCGGCGCACAACGGCCCGTGGTCGTCCATCGCCGCGGCCAGCCGCGCGCCGAACGGCGCCGCCGTCGTCGCCCCGTCCCGATCGGCCGGTACGCTCGAAGCGGTCCCGGCCGACGACGACGGCGCGGGCGGGGCCGCGCTCATACGAGCACCTCCCGCTCCGGCCGGCGTCCGGCCTCACCGGAACCGTCCCCGTCCGGCTCGCCCGTGCCGGCAGCCGCCCGCCGCGCGAGCGTCGCGGCGGTGTGCTCCTGCAGACTGGCCACGGCGAACGGGCCGCCACGGACCGCCTCGATGCCCTGCACCGCCGCGGCGAGCTGATCCACGGTGGTGACGATCGGCCGGTCGGTCGCCGTGGTGGCCGCGCGGATCTCGTAGCCGTCGGCGCGGGCACCCTGCCCGGACGGGGAATTGACCACCAGGTCGACCTGCCCGTCCAGGATGAGGTCGACGATCGTCGGCTCGCCCTGCGGCCCCTTGCCCGCGGAGTACTTGCGCACCACCTGCGCCTCGATACCGTTGCGGCGCAGCACCGTGGCCGTGCCCGACGTCGCCAGCACCGTGAACCCGATCTCCGCCAGCTTCTTCACCGGGAACACGACATGCCGCTTGTCCCGGTCGGCCACCGACACGAACACCGTGCCCGACGTCGGCAGCCCGCCGAAAGCGGCCGCCTGCGACTTCGCGAACGCGCGCGGGAAGTCCTTGTCGAACCCCATCACCTCACCCGTGGACCGCATCTCCGGCCCGAGCACCGTGTCCACCACGATCCCCGCACGGGTACGGAACCGCTTGAACGGCAGCACGGCCTCCTTCACCGCCAGCGGCGCGTCCAGGTCCAGCGTGCCACCATCACCCTCCGCGGGCAGCAGCCCGGACGCGCGCAGCGCCGCGATGCTCTCCCCCACCATCACCCGCGCCGCCGCCTTCGCCAGCGGCGTCCCGGTCGCCTTGGACACGAACGGCACCGTACGCGACGCGCGCGGGTTCGCCTCCAGCACGTACAACACGTCCGACACCAGCGCGTACTGCACGTTCAGCAGCCCGCGCACCCCCACACCCCGCGCGATGGCCTCGGTCGAACGCCGGATCCGCTCGATCTCCGCCTCCGACAGCGACACCGGCGGCAGCACGCACGCCGAGTCCCCCGAATGGATCCCCGCCTCCTCGATGTGCTCCATCACCCCGCCGAGGAACAACTCCTCCCCGTCGTACAGCGCATCGACGTCGATCTCCATCGCGTCGTCCAGGAACCGGTCGATCAGCAGCGGCGCCGGCAACGTGCCCGGCGCCCCCACCGACACCGCCTCCGACAGCGCCCGCTCCACGTACTCCGTCAACTGCTCACCCGAGTACACGATCTCCATGCCACGCCCGCCCAGCACGTACGACGGCCGCACCAGCACCGGGAACCCGATCCGACCGGCCACCTCCCGAGCCTGCCCCAGCGTGCGCGCCGTACCGAACGCCGGAGCCGGCAGACCCGCATCCTGCAGCACCTGACCGAACACGCCACGGTCCTCGGCCGCGTCGATCGACTCCGGACTCGTCCCCAGGATCGGCAGACCCGCATCCGCCAGCCGCTGCGCCAGCCCCAGCGGCGTCTGCCCGCCCAACTGCACGATGATCCCCTTGACCGGCCCGGCCGCCACCTCCGCCAGGTACACCTCCAGCACGTCCTCGAACGTCAACGGCTCGAAGTACAACCGGTCCGACGTGTCGTAGTCCGTCGACACCGTCTCCGGGTTGCAGTTCACCATCACCGTCTCGTACCCGGCCTCCGCCAACGCCAGGGTCGCGTGCACGCACGAGTAGTCGAACTCGATCCCCTGCCCGATCCGGTTCGGCCCCGACCCCAGGATGATCACCGCCTCCCGCTCCCGCGGCGCCACCTCCGACTCCTGGTCGTAGGACGAGTAGTGATACGGCGTCGCCGCCGCGAACTCCGCCGCGCACGTGTCCACCGTCTTGTACACCGGCCGCACCCCCAGCGCGTGCCGCACCTCCCGCACCGTCACCTCACCGGCCGGACCCATGTCCCGCAACCGCGCGATCTGCGCGTCCGACAAACCGTGCCGCTTCGCCTCCCGCACGACGTCGGCCGTGAGCGTGGCGCTCGCGGCCACGACGGCGGCCTGCTCGTTGATCAGCAGGATCTGGTCCAGGAACCACGGGTCGATCCCGCTGGCCGCGTGCACCCGGTCGATCAGGTCACCCGCCGCCGTCCCGCCCGGCTCGGCCGCCGCGCGCAACACCTGCTGCACCTGCACGAGCCGCGACTCGGTGGGCCGCTCGATCTCCCGCAGCAGCTCCTCCAGCCGCTCGCCCGACGGCGCGGCACCGTCCCAGTGGAACGTCACCCCGCCCTTGTCGATCGACCGCAGCGCCTTGCCCAGCGCCTCGGTGAAGTTCCGGCCCAGCGCCATCGCCTCGCCCACCGACTTCATGGTCGTGGTCAGCGTGTCGTCGGCGGCCGGGAACTTCTCGAACGCGAACCGCGGCACCTTCACCACCACGTAGTCCAGCGTCGGCTCGAACGACGCCGGCGTCACCCGCGTGATGTCGTTCGGGATCTCGTCCAGCGTGTACCCCACCGCCAGCTTCGCCGCGATCTTCGCGATCGGGAACCCCGTCGCCTTCGACGCCAGCGCACTCGACCGCGACACACGCGGATTCATCTCGATCACGATCACCCGCCCCGTGGCCGGGTCCACGGCGTACTGGATGTTGCAGCCACCCGTGTCCACACCCACCTCACGGATCACCGCGATACCGATGTCCCGCAGCTTCTGGTACTCCCGGTCCGTGAGCGTCATCGCCGGGGCCACCGTCACCGAGTCACCCGTGTGCACACCCACGGCGTCCACGTTCTCGATCGAGCAGACCACCACGACGTTGTCGTCCTTGTCCCGCATCAGCTCCAGCTCGTACTCCTTCCACCCGAGGATCGACTCCTCCAGGAGCACCTCCGTGGTCGGCGAGTAGTGCAGCCCCTGCCCCACGATCCGACGCAGGTCCTCCTCGTCGTACGCCAGCCCGGACCCCAGGCCACCCATCGTGAACGAAGGACGCACCACCATCGGGTACCCGAGCGTGCCGGCCGCCTCCAGCGCCTCCTCGACGGAGTGCACGATCTCGCTGCGCGCCGACTCACCCCCGCACCGCTCCACGACCCGCTTGAACTGCTCACGATCCTCACCCTTCTGGATCGCGGGAATGTTCGCGCCGATCAGCTCCACGCCGTACTCCGCTAGCACCCCGGCCTCGTGCAACGCGATCGCCGCGTTCAGCGCCGTCTGACCACCCAGCGTCGGCAGCAGCGCATCCGGCCGCTCCTTCGCGATGATCGACGTCAGCACCTCCGTCGTGATCGGCTCCACGTACGTCGCATCCGCGAACTCCGGATCCGTCATGATCGTGGCCGGGTTCGAGTTCACCAGGACGACCCGCAGGCCCTCCTCCTTCAGCACCCGGCACGCCTGCGTCCCCGAGTAGTCGAACTCGCACGCCTGCCCGATCACGATCGGACCCGACCCGATCACCAGAACCGAGGAAATATCGTTCCGACGAGGCATCAGTGCTCCTCCTCAATCTCGTGGCCGGCCGGCACGGACCCACCGGACGCCGCCAGCCGCGGCGGCCACACCCCCGGCTCCGTCATCAACCCGACGAACCGATCGAACAAGTACGCCGCATCATGCGGCCCGGCCGCCGCCTCCGGGTGGTACTGCACCGAGAACGCCGGCAGATCCAGACACGTCAACCCCTCCACCACCTGATCGTTCAACCCCACATGAGACACCACCACACGGCCGTACCGGCCCCCCTCGTGCGGAGCCGTCGACACCGCCGCCCCACCCGACCCGTCCGACACCGGCGCATCCACCGCGAACCCATGATTGTGCGCCGTCACCTCCACCTTCCCCGTCGTCCGATCCAGCACCGGCTGATTGATCCCCCGATGCCCGTACCCCAGCTTGAACGTCCCGTACCCCAGCGCCCGCCCCAGGATCTGATTCCCGAAACAGATCCCGAAGAACGGAATCCCCCGATCCAGCACCGCACGCAACAACCCCACCTCGTGCTCCGCCGCATCCGGATCCCCCGGACCGTTCGAGAAGAACACACCCCGCGCCGCCCCCTCCGGCAACCCTTCGAACACCGCCAGCACATCCTCGACCGACGAACTCTGCGGCACCACCACCACACGCACCCCACGCTCCGCCAGCCGCCGCGGCGTCATCGCCTTGATCCCCAGATCCACCGCGACCACCGTCGCCACCGGAGCCCTCCCCGCGAACTCCCCCGACGGCTCCACCACGTACACCTCCCGCGTGGACACCTCCGGCGCCAGATTCGCCCCCGCCATCTGCGGCGACGCCCGCACCTCCGCCACCAGGTCCGACACGGGGCGCTCGCGGGTCCGCCCTCCGGGCCCGGTCTCGAACAGGGCGTCACCGGAGAAGATCCCGGCCCGCATCACGCCCTCCTCGCGCAGCCGCCGGGTCAGTGCCCGCGTGTCCAGGCCGCTCACGCCGACGACACCCTGGGCCGCCAGTTCCTCGTCCAGGGACCGGCGCGCGCGCCAGTTCGACACCCGTCGTGCGGGGTCGCGGACCACGTACCCGGACACCCAGATGCGGGCGGATTCCGGGTCGTCGTCGTTCACGCCGGTGTTGCCCACGTGCGGCGCCGTCATCACGACGATCTGCCGGTGGTACGACGGGTCGGTGAGCGTCTCCTGGTAGCCGGTCATCCCGGTGGAGAACACGAGCTCGCCGAACGTGGAACCGGTCGCGCCGTAGGCGCGTCCCGTGAAGGTGCTGCCGTCCTCCAGGACGAGCGCGGCACGCGTGAGCTCCGCTGCCGGAGCCGTCGGAGCCGCAAGGTCAGTTGTCGTCGTCATCGAGTGTTCCCCCGGTGGTGCTGGGTGCCTGGTCGTGCTGAACGTTCTGCTGCTGTGTGTACTCCTGCTCGGAGTACTGCTGTCGGGACTGTCGCCGGGTGTCGTCGCGCGCCGCGGTGCCGGTGCGGTCGGCCGCGATCAGGTGCCGGATCGCGTCCACGAGCCGGCCGCGGTCCGTGGCGTGCCGGGTACGCAGTCCGGTGTCGAGCAGGACGGGGCCCTCGCCCGGCGAGCCGGGCCCGCCCGCGCCGTCGTCGGACACCGCCCACGACACCACGACGAGCCCGTCGGCACCGACGTACTTGCCCGCCATACCCGGCGCGAGCTGCGCCGACCGGATCGTGCCGACCGGGATCCACAGGTCCCGCGTACCGTCGCGCTCCACGAACACGCCCGAGTCCAGCACACTCACGCGCGCCAGCGCCCGGTCGCCGAGCTGATGCGCACCCACGCGCGCCAGCCAGTCCCCGTGCAGCGTGCTCGAGACGTACGTCGCCTCGACCGGACCGAACACCGGCTCCGGCCCCGTGGCCAGCGCACCCCCGAACGCCGCCGCGACCTCCGCGGGGACCTCCGGGGGCGCCGGGACCACCGCGCTCGTGCGCGACGCCAGCCGCCTGCGGCCCGTCAGCACCAGGTACAGCAGCGCGAGACCGATCACGACCCAGATCGCCACGGCCACCGGCATCGGAAGGTTCATGCCGGCACCCCCTCGGTCGCGATCGCGCCGTCCACCGGCACCCCGTCGAGCACCGTCGCCCGCCCCCGCAGGAACGTCGCCACCACCGTGCCCGGCAGCTCCATCCCCTCCAGCGGCGTGTTCCCGCTCGCCGTCACCTGCTCTGTACCCCGCACCGTGCGCGAGGCCGCCGGATCCACGAGCGTCACGTTCGCCGGCTCACCGACCGCCACCGGGCGACCGTGCGCGCCCGGGCCCGCGTCGATCCGCCCGATCCGCGCCGGCGCTGCCGACAGGACCCGCGCCACGTCCGCCCACGTCATCCGGCCCGTGTCCACCATCACCTGCTGGACCACCGACAACGCCGTCTCCAGGCCCGTCATCCCGAAGGCCGCCGCGGCCCACTCGCAGTCCTTGTCCTCGACCGGATGCGGGGCGTGATCCGTCGCCACGACGTCGATCGTGCCGTCCGCCAGTCCTTCACGGACCGCCTCCACGTCTTCTCGGGTCCGCAACGGCGGATTCACCTTGAACCGCGCGTCGTACGACCGCGCCCGCTCGTCGGTCAGCAGCAGATGATGCGGCGTCACCTCCGCCGTCACGTCCACCCCCCGCGACTTCGCCCACCGCACGATCTCCACGCTGCGCGCCGTCGACAGATGACACACGTGCAACCGCGAGCCCACGTGCTCCGCCAGCAGCACGTCCCGCGCGATGATCGACTCCTCCGCCACGGCCGGCCACCCCGCCAGCCCGATCTCCGCGGACACCACGCCCTCGTTCATCTGCGCGCCCTCGGTCAGCCTGGGCTCCTGCGCATGCTGCGCCACCACGCCGTCGAACGCCTTGACGTACTCCAGCGCACGCCGCATCAGCACCGGATCGTGCACGCACTTACCGTCGTCCGAGAACACCCGCACCCCCGCCGCCGAGTCCGCCATCGCGCCCAGCTCCGCGAGCCGCTCGCCGCCGAGCCCGACCGTGACCGCACCCACGGGCCGCACGTCGACCCAGCCGGCGTCCTTCCCCAGACGCCACACCTGCTCGACGACGCCCGCCGTGTCCTGGGTCGGAGTCGTGTTCGCCATGGCATGCACGGCGGTGAAGCCGCCCGCCGCAGCCGCCCGCGTGCCGGACCACACGGTCTCGGCGTCCTCGCGCCCCGGCTCGCGCAGGTGCGTGTGCAGGTCCACGAGGCCCGGCAGCAGCACGAGACGATCCCCGCCGTCGATCTCCACGACGCCGGCACCGGCGTCCGCGCCCCTGTCAGGGCCCGTGCCCGACGACGGCGCACTGGCCGCGCCCCCGCCCGCGGCCGCCCCTCCCGTCCCGGGCGCACCGACATGCGTGATCCGCTCGCCCGACAGCACGACGTCGGCCGGCTCGCCGCCGAGCGGGCGCACCCCGCGCAGGATGTACGTGGTGGTCACAAGCTCGTCCTTTCATTGGGCACGGAACCCGCGCCGGCGTCGTTGCCCGCCAGCAGCAGGTACAGGGCCGCCATGCGCACGGCGATACCGTTCGCGACCTGCTCCACGATCACCGACCGCGCATGATCGGCCGCGTCGGCACTGATCTCCAGGCCACGGTTCATGGGCCCCGGATGCATGACGATCGCATGACCGGGAAGCCGCGCGAGGCGCCGCGAACCGAGACCGAACTTGCGGCTGTACTCCTGCGCGCTCGGGAAGAACGCGCCACCGGCGCCGCCACTCATCCGCTCCCGCTGCACACGAAGCATCATCACCGCGTCCGGCTTCGCCCGCTCGATCGTCTCATCGAGGTGGTACGACACCTCGCACGGCCACGTCTCCACCCCGACCGGCAGCAGCGTCGGCGGCGCCACCAGCGTCACCCGGGCCCCGAGCGTGTGCAACAGACGCACGTTCGACCGCGCCACACGCGAGTGCAGCACGTCACCCACGATCGCGACCCGCAGACCGGCCAGATCGGTCCCCTCGGTACCCGCGTCGGACCCACCGCCGACCAGGTGCCGCCGGATCGTGAAGGCGTCCAGCAGCGCCTGCGTGGGATGCTGGTGCATACCGTCACCGGCGTTCAGCACCGCCGCGTCCAGCCACCCGGCGTGCGCCAGCATGTGCGGCGCACCGGACGCCTGATGCCGCACGACCACGGCGTCGGCCCCCATCGCGTGCAGCGTGAGCGCCGTGTCCTTGAGGGACTCCCCCTTGGACACGCTCGACCCCTTGGCCGAGAAGTTGATCACGTCCGCGGACAGGCGCTTCGCCGCCGTCTCGAACGAGATCCGCGTCCGCGTCGAGTCCTCGTAGAAGAGATTCACCACGGTACGGCCGCGCAACGTGGGAAGCTTCTTCATCTCACGCGCCTGGGTGGCCGCCATCTGCGCGGCCGTGTCCAGGAGAAGGATCGCGTCGTCCTTCGCGAGATCGGCGGTCGACAGGAGATGCCTCATCGCGCACCCTCCTCGCCACCGGCCGGCGGCCGTCCCGCCACATCCCCGCCATCGGCGGAGCCCGCGCCGGCGACGTACTCGCTGATCGTGACGGAGTCCTCGCCGTCCGTCTCCGTCAGGTGCACGCTGATGCGCTCCGAGCGGGAGGTGGGCAGGTTCTTGCCCACGTAGTCGGCCCGGATCGGCAGCTCGCGGTGCCCGCGGTCCACGAGGGCGGCGAGCTGCACGGCACGCGGCCGGCCGACGTCGTTCAGGGCGTCGAGGGCGGCACGGATGGTACGGCCGGAGAACAGCACGTCGTCGACCAGCACCACCGTGCGGCCGTCGACGCTGCCCGGGATGCGCGTCGCCCCCACGGCCCGTGTGGGGTGGCGGCGCAGGTCGTCGCGGTACATCGTGACGTCGAGCTCGCCCACGGCTCCGGTGTCGTACGTCGGCTCGATCTCGGCGAGGCGACCGGCGAGGCGGCGGGCCAGCGGGACGCCGCGCGTCGGGATACCGAGGAGGACGACGTCGGCCGCCCCCTTGTTGCGCTCGGTGATCTCGTGCGCGATGCGCGTCAGTGCGCGGGCGATGTCGGGGGCTTCGAGAACCGTGGTTCCCCGGGGGCTCTCACCCGGCCCGTTTCCGGGCAGAGCGATGCTAGGACTCATCCTCCTGGCCTCCTTTTCCGCCTCACTGGACGGGCTTAAAGGGAGTCTGACCCCGCCACCATAACCCGCCACACGGACACGAGAACGCCGCTCGCCGCGATGCGGCGAGCGGCGTTCCTCACACTCGTCGTCTCTCCGGGCTGCGCGCCGGCTCACGCGCCGACGATGGCCGGGAACGTTCGGGATCCGGCCAGGCTTCGGGTTCAGGCTTCCGGTTCAGGCGAGCAGGCTGGGCTTCATGTCCTTGATCCGGCCCAGCAGGCCGTTCACGAAGGCCGGCGACTCGTCCGTCGACAGTCCCGCCGCCAGCTCGACGGCCTCGTCCACGGCCACGGCGTCCGGCACGTCGTCGTTGAACAGCAGCTCCCACGTGCCGATGCGCAGCAGCGCCCGGTCGACGGCCGGCATGCGCTGCAGCGTCCAGCCGTGCGAGTACGTCTCCAGCGCCTCGTCGATGCGGTCCAGCCGCGCCAGCACCCCCTCGACGATCTCGACCGTGTACTGCGGCACGGGAGCCTCGGTGTACGGGGTCTCGACACGATCCGCCAGCAGCTTCGCGGGATCGATGTCCCGTTGCTCGGCCTCGAAGAGGATGTCGGCGGCGCGCTTGCGCGCCTTGGTCCGGGCGCCCATCAGTCGTTGACGCGTCCCAGGTAGTCGCGCGTGCGGGTGTCGACCTTGACCTTCGTGCCCTGCTCCAGGAACAGCGGGACCTGGATCTCGGCGCCGGTCTCCAGCGTGGCCGGCTTCGTCCCACCCGTGGAACGGTCGCCCTGCAGGCCCGGCTCCGTGTAGGTGATCTCCATCGTGACGGCCTGCGGCAGCTCGATGTACAGCGGCTGCCCGTCGTTGGTGGCGACCATGACCTGCATGCCCTCGAGCATGAAGTCCTTCGCGTCACCCACCGTCTCCGGGCTGATCGTGATCTGGTCGAACGTGTCGTTGTCCATGAACACGTAGTCCGTGCCGTCCATGTACAGGAACTGGTAGTCGCGACGGTCCACGTTCGCCGTCTCCACCTTGACGCCCGCGTTGAACGTCTTGTCGACAACCTTGCCGGACAGCACGTTCTTCATCTTGGTGCGGACGAACGCGCCACCCTTGCCCGGCTTGACGTGCTGGAACTCGAGGATCGTCCAGAGCTGACCGTCGATGCGGAGCACGGTGCCGTTCTTGATGTCGTTCGAGGTTGCCACGTTCGTCTTCCTGTAGTTCGGATGCGGTCCGGACACGACGACACGACGTCGCGACCGATGAGTTCGGGAGTAGCGCCTCAGTCTAACGGGATCGAGCGGGCGTCCGCGCGGACCGGATACCGGTTCAGGCGAGCGGTCCGAGCACGAGTGTGATCGTGCCCGTCCCGATGAACCCGCACGCGGAGGCCCACACGAGCGAAGCGAGAGTGCCGATCACGAATCGCTCCGACGCGAGCGGCTGCGCGCGCAGTTCCGCGTAACGCCCCAGCCCTTTGATCGCGATGACCAGCGCAATGCCCGACGGATACCCCAGGAGCAACGTGCCGGTGATCGCGAGCCGTTCGAGAAGCCCCATCCAGGCGCCGCCGCGCAGCGCTCTGATTGCGGACGGATCCATCGTTCCGGCATCGGGCTTCGGCACGCCCTCGCGGTCCGCAGAGGGGATCTGCTGGGCGACGACGATCGCGTCGTGCTTCGACCAGGGCAGATCGCCCTTCGACGCCTGCCGCAGCACCCACGTCACCACCCACGATCCCACCACGGCGCTCAGAACGAGGACCACCAGCCAGATCCCGGCCACCGCGAACCACTGCCAGAGCGCCATACCGGTCGCCGTGTCCCAGCTCACCCGGCTCCTTCCGTCGTACCGTCGTCAAGCGCCGCCAGGAGTCGTACCACGACCGGCAGCACAGCCTGCTCCTCATGCCACAGCGCGGTGCGTACCCGCTGACTCACCGCTTGCTCACTGATACCGAGCGCCGCCGCAGCATCCTTCTGCGCCGCGGACCGGCCCTCGGCCAGGAGCGACGCGAGCGTATCGGTGATCTCCCAGCCCGCGGAAGTCCTCTTCGAGCGGATCGCGCCCAGAAGCCGTAACAACGCCTCGACCTCCTCGGCGCGGGCCGTGCCACCCTCGACGGCGACCGAACTCCCCTTCGGCCGGGTCTTTGCCCGTTCCACAGCAGCCCGAGCACGCACGAACGCGTCACCGGAAGCTTCGCGCGACTCGGCCGGGAGCGGTTCATCGACCGCCCCCACTCCCAGCCCCACACTCCAGCCCTCGTCCCGAAGCAGTTCGAGCACGACGTCGACGACCAAGGCGGCATCGTCCAGGACGCCTTGGATCTCGTCGCCGACGGTTCGCCCGAACACCCGCACGACCCCGTCGCGCCCTCGCGTGACCTCGCCGATGAGCGCCAGCACCTGAGGCACGCGATCACCGTGTCGCGTGCTCCCCCGCTGATCGACTGTCAGGACGTACACGAGTCCAGTATCTCACCTGTACTGTTGCGGATACACGCCAGAGCCTGGAGATCAAGCAATCAAGCCTGGAGACTAGATTTGCTACCTGGCAAAAGAATGCGCCGCCGCGTCGGACCGAGGCATACCGGCAACATCACGCCCCACGATGCGTGCAACACGCCGGTCGAACCCGAGATCGTCATGCTGCAAGAAGCACGCGAAGAGGTCCTCTCCGCCGATCAGAAGGCATCCGTGATCCTCGCCGTGCTCGGGATCGGCTCGGGCATCGTCCTCTCGGGCGTGGTCGAAGGAGCCTGGCAGCCCTCAGGCCTGCAGCCCTGGGCGCAGTACGTGTGGTGGGGCGGCATGGGCCTCGGGGCCCTCGCCGCCTACTTCGCGGGCTCCGCGCTCTGGCCCCGCTACCGACGAGCAGACGTGGCGGACGGGATCAGGTACTGGGGTCACGTCGCCGCGTTCGACTCCCTGCCAGAGCTCGAGGCCGCGCTCGACAGATCGAAGATCTCTCTCCGCCAGCGCACCCGCCATCAGCTCTGGCGACTCTCTCATGTCGTCGCGCGCAAGTACCTCCACGTGAGGCGCTCGATGGCCGCGGCTGCCGTGGCCGGCGCTCTCGCCGCCGTCGCCGTGCTCCTGGGCTGATCCGCAGCAAACCCTTGACCTCGAGTCGGGTTGAGGTAGTGCGATGGTGGGCATGATGACCGAACCCGCTCCGAAGCCCGTGAACCGCAGCATGACCGACGCCGGCGCCTGGCGCTCCGATCGACTTGACGTCGACGGCTACCTGGCACGACTGGGGATCCCGGCGCGGCCCCCCGGCCGGGCCGCGCTCGACGAGATCCACGAACGGCACGTGCGGACCTTCACGTTCGACAACGCCGACGTGCTCCTCCGGCAGCACCCCGGTGTCGACCTCGACGCCGTGCAGGAGAAGTTCGTCGGGCGCGGGCGGGGCGGGTACTGCTTCGAGCACTCGACGCTGCTGTCCGCGGCGCTCGAACAGCTCGGATACCGGGTGATCCGGCGGCTCGCGCGCGTCGGGGACCCGGCCGGCGGGCCGGTGGGCACGCGGACCCACCTCGTCGTCGAGGTCGTGCTGGACGGTGAGCGGCTGCTGTGCGACCCGGGCTTCGGGATGAGCATCGTGCGGCCCGTACCGCTGATCGACGGGCACGAGGAGGAGCAGGACGGCGAACGGTTCCGGGTCGTGCGCACCCACGAGGGCGACGTCGCCGCCTGGCAGCTCCAGCGGCTGCGCGGGCAGGGCTGGGAGGTGCAGCACACCACCGACGAGATCCCCGTGCACCCGGCGGACGTCGCGGACGGCCACCACGTCACGAGCACCTCGCCCGGATCGCACTTCACCACGAGTCTGATCGTCGCGCGGCGCCTGCCGGACCGGCACGTGACGCTCACCTCCGACGGCGTGACGATCCGGCGCCCCGGCGCACCGACGGAGCACCAGGACGTCAGCCCAGGCGAGCTCCGTGAGTGGCTCGGCATCCTCGACCCGCACCTGTCCGCGGAGGAGACCGAACGCCTGCTCGCCTGGGCCGCCGAGCACCGCACGGTCTCGCAGCGGCCCGCCGGCCGGCCCACGACGGCAGGGTGACGGGCCGGCCCCAGCCGGCCCACGCGCCTCACTCGCCCCGGTCGACCCGCGACGCCACCGCCTCCAGCGCCAGCCGGTATCCCTCGAAACCGAATCCGGCGATCGTGCCCGTGGCCACTCCCGCGACCACCGAGAGGTGACGGAATGACTCGCGGGCCGCCGGATTGGACAGGTGCACCTCCACCAGCGTGAGGCCGGTACCGGTGACCTGCGCCGCGGCGTCCCGCATGCCGTAGCTGTAGTGCGTGAACGCCGCCGGGTTGAGCACGACGTGAGCCCGCGTGTCCACCGCCTCGTGCAGCCAGCCCAGGAGTGTCGCCTCGTCGTCGGTCTGCCGGACCTCCACGTCGAGGCCCAGGTCACCGCCCCACTCCCCCGCGGCCTTCTCGAGGTCCGCCGGCGTGGCATGGCCGTAGATCTCCGGCTCCCGCACACCGAGCCGGCCGAGGTTGGGTCCGTTGAGGACGAGCACCCGTGTCATGGAGACGAGGGTAGGTGACCTCCGGAGTTCGGCGGGTCGTGGATCCATTGCTTGGCACACTTTTAATTCTCGGCGCACTCTCGGTGCCCGGGAACCGTGTCGCGCTGGACGCGCCGCCGAACGATCCGCGGCGTCCGCCACAATATCCCCGTGACCTACCGCGTGATGACCGTCTGCACCGGGAACATCTGCCGCTCACCCATGGCCGAGATCGTGCTGCGGGACAGGTTCGAGGCGGCCGGGCTCGACGTCGTCGTCGACTCGACCGGGGTGAGCGACGAGGAGCACGGCAACCCGATCGACCCCCGCGCCGCCGCCGCGCTCGCCGGGCGGGGTTACGCACGAGGGGACGGGCACGTCGCGCGCCAGGTCACGAGGGCCGACGTCGGCTCCCGCGACCTGATCCTCGCCATGACGCACCACCACGCCCGCCGCCTGGAGGTCCTCGACCCCCGTGCCGACGTGCGCCTCTACCGCGCCTTCGACCCCGCGGCGGCCGGGCTCGCGGGCCATCGGCTCGACATCGCCGACCCCTGGTTCGGCGGCCCGGCCGAGTTCGAGGACTGCCTCGACCAGATCGAGGCGGGCGCCGACGGCGTCGTCGCGCACGTGCAGGCCGGGCTGGTGCGCGCCGGCCGCACGGGATGACCGTCCGCTCCCGCGCCACGCACCGCCGGAGCCGCCCGCGCCTCAGGCAGGCAGACCACCCGAGCCGTCGTCGTCCTCGACGCCGTCCACCAGCAGCCGGCGCGGACCCGTGCCCGTGCCGGAGAGCTCGTCGTGCGGGTTGTTCAGCGCGCACGTCCGCAGGGAGAGGCAGCCGCAGCCGATGCAGTCCGTGAGGGTGTCGCGCAGCCGCTCCATCTGCTCGATCCGGGCGTCCAGGTCCTCGCGCCACGCGCGCGACAGCCGGGCCCAGTCCTTCTTGGTGGGCGCCCGGTCCGCGGGCAGGGTCGCGAGGGCCTCGCCGATCCTCGTGAGCGGGATCCCCACCCGGCGCGAGGTCCGGATGAATGCCACCCGACGCAGCACGTCGCGCCGGTAGCGCCGCTGGTTGCCCCGGGTGCGGCGACTCGCAATCAGGCCCTGCCGCTCGTAGAAGTGCAGCGCCGAGACCGCCACGCCGGAACGCCGGGCCACCTCCCCCACCGTGAGCTCCGTGTGGTCCCAGGGCGGCGGCCCTCCGGAGCCGGGAGCTTCCACGGCGGTCACCCTTCGTTCGATTCGCCGCTTGGCACACTTTTTTGCGAAGCGGCGGTGGACGCGGCGTCGCCGGCCGACGGGCCCGAGGACGCGCCGATCTCGCGCAGGCCCGCCCCGAGCGCGTGCCTGCCCTCGAAGGGCGTGACGCACGACGACGTCGACGGCGCCGTCGCGCTCACGACCTGCTCGGCGCCGACCGAGATGGTGCAGCTGATCTCGCCCTCGGCGCCGCTCCCCGTCGCCCCGACCGCGAGCACGCTGTCGTCGACCGGGATCCGCCCGCGCCACGGCGTCTCGACGAGGAAGCCCTCCTCGTTGCCCACCTGGACCGTGTCGCCGCGGGCCGCACCGCCCCCGGACGGTGCGGGGCTCGAGGAGACACCGGGGTCGTCGCGCACCACCGTCGCCGCGTACCCGACGAGGACCTGCTCGCCCGGGGTCGCGGTGGTGATCTCGATCTCGACGAACTGGTCCGGGCGCGGATCGGCGCCGAGATGCTCGCCCTCCATCGTGTACCAGCCGTCGGGCGCCACGGCGCCCGCACTCGGCGGGTTCGCGAGGCGGTCGTAGAGCGTCCACGCACCCACGGGCAGCAGGACACCGGCGAGACCCGCCGCGACGACCTTGAGCGCGGCGACCCCTCTCCCGCGCGACCGGCCGCCGGCCGGATCGATTCGTTCCCCGCCCGTGTACGGGCTGAGCTCCTCGGTCTCCTCCGCTTCGCTGCGGGCCTCCAGGGCCCGGACCGCCTTGGCCCGCGCGGCGATCATCGTGTTCATCGCCGGGGTGGTCTGCCAGGTGACGGGCCGGGCCGTGCGCCGGGTGATGCGCTCGACGATCTGCTGCGGCGTCGGGCGGGCCGCCGGATCCTTCGCGAGGCAGTCGCGGATCAGGAGCTTCAGCTCGGACGGCACGCCGTCGAGGTCCGGCTCGGTGTGCACCACCCGGTACGCGACGGACTCCGCCGGGCCGCCGCCGAACGGCGAGCTGCCCGTCGCGGCGTAGGCCAGCAGGCAGCCGAACGAGAAGACGTCGGACGCCGTGCCGGCCTCGTGCCCGCGCACCTGCTCGGGCGACATGTACGACGCCGTCCCCAGCACCTGGCTGACGGACGTGAGCGCGGTGGCCTCCAGCGCCCGAGCGATGCCGAAGTCGATGATCCGCGGGCCGCCCGTGGTGAGCAGCACGTTGCCGGGCTTGAGGTCCCGGTGCACGAGCCCCGCGCCGTGGATCGTGGTGAGGCCCTCCGCGAGCCCGAGGCCGAGCGCGCGGAGGGTCGGGACGTCGAGCGGACCGGACTCACCGATCGCCTCGCGCAGCGACGGGCCGAGCACGAACGAGGTGGCCATCCACGGCTGGCGGGCGTGCGGGTCGGCGTAGACCAGCCCGGCGGTGTGACTCCCCGCCACCCGGCGCGCGGCGTCGACCTCCCGCGCGAACCGCTCCCGGAACTCCTGCTCGCCGGTCAGGTCGAGGCGGACCACCTTGACCGCGACCTTCTCGCCCTCCGGCGTCCGGCCGAGGTACACGGTCCCCATCCCGCCGGAGCCGAGCACCCCGAGCAGCCGGTACGGTCCGAGGTGGCGCGGATCCTCCGGACGCAGCGGCACGGCCGCGCCCGCGGACCCGGGGGCGCCGGGACTCGCCTCGATCGACACGCTGTGATTCCCCCTCACAGGTTTCATCGGTTGGTCTCCCGGCGACGCGCGGGCGGCCCGCAGTGCTCGTGCGCGACGGCCTGGGGACGCGGGCCCCACCTGTCGCGCGCCCGATGCTACTGGGGCCGGTCTGGCAAGCGCGAATCCACCACGGCCTTGACGTGGGAACTCGACGGGGGAGGGTGCGCTCAGGCCGGCGCGCGGGACGGTTCCCTGACCAGCGCGAGCATGGCCAGGCCGACCAGCACCACGAACAGCACCGCGAGCGTCCCCCAGATGATCGCGCCGGTGAGCTGCACCACGAGCCCCCAGAGCAGCGGCGTCAGGAACGACGCCGCCCTGCCGGTGGTGGCGTACAGGCCGAAGACCTCCGACTCCCGGCCCGCGGGGGTGATGCGTGCCAGGAACGATCTCGACGACGCCTGCGCCGGACCCACGAACAGGCACAGGAACAGGCCGGCCGCCCAGAACACGACCGGCCCCAGCGGGTGCAGCACGACGATGACGACCCCCGCGACGACCATCCCGGTGAGCGACACGACGACCACGGCGCGGCTCCCGAACCGGTCGTCCACGAAGCCCGCCACGAACGCGGCCGCACCCGCCACGAAGAGCGCCACCAGACCGAACGCCTGGACCGACGTCTCGGGGAAGAAGAACGCCTGCGCGGCGATGATCGCGCCGTAGGTGAACACTCCGGTCAGCCCGTCCCGGTAGATCGCCGACGCGACGAGGAACCAGAACGTCGGACGCGCCTCGCGCCAGAGCCCGACGACGTCCTTGGCGACGATCACGTAGCTCCGGAAGAACCCGACCTGGGGCCGGTCCTGCGCCGGCGGGGTCTCCGGCACCTCCAGGAAGAGCGGAAGTGCGAAGACCACGGTCCACACCGCGCAGAACACCGCGATGACCCGGTAGCCGAGACCGTCGTCGGTGGGCATCCCCCAGAAGTTGAACGCGCCGGCGACGATCACGGCACCGAGTGCCACGATCCCCCCGACGTAACCCATCCCCCACCCGAGGCCGGACACCTTGCCGACGGTCCGCGGCGTCGAGACGCTCACCAGCATCGCGTTGTAGTTCACGCCCGCGATGTCCTGCACGACCTGCATCAGGCCGATCAGGATCGCGCCGAACCAGAAGTACGCCGGGTCCGCGGACACGAAGAACAGCCCGAACTGCAGCAGGACCAGGGCGAGCGTGGACCACCCGAGCCACCGCTTGCGCCGCCCCGAGACATCGGCGCGCTGCCCGATCACGGGTGCCAGCAGGAGAACGGCGATCCCCGCGATGAACCCGGCGTAGCCGTAGTTCGCCGCGAGCTCGGCGAGCGCGCGGCCGTAGGCCGGGTCGTCCGGCCCCAGCGCCGCCACCGCCGGATCGATGAAGTGCTCGCTCGTCAGGTAGGAGGCCGCGAACACGAACGTGATCAGCACGGTGTTCAGCGGCTGCGTGCCCCAGTCCCACAGGGCCCACGCCAGGACCCGCTTGCGGGGGATCGCGGCGTCGGCCTGCCGGTCGAGCCCCGTCGTGGGGGCGGCGTTCTCGCTCATGGGACGGAACTCTCCTCGATTCGGATGAACGAAAGGTAGCGCGCGTCACCGACAACGGCGCCGGCCCGGGCGCGGGGTGCGTCCGTCACGCCTCCCGCCCGGCGAGGTTGTGCCGCCCGATGTCCCCCACCGTCGCCGCGCCCGCCAGCGCCATGGTGATGTCGAGCTCGGCGAGGACGTGCCGGGTGACGGCGTGGACGCCCTCGGCTCCCGCGAGCGCGAGGCCGTAGACCCAGGGGCGGCCGAGCAGGACGGCGTCCGCGCCGAGGGCGAGGGCGACGAAGGCATCCGCTCCGGTGCGGATCCCGGAGTCGAAGAGGACGGGTGCGTGCGGGGTGGTGCGGGCACGGACGGCGGTGGCGATCGCGGGAAGGGCGTCGAGGGAGGCGATGGCGTTGTCGAGCTGTCGCCCGCCGTGGTTCGACACGATGACGCCGGAGGCGCCGTGGTCGAGGGCGGCGGTGGCGTCGTCGGGTGTCTGGACGCCCTTGACGAGGACGGGCAGGTCGGTGAGCTCCCGGAGGCGCGCGAGGTCCGCCCAGGTGAGTGTCGGGTCGGAGAAGGTGTCGAGGAAGGTGTCGACGTGGGCGCGGGTGGCGCGGTGCCGGCGGAGGGAGGCGAGCGTCGACAGGGCGCGCAGCGTGGGCCGTGGCCCGGGGACGGACGACGACGGCGCGGGGCGGGCCGCGCGTGCGGCGGAGAGCTTCCGGAACTCCGGGTCCGAGAGGTACTGGGCGAGTCCTTCGCCGCGGGCGAACGGGAGATGGCCGAGGTCGAGGTCGCGGGTCCGCCAGCCGAGGGTGCTGGTGTCGGTGGTGAGCACGATGGCGTCGGCCCCGATCGCCTCGGCGCGGCGGACGAGGGACCGGGTGAGCTCGGCGGACCGGGGCCAGTAGAGCTGGAACCAGCGGGGAGTGCCGCCGAGGGCGTCGGCGACGTCCTCCATCGGGACCGAGGCCTGGGAGGAGATGACGACGGGCAGCCCGGTGCGGGCGGCGGCGCGGGCGAGCTCGGGCTCGGCGCCTCGTGGTGTCCCGCGGGCGCCGCGTCTGTGCCGCACGGCGAGTTCGAGGGCACCCACGGGCGCGTACAGCAGGGGTGCCGCCAGGTCGCGGCCGAGCAGGGTCGTGGTGAGGTCGCGGGCGTGCGTGCCGGTGAGCTGGCGGGGCAGGATCCGGTGGCGGGTGAAGGCCTCGCGGTTGGCGGCGACCGTGCGCTGGTCCCCGGCGCCGTCGGCGACGTAGGCGGCGGCCCGGCGGGTCATGACGGCCCGGGCGGCCGCCTCCAGGCGGTCGGGCGAGGTGGGGACGACGGGGCGGTGTCCGTAGGCACCCGCGGTGTAGATGCCGGACTGCACCGTCCGGGAGATGGTCGTCATCGGTGCGGGCTCCTGCCTGGGGCGAGCGGCGGGCGAGCGGTGTCGGTGGGCGGTCAGAGGGTCTCGGCAGGTGAGGTCTCGTGCTGCCAGTGCCAGGCCTCCGGGACGCGCCCGTTGGGTGCGGCCCATCGGGGATGGAGCCAGCCGTGGGCGGGTGCGTTGGCCTGCATCCACTCGTGCTCGGGGGTTCCGAACGTCTGGACGCCGCCGCCGAAGTCGACGGCGACGCCGAGGCCGTGCGTGGAGCAGCCCGGCGCGGCGGCCAGCGGTGAGTTCGGGTCGTAGAGGCCGGCCTGGTCGGCGAGGCTGCGGTAGGCGGAGTTGATCGTGAGATCGGTGCCGAACCGGGCGCGGTACGCGTCGTTGAGGGAGACGAGCGAGTCGAGGAGGTCGGTGCGCACGCGGTACTCGGGGGCCCAGGGGATGGCGGCGAGCCGCTGGTCGGCCAGCCGGCCGCTGTCGGGGGTCCAGAGCTGGTCCGGCGCGGGACAGGTCGCGGCGTCCTGGGCGGTGATCATGCTGTCCGTGGTGGAGCCGAGCTCCGCCCGGCGGGAGGTGAGGTCGGCGACCGCCTCCTCGAGCTGGACGAGGTCGGCGTCCGCGAGGCCGTCGTCACGGGTCCGGGTGTGGGCGACCTCGGCGGAGTCGAGGGCGGAGCGTAGCGCGGTGCGCGCGAGTTCGTCGCCGTCGAGATCCTCGGTGACGCGGTAGATCTTCTCTCCCCGCGTGATGGTCGCCTCGAGCCGGTCGCGACCCTCGGCGATGTCGTTCCTGGCGCGCTGCACCATGGACGCCCAGACGCGGTCGGAGGCGGCGATGAGGTTCTCGGTGGCCGCGGAGGCCTGGCCCGGCATCCGGTCGACGAACGCGACGCCGTTGAGGACATCGTCGGCGCCGGTGAGCTGCTCGGTCAGTTCTTGCCGGGTGGCCGGGTCGGCGACCCGGCCTTCGGACTGGGCGAGCAGCGTGTCGGCGGACGCGGCCTGCCTGGCCAGGTCGTCGGCCTCGCGCTCCAGGTACCAGTAGGCGGCCCCGACGGTGACGACCAGCAGGAGCGCGAAGACCGCGATGATGATCGCGTTGGTGCGACCACGGTGGCGCTTCCTGGGTTTCTTCGCGGGAGCCGGCGACGGGAAGGGCGGCGGCTCGGCTGCGGGGGGCGGGAAGGCCGTCTGGGTCACAGCGTCAGAACCTACGGCACGACGCGGTGACGTGGACAATCGCGGCCGGGTGATTTCCGGCCGCGGTCGCGCGGTACCGCCACGACCGCGGCCGGTCCTCCCTGGGGCCGGGAGGGCGGGGACAGGTGCGGGAGCACAGCGGTGCGCGGTGGCGGTCGGTGCGCGGGCATGGTTCTCCGTGGTCGTGCCGTGGCGGGCTATCATCCGTTCGTGTCCGATCCTTTGCCGTCCGCGTCGTCGCCGGTGCCGTTGCACTGGCAGCCGGATACGTTGCTCGGTGAGCCGTTCGAGCAGAGCAAGCTCGGCCCGGCGACGCTGGTGCGCTACGCCCCGGACGGGCCCGCCACCGACACGGACGGAGCCGGCGCCGGTCTCGCGCCGCCCGCCGCCGTCGTCCATGTGCACGGCTACAACGACTACTTCTTCCAAGAGCACCTGGCCCGTGCCTTCGCCCGTGCGGGGTACGCGTTCTACGCCGTCGACCTGCGTGCCGCCGGTCGTTCGCTCCGTGCGGGGCAGGTGCCGCACTTCGTGGGGGACCTGCGTGAGCAGGCGGCCGACATCGACGAGGCGGCGCGCGCGGTGCGCGGTCTGCACCCGGGGGTCCCGCTGGTGGTGCACGCCCATTCCACGGGCGGGCTGACGGCCGCGTTGTGGGCGCATGCCCGTCGTCGCACGCTGCCCGACGGTTCCTACCTGGGCCCGGATCTGCTGGTGCTGAACAGTCCGTTCCTCGATCTGCCGGGCACGTTGTTCGAGCGCACGGTGGGGACGTGGATCCTGCGGATCGCGGCGCCGGCGAGTCCGCACCGGGTGGTGACGGACGGTCCCAGTGTGTACGCCACGCATCTGCTGGCCGCGAACGGGGGGCGCTGGGAGTTCGACACGCGTCTCAAGAAGCCGGAGGGGCAGCCGGCTCTCGCGTTGTGGATGCGGGCGGTGCGGCGGGTCCAGATGCAGGTGGCGCGGGGGCTGCGGATTCCCGTGCCGGTGCTCGTGGCACGGTCGGACTCGTCGGGGCCGGACCGTGCGGACAACCCGTGGCTGGGTGTGCAGGACACGGTGCTCGAGGTCGATCAGATCGCGCGGCGGGCGCGGCGGCTCGGCGACGACGTCACGCAGCTCGTGGTGCCCGGCGCGGTGCACGATCTGTCGCTGTCGGCGGAGGGGCCGCGGACCGAGTACCTGGGCAAGTTGTTCGCCTGGCTGGAGGAGCGGTTGTGACGGCGCGAGGTCCGGGCGGCGCGCGCGGCACGGAGTACTTCGACGCCCCGGGCGGGTTCGCCGCGCTCGCGCACCGCGGTTTCGCGCGTCCCGGGGGCGTGGACAACGGGCTGGAGAACTCGCTGGCCGCGTTCGCCGCCGCCGTCGGGCTCGGTTACTCGTACGTGGAGACGGACGCCCACGGCACGCGCGACGGGGTCGCCGTCGCCCTGCACGACGAGTCGCTGGACCGCACCACGGATTCCACCGGGCTGGTCGCCGAGCTGCCCTGGAGCGTGGTCCGCGGTGCGCGGATCGGCGGCACCGAGCCCGTGCCCCGGCTCGACGAGCTGCTGGGTGCGTGGCCGGGTCTGCGGGTGAACATCGACGTCAAGGCGGATTCCGGCGTGGCGCCCGTGGCCGAGGCGGTCGAGCGGACGCGTTCCCACGATCGTGTCTGTATCACCTCGTTCTCCCCCGCACGGCGTCGTGCGACCCTGGCGCGACTGTCCCGGCCGGTGGCGACGTCGGCCGGGCGCGGCGAGGTGGCGCGTTTTCTCGCCGGGGCGCGGACCGGCCTGGCGCTCCTGGCGCGGAGCGCCCTGCGGGACGTCGGTGCCCTGCAGGTCCCGGTGACCGAGCGGGTGCCGGTGGCCGGCCGGCTCACCGTGGTCGACGGCGCGACCGTGCGCGCCGCCCACCGGGCCGGCAAGCAGGTCCATGTGTGGACCATCGACGACGCCGCCGAGATGCACCGCCTCATCGACCTCGGCGTGGACGGCATCGTCACGGACCGCGCCGACGTCCTCAAGGAGGTCCTCACCACCCGCGGCCTGTGGCCCTGACACCCTGACCCGTCCGCGCGGTCACGGCGCCACGGCCCGTCAGGGCACGCTCTGCGGGGAGCACTCCACCGGCGGGGGCGGGGCGGGGGCCGTGCCCGAGCCGATGAAGCCGTACGTCGTCGACGCGCCGGACGTCAGGTGGCCGTTCCACGCGACGTTGCCCACGCCGACGGTGCCTGTGGTGCCCCGCAGGTCGCCGTTCCACAGCTGCGAGATGCTCGAGCCCGACAGCATGAACCGGGTCAGCCAGTCGTCCAGGTGGTCGTTCGTCGCGGTGACCGTGACCTCGGCCTGGTAGCCGCCCTGCCAGGCGTTCACGATCGTCATCGCCGCCGCGCACGTGCCCGACGGCGGCTCGGGGTACGTCGGGTCGTCGGTCGGGTCGTCCGACGGCGTGGGTGTGGGAGTGGGCGTCGGGTCCGGCGTCGGCTCCCCGCCGCCCCCGTCCAGCCCGCCGAAGAAGTCCATCGCGTACTGCGCCATCCCGGTGCGGTACAGGTCGTGCGAGTACCCCTGCAGGCTGATCGACTGGAACGCGGGCGCCGCTGCGTCCCCGTACGTGGTCCGGGTCCAGTCCGGCTGCGGCTGATCCACCACGCCGGAGCCCTGCGCGAGGCCGTGCAGGTCGGTCCACTGCTTGATCTGCTCGCCGAAGTTGGGGTAGGCCAGCACGGTGTCCTGCGTGCCGTGCCAGGTCTGGAACCGCGGATAGGGGCCGTTGTACCCAGGGTACATGCCGCGCGCCGCGTCGCCCCACTCCTGCGCCGTGCGGATGTCCTGCCCGTTCGAGCAGGTGCTGTTCCACGTGTTGTCGGCGCTGCCCGTGGCGAAGCACGTGGCCGGCACGCCGGAGAACGCCGCCCCGGCGGCGAACACGTCCGGGTACAGCGCCAGCAGGACGTTCGTCATCATCGCGCCCGACGACACGCCCGTCGCGTAGATCCGCGACGTGTCCACGCCGTACTCCGCGACCGCGTGATCGATCATCGACCGGATCGCCACCGGGTCGCTGCCGCCGTCGCGCGTCAGGGCGTCCGGCGAGTACACGTCGAAGCAGTGCCCGTCACGCGTCGCCTCCGGGAACACGATGACGAAGCCCTGCTCGTCGGCCGCCCGCACGAACTCCTGCGCCGCGCCGGCGAAGTACGCGGGCGCCGAGCCGGTGCAGTAGTGCACCGCGACCAGCAGCGCGGGGTCCGGGTCGACGTCGTCGGGCACGTACACGTACATGTTGAGGCCGCTCGGGTTCGGCCCGAAGTCCGTCACCCGCTCCAGGCTCGCCGCAGACGCCGGCCGCAGCGCCGCCCCGATCCACAGCACCCCGAGCGTCAGGGCGAGCGTGGCGGCGAGCGCCCCGGCCAGCGGTCGCAGGAGGCGTCTGGATGCCGCGTGGGTGTGGCTGTTCATCGGAGCCCTCCGGGGTGCGCGGAACACGCCGGCGACAGGGGTGACGCCGACCGCCCCATCCCAGGCGACGACGCTTGTGCGGTCCATGTCCTGAACCGATTAAGCTCCGGCCGGTGGTGCTCAGCCCAGTGTCAGTTGGGTCTCGCGGCCCGCCGGGGGTTCCTTGGACACCTCGGCGTACGCGGCCGCCAGCAGGGTCGGGTCCGGGCCCTCCAGGCGGGCCGGCTTGGCGACGTCGTCGAGGACGACGAAGCGCAGCATGTCGCCGCGGGACTTCTTGTCGCGGCGCATGGCGGCGAGCAGGTCGTCCCATCGGTCGCCGCGGTACGACGTCGGCAGTCCGAGCGCGGTGAGGATGTCGCGGTGGCGGTCGACGACGGCGTCGTCGAGCTTGCCGGCCAGCCGGGCGAGCTCGGCGGCGAACACCATGCCGACGGCGACGGCGGCGCCGTGGCGCCACTGGTAGCGCTCGGCGAGTTCGACGGCGTGGCCGAACGTGTGGCCGTAGTTGAGGATCTCGCGCAGGCCGGACTCCTTGAGGTCCTCCCCCACCACCCGCGCCTTGACCCGGACCGAGCGGGTGACCAGTTCGGCGAGGACGTCCCAGGTGGCGGCGGTCGCGTCGGCGCCTTTCCAGTTCTTGAGGTCGGCGGCGTGCTCGGTGACGAGGCGGAGGATCTCCTCGTCGGCGATGAAGCCGGTCTTGACGACCTCGGCGAGTCCGGCCACGAGGTCCCAGCGGTCGAGGGACTCCAGGGCGGCCAGGTCGCACAGCACGCCGGCGGGCGGGTGGAAGGCGCCCACGAGGTTCTTTCCCTCGGCGGTATTGATGCCGGTCTTGCCGCCGACGGCGGCGTCGACCATGGCCAGGAGCGTGGTAGGCAGGTGCACGACGCGGATGCCGCGCAGCCACGTCGCGGCGACGAAGCCGGCCAGGTCGGTCGTCGCGCCGCCGCCGACCGACACGATCGCGTCGGAGCGGGTGAAGTCGGCCTGTCCGAGGACCTGCCAGCAGAAGGCGGCGACCTGTGCGGTCTTCTGCTCCTCGGCATCGGGCAGCTCGACGGCGAACGCCTCGTAGCCCTGCTGCTCGAGGTCCTCCCGTACGGCCTCGCCGGTGGCCTGCAGGGAGGCCGGGTGCATGACGAGCACCCGTCGCGCGTCGCGGCCGATCGTCGCGGCCAGTTCGCCGAGCAGGTGCCTGCCGATGACGACGTCGTAGGGCCGGTCGCCGGGGACGGTGACGCGGGTGGTGCTCACTGCTGGTCCTCCTGTTCGTGCGCGACGGCGGGTGCGGCGGGCGCCTGCTCGTCCTCGTCGTCGTCCAGGTGCTTCGGGTCGGCGAACTCGGCCACGGGGCGCAGCCCGAGCGCGCCGGCGATGCCGGCGGCCGCCTCCTCGGCGGGGCGTTCCGTGGACTCGACCCGCAGGGTCGCGAGCCGTTCGTACGTGGGCCGGCGCTCGTCCATCAGGGCCTGCCACCGCTGGCGCGGGTTGCCCAGGAGCAGCGGCCGCGCCTGGTTCATGCCGACGCGCGGTGCCGCGACGGCGAGTGTCACGTCGAGGAAGACGACGTTGCCGCCACGGGCGGTGTAGTCGGTCAGGGCCTGCGCCGTTCCGGCGTCCATCACGGCTCCCCCGCCCAGCGCCAGGATCCCGTCGTGCTCGGCGAGCGCCGCGGCGACGGCCTCGCGTTCCATGGCACGGAAGGCGGGCTCGCCGTCGTCGACGAAGATGTCGGCGACGGGCTTGCCCGCGCGCTCCTCGACGTCGTGGTCGGTGTCGCGGACGCGCACGCCGAGGCCGTGGGCCAGGACGCGGCCGACCTTCGACTTGCCCGACCCGGGCGGGCCGACCAGGACGACGAGCGGGCGGGGGGTGGCCGGGGTCACCGGGTCGGTGCCGGGTGCGGCGGTCGCGTCGGGTGCCACATCGGATGTCGCTTCGGATGTCGCGTCGTGCCTCATCGCAGGGTCTCCGGGATCGCGGCGAGGTAGGCCTCGGCGTTGCGCCGGGTCTCGGCGAGGGAGTCCCCGCCGAACTTCTCGATCGCGGCCTCGGCGAGCACCAGCGCGACCATCGCCTCGGCGACGACGGCCGCCGGCGGCACGGCGCACACGTCCGAGCGCTGGTGGTGGGCGGTCACGGCCTCGCCGGTGGCGACGTCCACGGTGGGCAGGGCGCGGGGCACGGTGGAGATGGGCTTCATCGCGGCTCGCACCCGCACCGCCTCGCCGTTGGACATGCCGCCCTCGATGCCGCCGGCGCGGTTGGTGTCGCGGGTGAGGCCCGGGCCGTGTCCCTCGGCGCCGGACGCGGGCAGGATGGCGTCGTGCGCGGCCGTGCCGCGGCGGCGTGCGGTGCGGAACCCGTCGCCCACCTCGACGCCCTTGATCGCCTGGATGCCCATCAGGGCGGCGGCCAGGCGCGCGTCGAGGCGCCGGTCGCCCTGGACGTAGGTGCCGAGCCCGGACGGGACGCCGTGGGCGACCACCTCGACGACGCCGCCGAGCGTGTCGCCGTCGGCCTTGGCCAGGTCGATCTCCTCGACCATCAGCTTCGACGTGGCCGGGTGGTGGCAGCGCACCGGATCGGCGTCGAGCGCGACGACGTCGTCGGGCCCGGGCACGGGCGCGTCGTCGGGCACCTCGACCGGGCCGATGGCCACGACGTGCGAGACGAGCCGCACGCCGAGGGCCTGCTCCAAGAACTTCGCGGCGGCCGTCCCGAGCGCGACGCGCATCGCGGTCTCGCGGGCGCTGGCCCGCTCCAGGACGGGGCGGGCGTCGTCGAACCCGTACTTGCGCATGCCCACCAGGTCGGCGTGGCCGGGCCGCGGGCGGGTGAGGGGCCGGTTGCGGGCGATCTCGCGCTCGTCGCCCGTGCCGGCGTCCTTGAGGAGCGCCTCACGCGGCACGGGGTCGGCGGCCATGACCTCGGTCCACTTGGGCCATTCGGTGTTGCCGATCTCGATGGCCAGCGGACCGCCCTGCGTGAGCCCGTGCCGCAGGCCGCCGAGGACGCGCAGCTCGTCCTGCTCGAACTTCTGCCGCGAGCCGCGGCCGTAGCCGAGGCGGCGCCGGGCGAGCGCCGCCCGGATGTCGTCGGTGGTGAGGGCGACGCCGGCCGGCAGCCCTTCCATCACCCCCACCAGGGCAGGACCGTGCGACTCTCCCGAGGTCAACCAGCGAAGCATGCCGCAATCCTTACACGTCGAGCGCCGCCGCGAGCGCCGCGTCCATCGCGGCGAGCGCGTCGGCGAGCGCGTCGGCCGGGCTGCCGGTGCGGCCGGTCATGAGGCGCACCTGTTCGACGGCCTGGTGCAGCAGCATGCGTTCGCCGCTCACAGCGACGCCGCCGGCGGCGGCCCAGGCGGTGTGCAGGGCGGTGGGGCGGGGATCGTAGGCGACGTCGAGGAGGACGCCGTAGGCCGCTTCCCGGGGCGTGCCGGGCGGTTCGGAGGCACCGGGGAGGGTGCCGTGCGGCGCGCCGTGCGGGGCGAGGTGGCCGACGGCGGCGGCCAGCCGGTCCGCGGCACGCGGCGGGAGTGTGGACACGACGACGTCGGCCGCGGCGAGCTCGCGGGCGACCTGGCCGTCGGCGCCGGTGAGGTCCGCCTCGACGAGTCCGGGCGTCACGCCCATGCGTGCGATCGCGGCGCGCAGTTCCCCGACCCGGTCCAGGGAGCGGACCAGGACGCGGGCGGAGGTGCAGCCCAGCTCCGCGAGGGCGGCGAGCGCGGACGCCGCGGTCGCTCCCCCGCCCAGGACGACGGCGCGCGTCACCTCGGGCCCTCCGTCCGCTGCCGCGGCCGGGAGTGCCGCGAGTCCTTCGCGCAGCGCCTGCACGAGGCCGTACACGTCGGTGTTGGTGCCGGTCAGCGTCACCGCGCCGGAGGCGTCACCCGCCGGGCCGGCGGGTGAGACGAGCACGGTGTTCACCGCGCCGACCGCGGCGGCCAGCGGCTCGACGTGGTCCACCAGCTCCAGGGCGCGGTGCTTGAGCGGCATGGTCAGGGACAGGCCCGCCCAGCCGCGGTCGATGCCGGCCAGGAACGTCTCGAGCTCGTGCTCGTCGACGTCGTGGCGGCCGTACTCCCAGTCGTCGAGCCCGAGGGCGCGGTAGGCGGCGGTGTGCAGGGCCGGGGACAGCGAGTGGGCGATCGGGTGCCCGAGGACGGCAGCCCTCACGTCCAGGCCTCGCCGGTGAGGGTCTCGTAGATCTCCACGTAGCGGGCGCGGGTCTCCGCCGCGACGTCGGCGGGGATCTCGGGGCCCGGGTCGGTGCGGTCCCAGTCGGTGAGGGTGGCGGACCAGTCGCGCACGTACTGCTTGTCGTACGACCACTGCGGCCGGCCGGGCTGGTACTCGGCCGCCTTCCAGAAGCGCGAGGAGTCGGGGGTGAGGACCTCGTCGGCCAGGGTGAGGACGCCCTCGGCGTCGTACCCGAACTCGAGCTTGGTATCGGCGATGACGACGCCGCGCTCGCGCGCGATCTCCGAGCCGCGCGCGTAGATGTCCAGGGTCAGGTCCCGCAGGCGGGCCGCCGTGTCCGCGCCGACCTGCTCGGCGACGGTCTCGAACGGGATGAACTCGTCATGCCCCTCGTCCGCCTTGGTCGACGGCGTGAACACCGGCCGCGGCAGGCGGTCAGCCTCCACGAGCCCGGGCGGCAGCGTGACGCCCGACACGGCGCCGGACTCCTGGTAGGAGCGCAGCCCCAGGCCCGCGAGATAGCCGCGCGCGATGCACTCGACGGGCAGGATGTCCAGCCTGCGGCAGCGGATGGCCCGGCCCTTCCACCTGTCCGGCACGTCCTCGCTGAGGACATGGTTCGGCACGAGGTCGGCGAACTGCCGGAACCACCACAGCGACAGCTGCGTGAGGATGGCGCCCTTGTCCGGGATCGGCGTCGGCAGCACGACGTCGTACACCGACACCCGGTCCGAGGCGACCAGGATCACGTCCTGGCCGTCCGCGTACACCTCACGTACCTTGCCCTGGCGAATCAGTTCCACGCCGGAAAGGCTACGTCACGCGGGCCGGCCCCTCCGCCGTGGTCCGGGCGGCGGGCGGGCGCCGTCACTCGTGCCAGTCCGGGTTCTCGGCCTCCCACTGCCGCAGCTCTGCGACCAGCTCCTGGAACTCGGCGTCGCTGGTGGCGAACTTCGTCTCGCCCGTCTCGTGGTTGACCGTCACCCAGTACATCTCGGTCCCGTCGGCCGGGGCCAGCGCCGCGTCGATCGACGCCCGGCCCGGGTTCGAGATCGGGGTGGGCGGCAGGCCCTTGTGCTTGCGCAGGTTGTACGGGTTGGACGCGTCGTCGAGCTCCGCCCGGGTCAGGGCGCCGCTGGTGCGGCCCGTCCCGTACAGGACCGCGGCGTCGATACCCAGATACCAGTTCTGGTCGAGGCGACGCTGGATGACGCCCGACATCCGGGGCCGGTCCTCGGGGCGGGCCGCCTCCCGCTCGATGAGGGAGGCGCGGATGAGGACGTCCTCCCACCGCTCCTGCGGCGCACCCGCGTCCTCCAGCTGCGAGATCGTCATCTCCACCATCATCCGTACGACGTCGGCCGGCGGGGTCTTCCCGGGGCGGACGTCGTACGTCTGGGGGAACAGCCAGCCCTCAGGGTTGCCGCCGGCCTGCTCCGGCAGGTGATCGCCGATGTTCTCGAAGGCCTGGTTCGTCTTCTTCTCGGGCCAGCCCGCGGCGATCATGCGCTCGCGGATCTGCTCGACGGTCAGGCCCTCGGGGACGGTGAGGCCGCCGCGGTCGATCTCGTTGCGTGCGAGTGTCGCCACCGCGTCCGCCGCCGCCATCCGCGTGAGCAGGGTATGGGTTCCGGGCTGGATGCCCGGCGCGTCGGGGTTCTGGTCGAACGCCCGCTTGAAGGCGCCGTAGGAGGCGACGACGCCGTTCTCGACGAGCACCTCGCCGATGACCGCGCCGTTGGCGCCCTCGGGGATGTCGACCTTGACCTCCTCGCCGCCGGGCCCGTCGTAGTCCTCCGCCGCCAGCGGCGTCTCGATACCGAAGAGATAGCCGTCGTTCCACCACGTCCACGCGCCGAGCCCGCCGACGACGAGAAGCGCCACCACGATGCCGGCGACGAGCCCGCCGCGCGGTGCCGACCCGCGGCGCCTGCCTCCCCGGCTCCCGCGGCCGGTGCCGCGGGCACTCCGCCGGCGGTTGCCTGTCCCTGCCCAGTGGCGTGGCGGTCCTTGGTTCGACACGTCGGCCATCGGCGCGCGGTTCACCCGTCTCTCGTGCTCGTATCCCTCGCCCCGGCACGGGGTCCGTGCCGCGGCGAGACGGTTATATCAGGTCGGCCCGCCGGGTCAGGACGCCGCGGCCCGCCCCCGCCGCCGTCCCGCCCGGCGCGTCAGCCCTGCTTCGCCTGCCACTCCCGCAGCTCGGCCACGTACTCCTGATGCTGCGCGTAGGTCTCCGAGAACTTGGTCTCACCCGTGTTCAGGTTCACCGTGACCCAGAACTTCCAGGCGCCCTCGGCCGGGTTCAGGACGGCGTCGATCGATGCCTCGCTCGGGTTCGCGATCGGCGTCGGCGGCAGGCCGACGTGCCGCTCCAGGTTGAAGGGCGTGTCCGCCTCCTTGTCGGCGTTCGTCAGCTCGATGCCGGGCTTGTCGAGCCCGTACGCCAGCGACGCGTCGATCTGGAGCTTCATGTCGTCCTCGAGCCGGTTCTCGATCGCGCGGGCGATCTTCGGCCGGTCCTCGGCGATCATGCCCTCCCGCTCCACGAGGGAGGCCTTGATCAGCACGTCCTGGCGTTCCCTCGGTGGCACGCCCCGCTCGTCGAGTCGTGCGACCGTGTTGCGCACCATGCGCCGCAGCACGTCGGCCGCGGTCTCCTCCTCGGGGTCCACCGGGTAGGTGTGCGGGTAGAGCCAGCCCTCCGCGTTGCCGTCCGCCTGCTTCGGCAGGCCGAACGAGCGGGGCCGGTCCAGCGCGTCGCGGAAGTCCGCGGCGGGGATGCCGGAGACGGACGCGAGACGCTCGACCGTCTGCGCGACCGTGAAGCCCTCCGGGATCGTCACCTCAAGGTGCGCCATCTCGTTCTTGGCCAGCAGCGAGACGGCGTCCGACGCCTTCATCTCCGTGAGCATGTCGCGCGTGCCCGGCCGGATCCCGGCGGCGTCGGGATTCTCGCCGAACGCCTTGACGAAGGCGTCCTTGCTCGCCACGACGCCGGCGTCGTACAGCACCTCGGCCATGTCGAAGCCGGTGGCGCCCTCCGTGATCTCGACCGTCACGTCGTCCGTGCCGGGGCCCGGGAAGTCCTTGGCCTCGATCGGGTTCTCGAAGGAGAGCAGCATGTCGCGCTGCTCCCACACCAGGTAGCCCGCCCCGGCCACGAGACCGAAGGTCACGAGCAGTACGACGAACGACCGTCCCTGACGGCGGCGCCGTCTCGTGCGCCGGGAACGGTGGTCTCGCGGGGTCCGGGTACGGGGACGCAGAGTGGCCGCCGAGCCCTCCTGAGCCTCAGGCGGGGCCGTGAACAGGTCCGTCACCTCGTCGATCCTTCACTTCTGGGGGAACGTGCTGGGGGTTCGCGCGTGCGTGTCGTGCACGGTCTACACCTCGGCGCCGATGCCGGCACGAGCCCCTGTCGCCCGCTCGGCGTCGAGTGCGGATTGCAGAATGATAACGGCAGCCGCCTGATCGATCACGGATCGGTGCTTCCGGGTGGTTCGCCCGGCCGCGTGCAGCGCCTGCGTGGCGGTGACCGTGGTCATCCGCTCGTCCACGAACCGCAGCTCCGTCGCCGCCTGCCCGGCGTCCGCCAGCGCGCGTACGAGCCCGCCGGCGAACGCGCGCGCGTCCGCGCTCGACGCGCCCTCCGCACCGCTCAGGTGCTTCGGCAGGCCGACGTAGACCACCGCCGCGAACCGCTCCGCGGCCTCCTGCGCGATACGACGCAGCGCCGCCTGCTCGGGCTTGCGCGGCACCGTCTCGACAGGTGTGGCCACGAGGCCGTCCGGATCGCTCGCCGCCAGGCCGACACGCGCCGTGCCGACGTCGATCGCGAGGCGGGCGCCCCGGGGCAGGGGCGCCCGCCCGGCTGCGTCCGGACGGGCTTCCGCCCCCATCAGGCGCCGACCGTGGCCAGCCGCACGCCCTCCGCGACGCCCGCGAGCGCCTCGCCGAGCCTGGCCGGGTCCTGGCCGCCGCCCTGGGCGAGGTCGGGCTTGCCGCCGCCCCCGCCGCCCAGCGTGCGCGCGGCGGCGCGCACCAGGTCCCCGGCCTTGTGCCCGGCCCGGCGGGCGGCCTCGTTGGTGGCGACCACCACGACGGGCCGGCCCTCGGACGTGCCGCCCGCGGCGACGACGACGGGTTCGGCTTCGCCGAGACGGGCCCGTACGTCCAGCACGAGGGCGCGCAGACCGTCGGCGGCGGCCTCGCCGGCGTCGTGCGTGACGACGCGGACGTCGCCCACACGGGGTGCCTCGGCGGCCAGCTTCCCGGCGATCGCGAGCAGTTGTGCCTGGCGCAGGGTGGCGAGTTCCTTCTCGGCGTCCTTGAGCCGGGTCATGAGCGACCCGACGCGGTCGGCGAGCTCGTCGTGGCGGACGTTGAGCATGCCGGTGAGCTGCCCGACCAGGGCGTGCTCCGTGGCCTGGAACCCGTACGCGCCGTCGCCCACGAGGGCGTCGACGCGTCGCACGCCCGAGCCGATGGACGACTCGCCCAGCAGCGTCACGCGGCCGAGCTCGCCGGTCAGCTTCACGTGGGTGCCGCCGCACAGTTCGCGGGACCAGTCCCCGCCGATCGACACGACGCGCACGACGTCGCCGTACTTCTCGCCGAACAGGGCCATGGCGCCGAGTGCCTTGGCCTGGGACAGGGGCATCTGCTGGTCGGTGACCTCGAGGTTCTCGGTGAGAAGCGTGTTGACGCGCTCCTCGATCTCGCCGAGCGCGGTGGCCGGCACGGCCTGCGGGGAGCGGAAGTCGAACCGGATACGGCTCGGGGCGTTCTCCGACCCGGCCTGCGTGCGGTCCGGGCCGACCAGCTCGTGCAGCGCCTTGTGGATCATGTGCGTGGCCGAGTGGGCCTTGCTGATCGCCACGCGGCGGGCGGCGTCGATGGTGGCGGTGCCCGGGTCGCCGAGCGCGACCGTGCCCTCGACGAGGCGGCCGCGGTGCACGCTCAATCCCTTGACGGGTCGCTGCACGTCGTCGACCTCGATCGTGGCGCCGCCGTCGAGCACGATCCTGCCCTGGTCGGCGAGCTGGCCGCCGGCCTCCGCGTAGAACGGGGTGCGGTCCAGGATCACCTCCACGTCGGCGGGGGCGGTGGCGGCGGGGGCGGCCGCACCGCCGGACAGCAGGCCCACGACCCGCACCGTGGCGTCGTGCTGGGTGTAGCCGAGGAACTCGACGGGCTCGCTCAGCCCCTGGGCGACGGACTCGTAGGCGGCGACGTCGACGTTGCCGTGGCGCTTGGCCAGCGCGTCGGCGCGGGCGCGGTCGCGCTGCTCCTGCATGAGCGTGCGGAACGCCTGTTCGTCGACGCGCACGCCCTGTTCGGCGGCCATCTCCAGGGTGAGGTCGATCGGGAAGCCGTAGGTGTCGTGGAGCTGGAACGCGGCCTCGCCGCCCAGCACGAGGGAGCCCGCGCCGGCGGGCGTGGCGGCCTTCAGCTTGGACACGGCGGTGTCCAGGATGGTGGTGCCGGCGGCGAGGGTGCGGCGGAACGCCTCCTCCTCGGCGTAGGCGACCTGGGAGATCTGCTCGAAGTTCGTCTCGAGCTCCGGGTAGGAGGCCTTCATCGCGTCCTTGGAGACGGGCAGCAGCGACGGCAGGGCGACGTCCTCCACGCCGAGCAGGCGCATCGCCCGCACGGAGCGGCGCAGCAGGCGGCGCAGCACGTAGCCGCGGCCCTCGTTGGAGGGGCGCACGCCGTCGCCGATGATCATCAGGGCGCTGCGGACGTGGTCGGCCACGACGCGCATGCGGACGTCGTCGTCGTGGTCGGCGCCGTACCTCTTGCCGGACAGCTTCTCGGTGGCGTCGATGACGGGGCGGACCTCGTCGATCTCGTACATGTTGTCGACGCCCTGGAGCAGGAACGCGACGCGTTCGAGCCCCATGCCGGTGTCGATGTTCTTCGCCGTGAGGTCGCCCACGACCTTGAAGTCGTCCTTCGCCTTCACGTCGTCGAGGGCGTACTGCATGAACACGAGGTTCCAGATCTCGATGTACCGGTCCTCGTCGGCGGCGGGGCCGCCCTCGGCGCCGTACTCGGGGCCGCGGTCGTAGAAGATCTCGGAGCAGGGCCCGCCGGGGCCCGGCTGGCCGGTGTGCCAGTAGTTCGTCTTCTTGCCCATGCGCTGGATGCGCTCGTCGGGCAGACCGGCGACCTCCTTCCAGAGGGTGACGGCCTCCTCGTCGGTCTCGTACACCGTCACCCACAGCAGGTCGGGGTCGATCCCGAGGTTGCCGTCCTCCCGGGAGCCGGTGAGGAACTCCCAGGCGTACCGGATCGCCCCCTCCTTGAAGTAGTCCCCGAAGGAGAAGTTGCCGTTCATCTGGAAGAACGTGCCGTGCCGGGTGGTCTTGCCGACCTCGTCGATGTCGAGGGTGCGCACGCACTTCTGCACGCTCGTGGCCCGCTTCCACGGCGGCGTCTGCTGGCCCGTCATGTAGGGGATGAACGGCACCATGCCCGCGATCGTGAACAGCGTGGAGGGGTCCGGGCTGATCAGCGACGCGGACGGCACCACCGCATGACCCCTTGCCTCGAAGAAGTCGAGCCAGCGCTTGCGGATCTCGGCGGTGCGCATCTATCGCGGTCCTTGTCTCGTGGGCCGGCGCGCGCCCGCGCGCCGGGAGTCGGTCTGTGCGGTCCCAGTCTCCCGCGCCCGGGCACGAAAGACGAAACTGAATGTGGTGCGGTGTGGACAACGTCGCGGGCTCACGTGAAAATCCCGCCCGGCCACGGCGCGACGCCCGTGCGGCGGGTGGTCGACACTCGTACGGCCGCCCGGGCGACACCCCGGTGGTCGGTGCCGCGGTGGCCGGTCAGCGGGCGGTTCGGCGGCGCAGCTCGTCCAGGTCGTACGTGCCCCCGGCGCCGTCGGACAGGAGCGATGCCATGAGCTCCGCCTCCCGGTGCGCCCGCGCGGCCCGGAAGTCGCCGGCGAACCCGCGTGCGCCGCGCGCGAGCCGGACCCCGGCGGCGTCCGCGGCGTCGACCGCCCTGGCCCCCGCCGCGGCCGCCATGCTCGCCGGCGTGTACCGCGCGGCGAGCCGCTGACCGCGCCGGATCACCACGACGGTGACCACGACGCCGACGCCGATCCAGAACAGCCGGGCCCTCACCGGGCGCCGCCCTCGGGCGCCGCGGCGTGCCGGCCGCTGCCGGGAGCGGTGTCCGCGCCACGATCGCCGTCGTACCGTCCGGTGGCCTTGGCGAACGCCTGCCGCACCCCGTACGAGAACGCGGCCACCTTCACCAGCGGGCCACCGAGGGTGGCGGCGTAGAGCCCGGTCAGGGCGCTCACGTTCTCGCTGACGGACGCCGCGCTGGTGGTGACGACGTCCACCTTCTCGAGCTGCGTGTTGGCGCTGGCCACGGCCGTGGCGGTCTCGTCCAGGATGGGCACGGAGTGCTCGGTCACCTCGCGCAGGCCGGCCCGCGCCTCTTCCAGCACCCGGCCGAGCTTGATCAGTGGATACGCCAGGAAACCCACGAGCAGCAGGAACGCGATCGCCGCGAGCAGTCCCGCCACGTCACCGAGGGAGAAAGTCATGGCCGCAACCCTAACGTGGGACGACGACGCCCCGCCCGGGCACGAGGGCGCGGACGGGGCGTGTCGGGCCGACCGGAGGCCGGCGGGCGATGTCAGCGGGCGTAGTACTCGACGACCATCTGCACGTCGCAGGTCACGGGGACCTCGGCGCGCTTCGGACGGCGGGTCAGCGTCGCGGACAGCTTCTCCAGCTGCACGTCGAGGTAGCCGGGCACGGCCGGCAGCACGTCACGGTGCGCGCCGGCGGCGGCGACCTGGAACGGCGTGGTGGCCTGGCTCTTCGGCTTCACCTGGATGGTCTGGCCCTCCTTCACGCGGAAGGACGGACGGTCCACGATCTTGCCGTCCACCAGGATGTGACGGTGGGTCACGATCTGGCGGGCCTGCAGGATGGTGCGGCCGAAGCCGGCGCGCAGCACGAGGGAGTCGAGACGGGTCTCGAGGTCCTCGACCATGACCTCACCGGTCAGGCCGGGCTGCTTGCGGGAGTTCTCGTACACCTTGAGGAGCTGCTTCTCCCGCAGGGCGTACTGCGCCCGCAGGCGCTGCTTCTCGCGCAGGCGCACCGCGTAGTCCGACTCGGTGCGGCGACGGGCACGGCCGTGCTCACCGGGCGGGTACGGGCGCTTCTCGAAGTGCTTGACGGCCTTCGGCGTGAGCGGAAGACCGAGCTTGCGGCTCAGGCGAACCTGGCGCCGCGAACGGGTGACAGAGGTCACGTGATGTTCCTGTCCTTCGTGGTTGATAGGTCACACCCGTGGTCCGGCGTCGTCCGGGGACGGGCACCGGCCGGGTGCGGGACCAGCCGACGGACGTGCCGCGGGCGAACCGCGAGCGCGTCTCGGGGCCGAGGTCCCAGGGAGCCGCCGTCCGGGCCCAGGGCCCGTCAGGCAACCGCACCATCCTATCCCAGGCCGGCCAGGCCGCCGGTGTGAGGTGCCCGACGGCGTCCTCCCCCGCCCGTCCCGCCGGTGGCGGCGGTGTCGGACTCCCCGCATAGGGTTGCGGCATGGACCTGTTCTCCGCGGTGACCACCACCGAGCGCGGCACGCCCGAGGTGAGCGACGCCGCGCCCCTCGCCGTGCGGATGCGCCCGGCGTCCGTCGCGGAGATCGCCGGGCAGGAGCACCTGCTCGAGGCCGGCTCCCCGCTGCGGCGGCTCATCGAGCCGGCCGACGCGACGAGCTCCCGTTCCGCGCCGTCCTCGGTGATCCTCTGGGGGCCGCCCGGCACGGGAAAGACCACGCTCGCCTACCTCGTCGCGACCGTGTCGGGCCGCCGGTTCGTGGAGCTCTCGGCGGTCACGGCCGGGGTCAAGGACGTGCGGCAGGTCGTCGAGGACGCCCGGCGCCGGCTGGCCACGGGCGGCTCGGAGACCGTGCTGTTCGTCGACGAGGTGCACCGGTTCTCCAAGACCCAGCAGGACGCGCTGCTGCCGTCCGTCGAGAACCGCTGGGTCACGCTCGTGGCCGCCACCACCGAGAACCCGTCGTTCTCGGTGAACTCGCCGCTGCTGTCCCGCTCCCTGCTGCTCACCCTGAAGCCGCTCACGTCGGAGCACGTGCACGAGCTCGTGATGCGCGCGGTCGCGGATCCGCGCGGCCTCGACGGCTCCGTCGCCCTCGCCGACGACGCCGCCGCACACCTGGTCCGCCTCGCCGGCGGCGACGCCCGCAAGGCGCTCACCATCCTGGAGGCCGCGGCCGGGACGGTGCTGTCCGACGGCGACCGCGGGGCGGGCCCCGAGCCCGGAACCGGCGACGAACCCGGCACGGACGATACGCCCGCACCAGACGACGACCGGGAAACCGACGGGGACCGGGGCGACGGCCACGGAACCGGCGACGAGCCGGCTGCGAGCGCCTCCCCGGAGAACGGTCCGCCCCGGATCAGGCTGGCCGACGTCGAGCGCGCCGTCGACGTCGCCGCCGTGCAATACGACCGCGCCGGGGACCAGCACTACGACGTGATCAGCGCGTTCATCAAGTCGATCCGCGGGTCCGACGTCGACGCCGCGCTGCACTACCTCGCGCGCATGGTCGCGGCCGGGGAGGATCCGCGGTTCATCGCCCGGCGGCTCATCATCTCCGCCGCGGAGGACGTCGGCGTCGCCGACCCGTCCGCCCTCCAGACGGCGGTCGCCGCCGCGCAGGCGGTGCAGATGATCGGCATGCCCGAGGGCCGCATCGTGCTGGCGGAGGCCGTGGTGCACCTGGCCACCGCGCCGAAGTCGAACGCGGCGTACCTCGCCGGAGACGCGGCGCTGGCGGACGTGCGGGCCGGCAAGGCCGGCACGGTGCCGATGCACCTGCGCGACGCCCACTACGCCGGCGCCGAGGGGCTCGGGCACGGGAAGGACTACCGGTACGCGCACGACTGGCCGCACGCCGTGGCGCCGCAGCAGTACCTGCCCGACTCGCTCGCGGGCACGGAGTACTACTCCCCCAGCGACCGCGGGTTCGAGCGCCAGGTCTCCGAACGCCTGGCCCGGGTGCGGGGAATCCTGCGGTCGGAGGAATGATCCGGACCCGCCCGCATCCCGACCCCCACGCCGATCGCCACCACCACGATCCCGAACCACACCGCCGGACCGGGGACCGGCTCGCCGAGGAGCACGCCACCCACCGCGGACGTGACCGGAACGACGCCGGTGAACAGCCCGGCGCGGCCCGGCCCCAGGCGCCCCACTGCCGTGTACCAGAGCAGGAACGCCACGACGGTGACGAACACCGCCAGGTGCAGCGTCGCCAGCAGGTGGTCCGGCTCCAGGGCCAGGACGGCCGCGGGCCCCTCGGCCGTCAGGCTGAGCACGACGAATCCGGCGGCGGCGATCCAGGTGGCGTGCAGGGTGACGCCGTGCGGCCCGAGCCGGCGCAGCACGGGCACGGCCAGGAGGGTGAACCCGGCCTCGCACACGAGCGTGAGCAGCGCGTAGCCGACACCGGCGGCGTCGGTGCGTCCGCCCCCGGTGACCAGGACGGCACCGGCGGTCACCACCACCGCACCGGCCACGACCGCCGGCGCGGGCCACGACCGCGCCGCCAGCGGGCCGACGAGCGCCAGGAGCACGGGAACCGCCGCGACGGCCACCCCGATCACCGCCGGCTCGGCGTGCTCGACCCCGCGCACGACGGCGACGTTGAACAGCACCAGGCCGCTCAGGGCGACGCCCGCGAGCCATGCCCATTCGCGCCCGCGCGGGCGGGGCGCGGCTCGCCCCGCTCCCCGCAGGACCAGCGCGAGGATGGCGGCCGCCAGCAGGTACCGCAGCGCCTGGACGGCGAAGAGCGGCGCGTCGTCGAACGTGCCCGACACGGCGACCAGGCTGCCCACCATCGCCATCCCGAGCGCGGCGTAGACCGCGCCGGTCCGGCGCGTGCCGATCCCGCGCCCGCCCGTCCCGCGGATGCCGGTCCCACGTACTCCGTCCTGGCTGCCCGCGCCCGGTAGGCCTGGGCCCGTCCCGGCATCCGGCACCGTCACTGCGCCCGGTGTCGCACCCTGTGCGCCCCCGGCCGCCGAGGTGGCACCCACCGTCGTTTCTCCGGTCGTCGTCCCTGTCATGCCCGACAGCCTGTGTGACACATTGGTATCCCCGACAGGGCCAAGCCAGACACGATCGTGAGGACCAAGATGGCGGGCTCCGACTTCCTCCAGCTCGATCCGGCTCGTGCCCCCGCCGGCGGCCTGACCGCCTGGCTCACCGACGAGCTGCGGGACGCCGTGCGCGACGGCCGGCTCGCGGCCGGCGACCGGCTGCCCGCCACGCGGGTGCTGGCCGGCCAGCTCGACTGCTCCCGCGGCGTCGTCGTAGAGGCCTATCAGCGGCTGACGGACGAGGGCCTGCTGTCCGGCCGCCGCGGCGGCGGAACGACGGTGCGCACGGACTGGCTGCCCGCACCGTCGGCACCGCCCGAGACGTCGGGGTCCCCGCCGTCGAACACCCCGCCGTCGAACACCCCGCCATCGCGCACACAGCCGCCGAACACCGCCGCGCCACCGGGCGCCCGGCCGGTGGCCGGGCGGATCGACCTCTCCCCCGGCCTCCCCGACCTGTCCGCGTTCCCCCGCGCCGCCTGGGCACGCGCGGAGCGGGCGGCGCTGAACGGCCTCGCGTCCGCCGACCTCGGCTACGGCGACCCCCGCGGCCTCCCCGCGCTCCGCGAGGCCCTCGCCGGATGGCTCGCCCGCACCCGCGGCGTGCGCGCGCACCCCGACGAGATCCTGGTCACCAACGGCGTGGCACAGGGCCTGGTCCTGCTCGCGACGGTGCTCCGCGGCCACGGGATCACCCGGATCGGCTTCGAGGACCCCGGATCGCGCGGCGCGCGCGAGCACCTGCGCCGGTGGGGCCTCGAGCCGGTCTCGGTGCCGGTGGACGACGGCGGTCTCGACGTCGCCGCCCTCGACACCACCGCCCTCGATGCCGTGCTGGTCACGCCCGCGCACCAGTTCCCCACCGGTGTGGCCCTCGCCCCGGGGCGCCGTCGCGCACTGGTTGCCTGGGCCCGCGCGTCGGCCCGGGCCACGGCACCGCACGTGCGCACCCCGGCGGCCGCCGCGTTCCCTTCCCGGCTGGTGATCGAGGACGACTACGACGCCGAGCACCGCTACGACCGCCCGCCCGTGCCCGCCCTGCGTGCCCTGGCGCCGGACCGGGTGGTGCACCTGGGCAGCGTGTCCAAGTCGCTGGCGCCCGCCCTCCGGCTGGGCTGGATGCTGGCGCCCGCGCCGATGCGCGCGGAGCTGACCGAGGCCCGCTACTGGACGGACCTCGCGAGCCCCGCCCTGCCGCAGCTCGCGCTGGCGCACTTCATCACGTCGGGGGCGTTCGACCGGCACCTGCGCCAGGTGCGGCGCCGCCATCGCGCGCGCCGCGACGCCCTGCTCGCGGCCCTCGCCGCACACCTGCCGGACGCGGCGGTGCACGGCGTCGCGGCGGGCCTGCACCTGCTGGTCACGCTGCCCGACGACGTCGACGACGCCGCGCTCGCCGCCCGGGCGGAACGGGCCGGCGTCACCGTGCACCCGCTGTCGTCGCACCGTCACGGCGCCGGGCCGCCCGGGCTCGTCATCGGGTACGCGGCCGCGGGCCCGGACCGGCTGCGGGAGGCGGTGGCGCGCCTGGCGGCGGCACTGGGCCGGCGGTCCTAGACGAGGCCGAGCTCCCGGGCCCGCACCCCGGCCTGGAACCGGGAGTCCGCGCCGAGCGCGGCCATGAGCTCCGCCACCCGGCGCCGGTAGGTGCGCACACCCAGCCCCAGCTCCCGGGCGGCGGCCTCGTCCTTGACGCCCCGGCCGAGCAGGTCCAGCACCTGGGGTGCGAGGCGCCGGATCTCCGCGGCTCCGGCGTCGTACACGTCCAGGTCGGTGGCCGACCGCCAGGCGGCCTCGAACAGCGCGCTGATGCCGTGGACGGTCTCGCGCCGGGTGATCAGGCTGTAGCTACGCTCACCGGAGCGCTGGTCGCCGGCGAGGATCGCCAGCCGGCCGTCGAGGATGATGGTCTCGTTCACCTCGTCGGTGGAGATCCGCACCTCGGCGCCCGGGTGCTCCAGCACCGTCGCCATCCGCTGGGGCCAGGAGGGATCGAGGAGCATGCCAGAGCGGTAGACCTTGCGGATCCGGGCGTCGCGGCGCCGCGGCGGGACCCGTCGATCGTGCGGGGAGCCGTCCGCGATCACGCGCGGGCCGTTCGTCCACCCCCACGACGAGAGGGTGTTCGCGGCGCAGGTGATGCTCGTCGCGTCGGCGAACAGGTGCGCCGTGCGGCGGAACACCTCCTCCTCACCGCGCACGACGGTGACGCCGCCGTCGGTGGTCCTGGCTGTACTCGGCATGTCGCCCACTCTCCTGCCCGCGGCGAGGTCGGTCCAGCCGTGGCAACAACCTGCCGACGCCGCAGATTCCGGCCGCGGACGCCGCACGCTGATGCCATGACGACGAACGACACGACGACCGACGCACCGACCGCCACACCCACCACGCCCACGACCCGCACCACGCCCACCGCGGCGGCCGCGGGCACCTGGCGCCTCGGGGGCCGCGAGATCAACCGGATCGGCTTCGGGGCGATGCGCCTGACCGGCATGCCGTGGGACGAGAAGCCCCGCGACCGGGACACGGCGATCGCCGTCCTGCGCCGGGCGGTCGAGCTCGGCGTGAACCACATCGACACGGCCGCCTTCTACTTCCTGCCGACCCGCTCCGCCAACGAGCTCATCGGCACCGCCCTCTACCCCTATCGGGACGACCTGGTCATCGCCACGAAGGTGGGTCCGGGACGCTCCCGCGCGGGTGAGTTCGAGCCGTACGCCCGCCCCGAGGAACTGCGCCTCCAGGTCGAGGAGAACGTCCGCCAGCTCGGCGTCGACCACCTTGCCGTCGTGAACCTGCGCTGGGGCTCGGGCCTCGGCAAGGAGCCCGGGTCCGTGGCCGAGCACGTCGGAGCGCTCACGGAGCTGCGCGACGCCGGGCTGCTCGCGCACATCGGCGTGTCCAACGTGTCGGCCGAGCAGCTCACCGAGGCGATGGCGATCACGCCCGTCGTCGAGGTGCAGAACCGCTACGGCCTCACGGAGCGCGCCGACGACGACCTCGTCGCGCTGACCGGCGAGCACGGCATCGCGTTCGTGCCGTTCTTCTCCGTCGGCGCCGCCGTCCCCGGCGCCGTCCCGGGCGGCGGCGACGCGACCGGCGAGGCGGAGGTCGCCGCCGTCGCGGAGGCCCGCGGCGCCACGCCGGCCCAGGTCCGGCTCGCCTGGACCCTGCACCGCGGGCCGCACGTGATCGCGATCCCCGGCACGGGCAGCCTCGCGCACCTGGAGGAGAACGTCGCCGCCGGGGCGCTGACCCTCACGGAGGACGACCTCGCGCGGCTCGACGCGATCGCTCCCCCCGGCTGACGGGGCCGGTGCGGGAGACCCGGCGGTACGCGAGCCGGTGTCCGGGCCCGGGCGCTCCGGCGGGCCCGGACACCGGCTCAGCCCTGACCCGGGCGTTCCGGCACGCCGGCGCCGGGAAGGGTCACCCGGACGACCAGTCCTCCCTCCGGCCGCGCGGTCGCGGTGATCGTCCCGTGGTGCGCGACGACGACCGCGCGGGCGATCGCCAGCCCCAGGCCGTGCCCGGACCGGTCGCTGCGCACGCGCGAGTCGGCCCGGTGGAACGGCTCGAACAGGCGGTCCACCTCCGCGGCGTCGAGCAGCGGTCCGGTGTTGGCGACCTCCAGCGTCACGGTGCCGCCGCCCGGCGCCGCGCCGCGGTCCGCCGTCCCCGTGCGGCCTCCCGCGACGTCGCCGTCGACCGCGACGCGTACCCGGCCGCCGGCCGTGTTGTGCCGCACCGCGTTCCCGACCAGGTTCGCCAGCAGCTGCCGGAGCAGCACGGAACTGCCCGCGACGAGACTCCCCGCCTCCAGGGCGGCCGTCATCCGCAGGCCGGCCGCTGCCGCCTCCTCGCGGGCCTCCGCGCACGCCTCCCCGGCGAGGGCGGCGAGATCCACCGGTGCGGCGTCGAGCTCGGCATGTTCCGCGTTGGCGAGTTGCAGCAGCCCGTGCACGATCTCGATGCTGCGTTCGTTGGCGGCCCGCAGGCGGGGCGCGATGCGGCCCAGTTCCGCGTCGTCGTCCCCGGCGACCTGGAGAGCGGTGCGGGTGGCGGCGAGCGGGGTGAGGAGTTCGTGGGAGGCGTTGGCGGCGAATCGCCGGTGCGCCTCGAAGGATCGCTCGAGGCGGGCGAGGGTGAGGTCGAAGGTGTCGGCGAGCTGCCGCAGCTCGTCGTCGGGGCCGTCCGCGCCGATGCGGTACGCCAGGTCGCCCTCACCGGCCCGGGCGGCGGCCCGGCTGATGTCGCCCAGCGGTGCCAGCAGGCGGCGGGTCAGCAGCCAGCCGGCGGCGAGCCCGAGCGCGCCGACCAGCGCCGCGCCGGTCAGGGACACGGTGAGCACGGTCGCCCAGACGTCCTCCTTCGAGCGGACGAGGACCGTCGCCGCTCTCGCGTACGGCGACGGCGACGATGCCGGGGACGGCGAGACCGGCGCGACCGTGGGGGCGTCCTCGACGTGTTCCGCCGCGACGATCTGGATCGCACCCAGGTCGTAGGACGGCAGGTAGCGCATCCCGAGGTAGACGGCCGCCACGATCAGGCCGCCCGAGACCACGAGGACCAGGGCGAACCCCGCCCAGATCCGCACGTGGATGCTGAGCCGGCGGGCGCCGCTCACGGCTCCGTCGCCAGGTAGTAGCCCGCGCTGATCGCGGTGTGCACGAGCTGGGGGCCGCCGAGCTTGCGACGCAGCGTGTGGATGACGAGCCGGACGGCGTTCGTGAACGGGTCGGCGGCCTCGTCCCACGCCTTCTCCAGGAGGTACTCGGCGCTGAGGACGCCGCCGTCGGCCCGCATGAGGAGTTCCAGGACGGCGAGCTCCTTCGGCGTGAGCCTGACCTCGCGGCCCGCGCGCTCGACCCGGCGGCGGTGCGTGTCGAGGATGACGTCCGCGTACCTCAGCAGCGGGGCCTGGGCGGGGGTGCTACGCCGGTACAGCGCCCTGATCCGCGCCACGAGTTCGGGGAAGTCGAAGGGCTTGGGCAGGTAGTCGTCGGCGCCGAGCCCGAGGCCGGTCACCTTGTCGCCCAGCCGCCCCGCGGCGGTCAGCATGAGGATCCGCACCTCGGGGTGCTCGGCGACGGTGCGGCGGCACACGTCGTCGCCGTGCACGCCGGGCAGGTCGCGGTCGAGGACGACGACGTCGTACCCGCTGACCGACAGCTTCTCCAGCGCGGCCTCGCCGTCCTGGGCGACGTCGGCCGAGATCCCCTCCCGGCGCAGGCCGCGCTGGACGACCTCGGCCATGAACTCCTCGTCCTCCACGATCAGCACACGCACTCGCGCCGTCCCTCCTTCGTCCCGCCCGGTTCGTCACGTCCGGCTCGTCCCATCCGGTCCCGCCCGGCACCTCGCGCCGCTCCACGTGCCGGCACCTGCCTATCAGCGCGGGTGTATGAGCCGCGTTCGAGGACCCGCGCCGGCCCGTCCGCCGTCGAACGCCCGCCATACCGCCTCCTCCCTAGCGTCGGCGGCGACAACCTTCGCAGCATCACCTGGGAGCACCATCCGATGAACATGTTCAAACGGGCGTGGTGGCGCCTGACCGCCGCACCCGGCAGAACCGCGCTGATGACCGGCCTGTTCTTCGTCATCTGCACGCTCGTCCTGTCCGGGCAGCTGATCCGGTCCGCCGCCGACCGGGCCGCGGCCGCCGCGCAGGAGCAGATCGGCGCCGTGGCGACCATGTCGCTCGACATCAACGCGGCACTGGAGTCCGGAAAGCTGGGCGGCGACGGCAGCGGGACCGGCCAGATGATCGGCCCTGACCTGCAACTGCGCAGCGATCTGCTGGAGGAGCTGGGCACGTCGCCGGCGGTGACCGGGTTCAGCTACCGGGTGGAGTCGGCCGGGCAGCCGGGCGGCGACCTGGAGCTGTACCGCGCCGCCGAACCGCCGCCCGGGGCGGACACCTCCCAGGGAGACTTCCTCCGCGTCGACGGCGTCCGGGACTCGGCGGCCATGCCGGTGTTCCGCACGGGTTCGTCACGCCTCGTCGACGGCGCGCCGATCGGCCCGGACACCGCCGACGACGTCGTCCTCGTCGAGGAACGCCTCGCCGAGGCCAACGGCCTGGCCGTCGGCGACACGACGACGATCGGCTCCCTCCCCGGGGACGGGACCCCCGGCGAACCGGTGGAGTTCACCGTCGGTGGCATCTACGTCAGCGACGCCACCTCCCGCAGCAACTACGTGCCCGCGATCGCCGAGCCGGGGAACCAGGTCTACACGACGCCCGCCGGCGCGGGACGCCTGTCCGCGACGGGTCCCACCGACGAGGGCGCCGTCGTCCACGAGGCGACGTACACGCTCACGGACCCGTCTGCCCTCGAGGAGCTGCGGGCGGACGCCGAGGCACTGGGCCTCGACCCGGAACTCTTCCCCCTGCGACTGAACGACACGCAGTTCGAGCAGCTGACCGGCCCCATCTCCCGGACCGCCGGCATCGCCTCGCTCACGGTGTGGCTCGTGTCCCTGGCCGGCCTGGCGATCCTGTCGCTGATCGTGGCGGGCTCGCTGCGCGACCGCCGCCACGAGCTCGGTGTCCTGCTCGCCCTCGGCGAGCGCAAGCCGCGCCTGCTGGGGCAGCACCTCGTCGAGATCGCCGCCTGCGCGCTCGTCGCGGTCGCCGCGTCCGTGCCCGCCAGCCACGCCCTCGCGCAGGCCGCCGGCGGCGGCCTCCTCGCCGCGGAGGTCACCGCCAACGAGGATTCCGCCGGGGCCGGGCCGGAGGACGGCCTCGCCCGTACCGCGGGCGGCCCTGAGCAGCCGAAACCGGAGCACGAGCCGATCGACGAGCTCGACGTCCGCCTCACCCCGGCCGACGTCGGCGCGGTCACCGCCGCCGGTCTCGGCATCGCCGTCGGCGCCACCCTCCTTCCCGGCTACCGCGTGCTCCGGCTCGAACCCCGCCAGATCCTCACGAAGGGCGACTGACCATGACCACCACGACGACCATCACGACACCTGCGACCACCGACGACCAGCCGCCACCGTCCACAGCTCCCCTGCTGGAGCTGGTGGGGGTCGGCAAGACCTACCCGGCTCCCGGCCGGGCACGGGGCCGCGCCGTCCTGAAGGAGGTGAGCCACGGCTTCGAGGCGGGACGGATGTCCGCGATCGTCGGACCGTCGGGCAGCGGCAAGACCACGCTGCTGTCCCTGGCCGGAGGACTCGACGAGCCCACGACCGGCACCGTCCGCTTCCGCGGGCAGGACCTGGCCGCGCTCGGCCTGGCCCCCTACCGCCGCCGGCACGCCGCGACCGTGTTCCAGTCCGCCAACCTCCTGACCTACCTGAACCCGGTGCAGAACGTCACGTCGGCCATGGAGATCACCGGATCCCGCCGGCGACGGCGCCGGCAGCACGCGCACGACCTGCTCGACCAGCTCGGCATCGCTCCCGAGGACCGCGGCCGCAGCGTCCTGCAGCTGTCCGGCGGCCAGCAGCAGCGCGTCGCGATCGCCCGCGCGCTGGCCTGCGACGTCGACGTGCTCCTGGCCGACGAACCCACGGGAAACCTCGACGAGGCCACCGCGAGCGACATCATCGCGATCCTCCGCGGGCTCGCGCACGACGGCGGCAAGTGCGTCGTGGTGGTCACCCACTCGCGCGAGGTCGCGGACGCCTCCGACGAGGTGCTCCGGCTCAGGCGAGGACGGCTGGCGCGGACGTGACCCGGGTCATGCGAACGGATCCGGCGTCAGCGTGTACTTCGTCTCGAGGTACTCGCCGATGCCCTCCAGGCCGCCCTCGCGGCCCAGGCCGGACTGCTTCCACCCGCCGAACGGCGCGGCCGCGTTGGACACCACGCCCATGTTGAGCCCCGTCATCCCGGTCGCCAGCCGCTCGATCATGCGCTGCCCGCGCGCGAGGTCGCGCGTGTAGACGTAGGACACCAGGCCGTACTCGGTGTCGTTGGCGAGCCGGACGGCGTCGTCCTCGTCGTCGAACGGGACGACGGCGAGCACCGGGCCGAAGATCTCCTCACGCAGCAGGTCGCTGCTGGGCGGCACGTCGCTCAGCACCGTGGCGGGGAAGTACGACCCCGGCCCCGCCACGGGCTCGCCGCCCACGCGCAGGCGCGCCCCGCGTTCCACGGCGTCGCGCACGAGCGTCGCCGACTTGGTGACCGCCGCGTCGTCGATCAGCGGCCCGATCGTCACGCCCTCCTGCGTTCCCGGCCCCATCCGGAACTCCGCCACGCGCCGGGTCACCCGCTCCGTGAACTCCTCGGCGACCGGCCGGTGCACGAGGAACCGGTTGGCCGCCGTGCACGCCTGCCCGATGTTGCGGAACTTCGCCGCCAGCGCGCCCTCCACCGCCTTGTCCAGGTCGGCGTCGTCGAACACGACGAACGGCGCGTTGCCGCCCAGCTCCATGGAGGTGCGCAGCACGCGACCCGCGGCCTGCTCCAGCAGGAGGCGCCCGACCGCCGTGGAGCCGGTGAACGAGAGCTTGCGCAGCCGCTCGTCACGGATGATCGCCTCCGAGACCGGGCCGGGGGCCGACGTCGTCACCACGTTCAGCACGCCCGCCGGCAGGCCCGCGTCGGCGAGGATCTGCGCGAGGTAGAGGGTCGTGAGCGGGGTGGCCTCCGCGGGCTTGATCACCACCGTGCACCCGGCCGCGAGCGCCGGCGCGATCTTGCGGGTGGCCATGGCGAGCGGGAAGTTCCAGGGCGTGATGAGGTAACTCGGGCCGACCGCGTGCCGGCTGACGATCATGCGGCCGGTGCCCTCGGGGTTGACGCCGTAGCGGCCGGCGACGCGGGGCGCCTCCTCGCTGAACCAGCGGAGGAACTCGCCGCCGTAGGTGACCTCGCCGCGGGACTGGCCGAGGGGCTTGCCCATCTCCAGGGTCATGAGGAGCGCGACGTCCTCCGCGCGTCCGGCGAGGAGGTCGAAGGCGCGCCGGAGGATCTCGGCCCGCTCGCGCGGTGCGGTGCGGGCCCAGCGCCCGGCGGCGTCGTGCGCGGCGGCGAGGGCGGCGAGTCCGTCGGCGGGCGTGGCGTCGGCGATGTTCTTGATGACGTGGCCGGTGGCGGGGTCGGTGACCGCCAGCAGGGCGCCGCCGGTGGCGGGACGCCAGTGGCCGCCGATGTGGAGCCGATCGGGGACGGTGGCCAGGAGCTCGGTCTGGCGGAGGTCGGTCATCGGGTTCGGACTCCTTCGTCTCGCGCGGCGGGCGGCCCGGCAACGATCAGGATATCGACGCTCGCGGGGCCAGGCCTGCTGCTAGCCTCCGACGGTGCGCCTGACGAAATATGTCGCTGTTGCCCTCGTCGTCACGTTCGCGCTGTCCGCGTGCGGGCTGGATCGCCCGCCCGCCCCGCTGCGGGGCGACCCCGCTCCGTCGCCGCAGCCGACCGGGGTGCTGTACGGCCGGGTGATGCACGCCGACGGCGCGTCGGCGCCGCGCTCGACGGTGGAGGTGGCCGTCACGGACCGGAACACGCTGGGCACGGTGCTGCTGGCGATCGGGACGCTCGGGCTCGCCTGCCTCATCCCCACGCTGTGCGATCCCGTGCGCACGCGGCCCGACGGCGAGGGGCTGTGGTCGGCGGACCAGGACGAGCTGCGCGACGCCCCCGGACTCCGGGTCGACGCGGAGCTCGGTTCCGACGGCCCCGCCTCGGGCCCGGGCACCACCCTCTCCCTCCCGGCGTCGGACGAGGTCCCGCGGCGCGTCCCGGACCTCGTGTACTGGGACCCGGAGGTGGCCGTGACCGGCAAGGGCGGGCGGCTCGACGTCGCCTGGCCCGCGCTCGCGGACGTGCCGTCGGACGGGACGACCACGTACACGACGATCGTCGCCGAGACCGCGGGCCGCACCCCGATGACGCACGTGGTCTCCGCGGACGCCGAGGCCACGACGGCGAGCGTGGACGCGCGCGTGTACGCGGACGTGCCGTCGGAGCTGCGGGTGGTCGCCCGGACGACGACGCGGTTCGACGGCGAGGCGCTCGACACCGCGTACCGCAGCGCCGGCGTTCCCCTGCCGGAGCTCACCCCGCCGTCCCGGGGCGCGCCGTGCCTGGTGGAGGACGCGGGGTCCGGCCGGCTGGAGCCGGCGGCGTCGCCGTGCCCGTACACGGACGGCAACACGGAGGACCGGGACCCGGTGGCGCTCCCCTCGGCCTGCGCGACCGGTGCGCCGGCCTCGGCCGGCCCGGACGCCGCAGCCAGCCGGCCGACGGACGGGGGCCCGACGGCGGACGCAGCCGACCCGTGCGCGGAGCCCGCCCCTCGGGCCTGCGTGCGGCTGCCGGAGCCCCGTGAGGTGAGCCTCGTCGTGCTCCGCACCCCGTTCCCGCTCCGGGGGGACGACGCCGTCGAGTTGCTCGACGCCGACCACCGGGTGGTGTACTCCGTCGCGGCGGGCCGCGATCCGGGCGACGATCCGGACGCGGTGTCGGGCTCCGGGCTGTACCCGGTCCGCGTCGACCGCCCGGTCCGCGCGGCCCTGGTCTGCACCCACGACGGTCAGGGGCGCGCACTGGACCTGACGGAGCTGTCGGTCTGGTAGTCGGGTGCCACCGACTTCATGCCCACCCACATGTTCGAGATGGACGACGACCTCGTGTGCATCGAGATCGTCTCCCGCGAGCACCGCTACACGGTGCCCGAGGCCGAGGAGTACATCAAGGCGTTCGAGGCACTGCAGAAACGAACGAGACCGCCAGGGCCGACAGGCCACAGCGATCTCGCGGTCGGGGGTGTGGGGGCTCCGCCCTCACAAGAAGCAACGAGACCACCATGGGCCGCAAGGCCATGGTGGTCTCTGGTGTCGAGTGTCCGAGAGGGGACTTGAACCCCTACGCCCTAATACGGGCACTAGCACCTCAAGCTAGCGCGTCTACCAATTCCGCCACCCGGACAGGTGGACCTTCCCGGACCTCTCGGCTCCGTTCCGGTGCTGGAAAAACATAGCACGAACCGGGCGTGGACCTCGCATCGATAAGGGTGTGACCTGTGCCGCTCCCGCCGGCCCGGGCGGACGGCCCACCCTTACCCCTTCACCGCCCCCGCCAGCGCGAAGGCCGACCCCGAGATCCGGGTGACCAGCACGTACAGCCCGAGCACCGGCGCGGCGTAGAGCAACGAGTACGCGGCGAGCTGCCCGTAGGCGACGCTGCCGTACTGCCCGAAGAACGCGAAGATGCTGACCGCCGCCGGCTGCTTCTCCGGGGAGAGCAGCAGCACGAACGGGACGAAGAAGTTCCCCCACGCCTGCACGAAAACGAAGATGAACACGACGGCGACCCCGGGCCGCATGAGCGGCAGCACGACCCGGCGCAGCGCCTGCATGGCTGACGCGCCCTCGGTCCACGCGGCCTCCTCGAGCGAGACCGGGACGGAGTCCATGAAGTTCTTGGTCATCCAGATCGCCATGGGCAGCGACGTGGCCGCCATGAAGAAGACCGTCCCGGGCAGCGAGTCCAGCAGGTTGAGCTGCACGAACAGCGAGTACACCGGCACCATGACCGCGGTGATCGGCAGGCAGGTGCCGAACAGCACCGTGTACAGGAAGTACCGGCCGAACCGCATGCGGTACCGCGACAGCGGGTAGGCGGCGAGCACGGCGACCACGACGGTGATGGCCCCGGAGCCGAACGACAGCACGAACGCGTTCCACAGCGGCCGCCACGTCAGCTCGGGCGTCATGATCGCGGAGAAGTTCGCCGTCGTCACGGCCTCGGGCAGTCCGAACGAGAGCGTCGCCTCGGCGTCGAGCGACGCGAACACCACCCACGCCGTCGGCAGCAGGAAGCACAGGGTGATCACCAGCAGGACGAGGTTCGCGGCCACCTTGGTCGCCCTGGGGCGTGGTCCCGTGAGCGGGGCGGCGGCTCCCGGCGCGCGCCCGGTCCGCTTCGCGGCGGCTTCCGTCGTCGTCGCGGCCATCAGTCCACCTCCGGTCGGAGCGCGCGGATGTAGATCACGGAGAAGACGCCGCCCACGACGATCATCACCGTCGCGATGGCCGTGCCGTAGCCGACCTGCGCGAACTTGAACGCCTCCTGGTAGGCCAGGATCGGCAGGGTCGAGCTGTCCGTGCCCGGGCCGCCGCCGGTCATCACGTAGATCAGCGTGAACACGGACAGCGTCTGCAGCGTGGTGAGCATGAGGTTGGTCGAGATGCTGCGCCGGATGACCGGCAGCGTCACCCAGGCCAGGCGTTGCGCGCCGTTCGCGCCGTCGAGCTGCGCCGCCTCGGTGAGATCCGGCGGCACCTCCGCGAGCGCCGCGGAGTACACCATCATCGAGAAGGCGGTGCCGCGCCAGATGTTGGCGAGCACGACGGCGAGCATCGGGGTGGAGTAGAGCCAGTCGGGTCCGGTGACGCCGATGCCGGCGAGCATGGCGTTCAGCGTGCCGTCGGCGTGGAAGAACGCGTAGGCGGCGAACGCGGCGACGATCTCGGGCAGCACCCAGGCGGCGACGACGACGGTCGAGGCGATCGACCGCACGGGCCGCACGGCCGAGCGGAGCAGTCCGGCGAGCGCGAGGCCGAGCACGTTCTGTCCGACCACCGCGGAGGCGAAGACGAACACGACGGTGAGCCAGAGCGACTTGGGGAAGTCGGGGTCGGCGAGCAGGCCGGCGTAGTTGCCGAGGCCGATCCACTCGGGGTTCGCGGCGGTGGGCCCGGTGAGCGCGGTGTTGGTGAAGGAGCCGTAGAACGACCACACCACGGGGCCCAGCATGAACAGCGCGAGCAGGGCGACGGCGGGCGCGAGCGGTACCGCCCGCGCCGCGCCGCGGGACATGACGGCCACGGTCAGCCCTGGGTCGTGTGCTCGTCGCCGACGATGCCGGCGACCGTCTCGTCGTAGACGGCGGCGGCCTCCTCGGGTGTCTGCTGGCCGGTCATGACGGATTCCATCGCGACCATGATGGCGTTGGACACCTGTGGGTAGTCCGACGTCGCGGGCCGGAAGTGGGTGACGTCCACCAGGTCGGTGAAGAATCCGGTGGTGGGGTTGGACTCGGTGTACTCGGGGTCCTCGGCGACGTCGGTGCGGACGGCGATCTGGCTGTTGGCGACGTCGAACCAGAGGGAGTTCTCCCGGTTCAGGGCCGTGGCGACGAACTCGAAGGCCTCGTCGGGGACCTCGGTGCCGGCGCCGACGGCGAGCGTCCAGCCGCCGGACATGCTCACGGCGCCCGGGGCGGCGCCGTTCTGGGTGGGCATGGCGGCCGTGCCGATCTTCTCGGACCACTCGGGCCAGGGCGCGACGCCGGACTCGAGCCAGTTGCCGGGGAGCCAGGACCCGTCCAGGGCGATGCCGACCTTGCCGTCGGGCAGCCACTCGGCCTGCACGGTGTTGCCGATGTTGGTGTCGAGTGCCTGCTGCGGGGTGGGCGCGAGGCCCTCGGAGAACACGGTCTCGATGAACTCGAGGGAGTCGACGAAGCCCTGCGAGCCCAGCACCCACCTGCCGTCCTCGTAGAGGGTGTCGCCCGTGCCGTAGAGCAGCATCTCGAAGCCCTGCATCACGGAGGCCTCGCCCATGGGCTTTCCCGAGTACATGTTGAACGGGATCACGTCGGGGTCCGACTGCTTGATGGCCCGGGCGGCCTCGAGGATGTCGTCCCACGACGACGGCGCCCAGTCCGCGGGCAGGCCGGCCTCGGCGAGCACGTCCTTGTTGAACCACAGGCCGCGGGTGTCGGTGCCCATGGGCACGCCGTAGGTCCTGCCGTCGTCGCCGAGGCCGGCCTGCTTGGCGCTGTCGACGAACTGGTCCCACTCGTCCCACTCCGCGAGGTAGTCGTCGAGGGGCAGCAGGTACCCGGCCTCGACGTCGGACTTGATCATGTACGTGTCCTCGTACATGACGTCGGGGGCGGTGGCGGGCGACCGGTTCATCAGGGCGAGCTTGGTGAAGTAGTCGTTCTGCGCCGCCTCGATGGGGACGAGCTCGACGGTGATGCCGGGGTTGGCCTCCTCGTAGTCGGCCTTGACGTTCTTGAAGAGTTCGTCGGCCTGGGTGAAGTTGCCGAACTTCTGGTAGGCGACGGTGATCGTGGCGTCGCCGGACCCGCTCCCGCCGGTGCCGCACGCGGCGAGCGGCAGGGCGAGTGCGACCGTGACGGGTGCGGCGAGGACTCGGGTGAGGCTTGATGCCGTGCGCATGAGGCTCCCTTGCGTCGTGCGGTGCCCGGCGACGCCGCCAGGCGGGCTGAGGTTCACAATTCACCTCGGACGTGACGGAGTCAAGACCCATTTGTCAGCGCTGTCAGCCCGGCGGTGTGCGCCGGCGGTGGCGAGGTCGTGCAGGATCGCCCGCACCGGGCGCGCGCGCCTGCCGCCGCCCGGCCCGTGCGGCACACTGTCGTAGTGACGTCGCAGAATCCCGCTGATCCAGCCGCCGGTGACCCGGTCCCGAGCTGGCTGCGCACCGGGGCGGGCTGGTCGTGGCGGCTCATCGTGCTGCTGGCCGCCGTCGCGACCGTGTTCTGGCTGACCTGGCAGGTACAGCTCGTCTTCGTCGCGCTCTTCCTCGCCCTGGTCATCACCGCGGTGCTCAACCCCGTCACCGACCTCTACGAGCGCGTCATGCCCCGGCCGCTCGCCACCGCCCTCGCGATCCTCACGGGCGTGGTCGTCGTCGGCGGCCTGCTCACCTACGTGGTCGCGTCCGTGGCGGGGCAGTGGGAACGGCTCGCACTCCAGTTCAGCAGCGGCGTCGACCAGCTCGTCGCGATCGTCGAGTCCCTGCCCGGCCCGTTCGAGGTCGACGTCGGCCAACGCAGCCAGTGGCTAACCGACCTGTCCGGCTGGGTCCGCGAGAACAGCGAGGAGCTCGCCGCCCGCGCCGCCGAAGGCGCCGGCTCCGTGGTCGAGGCGTTCGCCGCGCTCGCGCTCGCCATCTTCCTCACCGTCTTCTTCCTGGCGTCGGGCGCGACGATGTGGCGCTGGTTCCTCGCCCAGATCCCCGCCGCCCACCGCGCGAGCTGGCGCGAGGCCGCCGGCGCGGGCTGGTACACGTTCTCCGGCTACACCCGCGGGACCGTCATCGTCGCCATCACCAACGGCATCCTCGCCGGCATCTTCCTCGCCATCCTCGGCGTCCCCCTGTCCGCACCCCTGGCCGTCCTGGTGTTCATCGGCACGTTCATCCCCATCATCGGCGCGCCCCTCGCCATGATCATCGCCGCCGTCGTCGCCCTCGCCGCCCAGGGGCCCCTCACCGCGCTCTTCGTCATCCTCGGCATCGCCGGCATCGGCCAGCTCGAGGGCCACGTGCTGCAGCCGCTCATCATGGGCAGGCAGGTCTCCCTGCACCCGGTCGTGGTGGCGCTCGCGGTCACCACGGGAACGCTGGTGGCCGGCGTCCTCGGCGCCGTCGTCGCCGTGCCCCTGGTCGCGGTCGCGTGGGCCGTCTTCAGCGCGCTGCGGCGCCGGGCCTCGGGCGACCTCGACGACGACGGCGACGCCGCTCGCGCGGACACGCCACCGGGCGAGCCCGCACCGGGCGGGCAGCCCGCGCCGGTGACCGACGAACCACGGCCGCCGTCGGACACCGCGCGGGTGCATACCGACACATGAATGTGCAGGTCAGTGTGGCTGTGCAGGGTGCCGTCTGTGGCAGGGTATGCGGGTGGAACCCTTCGTCCTCGCCAACGAGACCGTGCGGCTGTCCGTCCCCACCGAGGACGACGTCGACACGATCATGGATGCCTGCCAGGACCCGGACATCTCGGACTGGACCGTCGTGCCGTCGCCGTACCTGCGGTCGGACGCCGAACTCTTCGTGAGACGGTTCGTGCCCGACGGCTGGGCTCGCGGCAGCGAGTTCAACTGGGCGGTGCGCGAGCCCGGAGACACGGACGGGCCCCTGCTGGGCATGGTCGGCCTGCACTTCGAGGGCCGCGCGGGGGCGCCCGACGAGGAGAGGTCGGCCGAGATCGGCTACTGGACCACCCCCGGCGCCCGCGGCAAGGGACTCGCGACCCAGGCCGCGCGGCTCGTCGTCGACTGGGGCTTCGACCCGGAAGGGCTGGGGCTGGCCGTGATCACCTGGGTGGCGTACGTCGGGAACTGGGGGTCGCGCCGGGTGGCATGGAACGTCGGGTTCCGGGTCGAGGGCACGCTCCGCCGCTACGGCCTGCAGCGGGGGAAACGGCGGGACGCCTGGATCGGCACGCTGCTGCCCGAGGACCCGCGGGAGCCGAACGAGCAGTGGACGGGGCCCGACCCGGCGGTGCTGCGGACCTGATCCGGGCGGCCGGGCTCATGCCAGCGCCCGGTCGATGACCGCCTTCGCGGCCCCGGCACGCTCCTGGAATCCCGTCCGCCCGGCCAGCAGCTCCCCGGCCGCCTCGACGAGACCGGCGTAGGCGGCCCAGGCGAACGTGCCGCCGACCGAGATGCGCGCGACGCCGGCCTCCGCGAGCTCGGCCGGGGACGGCCCGCCGGGCCGCAGCAGCACGTTGACCGGCCGGTCCACGGCGCCCACCAGGGCCGTGATGTCGTCGATCGCAGTGAGCCCGGGGGCGTAGAGCACATCCGCGCCCGCCTCCTGGTAGGCCTGGAGCCGCGCGATCGTGTCCGCCAGGTCCGGACGGCCGTGCAGGTAGTTCTCGCAGCGGCCGGTCAGCACGAGGTCGCCGGACGCCTCGGCCGCGGCGGCGATCCGCTCGGCGGCGAGCGCGGCGTCGTAGACAGGGTCGCCGGCGCGCCCCGTGTAGTCCTCGATCGAGAAGCCGGCCAGCCCGGCGCCACGGGCACCCTCGGCCGTGCGGGCGACGTCGTCGGGCGTGTCGCCGAAGCCGTTCTCCAGGTCGGCGCTGACCGGGATGCCGACCGCCGCCACGAGCACGGCGGCGTGGCCGAGGGCCTCGTCGCGCGAGACGCTGCTGTCGGGCCGGCCGAGGGTGGCGGCGAACCCGCTGCTCGTGGTCGCGATCGCGGCGTACCCGAGCTCGGCGAGGATGCGGGCCGAACCCGCGTCCCACGCGTTGCCCAGGAGCAGCGGGTCGCCGGGACGATGCAGGTCGAGGAACGAGGAGGTCATGCCGGGACCGTAGCACCGGCCCGGCGAGGCGCCGGGCTTGCAGCCTTCCCGCACCGGCCCGGCGAGGCGCCGGGCTTGCAGCCTTCTCGCCGGCGGCCGGCGACCTCGACCTGACCGGTACCGATCGCGATGACTTCCGCGGGGCCGGCCCGTCGGACCTGGTATGGATCAGCGGCGCCACGGGCGGACCGTGGCACGGCGTCCAGGAGGGGACCGGACGCTTCCCTCTCACCCGACGACCGAGGAGCACGATCATGAACGACGCGGAGACCACGCTCGACACCCGATGTGCTGGCCTTCGGCAAGGGCACGTTCAGCCAGACCCGCCACGTGCCGCGGTAGCTGGTCCTTCGAGCGTGACCCGGCCGCGTCGGTTCGTCCGCGCCTACTTCGGCGGCAGGGAACCGGCGAAGTCCACGCCCCTCCGCACCCACGCCGAGACCTCCTCCTCCGTGCCGAGGTGGTCGGCGTCGACGTCGAGCCATCCGGTCATGACGCGCCCGCCCATCACCGCCTGGCGGGCAGGCGTGGTGCGCAGGAGGTCGTCGGCGGCGTCTGCCCCGACGCGCACCAGGATCCCGCCCGAGCCCCGCACCGCCACCGCGAGATTCCCGTCGACCAGGAACGAGAGCCCGCCGAACATCCGCCACTCGGTGATCCCGGAGCTTCCGTCGAGAGCGGCTCGGATCTCGTCCGCGAGGGCCACGTCGTATGCCATGGTCCGAGGCTACGCCTGCGCCGGGCCGGCCTTCCCGGCCGGACGGGTCGCAGCCGGTGCGTCTCCCTCCGCCGTCGAGCCGGGGGCGGAGGAGCGGTGCCGCAGGTGCAGGACCGCGAGCGTGGCGGCAAGGAGCGCGACCCCGCTGAGCGCGGCGCGCACCGCGTTCCACGCCTGCCACGGCTGGGAGTAGCCGGTCCAGATCCGCTCGGCCTCGGCAGGATCCTCCGGGACGACGACGGCGGCGAGCGAACCGTTCATCGGGACGATGACGGCCATGGTGAGCACCAGACCGCCCAGGAGGTAGACGACGGCCGCGGCGAACAGCAGGACCGCCGAGCGCCGTCGCCTCTCGCGGAGGCACAGCACGGCCGCGAGACCCATCACCGCAGGCGTGAGGAAGAACGCCGGGAAGAAGACGGCGTTGCGCACCGAGTCGTTCATCGCCTGCATCGCGGTGATCGCCACGCGCGGATCGGTCGCGTCCAGCCCCCACATCGTGGAACAGGTCCAGGCGTAGAAGAACCCGAAGATCGCGCCGCCGAACAGGACCGCGGTGACGGCGGCGACGGCCGCCGGGGACGACGCGGACGGCGCCGCGTCCTTCGCGGCGGCGACGGCGTGGGGGTTGATCGCGGACATCGAGCCTCCCGGGGAACCGAACGATTGCGTTCGGATCCAGTATCCGAACGCAGCGGTACGCTTGTCAACATGTCGACGACGAACCCCGCGCGAGGCCGCCTTCCCTCGGAGGAGCGCTCGCGGCGGCGGCGGGAGATTCTCGAGGCCGCCGTGCACGTCGTCGCCGAGCGCGGGTACCAGCGCACGACCATGCAGCACGTCGCGCGGCGGGCCGGGGCCTCGAAGGAAACGCTGTACTCGTGGTTCGGCGGCAAGGAAGGGCTGCTCGCGGCCGTGGTCTCGACCAACGCGCAGGCCGCCGCGGAACGGGTGGGGCACGTGCTCGCCGTCGCGCGGACCCCGACGGCCGAGTCCGCCCGGCGGACGCTCACCGCCTACGCCGCCGCCCAGCTCACGCTGCTCACCGGCCGGGACTCGGTGGTACTGAACCGCGCCGCGATGAGTTCCCCGACGCTGGCCGAGGTACTGCTGCGAGAGGGGCGCCACCGGGTGGGGCCGATCGTCGCGCGATATCTCCGGGAACTGCACGAGCGGGAGATCATCGACGCGCAGGACCCCGAGGCGGCCTTCCAGCTGCTGTACGGGCTGGTGGTCCGCGACGTGCAGATCAGGGTCCTCCTCGGCGAGCCCGCCCCCGGCCCCGCGCGGATCAGGGCGGACGCCGAGCAGGCGGTGGACCGGTTCTTCCAGCTGGCCGGCGTCGTCTCCTGACGTCACGCTCGCCCCGGCGTCGGCCTGTGCGGTGGCGACCCGAGAGCACCCGCATGACGATGGACGGAGCTGACCCGGGCCGCCGTCGTCGGTCCGCCGAGAAGGCCGGAAGAGAGGACCCACCATGTCCCCGAAGCTGCCCCGCTACACCGTCCCGTCCCTCACGCCCGAGCAGGGCGCCGAGGTCGCGGAGATCCTCCAGGCACGCCTGCACGCGCTGAACGACCTGCACCTGACCCTCAAGCACGTGCACTGGAACGTCGTGGGCCCGCATTTCATCGGCGTTCACGAGATGCTGGACCCCCAGGTCGACGCGGTACGCGCCATGGTCGACCAGATCGCCGAACGCATCGCGACGCTGGGCTCCGTCCCCGTCGGCACCCCGGGGGCCCTCGTCGCGGCCCGTAGCTGGGAGGACTACAAGCTCGGACGCGCCCCGGCGATCGAGCACCTGGCCGCGCTGGACGGCGTCTACGACTCGGTGATCACGTTCCACCGCAAGGCGGCCGACGAGACGGCGGGTGTCGACGACGTCACCAACGACCTGCTCATCGGCCACCTGCACGACCTCGAGATGTTCCACTGGTTCGTCCGCGCCCACCTGGAGTCCGCCTCGGGCGTGATCCCCGAGACGTAACGGGGTGCGGATGTGACGGCCGTGTGGTGATTCGTCCCTCGCCGAGGGAGATCCTCGATTTCTTTCCGCCGGCGTGGGTACCTTGGCAAGGTGGTCGAGCAGGGGCCAGTCAGCAGTCGATGTGCGCTGTCGATGGAGGACGACCCATGCACGAGCTCAACCCCACCAGGATCGCGGGTCGGCCCGGAGCCACGGGCGAGCCCGCCGGGCGGTTCGCCGCGGACCTTGCCACCGAGCGATGGTGGTGGTCCGACCGGACCTATCGCATCCACGGCTTCGAACCCGCCGAGGTGATTCCCAGCACCGCCGTCGTCCTCGCGCACACCCACCCGGACGACCGCGAGCGCGTGCAGGGCATCCTCGAACGAGCCGAGCGTACCCACGAGCCCGTCTCCACGGTCCACCGCATCGTCGACGCCGGCGGGCACGACCGCATCATCTCGATCGTCGGCGTGATCAAGCCCGAGCGTACCGGCGAGTCCGACGAGCTCACCGGGTACGTACGGGACCTGACGAGCACGGTCGAGGATCTCGCGGCCCAGCGTGCCGACGCCTCCGTCCGGGCCGTCGCGCGCGGCCGCCGGGACATCGAGCAGGCCAAGGGAGTCGTGGCGATGCTGCTCGACGTGGACGACGACGTCGCGTTCGGCGTGCTGCGCAACGAGTCCGAGGTGACCGGCGTCTCGGTCCAGGAGGTCTCGCAGGACCTGGTCGCCCGCGCCCGCGAGGCGGGCCGCGACTACTGCCTGTCCGACGTCCTGCCCCGGCTGCTCCGCTCCTGACGGGAACGGTTCAGAGGTCGGTGGGTGGTTCGGGGTTGTCCGGGTCCTTCAAGAACGCGTCGATCACCTCACGCGTAGGAAACACCGTCACCCCCGGCCCCGCAATCAGACCCACCAACCGATCCGCCAGATCCCGCACCGCCACATTCGTCCGATTCGACACCTCCCGCAACACCTCGAACGCCTCAGCCTCCTCCACCCCATACACCACCATCACCATCCCCTTGGCCTGCTCAATCACCGCACGCCGCTCCGCCGACGCCCGAATCGACGCCGTCGCATCCCGCTGCGCCGCCACCCGATGCGAATCCGTCACATCAATGAAATACCCCACCAACTCCACCACCCGCCCCGACGCCGGATCACGCCGCCCCTGACCCGTCACCGCCAACGTCCGCGTCCCACCCCCAGCATCCACGATCCGATGCACCGAACTGAACGTCGCCCCCGTCTCCGCAGCACGCCGCAACACCCCATCAAACCGCGCCCGATCCTCCGGATGCTTGTGCGCCAACATCAACGGCGTCGTCGGCACGATCTGACCCGGCTCGAACCCATGCATCACATACACCTCATCCGACCACGCCCACTCCCCCGACACCAGATCCAACCGATACCGCCCCACCGGCGGCCGACTCCCCCCATCCAACGCCTCCTCCACCCGCCCCTCCAACGGAGAATCGCCCGAAGGCCGCACAGACGTCACGATCCCCTCCTCGGATGAAAACACAAAG
>NZ_JADBGR010000055.1 GCF_014892515.1 Myceligenerans pegani
CGCGATCAGCGACGCCACCAGCAAGTTCACCACCGGCGCCTCCGACCTGGCCGCCTACCAGACCGAACTCGCCGCAGCCGCACAGGGCTGACACCAGCCGCACGAGCCGACACGACCGAGAGACCGCGTCCCGGCCCTCCGCGAGGGCCGGGACGCTCTTCCGAGGCAGAATCCCACCTCAGACTCGTAAAGTGACAACATGCTGAAGAAACTGCGGCGGGTAGGGCCTCCCCTTCTTCTGCTCGCTCCTTCTTTGCTGCTTCTGGGCGTGTTCGTCTACGGACTGATCGCGGCGAACTTCCAGATGTCGTTCACCGACAACCACACCGCCGCCCAAGCCACCGGCCAACAACCCGCCCCCATCGTCTGGCTCGACAACTACCTGGGCCTACTGGCCAGCCAGGACTTCCAACACTCCCTGACCAACCTGCTGCTGTTCACCGGCGTCTTCCTCGCCGGCACCATGCTCATGGGCTTCGGCTGGGCCTGGCTCCTGGAAAAACCCGTCACAGGCGAAGGCTTCTTCCGCTCCATCTACCTGTTCCCCATGGCCGTCTCCTTCGTCGCCTCCGGCGTCGTCTGGCGCTGGCTCCTCAACTCCAACCAAGACGAACAAGCCTCCGGCCTCAACCGCCTCTTCCAACTCGCCGGCCTCGACTTCCTGCAGAACAACTGGTGGAACAACGTCACCCTCGGCATCACCGCCATCGCCATCCCCGCCATCTGGCAACTGTCCGGCTACGTCATGGCCCTCTTCCTCGCCGGCTTCCGCGGCATCCCCGACGAACTCCGAGAAGCAGCCCGCATGGACGGCGCCAGCGAGCTCCAGCTCTACCGCCACGTCCTGTTCCCCCAACTGTCCCCGGTCGCGTTGTCGGCGCTGATCATCATCGGACACATGTCCCTCAAGTCCTTCGACCTGATCATGTCCATCTCCAAACCGGCGAACTACCAGACCAAGGTCCCCGCCGTGGACATGTACGTGTTCAAATCCAGCTTCGACTACGCCAACGCCGCCGCCGTCGGCGCCATCCTCCTCATCCTCGTCGCCGCCGTCATCATCCCCTACCTCATCCACACCCACCGGGAGGAAAAGCGATGACGACCCTCCTGGAACCGATCGGCAGGAAGGTCCCCGCGCAGCGCGGCGCCACCGCACCGGCCCGCTACGCCGCCGGGCGCACGGCCCGGTACGCGCTGCTGCTGTTCTTCGTGCTCATCGTGCTCATCCCGGTCTACGTGCTGTTCGTAACCAGCTTCAAGGGCGCCGGCGACGCCGCCCCCGCCCGCGCCTGGGCACTGCCCACCATGTGGACCCTGGAGAACTGGCAGACGGCCTGGACCACCCTCGCTCCCGCGATCGGCCGCTCCCTGCAGATGGTCATCCCCGCCACCATCATCTCCGCCTTCCTCGGCTCCCTGAACGGCTTCGTGCTGGCCCGCTGGCGCTTCAAGGGCGCCGACATCGTCTTCACCCTCATCCTGTTCGGGATGTTCATCCCCTACCA
>NZ_JADBGR010000056.1 GCF_014892515.1 Myceligenerans pegani
CCCGAGTTTGGTCATTCGGGTTAGTGCGTGACGTCGTCGCGGTTCAGTGCGTCGAGGATGGTCTGCTGTGGGGTGGGGATCGCGGGCGGGAACGTGGCGGTGGTGCCGTTGATGGTGATCGTTGCCGAGCGCAGGGGGCGTAGCTGGCGCACGATGTTGCGGATCGCCAGGCCGGTGCGGTCCTGGGCCGCGCGGGCGACGGCCAGGGCGGTGAACACGATGGTCAGGTGCGCCTCGATCGCGTCGCGGGTGCGGGCGAACATCGGCCGGGCGGCCAGATCGGTCTTGCTCATCCGGAAGGACTGCTCCACGTGCCACAGGTCGTGGTAACAGGTCATCACCTCTGCCGGCGGCATCACCGTGGCCGGGATGTTGGTGACGTAGCCCTTCAGCCCGGCCAGCGCTCGGGCTCGGGCCAGTGCCTTCTCGTCCAGGGTGCGTGCGTCCCCGCTGGTCTTGACGAACCTCGTGGCCTTCGCGGTCCGGGATCCGTCGATCACGTCCCGGGCGCGGTTCTCCTGCAGGGTCAAGGTCGCGTTGTCGCGCACGAACCGTTTGCGGGAGAAGGACCACACCGCCCGCCAGGACCGCGTGTGCGTGGCCGGGTCCCAGACCGGTTCGCTGCGCAGCATCGGGTCGTTCTCGAGGTTCTGCCCGGTCTTCGGGGTGATGGTGTCGATGACCTGGGCGTCGGTGAACGCGTCCCCGTGCCAGCGGAAGTGGGACTCCAGGTCGATCGGTGCCTTGGTCATCCTTGAGCCGACGATGAACCCGAGCTCGGCGCGGTCCAGCTCGGCCAGGTTGCCCGCCGACAGCATGCCCGCGTCGGCGACCACCACGATCCCCTCGATACCGTGGCGAGCCTGGAACTGCTCGATGATCGGCACAATCGTCAGGCGCTCTGCCTTGTTCCCCTCGAAACAGCCGATCTCCAGCGGGAACCCGTACCGGTCCACCAGCAGGCCCACGACGATCTGCGGGTCGACTCGTCGTTCCTTGGAGTAGCCGACCTTCCGCAGCCCGTCCTCTTTCTCGGCCTCGAAGTAGAGCGTGGTGACGTCGTACAAACACAACGACACATCACCGCTGGCCTGCGCGTGATCGAAGCACAACCCGGCGATCTGGTCGCGGTAGCCGTTGCCGACGCAGCGGGCCAGGGTGCGGCGCATCGTCTTCTCGCTCGCCGGGCTGTGGCCCAGGTCCTTCAGAACCCGCCCCACGTCCAGGATCGAGGTCGGCTCCACGATCCGCGCGATCACCAGGTCCCGGAACGTCTCGTCCCCGATCCCGTCGAACCCCAGGTCGGCGAACACGCCTACCAGAGCGTCGAACAAGACACGCGAAGCGGTCGACTCCACCCGCGCGGGACCGACCCGCGGCGCCTGAGACGGGACCGGCTGGCCGCCGAGCAAGGCCGGCTCGCCAGGAGCCGGGACCAGTCCCACCGCGCGCGTCGTGGGCTCCAGACCCAAGTCAAGGACACCCTGCCGGCCGTCGGCAAGCAGGCCGCGGGCCCGTTCCAGCAGGAGGCCGAGCTCGGCCTCGGAGTGCGCCGACCCGAGGTGCTCCACGATCCGCTGACGACGCCCGCCGACGTACTCCGCGATCTGCACAGCCGTCGCCCCGGACGCGGTCCGGACCCGTCGAATGAACGCCACCCACCGAGCGTAGGCCAGCCCGTTAGTGCGTGAAACCGCGCACTAAGACCACCATCACCACAGGTCACAGCACTGCGCCAGCACGGATCAAGCCGAGATGACCAAACTCAGGTCTCAGTCCGCTAGCGTGATGAGTGGTGGAGGCGTCTCACCAAGGACGGTGGGGAGCCGATACACGGTCGGGGTGATGTCGACGGACCGAGAGGCGTTGACGAGTACGGGTGGTACCCAGACGGGCCGGATGAGTGTCTTGCCAGGCCCGTATCTCTGTCGGCGCCAGTGGCCGCGTCGGCGATGTGGTGCGACTCGTCTGCCGGTGGATGTGCTGTCTGCGGGTGTGCTACTGGACATGCGTGCCACATTCAGCACCCGTACTGGACGGGAGGCTGCTCGCCGGGCTGCTTGGACACGACCTGTTGTGACATCGGCGATGTCGTTGTCGGCTTCGTGCCAGCGGCCCCATGCTGCGACAGCCGCTGCGTTCATTACCACGCCAGCTAGCGCGGCTGGCAGAGCGCTACGCAATGCAGGAATGGTCAAGCGGCCCATTACTAGGCCGTGACCAGCGCCGTCAATGGCGAGACACCAGGTGAACTCGTCGCGCAGGTTGCCCTCATCGTCAGCCATTAAGAGGATGCCTTCCACCTTGGCCCCATATTTTGCGACGGCGTCTCGGAGCGTCTTGGGGGCGTCGGCGTCAAACTTGGGCGGATTGCTGTGCATCGTGACAACGCTCGCCATTCCCCTCTCAAGCTCCGACACCCAGTGGCGAACTGTGGGATTGACAGGCGCCCCTCTCCCTCTCGGCGGCAGCCACAAAGATTCGGCGAACACGACGAGCTGTGAATCGAACGGCATGCGGATCAGGGCCGCGTCGTCCGGTGTAGGAGGGTCTGCGTCGAGGTAGCCGTGTGTCTGCGCGGGCGGAAGCCAGAATGGTACGCAGGTGCGTAGACCAACAGAGACGATCGCCAGGTGCTCAACCAGAGGTGACGGCTCGAAGGAGGACCACGTGCTTTCGTCAGCGGGGTCCGCGCTCGCGGGGACGCGCTGCTCGGCAAAGCGTGACCAGATGCCGAGGGCGATGTTGGCGTATACGTGCCGAATGCTCATTGCGTCTATCGGCCGAGAGAACCTCGGGAGGGGCGACCAGGGAGTCAGAAGTGCGTCGGCATCTTTAAGCGACTGTCGGTCGGCGACGGCTTGCCCCCGCAGAGCGTCGGCGCGCAGCAGGTTGTGCGCCCGGGGACGTCCCGGGTGGGGAGCGTCTGCCGTAATCGCCCCCAGTCCGGCCAGGGTTGCATAGGGGTGGCCGCGATCGGTGTACAGCGGCGGCGCGGGAAACATGGTGTGCGCGGCGTCCCGGTCCACCCGATGCATGTCAACGTCGAACAGCTTCTCGAGCCGGCGGTAAAGGTCATCCGCCGTTGCAGCGTCGATCCCGTGATTCGCCACGCCGGCCACCTGCTGGCATGCACGAACCAGCATGGGCCGCGCGGGAATCCCTTCATCAGGATCGAAGATCCGCGCATAGCTTGTCGCGTGGTCGCCATCTGGGGCTTTGGAATGGCGTCGTTGCCCCCGCGCGCGTTGAAGCCGGTAGGCCCCCTCTTCCCCCAGGTCACCTTCCTTGCCGTCGACGAGCCGGCCGTGCACGCCGAGCTTGTCCATCATCCATTCGACCTGCTCACGGTTCGTCATCTGAGCAGGAGCAACGTCCATAAGGCGGTCGCTGACCTGGTCCCATGCGCGCTGCACGCGGGAGTGGTGAATTCGTGTGACCTTCACATCCGCTGAGGCGGCGTCCCTCTCTCGCTCAAGGCGTGCCACCTTCGCCGCGAGCCCGGCGTCCCGAGCTGCGATGAGGTCTTTGAGGCGGGCTCTAGCGGTCTCAGCCTGCTGAGCAAGCGCTCGGGCAGCGGTCAGGCGGGCGCGCTCGGCGGTTGTCTCTTCTTCGATGTTCTCGAGCTGATTCCATAACGACTTGGTGTCGGCGTTGATCTTGCGCGCCTTGTGTTTACCTCTCACCACTGCGCGACGAACCCCTTCTCTCCACGTCGAGCTCCAGCTCCATCACGGCGTCGGCCAGTGCGTTGTCAAGTTTCTCCGCGAGATAGGACCCGACCCATTGGCTGGGTCCAGCTGGACGAGCCGACTCGATCATGCGACGTCGAAGCTCCCGAATGTGCTCTACGGCGCGTCGATGGCCCTCCGCTTCCGCCTCTAGGCCCAGGATCTCTTCCATGAGTGCTTCAACTTGAGGACTGGTCGCTGCATCCATCTCGCGGGAAGTGATCCTGATTGCGGCGTTCAGCGTGGGCAACTCTGAGGCACTTCGCTCGGCGGCCAGTCGCTCCTCACGCACTATGCGGAACGCATCTCTCGCCTCGGCGACCAGTTCCCTGAGTGCGTCACGCTCGTCAGCTACCAAGAATCAGGCCCTTCGGACGGCTGAGTACTAATCGTACTCTGAGAGACATCGACAAACTAGCTCTATGACGCAGAGAAGTGGGTGAACTCGCAGACGGAATTCGTACCGGGGAGCATCGAAGACAAAGCCACCCGGGCCGTGGGAGGACGCGCGCTCGCCAACCCGGGGTAGGGCGAATCTCCAGTGCCCGTCGCGCGGGCGAACTCACCCGAGACCGGCAACCATGCACTCGACCCGTCCGGGTCATCCCGACGCTGCGTCGGCGCCCTCGGCGAAGTAGTCGGTGAGCATCTCGGTCACCCACGCCGCCTGCCTGACTTCGCCACGTGGGCCGAACTCGGTGAACCACGGCTTGATGTCGAGCACCGGGGTTCCGTCGACCGCGTCCAGGTCTTCGACGTGCAGGTCGAGGCCGTCGACGTCGATGAGTCGGCACCGGCTCACGCCGAGCCAGTTCAGACGGCGCATGTTGCGATGCCCGAAGATCCCGACCTCGGGCCAGTCCGGGTTGTTGCGCGGACGACGCGCGCCGGGGTGCAGGTCAGTCTTGTCGGTCAGGTGGAAATGGAACGCGATCTCCAGGTGGGAGAAATCCTCCAGCCCCTTGGTCGCCTCGACCGGGAACCGGTCGCCGTCGATCCGGATGATCGACCGGGTCCCTCCCCAGAAGTCGTCGGTCGGCTCGGTTCGCCCGCCGATCACGCGCGCGACGGGGATCATCTCGATCGGTTCCATCAGTCTCCTCAGCTCCGGTCGGATCAAACTGTCGCGAGGTACGCGGCGGCCCGCTGGTCCAGCTCAGCCATCTCAGGACTCGCCGATCGGCCGTGCACCAGCGCATTCCGCATCGTAGTGACGGTCTGACGTGCCCGTGCAGAGTGCACCCCGGCCATCGCGTCGAGTGCATCGGACCATGTCGCGCACGCCTGATCCAGGTTCCCGGTCGCGGCCTGGACTTCGCCGAGGTAGCCGAGCGTGACCGCGTGGGTCCTGGCAAAGGGCTGTTTGGCGCGCGCTCGCGCGCTGTGGGCGAGGGCGGCCTTGGCGCCCTTGAGGTCGCCGCTGGCGTACAAGGCCCGGCCTGTTTCGTGGGCGAGTGATGCTTCGGAGAAGAAGAACACTCGTCCTGGCTCATCCCCGTTCGCCCCGGCATTACGCAGGTCGTTCTCGGCTCGCAGCAAGGTGGCGCCGGCAGCGCCGCCGAGTCCGGCTGCTGCCAGGGCTCGCCCGTGTACGACGCCGAGCAGAGATCGTTCCCGGGCACACGCCGCCCTGTAGCGATCGCCGTTGACAGAGGCTTCGGCAAGGGCGAGTGCATCGCGCGTCTGCTCAAGCTCGACGGCCTGGTGCGCCATGGCACGCAGGGTGTGCCCGGCCATCGCGGGGTCGTTTGCCTCGTCGGCGAGCTGAACCGACGTCGTGAAGTACTTCTTGGCGACGGCATGATCCGCGTCGTCGAATGCCATCCAACCCACCAGATACGCAAGCTCCGACGCGGCCGAGAACATTGCGCGGCGCGTTGCGTCGTTCGCGTACCTTCCGTTCAGCATCGCCTGCACGTCATCGAGGAAGTAGCGAGCAACCCTCTCGCGGCCGTGGCCGCCTCCATGACGCTGGTCCTTGCGGGAGAATCCAGCAATTGCTGCGCGCACTCGGGCCACGTCGCTGAGCCCGTAGCGCTGACCATTGACGCTGCTCCGACCGGCTGGGGTTTCCGAGACGCCCAACGCCAGGATCGAGGTCGCTGCGGCGCCCAGGGCCGTGCGCCTCGTGATCTCTTCTGACTGCAACGGGAGCGAGATGAGGTTGCTGAGACTGAACACGTCCTCATTACGCACCGTCGGAGGGTCCGGTTCCAAACTCGCGTGCCGGCCTCGCGGAGTCGGCCGGAAGCCGAGTTCGGCGTCAGATTGACAACCCAGCACCTGCCGGAGTGCGTCCCGGTAGGTGGCGCCGGGGCATCGCACGTCGCCACGTTCGTACTTCGCGTAGGCGGACTCAGTCAGGGCCGAGTGTGCGCCGGTCGACTCCCAGATGTACTTGTTCACGGCCTCGACGAGCTCTGCGCGGCTCATCGGCCTGCCTGGAGTTACAGGTGATGGGAGGCGCAACCGGGCGCTCCGCAGCAACTCGTTCGGCGTCGCTCCCATGTCATCCCCTTTGTGGACTGCGGTCGATTATTTCGCACGTTCGCCTCGCTGCACAGCCTGACCGGCCCAGATTGACAGCCAGTTTGACAACCAGACTGGTATTCCTGCCCACGGGGTCCGACGGGATGTTGGGATGCATGATCAACACGCATCCCGCCTTCCAGGCAACGACGCCCGGCCGCCCGGTCAAGGTGGTGTTCCTCGACTACGACGGCACGATCGTGCGCAACGGGAACGACGACGTGCCGGAGCCTGTACGGCGCGCGGTTGCCCGGGCCATCGCGAAGGGCATCAAGGTCGTGCCCTGCACCGGCCGGTCCGCACTGGGCATCTTGCCCGTGGCCGAACTCCTCGGCTTGGGCAAGGGCGCGATGTTCATCGCCTCCAACGGCGCGATCACCGGCGAACTGACCGGAGACCGTCGTCGCCCGTTCGAGGTGATCCGTCAGCGGGGGTTCGACCCGTGGGCCGCATTCACCGTGAGTATGGCTGTGGAGCCCCAGGTGGCGATGGCGGTCGAGCAGGTCGGGGTCGGGTGGCGCGTGAACAAGCCCTTCCCCGCGAACCGTCTGCGCGGGCTCCAGCACCTCGTGGACGAGCGGGTGCTGTGGTCGGAGCACACCACCCGCGCCGTCGTCCACGCCCCGGGGATCGCGGCCTATGCCGCGCAGATCGAAGGCACCGGCTGCACCGTGAACCGCGCCGCCGATGACTGGCTGGACATCACGAAACGCGGCCTGTCCAAGGCGAGCGAAGCCGACGCACTGCGCCAGCGGTGGGGCATCCACCCCGACGACACCGCCGCGATCGGTGACGCCCGCAACGACATCCCGCTGCTGCACCAGGTCCAGCACGCCTTCGCCATGGGCGACGCCGACCAGGTGGTCAAGGACGCCGCCGACTACATCGTCGGCTCCATCGACTATCACGGGGCGGCCGCCGCGCTGAACTCGCTGACGCTCTCCACCCGGGAGTCCAGCCAGGTACGGGTCGACACAGGAGTGGGCGCGCGATGAGCATCTTCGAGGGCGAGGAAGACGTCACCGCCGAAGCCACACACGGACCAGCACGGCAGCCCATCCGCTGGAAGGAGGGCGACCGCGTACGGGTCGTGGGCGGGTCGCGTCTGCTGCTCGGCGCGACCGGCACCGTCGTCGAGGTCGAGGTCTTCGAGGCCGGGCAGGTCCGGGTCGATATCGATCGGGCCGGGTTCGGCAGGGCACTCCTGGCTTCCCACGAACTGGAACCGGTCGACGGGACGACGCCGTGATCTGGCTGGTGGTCGGCTACATCGCCCTGCTCGCCGTACTACTAGGCATGCTGCACGCCTCGCGAGTGAGGCGCTAGACGCCCGCAATCGCACAGCCTTTCTGGCGCTCCTGACTTTCCGTTCTTGTGGCCGGACGTGCACCCCCGGAATCCCTGCACCTCCTTGCACAGCGCTCGGCCGCGAGCCCGCCCACCCCCGGGCGGGTACCCAGGCGGGCCGGGACCGACGCCCCTCGGTCCCGGCCCGCACCCAGACAACCGCCGACCACACACCCGGAAGGTAACGACCGACATGTCCCAGACCGCCGTCGCGGTCGGGTACGCCCGTGACTCCGCACAGCTTGCCGTCGTACAGGCCCACGCCCACGAACAGGGCTACCGGCTGGCCCACGTGATCGACGACAGTCGCGACGCCGCCACGATCAGCCAGCTCACCAAGCAGGCGATGGACCGAGGCGCTGACGTCGTGATCCTGCCCGGCGACGCGATCTTGTCGGCCGCACGCAAGCGGCTGGAGAAGGAACTGACCAGCGTCGGCGCCAGGTGCGTCGTGCTCGGTGCCCCGAACGCCCCGGCCCGAGCCGCACTCGAACGCGTCCTGCCACGGCGCGACTTCGATGCGGCCCACGGCAAGCACTCCCGCAGGTAACCCCGCTTTCCGCAACGCCTCGCACGACCGACCACGCGGAGGAAGACATGCACAGCAAGGACCCAGAGCAGAATCGTCTCGTCGTCGACCGCCTACCTCAGCGACTCGAAAGGCTCATCGGCGAGCCCGAAGCGAAGATCGTCATTGTGATCGTGGGCCACGAGATCGCTGCCGAACTCGGCCTCGTCGCACCTACGCGTGTGTCCGCCCGGTCACGGGAGGCGGGTCGGCATTCGGCCTTGGCGCAGCGGCGACTCGACATGGGACTGGCTCAGCAGGGTCTGGCTGAGGAGATCGGCGTCCAACTCTCGACCGTCGGCCGGTGGGAGCGGGGTGTCACGAAGCCGTCGCCGTGGGCGCGTCGTCGGCTCTGCGAGGTGCTCGATGTCTCGCCCGACGAGCTGAGCGTGCTCCTGGACGGCGGCGGCACCCTGCCGATTCGCGTGATGCAGGTGGAGCACACAGATGCCGGTCTCGGGCCTGGAGGCCATCTCCGCGCCGTGGAAGTCCCATAACCCTCTGGTTCGATCAGGCACTTTGGAGGCATCTGATGCGGATCACGGCTCGCCGGGCGTGTCGTCGTCACCGGTCCCGTAGCCTCGCCACGTGGATGAGAGGTCAATGGACGACGAGACGATGCGGTTGGACATGTTGGATCGCTTGGTGGCGATGCGCGGCTACCCGTTGGCCGAGGAGGTCGCCGAGGCGATGCGTGTTGTGCCGCGTCACGTGTTCGTGCCGCAGGCGCCCCTGAGCGAGGCGTACGGCCTGGGAGCCGTGATCACTCACCGGGACGCCCACAATGTGCCGATCAGCTCGGCATCCGCGCCGGGCACGGTCGCGGGCATGCTGGAGCAGGCCCAGGTCCGGCCAGGTCACCGCGTCCTGGAGATCGGTGCGGGGACGGGATACAACGCGGCCTTGCTGGCACACCTCGTCGGTCCGTCCGGTTCCGTGACGACGATCGAGTTCGATCCGGACGTGGCGGAGGCCGCCCGGGAACATCTCATCGCCTACGGTGCCGACCAGGTGCGTGTGGTGACCGGGGACGGGACTATCGGGGACCCGAGCCAGGCTCCCTTCGACCGGATCCTGGTGACGGCGGGTGCGTGGGATGTCGCGCCGGCCTGGGTGGACCAGCTCGCCCCGGGAGGACGGATCGTCCTGCCGCTGAGGTTGCGCGGCTTGACCCGGGTGGTGGCGTTCGAGCGGGACGGGGATCGGCTGCGTAGCGTGTCGGTCGCTGAGGACGGCTTCATCCCGATGAAGGGCATCGGAGCGATCCCCGAGAAGAACGTTCCCCTGGGCCAGGGACCGGACATCACGCTGCGCATCGACGACAACCAGCCGGTCGCATCCGCGCTCTCGACTGCCCTGGACGAACCGCCTGTGTTCGAGTGGACCGCTATCGAGTCTCCATGGGCGTGGACCCCTGACCAGGACTTCTGGCTCGCCACGTTGCCCGGGTTCTGCCGGGTGTTCGTCGATGCCGAGGCGGTGACCGCTGGACGGGTGCCACGTGCGAAGGATCCGTGGGGAGCGTGGGGCGTCCACGCCGGCGGTTCGGTCGCGTACATGACGGCGCAACAGGTCGGCGGCACGGACGAGATGCCCATGCTCCAGGTGGGTGCATGTGGATTCGGCCCGGCGGGAGCCGACCTGGCCCGACAGCTCACCGACCGTGCGCGGGCCTGGCTCGACGAGACGGCCGGAGAGGTCGACATCACGATCGAGGCACGCCCCGCCGCCGAGGCATCTGCCTCCGATGAGGTTGCGGCACTGCTGATCGCCAGGAAGACGGATCACGAGTTCGTCGTCACGGCCGCCCGCAAGTCAGAGGCCATGAGCGCGTAGCGATGACGGTGAAGGAGGCCCATATGCGCTTGGAGCCTCCTTCACCGCCGTTCACTCCTCGACGGGCTCAGGAGATCAGAAGCAGCGCGTCCCAGGACGTTCCGACCACTGGCGTGGCGAGATCGTCATGTTCGGCGAGGGCGAGCGCGACGCCTGCGGCCCCGGTGAGGAACCCGGGACGGGCGAATCTGCTTCCGTGCTCGATGTCGGGAAACAAGAACGGCTGGGTCGGGTCAAGCGCTGCCATGACCCCTCTCGCCGCGTGATGCGCAGCGTTGCGATCAACGCCGAGAGAGCAGCGCAAGACTCCCGCGTACCCGTGGCAAAGGCCGGGGCTCTCCACGTCCCACCGACCCGGTTGTGCTGCGAGGCCGGCGAAGTCCGCGCGAGCTTCAGCGGCAAGTTCGTCGTCGTCCAGAGCGTCGGCGGCGTGTAGTAGTGCTCGGGCTATGCCTGGCACGCCGTAGCACCATGCCGCTCGTCGGCCGGAAAGGCTCGGGGGACCGTCCGCATCCAACTCGCGGCCCGAGATGGCAGCGGGCCATCCGCGCTTATCGACCTTCCACCGGCGCAGCCAGGCAACCGCGCCCCGAATCGCAGTCTCCTGCCCATCGCCGGTGCCATAGCCGGTGGAGTGCGCGAGGGCGAGGAGCGCGAGAGGGCCGGCCACGCCATGAGCAAGCCCGGTATCGGCTGCGCCCGTGGAGTCGAGGCGGGCTGCGACAACATCCGGATGCTCATCGGTTGCCACCCACCATCCCGGACGGAAGCCGTCGCGGTCGGTGAGCATCGTCGTCATTGCGTTCACCGCCGCGACCAGACCGCTCTCGGCCGAGGTGTGGCCGGCGACCAGAGCAGCGAGGAGGACTCGTCCGATCCCCGCGAGCCCGGAGATCGTGTCGTAGATGTGCCACGAGGTTCCGGAGCGTCCGGACCGAACAGATGCGTCGTAAGCCTCCGCAAGGTTTTCCGCGCATGCGGACAGCCATCGCACCGACCGAGCAGTTGCGTCGGCCGTCGCGTCCGGATCCGGGAGGTACGGCGAGCCGATGATCAGCGAGCTCGCCAGTCCGCCCAGCACACCATGAACTCCGGAGCCGGGCAGTGGTGTTGAAGCTGCTTGCAGCGCGGCGGTGTCCCAGTGTGCCCGTGCGGCGTGGCCGAGTTCGGGGTCGAGGTGGGACAGGCGTGCGTGCAGCAACGCGGTGCCCGGCAGTCCCTCTGCGAGAGTCGCTGACGTATTCGGCGGTGCACCCTGACGGACGACGTCGGGGTCGCGAAGCCGCTCAGCGACCGCGACGGCAGCTTCGCCCGGGCTCACCGGTCGCCACTCGCGATCAGCTCTGCAGCCAGAGCACGAGCCAGGCGCTCGTCGTCGTGCCCGAGGCCCAAACGGTTGGCGTGCATATGGATCACCGACGAGGCGCACTCGGCGCTGCGGCCTTCCGGGACGAGGCCGCCATACTTGGCCAACTCACGCGCGCGCAGAGCCCACAAGTCCTGCGCGCCCTCATCAAGGAGGTGCGAAGGTCGCCCCCGTGCAGGGACGCGTAACTCGTTGACGCGTCGCCGTGATGGGCGATCCAGTCGCGGCCGCCCGACCGCGTCACGGGCGCCTCGCGCCAGTCCCCGGCTGATCTCCATCGCGGAGTGGGCGGCAAGCTGCACGCGCGTGTCGGCATCGGGCCGGTCTGCGAGGAAGGCCAGCACGAGCCGACTATCAGTGTGGAAGAGGCGTTCGGCGGCATCGATGGCGGCCGGGCCGCCGTACCGGTCGATCTCAGGTTCGTAGGGCTCGATGGCGACGCGGCTGGCAAGGCCCGTGTCCATCCACCTCGCACACTGTGCGGACACGGCGGGCAGCACGCGGTTGTTCAGCGTGGCGGGGTCACCGGTGAACCGGAGGCGTAGGTGCGGGCCGTGTGCTCGATTGTCGTAGCGGAGCCAGAACCAATGGTCGACGTCGTCTCGTACCTGGTCGCCGAGGTCACTGATCCGCGCGAGCAGATCCTCGTGGTGAACGACCGGGGATGCGATAGCCAGAGAGAGCCACCGCCCGCCGGGAACGTGGACAACTGTGGGCGTCGATTCGATCGGGCGGCGCTGATCCGAACCGTCCGCCTGTGGGTGGCTAGCCTCTAACGGGATGACGAGTTCCACGACATGACGGCCGTCAGCGCCATCTGCGACGGCCTGGAGCGCGTCCGGTCCACCGGGAGGAGCTGTCACGGCATCGACGCCCCGCCGCACGTAGCGACGCAGGAGATCTCGGTCTCGGGAATCGTCCAAGTCGAGAGGGAGACGCTGGTCAACGTCCTGGGTGACGACCACACGCGGAGGTTGAGGGACGGCCCCGGCGCGCCATCGGTCCAGCTCGGTCTCCCAGGCTGCCGCGTCACGGACCGCCGTGATGAGTGCGTGCGGAAGACGCCAGCGTGCAGGAGAAAGGATGGTGCGCCGCCAGCGGACTTCGGGAAGGAACGGCGCACCGTTCATCGGCCCCCACATCCAGACATGCCACGGCCGCGAACCCGAGTTGGCCAGGTCCTGGAGCAATCGAACCGCAGGCGGCAGGTATGCCGGTCCGATCCGGGAGTAGAGCTGCGGGACAACCTCACGATCGAGCGACCGGGACCACAGCCTCAGCCGCTGCCCATCGGATGCCAGGTCCAGATCTGCCAACGTCAGATCGCCCGGGCCGGGAAGCACACCGACACAGATCCGAACGGGAGCGAATCCGGACGGCAGTGTCACCGTGGTGAGTGCCGCAAGGCGTGGGCGAACCACGATCTCTGCCTCGACAGGTCCGCCGTCGCCCCACTCCATGGCCCCCGGGCCGGGCAGATCGAGAAGCGAAGCAAACCTGCCGATGGTGGAACCCGCATCCTGGGTGCACCCGAGGTACGCCGCCAACATGTATTTGCCGTCGACCGCGTCGTCAGGCGACTGCGCTACGACCTGAGCGTAGAGTTCGCCGGTTGCCGGCGGTGACGCGGTGCCCTCCACTCGGAGCGCATCGATGACCACGTCGTCAAGCTCGACCACCGTGCTCGACCGCCTCATCGCGACCGCGGCGAGGTCCGCCAAGACCCGGGAGCGTCGCGTCTCTTCCGGTGCCGGGTGATCGTCGTCATCGTCGGGGTCGCCCAGGCCCTTGACCGGATCGACGACACTCAGCAGAGGCACGCGACGGTCCATGCCGAACCGGTCGATGAACCGGGCGTGGTAGGTCTCCAAGGTCCCCGACGTGGGCATGATGCTCCACAGCAGGGACGCCGCTTGCGTCCCCTCGGTCACGAGCGAGGACGGGACCTGGAACTCTGCATCGACGGACACATCGATCGTGATCGGACTCTCATGCCGGACGATCCGATCGCAGACCTCACGAGCCTCGACCAGCGCGCCAAGCCGTCCCTCCGCACCCGGCGCGTACTTGTCTGCCTCAGCAAGCAAGTCCCTCAGCGCGAGGAGATCCTTCGTCAGCTCGTGGGAGGCCGGCACCCTCATGAGCAGATACCGAAGAGGATCCTGCGAGACGTCGTCCGGTAGCAGGTCCGTCAGGAGAAGACCCGTGCGGACCAGCTCCAGCGCGGTCGCTCGTACCGTCGCGGCCGGGACTCCGGGCCATCGCTCGTTGACGGCCGCGACGAGCCGCTTCAGGTCCGCAGAAGGGCGGCACGTCTCAAGGATCTGCTCGACCGCGGGCGTTGCCCTGACCGTGACTCGTTCAGGCTTCTTCGCGCCGGTCGAGTATTCGTGCTCGAACCGATCCCCGCGGCGCACGACGAGGTCGTTTGCCGCGAACCGCAGATTCGCAAGTACCTCCGGGATAGCGGCAACGCGAAGCGCCAGCTCACTCAACCATGCGGCCGACGGCGTACTCCTGGCTCGGTGATTCCTCCCGACCCGGAAGCGGGCCGGCGCCTTGGCCACCTCGGCGACCTGGACACCAGCAAACGCACCCCGAGGCGTCGCCCGATGACGAGCACGGTGCTCGTACGCACGCACCGTCGAGGCAAGCCGCTCGTCCGCATCCAGATCGTCAGAGGCCACTGTCGCGAGGGAGCGCGAAGCGAAACGCAGCCCTTCCGCGAACGAACCGGACAGTGGGTCCGCCGGTTCCCCGGATTCGACCGGCAGCAGCGGCATGCGTGCGACGACCGGAAACCCGGCATGCAGACCGAACGTCCGTTCGCGCCCCATCGTGGTCACGCCCTACTTACTTGCAGTTGCACTTGGTCGCGCACGTCGCCGAACAGCCGACGCTCGGACAGCTCGCGGAGCATCCGTCGTTCGTGTGGTTCGTGCACGCCATCGGCACCGGCGTCGTCCGGATGTCCAGGTCGAACAGATCTGCGGTCACACGGTCCAACACCACGGTGTCACTGCTCATCGTTTGCCTCTCTGCTGGTCAGAACACTGTCACCAGCAATCCAACCCGAGGCCGACTTCCAGGAACAGAGCATCCGCAGAACATCTACCAGGCATTTCCCACGAGCGACGAGGTCGCGCCGCCACGCCACGGCGTGTGGCCGATCCGGGGAGCCGACAACGCGCCAGCGGGCCCGGTGATGTGCCGAAGCACCAGTCGCACGCCTATTCGCGGGCGCAATTCGCAGACGCTTACCGGGATCTCAGCGCCGGCCGCTAACCCTGCCAATCTACACCATTCATCCAATTCTAAACCCAATATCATCAAACCATTCACCCACAAATCAATCCCCATATACCATCACCCATACCAACCAAAACATCCCACAATACCCATATCACATATCCCCATTCCACCATCCCCACCTCACCAGACACACCTCTTTCATCGTGGCCACTGGACCCGGACTGGCGCCCGTGGGTGGCGTGACGATGACGCTGCACAAGCTGTCTGCGGGGTCGGGGTATGAGTACCTGACCCGGCAGGTTGCTGCCGCCGATTCCACGGAACTGGGCAATTCGCCGCTGGCGGACTACTACGCGGCCAAGGGTGAGGCGCCGGGCCGGTGGATCGGTTCGGGCCTGGGGGACATCGACGGCCTGGCACCGGGGGATCTGGTGACGGCGGAGCAGATGCGCAACCTGTTCGGGCAGGGCCTGCACCCGCTGTTCGGTGACGAGAACCCGTTGCGGCTCGGTGCCGCGTACCGCACGTACTCGAACGAGCGCGCCGTGAAGTTCGCGGTGGAGGTCGTGCGGCGGATCGAGCAGGAAAATGCTGCGGCGGGTCGCCCGGCCAAGGCGCGGCCGGATCGGGCGATGGTGGCGCGGATCCGCTCGGAGGTCGCGGCGGAGTTCTTCGTCGAGGATCACGGCCGGTTGCCGAAGGACGCGCGGGAGCTTGCGGGTGCGGTAGCGCGGTATTCGCGGTTCCGTACGGCGGTGGCGGGGTTTGATCTGACGTTCTCCCCGGTCAAGTCCGTCTCGGTGCTGTGGGCGCTGGCGCCCATGCAGGTGGCCCGGCGGATCGAGGCCGCGCACGAGGCGGCCTTCGCGGAGGCGCTGCGGTTCATCGAGGAACACGCCCTGTACACGCGGGAGGGTGCGAACGGTGCCCGGCAGGTGGAGGTGAGCGGCCTGCTCGGAACGGCGTTCACTCACCGCGATTCGCGGGCCGGTGATCCGGACCTGCACACGCATGTCGCGGTCGCGAACAAGGTCCGCACGCGGGAGGGCAGGTGGCTGACGATCTACGGCAAGGTGTTGTACGAGCACGTCGTGGCCGCCTCGGAGGTGTACAACACCGCCCTGGAACGCCACCTCGCGGACGATCTGGGGTTGGAGTTCGCCGAGCGGCCCGCCGCTCCCGGTAAGCGGCCGGTGCGCGAGATCGTCGGGGTGGACGCGGAGCTGTGTGAGGCGTGGTCGGCGCGCCGCGTAGCGGTCGTGGCCCGGCAGCGGGAGCTAACGATCGAGTTCGAGGCGGTCCATGGGCGACCGCCGTCCAAGTCCGAGGCGTACGGGCTGGCGCAGCAGGCGAACCTAGAGACCCGCGAGGCCAAGCACGAACCCCGATCCCTGGCCGAACAGCGCGCCACCTGGCGCAGCCAGGCCGTCGCGCTGCTCGGCGAGCAGGGCGTGCGGAACATGCTGGACAACGTCCTCGGTGCCGATGCCCCCGCACCCCGGGAAGCGGTGACGACCAAGTGGGTGGAGAACGTGGCCGCGCGCGTGGTCGGGGAACTCGAGGCGCGGGCCGCGACGTGGCAGGACTGGCACCTGCACGCCGAAGCAATGCGGCAGATCCGCGCCGCCGCAGACGGCGTCGACCTGCCAGCCGAACACTTGACGCAGGTGACCGCGCAGGTGGTAGACGCGGCGCGGTCGCGGTGTGTGAATCTGACTCCGGACCTGGACGAAGTAGCCGAGCCGGCTGCGTTGCGCCGCTCGGACGGGGTGAGCGTGTACCGGCACACCGGCGCCGACCGGTACACGACAGCCCGCATCCTCGCCGCCGAGGAACGCATCCTGGCCGCCGCAGGCCGCACCGATGGCGCCGCCGTCGCGGCCGACGACGTCGACCTGGCCATGCTGGAACTACACGCCGGCGGCCTGCGGCTCAACGACGCGCAACGAAACCTCGTGACCCGGATGGCTGCCAGCGGGCGGCGCGTCGAGGTTGGTGTGGCTCCGGCGGGCACGGGCAAGACGACCGCGATGCGCGCTCTGACCCACACCTGGCGACAAGCCGGCGGACGCGGAGGCGCGGGCGGGAACGTGATCGGACTGGCACCATCGGCCGCCGCCGCAGCAGCCCTGCGGGGCGCGACCGGCATGCCGTGCGACACCCTGGCGAAGGTCATCGAGGAACTGCACCACACCGGCCAGCGGAGCCGGGGCGGGCCGCCGTCGTGGCTGACCGCGATCGGCCCCGACACGCTCGTCATCATCGACGAAGCCGCCATGGCCGACACCCTCACCCTCGACACCGTCATCGCGTTCGCGATCGGGCGTGAGGCGTCGGTGCGGCTGGTCGGGGACGATCAGCAGCTCGCCGCGATCGGCGCCGGAGGCATCCTGCGCAACCTCGACCACACCATCGGTGCCATGCGGCTCGACGAGCCGGTCAGGTTCACCGACCCGGCCGAGGCCACCGCCACCCTCGCCCTGCGCGACGGTGACCCGTCCGCGCTCGGCTTCTACCTCGACCACGACCGCGTCCACGTCACCGACCAGACCACCGTGGCCGACCGTGTGTATGCCGCCTGGGCGAACGACCGCGCCGCCGGACTCGACGCGCTCATGCTCGCCCCCACCCGCGATCTGGTGGCCGAACTCAACCAGCGCGCACAAGCCGACCGGCTCACCGAGCTCGACGACCGTGCCGTCGGACGCGGGACGGCGCTCTCGGACGGGCACACCGCGTACGTGGGCGAGGTGATCCTGACTCGGCACAACGACCGACGCCTGCGCATCACGGGCACGGACTGGGTCAAGAACGGCGACCGATGGACCGTCACGAAGGTCCGCAGGAACGGCGCGCTCACGGCTCGCCATCACGCGACTGGCCTGAGTGTCACGCTTCCGGCCGCCTACCTCGCCGAGCATACGCAACTTGGGTACGCGTCCACTGTCCATACCGCACAGGGAGTTACCGCCGACACGACCCATGGCATCCTCACCGGCACGGAGTCGCGGCAACTGCTGTACACGATGCTCACCCGAGGCAGGCACGCCAACCACGTCCATGTCCTCACCGCCTGCCCCGACGCTGCCCTCTCCGGCAGTGACATCCACATGCCGACGCTGTTCGACCTTGGCGCCCTCGACACCGCGACCGAAACCCTCGAAGGCGTCCTCGCCCGCGACGGCGCCGCCATCTCCGCAACCAGCGTCGCCCAGCACGCCGCCGCACCCGCCACCCGACTCCACCAAGCCGCCCTCCGCTACGAAGACGCCGTCCACGCCGCCGCCGAGCACCTCATCGGCCCGCAGCGCACCGACCAGATCGCCCAGCACGCCGAACGAGCACTCCCCGAACTCACCGACCAGCCCGCCTGGCCCGCCCTCCGCGCCCGGCTCACCCTGGCCGAAGCCGACGGCCACGACGCCACGCGATTGCTCGACTGCGCCATCATCCAGCGCGAACTGACCACTGCCGAGGATCAGGCCGCAGTCCTGACCTGGCGCGTCGACCGACTCGCACCCGCCGGAAAAGGGCCACTGCCGTGGCTCCCGGCTGTCCCGCGCGGTCTTACAAGCGCACCGGAATGGTGCCAGTACGTGACTGCTCGCGCCGCCCAGGTCCACGACCTCACCGACCACGTACTCACACAGTCGCGCCGTGTCAGCACAGAGCGAGCGGAGGAACCTGTTTGGATGCCCACTGACGGCATGCTGCCAGACGACCTCTCCGCGAGGGTCGCGGTCTGGCGCGCGGCCACGGACGTCGCCGAGGCCGACCGGCGCCCGACTGGCGCGACACAGCACCATCCTGCGCTTCGCGCCCATCAGCGCGCGCTGGAACGTCGCCTCGCCGAGCACCTGCACGAGCTGGCCCGACGTACATGGGAACCGGTCGTCGTGGCCGCCGCCGGACGACGCGACCAAGAGACCGACACCCTGGCGGACTACCTCGAACAGATGCGCCGCCTCGGCCTCGATCCCGCCGCACGGCTGCGCGAGGCAATAGCCCGCGGTCTGCTGCCCGATGACTACCCCACCGCAGCCCTCACCTCACGAATCATCCACGACCGCGACGCCGCCGGAGCCGAGCATGACGCCAGACCAGAGCACAAGCACGCCCCAGCTCGGACGCGCTCTCCCGCCCGCCCGCAGTCACCCGATCACTACCTCGGCCCACCTCACGATCACGACACCGGTCAAGACCACGGGCAAGGCATCGGAATCTGAAATGCGGAAACCACAGGGTGGAGTCTGTTACCAGTTACTGCACAGCAATCGACGAGTTGGCTGGCGGGCCCGAACAGCTTACTACGCCGAATCTCCTTCCGAAATATTCCACCTGCTGATCCATTCCATCATTGCCTCGATATCTATTGGTTCGATCTTGAGCCCCAGATCGCCGAGGGGATGCGTCGAAGAGTCGAAACACAGAACCTCGTGTGCAGCAAGGTCCCGTTCTATACGTGCAGCGAGTGCTGCATCGGACTTAGCGTCTCCACTCGGGTGGATAGAAACCGCGATCGTGCGACTCGGCCCTGCGTTCAGGGCGTCTACGATATGATTGTCCTGTTCGGCCAACGAGTGGCCGAACACGATGGTGTCGTACGAATCTTCGTAGAGGTGGTCATAGCAGTACCGGAGGTACTCAGAAGCTCCAATAGTGTTCAACTTTTGTCGAGGCGTTCCTTCACTTACGAATAATGGCTGTCGACGAGACTCGGGGGAGTACTGTTGCAGCACGTCGAGTAGCGATCCGCCAGGAGGGTCATTTTTCCACTTCCCGTCGCGCCCCTGATCGTCATGCCAAAGATGAAGAGCCCCGTGTAGATAGTAGATCGCAGTCCAGTCTCGATACCAGCGGTTCGCCGTATCCTCATCAAATGTGTAGTCAGGTTTTGTCCAGAAGAAGTCCTTGATCCTGAGTTCTGCCTGATTGCTCGCGGATCGCAGTGCGGCGGACTGCATATGCGCCCAGTACAGACAGAGGTCGTAGTTGGTCGTGAAAACAGACCGGTGCTTGGCTATCTCTTCAGCGATTAGCGTGTGGGTGGAATCTGGAACTCCGGCCCAGTCGACGTGTGCCCTGCTGACAGTCTTCAACAGCGCGTCCCGGACGGCGGCGTACGCATTGTCGATAAGCGTAGTAGGGAGCCCTACGGCGTCATCGACGATGCGGGCATGGTGGATTGCCGCAAGCACTTCCTCGAAGTTGGTTGTGCGCAGGTCATCGAACACCCTGCTTGCAGAGTCCGTAAGGTCCGCCTGCTCATACAAGTTCTTATACCAGAACCCGTCCCAGAGATTCATGCTAAGTCCGTTGCCAATAAGCAGCGTGGGCCAGGTTCGTTCTTGGATCTCATCCCACTTTCGGAGTTCGTTTCCGACCACGTTCGTCCTCCAGGTTCGTATTATTTGGGACTGCCCGGACCGGTCGACACGTCTTCGTCGATGAGTCGACCGCAAGGGGGCAGGGCGTCTTCAGCGTAGAGGGTTTCGCATTCGATAGGTGCCATGCGGCCAGGGCTGGAACTCTTTCGCAGTGGAGCCATGTCGAGCGTGATCCTTGCCTCGAACGTCGCAGTTCCATGCTGTCCGGCTGAGGAAAGCAGGGCTGAGCGGCGCACCCTTTTGGGGCAACGGCAGCCACAGCGACTGGCTGCCAGTCTTGACTCGGAGCCCCAAGCGATCCGCTACTCATGGTCAGGCGTCCTCTCGGGTGCATGCCTACGAGCAACCTTGACGATCTTCGCCATGACCTTTTGCCGTGTGCGGGAGGCGAAGGCGGCGGCAGTCGGGAGACCGGGGGCGAGTGGCGCTACATGTGGCGCTATCGTTGCCGCCAGCGCGAGACCAATGACCCAGAAGGCGAACCACCCCAGCCAGTGGCCCGGCTCAATCACGAGTGCGACCATCCCCGCCTCCGTGAATATGAGCAGGGCAACCACGGCGAAGACGAAAACGTCATGCGCACGCGAACGGGGCTTGGAGAGACGGCGATCGACCGTGAGCGCCAGTAGGAACACGGGGATGATCTGTGCCAGCGTGGCAGCGGCTTCTTCGGACATACCGTTACGGTACGGGCAGCATGCCGAGTTCGGCAGGAGCGACCCGACGTTCGAGTGATCGGCCGTCGAGGATGGCGCCCTGCTACCGCCTACTCAATCCCGTCCACCCGGCGGGCTCCTGCGCCCGGGGCATCTGGTCCACCGGCCCGGAGGCCAACCTGGGCTACGGCGCGAATCACTCCGTGGTCCCGGTGGCACCGACGAAGCCAGCGCCGCGGCCGCCGACCCACTATCAAGGAAGCACTCGGCGGCCTTGCTGCCCCAAGCCCGATCTACACCTGCTGGATGGTCTATTCTTCCGTTTCGAAGCCCTCGGCGGCGTCATCTGCCGCGCGTAGTGCAGACGCGTAGTGCAGATGAACGAACGCGACACACACGTCAGCGCGACGGCCTTCTTGCTGGAACCGGAGCACGGGCCAGCTGGCATGCTCGCCGACGCGTTCGATGTAGGCATCGTGTGCGGTCAGCGCGCGGATAGCGTTCCCCTCCACCGCCTCAAGGTCCTCATTTGCGACAAAATAGATCAACATGCCAGTGGTATGGCGCTGGCCCAGGTAGCCGAGCAACTGGTCGAGATCGTCGCGAACGCGTGCCTCCCCGCCCCACCACTTGCACTCGCAAACGAACACAACTTCTTCGCCAGTGCCGCGGTCCGTGTCCTTCATCCGGACGGTGATGTCGGTCTTTCCGACGTGCCGGAAGACCTCACGATCCGCACCACCGGCGCTCAGCATGTTGAGCGCGATGCAGATCTGGTCCGTGATCCAGTCCTCGTACGCACGCTGAGGCCGATGGAAGGACCTGGGATAGCGCTGTGCACCGTTCGCCCATCGGCGAACGGCCACCACGATGTCTGCAAACGTGGTGTCGGTCAGGCCGCGCGGCAGGAGTTGGAGTGCTGCTGGCTCGGCGGGCGGCGCACCCGCTTCGGCTGTCTGGAGGTCGACCTCCAGTGTCGCCCTGGGGAATCCGAGCGGCCATGAGAGTGCATTCTCGAAGGCTTCGCGGTTCCGTGCCTCGGACCGGCGTCGTTCGAGGGCCGACACCACCTTGGCAGGCAACGTCGTCTGCCGGTACTCGTTGATCTGGCTTGCGATGCGATCGACGATCGGTCGGACCCGGGCGATCTGCTCGTCGACGAAGCTCTTGTGGGCGGAGTGATCGAAGCCCTCGTGATAGGTCCTCGGGTCGATGTGCAGCCGGAACCACAAGCACGGCACGTCCCGGTGTTCGCCGACTGTGAATCGCTCCTGCGCCGCTCGAAACTCGAATCGCCGCATCGCGTCCTGCTCGTCGTAGTCATCGCTGACGAGCGGGTGTGCCCACCCATCACCGTCGAACGGATCGATGGGCTCGACGTCATCAGCCGCATCCGGCCAGGTCAGGAGAAGCGAAGCGTCACCCACGACTCCGAAGGCGATCATCTGGACATGCGCATCCGTCTTCGTTGACGGCCCGATCTCGAGCGATGGCCCCTGGAACTGCTTGAACGCGCCCATCTCGACCTCGCCGCTGAACGCTGGAGGCTCCACGGTGAGATCGCCTAGCACCCGTTCGAGGATGACATCGTCCGGCAGGTCGATTTCCGATTCGGCGAGGGCGCCGATCGCCAGGAGGGCGCGGTTTCCCACGTGATGGTCGAGGTATCTCGACAGTGGGTTCGACTCCTTGCGGTAGGTGGTGAAGCATCCAGGGGTCACGAGCATCACCCTATGAGAGCTGCTGTTAGATCCACCACCACGGACATCACTGACTGAGATTTCAGCCGGAATCGGACGTCCGCTGGTGCTCCGCGATCCGGTCGGTGATCTGGCTGGCCCGTCGCCGGACTGTGCGTACCGAGATTCCCAGTCGTGCCGCGACCTGTTTAGCGACCGTCGGCGTGGTCAGCCCGCCTCGGCCTCGTTTCGCGGGCGCGTCGAGTGTGTCGGCGGTGATCCCGAGTTCGGCGAGGAGCCCTAGTTCGTCGTCGTCGGCGATGCCGGCGGCGTGAGCGTCGTCGAGCACTTCGCGAAGTTCAGCCGCAGCCGCTAGTGCCTCGTTACGTGAGAGGGGCTGTCCGGGCTCCGGCACGGTCTCGACGGGTGCCGTCACGATCCATGTTCGGTCGCGGCGCCGTGCGGGCTGCCCGATGCCGAGCTCGGCCATTGTCTCGCGTCGCGCGGTGCCCAGGATCGCGGCAGCGACCTTGTGCGGGCGGCGCCAGTTGAAGGTTCGGGCCGCGATCCACAGGTTCCCGGCATAGATCGCGTCGATGTCCCCCGAGACGTCCCCCAGCCGGGATACCTCGCGGATTGCGCCGGGCAGGAGTAGCCAGGTCACCACGTTCGTGGCCGCCTGGTCGCGTAGTCCGATGCGGACCAGCGTGCCGAGACACAGGTCCCGGTCGGCCGGTTCGGCGCGGTCCATCCATGTGCGCAAGCCGTCGAGTTCGGCGACCGGAGGCAGGTCGGGCTCCTGCCTGCGCCATGCCGGCCAGCGCTGCCGCGCTCCTCTCATCGTGGTCGTGTTCTCGTGTTCGACACCCAGGCATCCGGCTATGCTCATTTCGCCCGCGTCCTTTCTGCCCGGCAGGGTTTGCAGGGCAGAGGGAAGGTGCGTAGCGACTGCCGTCAGGACGCAGCACGAATCAGTCGAATATCGCCCACAAGCGACTCCGGCATATCGGTGGAAGCCGTGTGTCATCCCAGGTGAGAGACCAAATCGACGAATCCGCAATAGATCCGATCGAATCTGGTCATAAACACGGCCAAAATGGTCGTGTCCTGCTGGGCGAGATCTGATCGAATATCGTCGGGGTCGTGGATTCTTTGATCGCGCGGGCGCGCCGCGAACGGGGAATGTCGCAGGCTCTGCTGGCGGCCCGGTCGGGCACGTCGCAGCCGACGCTGTCGGCCTACGAGCGCGGCACGAAGTCCCCCACACTGGCTGTCGTCGGACGCATCCTGGCCGCTACCGGGCATCGGCTGGACATCGTGCCCGCCATCGCCTGGACCCGGCACATCCGGCCCGGCGGCGGAACTTTCTGGGTCCCCGACCGGCTCTGGCGACTCGAACCCGGCAGAGCCTTCCGCCACATCCCAGCCCACCAAGTCCCCGGACTACGAGGAACGGGATCGCTCTCGCTCTTCGACCCCCGGGTGCGCGCCCACGTCTACGCGGCACTCCTCAACCACGGCGACCGGCACCAGATCATGCGCCACGTCGACGGAGTACTCCTGCTGACCCACTTCGACTACCTCGACCTGGACGACGAGGTCGGTCAGGCATGGGAAACGGTCGCCGCCCGCACCTTCCTCGACGAGACCGGCTGGCGGAGGTCCGACTGACCGGCGCCGGGCCGGCCCGATCCCCACGTGTTATCCGTGGTCGCGTCACCCGTCGTGGAATCCGTTCAGCTTGGCGGCGATCGCGGCGTCGCGGGTTGCTGCCGCGTGCTGGTAGCGCAGCGCGGCGGCGAGCGAGACGTGCCCGCCGCGCAGCATCAGCTCGGCCGCAGTTGCCCCGGTGCGCGCGGCGAGTGTCAACGACGTGTGTCGTAGCGCGTGGATGGTCATGTCGGGGTGGCCGATCTTCTTGCCCGCTGCCTTCAGCGCGCGCCACAGCGGCGAGTAGCCCATCGGTTTGGTCGGGTCCTTGGGGCTGGGGAAGACTCGTCCGTCGGGGCCGGGTGCGGCGTGCCCGTCCTTGATGTGTTTGTCGAGGGCTCGAACGGCGACGGTGGGCAGGTGCACGGCACGTTTTCCTGCTTCGGTCTTCGGGTCGCTGACCTCGTACTCGCCGCCGCCGATGTGCTGCACCTGGTGATGGATGCGCACCAGGCCCGTCCCGGCCTCCGGGTCGAGTTCCAGGTCCGCATTGCGCAAGTCCCGCAGCTCGCCAAGACGCGGCGTGCCCCACCCGGCGAGCAGGACGAAAGCGCGCAGCCTGGGCGGCATCGCATCGGCCAGCGCGGCCAGCTCGGCCGGTTCGAGCGCTGGCGGCTCCTTGGCCCGCTTGACGCTCGTCGCACCCTTGACCCGGCACGGCGAGGCAGGGAGCAGATCCTCGCGCACGGCCGTGTTGAAGATCGCCGCGGCCAGGGCATACACGTGCGCGGCTCGGGTACGCCCGGTCTTCGGCTTGCCGACGGACTTGATGACCGCCTCACGCTCGGCGTCGGACAAGGAACGGCGGCTCCGGGCCGCGCGGCGCTCGGCGGCGGCGACCGCTCTGGCAACCTGCGCGGCATGAGCCTCGCGCGCCGCAGCGGCAAGACCGTTCCGCAGCCGGACCTCCCATGCGCTGACCTCGCCCGCCGTGATGTCAGCCAGCGCGCGGCCACCGAACTCCGGCAGCAGATGGTTGTCCAGGATGCCCCGGTAGAGCTTGCGCGTGCGCGTCGCCAGCTCACGGCCCGCGAACCACTTCTCGGCATACTCGCCGAACGTGATCGGCGCGCCCTTCGGCTTGGGCGGCTCGGCGGACCACACGCCCAACTCGATCTTGCGACGCTGGTCAGCCAGCCACGTCTCTCCATCGATCTTCGCCGAGAACGTGTGCGGAGCGTTCAGGTAGCGGGTACGCCCCGTCTTGTCCAGGACGCCCCTCGGGTCGGGGTACTTGGCCTGCCACCGCCCCGACGGCAGCTTGCGCAACTTCCCCCAGGACCGACGCTCTTCGACCATCGGACTCCCCTTCTCGCGTGCTCCATACGTGCACCACAAGGTTACCCCAGGGGGTTACTGTGGCCATTCCTGTCACCTAGCCTCCGGCGTGACATTGCAGGTCAGAGCACAATATGACAGATCCGGCGGCAGGCAACAAAGCGCCGGGTGACAGCTTCAAATCCTGTCACCCCGACCCATGGAAAGGCTCTCTGACCAGCGGCAGCGCATGGTCAGAGAGCTTTTTCGCGTCTCCGGGGCGGCTATTCCTGAATGACGACCTCACGGGCCCGCCCGCCGCCCAGCCGTCCGTCCGCGGGCCGACGGCTGTCCGCCGCCCAGGCGACGCCGGCCAGCACCAGCAGCCCGAGTGCCACCATCCACGGGTGCGCGACCACCGCCGTCTCGACGCCGGCGAGCGGGTTGGCGAGGACTCCGAGCCGGTCCAGGACCCAGGCGGCCGCCATGACGAGCGCCACCGACGCGCCGCTCAGCCGGACCGGCGTCGACCAGCTGGAGCGGGCCAGTACCCACAGCGACGGGAAGACAAGCACGACGACGGCAAGCTGCGAGAGCTCCACGCCCAGGTTGAACGCCAGCAGATTGAGCACCGACGTCGACCCGGACAGCCCGAGGTCGGCCAGGATCCCCGCGAACGCCAGGCCGTGGACCAGGCCGAACCCGCCCGCGACGAGCGCCTCGCCCTGGTGCACCAGCGGCCGGATCGCGTGGATCCCCGCCACGCCGATCGACGCGCCCACCAGCACCTCGATCGGCCCCGACGGGAACGACACCCAGCCCGTCGCCGCCGCGATCAGAGTGATCGTGTGCCCCACGGTGAACGCCGTGACCACGGCCAGTAGGCCCTTGACCGTCCCGCCGGCCCCAGCGCGCGGTCGCCATCGCCCCGCCACGGCGACCATGGGCGCGACGAGCAGCAGCGTGACGAGGAACAGCAGGTGGTCCGCGCCCTCCAGCACGTGGTGGAAGCCGTAGCCGATCATGTCGAGCACGCCGGCGGAGGAGGTCGATGCGACGTCGAGGGACGCGTCGCCGATCGCGACGCTCGGCTCGGAGCCGGTGATGACGCCGGCCGTGGAGACGTCGCCGGCGGCGTCGGTGAGGACGACGACGGCCTCGTGGCCGCTGTCGGCCTCGATGATCCCGTCGTACGACAGCACCAGGTCGCTTCCGTCGGCGCCGCCGGTGTCGAAGGCGACGTCCACGCTGACGGACTCGATCCCCTCGACCGTCTCGTACGTGACATCGCCCCAGGTCTCGCCCCACTCGGCGCCGTCGGCGCCGGTGACGGCCAGATGCTCGTCGAGGTAGTCGACGACGGCGTTCGCGTCCAGGGTGCCGATGGCGTCCTCCAGGGTCTGGGCCGCCACCGAGACGGTGGCGTCGGCGCCGTCCTCGGCGGTGCGCACCGAGATGGTGCTGCTGGTGAGGCTGTGGGCTGCCGCGGTCGTCGGGAGCAGGGTCGCGAGCACGGCGGTGACCGCCGCCGCGAAGGCGGCGGTCACGCGTCGGATCGGTGGGTTCTTCATCGGGTCGCCTCTGTTCGTCCTTGTCCGAACCCGATCAGGAGACAAGCCCGTCGAAGGTCGGCGTCTCCTCCTCGCCGTCCCAGGTGACCCGGAAGGTGAACGCCTCCTCCAGCGCCGCGAGGTACTCCTCTCCCTCCTCCTCGGTGATGGTGCCGTCGGCGACCATGTCCTCGATCGGCGCGCTCCACGAGTCGACCAGCGCATCGATGAGGGTCTGCGGGTCGATGCCCAGGTCGGTCGCGATCGAGGCCAGGTTCTGGCCCTGTTCCTCCATGCGGACGTGCATCTCGTCGTGCGTGATGCCGAGCACCTCGATCAGGGTCTCCTCGACCGGCTGGTGGCCGCGGTGCAGCCCGAGCGACGCGTCGCCGTACGCGCTCTGGATCATCGAGATCACCGCGTCCTCGGTGGTGACCGACTCCAGATCGACCATCCCCGGACCGCCCTCCATCCCCTCCGGCGCCTCGCCGGCCGGCGTGCCCTCGGACGCCTCGGCGGCTTCCGTCGTCGTCCCGCCCTCCGAGCTGTCCGCCACGTTCTCGACCGCGGCTTCCGAACCCGTCGACGTGGCGTCGTCGTCGGTACCGGTGGTGCATGCGGCCAGGAGCGGCAGCAGGACGGCGAGCGAAAGGGCGGTGATCTTGGTACGGATCTTCATGGTGACTCCTCGTGTTCCGTCGTGGTGTGCACTCACTCTCTGATTCGTCTCCATGTGCCGTCTGCCAGGGCGCTGTGCCGAACCTATGAAGGGCAGGACGGCCGAGCGGTGGTACGCGCATGGACGCCGGACGATCTCCTGGCGACAGCGTTCTTGCCCGGATGCGACGGGCGAACTCGCGCCGCACCCGCACTCCCGCCGTGAGAGCCTGGACGCATTCGTCCCCCGTAACACCTGGAGGCCCGTGATGGAACCGATCGTCCTGGTCGGAGGCGGCCTGGCCAGCGCCCGTGCGGCCGAGACGCTCCGCGCCGAGGGGTACGACGGCGATGTCGTCGTCGTCACCGCCGAGGCCCATCACCCGTACGAGCGCCCGCCGCTGAGCAAGGACTTCCTCCGCGCCGAGTCCGAGCGTGACGTCGTGTTCCCGCTCGCGGACGACTGGTACGACAGGCACGGCGTCGAGGTGCGGACGGCCACGCTCGCCGTCGGCCTCGATGTCGCCGACCACCTCCTCACGTTCGCCGACGGCGCCACCCTCCGGTACTCCCGGTGCCTGCTCGCCACCGGCTCCTCGCCCCGGCCGCTCGACGCCCCTGGCACGGACCTGTCGGGCGTGCACTACCTGCGCACGCTCGACGACGCCGACCGCCTCTCCCGCGTCATCCTCGACTGCTCGCTCGAAGGGGCGGGCCGGGTCGCCGTCGTCGGTGACGGCTGGATCGGACTCGAGGTCGCGGCGTCGGCCCGTTCGCTCGGCCTCGACGTCACCGTGCTCGGGCAGAACAGCGCACCGCTCGTCCCGGTGCTCGGACCGGAGATGGCCGAGCTCTTCGCCGATCTGCACGCCGAGCACGGCACGCGTCTGATCCGGGAGACCTCGGCGGTACGCCTCGTCGGCTCGGAGTCCCGTGTGGTCGCCGTCGAGCTGGACGACGAGACCGAGGTCGACGCCGACATCGTCGTCATCGGCGTCGGCGCGACGCCGAACGTCGGGCTCGCGGAGGCCGCGGGGCTCGACCTGCGGCCGGCCGGACAGGGCGGCGGTATCGCCGTCGACGGCACGCTCCGCACCTCCCACCCGGACGTCTTCGCCGCGGGCGACGTCGCGAGCATCCCCTCGCCGCACTACGGCCGGCCGCTCCGCGTCGAGCACTGGGCCGCCGCCAACGACGGCGGGGGGCACGCCGCCCGCGCGATGCTCGGCGCGGACACCCCGTACGACAACCTGCCGTTCTTCTTCTCCGACCAGTACGACCTCGGCATGGAGTACCTCGGCTGGGTCGAGGCGGGAAGGGAGTACGACGACGTCGTCGTGGCCGGGTCGGTCCGGAAGCGTGAGCTCGTCGCCTTCTGGGTCCGGGACGGGTACGTGCTGGCCGGCATGGCCGTGAACATCTGGGAACAGATGGACCGGATCAAGGAGCTGATCCTCGGGGGCCGCCGGATCCCCCGCGAGGAACTGGAGAACTTCGCGGCGTCCTGACCGGCACCCGACCTTTCGCCCACGGCGTAATGTCTGGCACTATTCGGGTCCATGAACCCGAGTGGCAGGCGAGCCGTGACGCTCGTATGCGCGCTGGCCGCGCTCTACGTGCTCGCCGCCGCCATGACGAACCTCGCGTGACGAACCACATACCGAGCATCGCTGGACGCGCGAGCGCGCTGAGGCTAAGTTCCTCCCTGTGAACATCCGTTGGTATTGGCGCTTTACGTCGGCTCCTGGTGGAGCCCGGCGCGTTCGCGCCTGACCACATCCACCCGGAGCCACCAGGGCCTAGGACACGGACCGTGTCCGGGCCCTTCGTCATTCCAGACGGGCCGCTCCGGATCACGAGGCGGTGGCGGCACCCGCCTGGACACAGCATGAGTCCACGCACAGCCGAGCCTCACCGATCACCAGGAGCATCGATCCGATGAGCACGCCGACCACCCAGCCCAGCACCGACCCGTCGTCCGACGCCGTTCCCGACGCAGCGACCGGCACCACCTCCGACACCACGTCCCCTGGCACTGCCGTCCCCGCGACGTCGGCCGCCGCGGCCGAGGTCCAGGCCCGCACCTCCGACCTGCGCGTCCGCGCGCTCGATCCGTTGCCCGCGCCGCGCGACGTGCTGGCGGAGATGCCGCTCGGCACCCGGCGCGGCGACCTGGTGGCCACGTCGCGGCGGGAGGTGCGGGACGTGCTGACGGGCGAGGACGACCGCCTGCTGGCGATCGTGGGTCCGTGCAGCGTGCACGACCCGGCCGCCGCTTTGGAGTACGCGGGCCGGCTGTCCACGGTGGCGCGCGAGCTGGCGGACGACCTCGTGGTCGTGATGCGCGTCTACTTCGAGAAGCCGCGCACCACGGTGGGCTGGAAGGGCCTGATCAACGACCCGCACCTGGACGGCTCCCACGACGTGCACCACGGCCTGCGGCTCGCGCGCCAGGTGCTGCTGGGAGTGCTGGATGCCGGGGTGCCGGCGGCGTGCGAGTTCCTGGAGCCGACCAGCCCGCAGTACATCGCCGATGCGGTCACGTGGGGGGCGATCGGCGCCCGCAACGCGGAGTCGCAGGTGCACCGGCAGCTGGCATCGGGCCTGTCGATGCCCGTGGGCTTCAAGAACGCGACCGACGGGGACGTGCAGATCGCGGTGGACGGCTGCATCACCGCCGCCAGCGAGCACACGTTCTTCGGGATGGACGCCGAAGGTCGCGCCGCGGCGGTGGAGACCGCGGGGAATCCGGATTGCCACGTGATCCTGCGCGGGGGACGCGGCGGGCCGAACTACCACGCGCCCGACGTGGCCGCCGCACTGGGCGTGGCGCGCACCTCCGGTCTGGGTGGCGCGGTGGAGACGGGCGTGATCGTGGACGCCAGCCACGGCAACTCCGGCAAGGACCACGTGCGCCAGGCCGAGGTCGTGCGGGAGATCGCCGCCCGCCTGGCCGGCGGCGAGCAGGGCATCACCGGCCTCATGCTGGAATCCTTCCTCGAGGCCGGCGCCCAGAAGCCCGGCCCGCTCGACACCCTCACCTACGGCAAGTCCGTCACCGACAAGTGCATGGACTGGAACACCACGGAGGAGCTGCTGAGCGTGCTGGCCAAGTCCGTCCGCGAGCGCCGGGCGGCCTGACGGGGACTGACCACACGGTCGGCGTCACGACAATCGGCGTCACGACCAGGAGGTCGGCACCGCGAACACCCGCCTCGCGCGCATCCGTCGAGAGCGGCCCGCGCCAGCCTCCTGGCCGCGCCGACCTCCTGGTCGCGGCTCTGGTCGCAAGTCCGCCATGGAGGCGACGTCGGCGGCGCCGTCAGTCCCGCGCGTACCGCTCCACGAAGTTCCGCAGTATCCGCATCGGATGCTTCACCTCGACCGCGCGGGACCGCTCGGTGACGGCCTCGGCCTCGTCGGCCGGGAAGTAGCCGTAGCTCTTGTACACCTGGATGCGCAGGCGGATGCCGGGAAAGTCGAGCTCGGGGTGGAACTGCGTGGCGTACAGGTTCTGCTTCACGCGGAACATCTGCACGGGGCAGCCCGCGGAGGAGGCCAGCAGGACGGCGTCGTCGGGCAGCTTGCGCACGGCCTCCTTGTGTCCCACGTACGCGGCGAACGACTCCGGCATCCCGGCGAGCAGCGGGTCGTCGGCCGCGGCGGGCTGGAGCTCGATCGAGACGGGTCCGGGTGGCTCGCCGAAGGTCCGGTCGATCTCGGCGCCGCGGTGGGCCCCGAGCGTCCCGACGCCGTAGCAGGCGCCGAAGAACGGGAAGTCCCGCTCGACGGCCTCGTCGAGCAGGGTGAAGATCTCCGACTCCACGCGCCGTTGCACCGGGGTCTTCAGCACGGGCGCGTCGGAGTAGTTGAACGGCCCTCCCCCGGTGATGACCCCGGAGTAGTCGTCGAGGTGCACCTCACCCAGCGACCGGGACTCCATCCGGACGCGGCGCAGCTCTTCGGGGGCGAGGCCGCCGTAGTCCAGGAACGCCTGGTACTCGGCGTCGGCGGCCTCGTCCTCGGCACGAGTCGCCAGGAGCAGGAACGGCTTCATGACGGAAGCCTAGAGGGTGGCGGCGGACCGGCGCCGCCATGACTGCGAAGCGGGGGCACGCCCCGGCGCATGATCCCGCCGCCCGATCCCGGCGCCGGCTACCCGCGCACGCCGCTGCGCCGGGCCCACAACGTGGCCAGCGCCGAGCCGGACAGGTTGTGCCAGACGGAGAACAGGGCCGCCGGCAGCGCTGCGGCGGGCGTGAAGTGCGTGGCGGCGAGCGAGGCCGCCAGGCCGGAGTTCTGCATGCCGACCTCGATGCTCACGGCCCGCCGCGCGGCTCGGTCGAGCCGCGCCACCTTCGCGGCGCCGTACCCGAGCGCCAGGCCGAACAGGTTGTGGACGACGACGGCGAGCGCCACCAGCAGCCCGGTGCCGAGGACGGTCTCGGCGTTGGCGGCGACGATGCCCGCGACGACCACGACGATGCCGGTCACCGACACGAGCGGCAGGTAGGGCAGCAGTCGCTCCACGAAGCGGCCCGCGACGGCCCGCAGCACGAGCCCGGCCAGGACGGGGACGAGCACGACCTGCACGATGGAGACGAACAGGTCACCGAACGCGATGTCGAGGGTCTCGTCGGCGAGCCAGAGGATGAGGGCGGGCGTGACGAGCGGGGCCAGCAGGGTGGAGACCGCGGTCATGGTGACGGACAGCGCGGTGTCGCCCTTGCCGAGGTGGACGATGACGTTCGATGCCGTCCCGCCCGGTGCGGCGCCGACCAGGATCATGCCGAGCAGCGCCATGCCGGTGAGCCCGAACAGCCCGCCCACGGCCCACGCGGCCAGCGGCATGACGACGAACTGCGCGACGACGCCGATCAGCACCGCCCACGGCCGCCGCGCGACGAGCGCGAAATCGCGCCCCCGCAGGGTGAGCCCCATGCCGAACATGATGATCCCGAGGAAGAGCGGGATGTGCTGGGCGACGGGTGCCATCGCCGCCGGCGCGAGCAGCCCGGCGACTCCCCCGAGGACCACGAGCACGGCGAACCATCGCCCGGCGAACTCCGCCACCCTACGCATCCCGCTCCTTCCTCGCATTCATCCGGCGGCCAGCGTAGCGGGGCCGGTGGATGATCCGGTGTCACGTCCAGCGGAACAGCTTCACCCCGAGCGGGAACAGCACCGCGGTCCAGGCCGCCATGACGAGCACCTGCGTCAGCGGGAAGTCGTCGCCGAACCAGCCGGCCAGCATGCCCTGTGACGCCGCACCGATGGGCGTGTACTTCGCGATCTGCGCCATCCACTCGGGCATCACGGGAATCGGCACCCACACCCCGGAGAACAGCAGGCTGGGGAAGTAGATCAGCATGCCGATGCCCGACGCCGCGCTCGCGCGGTCGGCGCGCGCCGCGACGAGCAGCCCGAGCGAGAACATCGCCGTGGTGGCGAGCACGAAGCAGAGCAGCACCACGAGGGGGTTCACCGCGAACGGGACGTCGAGGATGGTCATCCCCCCGACGACGGCCGCCGACGCGGCCACGAGCAGCGCCACGACGTTGATCACCAGGTGCGCCCCGATGAGGTTGCGCGGTGGCATCGGTGTGGTCGCGAGCCGGCGCAGCACGCCCTTCTCCCGGAAGGTGGCGAACTGCACGGGCATCGTCGTCAGGGAGATGGTCGCGACGGCCAGGGCCAGCATGGTCGGCAGCCACACGGTCACGTTCGGCGCCGAGTCCCAGGGCAGGCCGGGATCCTCCATGGGGTTCCGGAAGTCCGGGATCACGAGCCCGAGCCCGACGAGGAGCAGCGCGGGGAACACGAGCGCGAAGAACACGGCGGCGGGGTCGCGCAGCCACACCTTCGTCTCGGTCGTCAGCAGGGGTCCGGTGTTCATGCCGCCTCCTCGTTCTCGTTGTCGTCGGCGTCGTCGTCGGCGCGGTACTCCCGGCCGGTCACGTGCACGAAGACGTCCTCCAGGGTGTGGGTGACGGTGCGGACGTCGTCGGGCACGACGTCGGCCGCGGCGAGTTCGCGGACGACGGCGAACAGCACCTTGCGGGTGCCCGTCACCTCGATCTCGCCGCCCGCGGGCGTGACACCCGTCACGTCGTCGTCTCGCGTGGCGAGCGCCGTGAGCAGGTCGAGGGCACGTCCGCGGCCGGCGTCGTCGGCGAACCGGAGCCGGACGCCGCGGTCGCCGCCGAGGCTGTCGGTCAGTTCCGTGGGCGTGCCCTGCGCGACGACGGTGCCGCGGTCGATCACGACCAGCCGGTCGCAGAGCCGCTCGGCCTCGTCCATGAAGTGGGTCACCAGCAGGATCGTGACCCCGGAGTCGCGGACCCGCTCCACGAGGTCCCACGTGGCGCGGCGGGCAGCGGGGTCGAGGCCCGTGGTGAGCTCGTCGAGGATCGCCACCTGCGGCTTGCCCACGAGCGCGAGGGCGATGGAGAGGCGCTGCTTCTGGCCGCCCGACAGTTTTCCGAACTGCACCTTCCGGTGCTCGGTGAGGTCGAGCAGCTCCATCAGCTCGGCCGGGTCGGCGCGGCGTTCGTAGAACGAGGCGAACACGTCGAGCGCCTCACCCACGGTGATGCGGTCGTGCAGCGCGGCCTCCTGGAGCTGGACGCCGACGTCCTCGCGGACGGAGGCCGGGTCGGCCTGTGGGTCGCGCCCGAGCAGCCGGACCGTGCCGCCGTCGGTGCGCCGGAGGCCCGCGAGGCATTCGACGGTCGTGGTCTTCCCGGCCCCGTTCGGGCCGAGGATCCCGAAGATCTCGCCGCGTTGCACCTGGAAGGACACGTCGGCGACGGCGACCTTCTCGGGACCGCCCTTCACGGGGTAGGTCTTGCGGAGGTTCCGGACGTCGACGACGGACGTGCCGGGGGCGGACTCGGTGGCGCTCTCGGCGACCGACCGGGTGACTGCCATGGTGGTTCTCCTTTTCGTCGGAGGTCTCGCGAGCTGCCCGTCAGAAGACGGTTCGCTTGACGGGGATGCTGCGCAGGAGGAGGTGCAGGGCGAGGCATGTCGCCGCGGCCGCCACCACCACGACGAGGAGGCCGGCCAGTGCCGGCAGCGGCCCGCTCAACCCGAGCACCTGTTGGGCCAGGGCGGTGGCGGGCCCCGCGTACAGGGCGATGTCGGCGACGACGGCGGGAATCCCGAGGCTGAGGCAGACGACCAGGCCCAGCCACGGTCCGAACCGAACGAACCCGGCGCTCACGGCGGCGCCGAGCAGGAAGTAGGTGAAGGCCACCAGGCCCTCGCCCACGGCGTTCACGGCGAATCCGACGGCTCCGGTGCTCTCGTCGAGCCCGAGGCTGCGATGCCAGTCCAGGTCGAGCAGCCGCCAGACACCCTGCTCGGCCGCGTACAGGCACGCGATGACGAGACCGAACGACGCGCCCGCGAGTCCCGCGCCGCGCACCACCCCGCGGAACAGGGCGCGCCGGGTCCCCCCGGCCGCCAGGTGCGGGCGGATCATGGCGAGAGGCACGATCACTCCCAGCGAGAAGGCGAACCAGCGGGCGCTGCCGACAACATACTGGACGGTGCTGCCGTCCAGGGCGTCGAACCGCTGCTGGATCAGCGCGATGATCGCGGCGGCCAGCACGATGATCGGCCAGTACCAGGCGCCGACACCGACCAGCACGCCCCCGATGTGCTTGGCCACGGTGCGGACCGCGCTCCGGTCGGCCGCGGCGCGACGCGCGTCCAGGGTCTGTGCGAGGGTGCTCATCGGTGGCTCTCCTTCCCGGCCAGTGGTCTCCCGGCCGTCGTTCCTCCGTCGCCCGTGCCCTCGCGGGAACTCCGCGTCAGGTGGATGAGGAGGCCTTCCAGTCCCTCGTGACCGATCGTCACTCCGGCGGCTGCCGCGGCGCGGGCGTCGTCGTCGGACAACGGGCCGTGCACCGTGACGCGCGTGGTGGGGCCGAGGTGCTGCCGGTGCAGCACGTCGCGCCCCGCGGCGAGGTGGTCGACGGCGGCCGTGGGGCCGGTCAGGGAGGTGACGCGGGTGCGGAGGTCGTCGGCGGGTTCGGCGAGCACCACGCGCCCGCGGTCGAGCAGCACGACGTTCTCGAAGAGCCGCTCCGTCTCCTCCACGAGGTGGCTGGACATGACGATCGTGCGCGGGTGCTCGGCGTAGTCGGCCAGCAGCGCGTCGTAGAACGCGAACCGCGTCGGGGCGTCCATGCCGAGGTAGACCTCGTCGAAGACGGTCAGCGGTGCGCGCGCGGCGAGACCGAGGGTGGCTGCCAGGGCCGACCGCTTGCCCCGGGACAACACCGACGCCTTCTTCCGCAGCGGCACCTCGAAGAGGTCGAGCAGTTCGCGCGCGTACTCCGGGTCCCAGTCGGGCCGCAGGTCCGCGTAGTAGGAGAACGTGGCCTCGACCTTCTCGTCCTGCAGCACGTCGCCGCCCTCCTGGACGACGAGCACCGCCGACGTCAGGGCGGCGTCCTCCCACGGGTCGCGCAGGTCGCCGTCGGGTCCCACGAGGACGGCGCCGCGCGTCGGGCGGCGGAAGGCCGCGAGCAGGCTCAGCATCGTGGACTTGCCGGCACCGTTGCGGCCCAGCAGGCCGGTGATCTGACCGGCGGGGAACTCGCAGGTGATGTTCTCGAGGGCCACGCTGCCGGAGACGCGGCGCGCGACCCCGTTCTCCCCCATCTCCCAGGAGCGAGGAAAGGTGACCTCGACGTCGTCGAATCGCGCGGTGAACGGAGGAAGCGGGTTCATGAGGTCTCCTCCCACGCCGCGGACGATCCGCCGGCGGGCCTGTGGCCGCGAACGTAGGCCACGATGTCGTCGGCGGAGATGTCGAGGAGTGCCGCCTGTGCGAGGGCCGGTGCCAGAACCTCGTCGAAGTACCGTGCGCGGTGCTCCGCCTGGAGCCGGTCCCGGGCGCCGGGCGCGACGAACATCCCCAGCCCTCGGCGCTTGTACAGCACCTTCTCCTCGACGAGCTGGCCGAACGCCTTCTGCGCGGTAGCCGGGTTGATGCGAAACGTCGTGGCGAACTGTGTGGTGGACATGACCTGGTCCTCCTCCTGGAGCTCACCGGAGAGCACCTGCGCGCGGATCATCTGCGCGATCTGGAGGTAGATCGGCTCCGGACCGTCGAACACGGGCTGCCCTCCTCTCAGGTTAGTCGGTTCAGTGGTCCATTACATGAGCAATGAACCACAGTCAGGGCCGTGCGCGCAACCCGGACAAGAAACGCCGGGGCGGCAGGTCCCGTGTGGAACCTGCCGCCCCGGCGTCGGGTGGGACGGGCCGGGAAGCCGACCGGTCTAGGCCTCGGCCGCGTCCAGCGTCCTCAGCTCCGCGAGGTCCTGCGCCACCAGTTCCGCGATCTGCACAGTGTTCAGCGCGGCGCCCTTGCGCAGGTTGTCGTTCGAGACGAACAGCACCAGCCCGCGCCCGCCCGGCACCGACTGGTCGACACGGATCCGCCCGACGAACGAGGGATCCGCCCCGGCCGCCGCGAGCGGCGTCGGCACATCCGCGAAGGCCACGCCGGGCGCGCCGTCGAGCAGCTCGCGCGCCCGCTCGGGCGTGATGGGCTCCGCGAACTCCGCGTGGATCGCGAGCGAGTGGCCGGTGAAGACCGGGACCCGCACACACGTCCCGGCGACGGCCAGGTCCGGCAGGCCGAGGATCTTGCGCGACTCGTTGCGGAGCTTCTGCTCCTCGTCGGTCTCGCCGGAGCCGTCGTCCACGAGGTTCCCGGCCAGCGGGAGCACGTTGAACGCGATCGGCGCCACGTAGGCCTTCGGGCTCGGGAGCTCCACCGCGCCGCCGTCGTGCACGAGGCCCTCGACGCCCGGCTCGCCGGCCGTGACCCCGGCCCGCAACTGGCCGGCCAGCTCGGCCACGCCGGCCAGGCCCGACCCGGACACCGCCTGGTAGGTCGCGACCTTGAGGCGTTCGAGTCCGGCGGCATCGGCCAGCGGCTTGAGCACGGGCATCGCGGCCATCGTGGTGCAGTTCGGATTCGCGATGATGCCCTTGGCCGCCTCGCTGACCGCCTCCGGGTTCACCTCGGACACCACGAGCGGCACCTCGGGGTCGAGGCGCCACGCGGACGAGTTGTCCACCACGACGGCGCCCGCCTCGGCGAACCGCGGCGCGTGCTCCCGTGAGGTGCCGCCGCCGGCGGAGAACAGCGCGATGTCGATGTCGGCGAGGTCCTCGGTGGCGGTTCCCGCCAGGTCCTCCACGACCACCGGCACGCCGGCGAACTCCAGCTCCTGCCCGGCCGACCGCGACGACGCGAAGAGTCGCAGCTCCCGGACCGGGAAGTCACGTTCGGCGAGCAGCCGCAGCATCACGGCGCCCACCTGCCCGGTCGCGCCCGCGACGGCGACGTTCACACCCTGCTGGGAGATCACAGCCATCCCGCGATCACCGCCCCGTCCCGGCGTAGACGACGGCCTCGCCGTCGGCGCTGTCGAGACCAAACGCGGTGTGCACCGCGCGCACGGCGTCGTCCAGGCTGTCGGCTCGCGTCACGATCGAGATGCGGATCTCGGAGGTGGAGATCATCTCGATGTTGATCCCGGCGTCGCGCACGGCGCCGAACAGCCGCGCCGAGACGCCCGGGTGGGACTTCATGCCCGCACCCACCAGTGACAGCTTGCCGATCTGGTCGTCGAACTCGAGGTTCTCGTAGCCGACCTCGTCCTTGACGTCACGCAGCGCGGCCAGGGCACTCGGGCCGCTGCCCTCGGGCAGCGTGAAGGAGATGTCCGTCCGCCCGGTCGAGGCCGCGGAAACGTTCTGCACGATCATGTCGATGTTCGCGCCGGAGGCCGCCACGACCTCGAAGATGCGCGCGGCCATACCGGGCTTGTCCGGGACGCCCGTGACCGTGATCTTGGCCTCGGACCGGTCGTGCGCCACGCCGGAGATCAGTGGGTCTTCCATGACGTCTTCCTCCTTGTCGCCGTCGGGGGCGTTCGGGTCGATCAGGTCTCCGTAGGTACCGGACACGAGGGTGCCGGGCGCGCCGCTGAACGACGAGCGCACGTGCAGCGGCACGCCGTAACGCCGCGCGTACTCAACGGCGCGGAGCGCGAGCACCTTGGCGCCCGACGCCGCGAGCTCCAGCATCTCCTCGTAGGTGACGCGGTGGATCTTGCGCGCCGTCGGCACGATGCGCGGGTCCGCCGTGAACACGCCGTCCACGTCGGTGAAGATCTCGCAGACGTCGGCGCCGAGGCCGGCCGCCAGCGCCACCGCCGTCGTGTCCGAACCGCCGCGGCCGAGCGTGGTGACGTCGTCTTCTTTCCTGTTGACGCCCTGGAACCCGGCCACGATCGCGACCTGGCCCTTCTCGATCGTCGTCCGGATGCGGTGCGGGACGACGTCCACGATCCGCGCCTTCCCGTAGGCGGCATCGGTGAGCACGCCTGCCTGCGGGCCCGTGAACGACTTCGCCTTGATCCCCAGGTTGTTGGTGGCCATCGCCAGCAGCGCCATCGAGATGCGCTCGCCCGCGGTGAGGAGGATGTCCATCTCGCGCTTCGGCGGGAGAGGACTGATCTGTGCGGCCAGGTCCAGGAGGTCGTCGGTGGTGTCCCCCATCGCGGAGACGACGACCACGACGTCGTTCCCGGCCCGCTTCGCCTCGGCGATACGCTTCGCGACCCGCTTGACGCTCTTCGCGTCAGCGACCGAGCTACCGCCATATTTCTGCACGACAAGTGCCATGTGCCTGCTTCCTGTTGCCGGCCTCCGTCTCTTTCAACGGCCCGCCGGGATCGGTCTGCTTGCTCGCCAAGGCTACGACGGGTGTCGGACACGACTCCAGGACGTCCACCCTTCAGGACACCCAATCCTCGGCCACGTCCCAGCCAAGCCGGAGTATCAGGATCGCAACGACAAGCACGAAGACGACGCGCACGAACCGCGACCCCCGCGCCACCGCCATCCGCGCCCCGAGGTACGCGCCCACGAGGTTCGCCGCGCCGAGGCCGAGGCCGAGCGTCCAGAGCACGTGCCCCGCGGGCACGAAGAAGATCAACGCGCCGAGGTTCGTCGCGAAGTTCACGATCTTCGCGATGGCCGACGCCGGCAGGAACGCGTACCCGAGCACACTCACGAGCGCGATCACGAGGAACGTCCCGGTGCCGGGCCCCAGCAGGCCGTCGTAGCCGCCGATGAGCAGACCCATCGCCGCCGCGATCCGGCGGTGACCGTTGCCCACCCAGCGCAGGTCGTCGTACTCGCCGAGCCTCGGCCGTGCGAGCGTGAACACGAGCACTCCCGCGAGCACGAGCAGGATCACGGGCTTGAACAGGTCCGCCGGGATGAGCGCCGCGAGGGCCGCCCCGCCGACCGCCCCGGCGAGCGCGGTGACCGCCATCGGGCCGGCGGTACGCAGATCCGGCCCCACGCGCCGGTAGTACGTGATCGACGACGTCGCCGTGCCCAGGATGCTGCCGAGCTTGTTCGTCGCGAGCGCCTGGACCGGGGTGATCCCGGGGACAAGGAGCAGGGCCGGGAGCTGGATCAGGCCTCCCCCGCCGACGACGGCGTCCACCCAGCCGGCAGCGAGCGCGGCGAACAGGAGCAGAGCGATGGTGAGGAGATCGAGCTCGGGCACGCTGCGCATTCTCTCCCGGCGCCGGGCGGGCGGGCGCGGGTGTCCGGCGGCCGGGTCATGGCGGGGTGAATCGGCCGTGGCGCGGTGACGCGGTCGTGCGCGGCGCGGCGGTCGTGGCGTGGCGACACGGTCGTGCGCGTTGACACCGTCGTAGCGGGGCGACGCCAGGCCGCCTGACCACGCCGCGTTCGCCGTCGTCGATGTCGGAGTGCCCGCGTAGGCTGTCCCGCGTGTACGAAGGCGCGGTCCAGGACCTGATCGACGAGCTCGGGCGACTTCCCGGCGTCGGCCCCAAGAGCGCGCAGCGCATCGCGTTCCATCTGCTCGCGGCGGACGATCACGAGGTGAAACGGCTGGTGGACGCGCTCGTGGAGGTGAAACGGCGGGTGCGGTTCTGCGAGCTGTGCGGCAACGTCGCCGAGGCCGAGCGCTGCCGCATCTGCGCGGACCCGCGCCGCAGCGACGACGTCATCTGCGTGGTGGAGGAGCCCAAGGACGTCGTCGCGATCGAGCGCACCCGTGAGTTCCGTGGCCGCTATCACGTGCTCGGCGGAGCGATCAATCCGATCGAGAACGTCGGCCCGGACGATCTGCGGATCAAGGAGCTCATGTCCCGGCTGGCGGACGGCACGGTCCAGGAGGTCATCATCGCCACCGACCCCAACGTCGAGGGCGAGGCAACGGCGACCTATCTTTCCCGATTGATCGGTTCGCTGGAAATCACCGTCTCGAGGCTGGCGTCCGGACTGCCCGTCGGGGGAGACTTGGAGTACGCCGACGAGGTGACCCTCGGGCGGGCATTCGAAGGCCGGCGGATCGTCGGCAGCTGATCACAGGGGTGACAACCATGAGCGAGATCGCCGCGGACTCCGACCTCCGCGAAGTTGCCGACCAGGCATCCGCCCAGGCCAGAACATTTCTGTCGACGATGACGAAGATCGCGTCCGGATCGATGCCGGGCGCCGAGCTCTCGCTCCTGGTGCTGGCCACCAGCGACCTCCTCGCCGTCGGCGCGCGGCTCGCCGCGATCGTCGACGTCGTCCCGGCCGAGCGGTTCGAGCCCGACGCCGGCCCCGAGACGGACATGGATCCGCTGCGCGACGCGCTGTCGCGGCTCCTCGACGGGTTCGACGACTACCTCGAGGTCTCCGACCCGATGCTCGGTGAGGAGGTCGGGCCGGCCACGCTCTCCGGTGATCTGGCGTGCGTGGCGGAGGCCGTGGCCAAGGGCCTGCAGCACTACGACGCCGGGCACGAGCTCGAGGCGCTGTGGTGGTGGCAGTTCAGCTACTTCTCCGTGTGGGGTGAACGCGCGGCGTCCGCGCTGCGCGTGCTGCAGTCGGTGCTGGCACACCTCCGCCTCGACGTCGACGACGACGTCGCCGCCGAGGCGGAGTACGACGCGCTGCACGCCTGAACCGGAGGCCGCGGAGATCGGCCGCAGCGATGACCAGGGCCGCCGCGGGGCGCCCGGTCGCGGTGACCGAGCCGGCCGCCGCCGCGGTGACCGGACCATCCGCCGTCGCGGTGACCGGACCGACCGCCAAGGAACCAGCCGCCGGAGAGCTGGCCGCTGACCGGCAGGACCGGCCGCTCAGGCCACGCGGGTGCCCTTCGGCAGGACACCGGTCGGGATCCGCAGCCGGCGTACGGCGACGGCGACGCCCGCGCCCCCGAGCAGCAGGTCGAATCCGAGACCCCACGGCCACGCCATCCGGTCGGTGACCTCGGTCTCCTCGACGGGCGCGTCCGGGTCGGGCCCGTCGTACCCGGTCCAGCACTCGTTTCGCTCCGTGCTCTCGTCCGTCATCGCGTACCGCACGCCGTACTGCAGCATGGCGAGCAGGTTCATGTCGTCCATCTCGTCGATGTCCGCGGTCAGCGGCTGCGCGTCGGCCACGAGGACGAACGGATTTGGCGCGAGCATCCACCAGGTGCGCTCGTGATGCCAGACCGGGATCGTGTGCGTCTGCCACTCGCATCCCTCGGCGAAACCCGTCTCGCTGTCGTAGGACGTCTCCGCCCAGACGCGCACCTGGTCGTCCGTGGTGGTCAGCGGCGCCAGCAGCCCGAACAGGATCGGCAGCACGGCCGTGATGGTCCCGATCGTCAGGTAGGTGAGCACCGCGGCCGCGGACGGCTTGGTGACGATCGCCGAGAAGCCGAGCCCGATCGCGCATACGACGCCGAGCACCACGGCCAGCATGAACAGCGTGCCCACGAGAGCGAGTGCGGTGATTCCGCCGGCGAGCAGCGCCCACAGGATGAACGGCACGCTCGCCACGAGGAACGCGAGCGCCGCGAGCCAGGACGCGGCGAGCTTGCCGAGCACGATCTCCGCCGGGCTGAGCATCGTGACCTGCAGCGTCGCGAGGGTGCCCGCGTTTCGGTCGCCGTTGATCGCTCCGGACGAGAGCGTGGGGGCGACGAGCAGTCCGAGGAACAGCACGAAGAACACCACGATGCTGTAGATCATCCCGCCGAGGGGCTCGCCCGTTCCGGTGTAGTACGAGTCCCGCGCCTCGACGGTGAGCGCCCACGTGGTGAGCCCGGTGATCACGCCGACCACCACCACCCACAGCACGAGCGCCAGCTTCCACCGTGTCGACCGCACGCGCTGGCGCAGCTCCAGTCGCGTGACGGTGCGCAACCCGTGCCAGGAGAGGGACCAGGTCCCACGCTCGGCTCCGGCGGCCGCCGTCGTCCCCGTCGGCGCGGGCGCGCCCGCCTCCGTCGTCGTCCCGGTCATCGCCGTTCCTCCTCGAGCGCCAGGTACTTCTGTTCCAGCACGCCACCCGCCGGGGCGAGGCTCACCACGTCGACCCCGGCACGCACGGCGTCGCCGAGCAGGGCGGACGCCTCGGTCTCGTCGGACAGCGGGACGAGGACGCCCGCACCGTCGTCGGGCTCGACGACGTAGGTGACGCCGGCCTGGTCGAGATGCGCCACGAGCACGTCCCGGTCGAGGGCGCTGATGCGCCATTGACGGGTCTCGCCCGCCGACTCGATCGTTTCCGCGGCGACCGTTCGGCCGCGCGAGATGAAGACGGCGTCGTCGGCCATCTCGTCGAGTTCGGTCAGCACGTGCGAGGAGACGAGGACGGTCTTGCCCGCGGCGGCGAGCCGCCGCACCAGCACCCGCAGGTCGACGCGGGAACGGGGATCCAGGCCGGATGCCGGCTCGTCGAGCAGGAGCACCTCGGGATCGTGCACGAGGGCGCGCGCCAGGCCCAGGCGCTGCTTCTGCCCCCGGGAGAGCACGTGGGCGGGCTGGTCGGCGAGCTCGGAGAGATGCACCAGATCGAGAAGCTCGGCCGCGCGCCGTTCGCCGTCCCCCGCGGGGATCCGGTAGGCGGCGGCGACGGTGGTCAGCACCTCGCGGGCCGTCAAGGAGTCCCAGGTGCCGAACACGTCGGGCATCCAGCCGGTGCGCGAACGGGCCTGGTAGGTCTGGGTGACCGGATCGAACCCGGCCACGGAGACGGTACCCGCATCGGGGGTGAGCAGCCCGGCGAGCACGAGGAGAAGTGTCGTCTTGCCGGACCCGTTGGGCCCGATCAACGCCGTCACGCGACCGGGCGCGGCCACGAGGTCGACGTCGGCCACCGCCTGGACGCTCCCGAAGGACCGCCGCACGCCGTGCGCAGTTACTCCGCTGTCTGGGGACATGGTGCGAACGCTAGCGGCCACCACCGACACGAGCTACGAAAGTGCTCGTCGGAGGGCGAACTGTGGCCGAGTCGTGGCCGAGCGTCGGGCTGGGGCCGGCGGCCCGGTCGGGCCATGGGACGAAGGCGTCGGCCGTCGAGCCGCCTGGTCCGGCCACGAGACGGACACGTCGGCCCTCGAGCCGCCCGGTTCCGGTCACAGGGCGGACGCCTCGGCATTCGAACCGCCCCGTCGGGCCAGGGCCCCGCTCCAGTCGGCCGTCAGGCGGCCGCTTCCGGCTCGGTCGCCGTGCCGGTCGCGTCCAGCAGGTGGGTCTCGCCGAACGACACGTTCTGGTCGAGAGAGGCGGCCACGCGGTCGCCGTCGCCGTCGCCGTCGAATCGAAGCGTGAGCGTCCAGGCGAACGGCGTGCCGACGGCGATCATGCGCACCACCAGCGTGTCCGTCGCGGTCCAGGCGGCGGCACAGGCGAGCTCCTCCGGCCCGTCGGCGAGGTCGACCCGTTGCCGCACCCACTCGCCGTCCCCCAGCCCGAGCGTCCGTTCCGTGCCGCCGATCTCTTCGCGCAGGACCAGGCGGCCGTCGTCGTCCCGGCTCAGTTCCAGGGCCTCGAGGCCGCCGCTGTTCGGGCCCATGCGATAGGTCCTGCCGGTCGCCGACGTCGTGGGCCCGGTGTGCCCGCCGGCGGGCAGCGGGAGGTGCAGGTCCCAGGTGACGCCGTCGTCGGGCGGCACGATGCGCGACGACGGTCGCGGGCTGCCGTCCGGCGCGGGCGTTCCTTGCGCACCACCAGCGGGCTGCTCCGTCTCCCCCGCAGCGCCCGGCGACTCGGCGGCATCGAACGGGGCACCATCGAACGGCGGACCATCGAACGGCGCGATACCCCGTGCGACGGGCGGCAGCCCCGCCTCCCGCGCCGCGGCCGGGTCGAGCGTGGGGAGCAGGCCGTCCCACACGGCGTCCTGCACCGACTGCAGGTTCTGCAGGCCCGAGGTGATCGCGAGGACGACGTCGTGCTCGGGCCAGACGATCGCGTACTGGCCGAACGCGCCGTCGGCCCGGTACGCGCCGAACCGTGAGCGCCAGAACTGGTAGCCGTAGCCCTGACGCCACTCGGGCCAGTCGTCGTGGGTGCTGTCGATCTGGCGGGAGGTGGCGGCGTCGATCCACTCGGCCGGGACGAGCTGGGCGCCGTCCCACTGCCCGCGCCGGAGGCAGAGCTGCCCGAGCTTCGCCAGGTCCTCGGTGCGAACGCGCATCCCGTAGCCGCCGACGTCGAGACCGTCCGGGTCCTGTTCCCAGGTGGCGCCCTGGAAGCCGAGCGGCCCGAGGACGCGCTCGCCGAGGTAGTCGAGCAGCCGGCGGCCGGTGCGGCGCTGCACGGCGACGCCGGCGAGGTACGTGGCCCCGGTGTTGTAGACGAACCGCGAGCCCGGCTCGTACGGAACGGGCATGGCGAGGATCTGGCGGACCCAGTCGGCGTCGCGCAGCCCGAGGTTCGTGGGGACGATCGCCTCCATCGTCGACACGTCGTGGCCGGCGCTCATGGTCAGCAGGTGCCGGATCGTCATGGCACGCAGGTTGTCCGACCGCGAGTCGGGCGCCTCGGCGGCGAAGTGGTCCAGGACCTTGTCGTCCAGGCCGAGCAGCCCGTCCGAGATCGCGAGGCCGACGGCGAGGCTGGTGAAGCTCTTGCTCACGGAGAACATGACGTGCGGCGTGGCGGCGTCGTACGGCGTCCAGCAGCCCTCGGCGACGACGTTCCCGTGCCGCAGCAACATGAAGCTGTGCACCGAGTCCAGGCGGTCGAGGTTCTCCACCAGGCGGAGGACCGCCGCCGGGTTCAGTCCTTCGGCCTCGGGGCTGGAGCGAGGGAGGTCGCGCGTCGTCGTCACGTGTCGATGGTAGAGGCCTGGTGATTGTGGTCGGGCCCTCGTCACGGAGCGCTATACAGGGTTCATGGACCGGACCCCTCGCAAGCCAGACCCGCCGTCGGCCGGGCGCTCCCGGGGGCGAACGACCGGGCTGGTCATCGCCTGGACGCTGGCCGTGGTGATCGTGGTGCCCGTCGTGGCGGTCGTCGGATACGGGATCTATCTGGCGACGCCCCAGAACGGCGACCGGATCGCCGAGCGGGAGGCGGCCGACACTGCGGCGGTCATCGCCGACGAGGCCGTCGTTCCGCTCCACAACAGCAACGGCGTACTGCACGCCGAACAGATCGCCGAGAGCGTTTTCCTGGAGCAGCCGGACCCTCGGCTCGCCGACGAGCGGAACGCCGACGTCACCGTAGAGGTGCTGGGCTGGGACGGAACGACGAACGAGGCCGACGGCGCGCGGGTGGATGTCCGCATCGAGGTCGTCGTCCACGGTGGATCGGCCGGCGCCCTCTTCACTCGCGATCGTTCGGCGGGGCACGCCGTCCGGTGCTACCGGTTGACGGTCGGCTACTACGAGTACGACGAGGCCGCCGGCCTGGCCCCGATCGACTGCCCCGCGCCGGGATCGAGCGGTGAGTTCTCAACGGCACCGGATCCCGCGGCGCCCTGGAAGGTCGAGTCCGCCTCGTCGCCGAAGAACGAGAAGCGGCTGCTCGGTCTGCTCTCCGAGGCTGGTCCCGATTCGAACGAGGCGAGCGTGCTGGCGGCGCTGGAGGAAGCGTTCCCCGACCACACCGTGGCCGTGCGGCGCGAGGGAGACGAACTGGCCGCCTCGGTCATGGGGCCGGGGCACCGCGACTGCCTGGTGGGCGTACGGGTCGGAGACGACGAGCCGTTCCGCTACACGGACTTCCCGCGGGTGCAGCTCGAGATCGGCGAGCTCGGCTGCGTGCCTGGTTTGTACTGGTCGAACGTGACGGCGCACTGAGCCGCGCCGGGTGTCGACCGCCTCGCGTCGCCCTCTCCGGGAGTGGTAGGCGGCCCTGGCTGGTTCGCCCGGGATCCGGTCCCGGCACGCCTCTCGACGCGCAGCCCGCACGATTCGCCGCACCCTTCGTCAGTGTCGGTGTCCCCGTCTATCGTTGCTCGCGTGACCACCGCCTTGTATCGCCGCTACCGGCCCGACACGTTCGCCGACATGATCGGTCAGGAGCACGTGACGGGACCCCTCATGCAGGCGTTGCGCAGCGGGCGGGTCAACCATGCCTACCTGTTCAGCGGCCCGCGCGGGTGTGGCAAGACGACGTCGGCCCGGATCCTCGCGCGCACGCTGAACTGTCACCGCAACACCCCCGACAGTCCGCTCGACACCCCGTGCGGCGAATGCGAGTCGTGCGTCGAGCTGGCCCGCGGAGGATCGGGGTCCCTCGACGTCGTCGAGATCGACGCCGCCAGTCACAACGGCGTCGACGACGCCCGCGACCTGCGCGAGCGCGCCACCTTCGCCCCCGCTCGGGACCGGTACAAGATCTTCATCCTGGACGAGGCGCACATGGTGACGCCCCAGGGCTTCAACGCCCTGCTGAAGATCGTCGAGGAGCCCCCGCCGCACATCAAGTTCGTCTTCGCGACCACCGAGCCGGACAAGGTGATCGGCACCATCCGGTCCCGTACGCACCACTACCCGTTCCGGCTCGTCCCGCCGGACGTGCTGTCGCCCTACCTGGAGAAGCTGTCCGACGCGGAGGGCATCAAGGTCGGGTCCGGCGTGCTGCCTCTGGTGACGCGGGCCGGCGGCGGATCGGTGCGCGACTCGCTGTCCGTGATGGATCAGCTCATCGCCGGGGCATCGGGCGGCGAGGTCGGCTACGACCTGGCGGTCGGGCTCCTGGGCTACACGCACTCGTCCCTGCTGGACGACGTCGTGGATGCGCTGGCGGCACGCGACGGGGCATCGATCTTCCGGGTCGTGGACCAGATCATCGCCACCGGGCACGAGCCGCGGCGCTTCGTCGAGGACGTGCTCGAACGGCTGCGCGACCTCATCGTCATCGGCGTCTCCGGTGACGCCGCGGACGCCGTGCTGCGGGACCTTCCCGCCGACCAGCTCGAGCGGATGCGGGCGCAGGCGGGCCGGCTCGGCGTGGCCGAGCTGTCGCGCGCGGCCGATCTGGTCAACGCGGCGCTGACGGAGATGACGGGCGCGACGTCGCCGCGCCTGCATCTGGAACTGCTGTGCGCGCGGCTCCTGCTCCCCGGAGCCGACGACGGATCCGCCGGGCTCGCCGCGCGCATCGACCGGCTGGAACGCGGGGGGATCGCGGTCCAGGCCGGCGGGGGCAACACCACGCAGACGGCCGCGAGCACCGGAACCGAGCCGGTTCCTGCCGGAGACGTGGGCGGCGGGCTGACGGGCGCCGCGGCCGCGCGAGCTGTCGTCGAGGCGAACCGGGCGAGGAAGGGAGCGCCGGCGGGTGGAACGGCGGCGGGAGGCTCGTCATCGGGCGGGTCCGCGTCGGGCGGGTCCGCGCCGGGATCACCGGCGATAGGCGCGCCCGCCGGTCCGCCGGAGTCGGACGAGAGCGCCGCGACGGACCCTCAGGAGATGGCTTCCGCCCAGGCCACACCCGGGGCACGAGCCGAGGAGGCGGTCGCGCCGCGCTCTCAGAATGCCGTCGAGCAGGACCAGCCGGTGCGGGTGCCGGATCCCGCCCAGCCGTCCGAGGCGTCGGCGGAACAGGGGCGCCAGGAACCCGACCGGCCGGCCTCGTCCGAGCCGGCTCCGGCCGGCTCGGGCGCGATGACCACCGAAGAGGTGCGTCGACGCTGGCCGGAGGTGCTGGAGACGTTGTCGGCGGCGCGGGTCACGTGGTCGCTCGTCGGGCAGAACGCGCAGGTCGCGAGTCTTGATGCCGGGGTACTGAGGTTGGCTTTCCGCGCGGACGGCCTCGCTCGGGCCTTCGCGAACCCCCGCCACACGAGTGCCGTCGAGGAGGCCGTCTACCAGACCCTGGGCATCCAGGTGAGGGTGGAGGGCATCGTGGGCGAGGGCCCGGGCTCCGCCGGGGGCTCCGACCCCTCCGGCGGCGGGCCGGGCGGCAGCACCGGTCCGGCGGGCGGTCCGGGAAGCGGTTCCGGAGGGACCGGGGGTGGTCCCGGGTCGGACAGCGGCCCGTCCGGTCGTGCGGGGCAGCGCCGTACGACCGGTCCGCGGGCATCGACCGGTGCGGAGCACAACGGCCAGGGCTCACGAGGGTCGGTTGCGGACGCGGCTTCGTCGGCCGCGACGGGCATGCCCGCAGACTCCGACGGCTGGCCGGAGGTGCCGATTCCTGGTGTTCAGGCAAGCGAGGACACCAACGTGCCGTCCTCGACCGGCGGCTCGGGTGTCACCGAGGACGCGAGTGCTGCCGACATCCCCGGCTCGACCGGTGGCGGGAACGGCGGCGGAGGCACCGGCCCGGAGACGGTCGACGTGTGGGACACCACCGCGGTCCAGGCCAGGACCGCGAGCGGCGCACCAGGGGCGGTCGGCGGCCTCAGCGCGAACGATGGTTCCGGCGAGGGCGGATCGACCGCCGTCGCGGTGGCCGAGCGCACCGCACCGGTGTCGGCGCCCGCTCCGCCACCCCATCCTTCACCTGGCGCGTCGCCGGATCCGACGTCGACTCCTGACGGAGCGCGGCCGACACGCGGCAGAGCCGCGACGGCGAGCGCCGCACCGCCGGACGACGAGCCGATCCCGGAGCCTCCGCCCGGCTACGACGACGACCTCGAACGCAGCGGCGTCGGCGGAGCCACGTCGCCTCCTGTTCCTGAATCCGTCTACGCGACCCAGGAGCCACCGAGTCGGCTGACCGGAGCCGAGCGTGCCCGGGAGGCGCTGCGCCGGGCCCAGGCGGCACGCAATCCGGTCACCGGAGGCGCCGCCGGGCCGGCCGCGCAGGAGACGTCCGCCACCCCGGGCGCAGGGGGAGCCTCGTACGAGGAGCTCTCGGCCGACGACCCGGACCTCGAAACCGGCGGCAACGGGCTCGTCGGTGTGCCCCTGGTCGTGAAGGTGCTGGGCGGCACGGTCATCGACGAGAAGGTCGATCAGGCGTGACGGCCTCCGTGACCACGCTGCGGATCGTCGCGGCGGTCGTCGTCGGTGCAGACGGGCGTCACCTCTTGGTCCGCAAGCGCGGTACGACGTCGTTCATGCAGGTGGGCGGCAAGATCGAACCCGGCGAGGACCCGATGGCCGCGTTGTTGCGTGAGTTCGAGGAGGAGGTCGGGCTCGTGCTCGACCCTGCGCGCCCCGTGCCGCTCGGGAAGTTCGGCGCGCCCGCCGCCAACGAGCCGGATCATCGCGTCGATGCGCACGCCTTCGTGGTCCGGCTCGCGCCGGGCGAGCGCCCGCGGGCGCAGGCGGAGCTGGAAGAACTGAGATGGATCGATCCCGTGGCACCGATGACGCCGCACCCGATCGCGCCCCTCAGCTTCGACCTCCTGGCGGCGTGGCTCGACCGCGAGGCCGGCGGAGCATCGTCGGGGACGGCTCGGGAGGGAACGGCAACGACGTGAGCGGCCACGCCGCCCGGGCCGGCGACGCGACACGGTCTCCGGCGTCGTACGGCGATCAGGCCGGACGGAGCGCGATCATCGGCAGGACTTCGACGAGGCGGCGCCGATCGTCGTCGGTGCTCCGGTAGTCGAACTCGGCGAGCCTGGTGAGCAGCGGCCGGGCGACCAGCATCAGGAGCCGGTTGCGGCGCTCGTACCCGGCGAACACCGCGGCCGCCTCGTCGACCGGGACGATGCGGTACGACGCCGTTCGCGGGGTCCCCCCGAAGCTGACCTTCACGCCGCCGTCGGCCTGGACGTTCAGCAGCCAGTCGGAGTGGTGTCCGAAGCCGGACACGACGAAGGTCTCGCCCGTGGTCCGGTCGTAGTGCACGACCTCGACCACCGTGCTGAACGTGCGGCCGCTGCGCCGCCCGACATGCGTGAGCTGGACGAATCGATGCCCGAGGAGCCGGCCCAGGCGGTAGCGGTACAGCGCGTTCGGCACCGCGAACGCCCGCTTGAGCCAACCCGGGATCTCGTCGCTCGCCATACGCCCACCGTAGGGTGTCCGGCGCCGGCGGGCATGGCGGCGGCGCTCGGCGTCGACAGGCATGGTTGCGGCTCCCCGGCGCCGACTGGCGTGGCGGCTCACCGCGCCGACAGGCATGGCGGCCTGAGCCCGAGGTCACCCTCCGGCTGCCGCTCCTTCGCCAGAGAGGGGAGGCGACCCGAGGAGTACAGGTACTTGACGGTGGCGCACAGACGAGGACATCAATCTGTGGAAAATCCTTCTTGTACACAGATTCTGATCTTAGGAGGCATTCAGCCCTTGACCTCCGTATGATCAAACACGATAGCTAACAGGTCGATCTCGCCGACAGGGGGCAGGTGCCATGCACGACGGTTCGCGAATCGCGCGGCTGGTCGAGATGTCCCGTGCGGGCCTGGAGCGCAAGGAACCCACCAGCACCGGCCGGGCGTTGGACGCACTCGCCGCTCACGTTGCCGACCTGCCCGACGACGTCCTGGCAGACATGGTGCGCGCCGCGGCGAGCCTGGCCGGCTGGGCGGCAGGCGTGCAGGCGCGCGCCGCCGGTGAGTTGGTGCTGCGTTCGGAAGGATTCACCGGCTTCGAGCAGACGACCACGATGGTCTCCGGCGAACTGCGAGAGACCCGGAAGACCGGGCGTGCGATCACCGTGCGCGCCGCCGCCGGCCTGCGCCACCCGGTGGTGATCGACCACCTCGGCACCGGCCGCATCGACGCGCCACGGGCCGATGCCCTGTTGCTGGCCGGGCGCTCCCTGACCGACGAGCAGCGCGCCGGGGCGATCGAGGAGTTGCTGCCGATCGCCCCGGAGCGGTCTGCTCACTGGCTCGCGACCGAGATGCGGAAGCGGGCCCGGAGCCTGGACCCGGGCAAGGAGAGCAAGGCCGCCGCGGAGTCACGGGCGGTGTTCCACGACGTGTGCGAGGACGAGATGGGCACGTTGACCGCGTTCCTGCCCGCCGTGGACTCCGCGGCCGTGTGGGGCGTGATCGACGACCTCGCGCATCAGATGCGACGCACCGACGACTCCCGCACGCTGGGCCAGCTCCGCGCCGATGTGCTGACCTCCATCGTGACGGGCCGTCTCGTGCCTGAGCGCCGGGATCTGACGGACACGGGCATCCAGGACTCCGTCGACAGCCAGACCGGCGACTGCGGCCCGAGCAGCAACGCCGGCCAGGACGAGGACAACCACCAGAACGAGGACGGCGGGCGGAACGACGACGACCACCAGAACGACGACAGCCGCCACAACCACGATGACGGGCGAAGCGACGGCGGGCGGAGCGGCAATGCCGGCCACGACACCGAGCGCGACACCGAGCGCGACACCGAGCGCGACGAGTGGCCGATCGTGCGGCTGACGCCTACCCGCCCGGTCGTGCGCGTCACCGTCCCGCTGGACGCCTTGCGCACCCACGCCGGCACGAGCGGTACACCGGATGCGGCCGGCGCTCCCCAAGACGAATCACCGCAAGTCGGATCACCGGAGACCACAGCTGATGCCGATGGCGATGCCGACGTCGGCGGCGGAGCCGCGTGGCTGGACGGCTTCGGCCCGCTCAGCGCCATCACCGGCGCCCGGGTCGCCTTCGACCCGGACTCCACCTGGTATCGCTTGGTGACCGACCCGGTCACCGGCGTCCTGACCGATTACTCCACCCGCGCCTACCAGCCTCCGAAGCCCTTGGCCGACGCCGTGCGCCTCCGCGACGCCACGTGTCGCGGGCCCGGCTGCCAGATCGACGCCCGGTGGTGCGATCTCGACCACATCGACCCCTACGACAAGGGGCACCATTACGCGCCGGGCGAGCCAGGCCAGACCCGCGCCGACAACCTCCATGCCCTGTGCCGCACCCACCACCGGCTGAAGACGAGGTACGGCTGGCGAGTACATCGTGATCCCGAGTCCGGGATCACGTACTGGACGGCGCCCACCGGCCACCGCTACACGAAGGCCCCCACCAGCACCGACCCGGACCCCACGAGCTTCAAGGAGTACATCAAGGCCAGGACCACCATCCCGCCGGAGCCGCGACCCGACCTCGCCGATCGCCCGGAGACGCCCGAGGACCCGCCCTTCTGATACGTAGGCGTGGCGTCGACGCGTTCGCCTCGTAGGTCCGGCCGCATCGAAAAAGGGGAGCGCATCGTCCCGTAGAAGCCCGCGGTCACCACCTGCAAGGATGGGCCTATGAGTCGCGGGAGGCTGCATCACGTCGAGCTCTGGGTACCCGACCTGACGCGAGCCGAGCGTGCCTGGGGCTGGCTCCTGGGCCGCCTCGGCTACGTCGAGCACCAGCGCTGGTCGAACGGCGTCAGCTGGATCCTCGACGGCACCTATGTCGTCGTCGAACAGAGCCCTGCCCTCTCCGGCCCGCTCCACGACCGGCGGCGCCCCGGCCTGAACCACCTCGCGTTCCACGGCGGGCACAGGGCCGACGTCGACGAGATCGTCGCCGAGGCGGACTCGCACGGCTGGACCCTGATGTTCCACGATCAGCACCCGTTCGCGGGCGGGCCCGACCACTACGCCGCCTACCTCGAGAACGAGGACGGCTACGAGGTGGAGGTCGTGGCCGAGGACGCCGCTCCGACCGACGACACCGCTCCAGCCGAGAACCCGGCCGAGAGCATCGCTCCGGCCGAGAACGGCACGTCGGCCGAGGGCGCCGTTTTCGAGGCGCCATGACCCCGGTCCTCGAGCTCGACCACGTCTCGCACTCGTTCGGCGCCCGCGTCGCCCTCGACGGGTTCTCGATCGCCGTCCACCCCGGCGAGGTCGTCGCCATGATCGGCTTCAACGGCGCCGGCAAGACGACGGCGATGCGCGTCCTGGCCGGGCGGCTCCGCCCCGGCAGCGGCACGCCCAAACTCTTCAGCCACGACCCGCGCGACCTGCCCGAACACGCCGCACGCCGGTTCGGCCACCTCGTCGATGCCCCGCTCGCCCACCCGGATCTCACCGTCACGGAGAACATCCGCTCCGCCGCCCGCCTCCACGGCCTCGACCGCACTGCCGCCGACCAGGCCACCACGACCGCCGTCGGGCACCTCGCGCTGGAACCCTGGGCGGACGCCCGATCCCGCACCCTCTCCCAGGGCAATCGGCAGCGCCTCGGGATCGCGTGCGCGACCGTCCACTCCCCTGAAGCCGTCGTGCTCGACGAACCCACCAGCGCCCTCGACCCGCGCGGGGTGGTCGTCGTGCGCGACCTGATCCGCGAGCTCGCCGCACGCGGCGCGGCGATCCTGGTCTCCAGCCATCACCTCGACGAGGTCTCGCGGATGGCGGACCGGATCGTCGTCGTGCACGACGGCCGCGTCGTCGGCGAGCTCGAACCCGGCGGAACCGATCTCGAACGCCGCTTCTTCGACGTGGTGCACGACGCCGACACGCACTCCCACCCGGAGCCCGCCCCATGAGCAACTTCGCCGCCGCGTGGGAGACCGAATGGCTCCTGTGCAGGCGCTCCACGATCGTCCGCCTCGCCACTGCGCTCCTTCTGCTCGTGATCCCCGCCGGCTCCGTCGGAGCCGTGGCGCTCGCCCGCGCCGACGTCGCGGCCACGATCACCACCGCGAAGTTCACCCCGTACGCGTCCGGCCCGCTCGCCGAGACCCACGTCCTCGTCGCGGCGCAGATCCTGTCCGTCGCGCTCCTGATGGCCGGCGGCTTCGCGATGGCCTGGACGTTCGGCCAGGAGATCGCCACGGGACTGGCCGGCGCCCGCACGGGGATGACGACGTCGCGTTCCAGCGTGGCGCTCGCCAAGGTCCTCGTGCATCTCACGTGGCTGGCCGGCTGCGTGGCCGGCGTCGTCGGGCTGACAGTTGCGGCGTCGGCGCTCGTCTGCGCCGTGACGGGTCAGGTGTTCGACGACGGCGTCTGGAACCGGGCGGGTCTCGCCCTCGTCGTCGGGTTGCTGTCGGCGGGGCTCACGATCCCGTTCGGCTGGGTCGCGACGCTCACGCGCAGCCCGCTCGGCACGATCGGGGCGCTGATCGGGGTCGTCGTGGTGACACAGCTCGTCACCGCGCTCGGCGGGGGTCCGTGGTTCCCGTATGCGGCGCCGTCGCTCTGGGCGGAGATGGGCGGGGTCGAGGCCGCGGCCGACATCGGGCTGCCGCAGTTGCTCCTGACCGCGGCGGTGCTACCGGCGGGCGCGGCGGCTACCGTCTATGCGTGGCGGCGTCTCGACGACGTCTGACGGGCGGAGGGCAGGGCCCGAACAACGCCGGGGTGGTGGTCCGAACGCTACGGCGGAACGACGCCGCCTTCGACCGCTCCGCGGGCGGACCGGGCACGCTTCACACTCGGAGACAGCAAGGACCCCTCGCACACCCATCAGAGCTCACTTACCCTTGCTGCCTTCCGGCCCTGGGGGAGTTCGGCGAGGTGATGCCGCACGAGGGGTCTGCCCCCAGCCTAACGGAGGCAACCCTCGAATCCCGAATCGTGCGCTCTCATCCGCCCGACCACGGGCGAACGACTACGTCACACCACCGCAACCCGCTTTCGATTCGGCCGCAGCCCCTCCGGTCCGGTATCCTCGTCAGGCCGTTCCCGGTACACATTCATGTGGTCGGGCCGGTCGCCCCACGGGGCGAGGAGGATTCGCCTAGCGGCCTATGGCGCACGCTTGGAAAGCGTGTTGGGTTCACGCCCTCGGGGGTTCGAATCCCCCATCCTCCGCAGTGTGATGACGCGGGACATCGTTCATAGATGTCCCGCGTCGTCGTACGTCCGGAAGCCGTTGCCCCCCGTCGTGGGTTAGCGGCCAGAAAGTGTGTCTGTCTCGGGCGTGTCGCCGCGCTCCGGCGGTCCAGCCGGCGACCTCAAGCTGGTCGCGTCGGCAGGACCGTTCCGGCCATCGCCTCACCCCTCCGCCGCTCGCGCGTTGATCCGCGAGAGAACCTGTTCGAGCACGTCCAGTTCGTCCGGCTCGATCAGGTCGAAGAAGTACCTGCGCACCGCCGCGAGGTGGTTCGCACCGGCGGTCACCAGGACCTGTGCCGCCTCAGCGGTGAGCGCGATGACCTGGCCGCGCCCGTCGTCGGCAGCTTCGCGTCGCGAGACGAGCCCGCGCCCGGCCATCCGGGTCACGTGCTTGGACAGGCGCGCCTTGTCCCAGCCGATCGCGGCGGCCAGGTCCCGAGCGCGCAGTTCCCCGCCCGGCGCCTGGCCGAGGCGAGCCAGCACCTCGAAGTCGCTGACGGAGAGCCCGTCCTCGGCGAGGCCGCGCGCGAGCACGGCCTCCAGGTCGCGCCGCATCGTCACGAATGCCGACCAGGTGCGCTGCTCGCGCTCGTCCAGCGAAGCCTGTGGATTCACGTGCACCACCCTAGCAACATGGTTGCCATGGCAACCATGTTGCGCTTTGCTGGTTGCCATGGCAACCAAATCGCCGGAACCCACGACACCCACGACTGGCCCCGCACTCTCCCTCACCTCCTCGGCGAGGCCGGCGACGACCTCGGTCATCGTCGTCGGCGCAGGCCCTACCGGCCTCCTCCTGGCCGGCGACCTCACCGAGGCCGGACTCGACGTCACCGTCGTCGAGAAGCGTCCGGCCGAGCTGTCCAACCTCTCGCGCGCCTTCGGCGTCCACGCCCGAACCATGGAGGTGCTCGACATGCGCGGCCTCGCCGAGGAGGTGCAGTCGTACACCACCTACAAGATGGACAAGGTGGCCGCGTTCGGTAATGCCGAGCTCGACCTCTCCCAGCTCCCGACCGCCTTTCCCTACCTGCTCGTCTGCCCGCAGCCCTACGTCGAGCGCGTCCTCCGTGACCGGCTCGACCGTCTCGGCGTCGCCGTCCGCCACGACACCGAGGTCACCGGTCTCGACCAGGACACGGACGGCGTCTCCCTCACCGTGATCGGGCCCGGTGGCGAGGCCGCCACGCTCCGCGCCGACTATGTCGTCGGCTGCGACGGGGTCCGCTCGACCGTCCGCGACCTGATCGGTCTCCCGTTCCCGGGTGGCCCGGTCATGCGCGGCATCATGCTCGCGGACGTCGAGCTCGCCGAGCCGCCCGAGAAGCCGACCGTCCACACCAACCGCCACGGCTTCGCGTTCATCGCACCCTTCGGCGACGACTACTGGCGCCTGACCGCCTGGAGCCGCGTCGACCAGGCCGACGACGACGCCCCGCTCTCACTCGCACAGATCTCCGCCGCCGCGCGCCAGGCGTTCGGCACCGACTACGGAATGCACTCGCCGCGCTGGATCTCGCGGTTCCATTCGGACGAGCGGCAGGTTCCCCGGTATCGGGTCGGCCGCGTCTTCCTCGCCGGCGACGCCGCCCACTGCCACACCCCGGCCGGCGGCCAGGGCATGAACACCGGGATGCAGGATGCCGCCAACCTGTCGTGGCGGCTCGCCGCGGTCGCCCGCGGCGCCGGCCCCGGCCTGCTCGACGACTACGACGCCGACCGCCACCCCGTGGGCGCCGAGGTGCTGAGGTCCAGCGGGCGCATGGCGCGCATCGCGACCCTCCACTCCCGCCTCGCCGTCGCGGTGCGCGGCATGGTGGCACCCCTGGTGCTCGGCTCGGCCACCGTCACGAGGATCGCGACCATGCAGATCTCGGGGCTCGGCATCACCTACGGCCGCGGCCCGGGCGACACGAAGGAGGTCGGTAGCCGCGTCCCGGACCGCGAGTTCCCGGACGGATCGCGGCTGTTCGAGCACCTCCGGAACGGCCGATTCGCGGTGCTCGGCGGCAGCGCACTCCCCGGATGGGGCGGTCGCGTGGCGTTTCTCCCGGCGCCCGACCGTCGGGCCACACTCGTGCGGCCCGACGGCTACGTCGGGTGGGCCGGAGCGCCGGATCCCCGGGACATCGAGGAGGCCCTCCGCACCTGGTGCGGCGAACCGTCGGCGTGACGACGCGATCTCCGCGCAGCAGGGCCCGCCGTCGTCCGCGAGGAACGCGCGCGACGGCGCCCGCTCGCAGTCAGCCCAAGGGGCACCCGCACAGCCACCCAGCCGCAGTCACCCGACCGCAGCAGGGCAATCGAGCCGCGAGAACACCCCTCGCGATCAGCCCTGCTCGGCCTCGGCTCCGCCCGCGGCCTGCATCTCCAGCGACAACGCCCGCTTCTTCGGCGTGATCTCGTCGGCCGGCACGCAGCCGTCGACGTTCTCGAGCGGCTCGTCCACCGGAGGCACGTCGTCGACGTCGACGGGCCTGTCGTACTCCTCACCGATGAGGAGGTCGACCTTCGCCCCGGTGCGGTCGTCCATGACCATGCGGATCGACGGAAACTGCGCCGCGAGCGTGTAGGCGTGCACGATGCCCTTCGCCCCGAAGCGCAGCTCGGAGACCTCGAGCCGGCCCTCCTCGGGCATCGTGCCCAGCTCGAGCACGGTGAAGCCCCGGCTGACGAGCACGTCCTCGAACGCCTTCGCCACGCCCTGGTTGTCCGATGCGTTCAGCGAGTTCACCTCGACGTCGGCGTACGGCAAGGGCAGTGCGCCGTCGGGCTGTCCCTCCACCTCGGGCAGGCACGGCGCCGGGACCTCCTCCTGCTGTGACACGCCCACCACCGTGAACTCGCGCTGGAAGGGGCCGACGAGCGAGCCGGTGTACATCGCCAGTGCGAAGATCCCGGCGACCGCCAGGAAGGCGATGATCACACCGAACACGACGGCCTGGCGCTCGTGCTGGCGACGACGCCGGGCGACACGCGCCTCGTCGTAGGAAGGGTCTGTCACGTAGGAAAACCTAACCGATCGTGAGGACGCGCGCGTGCAGCACGGGGCGCTGCTGCAATGCCGCACGCACCGCGCGATGGAGCCCGTCCTCGAGGTAGAGGGTGCCCTCGTACTCGACCACGTGAGCGAAGAGGTCGCCGTAGAACGTGGAGTCCTCCGCGAGAAGGGTCTCCAGGTCCAGCGTGCGCTTGGTGGTCACGAGTTCGTCGAGGCGGACCTGCCGGGGAGGGACGTCGACCCAGTCCCGGGTGCGAGTGCGCCCGTGGTCGGGGTAGGGACGGCCGCCCCCGACGGCCTTGAAGATCATGGCTGAAATCCTAGAGTTCGACGACGATCATGGCGGCTGGACAGCCTATCGAAACGGTCACATCACTCAAAGTCCGTGCTGTATGCACATCTTCTTCTCGTACGTCTTGTCGGGCGTTCACACCATGACATGCCCGACGACGGCCGGGGGTGCACCCCCGCCGGGATGCGCGCCCGCGACCGCCGTCGGACACCTCACGTCAGACCGCCGGGATGTCCCGTCGCCGGAACCCGAGGAACGCGAGTCCGAACAGGACGACGACGGCGACGCCGAGGCCGATCATGTGCGAGGGCTCCGGGCTCTCGACGAACGCCTCGGGCACCCAGTACAGCGGGTTGGCGTAGTTCGCCGCCTCGGGAAGGTCCTCGATAAGGCTGCCGAACATGCCGATCACGAAGCCGTACACCAGCAGCAGCCACCCTAGCCCGGTCGCTTTCGGGAACCACGCGTACAGGACCGCGGTGAACCCGAGGTAGCAGAGCGCCGCCGGGAGGTACGGCCAGAGCACCTCCGTGTAGTCGCCGAACGAGAAGGTCTCGTCGCCGACCGCGACTCCCCCGGCCCACATCGCGTAGACCGTGACGGCCGTCATCACCACGGTCCCGATGCCGGCGACCAGGAGCTGCGCGCCGTACCAGGTGGACCGTGCCAGGGGCCGTGCGAGCACGATCTCGGCACGTCCCGCGGACTCCTCGGCCTTCGCGCGGCCGCCCATGACGATCGCGTACGCGGCGACGCAGAGGATCCCGTACAGCAGCATGATGCCGAGGAACGCGGTGACGAAGCCGTCCGGGTCGTTGCCGAAGACCGCGCCCACCAGGGGGTTGCTCTCCACCATGTCGCGCATCAGGTCTGCGATGTCGGGAAGCATCGTTCCGGTCGCGAACCACATGAGCCCCAGGCCGAGCGAGCACCAGAACAGGGCCCAGCGCTGCTGCCGCCACGCGAGTGCGACCGGACCGGCGAGCGAACCCCCGGCCTCCGCGCGGCCGGCGCGCTCCGCGAGCATGCCCCCGCCGAAGTCCCGCCGCGACGCCAGGAACGACCCGAGCAGCAGCAAGAGCACGATGACCGCGACGGACAACAACGCCGGCCACCAGATCAGGTCGACGAACGGCCGCATCTGCTGTGCCCAGGCGAACGGGGACGACCAGGACAACGGGCTCCCGTGCGTCTCCATCATGTCGCCGGCTGCCCGCGCGAAGAACGCCGCGCCGAGCACCGCCATGCTGAGGCCGATCGCGCCCCGGCCATGCACGGTGAGCTGCGCGAAGACGAAGGCGACCACGCCGAAGACCATCGATGCCAGAGCCACCCCGACGGTCAGGCCGAAGGAGTCGGCGACGGTCACGTACTCTCCGCCGATCGCCACGATGATCCCGGCCGAGAACACCGCGATCAGCGCGTTCACGAGGGTCAGCGTGGCGATCGCCGCGACGGCCGGCGCATGCCGCCCGACGACGTTCGCCCGCACCAGCTCGGACCGGCTCGACTCCTCCTCGGTCCGGGTGTGCCGCACCATGTGCAGGATGCTCATCACGCCGAGTGCGATCACCCACCAGGTGATGCCCTCGTTCGCCACGGCGCGCTCCGGCGTGTAGTCCTCGACGCCGTAGCCCGGTCCACCCATCGCGATCCCGCTGGGCGTCTCCATGAGCGCGGCCCGGCCTGCCATCGCCTCCGCGTCGAAGGTCCCCAGCGCGGCCATGAAGTACAGGTAGAACGCCACGATGCTGAACGTCCACCAGAAGATCCGCACCCGGTCCCGGCGCAGGATGAACCGGATCATCCGTCCGGTGCCGGTCAGCGTGGACCCGAAACGGGCCCTTCCGATCGTGGGCACCGCCGGCCCGGCCGGAGCGGTCGCCACCGCGCTCATCGCACACCCGCCTTCTTCGCCGCGCGCCGGGCGGCCTTGCGTGCCGCACGGTCCGACGGCACGCCGTCGGCCGCCACCTCGGCCGCGACCTCGTCGGCCTCGATGACGTCGCCGTAGTGCCGCATGAACAGTTCTTCCAGCGATGGCGGCGTGACCGTGATGCTGTGCACGCCCAGCGCGGTGACGGCCCTGAGCACACCGGCGATGTCGGCGTTGTCGGCGTCGAAGGTGACCCGCGTGCCGCCGTCGTGCGCCGTGACCTGGAGGTCGTTGACCGCGTCGAGCCGGGCGAGGGGCGCGGGGTCGGACCCGACCACGGCGGTCACGTTCGACCGCGTGAGGTGGCGCAGCTCGTCGAGCGTGCCGTGCTCGACGGCAGTGCCGTTGCGGATGATCGTGACGGTGTCGCACACCTTCTCGACCTCGCTGAGGATGTGGCTCGACAGGAGCACGGACCTGCCCGCCTCCTTGGCCTCGCGCACGTAGTCCGTGAAGACGGACTCCATGAGCGGGTCGAGGCCCGCCGTGGGCTCGTCGAGGATGTAGAGGTCGGCGTCGGAGAGGAAGGCGGCGACCAGGGCGACCTTCTGCCGGTTGCCCTTGGAGTAGGTGCGTGCCTTCTTCCGCGGGTCGAGCTCGAAGCGCTCGAGGAGCTCGGCCCTGCGGGCGCGCAGCGCCTTCTTGTCGGCCGTGCCGCGCAGGCGGGTGAGGTAGTCGATGCACTCCCCGCCGGTCAGGTTGGGCCACAGGCTGACGTCGCCCGGGACGTAGGTGATGTGCCGGTGCAGTTCGACCGCGTCGTGCCAGACGTCGCGCCCGAACATGCGGGCCACGCCCGCGTCGGACCGCAGCAGCCCCAGCAGGACGCGGATGGTGGTGGACTTGCCGGCGCCGTTGGGTCCCAGGAATCCGGCGACCTCGCCGGTGGGGACGGTCAGGTCGAGGCCGTCGAGGGCCTTCACGGAGCCGAAGGACTTGTCGAGGCCCGCGATCTCGATCGCGGGCACGCCGGAGGAAACAGTGGTCATCAGATGCTCGCTCTCTGGTTGTCGGTACCAGTTCACGCCAGTGGGGGCCGCGTGCCCGCGGTGTGCGGACGCGGCATGCGGAAAGGACGGCGGCGAGCGTGGCGACGGCGCGGGCGGTGATCGGTCCGATCAGGATCGATCGGCAGATCGATGTGCCGATCGTTCGGGGACGGACCGATCGCCCGGCGTTCAGGCCGACTCGGCTGCCGCCGTGCGGTCCGGCGGGTCGGTGACGTACATGAGGTAGTCGTCGAGCATGCGGCGAGTGGTAAGGAATCCCTCGGTGTACAGCTCGAGCAGGGGCAGGTAGCTCGCCGCCATGAACCTGTTGAGGATCGCCACGAGATCCGAGGGATCCTCCGGCGGGTCCAGGGTGACCTCGAGCAGCAGGGCACCCAGCGCGGAGAGGGTCAGGTAGCGCGCCCGAGCGGCCTCGTCGCGGCTGGGCACGGCGAGGCCGGTGGCGACGGCGTGCTCGGTGTACTGCACGGCGTCGCGGATCATGTGGTCGACGAACTCGCGGGCGAGGGCGCTGCCGTCCTGCATGGAGCGCAGGACGTAGCCCAGGATCGGGGCGTTCTCCTCGGCGGACGCGAAGGTCTGCAGGAAGTTGCCGCCGGCCGCGGCGTGGTCGATGTTCTCGTTCTTCAGCTCGCGGATCCGAGCGAGGACGTGCTCGTCGCACAGCTCGCGGAGCGCGTCCTTCGAGCCGAAGTGGTGCATCACCAGGCCCGGGCTGACCCCGGCGTCCTTGGCGATCGCGCGCACCGACGCGCCGAACCCGTCGGTGGCGAAGCGCAGCACGGCGGCATCGCGAATGCGCGCCCGCGCGGTCTGGTCCGCGACGGGCGTCCGGTCCCGCCCCGTGGGGCGCTCCTCGGCTGAACGCACGTTCAACATGCTACACACGCGTTCAGTCGCGAGGGAAGACCTTTTCGCGGGGCGAGGTCCGGCCGCCGCCGAGCAGCTATTCCTGCCAGGCATCGGTCGATCAGAACGAACCGACCGATTGTTCGGCGGCCAGACGTACCACTACCCCCGCAGCCGCTCGATCAGCCGCATGCCGTGGTAGATCGCCAGCGCCGCCGCCGTGCCCAGCGCGATGCCCTCGAACCGCAGGTCCCCCGCGATCCACGTGTAGTTCGCGATCCCGATGATCAGCGGCACGGCCGCGGTCGTGAGGTTGACCGGATCGGAGAAGTCCACGCGGTTCTGCACCCAGATCCGCGCGCCGAGGATGCCGATCATCCCGTAGAGCATCGTGGTGACCCCGCCGAGGACGCCGTCCGGCACGGAGTTGATCACCGCGCCGAACTTGGGCGACAGGCTCAGCACCAGCGCGCCGGCGGCCGCGACCCAGTAGGCGGCCGTGGAGTAGACCCGTGTGGCGGCCATGACGCCGATGTTCTCCGCGTACGTTGTCGTACCGGAGCCGCCGCCCAGGCCGGCGAGCGTCGTCGCGACGCCGTCGGCCAGCAGCGCGCGGCCGGTGACGCCGTCGAGGTTCTTCCCCGTCATCGCGGCGACCGACTTCACGTGCCCGACGTTCTCGGCCACGAGCACGAGAACCACCGGAAGGAACAGACCCAGCACCGCCGGATCGAACGACGGCGCCGTGAACCTCGGCAGCCCGAACCACGCCGCCTCCCCGATGGGCGCGAGGTCCACCTCGCCCCGCACCGCCGCGAACCCGTAGCCGATGACGACGCCGAGCAGGATCGACAGTCGCCCGAGGATGCCCTTGAAGAGCACCGAGATCACGATGACCGAGGCCAGCGTCACCACGGCCGTCAGCGGTGACGCCTGGAATCCCGAGCAGGCGCCACCCTCGTCGCACGTGCCCCACGCCGCCGGCGCCAGGTTCAGCCCGATGAGCGCCACGATCACGCCCGTCACGACCGGCGGCATGACCGCGTCGATCCAGCGCGCCCCCGCCAGGTGCACCGCGGCGCCCACCGCCGCGAGCAACACTCCCGTCACGAGGATGCCGCCGACGGCGACCGACTGCCCGCCCGACGCCGTCGCCGCCCCGATCGGGGCGATGAACGCGAAGCTGGAACCGAGGTAGCTCGGCAGCCGGTTCCCGGTGATGAGCAGGAACCCCACCGTGCCGATCGCCGAGAAGAACAGCGTCGCGGCCGGGTCGAACCCGGTCAGCACGGGGACCAGGAAGGTGGCGCCGAACATCGCGACCACGTGCTGCAGGCCGATACCGACCGTCCGGGGCCAGCTCAGCCGCTCACCGGGCGCCACGGCCTCCCCTGGCGCGATCCGCGCGCCGTCCCCGTGCACCGTCCACCCGAGCTTCATGCGGCCCTCTTCTCTCGTCGCCAGGACCGCTCCGCCCGGTCGGTCATGGTGCGACCGACCGGCCGTGCGATCGGTCCTGTTCGGGTGATCGGCAGAACGATCTGCCGTTCACCCGAACACGGACCGATCGGCCGGCGCTCCTGAGGTTCGGAGCGGATCGTAGTGGACGACGACGGTCACGCGGCGCGCTGCCGGGCCACGCGCGGGCGCGCTCAGTCGAGCTGGGGGCGCACCTCGCGGGCGATGAGGTCGAGGTGGTCCAGATCCTTCAGGTCCAGGACCTGGAGGTACACCCGGGACACCCCTGCCTTCTCCAGGGCCCGCAGCCGGTCCGCGGCCTCGGCGACGGTCCCCGCGACGCCGTGCTCGCGGAGCTCCGCGGGCTCACGGCCGATCGCGGCGGCGCGCTTCGCGAACTCGGCCTCGTCGGCGCCGACGGCCACCACGAGCGCGGCGGACTGGACCATCGAGTCGGCGCCACGACCGGCGTCGGACAGCGCCTGCTCGATGACCTTGATGCGCGGGCCGATCGTGTCGATCTCGGGGAACGCCTGGTTGTACTCGTCGGCGAAGCGTGCGGCGAGTGCCGGGGTCCGCCTCGGCCCGCCGCCGCCGACGATCACCGGGATGCAGTCCTGCACGGGCTTGGGCAGCGCGGGCGAGTCGGTGAGCGTGTAGTGCTCGCCGGCGTGGGAGAACGTCTCGCCCTGGGGCGTGCCCCAGAGCCCGGTGACGACGGCGAGCTGCTCCTCGAGGATGCCGAACCGCTTGTCGGGGAACGGGATCCCGTAGGCGGCGTGCTCGGCGCCGAACCAGCCGGTGCCGAGGCCGAGCTCGACCCGCCCGCCCGACATCTGGTCCACCTGTGCGACCTGGATGGCGAGCACGCCGGGGTGGCGGAACGTCGCGGACGAGACGAGCGTGCCGAGCCGGACGGTCTCGGTCTCGCGGGCGAGGCCGGCGAGGGTGGTCCAGGCGTCGGTGGGGCCGGGCAGACCGTCGGCGCCGCCCATCGCGAGGTAGTGGTCGGAGCGGAAGAACGCGCTGAAGCCGAGCTCCTCGGTCGCCTTGGCGACGGCGAGCTGGTCGTCGTACGACGCGCCCTGCTGGGGTTCCGTGAAGATGCGCAGATCGAGGCTCATGTCTCCAACAATGTCATCGGGGCGGGAAACGTTCCGACATGTTTCCGGTGGCTTCACGGGAGGCCGAAGCGTCGGCAACCACTCGGGGCCGGCCGGGGCCGCCCGCAGTGGTCCGCAGCCGTCCGGACCGCCGCCCGACGCCGTGTCCCGGCCGCCCCGGCCCGTGACGTTCAGTCGAAGTTCAGCGACCCCGACCGTGTCCGCTTCAGCTCGAAGAAGTCGGGGTACGAGGCGAGCGCCACCGCGCCGTCGAACAGGCGCACCGCGTCCTCGCCGCGCGGTATGGACTGCAGCACCGGCCCGAAGAACGCGACTCCGTCGACATGGATGGTCGGGGTGCCGACGTCGTCGCCCACGGGCTTCATGCCGGCCTCGTGCGAGGCCGCGAGCGCCTCGTCGTACGCGTCGGACCCGGCCGCCTCTGTGAGTGCCGCGGGCAGCCCGGCCTCGGCGAGGGCCTCGGCGGTCACGGCCGCGAAGTCCTTGTCGCGTGCCTGGTGGATGCGCGTGCCGGCGGCGGTGTAGAAGGCCGCGAACGCCTCGGCGCCGTGGTCGGTCTGGACGGCGCAGGCGACGCGGCCGATGCCGCGTGAGCGGTCCATGAGCGCCCGGTAGTCGGCGGTGACGTCGCGGTCCTTGTTGAGCAGGTAGAGGCTCATGAGCTTGAAGGTGAGGTCGACGTCCCGATGCCGGGCGACCTCGAGCGCCCAGCGCGAGGTGATCCAGGCGAACGGGCACACCGGGTCGACGTACACGTCGACGACGGGTGCGGGGTTCGTGGTGGTCTCGGTCATACCTACGACCCTATGCCGCCTGTCCGACATCGCCGTCCACCCGGCCGCCCACCCGACACCGCCGCCCACCCGACGCCTGCCTGCGTCCGACGGCGCCCGGCGTCGGCATCCGTCCGCACGACGCCCGCCGCCGCGGGACCGCCGGGTCCCGGACTCCGCTACGGTGAGCACCATGCGGTGGTCGAGCCTGTTCACGGTCGTCGGCGGGGTCGTGGTGGCGATCGCCGGGTTGTTCGGGCTCCTCTCGGGGCACCCGTGGGCGGCCTTGCCGCTGGTCCTGGGATCCGCCATCGCGCTGCGCGAGGTGCGCTATCTCCAGCGGCTCCGCGACGGCAAGATCCGGTAGACGCGGCGCGAGAGGGCAGTGTTCTCGCGCTCCGCGGCGACCCCCACGGCTGCGGCGCCTCGCCTGTCGGACTCTGGCGGTAACCTGCCGTGCATGACAGCGGTCCGACCTCACACGCACGCTCAGGCGGTTGACGCCGCGGTCGACCTCTTCACCCGGCAGGGCTACGAGAAGACCACCGTCGAGGAGATCGCGGACGCGGCCCAGGTGAGCCGGGCGACGTTCTTCCGGCGGTACCGGTCGAAGGAGGACGTCGTGTTCGCCGACCACGAGCTCCTCCTCGAGGAGGTGGTCGTGATGCTGGCCGCCACCCGCCCGGAGGCCCGTGCGAGCGAGGAGGCCGGGGGCGACGTCGGGCACGGCTGGGACCCGGAGGTGGGGCCGTACCTCGAGGTGTGCCGGGCGGCGCGCATGGTCTTCGACCATCACGTGGGTCAGCGCGAGACGTCGCTGGCCCGGTACGCGTTGCTGCAGCAGGTGCCGGCGCTGCGGGACCGCGAGCTGGTCACGACGCACCGCTACGAGCGCGCGTTCACGCAGTACCTGCGTGACACGCTTCCGTCGGACCGGTCGAACACGACCGCGTCGATCGCGTTCGCGGCGTCGGTGGTGGCGGTGCACAACGCGATCCTGCGGCGCTGGCTGCGCAACCCCTCCCTGGATCTGCGCCCCGACCTCGAGGAGGCGTTCGCCGATCTGCGCCGCGCCGTCGTGGTGAGCAAGGGCGGCGCGGTGCCGGACGCGGACGCCAATCCCCGGCGCCGGATCGTGGTCACGGTTCTCGACGGCGAGACGGCGCCCGACGACGTCGCCCGCGCGGTCCGCGACGCGCTGGGCTGACGGCCGGGCACGGACGGCGGCTCACGCCGACTCGCGGAGCACCAGTTCCGTGGGGAGGACGAGCGCCGGGTCGATGTCCTCGCCCGACGCCAGCTTCAGGATCTGCTGCGCGAGCATGCGGCCGATCTCGTGGATCGGCTGCCGGACGGTGGTGAGCGGCGGCTCGGTGGAGCGCGCCGCGGTGGCGTCGTCGAACCCGATGACGGCGACGTCCTCCGGCACCCGGCGACCTGCCTGGCGGAGCGCGCGCAGTGCGCCGTCGGCCATGAGGTCGGAGGCCACGAACACGGCGTCGATCGCGGGCTCGTCGTCGAGGAGCCGGCGCATGCCGGCCGTGCCGGACTCGCGCGTGAAGTCGCCGATCTCCACGAGCGACCGCAGGCCGGCGGCACCGAGGGCGTCGCGGTACCCGGCGAGCCGGTCGATGCCCGCGACCATGTCCTGCGGGCCGGCGATGGTGGCGACACGTCTCCGCCCCTGGGCCAGGAGGTGCTCGACGGCGGCCTTGACGCCGCCCGCGTGGTCGACGTCGATGTAGGGGACGGCGTTGTCGGCGAGCGGGCGGCCGCTGGCGACCACGGGGACGCCCATGGCGGCGAGCTCTCCCGGGAACGGGTCCGCCCCGTGCAGGGACGCGAGGATGACGCCGTCCACGGTCCGGCCGCGGATGTAGCGCATGATCCGGTGGTGGCTCGCGGGGGTCGAGGCGAGCAGGAGGACGAGTTGTTTGTCCGCGGCTTCGAGCTCCTGCCCGATACCGCGCAGGATGCCGGTGAAGAAGGCGTCGTCGGAGAACATCCGTGCCGCGGGCTCCGGCACGACCAGGGCGATCGAGTCCGTACGGCGCGAGACGAGGCTGCGCGCGGCCGGGTTGGGCACGTATCCGAGCTGGTCGACGGCCCGGTCGACCGCCTCGCGCACCCCCGGCGTCACCCCGGCGGACCCGTTGATCACGCGGGACACGGTCGCGCGCGAGACGCCCGCCAGGCGCGCCACCGTCTCGAGTGTGGGGCGTACGGCCTGCGTGTCGCGCATGGCTCTCCTTCATGGGCCGGATGCGGCTCCGGTTCGTGGAGTGTCGTTCCGCGGCGGGCGGCCACGTGGCCACCCGCCGCGGTTCCGCTGAGCGTGGAGGACACTCAGTGGCTGAACGTGAACCAGTTGACGTTCACGAAGTCGGCCGGCTGGCCGGAGGTGAAGCGCAGGTACACGGTATGCACACCCGTGGTCGGCGCGATGTTCGCGGGCACGGTCCGCCAGGACTGCCAGCCGCCGGTGTTCGCGACGGCGAAGCTGCCGATCGGCTCGGCGTTCACGTCGTCGAGCCGTACCTCGACGAGGCCGCTGATCCCGGAGCCCGCACCGGAGGCAACGCGCGCCGAGAACGTGTTCGCCGCCGTCGCGCCGAAGTCCACGCCGTCGAACCGGATCCAGTCGCCGTTCGCGGCCCAGCCGACGTTCTCGCCACCGCCCGCGTCCGACGTCGTCTCCGTCTGGACGCCCGACTGGGCGTCGTAGTGCTCGGCCTGGATCGTCGAGTAGGCGTCGTGGTCACCCGGCGGGGGCGTCGTCGGATCCGGGTCGGGGTCACCGCCCTCCGACTCGTACACGGCCACGTAGTCGACGAGCATCGGCACGCCCGAGGCCGTGGCCGCCGTCGGGAGGCCGGGCCAGTCGCCGCCGACCGCCACGTTGAGGATGATGAAGAAGCCGTGGTCCGTGGCGTTGCTCCAGGTGGTCGCGTCGACGTCGGTCTCGTCGACCGTGTGGAAGAGGTTGCCGTCGAGGTACCAGCGCAGCTGCTCGACCGAGCCGCTGCGGTCCCACTCCATGCGGTACGTGTGGAACGCGGACTGGCAGGTCGACACCTGGCACGTGGTCGATCCGCCGAGGCCGATCGTCTCGTTGCAGGGGCCGCCCGGGGACGTGCCGCAGTGCAGCGTCGCGAACACCTCGTTGGTGCCGTTGACGTTCTCGAGGATGTCGATCTCGCCGACGCCCGGCCAGTTCCAGTAGTTGCCCCGGAACGGCTCGCCGAGCATCCAGAAGGCCGGCCAGATCCCCTGGGCGGCCTCCCCGGTGACGTCGGGCACCTGGATACGGCCCTCGACGCGCAGTACGCCGCCCTCCGCGGGCTCGAAGTCGCTGCGGACGGTCTCGATGCGCCCGGACGTCCAGTTGCCGGCGGAGTCGCGCAGCGGCCGGATCGCGAGGTTGCCGTTGCCGTCCTGGTAGACGTTCTGCGTGCTGTCGGTGTGGTAGGCGATCTCGCCCGTGCCCCAGTTCGCGGGGCCGCCGGGGTAGGAGTGGCCGATGTCGTAGATCCAGTCGGTCGTGTCGAGGCCGGTTCCGGCGGGACCGTCGAAGTCGTCGCTCCAGACCAGGGACCAGCCGTCGGGCGACGGGACGGCCGCCTGGGTGGTCAGTGCCGCGAGGGGGCCGATCGCGAGGGCGGCGATGCCGACGGCCACGGCCGTGATCCTGTGGCGGGTTCTCATGGTGACTCGCTTTCCGTCGTCGGGACGAGTGAGGTTGCGTCGTTGCAATCTTGAGAACGCTCTCAAGCCCAGTGTGACCCGTAGGCCACGGCTACCACAAGAGCTTCTGCCCAGCCGATGAGAGCGATCTCAACACCGCCTCGCGCCGGGGCGTGCCATCCTTCTCGCATGGACGTGATCCGCTGGCTGTTCGACGCCACCTTCAGCATCGGTGACCAGCAGCTCCTGTGGCGCGAGGTGATCGGCAACGCCTTCGGGCTGGCGTCGGCGCTCGGCGGGATGCGGCGCAAGGTGTGGGCGTGGCCGGTCGGCATCGTCGGGAACGTGCTGCTGTTCACGGTCTTCCTGGGTTCCTGGTTCGGCGAGACCTCGCGCGCCGACATGCTCGGGCAGGCGGGACGGCAGGTCATGTTCATCGCCGTCTCCGTCTACGGCTGGTACCGCTGGCGGGAGACCCGCCGTCGCGCCGCGGACCTGCGCGCGGACGGCAAGGTCCCCGCCGACGACGGCGCCGCCGTGCACCCGCGCTGGGCGTCGTGGTCCGCGCGTCTCGGCCTGGTCGTGACACTGGTCGGCGGCACGCTGCTGCTGACCCCGCTGTTCCGGGCGCTGGGCTCGTTCGAGCCGGTCTGGGCCGACGCCTGGATCTTCATGGGCTCGCTCCTGGCCACCTACGGCATGGCGAAGGGCTGGGTCGAGTTCTGGCTGATCTGGGTCGCGGTCGACGTCGTCGGCGTGCCGCTCCTGCTGAGCGCCGGCTACTGGGCCACCGCCGCGATGTACGTGTTCTACGGCGGGTTCACGCTGGTCGGCTTCTTCGTCTGGTGGCGCGTCCAGCGCCGGGAACGGGTCGCGACCCCCGCGTGAGACCCCGTATCGCTTGACGTGAGATTCGGTACCGGAGCACGATGGTCCGCATGACTCAGACTCCCGGGGTGACGGCGCCCGCCTACGACCTGTCCCAGCCGCTCGACATCGACTTCGCCGGGGCGTTCGCCGACGCCACCGAGGAAGAACGTGCCCACCAGCACAAGGTCCGGACGTTCGTGCAGGAGGAGGTCCTGCCGGTCATCGCCGACTACTGGGAGCGCTACGAGGTCCCCATGGACCTGGTCAAGCGCCTCGCCGATCTCGACCTGCTGCGCGACGGCGTGGACGTGCCGGGCCTCCCGCACGTCACCCCGTATGCCGAGGGTCTGGCCGCGATGGAGATGTCGCGCGGCGACGGCTCGGTGGCCACGATCTGCGGTGTGCAGGGCGGGCTGGCGCTGCAGTCCATCGTCATGCTCGGCTCGGACGAGCAGATCGAGAAGTACGCCGGCCCGATGGCGCGCGGCGAGATCCTCGGCGCGTTCGGCCTCACCGAGCCGACGCACGGCTCCGACTCGGTCGCCCTGGAGACGACGGCGGTCGCCGCCACCCGCGACGGCGTCGAGGGGTACCTCATCAACGGCGAGAAGAAATGGATCGGCCTCGGCTCGACGGGCGACATCACCGTGGTGTGGGCCCGCGGCGAGGACGGCCAGGTCCACGGCTACATCGTGCCCCAGGACAGCCCCGGCTACGAGGCCACCACGATCCAGGGCAAGGTCTCGCTGCGTGCCATCCACCAGGCGCACATCGTCCTGAACGACGTGTTCGTGCCGGCGGAGAACCTGCTGCCGAAGGCGCGCTCCTTCAAGGACACCGGCCGCGTGCTGTTCGCGACGCGCCTGGGCGTCGCGTGGTCCGCCGTCGGGCACGCCGTCGCGTGCTACGAGGCCGCGGTCGCGTACTCCAAGCAGCGCGTGCAGTTCGGGCGGCCGCTCGCCGCGAGCCAGATGATCCAGGAGCGCCTGACCCAGATGCTCTCGATCCTCACGCAGATCCAGCTGCTGGTGAAGCAGATGACACGGCTGGCCGAGACCGGCGAGCTGACCGGCCCGCAGGCGTCGATGGCCAAGTACTCCTGCACGCGCGGCGCACGCCAGATCGCGCAGATCGCCCGCGACATGATGGGCGGCAACGGCATCCTGCTGGAGAACCGCGTGGCGCGCCACTTCGCCGACATCGAGGCCCTGCACACCTACGAGGGCACCGAGAGCATGCAGGCGCTGATCGTGGGCCGCGAGATCACGGGCGTGAGCGCGTTCGCCTGAGCGATTCGCCGACGACGGCGGTCGCGGGTGGCCCCCCACGCGAGGGCCGCCCGTGACCCACGAGCCCGCCCGGCGCACCGCCGCGCCGTCCGGCCGCACCTCGCCGCCGTCCCGGTGGACCGATTCGGGCACCACATCCCCGGAGCGATCGGTGCAAGGATGTGAGCCGTGCTGACCGACGCCCGCCCCGTCCGCGTCCTGACCCGTGCCCTGCTCTCCCCGTGGGCCATCGCCGTCGCCTTCGTCGCCGCCCACGCCTGGCTCATCCGGGAGGCGTGGGTCTGGGAGCCGCAGATCTTCGGCGACGTCGCGCTCTACGAGTGGTGGGCCCGCCAGGGCATGGACGGCGGGCAATGGCCGGTCTTCGACTACCCGTGGGTGTATCCGGTCGCCGCGCTCCTCGCGATCGCGCCGCCCGCCTGGCTCTCGCACGACACGGTCGGATACGAGTGGGTATGGCTCGGCCTGGTCGTCACGCTCAACGCCGTCGCCACGGTCTTCCTGGCGCGCGCCCGCCCCCGCGGACGCGTGGCCGCCTGGTTCTGGCTGATCTTCCTCGTGGCGCTCGGCCCGATCTTCCTGGGCCGCCTCGACGGCGTGATCGCCCCGATCATCCTGGTCGCGCTGGTGATCGCGGCCCGGCATCCCGCGACGGCGATGACGCTGGCGACGATCGGCGCCTGGATCAAGATCGCGCCGGGCGCGGTGGCCGTCGCGATCGCCGCGACGTCGGACAGCCTGTACAAGTTCGCGCGCAACGTCGTGCTGCCGGGTGCGCTGGTGAGCGCCGTCGTCCTCGGCTGGGCCCTCGCGGGCGGGAGCGGTGGCCGCGTGCTCGACGTGTTCGGCGAGCAGAGCGACCGCAACCTGCAGGTCGAGTCGGTCGGCGCCACGCCCTTCCTCCTCGTCGGCATGGACGGCCCGAGGTACGACCCGGCCTGGAACGACGAGATCTACACCTACGAGGTGCTCGGCTCGGCGCCGCGGAGCGTGGCCGAGGCGCTCGACGTCGCGCTGATCGTCGTCGTCGGCCTGGTCGCGGTGCTGGCGGCGTTGGCGGTACGACGGCGGCCGGAACGCGTCCAGGACGTCCTCCTCCTGACCGCGGCCGCCGAACTGTTCGCGCTGATCGTGTTCAACAAGGTGGGCTCGCCCCAGTTCATCGCCTGGCTCGGCCCGCCCGTCGCCGCCGCCGTCGCCCTCTACGGCCGCGACGCCACCGAGGCGCGGCGCACCTGGCTGCCCCCCGCGCTCGGGCTCGTCGTCACCGCATATCTCACGAAGATGATCTTTCCTGCCCATTACGGGGAATTTCTCGGGGGTTTCCCTGAAATGACCCTGGTGGGGGCGGTGCGGAACGCCCTTCTCGTGGCACTCTTGCTGGGAGCGGTTGTGCGACTGGTTCAGATCGCGGCCGCGGCAGACCGGCGGGACGTTCCGGTTCCGGCGGGGGCTTCCGCGGACGCCCCGGCGTTGCAGAAGGAGCAAGATGACACGTGACGTTTGCCGACACTCCGCCCCTAGGCTCCTGACGCGTCACCAAATGATGGTCGAGTGTCTACCGTGCGTGTAGCTATCGTCACAGAGTCGTTTCTCCCGCAGGTCAACGGGGTGACCAACTCCGTGCTGCGGGTACTCGAGCATCTTGAGCAGCGTGGCGACGAGGCCATGGTGCTCGCTCCCGACGCCGACAGCGGCGCCGTACCGCCCTTCGTCAGCGGGGCGCCCGTCGTCGAGCTCGGCTCCATCGGCTTCCCCGGCTACCCCGACGTCCGCCTCGTGGTCGGCAAGAAGTGGCGCACGGAACGTACGCTCGCGGCGTTCGCGCCCGACGTCGTCCACCTGGCCTCCCCGTTCATCCTCGGCTGGCGCGGCATGCTCGCGGCCGAGCGGATGGGCCTGCCGACCGTCGCGGTCTACCAGACCGAGGTGCCCGGCTACGCGTCGCGCTATGGGCTGGGCTCCTTCGAGCCGCTCCTGTGGAAGCGGGTCAAGGACCTGCACGAGAAGGCCACGCTCAACCTCGTGCCCTCGACCGCGACGATGCGGCAGCTCGCGGCCCGCGGCATCCCGAACATGCGCCTGTGGGGACGCGGTGTGGACACGACGTCGTTCCACCCGCGGTTCCGCGACGAGCGCTGGCGCCGTGCCGTCGGCGGCCGCAAGGAGGTGCTGGTCGGGTACGTCGGGCGGCTCGCCGCGGAGAAGCAGGTCGAGGCGCTCAGCGTGCTGAAGGACCTGCCGAACGTGCGACTCGTGATCGTCGGTGACGGCCCCGAGCGGGAGGCCCTGCACCACCTGTTGCCGACCGCGCACTTCACGGGCCTCCTGCGGGGCCAGGAACTGGCCCGCGCCATGGCCAGCCTGGACGTGTTCGTGCATCCCGGCGAGCTGGAGACCTTCGGCCAGACCCTCCAGGAGGCACACGCCAGCGGTGTCCCCGTGGTGGCACCGGCCGCCGGCGGACCACTGGACATCGTGCGGCACTCGCACGACGGATGGTTGTACGCTCCAGGTGACCACAAGGCACTGCGGCGACACGTGGCCGATCTCGTGGGCGACGAGCGCAAGCGGATCGCGTTCGGGACAGCGGCCCGCGAGCGCGCCGAGGGCCGCACCTGGCACGACATCTGCGAAGAGCTCGTGCACCACTACGAAGACGCGATCCGGGTCCATGAAAGGGCAGGATCGGCGGAGGTCTGACCGTGCGCATCGTCCACATCGCGAACTTCTACGGTCCGCGCTCCGGCGGGATCCGGACCGCGATGCACGCGATGGCCGGGCAGTACCGGAAGCACGGGCACGAGCCCGTGCTCGTGGTCCCCGGCGAGCACGATTCGGTGTCGCACGTGGACGGCGTGCGGCTCATCACTGTCGCCGCGCCCCGCGCGCCGTTCTCCGGCGGCTACCGCGTGGTGGTCCGGCCCCGGAAGGTCCGCCGGCTCCTCGAGGCGCTCGAACCGGACCGCCTGGAGGTCTCCGACCGCACCACCCTGACCGGGATCGGCGACTGGGCCAGGACCGAGGGTGTGCCGTCCCTCGCCATGCTGCACGAACGGATCGACGGCGTGCTGCGGTCCTGGGTCCCCGGACACGGCCCGGACGGCCGCATCGCCTCGCTCGGGGCCGCGACCGCGCCGCGGTTCGCCGACCGTTACAACCTCGCCACCCTGCCGAAGTTCGACCGGCTCGTCGCCACCACCGAGTTCGCCGCCGGCGAGGTCGAGCGGCTGCGCCGGCGTTCGCGGAACGAGGCGCTGCCGCCGCTGGTCCGGGTCCCGCTCGGCGTCGACCTCGAGATGTTCCGGCCGGACCGGTACGACGACGCCTTCCGGGAGCAGTACGCCCCGCCCGGTACCACGCTGATCGTCACCGCCAGCCGGATCTCGCAGGAGAAGCGCGTCGACCTCGCCGTCGACGCGGCGGCCCAGGTGATGCGCGACGGGCGCCCGGTACGCCTCGTCGTCGCCGGAGCGGGACCGCTGCTGCCGAAGGTGCGCGACCGTGCCGCCGCCGCCGGGCTGCCGCACAAGTTCCTCTCGTTCGTCCCGGACCGCACGCGCCTCGCGACCCTGCTGAGCTGCGCCGACGTCGTCGTCGCGCCGGGGCCCATCGAGACGTTCGGCCTGGCCGCGCTCGAGGCACTGGCCTCGGGCACGCCCGTGGTGTGCTCCGCGACGAGCGCCCTGCCGGAGATCGTCGGCCCGGCGGGTGCGGCCGCCGCGCCCGAGCCGGCCGCGCTCGCGCTCGCGATCCACGACGTGCTGGACCGCGACCCGGTCGCCCGGCGCGCGGCGGCGCGGGGCCGCGCGGAGTTGTTCCCCTGGGCCGCGACGGGCGAGGCCATGCTCGCCCTGCACCACAAGCCGTCCTTCGAAGACATGGGCTCACTCACCGGCACGGCGGCCGACGGTGTCGTGATGGCCGGGTCACCGTCATGACCGCCGGGCCTGCGGTCGCGGTCGCGCTGGGTGACTCGATCACCGTGGGCGTGGGCGACACCGTCGGGCCCGACGCCCGGCACGGCGCGGGCTGGGCCGCGCACCTCGCCACCGTCCTGCGGGTCGGGAGATTCCGGAACCTGGCGAGCAACGGATCGCGCGCCCGCGACGTCGTCGGCGGTCAACTCACCGAGGCCCTCCGGCTCCGGCCCGCACTCGCGACCGTGCTGGTGGGCGGGAACGACGTGCTGCGCAGCGACTTCTCCCCGCGGGAGATCGAGAGCGCCCTCGCCCGGACGGTCGGCGCGCTGGCGAGCACCGGGAGCGACGTCATCCTCGTGCGGCTGCCCGTGATCGGCCTGTTCGAACTGGCGCCGCGCGCCGTTCGGCGGGTGATGCGACGGCGGGTCGCCGTGGTCAACGCGGCGGTCGACGCCGCCGCTGCCGCCGCCCGGCAGGAGCCGGGACGCGTGATGGTGGTCGACGGCGCCGAGGCGATCGAGTCCGCCGGCGCGGGCGCCTGGCACATCGACCGGGTGCATCCGTCGCCGGCGGGGCACCGGAAGCTGGCGCTGGAGGTGGCGAGGGCATGGCTCGAGGAGGCGCCGCGAACAGGCTCGGCGATCGCCACGCAGGGCGGGGGTGCGCCGTCGGAGGCGCTGTCGGCCGGGGCGGCGGCGTCGGCGCCCGCACGGTCCGAGGCTGTCTCCGAGGTCGCGCCGCCCCTGGCCGCGCTGGCGGCCCGACTGCCCTCGGCACCCGACCCGCCGTCCTGGTGGCAGCGCGCCGGGTGGCTCGTGGTCAAGGGCATCCCGTGGACCTGGCGCCGCGGCGGGGACTTCCTCCCCGGTCTGATCCGCGCGGTCGTGTCGGACCTCCGGTCGGACCAGATGATGTCCCCCGGCTCGGCGATCGCCGGGATCGCGGACTCCGGCCTGGACCCCCGGAAGCGGATGAAGCGCCGCGGTCCCGCATGAGCTTTCCCGCACTCGCACGAGCCTTTCGCGCATCGGCCGGGAGGTTCCGGCGCCAACCTCATGCCTGCGCAGCCGCCCTCATGCCTGCGCAGCTGACCTCGCGCCGACGCGGAAGGCCTCGGCGCGCTCCAGCGCTGAGGCCTCCGCTTGCGCTCAGCGCGACGGACTGCGCGTCCTTGGTCAGGGGGGACCACGTCCCCGCCGACGCGGTCCCCCACAGACCTCACGCGAACGGCTCGACCGCCTGGGGGTGCGGTCGAGCCCTTCGTCGCACTGGGGTCAGCGCTTCCCGCCGCCCGGCCTCGTGACCGTGAGCGTGACCAGGTCACTCGTCTCGCTGCCGTGGGCGTTGGTGGCCGTGGCGCGCACGAGCAGACCGTCGGTGTCCGGCGTCGCGCGGAGGGTGAGCGTGGACGCGCCGTCCGCCGAGGTCGTCGGCCGGACCTTCGCGGGTGCGCGCCAGGTGGCGCCGTCGTCGTCGGACACCTCCCAGAGGACGAGCGGGCGCGGGGAACCCGCGGCAGTGGCGGTGAACGACACCTTCCGGCCGATCCGGGCGGACGCGTCCGCCGGGGCGACGGTCAGGGTGGCGGGGTCGACGGTCATGTCGACGACGGGCCAGCCGTCGATCCAGTAGAGACGCTGCAGGCCGAGAGTCGGGAAGTAGGGGATGTCCTCGTTGGCGGCGTCGTAGTAATGGAATGCGAGGACGTCGTCGTACACGGACTGGCCGCCCGGACCGACGATCGCGCCGTGGGTGTCGAGCAGGATCGTTCCGCCGCCGCCGAACATGTCGCGGCCGTCCTTGTCCAGGTAAGGGCCGGTCACGTCGCGGGAGCGGCCGACGGCCACCTTGTAGGTGCTGTCGCCGCCGGCGCAGCAGCGGTCGAAGGAGACGAACAGGTAGTACCAGCCGTCACGCTCGTAGACGTAGGGCGCCTCGACGGGGTTGCCGGGCTGGAAGCGGTCGACGAGGTGGACGGCGTCGGCCAGGGCTCCGTCGACCGGCTTGCCGCTGGGCCAGGAGATCTCGACGAGGAAGATGCCGTACCAGTAGGAGCCGATCGCCATGTAGGGCGTGCCGTCCGCGCCGGTGACGATGCCGGCGTCGATGGCGTTGAAGGCCTTGCCGTTCTCGATCTCCTGCGGGGAGGAGATCACGGCGCCCTGGTCGACCCACTCGTAGTCGGGGTCGTCGGGGTTCAGCGTGGTGTTCGTGGCCAGGGCCGTGACGCTGTTGTTGGTGCCGAAGCGGCTGGCCGAGTAGTAGAGGTAGTAGGTGCCGTCGTGCTCGTGGACCTCCGGGGCCCAGAGGTTGCCGGGGAGGTCGCCGTCGGAGAAGTGCTCGTCGATCCACGCGGGGATCTCGTCCCAGACCGTGCCCTCGTAGGCCCAGGTGACGCCGTCGTCGTGCGAGGACCAGACCTGGATGGTGCCGCCGTTCTCGCGGTTGACCAGGCCCGTGGAGTAGACGTACCAGGTGCCGGTGCGCTCGTCGACGATCAGGGCGGGGTCGTGGATGGGGGAGGTGTCGCCGGTCACGGTGATGCCGCCGATGGGTGGGGCGGGGGTGTTCGTCGTGGCTGCGGAGGTGGTGGCGATGGTGGTCGCGCCGAGGGCGGTCGCGGTGGACGTGTTCGCTGCGGCCGAGTTGTCCGCGGGGGCGCTGCTGGCCGGTGCGACCGGCGCGAGCAGCAGGAGCCCGGCTGCGAGGGCGGCCGCGGTGCGACCGGCGAGGCGGGGACGTGCCATGGTGGTTCCTCTCGATGTACAACGTTGTAAATCGCTGCTGGCGATGACATTAGCCAGCCGGATCCGACGGGTCAAGGTATCGATTGGGCGATCGCGGGTGAGAGCCGGTATGCTGCTACGGCCCGCTCCGGCGGGCACCAGGTAGCGTGTCCGAGCGGCCTAAGGAGCACGCCTCGAAAGCGTGTGTGGGTTAACAGTCCACCGTGGGTTCAAATCCCACCGCTACCGCGTTCGGCGAGAGGCGAGGTGTGCCCACAATGTGGGCCACCTCGCCTCCGTCATTTTCTTGTGGGGGCGGAGCCCCCACACCCCGCCCCGGCGACAGGCGGCGTGTGCTCTCTACGAGAGCCGCGTCGCCTCCGTCATTTCTTATGGGGGCGGAGCCCCCACACCCCGCCCCGGGGGCACGCCCCCGGACCCCCGTCGGGGTGCCTTGAGTCTGCGCGCCAGATCGGCTGAGTGCTGTCCTGCGCCCAGCTCCGGCGCGCGCCCTCGTCATGAGGTGCCCGCCGGGAGGCCATCACCTGCGCATGACTGACGACCACGTCATTTTGTGTGGTGGTCACGGTCCCATCACACGAAATGGCGGTGGTCGTCAGTCATGCGCGACGGCTTGAGTCAGCCCACCGCGTGTTCGTCGATCGCGGCGAGTTCGTCGTCGGTGAAGACCGGGCCACTCAGGGCGCCGAGGTTGTCCTCGAGTTGGGTGACGCTGCTGGCGCCGATGATGACGCTGGTCATGCGCTCGTCCCGGAGCGCCCAGGCCAGGGCCATCTGGGCGAGGCTCTGGCCGCGCTCGGCGGCGATCGCGTGCAGGGCCCTGACCCGGGCGAGCTTGGTCTCGTCGATCTGGTCCCTCACCCACTCGTACTGGGCCGCCCGCGAGTCGGAGGGGATCCCCTTCAGGTACCGGTCGGTCAGCATGCCCTGGGCCAGCGGGCTGAAGACGATGCAGCCGGCGCCGACGTCCTCCAGCGTGTCCAGCAGGCCGTCGCGCTCGGTCCAGCGGTTGAACATCGAGTACGACGGCTGGTTGATCAGCAGTGGGGTGCCCAGGTCGGACAGGATCGCCGCGGCGCGGCGCACCCGTTCGGCGTCGTAGTTCGACACCCCGACGTACAGGGCTCTCCCCGACCGCACGATGTGGTCGAGCGCGGCCATCGTCTCCTCGAGGGGCGTGTCCGGGTCGGGCCGGTGGTGGTAGAAGACGTCCACGTAGTCCAGGCCCATGCGGCGCAGGGACTGGTCGAGCGAGGCGACCAGGTACTTGCGCGACCCGAAGTTCCCGTAGGGGCCCGGCCACATGTCGTAGCCGGCCTTGGAGGAGATGATCAGCTCGTCGCGGAAGGGCCGGAAGTCGGCCGCGAGGTGGCGGCCGAAGTTCTCTTCGGCGGCGCCGTAGGGCGGACCGTAGTTGTTGGCCAGGTCGAAGTGGGTGACGCCGAGGTCGAAGGCGCGGCGGAGGATGTCGCGCTGGGTCTCCATCGGGCGGTTGTGGCCGAAGTTCTGCCACAGGCCGAGCGAGATCGCGGGAAGCGCGAGGCCGCTGCGGCCGGACCGGCGGTACTGCATGGAGTCGTAGCGGGCGTCTGCGGGGAGGTAGGTCATGCCAGCGCCTCCTGGGCGACGACGCCTGGGCGGAGAGCGGACAGGGGTTCGGGGAGGGGCTTCACCATGGTGCTCGTTTCTCTCGTCGCGCCAGCGCGGCGGTACCGCGGCCATCGCATGCAAGGGGCCGTCTGCATTATCCAGGAGTTCACCCGGAGGTGATGGCTCTCGATCAAGGCGACTGCGGCCCTCGCGGACCGACCCGTCAGGGCTCAGGTAGCTGGAAGTGCCAGATGACCAAGCTCGGGTGGCTGCCCGCCGCTCGCAGCGCCGAGGGCAGGTACGCCATCAGGGACCACGGCCAGTCCTGCCAGCCGCCGATCTCCGGCGCGGGATCGGGCAGCGGACCGTCGTGCCAGGCACCGCGCGGCTCCTCGCACCGCCGGACCTGGAGGCCGACGCTCAGGGCCGCGCGCAGGTAGTCGCCGAGATCGTGGCGGTGGGTGGTGACGATGAGCGGCTCGCCCGCCGGGCCGGTCGCCTTGATCACGGAGCCCCGGGTGACGAGTTCGTGGTGCACGTCCGAGATGACCAGGTCCCCGCCGGGGCGCAGCACGCGCGCGAACTCCGCCAGCACGGGCTCCAGGCGGGACACGTGGACGAGAGCGAGTGCGCAGACGATGACGTCCACCGAGTCGTCGGCCAGCGGCAGCGCGTTCAGCTCCCCGACGTGGAACTCGCCGTCGGGCACACGTCGGCGCGCGTGGGCGAGCATGTCCGGCGAGCTGTCGACGCCGATGACCCGGTGCCCACGCTCGGCGAGGAATTCGGCGAAGCGGCCGGTCCCGCAGGCGGCGTCGAGCGCCACGCCGGGTTCCCGACCGTTGAGGTACTCGGCGACGACGGGCTCGTCCATGTCGAACAGCCCGCCGCCGGCGTTCGCGTCGTAGTCGGCGGACTGCTGCCGGTAGGCGGTCACGGTGCCGGCCCACTCGGCGTGCACGCCGCGGTCCCGCAGCTTCTCGTCGTCCAGGAGCCGCCGGATCTCGGCCAGCCGCGCCTCGGTGAATTCGCGGTCGTGCTCTCCGGCCCACGCGTCCAGCAGCGCGATGCCTTCGAGGCCGAGCAGGTAGGCCAGCGGGTCCTGATAGATCACGAACGCCGAGCGTACGGAGCACCGAGGCGCCTGGCCACGGATTTCCGGCCGGCACGTGGCACGGGAGTCCGAGCCGTCGTCGTGCTCGCACGGTCGCGTCCGTCGAGGTACTCCCCCGCGACGCGCTCGGCGACGTCGAACGGCCGCGACCGGTCCAGCGATCCGTACGAGTCGGCGTCACACGTCGAGCAGGGCCAGCCCCAGCCCGCGGATCAGCTCTGGATCGGTGTACGCGTCCAGCGCGGTGATCCGCCCGTCCTCGACGGTGAAGACCATGACGCTCGGCGGTGCCGCGGCGGTGGCGCCGATGGCGCCGATCCTGTCGCCGACCCGGACGAGCTGCCCGGTCTCGGCCACGGACGAGAAAGCGATCGCGCGGCCCGCGATGTTGGCGGCGCCGCGGATGGTCAGGCAGACGTCGTCGCTGTGGGTACGGAGCGTGATGTCGGGGTCGAGGAGGGCCACGAGGGCCTCGAAGTCGCCCTCGCGGGCGGCCGCGGTGAACGCCTCGGCCAGGTGACGCTGCGCGGCGATCTCCCGGCTCGGCGGCTCGGGAGTGCCGCGCACCCGACGTCGGGCACGGCTGGCCAGCTGACGAGCGGCGACCGGGGAACGATCCACGATGCCGGCGATCTGGTCGAACGGAACGCCGAACATGTCGTGCAGGACGAACGCGAGCCGCTCGGCCGGGTCGAGCGTCTCCAGGACCACCAGCAGCGCCACGCCCACCGAGTCGGCCAGGAGCGCCGCCTCCTCCGGATCGGTGGGCGCGGGCGGGGCCGGCAGCTCGGCCGCGGCCTCGGGGATCGGCTGCTCCCGCTTGGCCTTGCGCGACCGCAGCTGGTCCAGGCAGACCCGCCCGACGACAGTGGTCAGCCAGCCGCTCAGGTTCTGGATCTCCGACGACTCGGTGGCGGCCAGTCTGAGCCACGCCTCCTGCACGGCGTCCTCGGCCTCGGCGGTCGAGCCGAGCATCCGATGGGCGACCGCGACCAGGCGCGGACGATCCTCCTCGAAGCGGTCCGCGAGCCAGCGGTCTTCCGTCTCGACCTTGTCGTCCATGCCGTTCTCCCTCGTCGTACCGGCTGTCTCGCCGGGTGAGCCGCTCCCGGGTGGCCCGCCTCGGTACGCGGACCGCCCCGGACACTCCCCGCGGAGCGCGGCGCGTCACCCGTCTGTACTCATGACGGTTCGCCACCCGCGATTGTGACCGTGCCCCGCACCCGGCACCGTCCTGTGACCCCGGACACACCCGGTCACATCCCCGTCGCGGCATCCGTCACCCCGACGAAACCACGACCACGAGAACGAAGGACACCACCATGGAACCGCGCTTCAACTTCTTCGCCAGCCCGCTCGCCGCGAAGATCGTCAAGCACCTGAACTCCGCCGTCAAGGCCACCGAGGCCGCCGGCCTGGCTCCCGAGATCCCGAACCTGGTGCTCCTGCGGGCCAGCCAGATCAACGGCTGCGGCTTCTGCACGGACATGCACTACAAGGACGCCGTCCACGCCGGCGAGGACCCGGTGCGCCTCAACATGGTCGCCGCCTGGCACGAGGCCACCGTCTTCACCGACGCCGAGCGCGCCGCCCTCGCCCTGACCGAGGAAGGCACCCGCATCGCCGACGCCCGGACCGGCGTGGACGACGACGTGTGGGAGTCCGCCCGCAAGCAGTTCTCCGACGCCGAGCTCGCCGGCCTCATCTCCGTCATCGCGGTCATCAACGCCTACAACCGCCTCAACGTCCTGGCCGGCACCCCGGCGGGCAGCTACCAGCCGGGCCAGTTCGCCTGACACCGGGACACCGGAGAGCTCCCGCCCGGCGATCACGCCAGGCGGGAGCCCCGGTGCCAGCACGGAGCGCATGCTCAGTACACGCTCGGCCACCCGTCGTCGTACCGCAGCAGATTGATGCCGAGCGTCGCCCTGCCGTCGTCCCGGTAGTAGTGGTAGAAGAGCGCGTCGGCGTCGCTGTCCGCGAGCACCGTCTGGTGCCCCGGTCCGTGGACCGACCCGTGACTCGCGAGGATCTGGGTCCCGCCGCCGTTCGTCATCGGCGTCCCGGCGCGGTCCACGTACGGCCCGGTGATCGACGTCGACCGTCCCACCATCACGCGATACGTCGAGGCGGTGCCCTGGCAGCACCGGTCGAACGACACGAACAGGTAGTAGTAGCCGTTCCGGTAGTGGATGGTCGGCGCCTCGATCGCATCGCCGCCGCGGCTCGCGATGCTGTGGAACGCGGTCCCCGAGCGCATGCCCGTCGACGGGTCGAGCCGGATCATCTTGATGCCCGACCAGAACGAGCCGAAGCTCATCCACCAGTTTCCGCTCTGGTCCACGGTGACGGCGGGATCGATGGCGTTGAAGTTGTCGCCGGCGTCCGACTCGATGACCACTCCCCGGTTCGTCCAGGTGCCCGACGCGCCCGACGGGCTGGTCGCGAGGAAGATCGCCGACTTGTTGGACTCGAACGTCGACGCCGAGTACCAGAGGTAGTACTGCCCGTTCGCGTACCTGAGCTCGGGCGCCCACAGGTTGCGGTTGCCGCCCGTGTACTCGTCGGCCCACGGGGTGCCGTTCGGGAACGCGGCGCCGACGTCGTTCCACGTGGTGCGGTCGGCCGACGTCTTGAGCCCGACGCCGTTCGCCGTGAACGCGAGCAGGTACTCGCCGTTCGTCCTCTTGATCACCGTCGGGTCGTGCGCGAACGTGTCGCCCGAGATCGGGCCGGGGTTCGGGTACGACGCGGCCGTGTCGACGGCGATCATCCGCCACTGCTGGTTGGCGGCGTTGGTGTCGTCGTACTGCGAGATGCGTGCGCCGTCGGCGGTGGACCACCCCCACAGGTCGAGCGCCTTGCCGCTGTTGCGGTTGACGAGCTGGATGTTGCCGGACACGTCCTGCACGCTGAACTGCTGGTTGGGGTTGCCGAGGTCGGACCACTGGACGACCTGCGCGCCGTTGTCGACCGAGTGCTCGTAGATCTCGGCCACGAGGCCGCTGCAGCGGTTCTGCAGGCGGTAGTAGCCACCGCCCGAGTCGAGGAAGCGCCACTGCTGGGCGCAGGTGTCGTTGCGGGTGAACTGGGTGACCTCCGCGCCCTGCGCGGACGACCCTCCTCCGATCTCCATCGCCTTGCCGCTGTGCTGGTTGACCAGCACGTACCAGGTGTTCGTGTCGATCGTCGCGGCCGACGCCGGCCCGGCCGACGGGGCGACGACGTACGCGAGGGCGAGAGCCAGGGCCGCGAGCACTGTCAGTGCCGCTCGTGGAACTCGCCGTGAGAGGACTCGTGTCGGTTCCATACAGACCTCCTCCTTGAGGTTTCGGCGACCGTGCCGGGCGCCACGGGCTAGTTTTCATCGATGTAGAACCTCGCGTCAAGAGCGGAGGGACGCCGTAGGCTCGTGGCGTGCAGTTCGTCTCGCGCCCCACCACCTGGCAGCCCGAGCCCGTCGTCGTCCCCCTGACAAAGGTCGACGACGCCGTCCGCGCGCTCACCGGAACCCGGTTCGTCGCCCTGACCGGAGCGGGAATCTCCACCGACTCGGGTATCCCCGACTACCGCGGGCCCGACTCGCCGCCGCGCAACCCCATGACGTACCAGCAGTTCATCGGCGACGAGGCGTTCCGCCGGCACTACTGGGCACGCAACCACGTGGGCTGGCGGCACATGCACCGCACCCGGCCGAACGCGGGGCACCGCGCGCTCGTGCGGCTCGAGGAGCGCGGGCTCCTCGCCGGCACGATCACGCAGAACGTCGACCTCCTGCACCAGGAAGCGGGTGCCCGCAACGTCATCGACCTGCACGGACGCTACGACCGAGTGGTCTGCCTGTCCTGCTCGCAGGTGGTCTCGCGGGCCCTCCTCGCCGAGCGCCTCGATGCGCTCAACCCGGGCTTCGCGGAGTCGGCCGGCGCGGTGGGTGACATCGAGATCGCCCCCGACGCCGACGCCGTCATCTCCGCCACCTCGCATTTCCGGCCCGCGCCCTGCGACTCGTGCGGCGGCGTCCTCAAACCGGAGATCGTCTACTTCGGCGAGAACGTGCCGCGTGCCCGCGTCGAGGCCGCGTACGCGATGGTGGACGACGCCGACGCGCTCCTGGTCGCCGGGTCCTCCCTGACGGTGATGAGCGGTCTGCGCTTCGTGAAGCGGGCGGCTCGGGACGGCAAACCCGTGGTGATCGTCAATCGTGGCGTGACACGAGGTGACGCGCACGCCACGGTGAAGGTCGACGGCGGGACGAGCACGGTCCTCCCGGAACTCGCGGAGCGTCTTCCCGCGCGCGGTGCCGCGCCGCGCTGACCCGCTCGCCCCACCCATCTGTCGATCTTCCACCCGCAATCGATCTGGAAAATCGGGCAAAATTCCTGCTAGCGTCGTCGCACCGCAACCTCGAATGACGTGAAGGGACGACGACGTGCCTGCTCCGAGCCTCGGCGACTGGGCATCCCACAGCCCGTACAGCGACCCCGCCCCGCACACCGACCTCCTGACCGCCATCGCGCCCGAGCCCGCCGCCGTGCACGCGGCCGCCTGCGCCACCGTGGTGCACTACCGGGATCAGGGGTTGCCGGGCGGGCCCACCCCGGAGCAGTGGCACGACATCGACCGCCGCTGGCTGTCGTCCACGCTCGACGCCGCGACCGAACGCGCCCCCGGCCCGCTCGACGCGCCGCGCGAGCCCGCGCAGCAGGTGGCGGGCTGCTGCCGCGACCACACGCTCTTCTCCCTCGGCGTCCTGCGCAGCCACGGCGTGCCGGCCCGGTCGCGGATCGGCTTCGCCGGATACTTCGAGCCCGGCTTCGGCGTGGACCACGTGGTGGTCGAGCACTGGGACGGTGCCCGCTGGGTGCGCTGGGACCCGGAGCTCGCCCCCGGCGACGAATGGGACTTCGACCCGTACGACATGCCGGTCGGCGTCAGCCGCAACCCGGAGTCGGACCTCGATCAGCCGTTCGTCACGGCCGCTCAGGCCTGGCTGGCGATCCAGGCCGGCGCCGCCGATCCGGCGAAGTTCGGGGTGGCGGGCGTCCCGGAGCTCTCCGGCCATGGCTTCGTGCGGCGCTACGTGCTGCTGGAGGTCGCCCACCGGCACCGCGACGAACTGCTGCTGTGGGACGTGTGGGGGCCGGGCATCGGGGCGGTTCCCGACGACGCCCCGGAGGCCGCGGGCAAGGAGGCTGCCGCCGCCGCGGGGCTGGCCGGCCTCGACGTGTCACCGGAGGAGTTCGACGCGCTCGCCGACGAGCTCGCCCATCTCCTCGTCGCCGCCGACGTCGGGGACGACATCGCGGCCGAGGAACTCGCTGAGCTCTACGAGGGCGATCCCCGCCTGCACCCCGGGACCCGCGTGGGCACGTACTCGCCGTCGGAGCGCGGCGGTATCACGGACCTGGCCACGCGCACGACGACCTGGCTGGACCTGGACGGCGCCCAGGCGATCGGCCGCTCGAACTACCGGCCGGCCACGTCCTGAGGCCGCGCCCCGATCGGTCACCGCATGACCGACGGGCTTGGTCATCGGTCATTCCATGAGTGATCGGCCGTTCGATCTGCCGATCACTCATGAACCGACCGCTTTCCGGGCCGCGCCCGCGCGCCTCAGCCCGGGCGGCGGGACTCGAAGAACTCGCGGAGGAGCGCGCCGCACTCGTTCTCGCGGATGCCGCCGATCACCTCGATCTCATGGTTCGTGCGGCGGTCGCGGACCAGGTCCCACACGGAGCCCGTCGCTCCGGCCTTGGGGTCCCACGCCCCCAGGACCAGGCGCGACACCCGCGCCAGCAGGAGCGCGCCCGCGCACATCACGCACGGTTCCAGCGTCACGACGAGCGTGCAGCCCTCCAGCCGCCACTCACCTCGCGCGGCCGCGGCGGCCCGCAGGGCCTGCACCTCGGCGTGGGCGGTCGGGTCGCCGGCCGCCTCTCGCTCGTTGTGCCCGACGGCGATCGTGCGCCCGGCGTCGTCGAGCACGACCGCGCCCACGGGGACGTCGTCGGCCCCGAGCGCCTCGGTCGCCTCGGCGATCGCCGCGTCCATCGCGGACTCCCACGCCGCGGTCCGCTCGGCGAGCGTCACACCCGGAAAGCCATCCGTCATGCGGACCAGCCTAATTTCCTGCCGGTACGGTGGCCTCATGCGCCTGCACGTAGCCGATCATCCGCTGGTGGACCACAAGCTGACCACCCTGCGGGACGAGACCACGCCGTCCGCCACGTTCCGCCTCCTGGTGGACGAGCTGGTCACCCTGCTCGCGTACGAGGCGACCCGCGGCATCGCCACCGAGCCCAAAGAGATCAGGACCCCGGTCACGTCCATGACCGGGACCACGCTGGCCTCCCCCGCGCCGCTCGTCGTGCCGATCCTGCGCGCCGGCCTCGGCATGCTCGACGGAATGACCCGCCTCCTGCCGACGGCGGAGGTCGGCTTCCTCGGCATGATGCGCGACGAGGAGACCCTGCAGGCGGTCACGTACGCCAACCGCCTGCCCGACGACCTCACGGGGCGCCACGTCTTCCTGCTCGACCCGATGCTGGCCACGGGCGGCACGCTGGTCGCGGCGATCGACTACGTCTTCGCCCGCGGCGCGCGCGAGGTCACCGCCGTCTGCCTGCTCGCGGCGCCCGAGGGACTCAAGCTCGTCGAGGAGCACGCGGGCGACCGGGTCGACGTGGAGATCGTGGTGGCGGCCGTGGACGAGCGCCTCAACGAGAAGGCCTACATCGTGCCCGGCCTCGGCGACGCCGGCGACCGGCTGTACGGCGTGGTCTGACCGGACGTCCCCGCGCCGCGCGATCCGGACCTCACGACCCGCGCGGCGCCGTCCGGCACCCCCGAGGTCGGGCCGTGGGTCGCAGCGGCGTCAGGCGCCGTAACCTCGGTCCCAGAAGCCGAGCGGGGTGAACGTGACCTGCTCGATCTGGTCGTCGCCCTTCTCCCCGCCGTCGTCCGGGCACCGTCGCCCGAACAGGGCCGCGAACCAGTTCGGCGCGTCGGAGCCGTCCTGGCAGGTCTCGGCCTGCTCGCAGCCGACCGGCGCCACCTCGTAGCTCCGTTCGACCGTGCGCACGGCACCCTCGAAGTCGCGGCTGAGCCGCACGAGCACCTGCGAGTCGGGGACGGGGGCGTCCGAGAGCGGCAGGACGAGCGTCGCGTTCCCTCCCGCGGGCACCTCCACCTCGTCACCGCGCCATCCGGAGTACTTCCCGACGAGCGTGCCCCGCCAGGTCGCGGTGCCCGTGTTCCGCACGTCCGCCACCACCCGTTCGTGGCCGTCCACGCACTGCGCCTCGAGGTGGGCCTTGATCGAGTCGTCGGGCCAGCCGAGCAGGGCGCAGGACAGGAACGACACGTCGATCTCGGCGAGCGCGTCCTTGTCCGACAGCAGCGGCAGCTTCCCGGTGCCCCACGGCACGCGGGCCACCACGACGCCGGTCTCACCCGCCGCCACCGTGTGTGTCGTGTCGCCCAGCCGGAAGGTCACGGGCAACGTCGAGGAGGTGTTGTCCACCGGGATGCGGAAGGTCCCGATCGAGGCGTCGCGCCCGGCGTCGTAGGCGCACTCCGCGCCCATCGTGTGCTGCCCGACGTACGACGGCGCGATCACCGCCCGCTCGTACGTCACCCTTGGGTCGGCCTGGGGCTTCGCCGGGCCGGGAGGCGGATCGCCGTCCTTGTCGAACGTCCATCGGGCCAGCTGAAACGTCACTTCGCCGGGGTCCAGCCGCCGGTGCTCCGTGGCCACCACGAACGAGTCGCGACCGCCCGCCGGCACGGTCCGGACCTCGGAGACCAGCCGGCCGGACTTCGCCCCGACGACCATCTTCACGCTCATGGCCTCGTCCGACGTGTTCTTCAGAGTGCCCCGGACACCGACCCGGCCGCCGGCGTTCACGGTCTCGGCCGACGCCGTCGCCTCCCAGCTCGGGTCGTAGCAGTCCACGGCACGGAGCTCGCCCGCCGGCACGCGGTGCTCGTAGGCCGTGCCCTCCACGGTCCGGGTGAACACCCAGGTGGCGGGCCCTGCCGGGGAGCGGATGCCCTCGTTCCTGCGAAGCGTCACGCTCTCGCCGGGGGCGACCGGGTCCGGATGGGAGACGGTGTCGCCCGCGGCTTCGAGCGCCACGAGCACGGTCCCGGGCATCGTGTTGGTGTACGTCCCGGAGATCTCGGCCTTCGCCTCGGCCAGCCCGCCGGACGCGAGACACGTCGCCGCGAGCGCTCCCACGCCCTGCGCGGCGCCCGCCCACGCCGATGTCACCGTGACCTGGGCCCGGGCGTCCAGCGCGTGGGTGACGCCGGCAGGCACCACGCTCGCCGTCCCCGCGGCCTGCGCGGCGCCGGCCGCGGCCCCCGGGAGGGCGACGACGGCGAGCGGCAGGTCGCGCCAGTTCCCCGGCACGATGCGCGACGGTTCCCCGATCCGGCAGGACCAGGTCCGCGCCTCGACACTCGTGCACGTGAGCACGTCCTGTTCCGCGGCCGGCCGGACTCCTTCGGGCAGCCGTACCGCCACGGACCAGCCCGACGCGGCGTCCAGGTCGCCGGTGTTCCCGATCCGCAGGGGAAGGACGCCTCGGCCGGGCGACATGAGCCCTGTGGCCTCGGCCTGCGCCGTGAGCTCCGGCCCGAACGACTCGACCTTCCGGGCGGGGAGTTCCATGGCGGTCGCGCCGATGTCGTCGGCCCGCAGCTCGGCGGCGATCGGGTAGCTGCCACCGGCCCGCGCCCGGACGGTGACCTGCACCTCGCGCGTCTCGCCGGCGCTCAGCAGCCCGACGTCGCACAGCACCGCTCCGGGCTCGGAACCCGGCGTGCAGATGGTTCGGACCGGCGCGGTCGGTTCGCCCGACGGCTCATGGCTCGCGCCGCCGGTAGCTCCGGCGCTCGTCCCGGATCCTGCGCCGCCGCCCGTGGTGGTGTTCGTGCCGCCGGTCGATGTCCCGCCGCCCCCGTCCGCGGCGGCGTCGTCCGTCGTCGTGGCGTCCTTGCCGCCGGCCGGCCTGCCGCCGGCGGCCTTGCCGCCGTTGCCGCTTGCCCCACCGCCGGCCGGCTCGACCCCCGACCGCCCCCCGTCGGAGAGCTGGTCGTCCGTGGCCTTGGTACCGGCGGCCGTGTTGTCCGCGACGATCGACCTCCCGATGCCGGTGCCCGACGGCGAGTCCTGGGCGGCCATCGTCATGCCCTCGGGGAGCGTGAGGTGCACGGTGGTGCCCGTGACCTCGGCGCCGCCGGTGTTCTCCAGCGTGAGCAGGAGGTCCTGTGCCTGTCGGGGCTGCAGCGGCGCGTCGTCGGCACCGGCGAAGGACAGCGAGAGGTCCTCGGCGACCGGCAGCAGGTTGGCCGGCTCGGTGGCGTCGCCCTCGGGCGGGACGGACGGCTCCACACCCGCCGTGGGCGGGGGCGACGGCGATGCCTGGGGTGAGGCCGCGACCACCACCGGCGCCCCCTCCGGTTCCGCCTCGGCGTGGGACCCCATGATCTGCAACGCGGCGACGACGGTCGCGACCGTGATCGCACCGGCGGCCACCGCGCCTCCCGTCGCCGCGGCACCACCCGCGCCCACGACGCCGACGGCGGTCGCGCC
>NZ_JADBGR010000057.1 GCF_014892515.1 Myceligenerans pegani
CCTGAGTTTGGTCATCTCGGCTTGATCCGTGCTGGCGCAGTGCTGTGACCTGTGGTGATGGTGGTCTTAGTGCGCGGTTTCACGCACTAACGGGCTGGCCTACGCTCGGTGGGTGGCGTTCATTCGACGGGTCCGGACCGCGTCCGGGGCGACGGCTGTGCAGATCGCGGAGTACGTCGGCGGGCGTCGTCAGCGGATCGTGGAGCACCTCGGGTCGGCGCACTCCGAGGCCGAGCTCGGCCTCCTGCTGGAACGGGCCCGCGGCCTGCTTGCCGACGGCCGGCAGGGTGTCCTTGACTTGGGTCTGGAGCCCACGACGCGCGCGGTGGGACTGGTCCCGGCTCCTGGCGAGCCGGCCTTGCTCGGCGGCCAGCCGGTCCCGTCTCAGGCGCCGCGGGTCGGTCCCGCGCGGGTGGAGTCGACCGCTTCGCGTGTCTTGTTCGACGCTCTGGTAGGCGTGTTCGCCGACCTGGGGTTCGACGGGATCGGGGACGAGACGTTCCGGGACCTGGTGATCGCGCGGATCGTGGAGCCGACCTCGATCCTGGACGTGGGGCGGGTTCTGAAGGACCTGGGCCACAGCCCGGCGAGCGAGAAGACGATGCGCCGCACCCTGGCCCGCTGCGTCGGCAACGGCTACCGCGACCAGATCGCCGGGTTGTGCTTCGATCACGCGCAGGCCAGCGGTGATGTGTCGTTGTGTTTGTACGACGTCACCACGCTCTACTTCGAGGCCGAGAAAGAGGACGGGCTGCGGAAGGTCGGCTACTCCAAGGAACGACGAGTCGACCCGCAGATCGTCGTGGGCCTGCTGGTGGACCGGTACGGGTTCCCGCTGGAGATCGGCTGTTTCGAGGGGAACAAGGCAGAGCGCCTGACGATTGTGCCGATCATCGAGCAGTTCCAGGCTCGCCACGGTATCGAGGGGATCGTGGTGGTCGCCGACGCGGGCATGCTGTCGGCGGGCAACCTGGCCGAGCTGGACCGCGCCGAGCTCGGGTTCATCGTCGGCTCAAGGATGACCAAGGCACCGATCGACCTGGAGTCCCACTTCCGCTGGCACGGGGACGCGTTCACCGACGCCCAGGTCATCGACACCATCACCCCGAAGACCGGGCAGAACCTCGAGAACGACCCGATGCTGCGCAGCGAACCGGTCTGGGACCCGGCCACGCACACGCGGTCCTGGCGGGCGGTGTGGTCCTTCTCCCGCAAACGGTTCGTGCGCGACAACGCGACCTTGACCCTGCAGGAGAACCGCGCCCGGGACGTGATCGACGGATCCCGGACCGCGAAGGCCACGAGGTTCGTCAAGACCAGCGGGGACGCACGCACCCTGGACGAGAAGGCACTGGCCCGAGCCCGAGCGCTGGCCGGGCTGAAGGGCTACGTCACCAACATCCCGGCCACGGTGATGCCGCCGGCAGAGGTGATGACCTGTTACCACGACCTGTGGCACGTGGAGCAGTCCTTCCGGATGAGCAAGACCGATCTGGCCGCCCGGCCGATGTTCGCCCGCACCCGCGACGCGATCGAGGCGCACCTGACCATCGTGTTCACCGCCCTGGCCGTCGCCCGCGCGGCCCAGGACCGCACCGGCCTGGCGATCCGCAACATCGTGCGCCAGCTACGCCCCCTGCGCTCGGCAACGATCACCATCAACGGCACCACCGCCACGTTCCCGCCCGCGATCCCCACCCCACAGCAGACCATCCTCGACGCACTGAACCGCGACGACGTCACGCACTAACCCGAATGACCAAACTCGGGACTCATCACGCTAGCGGACTGAGAACTCGGCGCTGACACGCTCCCCTGGGTGCGGCACTCGGGGAACACGGGAGCCTCTGCGAGATGGCCACTCGTGGCTTCGCCAGGACCGTGAGGGCTGTCACCGACCCTCACGGGAGGGAGCCCGCCCATGTCCGCCACAACCTTGAAGAATCACATCCACCTGGTGTCGTTGAGCGAAGCCGCCGACGCCCTCGGCATCTCGGTCAAGACCATCCGTCGCCGGATCGCCGATGGGACGATCGCCGGATACCGAGTCGGACGCCTCATCCGCGTGGACTCCCACGAGGTGCGCGACCGTCTCGCCATCCGGATCCCTACGATCCGCTAACCCGAAGAAGGACTCTGGGCCCGCAAAGGCTGGGCCGGACGCCCCAGATGACCCCGCGACACGCCCGAGACAGACACACATTCTGGCCGCTAACCCAACTGCACGCGATGGTGCACATGTGGTGCCCGCGAGAAAGGGCCAGGTCAGAAATGCCTTCTGACCTGGCCCTTTATGGTCGGGGTGACAGGATTTGAACCTGCGACCTCCTCGTCCCGAACGAGGCGCGCTACCAAGCTGCGCCACACCCCGGATCGCCTACCGCAGGCCCTTGGGCTGCGGAAGCCTGCTCAGCATAGCCGACACGAGGGCCGGGCACGAAACCGAAATAGCGGTGAGCCGGCTCACGCCAGCTCGACCACGATCTCGACCTCGACCGGGGCATCCAGGGGGAGGACGGCGACGCCGACCGCGGAGCGGGCGTGGGGTTCGCCGAAGATCTCGCCCAGGACGTCGCTGGCGCCGTTGATCACGGCGGGCTGGCCGGTGAACGACGGGGCGCTCGCGACGAAGCCGACCACCTTCACCACACGAGCGACCGTGTCGAGGCTGCCCGTGAGCGACCGGACGGCGGCGAGAGCGTTCAGCGCGCACGTGCGTGCGAGCTCGTTGGCCAGTTCCGGGTCCACGAGGCCGTCGCCGTCACCGACCTTGCCGGTGGCGAGGAGGGCGCCGTCGGCCATCGGGAGCTGGCCCGACGTGTAGACGTACTGTCCCGTGCGGACGGCCGGGACGTAGGAGGCGACGGGCGGGACGACGTCGGGCAGGGCGATACCGAGATCGGCGAGCCGCTGCTCGGGACCGGCGGCGGACTCGGCCGCGGTGCTCACTGCTCGCCCGTCGGGCGCTTGAGGTAGGCGACGAGCCCGGTGCCGTCAGGACCGGGAACGACCTGCACGAGCTCCCAGCCGTCGGAGCCCCACTGGTCGAGCACGGCCTTGGTGTTGTGGATCAGGAGAGGGATCGTCGAGTACTCCCACGTGGTTGCCATGTGGCCGATCGTAGCCCGGCGGCCGCAGGCACCGTACACACGACCCGCACACCGCACGGCCCTCGGTAGCGGGTGTCGGCACAGGCTTTCCTACTACCCTGGAGCGCATGTCGTCGGCCCATCCCCTGAACGCCGAGCAGCGGCGGATCACGCGCAAGATCCCCGCCACTCAGTTGATCGCACTTCTCCTCGCCTTCGTCCTGACCGCCGGTGCCGGCGGTCTCATCGGTGCGGGGATGCTCATTCCGCTGGCCGCGGGAACGGACACCACCGTCGACGCGGGCGTGCAGCTGTTCGACGAGGTGCCCGACGAGCTGGAGCTGACGCCGCTGTCCGAGCAGTCGCGGATCTTCGCGAGCGACGGGAAGACCCTGCTCGCCTCCGTCTACGAGCAGAACCGCATCGTGGTGCCGCTGAAGAAGATCTCGAAGCACATGCAGCACGCGGCGATCGCCATCGAGGACGAACGGTTCTACGAGCACAACGGCGTCGACCCGCAGGGCATCGCCCGCGCGGCCGTGAGCAACGCCTCCGGCGCCGCGCAGCAGGGCGCGTCCACGCTGACGCAGCAGTACGTGAAGAACTCCCTCATCGAGGAGGCCCTCAAGGACGACGACCCGTTCGGCATCCTCGACGCCCGCGAGGACTCCATCCAGCGCAAGATCCGCGAGGCCAAGCTCTCGATCGCCATCGAGAAGAGGATGACGAAGGACGAGATCCTCGAGGGCTACCTGAACGTCGCGCAGTTCGGCGTGAGCATCTACGGGGTCCAGGTGGCCGCGCAGCGCTACTTCAGCAAGAACGCCGCCGATCTGAACGTCGTGGAGGCGGCGACGATCGCGGGGATCACCAAGGAGCCGAGCCATTTCGATCCACTGGAGAACCCCGAGACCAACCAGGATCGCCGCGACATCGTGCTCAACAAGATGTGGGCTCTCGAATACATCTCCGACAAGGAGTACCAGGAGGCACGCGACACCCCGATCGAGGACACGCTCAAGCCGCGCAAGCTGCAGCTCGGCTGCGAGGAGGCGCCCGCCGGATCGGCCTTCTTCTGCGACTACGTGATCAAGGAGTTCCTGCTGAGCGAGGAGTTCGGCGAGACCCGCGAGGAGCGGTACGACCTGCTCTACCAGGGCGGGCTCGACATTGTGACGACGCTCGACATGAAGAAGCAGAAGGCGGCCCACGAGACGATCAACAAGGTCGTGCCGACCAGCGATCCGAGTGGCCTGGACGCGGCGATCACGTCCGTGGAGCCGGGGACCGGCAAGATCCTCAGCATGGCGCAGAACAAGCCGTACGACGCCTCCGAGGAACCCCAACCGCTGCACACCGCCCTGAACTTCTCGGCCGACTACCTGCACGGTGGATCGACAGGATTCCAGCCCGGGTCGAACTTCAAGCCCTTCGTGCTCACCGAGTGGCTGCGCTCCGGGCACCATCTGAACGATGTGCTGCCGGCGACGACGGTGACACTGCCCCAGGGGTCGTTCTCAGCGGGGTGTGAGGGTGCGTCACTTGCAGGTGCCGATTGGCGGGTGCGTAACGCCGAGGATGCGTCGAGCAGCTCCATGACCGTGTCACAGGGCACATATCAGTCGGTGAACACCGTCTACGCGCGCATGTCGCAGCGCATGAATCTCTGCGGCATCCGGAAGTCCGCCTACGACGCCGGGTACCGCCCGTCCCTGCACGCCAGCATTGACGGCGGTGGACCGATTCGGGGCGAGGCGACGGCCAGGGACATCGAGGTCCTGCCGTCCATGACGCTCGGGACGCAGCCCACCACGCCGCTCTACATGGCTTCGGCCTACTCGACATTTGCCACGGGCGGCACGTACTGCAAGCCGGTCGCGATCCTCTCGGCGGAGACACGCGGCGGTGAGAAGCTCGACGTGCCGACCGCGGGGTGCAAGCAGACCCTGGAATCGAACGTCGCGAACACCGTGGCCTATGCCATGACCAAGGTGTTCACCGGGAGCCCTTGGGGCACCGGCTGGACGGTCAGGGACAAGTTCGCCGCGACTCGCCCCGTCGCCGGCAAGACGGGGACCACGCAGTCGGGGTACCAGAGCTGGTTCACGGGATTCACGCCGAACCTGGCCACCTCCGTGTGGGTCGGCCAGGCCAAGGGCAACGACCCGCACCAGAACATTCTCGTGAACGGCGGCACGTACAACTACGAGAAGCCCGGCCAGCCCTACCCGTGGCTGTACGGAAGTTCCGTCGCGCTTCCCGCGTGGGACCTGTACACGACCGAGGCGATGAAGGACATGCCCGTCGTGAAGTTCCCGAGCCCGGACCCGAATCTGGTCGGCAGAGCTCCCGTCCAGTCCGAGCCCGACGATGGCGGCGACGACTCCGGTGACGGTGGCGACTCCGGCGACGGCGGAGGCGACGGCAACGATGGTGGCGGAAACGGCGGTCCTGGCAACGGCGGTGGCGGCAACGGCGGTGGCGGCGGCAACGGCGGCGGATCCGAGGGGAACGACTGACCCATGGCCGTACGCACAGCGCTGACCGCGCTCGCGACCGTCGGCGGTGCCGCGGCCGCCGGGCTCGCCTACGCGCATCTCGAGTCGAAGCTCTTCACGGTGCGCCGCTTCACGGTCCCGGTCCTGGCGCCCGGGCAGCGTCCGGTCCGGGTGCTGCACATCAGCGACCTGCACCTGACGCCCGCGCAGCACACGAAGCAGGAATGGGTGCGCTCGCTCGCGGGCCTCGCGCCCGACGTCGTCATCAACACCGGCGACAACTTCGGGCACCTGCGGTCACTGGCCCCGTTGCTCGACGTGCTGGGGCCGCTCATGGAGGTACCCGGCGCGTTCGTGATGGGCTCGAACGACTACTTCGCGCCCACGTTCAAGAACCCGGCCCGCTACCTTCTGCCGGACGCCCGCGAGGAGCGTGACGACCTCGTCCCGCTGCCCACCGAGTCCCTGGCGAAGGCGTTCCGCGAGGCGGGCTGGGCGGATCTGACGAATCGCCGGGACACGATCACGCTCCGCGACGGCCGCGTGATCGACCTGGTGGGCATGGACGATCCACATCTGGATCGCGACGTCATGCCGGAGCCACGGACGGCCGTCGGCGGCAGGACCGCGACGGCGCGTCACCTGGCCGGCGCGAACCCGGTCGAGGGCGAGACTCGTGGCGTGGACGTCGCCGACGCCCATGACGATCGCCAGGGCCCTCTCCTGCGCTTCGGCGTCGTTCACGCCCCGTACCAGCGCGTCCTCAACCAGCTCCGGGCCGACGGCACCGACCTGATCTTCGCGGGCCACACGCACGGTGGCCAGCTCTGCCTCCCGGGTATCGGCGCCCTGGTCACGAACTGCGACCTGGACCGTGGTCGCGCCTACGGCCTGCACGGCTGGCCGGGCCCACGCCCGGACCAGGACGGCGGCGAGGACTCCACCTGGCTCCACGTCTCCGCCGGCGGGGGCACGTCCCCGTACTGGCAGATCCGCTTCGCCTGCCGCCCGGAGGCCACGCTCCTCACCCTCACGGCCAAGGTGAGTTAGGGCAGTACGGCTCCTCACGTCACACGCCGATGGCCCGGACCGTTCAGGTCCCGGCCATCGGCATGTGGTGGTGCGGTGCCCGCCTCAGCGCGCCCGCCGCTCCAGCCGGTCCATGTCCAGCAGCACCACGGCCCGCCCCTCGCGGCGGACCCACCCGCGGGTCGCGAAGTCGGCCAGCGCCTTGTTGACCGTCTCGCGCGAGGCGCCGACCAGCTGGGCCAGCTCCTCCTGCGTGAGGTCGTGGGCCACCCGCACGCCGTCGTCGTTGGGCTCGCCGAAGCGGGTCGACAGGTCCAGCAGGGCCTTGGCGACGCGGCCGGGGACGTCGGAGAACACCAGGTCGGCCAGGGTCTCGTTGGTGCGGCGCAGGCGCCGCGCGAGCGCGCCGAGCAGATGCATGGAGACGTTCGGGTGCTCGCCGATCCACTTCACCAGCGCGTCGTGCCGGAGCTCGTAGACGAGCGCGTCCGACACCGACGACGCCGACGCCGTGCGCGGACCCGGGTCGAACAGCGACAGTTCGCCGAACATCTCGCCCGGCCCCAGGATCGACAGCAGGTTCTCGCGGCCGTCGGCGGAGCGGCGGCCGAGCTTGATCTTGCCGGAAGCGATGACGTAGAGCCGGTCCCCGGGCTCGCCCTCCCGGAAAAGAACGTCGCCACGGACCAGGTCCACCGGGACCATCGACTCGAAGAGCGCGCGCGACTCACCGCTCTCCATGTCCGCGAACAGGGGTGCTGAGAGTACGACCTCGTCGTCCACCAGTGATGTCCTCACTTGTCGGGGACCAGGTGCCTGCGCGCGGCGATCACCGGCGCGACGTCCTGAAGTCCGTGTGTTGTTCCAGTACCCAGTGTGCCGCACGATCCGCGAAAACACCTTGATCGAGGCGTGTCCCTCGCGGCGTGGCGCGGCACACGCGAGGTCAGGGGACCTGCCGCTCCTCGGGCCCGTTGTACTCGCACACCGGACGGATCAGGGCGTTCGAGGCGCGCTGCTCCATGATGTGCGCGGTCCAGCCGGTGACGCGCGACGCCACGAACAGGGGCGTGAAGATGTTCGTGTCGAAGCCCATCAGGTGGTAGGCGGGCCCGGCCGGGTAGTCGAGGTTCGGCTTGATGCCCTTGCGCTCCGCCATCGCCTGCTCGAGCGTGTCGTACAGGTCGAGCACCTCGTGCTTCCCGTAGTGCTCCACCATGTCGCCGAGCACGGCGCGCATGGTCGGCACCCGCGAGTCGCCCTTCTTGTACACGCGGTGGCCGAAGCCCATGATCTTGCGCTTCGATGCCAGGGCCTCGTCGAGCCAGGCCACGGCCTTGTCGGCCGTGCCGATCTCCTCGAACGTCTCCTGCACGGCCTCGTTCGCGCCGCCGTGCAGCGGGCCCTTGAGCGCACCGATCGCGCCCGTCACGGCGGAGTGCAGGTCCGACAGCGTGGAGGTGATCACGCGCGCTGTGAACGTGGACGCGTTGAAGGAGTGCTCCGCGTACAGCACCATCGACGCCTCGAACGCCTTGACGACGGCGGGGTCGGCCTCCTCGCCGAACGTCATCCACAGGAAGTTCGCCGAGTAGCCCAGATCGTCGCGCGGCGGCACGATCTCCTGGCCCCGCCGCCGGCGCTGGTCCAGGGCCACGACCGACGGCATGACCGCCCACAGCCGCAGCGCCTTGGCGAGCTCCGCGTCGACCGAGGAGTCCTCGGCCTGCGGGTCGTGCGCCCCGAGCTGCGACACCGCGGTGCGGCACACGTCCATCGGGTGGCAGTCGTCGGGCAGTTCCAGGATCGCCGCCCTGACGTTGTCGGGCAGGGCGCGGGCCGCGCGCTCGGCCTTCGTCTGCTCGTCGAGCTGGTCCGACGTCGGCAGGTCGCCGTGCCAGAGCAGGTACGCGACCTCCTCGAAGCTCACGCGCGCGGCGAGGTCCTGCACCGGGTAGCCGCGGTAGAGCAGCGAGTTCGTCTCGGGGTTGACCTTCGAGATCGCACTGGTGTCGGCGATCACGCCGGCCAGGCCCTTGCGGATCTCGCTGGTGGGGGTTTCGGTCATGCTGTCACTCCTTCGTGAGGGGCTGGTGGGGAGCGGTCAGTGCTGGTGGTTCCGGCCTGGCTCGTAGGTGAAGATCGCGGAGTCGAAGTGGTTGTAGCCCGCGTAGTCGATGAGTTCGTAGAGCCGGGCCCGGGTCTGCATGTCGCCGACGACGGCGTGCTGGGTGCCCTCCGCGTTCAGCGTGTCCAGCGTGCGCTCGGCCGCGCCCATCGCCATGCGCAGCAGCGTCACCGGGTAGATCACGAGACGCGCTCCGGCGTCCTCGAGCTGCTTGACGGTGAACAGCTCGGACTTGCCGAACTCCGTCATGTTCGCCAGCACCGGCACGTCCACGGCCGAGGCGACGGCCTCGAACTCCGACAGATCCCGCATCGCCTCCGGGAAGATCGCGTCGGCGCCGGCATCGGTCAGGGCCTTGGCCCGGTCGATCGCGAGCCGCAGCCCGCGCTCGCCCGGTTCGGTCCCGCGCACGTCGGTGCGCGCCATGATGAGGAAATCCGGGTCGCGGCGGCCGTCGACGGCGGCCCGTACGCGGCGTACCGCCTCGCCGAGCTCCACGACCTCCTTGCCGTCCAGGTGTCCGCAGCGCTTGGGATTCACCTGGTCCTCGAGGTGCATGCCGGCGACTCCGGCGTCCTCCATGGTCTGCACGGTGCGGGCGACGTTCATCGGCTCGCCGAACCCGGTGTCGGCGTCGACCAGCGTGGGCAGGTCGGTGACGCGCGCGATCTGGCCCGCCCGGGCCGACACCTCGGTCAGGGTGGTGAGCCCGATGTCGGGCAGCCCGAGGTCCGCCGACAGGACCGCGCCCGAGACGTACACGCCGTCGAACCCCTTGTCCTCGATGAGACGCGCGGACAACGGGTTGAACGCGCCGGGGAGGCGCAGGATCTCGCCCGAGGCGAGCGCTTCGCGGAAAGCCCGGCGTTTGGCGGCCGGCGTCTGACGGCTGAACAGCATCAGCGGACCTCCGCTCCGGTGGTGGCCGGCGTGGCCGCTCCGGGGGCCGAGCCGGCCGAGACCCCTGCGCCGGCGGTCGCGGCACGCCCGGACGCCGGGGAGCCCGCCATGTCGAACAGCCCGCGCGGCGGCTCGACGTCGTCCAGCAGCCCGGGCCGCGCCACGATCGTCAGTTCCCGGACCTCGGCCGGCGTGAGTTCCGGGAGGCGCCCGGCGAGGTCGAGGAAGCGCGCGATCTCCGGCTCCTCCAGGACGCCCTCGGCCAGCGTGCGGAACTTCGCGACGTAGTTCTCGCGGGCGAACGGGCGGGCGCCCAGCGGGTGCGCGTCGGCGACCGCGATCTCGCGGGCCACCGTCTCGCCCGAGGCGGTGGTGATCTCCACGCGGCCGCCGAAGGCCTTCTCGGCCGGGTCCGTGGAGTGGTAGCGGCGCGTCCACTCCGGATCCTCGGTCGTCGTGACCTTGCGCCACAGCTTGACCGTGTCGGGCCGCTGTGCCCGCTCGGGGGCGTACGAGGCCACGTGGTGCCAGCCGCCGTCCTGCAGCGCGACCGCGAAGATGTACGGCACGGAGTGGTCCAGTGTCTCGCGGGAGGCGGTCGGGTCGTACTTCTGCGGGTCGTTCGCGCCTGAGCCGATCACGAAGTGGGTGTGGTGGCTCGTGTGCAGCACGATGCGCTCGACGTTGGCCGGGTCGCGCAGGTCCGGCCGCTCGGTGCCGAGCGCGCGCGCCAGGTCGATGATCGCCTGCGCCTGGTACTCCGCGGAGTGCTCCTTGGTGTAGGTGTCGAGGATGCCGGTGCGGGGCTCTCCCGCGCCCGGGAGGACGACGTCGTACGCCGCGTCCGGGCCGTCCAGCAGCCAGGCGACCACGCCGTCCTCGCCCTCGTAGATCGGCTCGGGGGAGGTCTGGCCGCGCATCGCGCGGTCGACCGCCTCGACCGCGAGCTTGCCCGCGAACGCGGGCGCGTGCGCCTTCCACGTGGAGATCTGGCCCTTGCGGGACTGCCGGGTGGCCGTCGTGGTGTGCAGCGCCTGGCCGATCGCCTGGAACACGGTCTCGGTGTCGAGGCCGAGCATCGTGCCGATGCCGGCGGCGGCGCTCGGGCCGAGGTGCGCGACGTGGTCGATCTTGTGCCTGTGCAGACTGATCGCCTTGACCAGGTCCACCTGGATCTCGTAACCGGTGACGATGCCGCGCAGGAGCGCCGCCCCGTCGGCGCCCGTGTGCTGCGCGACGGCGAGGATCGGCGGGATGTTGTCGCCCGGGTGGGAGTACTCGGCGGCCAGGAAGGTGTCGTGGAAGTCGAGCTCGCGCACGGCGACGCCGTTCGCCCACGCGGCCCACTCGGGGCTGCAGGTCCGGTCGGTCGCCAGGCCGAACACCGTCGCGCCCGGAGTGTACGGGTGGGCCACGGCCTGCGCGCGGGACGCGATTCCCGGGCCGCGCGTCAGGCTGGCCGCCGCGACCGCCGCGTTGTCGATGACGCGGTTCACGACCATGTCGGTGATCTCGGGCGTGGGCGCGACCTGGTCGGTCGCCAGCTCGGCCAGCTTCCACGCGAGCTGATCCCGGCGCTCGAGGCTCTCCGCGCTCTTGTAGACGCGGAGATGATGGGTGTACGGCATTCTGTGCTCTCCCGATGCGATCGGCGATACGACGTCGTAGCGTCGTCCAGCCTATGCCGTGAATCTGACGCGCCGGTTCGTGGAACCGCGCGGAACTACGCCGCGACTTCGCGAATCCGGAACTCTTCCGGCGCCTGGACGCGGGCCATGATCGGATGTCGGCCTCCCTCGATACTCTGGCGGGCGTGACGACTCCCGAGACGACCAGCACCGTGGACGCCACTCCGACCGGCGAGAGCCGGCTCGCGCTCGTGCGCCGGGCGCGGCGGATCGACCGGGTGCTGGCCGAGACCTACCCCGATGCGCGGGCCGAGCTCGACTTCACCACGCCGCTCGAGCTGCTGGTCGCGACCGTGCTGAGCGCGCAGACCACCGACGTGCGCGTGAACGCCGCGACGCCCGCACTGTTCGCGAAGTATCCGGACGCGGCCGCCTACGCGGCGGCGGACCCGGAGGAACTGGAGGAGGTGCTCCGGCCGCTCGGGTTCTTCCGGGCCAAGGCGAAGGCGGTCATGGGGCTCGGCAAGGCGCTCGTGGACCGGTTCGACGGCGAGGTGCCGGGCCGCCTGCAGGACCTCGTGACGCTCCCGGGAGTGGGGCGCAAGACGGCGAACGTCGTGCTGGGCAACGCCTTCGGGGTCCCCGGGATCACTGTCGACACGCACTTCGGGCGGCTCGCGCGGCGCCTGGGGTTCACCACCGAGGAGGACCCGGTGAAGGTCGAGCACGCGGTCGGGGAGCTGTTCCCGCGCAAGGACTGGGTCATGCTCAGCCACCACCTCATCTGGCACGGCCGGCGGGTGTGCCACGCGAAGCGGCCGGCGTGCGGCGCGTGCCCGGTGGCCCGCTGGTGCCCGTCGTCGGGCATCGGCGAGCAGGACCCGGTCGCGGCTGCCGCGCTGGTGCGCACGGCCGGACCCAACTGAGCCGGTCGGTCTCCGCTGCTCCGGGCACCTCCTTGCGCCCGGTCGGGGCGTGCCGCCCATGCCCGGCGCAGGTTGCCGCGTCCGGCGTCGCCTCGGGACGTCACGCACCCCAGAGCGCATGCCGGTCCGCCACGGGGCGGAGCCAGTTCACCAGGATCTCACTGACCTCCTCCGGGGCCTCCTCCGGGAGGAAGTGACCGACCCCGGGGACGACGTCGTAACGGAAGTCCCGTACCAGACGGGCCGCGTCGAGGTCGGCGATCTCCGGGCGCACCAGGCCGTCCGCGGACCCGTGGATCTGGAGCGCGGGAATCGCCAGCGGACGGCGCACGGCGGCGCGGAGCCGGCGTCCCGAGGCGCGGGGCGCCGAGCGCACCGACCATCGCAGCGCTTCCATCGCCGAGTGCGCCGCGAACGGGATGCGCATGACGTCGCGGTACCGGGTGACGTCGTCGGGTGCGAACGGCACGGCCGCACCGTGCGCGAGAACCCGCGCGACGAGATAGCCGCCGGTCAGCGCCCGCTCCGGCATCGTGGGCAGCTGGTAGAAGGCGAGGTGTCGCAGGGCCAGGGGTGTCAGGGCGGCCCGTCCGGGGACGACGACGCGCGCCGGGTGCGGCGCCCCGAGCGCGGCCACGCCGGCCACCACCCGCGGATGCAGCGCCGCCACGCCCCACGCCAGGATGCCCCCCGTCCCGTGCCCGACGAGGACGGCCCGCTCCCGCCCCAGCGATCGCACCACGCCGGCGACGTCGCGTGCGCGGGCGAGCACGTCGTACCCGCCGGGAGGCTTGTCGGACGCTCCGGAGCCGCGCACGTCCATCGCCGCCACGCGATAGCCGGCCTCCGCCAGCGCGGGAATCTGGTGCCGCCACGCCCACCAGAACTGCGGGAAGCCGTGCAGCAGGACGACCAGCGGCGCGAGCCGGTCCGCCGGCCCGGCGACCGCGACATGGAACCGTGACCCGCCCGAGGCCACCATCTCGTGCCGCCACGGCCCGTCGGGCAGCGCAACGGCGACATCGCTCGGGGGAGCACTCGAGGTCCGGGACACCACGGTCACGGTTCGAACTTACGCGACCCGCGTCGGCCCTGCGGGGTGAATCGGTGCGCCGGGCGCCCGACCCAAGCTGTACCGGTGTGCGGGCCCCCGACCCGGGCTGTACCGGTGTGCCCTACGCCCGATCGTGGGCGGGCGCGATCTTCACGTCCCGCCGGCGCACCTTCCACGCATCCCGCGGGACGGGCCGCGGTGATGTGGCTGGGCCAGAAACTCCGGCCGCGATCGTCGGCCCGTGCGTTCCGTGGGGGATCGCGCTCACCGAGGCGACCGCGGAGCCGTCCTGGACTGGCCGCGTCGCGGGCCGGACGCGGGCTTCGCGGTGGGACCGCCGTCGTCGGCCACCGCCGTCGTTGCGGCGTCGTCGGGCTTCGCGGCCTCCGTGACCGGGACTTCGGTGGCCTCCTCCGGCTCGGCGGCGCGCTCCTTGGGCGGGTCGAAGCGGTAGCCGACGTTGCGGACGGTGCCGATGAGCTGCTCGTGCTCGGGGCCGAGCTTGGCGCGCAGGCGCCGCACGTGGACGTCCACGGTGCGGGTGCCGCCGTAGTAGTCGTAGCCCCAGACCTCCTGGAGGAGCTGGGCGCGGGTGAAGACCCGGCCCGGGTGCTGCACCAGGTACTTGAGGAGCTCGAACTCCTTGTAGGTGAGGTCGATCGGCCGGCCGCGCAGGCGGGCGGTGTAGCCGCCCGCGTCGATCGCGAGGTCTCCCGCGGCGATCTCCTGCTGCGACTCCTCGGCAGGGCCGCGCGCCGAGCGTTCCACGACGAGTCGCAGCCGGGCCTCGACCTCGGCGGGGGAGGCGGACTCCAGCAGCAGGTCGTCGGCGCCCCATTCGTGCGTGACGACCGTGAGGCCGCCCTCCGTGAGGACCAGCACCAGAGGGACCGTGAGCCCGGTGGCGTGCAGGAGTCGGCAGGTCGTGCGGGCGGCGACGAGGTCGCGGCGAGCGTCGAGCAGGACGACGTCGGCGTCCGGGGCATCCACGAGAGCGGACGGCTCCATGGGCAGCACACGGACCCGGTGCGACAGGAGCCCGAGGGCCGGGAGCACGTCAGCCGATCCGCCGTTGGCGGGTGTGAGGATCAACAACTCTGCCATCGACGCACCTCCTCTCGCCGGTCAGGCTCTGCGGAAGTCTGCCTTGTTGCTTGTTGCGTGCATGTTACACGGCCTTTTCCTGGACGCGATCGGCGACGTCAGGGCACGTGACCGGGTTGTGAAGCGAGCGTCGGATCCGCGCGTGTCGGCCGTTCGGGGCGCGCGGGTGCACGCGCGTTCCGGGCGCACCGGGGTGTCCATGCGCTGCGACTCGGTCATCTGGAACACTCTGGGGCGTGTCTGTGTCATCCCGTGCCGTGACGACCGCCGTGCTCGCCGCGGCCGTGGCAGCCGGCGCCTATGTCGAACCACGTCCCCTGGCCCTCGTCGGCGTGGCGGGGCTCCTGGTGGTCCTGCTCGCGCTCGGCTGGCCGAACATCCTGCGGCTTCCGGCACCGGGAGGATCTCGGCTCGTGGTCCTGCTCAGCGGTCTCGGCGCGGCCGCCGCGACCTGGTACACGCCGAGCGAGCCGGTGCTCCGGCACCTGCCGATGATCATCGCGATCGCCTTCGTCCTGGCGTTCCTCGCGGAGATGATGCGGCGCGACGGCCGCCGCCGGCTGACCGAGTCGGTCACGGGCACCGTGTCCGGGATCGTCGTCGCCGTCTGCGCGGCGGGCTGGGTCGCCGCCGCCCGGACCGAGGCCGGCGCGATGCTCGTCGCGACCGCCGCGTTCGCGCTGGCCATCGCCGCGGCATCGGCCGCGCTGCCGCTGAAGGGCTGGCGGGCGCTCATCGTGGCGGTCGTCGCCGCGGTGGTGACGGGCGGCGGCGTCGCGACCCTGCTTCCGTCCATGGACACCGTCAGCGGGTCGTGGACGGGCGCCGTCGCAGGGATCGTCGTGGGCGGTCTCCACCTGCTCCTGGAACGCCTGCCCGCGCTGAGGGGGAAGCTCGCAGGGCTGTCCGCCGCGACGATCCCCGTCACGGTGACGGGCATGTTCGTCTTCGTGGTGGGGCGCCTCGTCATCCTGTAGCCCGCCTCCTGCCGGCCGACCTCTTGCAGGCGGGTGACGGGCATCGCCGTCGCCGGCGACACCGTGGTGAGGTGCCACGGATTTCACGCTCAGGGCGTTCTCGGCGAATGGGCGTTCTCGGCGAATGGGCTCCGTGACGTCGTCGCCCGCGCCTACAGCTCGGGCAGCGCCGCGCGGGCTCGCTCCGGGCCGGTGCCGGTCGCCTCCAGCATGTCCACCAGCGGCGAGCGCAGCAGCATGACGAGCGACTGCACCTGCCAGTCGCCGGAGCCGACGGCGTGCGGGTCCGCCAGGCCCGCGGTCTGCTCCAGCACCTCCCGCGCGCGTAGCCCGGCCCCGCCCCGGCCGACGTCGGACGCCAGCAGCCGCACGCCCGCCGCGAACCGTTCGACACGGTCCGCGACCGGGCCGACGTCGTGCGGCACCTCGGCCGCGACGACCGCGGCCGAGCGTCGCGCGAGCACCCGCACGGAGCGCATCGCCCGGTCGGTGAGGACGGCCTGCTCCTCGAGTCGTTCCAGTTCGTACCGGTGGCGGCGGCCCACGCTCACGCGCGCCAGGTCGTGGGCGCCGCGGGCGGCGGTCTGCCACTCCTCGAGCACCGGCTCGGACGCCCGCCCGCGCACGAGCGCGGCGCGCGCCGCGGAGGCGTCACGCTCTCGCATCCCGCGCGCGAGCACCTCCAGGGTCTCGGCCAGCTCGGTCAGCGCCCGCTCGCCGAGGGCCCGCGGGCGGCGCCGGGTGTCGCCCGGCACCAGCACCGCCACGAGCAGTGCGATCGCCCCGCCGACCAGTGCGTCCGTCCACCGCCCGAGCGGCCCGCCGGACGCGGCGGGCAGGCCCACCACGATGATGGCCTGCGCCCCGGCCTGCATCACGAGCAGCGGCCCGGAGTCGATGAAGCGCGCGAGCACCGCGGAGACGAACAGCACCACCGTGAGCTGCCACCAGCCCGATCCGATGAGGTGCACGATCAGGTCGCCCATGCCGACGCCGACGGCGACGCCCACCGCCAGTTCCGCGACCTTGCGGACGTCGCGTTGCGAGGTGAAGCCCAGGCACAGCCATGCCGCGACGGGGGCGAAGAACGGCTCCGCGTGCCCGAGCAGCCGGTTGGCGATCAGGTAGGCGAGGCCGGCCGCCACGGCCGCCTGGCCGATCGGGACGAGCCCCGCGCGTGCTCGTGTCCAGCCTTGCCGTATCCGCGTGCGCAGGACCAGGACGCGCAGTGCGCGCCGGAACATCGCGTCCGCGGGACCCGGGAGTGCGCTCAACGCCGCGCCCGGGGGTCCGTCGGCGCGGCGTCGACGTGCCTCACACCCGCCTCACAGGAGCCCGTCGCCGCCGCGCAGGCCGGGGGTGAGCCGACCGTGCGACTCCGGGCGGTCCGCCGAGAGTCCCTCACCCGGCACCACGGTCTCCTGCGCGGCCGCCACCTCGACGACGTCGCCGCCGGCCTCCGACACCACCAGCAGTTCCGCGTCCTCCGGGACGCTGCGCTTCAGCACGGCCAGTCCGACGGGTCCGAGCTCGTGGTGCCGTGCGACGGAGGTCAGCTTCCCGACGACCTTGCCCGACGACGCCCCGGGAGCACCCTCCGGCCGCAGGCGGACCTCGGCGCCGGGCTCGGGGATGACATGTCCGGACCCGTCGAGGTGCAGGAACGTGAGCCGGCGCGGCGGCCGGCCGAGGTTGTGCACCCGGGCGATCGTCTCCTGGCCCCGGTAGCAGCCCTTGGCCAGGTGCACGGCGGTGCGCAGCCAGTCGAGCTCGTGCGGGATCGTTCGCTCGTCCACGTCGCGGCCCAGCCGCGGACGCCAGGCCTCGATGCGCAGCGCCTCGGTCGCCCAGGTCCCGGCGAGGCGCCAGCCCGTGGCCTCGCGGGCCGCGACCTCCTCGGCCAGCGACTCGGCGGGGACCAGCACGAGCCGCCAGTGGCGGTCCGCGCCGGGGTGCTCATTCTCCGGCGGGCCGTACCGCGTGCCGCCGCCGACCACGTGCGGCCACGTGTCGCGCCAGGTGACCGGCTCGTCCTCGGTGCCCTCGGCGTCGACGGCCTCACCGATCGCGGCGTACCGCCCGGTGAGGTCCTCGATCTCGACGCGCATCATGAACTTCATGCGCTCGAGCCACGCCGCGAGCCCGGGCGCCGAGGCGCGCTCGGTGATCAGCCAGGTGGCCTCGCCGTCGTCGACGACGCCGGCCGCGTGCTCGGCATGTCCCTGCGGCGAGAGGACGAACAGCTCGGTGGACTCGCGCGGTCGCAGGTGCTCGACGTCCTGCGAGGTGATGGAGTGCAGCCAGCTGAGCCGGTCGGGCCCGGCGACGCGCACGACGCCCAGGTGGGACTGGTCGACGACGGCGCCGCCGTGCTCCAGCGCGCGCTGTTCGGCCACCGGGTCGCCGTAGTGCCAGGCCACCCCCTCGTCGGGTCCGGTCGCCGCGACGGCTCCCGGTCGGGCGAGCAGGGGGCTCGTGTACGTGGTCACGTCATTCACCTTCTCCACAGCGCCCTGGCGGAGGCGCGAATTCCCGCTCTCGACAGTGTCTCCCGGCACAGCGAGCCTACGACAGGCGGGTCACTGCCGGTCGAGCTCGCCCGAGGCGTAGGAGCGGAGCGGCTCGCCGAACGCGGCCAGCTCCTCGACCCACAGGAGACGTCCCTCCACCAGGCCGTACAGGCGCTTGGACGCGCGCACGTCGCTCGACGTCGACGTGCGCGCGATGGCGTCGCTCGCCAGGTCGACACGGCCGTTGCCGACGGCGCCGACGTACAGTGTCATCCGCCCGGCGGCGTCCGCGGCGACCACCTCGAGCGGGTGGCGGTCCTCCTCGAGCCCTTCGGGCCGGTCGGTGGAGACCCGCCAGTAGCCGGTCTCGGTCGACCACACGGCGTCGCCGGTCTCGCCGTCGACCGGCTCGCCGGTCGTGACGCGCAGCGTCGACTCGAAGCGGAGGTACGGGCCGCCGTCGTGGTCGAACGTGAGCTCCTGCGTGAACGGCCGCTTGCCGACCGCGGGGTGGTCGATGACGCCGCTGCCGTTCCACGTGCCCACCAGCCAGGCCAGCGGATACACCTCGGGCGAGAGGCCCTCGGGGAACGTGAAGGGCATCAGCGCTGGCCGGAGAAGAGCTTGTAGACCGTGTACCCGGCGAACCAGGTGATGGTCAGGACGGCGGCCACGAGGAGGCCGATGAACACGCCTTCGAGCGCCTGGTAGTCGTGCATGGTGGGATCCTAACTGCCATGACCGACACGCACCGGCCCCTCGTGATCAAGACCACCTCGGGTCTCGATCGGCCCGAGACGACCAACCAGGCCTTCACGGTCGCCGCCGCCGCGGTGGCCGCCGGGGCCGAGGTGAGTCTGTGGCTCGCGGGCGAGGCGTCGTGGTTCGCGCTGCCCGGGCGGGCGGCCGAGCTGGAACTGGAGCACGCCGCCCCGCTGCCCGAGCTCCTGGAGGCGGTGCTCGCGGCGGGCACGGTCACGCTCTGCACGCAGTGCGCGGCGCGGCGCGACATCGGGCCCGACGACATCCTGCCCGGCATCCGCATCGCCGGGGCCCCGGTCTTCGTGGAGGAGATCCTGCGCCCGGACGCCCAGGCGCTCATGTACTGACGCCGGTCGCTGCCGTAGGCTCGTCGCGTGATCCTCTCCGCACAAGGACTCGTGACGCTGATCATCGGCTGGGGCGTCCTCATCGCGCTCGTCGTCGCGATCGTCGACGCCGCGCGACGGCCGGACAACGGCTACCGGTCCGAGGGCAAGCTCGACAAGACGAAGTGGATGCTCATCCTCGGGTTCGCGGGCGTCGTCGCCCTTCTCGGCGCGCTCGGCATGATCGGGGTCTTCCTCAACCTGGTCGCCGTCGTCCCGGCCGCCATCTACTGGGTCGACGTGCGCCCGCGCCTCCTGAGGTACGGCACGGGCGGCGGCCCGCAGCGCCCGGGCGGGAACGCCGGCGGATGGTGACGCGCTCACAGGTGGCGCCGTCGTCGGACACGAAGATCGGTACTCACGGCCCGACCGTGGCCGACGCGGCGGCTCCGCTGGCGCACGTCCTGCGCGGTGGCCTCGTCGAGTCCGTCCATCTCGGGCACCTCGTGGTGCTGGGCCCCGACGGGGCGGTGCGGCTCGCGGTCGGGGACCCGGACGTGGTGATCTGGCCGCGGTCGTCGGCCAAGCCGGTGCAGGCGCTCGCGATGCTGGAGCACGGCCTCGACCTGCCGGACCCGCTCCTCGCGCTGGTCGCGGCGAGTCACAACGGAGAGCCGTTCCATCGCGCGGGTGTGCGGGAGATCCTCGGCCGTGCCGGGCTCACCCCGGGGGACCTGCGGAACACGCCCGACATGCCGCTGCACGCCCCATCGGCGTTCGCATGGCAGATGGCGGACCACGTCGAGGAGGGCGACGGTCCGGGCCCTGCGCCGATCGCGCAGAACTGTTCCGGCAAGCACGCGGGGATGCTGGCGACGTGCGTGGCGGCCGGCTGGTCGCGCGAGGGCTACCTCGAGATCGACCACCCGTTGCAGGTGGCGGTCCGCGAACGGCTCGCCGCGCTCACCGGCGTCGAACCGGCTCGCGTCACCGTCGACGGCTGCGGCGCGCCGCTGTTCAGCACCACCCTGTCAGGCCTGGCGCGGGCGTTCGGCCGGATCGCTGCCGCGCCGGACGGGCCCGAGGCGCGGGTGGCGCGGGCGATGAACGCCCACCCCGAGATGGTCGGGGGCGACGGGCGCGAGGCGACGCTCGCGATGCGGGCCGTCCCGGGCCTGGTCGCGAAGGACGGGGCCGACGGTGTCTACGGCGCGGGCCTGCCGGACGGTTCGGCCGTCGCGTTCAAGGTGCTCGACGGCGGTCCCCGGCCGCGGCCCGCGATCCTCGCCGCCGCGCTCCGGGCGGCAGGCGCGGCCGACGTGCCCGGCGCGGACCCGGCTGCGCTGGACTCGATCGGCGACGTTCCGGTCCTGGGCGGCGGGCGCCCGGTGGGACGGGTATCGGTGCCCTTCGCGTAGCGCGGCCCCGTGTGCGCCCGGTCGGTCGCGGTGTCGGCTGCGCGTGATGTGGTCGGCTGGGTGTCGGACGGTCGGCCGCCCGGGTAGCCGACCATCCGACATGGCGCCGACCATCCGACATGGCGCCGACCATCCGACATGGCGCCGACCATCCGACATGGCGCCGACCACTCGACATGGCGCCGACCACTCGACATGGTGGCGACCACTCGACGTCCCGCCGACCACGCGCCGGATCCGGTCCGAGGCGCCGGCTCGTAGGATCGCCCGCATGAGAGCCGTGATCCAGCGCGTGACGCGCGCGAGCGTGACCGTCGGCGGCGAGATCGTCGGGAAGATCGACCGGCCGGGGCTGCTGGCCCTCGTCGGGGCGACGCACGACGACGGCCCCGAGCAGGTCGCGACCATCGCCCGCAAGATCGCCGAGCTACGCATCCTGCGCGACGAGCGTTCCGTCACCGACGTCGGCGCGCCCGTCCTGGTCGTCAGCCAGTTCACGTTGTACGGGGACGCGCGCAAGGGCCGGCGTCCCACCTGGAACGCCGCCGCGCCGGGGCCGGTCGCCCAGCCGCTGGTGGACGCCGTCGTCGAGGACCTGCGCTCCCGTGGGCTGGAGGTCGCCACCGGCCGCTTCGGTGCGGACATGGCGGTGGATCTCGTGAACGACGGCCCGGTGACGATTCTGTTGGACGCCTGAACGGGCCGGGCTGTTGGACGCCTGAACGGGCCGCGCGACGCGTCGCGAATGGACAGACGACCAAGTGATTCACCCGGGTGAAATATCTGGGGTGCATACTTGTTCCCGTCGTGAACAAATCGGGAGGCGTGATGGCTTCCGCCATATCAGCTCGTACGGAAGAGTCCACGACCGGGACGCAGCGCCGCACCGTCGCGCCGCATGTCTCGGCCGCCCTGTCCGACAAGGTCGAAGGTGACCCCGAGGCTCGGGCCGAGCTCGAGAACATCCTCAATACCGAGCATCTGACGGGTGCGGCGCTGCTCCCGGACCCCTTGCCGGCGGTCCCCGCCGCCAGGGCCGCCTACCCCGGCCTGACGCACCTGGACGAGGACACCCGCCGCATCCTGCTCACCGCCGCCGTCGCCGTGGTCGATCGGGCCGAGGTACTGCTCGCCGCCGCCGGGGCCGACATCGACGACCTCGTCTCGGGCCCCGCCGGCGACCACCTGCACCTGGTGGGCGGCCGGTTCTCGTTCCGCGACCAGCGGGTCCGGCAGATCGTGCACGACGACGCCGACCTGGCCGCCCGCACGGCCGTGCACGTCGGGCTGGCGAAGGTGCTCCGCGGCTCCGGGCGCGCCGAGGTCGCCCTCTGGCACACGGCGCTCAGCACGATGGAGGGCGACGCCCTGCTCGCCGACGGCCTCGTCGAGCTCGCCGAGAGGCACCTGGCTTGTGGCGACACCGACCGTGCGCACGAGGTGGCGCGTGAGGCCGTGAGCCAGGGTACGGGCGAGACCCAGCGGCGTGCCGGCGCGGTGGCCGGCCGGGCGGCCCTGCTCGGCGGCCACGTGCACGACGCCGTCTCCTTCGCGCGGCAGGCGGGCGACGTCGGCCCGGCCCTCACCGCCGCGCTGGCCCTGCGCGACGGCGACCCGGACCCCGGACTGGCGGACGTCGTGGAGTCCGAGCACGATCGCGCCGCCTTGCGCGCCGCCGTCGGCGCGCTCGCCGTCGTCCACGGGGATGTGGAGAAGTCCGCGGCGATCCTCGCGGAGGTGCTGCCCGACGTGGCGCCCGCGCGGCGCTCCAGCTGCTGGTTCGAGGCGCCGGGTTGCGTGACCCCGCTGGTCGAGGCGCACCTTCGAGTCGTCCAGGCGCTGGTCGCGATGCGGTCCGGCGACCTCGACCGGGCCGCCGCGGTGCTCGGCGACGCGGCTCGTCGGCTCCCCGTCGCGCTCGCCTTCGGCGGACTCGGCGTGGCCCTGGCACGCCGGCTCGACCTGATCCGAACCGGCGGCGTGAGCGCCATGACGCGAGCGCTCGAGGCGTCCTCCGCGGGAGCCGCCGCCGGGATCGTGCGGGCGGCGCAGCTCGGTGACAAGGCCGTCGAGGCCGCGCAGGCGGGACGTGACGTGCAGGCGGCCACCTTTCTCAGCCTGGCGGCCGAGCGCGGCGGGGCCGAGCTGCGCGCGTGGTGGCTCCCGACCCCGGACCCCGCCGAGCTCTTCGTGCGCGCCGGCCAGCAGCGCGCCGCACGCCGCCACCTGGCCCAGCTGCGCGCCGCCGTGCTCGGCCCGGCGCCCCGGGTCGCCGGCCTGCGCCTGAAACTGGACCTGGCGCGCGCCGAGGTGGCCCTCGCGGATCCGAGCGTGCTCCAGCGCGCCGCGGAACGGGCGGTCGAGGTGTCGCAGGCTGTGGGCTCCACCTTCGAGCGGGGCTTGACCGAGGTCGTGATCGCGCGGGCGCTCGAGCGCCACGGGCGCGACGCCGAGGCGGCCGCGCACCTGCTGGCGGGGCGCGCGCTGTTCGCGGAGTCCGGCGCGCTGGCCTTCCTCCCGGAGCGCCGGCCGTCGCCCGGTGCGGCCCGCAGGGGCGAGACGACGGCCGGAGGCGGCACCGCGGAGAACGCCGCGCGGAAGGGTGCCGCGGGGAACGGGGCCCCGGGGCACGGCGCCGGAGACGGCGGCACGCCCGAGAACGTGACGCGCCTCGACTTCGAGCGTCAGGAGCGTGGGACGCGCGTGGCCGAGGGCGTCCACGACCGGTTCGCCCGCTGGGGCGAGCTGCTCACGGAACGGGAGCTCGACGTGGCGCGGCTCGTGGCGCAGGGACGGACGAACCGGCAGGTCGCCGAGCGGCTCTACGTCTCCGTCCGGACGGTCGAGGTGCACCTGGGGCGCGTGTTCCGCAAGCTGGGCGTCCGCTCCCGCACGGAACTGGCGGTCCTGGCCTACCGCACGGCGTGACCACCCCGACTCCGTGGCTGCCCGGTGTTCCCGACCGTGCCGTACGGGGTTTCCCGTATGGCGGGGCCGATTCTCCGGGCGCCATTGTGGAGATCACGGATTCCTTAAAAAGGAACCTCTCCTTACTTTTAGGGGGACGAGGAGAGGTAGGGGCAATGAAGACCGAACACACACCACGCCGGCACCGGGCCTGGCGGGGCATCGCGCTCGCGGTGGCGCTGGCCGTGGCCGGCGGCGGCGTGGCCGCGACGGCCGCCGCGCCGCAGGCCGCGGCTGTCGAGTGCGCCGCCGCGTGGTCGTCCTCGACGGTGTACGTCGCCGACGACGTCGCCTCGTACGACGGCCACAACTGGCGTGCCAAGTGGTGGACCCGGGGCGAGACCCCCGGCGCCGCGCAGTGGGGCCCCTGGGAGGACCAGGGCGCGTGCGGCGCACCCGAGCCGACGCCGACACCCACCGGCGAGCCGACGGACGAGCCCACGGACGACCCGACCGGCGAGCCCACCGATCCGCCCGTGGGCACCAACCCGGACGAGGTCTGCCGCCCGGACGGCATGGCGCCCACGGCCGGGGTCGACACCCCCTACTGCGACGTCTACGACACGGACGGCCGCGAGATCCTGCCGAACGGCCTCGACCGCCGCGTGATCGGCTACTTCACGAGCTGGCGCACCGGCGCCGGTGGTCAGCCCGCCTACCTGGCCGGCGACATCCCGTGGGAGTCGGTGAGCCATCTCAACTACGCCTTCGCCCACGTCGGCGAGGACTACCGGGTGTCGGTCAACGCCGACGTGCCCGGCAACCCCGCCACGGACATGACCTGGCCGGGCGTCGAGGGCGCCGAGATGGACCCGGACCTGCCCTACACCGGGCACTTCAACCTGCTCCACCAGTACAAGGAGCGACACCCCGGCGTGAAGGTCATCCCGGCCGTCGGCGGCTGGGCCGAGACCGGCGGCTACTTCGACGGCGACGGCGACCGCGTCGCCTCGGGCGGCTTCTACACGATGACCGACTCCCAGGCGCGCATCGACACCTTCGCCGCCTCCGTGGTGGACTTCATCCGCGAGTACGGGTTCGACGGGATCGACATCGACTACGAGTACCCCACGTCGAACAACGACGCGGGTAACCCGCTCGACTTCCAGTTCTCCAACGCGCGTCGCGGCGAACTGGTCGAGGGCTACGTCGCCCTCATGAAGACCCTCCGGGAGCACCTCGACGCCGCCGGCGCCGAGGACGGGAAGTACTACATGCTCACCACGGCCACGCCGTCGTCCGGCTGGCTGCTGCGGGGCATGGAGGTCTACCAGGTCACCGAGTACGTCGACTACGTCAACCTGATGACCTACGACCTGCACGGCGCCTGGAACAAGTACGTGGGCGGCAACGCCGCGCTGTTCGACGACGGGAAGGACCCGGAGCTCACCGCGGGTGGCGTGTACACGGCCTACGACGGCATCGGCTACCTCAACGGCGACTGGGCCGCACACTACTTCCGGGGCGCCATGCAGGCCGGCCGGATCAACCTCGGGGTGCCGTACTACACGCGCGGTTTCCAGGGCGTGACCGGCGGGACGAACGGCATGGGTGGCACCGCGGTACCGCCGTCGGGCTACGCCTGCCCGCCCGGTACCAACAACGCGTGCGGGCACGGCGCGGACGGCATCGACAACCTCTGGTACGACACCGACCCCACCGGCAGCCCGGTCCCCGCCGGGGTCAACCCGATCTGGCACGTCAAGAACCTGGCCGACGGCGTCGTCGGCGACTACACGGACGAGTACGGCGTGCCCGGCACCATCGAGGGCAGCTATCGGCACCACACCGACGACGTCACCAAGAACGAGTGGTGGTGGAACGCCGAGACCCGCACGTTCCTGTCCGGCGACGCGGAGTGGGCCATCGGCGAGAAGGCGGACTACGTGGCCGACACCGGACTCGGCGGCGTCATGATCTGGGAACTCGCCGGCGACTACGGCTACGACCAGGCCAAGGGTCAGTACGAGATGGGCTCCACGCTCACCGACCTCCTCCACGCGAAGCTGTCGAGCACCTCGCCGTACGGCAGCACCAAGGCCGACACGCCGATGCCGGACGTGGCCCTCGACGTCGACCTCGAGTACACCGACTTCGCGCTCGGCGACAACAACTACCCGATCGCGCCCAAGGTGCTGTTCCACAACCGCTCGGACACCGCCGTCCCCGCCGGGGCGACCGTGACCTTCCAGTACGCCACGTCCGACACCGGGGCGATGAGCGACTGGTCCGGACTCGGCACCACCACGACGCCGGGGCGGTCCGGCCCCAACGTCGGCGGGCTCGGCGCTGACTTCCACACCGCGACCTTCACGGTTCCCGCGGGCGGGATCCCGGCCGGCGGGTCGATCACGAACAACCTCAAGTGGGCGCTGCCCGTGGCGCAGTTCTCCAACGTGGTCGTGACGATCGACGGCGTCGACCATGCGACCACCTACGACCACCCGCGGGGTGTCACCGTCGTCGACCCGTGAGCGCGTGAGCGGGCGGACCCGCGGCGGACGAGCCGGCCCGGCGCCGACCAGGCCGGCCGACGACCACCAGGAAGGGCGGCGAGGACCGACCACCAGCACCGACCAGCAGACCCGACACCGAAGAACCGCACCGGCCGTCGGCCGGGCACGAGGACGAAGGAGACCCCTCATGGAGCTGCAGCACAGCCCGGCGTCGTCGAGCGCCAGGCGCAGGAAGCGACGCACCGTCGTCGCGAGCCTCGCGGCGCTCGCCGTCGCGGGAGCCGGGGCGCTCACCGCGCTGGCCACCACCGCGAACGCGGAGGAGCCCCCCGCCGCGACCACCTCGGTCAACGGCTACCGCAACGTCGCCTACTTCACGCAATGGGGCGTGTACGGGCGCGACTACCAGGTCAAAGACATCGTCGACGCGGGGATCGCCGACGATCTCACACACATCAACTACGCGTTCGGCAACATCCACCACCAGACCCTCGAGTGCTTCGAGGCGAACAAGGCACAGGGTGAGGGCCCCAACGGGTCCGACGGCGCCGGCGACGCGTGGGCCGACTACGGCATGGGATACACCGCGGCGAACTCGGTGTCCGGCGTCGCCGACACCTGGGACCAGCCGCTGGCCGGCTCCTTCAACCAGCTCAAGCAGCTGAAGGAGCAGTACCCGGACCTCAAGGTGATGATCTCGCTCGGCGGCTGGACCTGGTCGAAGAACTTCTCGCGGGCGGCCGCGACGCCCGAGTCGCGCGCGAACTTCGTGTCCTCCTGCATCGACCAGTACATCAAGGGCAACCTTCCGGTGATCGACGGCCGTGGTGGTCCGGGCGCGGCCGCGGGCGTGTTCGACGGGATCGACATCGACTGGGAGTGGCCCGGCTCGCCGAACGGCAACGAGGGCAACCACGTCGACCCGGAGAACGACGCCGCGAACTTCAAGGCGCTGCTCGCCGAGTTCCGCCGCCAGCTCGACGCCTACGGCGCCGAGAGCGGCAAGCACTACGAGCTGACGGCGTTCCTCCCGGCGAACCCGGAGGACATCGCCGCGGGCGGCTGGAACGACCCGGAGATCTTCGACTCGCTCGACTTCGGCAACCTCCAGGGCTACGACCTGCACGGGGCCTGGAACCCGAGCCTCACCGGCCACCAGGGCAACCTGTACCCGGACCCGGCCGACCCGCGTGAGCCGGCGCGCCAGTTCAGCATCGAGGAGTCGCTCGCGGAGTACACGGGCAACGGCATCGACCCGGCGCAGCTCACGCTCGGCATGGCGATGTACGGCCGCGGCTGGACCGGAGTGACGCAGTCCGACGCGTGGGGCAGCGCCACCGGCGCGGCACCCGGCACCTACGAGGCCGGCAACGAGGACTACGACATCCTGAAGAACCTCGGTACCGAGTACTTCGACGAGCAGGTCGGCGCGGCCTGGCGGTACGACGGTACCCAGTGGTGGACCCTCGACACGCCGCAGTCCGTCACGCAGAAGGCGCGGTGGCTCAAGGCCCAGGGTCTCAGCGGTGCCATGTGGTGGGAGCTGTCCGGCGACGAGTCCGGCGACCTCACCGACGCAGTGGCCGCCGAGTTCGGCTCGGGCGACCCGGGCCCGGACCCGACGGACGACCCGACCGACGAGCCCACGGACGATCCCACCGACGACCCGACGGACGACCCGACCGACCCGCCGTCGGACGACTGCGCCTCGGAGCCGTGGGCCGCGTCGACCGTCTACACGGGCGGCGACACCGCGTCGCACAACGGCCACGAGTGGCGGGCCAAGTGGTGGACGCAGGGGGAGACCCCGGGCAGCGCCGACGTCTGGGCGGACCTCGGAGCATGCTCCGGCGGCCCGGACCCCGACCCCACCGACGACCCCGGCACGGGCGACTGCCCGGCGGCCTGGAGCGCGACGGCGGTCTACACGGGCGGTGACGAGGCCGAGTACGGCGGCCACGTCTGGCGCGCCAAGTGGTGGACCCAGGGCGACACCCCGGGTGCCGGCGAGTGGGGCCCGTGGGAGGACCTGGGCGCCTGCTGACCGGAGTCCGGATCTGACGCGGCCGAGGCGGCACGTCCCACAGGGCGTGCCGCCTCGGCCGTTCGCGGGTCCGGCAGTCTGCCGGTCGGCCTCCTGGAGCAGACCGGTGCAAGTGGTCGGGCAGAGCAGACATAGTGGGGGCATGGAGGACACCGACAGGTCGGCCGGAGGCGGAGCACCGCCGCACGACGACGCCTGGTTCGCCGCGCTCTTCGACGCGCACCACCGGGCACTCTTCCGCTACTTCGTGCGCCGGCTGCCGGCCACCGGCGGGGCCCGCACCAGTGACGCGGAGGATCTCGCCGCCGAGGTCCTCGCCACGGCGTGGCGCCGCCGCGACGACGTGCCCGACGGCGCGGAGCTCCCCTGGCTCTACCGCACCTGCGGATTCGTCCTGGCGAACCATCGCCGGAAGATCCGCGCGCTGCCGGTCGCGATCGTCCCGGACGAACCGGACGACGTCGACCCCGAGACCCTGGCCGTCGACGACGACGCCGTACGCACCGTCCTGGCGTCGCTGAGCCCGCGCGACCGGCGCATCCTGCTGCTCGTCGCCTGGGACGGACTCGACGGCGACGCGCTCGCCGAGGTCCTGGGCGTCTCGCGCGGCGGCGCCGACGCCGCGCTGTCCCGTGCCCGTTCCCGCCTCCGCGAGGCGTGGCTCACCAGTGAGCAAGTTCATGACGCGTGACGACATAGACCCGGGTGAAGGTTCACGCCCGGGTGAGCAGGACGGCCAGGAGCCTGCTCCGGAGACGGGAACCCTGGACCACGAACGGAGTAGCGGAGGGAACGCGATGAACGACGACGCTTTCGACCGCCTCCGTGCTGCCGACCCCGCGCACGACGCGTCCGAGCCGGCCGCCGGAGTGCTGCGGGCCAAGGTGGACGCACTGATCGGGACGGACACCCCGACCGGGACCGCGGGGGCCGCGCCCGGCGGCGACCCGTCGTCGGGCCGTGCGGGCACGGACGAGCTCGCCCGACGGCGGCCGCGGGGCCGACAGCCGTGGCTGGTGGCGGCCGCCGTGGCGGGATTCGTCGCGATCGGCGGCGGCGGGTACGCGGCCGGGGCGAACGGGCTGCTCGCGGCGGGTGGCGGCGACAGCACCGGGGGTGCGGAGTCGGCCACCGTGGCCGACGCGGCGCCGCCCATCACGCTCGACCAGGGGGGCGACGACGCGGCCGGGGACTCCGCCGAGGGCCTGGCGGGGACGGAGAGCGCGGAGGAGGTCGCGCCGGACGTCCAGGAGGAGGTCGGGCGGGAGCCGGCCGTCGGCAGCTTCATGTACCCCGCTCCGTCGCACACGGTCTTCCACGCGGGAGCCGGCCTCTCCGACGACGCGGGCGAGCTCGCGGCGTACACGCTCGACGCACAGGCGTCGTTCACGCGAGAGACGGCCGAGAGCGCGGCCCGCGCGCTGGGCCTGCGCGGCGAGGTCCGGCAGGAGGGCGGCGCGTGGGTGGTCGGCCCGGACGACGGGTCCGGCGCGTCCCTCCGGATCGCCGCCGACGGGACGACCTCGATCTGGTTCAACGACGTCTGGCCCGACTCATGGCGCTGCGACGTCGTCGAGCCGGGCCTGCCGGACGATCCCACCGGCGACGACGGCGCGGCCGGCACGGGGCAGGGCTCCTCGGGCGCCGCGGACCCCGGCGGCGCCACGGTCCCCGAGGGCGGCGTCGACAGCAAGGACGGCTTCGCGCCGCCCTGCCTGGAGGACGACGCGGGCGCGCCGTCGGACGCGGAGGCGCGCGACGAACTGCGGCGCGTCATGGAGGCGCTCGACGTCGACGTGGACGCCTTCGACTTCACGACGGACGCGCGGGGGATGGGCACCAGCGTCACCGCGTTCCACCGGATCGACGGCCGCCGGACGGGACTGCAGTGGTCGGCGACGTTGTCGGGCGCGTCCGACACCCGCATCGTCTCGCTGAACGGGTTCCTGGCCCCGGTCACGGAGCTGGGCACCTACCCGGTGGTCTCGGAGCGCGAGGCGGTGGAGCGGCTCGGCGACGCGCGCTTCGGCGCGACGCCGGGTGACGTCCGGCCGCTCGCCGCGGCGACGGGACCGGAGGACGGGTCCGCGCCGACCGGGCCGCCCGCATCCCTCGAGCCCGGCGCCCCGATCGCCTGGCCGGTGCGCGACGTCACGATCACGAGTGCCCGGCTCGGTGTGGCGCAGCACGTGCTGACCGACGGCGCCGTGGTGCTGATCCCCGCGTACGAGTTGACGGGCGCCGGCGGTACCTGGTCCGTCGTCGCCGTCTCGGAGGATCTTCTGGACTTCGCGGGACGGTGAGCACAGGGATAGGTTCGGACTGCGCAACCACCGAGCAGAAGGAGCTCTCATGCCAGTCCGTACCGCCCGCACCGCCTGGAACGGCACCCTCCAGGAGGGTGCCGGTCAGGTGGAACTCACATCGTCGGGCGCCGCGACGTTCGACGTGTCCTTCCCGCGCCGCGCGGCCGACGACGCCGAGGGGGTCACCAGCCCCGAGGAACTCATCGCGGCCGCGCACTCCTCGTGCTTCGCCATGGCCTTCTCGGCCGAGCTCGGCAACGCCGGCGGCACGCCGGAACAGGTCGAGGTCGGCGCCGACGTCACGCTGTCGCCGGACCCGGCCGGCGGCTTCCAGATCTCGACCATCGCGCTGACGGTGCGCGGCTACGCCAGCGGCGTCGACGAGGCCGGGTTCAAGGCGGCGGCGGAGGCCGCCAAGGCGGGCTGCCCCGTCTCGAAGGCCCTCGGCGGGGTCGGGGAGATCACCCTGGACGTCACGTTCGAGGGCTGATTCCAACCCGCCCGTTCGCCGAACCGCAGGCTGATCCGGCCGGCCGGTGCCGAACCGCAGGTTGAATCGTTCAAATCGCTCTTTGGCACGACTCACGCCGCAGTTCGGCTACGGCCGGCCGGATCAGCCTGCGGTTCGGCGTCGGGTTGTGGGTCAGCCGGACTGGTGGGTGAAGCGGCCTCGGTGGACCAGGTCCTCCAGCGGTTTGCGCCGGCGGCGGGTCGGTGAGCCCGCCGCGCCACCCTCTGCCGGGTGGCCGACGGCGATCGCGCCCGTGATCTCGTACTCCCCGGGAATCTCGAGGGCCGCGTGGACGGCGGGCACCTCGCCCGGCGGGACACCGAAGAAGCACGCGCCCAGCCCCTCGTCCACAGCGGTCTGCAGGATGAGCAGCGACGCCATCCCGGCGTCGACGTGCCAGAACGGGACGGGCCAGCGAGACTCGTCGAGATCTTCCCAGCCCTTGTCCTTCTCGGCGTATCGCCGCAGGTAGGCATCCTTGGACGTGAGCACGAGGACGACGACCGGCGCCGTGCGCATCCCGGCCAGCCACTCGGACATGTCCCGGCCGGACCGCGTGCCGCCGGACGCCGTCGGACCGCCCGACGGCGTCGCCGCTGACCAGAACCGGTCGCGATCCGCCGGTTCCTGCACGACGACGAACGCCCACCCCTGGCTGAATCCGGCGCTCGGTGCGCGGACGGCGTTGCGGAGCATCCGGTCCACGGCCTCGGCCGCGACGGGCTCCCCGGTGAACCGGCGATGCATGCGCCGCCGGCGGACGACCTCCTGGAACTCCATAGGGACATCCTGCCGTTTCCACGCGCGGACGTTGCGGCACCTGGCAGCTCGGAGTGGGACAATCGCCGTCGTGCCCCCGCAGACCCGCCGCGCCCAGGTCCCCGCCGACGCCGACGCCACGACTGCCGGCCGGATCGCCGAGGAGGAAGCCCTCCTCGCGGCGGAGGCCGAGGCCCAGGACGCCGCCGCGATCGCCCGCGAGGCGGTCGCCGACGCGCTGCGTACCGTGGTCGCCGGCCAGGTCGACCACTCCACGCGCCGCCGCGCCGAGTACTCCACGGACGCGTCGAACTACCGCGTCGTCCCGGAGATGGTGGTCTTCCCCGAGTCGTCCGACGACGTCGTCGCCGCGCGGGAGCTGCTGCGCGAACTCGAGGTGCCGGTCACGGCACGCGGCGCCGGGACCTCGGTGGCCGGCAACTCGGTGGGGACCGGCGTCGTGCTCGACTTCTCGCGGCATCTCGGCGACGTCCTCGACATCGACCCGGCGACCCGCACCGCGCGGGTACAGCCCGGCACGGTCATGTCCACGCTCCAGGCCGCCGCGAAACCGCACGGCCTGCGGTTCGGCCCGGACCCCAGCACCCAGAACCGGGCCACGCTCGGCGGCATGATCGGCAACAACGCCTGCGGCCCGCACGCGGTGGCGTACGGGCGGACCGCGGACAACGTCGTCGAGCTCGACGTGATCGACGGCCGGGGCCGCCGCTTCGTCGCCGGCTCGGGCGACCCGGAGTTCACGGCGGTCCCCGGCCTCAAGGAGCTCGTCCGGGAGAACCTCGCGCTCATCCGGACCGAGTTCGGCAGGTTCGGCCGCCAGGTCAGCGGCTACTCGCTGGAGCATCTCCTCCCGGAGAACGGCTCGAACCTGGCTCGCGCCCTGGTGGGCACCGAGGGCACGCTCGTCACCGTGTGCGAGGCCACGCTGCGCCTGGTCCCGCTCCCGAGCGCGCCGACGCTCGTCGTGCTCGGCTACCCGGACATGGCCACCGCCGCCGACGACGTCCCGGCCCTCCTCCGCTTCGACCCGCTCGCGATCGAGGGCCTGGACGCGCGGCTGGTCGACGTCGTCCGCAACGCCAAGGGCGCGCAGTCCGTGCCCGACCTGCCCGACGGTGCCGGCTGGCTGATGATCGAGGTCGGCGGCGACACCCAGGAGGAGGCGTTCGGGCGGGCGCAGGCGATCGCGGCCGCGTCGTCGGCCCTGGACACCGCCGTCCTGCCCGCGGGTCCAGACGCGGCCCGCATGTGGCAGATCCGGGCCGACGGCGCCGGCCTGGCCGGCCGCACCCCGGCGGGCGAGCAGGCGTGGCCAGGCTGGGAGGACTCCGCCGTCCCGCCCGAGAGACTCGGCGACTACCTGCGCGACCTGCAGGCCCTCATGGACCGCTACGGCGTGGACGGGCTCCCGTACGGGCACTTCGGCGACGGCTGCATCCACCTGCGCATCGACATCCCGCTCGAGTCGTCGGGCTCGATCCTGCGCACGTTCATGCACGACGCCGCCGAGCTGGTGGCCAAGCACGGCGGCTCGCTGTCCGGCGAGCACGGCGACGGCCGCGCCCGCTCCGAGCTGCTGCCCCTCATCTACTCGCCCGAGGCGATCCGGCTCATGGAGCGGTTCAAGGCGCTCTTCGACCCCGACGACCTGATGAACCCCGGCGTCGTCGTGCGCCCACGCGCCGTCGACCAGGATCTGCGCCGCCCCGCCGCGCGGCCGACGTCGTCGGTCAAGCCGCTGACCGGCGTCGTCTCGACGCTGCTCGGCGGGCCGTCCGCACGCACCGGGTACACCGGGTTCGGGTTCGCGCACGACCACCACGACCTCACGACGGCCGTGCACCGCTGCGTCGGCGTCGGCAAGTGCCGGGTCGTGCCGGAGCCCGGCGGCACCACCACGTCGTTCATGTGTCCGAGCTACCAGGCCACGCGCGACGAGAAGGACGTCACCCGCGGCCGCGCGCGCGTCCTCCAGGAGGCGGTCAACGGGAACCTCGTGGGCGGCCTCGCCGCGCCCGAGGTCCACGAGTCCCTCGACCTGTGCCTGAGCTGCAAGGCCTGCTCGTCCGACTGCCCGGCCGGCGTGGACATGGCGCAGTACAAGTCCGAGGTGCTGTACCGCACCTACCAGGGGCGCCTCCGGCCGATCGACCACTACGTGCTCGGCTGGCTGCCCCGCTGGGCGCGGCTCGTCGGGCCGGTCGCCCGGTGGGTGAACCGTGCGCTGCGGCCCCGCTGGGTGCAGCAGGCCGTCCTGTGGGCCGGCGGGATGGACCCGCGCCGCGAGATGGTGAAGTTCGCCGAGGTCCCGTTCCGCGAGTGGTGGCGCCGCGGGGGCGCCACGGGCGGCGTCCCGGGCCTGCGCGTGGGGGCCACGCCCGGCCACGAGGCCGAGACCGCGGCACGGCTCGCCACCACGCCCAAGGTCGTCCTCTGGGCCGACTCGTTCAGCGACTCGATGGCGCCGTCGGTCCCGCAGGCGGCGATCGACGTGCTCACCGCCATGGGTTACGAGGCCGTGGTGCCCGACGACGGCGCCTGCTGCGGCCTCACCTGGATCTCGACCGGCCAGCTTGACGGCGCCCGGCGGCGGCTGGAGCACCTGCTGCGCGTGCTGGGACCGTACGCGGTGAACGGGATCCCGATCCTCGGGCTGGAGCCGTCGTGCACGGCGGTGCTCCGCTCCGACCTCGTCGACCTGTTTCCCGACGACCCGCGCGCCCTCGCCGTCTCCCGCGCCGTCGTCACGGTGGCCGAGTTGCTCACGGGCAAGGGTGCGCCGGACACGATCCCGCTCCCGGCCCCGCGCCCCGAGTGGAGCCTGCCCTCGCTGGAGGACGTGACCGCCGTCGTGCAGCCGCACTGCCACCAGTACTCGGTGATGGGCTTCGCCCCGGACCGCGAGGTGCTCACCTCCGCGGGCGCACGGATCAAGGAGCTCGCGGGCTGCTGCGGGCTCGCCGGGAACTTCGGGATGCAGAAGGGCCACTACGACGTGTCGGTCGCGGTGGCCGAGAACGCGCTGCTCCCCGCCCTGCGCGACGCCGGGCCGGGCGACATCTACCTCGCGGACGGCTTCTCCTGCCGCACCCAGGCGGACCACCTCGCGGACGTGCGGGGCAAGGCCCTGGTGGAGCTGATCGCGGAGCGGTTGTAGGGGCGCGGGCCTCACTCCCAGACGCGGATCCGCATCGTGACGTCGTCGTCGGTGGCTTTGCGGACGCCGACCGACACGGTGCGTTCCTCGTCGGTCTGGCCGCAGATCCACAGGCACTCCCGGAGGTCGCGAGGGCCGAGCGCATCGCCTTCGACCAGCGTCTGGGAGTCGCAGTCCACCAGGGTCGGTTCGGCGTCGACCAGGCGGATCGCGAGGAGTTCGCGCTGGTCCGTGACGTCAGTTCCGTGGCTTGCAGGACCCTCTCGGACATGGCCTGGAACTCGGGGCTGTGGATGCGCATGAGGAGGTCGCGGATGGACGCGGATTCGACAGGGGCCGGCGACGCCGTCCGTCCGGTCAGGTCACCGCGCCGCTTGACCTGGAGCGCGCTCCAGGTTGTCTGCTTGTCGCGTACCCGCGATCAACGCGTTCAAGGAGGAGATCATGCGCTATCGCACTCTCGACAACGGACACACGTCCTTCGAGGTGTCCACCCTCTGCCTGGGCACCATGTTCATGGGCACCCGCACGGACGAGACGACGTCGTTCGCGATCCTGGACCGGTTCGTCGAGGCCGGCGGGACATTCCTCGACACGGCCAACAACTACAACGCGTGGGTCGGTGGCCACGGCCGGGACTCCGAGGACGTGATCGGCCGGTGGCTCGCGGCGCGGCCCGAGGCCCGGGACCGGGTCCGCATCGCGACGAAGCTCGGCGCGGCCAAGAAGGACCCGGACCTGCCCCTGGCGAACACGCCGCCCACCAACTTCCAGGGGCTGTCGGCCGAGGTGATCGACCGTGAGGCGCGGGAGAGCCTGCGCCACCTGGGTATCGACCACATCGACGTGCTGTACGGGCACGTCGACGACCGCGAGACTCCGCTCGACGAGACCGTCGGCGCGTTCGGCAAGCTCGTCGACGAGGGGGCGGTCGGGATTCCGGGCATCTCCAACGTCGCGCTCTGGCGGGTGGTCGAGGCCCGGGAGGTGGCACGCCGGCTCGGCGTCGCGCCGTACGGAGCCGTTCAGCAGAGCTACTCCTACATGTACCCGGCGCCCCAGCCGATCCGCACCAACTGGGCGAGCCCGGAGCTGCTCGACTACGCCCGTTCGACCGGGGTGGACGGACGCCCCGGGCTCACCGTCATGGCCTACTCGCCGCTGCACCAGGGCGTCTTCGTCCGTGACGACAAGCCGCTGCGCGACGGCGCGGACAACCCGGCCTCGCGTGAGCGGATCCGGGTGTTGCGCCAGGTGGCGGGTGAGCTCGGCGTCACGCCCAACCAGCTCGCGCTCGCCTGGCTCCTGGGCGGCGAGGTCCCGGTGGTTCCGGTGATCGGCGCGTCGAGCGTGGAACAGCTCGACGAGCTCCTGGGGGCGGCGGAGCTCGACCTGGACGACGAGACCCGAGACCGGCTGAACGCGGCCTGACCCGTCTCCTGACCGACGTCGACCACGCCATCTTGGTGGGTGGTTGCGTTCCCATCGATCAAGATGGCGTGGTCGGTGGCCGCGCGGAACGGCGTGGTCGCGCGACGGGTCGACGGCCTGTGGGTCAGGCGTGGTGGGCCAGGGTGGTGGGGCTGGGTCAGCTGTGGCCCAGGGACTGGTCGTCGGCGGCCAGCTTTTCCTCGACGCGGGCGACCTTGCTGTCGATCTGGCCCGGCTCGGCGCCGGGTCGGATGTCGGCCTTGACGACGAGCGAGGTGCGGTGGCCGCCGGCCGCGACGGCGTCGGTCGCGGCCTTGATGACGGGCATCACCTCGTCCCACTCGCCCTCGATCTCGGTGAACATCGAGGTGGTGCGGTTCGGCAGGCCGGATTCCCGCACGATGCGGACCGCTTCGGCCACGGCGGCGGAGACGGATTCGCTTCCGGTCATCGGAGCAACGGAGAACGCGAAGAGAGCCATGCGATCCATCGTGGCACGGGAGGGGCCGGCATGGGCCGTCCGACCGGCCGAGCCACTCGCACCGGCAGGCGTGGTCGGTCCGATGTCGTGAAGTCGGTCGCTCGGGGGACCGACTTCACGACAAGCCGCCGACTGCTCGACACGCTGCCGACCGCATCGGCGGCTCGCGCGGGCGCATAGGCTCGACCCCGTGGAACGAGTGACTCTCCTGGCCGGCGGGGTCGGCGGTGCCCGCCTCGCGCACGGTCTCGACCTGGCGTTGCGACCGTCGTTCGACGAGCCGACGCCGGGCACCAACCCTGCGGGCCCCCGCCACCCGGAATCCGGGCAAGCGGCGAGCAGCCGCCACCCCCTCACCGTCGTCGTGAACGTCGGCGACGACACCGAGCTGCACGGCTTGTGGGTATCCCCCGACATCGACACCGTCCTGTACACGCTCGCCGGACTGAACGACGAGGAGCGCGGCTGGGGACTGCGCGGGGAGTCGTACGCGACGCTCGAACAGATGGCGCGGCTCGGCGAGGACACCTGGTTCACGCTCGGCGACAGAGATCTCGCGACGCACATCGTGCGGACGGCCCGGCTGCGCTCCGGCACGCCGTTGTCGGAGGTGACGGCGCAGGTCGCGCGGTCGCTGGGGGTGCGGCCGACCATCGTGCCCGTCACCGACGACCCATTGGCCACGATGGTCGACACGCCCTCGGGCCGGCTCGGCTTCCAGGAGTACTTCGTAGGTCACCAGCACGCCGACGAGGTGCTCGCGCTCCACTTCGAGGGTGCGGAGGTGGCGCGTCCCGCGCCGGGGGTGATCGACGCGCTGCGCGACGCCGAGCTGGTGCTGCTCGCGCCGTCGAACCCGTTCCTGTCGATCGACCCGGTGCTCGTGGTGCCCGGCGTACGCGAGGCATTGACCGGGACCGCCGCACGTCGCATCGCCGTCAGCCCCATCGTGGGCGGCGCGGCGATCAAGGGGCCGGCCGCGCAGATCCTGGAGTCACTGGGCCATGAGGTGTCGGCCCTGGGGGTGGCCCGGCTCTACACCGGGCTGGTCGACCTCATGTGCATCGACGAGCGCGACGTCCACCTCGCGGACCCGATCGCGGACCTCGGGTTCGAGGTCATGGTCACCGACACGATCATGGGCAGTCCCCAGGGCCGGGAACGGCTCGCGCGGGAGTTGCTCGGGAATCCGGCGTGAAGCCTCACGAGATCCCGGAAGGCGGCGCCCGTCGCCTGGTGGAGCCGGCGGCAGGCGCCGCCGGACAGACCGTCCCGGTCGCGGACCCCCGTAGCGCGACGTTCCAGGCGGCGTCAGCTGCCGATCCGGGCGTCGCGGCCATGGATTCCCATGGTCCGGTGGTCCAGCCGGCGCCCGACGCCGATCCGGGCGTCCGGGCCACGGGCGTGACCGCCGTCGTTCCCTTGCGCGACGGCGTCTCCGGCAAGTCCCGCCTCGCCTCCGTCCTGGACGACGACGCCCGCCGCGCCCTGATCACCGTGCTGGCCCAGCACGTGGTCGGCACGCTGCTGGCGACGCCGCAGGTGGACGGTGTCGTGGTGGTCACGGCGGATGCCCCGTTCGCACGTTCGGCGCTCGGCGAGCTGTCCGACGTCGGACACCTGGCGTTCCTGGCTCAGCCCACGGACCGGCCGGGGCTGAACGCCGCGCTGGACGCGGCCCGGGAGGCCATCGGATCGCGCCTGCCGGAGACAGCGCCCGGCGGCATCGACGTCGCGCCTGGCGGCGCCCCCACTCCCCACGCCCTGCTCGTCGCCCACGCCGATCTCCCCGCCCTCACCCCGGGCGACATCACGGACCTGGTGATGCCGGCGGCCGGGCATGCGAGCCGTCGGCGCCCCGAGCGCCCGGCCACCCGGCATCCGGCCGGCCGTGCGTCATCGGATCCGGCCGACCGTCCGGCACCGGCATCGGGCGGTGATGCGCCTTCGGGCAGGCCGCACGCCGCCGACGTCGTGATCGCGACCGATCGAATGGGGCAGGGCACGAATCTGCTGCTCCTGAGGCCAGGCGCGGAACATGAGTTCCGCTTCCGGTTCGGGCCGGCGAGCCGCGCCGCCCACGAGGCCGAGGCCGCGCGACTGGGCCTGCGGGCGGTGACGATCAGCAGCCCGGGCACCGCCGTCGACCTCGACACGGTCGACGACTGGAACGAGCTCCCCGCCGCCGTCCGCTCCGCCGTCGGCCGCTACGCCCGATTCCCGTCCCCGTGAGGGATCCGGGGCGAGGACGGGGTCGGCGAGGGCATCCGCGTGCTGGGGAAGATCGCGGGCTGAGGTATCGGCTCGCCGGGCCCATTCCCTACTGAGGGCAACTCCAGTAACGTGGCCCCTGCCCACTCGCCTCACTGCCGAGGAGATGCTCGCATGGCCACGCGCTCACGGATCCTGCCCGCTCTCGCCGCCACGACGCTGCTGCTCACGGGCTCGGCGGTGCCCGCACACGCCGATCCGCCGCCGCGGGAGGTGCTGTTCGTCGCGAACAACTGGGACGGCACGGCGTCGGTGGTCACGTCGGACGCGTCGCTCTCGCCGGTCGGCGAGCTGAACGTCATCCCGGACCGGGCCGAGCGGATGGCCGAGATCCGCCGGAACCCGATCTGGCTGGCGTTCTTCCTCGGTATCCGCGAGACCGTCGGCGAGGGGCACGACCAGTTCGCCGACGACATGTACTCGACCCCGGACGGGTCCGCCGTCGTCGTGTCCCGGCCGAGTTTCGCCGACGTCGTCTCGATCGACGTCCGCAGCGGCCAGATCAACTGGCGGTTCCGGGTCGACGGCTACCGGTCCGACCACATGGCGCTGTCCCCGGACGGTACCCGCGTCGCCGTGTCCGCCTCGACGGGCAACCGCGTGCACGTGCTCGACGTCGCCACCGGCGCGGAGCTCGGTTCCTTCCCGACCGGCGACAAGCCGCACGAGAACGTCTTCACCGCCGACGGTCACATCTGGAACATGTCGATCGGCGAGGTGAACAACGCCCTCGACGCGCCCTGGCTCGACTTCACCAAGGGCGACCGCGTCATCACCGTCGCCGACGCCACCACGTTCGACGTCGTCCGCGAGATCGACATGCGCGACCGGCTCGACGACTTCGGCCTCCCGGCCGGCGCGGGCTGGTCCGACGCCGTGCGGCCCGCCGCGTTCAGCCCCGACGAGTCCACGCTCTACTTCCAGACCTCCTTCTACCACGGCTTCTTCGAGTACGACGTCGCCTCGGACACGATCACCCGGCAGCACACCCTCCCGGAGAGGTTCGACGGCGGCCGCACCGACATGGTCAACGACTCGCGACACCACGGCCTGACCATGGAGCCGAGCGGCGAGCACCTGTGCGTGGCCGGGACCATGGACGACTACGCGGTGATCGTGGACCGGGAGACGTTCGCCGAAGGGCCACTCGTCACCGTCGACAAGCCGTACTGGGCCACCGTGACCGGCGACGGGGGCGCCTGCGTGGTGTCGGAGTCGGGCGCGGACCAGGTGACGGCGATCGACTTCGCCACGGGCGAGAAGATCGGCTCCACACCGGTCGGCGACCACCCCCAGCGGGTGCGCCTGGGCCACGTCCCGGCGGACTGGTCCTGAACAGCCGGCCCCACTCGCCGGAGTGCCGGGGGCAGCGCACCGGCGGCACCGCGCTGCCCCCGGCTCTCGGCGGTCCGGCTCCGGCGGGCTGCCCCCGGACGGACCGGCTCTCGGGCAGATAGGTTGGCCGCATGCTCGCCGCGTCCGTGACCTCGTTCTCGCCCGACAGTCCGCTCGACGGGTTGGAGGTGGGCGATGCTCCCGAACCCGTGACCCCGGAGCACTGGACCACGGTCGACGTGCGCGCGGCGAGTCTCAACCACCACGACGTCTGGTCCCTGCGCGGCGTCGGGCTGCGCGAGGAGCAGCTCCCGATGATCCTCGGGACCGACGCGGCGGGCGTCGCGCCCGACGGCACCGAGGTCATCGTGCACGGTGTGATCGGCGCGGACGGGCACGGCGTCGGGCCGCGGGAGCGCCGCACGCTCCTGAGCGAGCACCACCCGGGCACGCTGGCGGAGCGGGTCGCCGTCCCGGCGGCGAACCTGATCCCCAAGCCTGCCGGCCTCTCGTTCGAGGAGGCCGCGTGCCTCCCGGTGTCGTGGCTCACCGCCTACACCATGCTGTTCACCGCCGGTGGTCTCGCCCCGGGCAACAGCGTCCTGATCCAGGGCGCCGGCGGCGGCGTGTCCACGGCGGCCGTCCTGCTGGGGGTCGCCGCCGGCCTTGAGGTGTTCGTGACCTCCCGCTCCGCGGAGAAGCGTGAGCGGGCGCTGTCCCTCGGCGCCGCCGCGGCGGTGGCCCCGGGCGAGCGCCTGCCCCAGCGGGTCGACGTCGTACTGGAGTCCGTCGGGCAGGCGACCTGGAAGCACTCGGTGCGCTCGGTCCGGCCGGGCGGCACGATCGCGGTATGCGGGGCAACATCGGGCGACGCGCCTCCCGCCGAGCTGACCAGGATCTTCTTCCAGGAGATCCGCATCCAGGGCGTCACCATGGGCACCCGCGACGACCTGGCCGCTCTCGCCAACTTCGTGTCCACCCAGGACATCAAGCCCCTGATCGACTCGGTTCACCCACTGCAGAACACCCAGGAAGCCATGGCGAGGCTCCTCTCGGGCGCCCAGTTCGGCAAGGTCGTCATCACGGTGTAGGTGGTCGACGAAAGGGTTCAGACGAACCGCTGCTGGAAGGCCTCCGTCAGGCTCGGCCCCTGCTCGCCCACCCTCCACACGCTCCAGCCGTCGGCCGTGTACGACCCGGAGGCCGCCGTCGCCGCCGTGTCGGGGTGGCGGTACTGGCCGCCGTCGGCGAGCTCGATCACGCCGTTCGGGTGGAGGACCGCCTCGTGGTGCTGGTTGCGGCGGGGCCGGGACCAGACGATGCGCGTCGGCGCACCGAAGCTGCGGGCCAGCGCCTCCAGGTCCGGGTCCTCCTCCTCGTCGAACAGGCCGGGCGTGTTCGCGCGGATGCTCTCGTCCGACGGGACGGGAGGGATCTGCGCCTCGGGAGCCTGCCCCGGGAAGGGAGGCTGCGCGGAGGGCGCAGGCGGCAGGTAGCCCGCCTGCGGGTCCGGGTACTCCGGCTGCCCGATCGCCCCGGCCTGCGGCGGGCCGAAGCTCGGGTCCGCGGACCAGTCGTACACCTGCTCCTGCCCGGCGGCACCGGCGAACGCGGCTTCCTGACCGTACCCGGCGTCCGGCGTGTATCCGGACTCCTGCCACTGGCTGTCGATGACGGGAGGCTCGAACGGCGCCGAGTCGATCGGCCCGACGGCACCGCTCGGGTGCCCTGACTCGAACGACGGGAAGACCGGCTCCTGGGCCGCGGACGCGGGCGGAGAGGCGAACGGCTCTGCCGGGGCCGACGACACCGGGGCGGAATACCCGCCGTCCGGGTACGGTGCCGGCTGCCAGAGATTCTCCTCCGCGGGCGCGGCGGACAGGCCCGGGGCGGGCGCCTCGGCCGCGGGGGGCGGCGGCACCGGGGAGTGCGCGGTGAACGCTCCGCCCGCCAGGGCCGGCGCGTCGTCGCCGAAGAGTGGGGCAGGGCCGGGTTCGGGCAGGTCGGGGACCTGCGGGGCCGAGTCGATCGGTGCCGGCGACGGCGCGGAGTCCTCGGCGAGCGCGGCAGGCCGCTCGTCCGGCGCCGACGCGAACCGGTCCTTGCGCGAGCGCCGTCGCACCGGGGCCTGCGCCGGCTTCGGGACGCGTGGAAGCGTGTCCGACGACGGCGCCGACGGGTCGGGCTCGCCGGCGGGCGCCGGCGCCGGGGCGGGCATCGGGACCGGCGCGGAGGCCTGGGGCGACGGGCTCGGGGCGTCCCGGCCGGGGCGTCCCGAGGAGAGCGGCATGGGCGTGGACCCGCTCGACGGTGCCGCCGCGTCCCGCTCGGCCATCGCGCGCCGCGCGGAGCGGCTCGGGGGGAGGGGACGGCCGTTGTCGGAACCCGGCGCGTTCTCCGCGCCCGTCGCCGACGGCGTCTCACCGCCCCGGGCGAGCGACCGACGCAGCCCGCGGGCCGGATTCTTGCCCCGGCCCGCCACCGGGGCCGGCGTCGGCTCCGAGATCGGCGGCCTCGCGGACTCGGCCGGGCCGACCGGCGACTGACGGGCCGGCCTCGACTCGTGCGCGACCACGGGCAGCTTCCCCGTGAGCGCGTACCCGACCTTGACGCCCTCGGCGAAGGGGTCGGCGTCCGCGCTCTGCGAGCGTGAGGTGAACATCGGCGCGGATGCGACGGGTTCGGGCGTCACGTGCTCCGGTTCGTTCCCCCGGGTGATCGAGCCCCGATCTGCCTGGCGGGGCGACGGCAACCCCGGGGGGACGTGGATGACCAGGGGGGACACGTCGAGGAAGCGGCGTCCGTCGTCGGACTTGACCACGTCCATCTTCAGCACCTCCACCGGCATGGTGGGCTGGCGGAGGAAGTCGACGGCGTTGAGGATCTCCTGGGGCGCGTTCTGGCAGATGATGATGAGGCGCGCGCCGCTCCCGCCCCCCGTGCTGCTCGATTTCGTGATCGGGACGCTGTCGTAGAACTCGGCGACGTCGTGCGCGAAGCTGTGCTGCCCGCCGTGGTACCGCGCGGCCAGCTCGCCCCGCGTGAGGCGGCCGGCGGCGCCGGCGTGGTCGAGAGCGCGGGTCAGCGTCGACTTGTCGAGGTCCCCGACCAGTTCCACCACGACCGGCAGGCCGGAGGCGTCGAGCGCCAGGAGGTGTGGCTCGTCGGGCCCGGAGCCCTGGGCGACCGGGAACACCTGCTCGCCGAGGAGGCCGTCGATGTGCGACTCGACCACGCGATGCGCGGAGGTGTGGACACCCGGCTCGCCACCGGCGCCGTTCCCCGAGCTCTGCACGAGGAAGGGCCGCGTGGCGTCGACCTCGAACAGTGGCATAGCGGCGTTCCCCCGGATCCTCGGCCATGGTCCCGATGACCACGGTCCGCTAGATCTTACGGCGCGTGCTGTGGTGACTTGAAACACGTCTCGGTGAAGGTCCCGTGACTCTTGTCACCACCGTGCGGCGCTCGTAACTCCTGGACCATGGCCCCGTCGTCGCGATGCTATGCCCTCGGTTCCGGGCACGCTCCTGCCGACCGTGAACCTGCTGAGTCGGCGCGCGTGGTGCCGATGCGCGCGGTGTCGACACCGCCGCGTCGGTGCCCGCCGTGCGGACGCTCGCCGTGCCGACGTCCGCCGTGCCGACGTCCGCCGTGCCGACGTCCGCCGTGCCGCCCGGCATGCAGGTACCGGGCGGCACGACGGGGTCCTGCGGGGCGAGAGCCGTCAGCCCTGCTGGGCGGCCGCCATCGCGGCTTCGCTCTCCGGGGTGCTGGCGTCGAACATCCAGGAGATGCCGAACTTGTCCTTGAGCTGCCCGTAGAAGTCCCCCCAGGGGGCCTTCTCGAACGGCATGACGTCGCTCGCGCCGTCGGACAGCTTGTCGAACGCCGCGGCGATGTACTCGTGCTCGGCGGAGGAGCCGGTCAGCGCGACGGTGACGCCCGACGTCGGGGCCACGTAGGGCGGCATGCCCGCGACGTCCGGGGAGTCGGCGGCCATGAGGGTGAGGCCGTTCGGTGCGTCGAGCTGGCCGTGCATCACGAGGTTCCCGTCCACGTCGTCCATGCCGGGCATCGGCATGTCGCCGAACGCGCTGATGTTCAGGTCACCGCCGAGCACGGACTGGTAGAACTCGAGCGCTTCCCGGGCCTCTGTCCGGAAGCTGAGATAGGGATTGAGCTTGGTCATGGTCGTCTCCTCGGGCCGCCGGTGTCCGACGGCGTCGTGCGGATGCGGGCGGACCGGCGGAGCCCTGCCTCGGCGCTGCGGCCGATCCAGTTCCACGGTAGGACGGGACACTGACATCGACGAGCGGAGCAGGGCGAGCAGAGCGCACGACGAGCAGAGCGCACGACGAACGGAACGGGGACGACCCGCCGGTGCGACCGCCTACTCGCCGCCCCGCCGCGCCGCGAGGAACTCTCCGACGATCGGGGCGAGCTGGTCGCCCTCCACGAGGAAGCCGTCGTGGCCGTAGTCGCTGGTGATGATCCGCAGCGGGTCCGCCCCCGGGATGCCACGCACGAGCCGGGCCGACTGCTCGGGCGGGAACAGCCGGTCCGAGTCCACGGCGACCACCAGCGCCCGCGCGGTGATCCCCGACAGGGCGAGCTCCACGCCGCCCCGGTCCCGGCCCAGGTCGTGGGAGTTCATCGACTCCGTGAGCACCAGGTACGAGTTCGCGTCGAACCGCCGCGCGAGCTTGTCCCCGTGGTGGTCCAGGTAGGACTGCACGGCGAACCGTCCGCCGTCGAACGGGTTCTCGCCGCCCTGCGGCAGGCGCCCGAACCGCGTGTCGAGCTCGGACGAGGTGCGGTAGGTGGCGTGCGCGATCTGCCGTGCGATGGCCAGGCCGCGGTGCGGGCCCGCGTCGTCCGGGGCGTCGTAGTAGTCGCCGCCGCGGAAGCCCGCGTCGGCGCGGATCGCCGCGAGCTGCGGGTGCGACCAGGCGATCTGGTCGCCACCGACCTGCGCCGTCGTCGCGATCGCGGCCACGTTCCGCACCTCGATGCCCGCCTCCGGGCCCTGGATCGCCCACTCGAGCGCCCGCAGGCCACCCATCGAGCCGCCGATTACCAGTTCCCAGCCGTCGATGCCGAGTTCCCGGGCCAGCGCCACCTCGACCGCGACCTGGTCGCGCGTGGTGACGAAGGGGAAGCGCCCGCCCCAGGGCTGCCCGTCGGGCGCCGTGGACGCGGGACCCGTCGTGCCCTGACAGCCGCCCAGGGCATTCGGCGCGACGACGAAGTACCGGTCGGTGTCGATGGGCCGCCCCGGGCCGACGAGGTCCTGCCACCAGCCGGCCGTGACGTGCCCCGGACCGGCCTCGCCCGTCACGTGGCTGTCGCCGGTGAGCGCGTGCAGCACGAGGACGGCGTTGGACCCGTCGGCCGCGAGCTCGCCCCAGGTCTCGTAGGAGACCCGCACCGCGGGCAGACGGCCGCCGGCCTCGAGGTCGAAGGCGCCGAGGTCGGCGAACCGCCGACGCCCCGGATCGTCGCCCTCACGCCAGGCGCCGCTCGCCGGGACCGGTGCCTGGCCGGGCTTGCGCGGCGGGGCCGACGGCGCGCTCAGGCCGGTCGCGAAGGGCGGGAACGGCACGTCGATCTCGGGGCCGGGGACGGCGGGGACGTGGTGTGCCTCGATCGTCAAGGGACTCTCCTGCGGCTCTCGTGCGGGGGTGGGGATGCGTGGGTGCGCACGCCCGCGAGCGTCAGGGGTGCGCTGGAGTCAGCGGCACATTCGACGAGTCATGCCGCGCACGTTATCGCGCCGCCGCCTCACGGAGAAAGCAGTGGCCGCATGCTGAGACCAGCATTCGAGACCACCATCCGAGACGCGTCCGGCTCGGTCGCGAGGTCACGTGTCCCGCTCTGTCGGCGACGTCCGACGAGAGAGTTTTCGGCGTGCGAGATCGGAGAAGTCGGGTGAGCCTGATGGCAGTGAAGGTTATGTGCAAGGCGACACGCCGTCGTACACAAGACATGCGCAGTGGTCGGGCGTCATGTGCTGTGTGACCTGAGCAGGGGGTTGAGCATGGCCTCGGAGTTGGTGAGCACGAAACCCGGAGCGATCCGGGACGCGGTGGTCTGGTGGGTTCGCGGGAGTGGTCGCCGTGTGCGGGTCGGACCTGTGGGCTGGCGCGTGCTCGCGGTGCTCGTCCTCGTGATCGCCCTGGTCTACCCGTGGGGTCCGGTCGCGACGGCCGACGACGTCGCGCCGCCCGCCGGCCCGACGGAGCGGGAGGCGGTCGAGGCCCGCGACGCCGTACGGGCCGGCGAGCTCGACGTCGCCCAGGCCGAGGCCGCCCTGGCCGGCCTGCGCCAGGAGCTGGAGGACGCGCGGATCCGCGTGCAGTCCGCGGCGGCGGACCACGAGGACGCGGTCGCCGCCCTGGACGCCGCCGAGGCCGAGGTCCGGCAGGCCCGCGAGGCCGCGGAGCGAGCCGGGAACGCCGAGGCGAAGGCGCGTGCCGGGCTCGCCGCGGTGTACCGGGCCGCGCAGCGCTCGGGTGGTGCCACGGACGCGCTCGGACCGCTCGAGGTGGTGCTCGAGGCCGAGGACGTCGACGACCTGATCGGGCAGGATGCCGCCGAGCGGGCCGTCCGCCGCAAGCTGGCCGCGGCGCTGGCGCAGTACTCGGACGCTCGGGCGGTCTCGGAGTCCGCCGACGCCCGGTGGTCGGCGGCCCGTCAGGCGCGCGCCGCCGCGAAGGCGCAGGCGGAGGCGGCGTACGAGGCGGCGCAGCGGGCCGTCGTCGACCTGGCCGAGCGTACCGAGGCCGCCGAGCGGGACCGGACGCTCCTGGTCGAACGCCTCGCGGACCTGCGGAACACGAGCATCCGGATCGAGCGCGAGCGCGAGGAGGCTCGGGCCGCGGCCGCGCTGGCGGAGCGCGAGGCCGCGGCACGTGCGGCGCTGGAGGCGGCACAGGCGGAGGCCGGGGCCGCGGGCGGGCTCCCGGAGGGCGGCGAGGACGCCGGAGGCGATCGGGCGGCGGGCGGAGCGCCGGGATCCGAGCCTGACCCGGGCTCGGGTTCCGCGTCGGATCCCGGCCCCGGCGGAGGCATCGCCCCCGAGCCGGAGCCCGGGCCGCCCGCGCCCGAGCCGCCGGCGCCCGGCCCGTCGGGTTCCTGGTCCGGCACCGCCGCGCAGGGTGAGGCGGCGGTCGCCTGGGCGCGGACCAAGATCGGCTCGCCGTACGAGCTGGGTGCCGAGGGGCCGACGTCGTACGACTGCTCCGGTCTCACGTCCGAGGCGTGGGAGTTCGCGGGCCGGTGGATCACCCGGACGTCGCGGTCGCAGTACCTCGCGGTGGCCAAGATCGGATACGAGGAACTGCGACCGGGCGACCTGATCTTCTACGGATCGGACCCGGCGGACCCGCAGAGCATCTACCACGTGGCGATGTACAGCGGAGACGGCCGCATGATCGAGGCCGTCATGCCGGGCGTCTCCCTCCGGGAGACGGACCTGCGCCTCTCGGGGGCGATGCCCTGGGCGGGGCGCCCATAGAGGTCGCGCAGGTGAGCGACCTCTAGTGCTTGTAGTAGCCCGTCTCCTTGGCGCGCTGGAACGAACGCTCGATCTCGGCCTCCGCCTCGGCGCGCCCCGTCCAGTGGGCGCCCTCGACGGACTTACCCGGCTCCAGGTCCTTGTAGACCTCGAAGAAGTGCTGGATCTCGAGGCGGTGGAAGTCCGAGACGTCGTCGATGTCCTGGCGCCAGGCGGCACGCTGGTCACCCGTCGGCACACACAGCACCTTGTCGTCGCCGCCGGCCTCGTCGCGCATGCGGAACATGCCGAGCGCGCGGCACTTGATCAGGCAACCCGGGAAGGTGGGCTCCTCCAGGAGGACCAAGGCGTCCAGCGGGTCGCCGTCCTCACCGAGCGTCCCCTCGATGAAACCGTAGTCGTCCGGGTAGCGCGTGGACGTGAAGAGCATGCGGTCGAGGCGGATGCGTCCGGTCTCGTGATCCACCTCGTACTTGTTCCGCTGACCCTTGGGGATCTCGATCGTGACGTCGAACTCCACGCCTCGTGCTCCACTTCTTCGGATGGGTCGCCCCAGGCAATGGCGCCCCGGTGCGGCTGGCTGGCACGGCAGCGGGGCCGCGCCCGTCCAGTCTGCCATGGCAAGGTGTTCCGACCGGTCCGAGGGGCGAACATGTGGCGAGTCCCACTCGCCGGATTCGGCATAATGCGGGCGGGGTACGCGGGCCCGGTGCGAGCTTTGCTTCCCCTAGGCTTGGCTGTGGGTTCAGCATGACGATGAGGGGAAGCCGATGACCAGGTCAGCGCGGCCGGGTACCGCGGTCGTGGTGCTGCTGGGGCTGCTCGGGGGATACCTCGCGTTCGACGCGTTCGACGTCGTCCCCGGAATGCTGACCACTGCCGAGCCGTGGCCCGAGGCCGAACCCTTCCCGACGGCTCCCGGCGCCGTCGAGGTCCCGCCTCCCGGGACGGTCTTCCCGGTGCTCCCCCAGTCCGCGCCCGTGCCGGACGCGGAGGCCGTCCAGGGCCGGGTGACCGATCTCGTCGGGGACAAGCGCCTCGGCTCGCGGGTCGGCGTCGTCGTGGCCGACGCCATCACCGGTGAGACGCTCGGTTCCGCGGACGAGGACCGACTCATGACCCCCGCCTCGGCGCAGAAGATCCTCACCGGCGTCGCGGCGCTGTCGTCGCCCCTGGCGGACCGCACGCTCGCCACCACCGTCGTCCGTAGCGAGGACACCGTCACGCTCGTGGGCGGCGGCGACATCATGCTGGCCGCGGGCAAGGGCAGGCCGACCGAGGTGAACGGGCACGCCGGACTCGCCGACCTGGCCGACCAGGTGGCCGGTGCGCTCGAGGCAGAGGGCATGCGGAAGGTCCGGCTCGCGATCGACGACACCCTGTTCACCGGACCCGGCGTCGCACCGGCGGTGCCGAAGGCCAACATGGCGTACATCGGGGCAGCCGCCCCGCTCGGCGTGAACATCGGCCTCGCCGGCGACTCCTACAGCCCCAGTGGCCCCTGGGTCGCGGATCCGGCGAAGCGCGCCGGCGAGATCTTCGCCGGGCACCTGCGCGAGCGCGGGATCGACGTCACCGGCGTCGCCCGGGGCACGGCACCGGAGAACGCCGAGAAGATCGGCGAGGTGCGGTCCGCTCCCGTCTCCGAGATCACCGAGTTCTTCCTGCACACGTCCAACAACACGATGACCGAGGTGGTCTGCCGCCTGGTGGCCGTCGAGGCGGGCGAGCCGGGCTCCAACGAGGCCGCGACGCAGGCGGTCGTCGACGCCGTCCAAGGGCTCGGTGTCGACCTCGAGGGGGCCGACCTCAAGGACTGCTCGGGCCTCGGCGACGGCTCGCGGCTCAGCGCGAGGCAGCTGACCGACGTCGTCGAGCTCACGATCGACCCCGCGCACCCCCGGCTCCGCGACGTCGCCGTCGGGATGCCGGTCGGCGGGCTGAACGGCACCCTGAACGACCGGTTCCGCGGCGACAACCCCGCGCGCGGACTCGTGCGGGCCAAGACGGGAAGCCTGAGCAAGACCCGCGCGCTCGCGGGCACCGTCGTCACCGCGGACCAGCGCCAGCTCGTGTTCGTCGTGCTCGCGGACTCGATCCCCGACTACGCCGAGGGGGCCGTGCCGATCTACGACGACTTCGTCGGCTCCCTCGCGGCCTACTCCGCATCCTCCTGAGAGCATCCGGCTCCCCGGCGTGGTCGGCCGGTCGTCGAGCGGTCGGTCGGTTGTCGCGAAGTCGGTCCCTCGGTCGGCCGACTTCGCGACGACCGACCGGCCACAGCGCGCGCGACCCGTCCGTGTCCGGCGCCGTGCTCCGTATCACCTACGGTGGAGCGGTGAAGCCCATCGCGCACGCGTCGTCGACGGCCGCCGCCCAGCCCGCCGTCGACTGGTCCGCGGCCGCTCGCATCGCGGGCCGGCTCGCCCCGCCGGGCCCGATCGCCCCGCACCAGCGGTTGCACGACCTGGTCGGCGGGCTGCGCGAGGCCGCGGGGGCCGCGGTCGGGCACGTGCAGGAGGTCACGCGCATGTCGCCCGCAGGCGACGCCGCGTCCGTCGTGGTCGTGGACCGCGCCTCCTGGGCGCGGGCGAACACGCAGTCGATGTCCACGATGGTCGACGGGATCCAGGACGTCGTCCCGCCGTCCCTCGGACCGATCGTCCAGGTGGCCGGAGCCGCCGAGGTGGGCGCCGTGCTCGCGCTGCTCAGCGGGCGCGTGCTCGGCCAGTTCGACCCGTACCTGCCCGGAGGAGGCCCCGGCCGCCTCCTCCTCGTGGCGCCGAACCTGCTCCAGGCCGAGACCTCGATGGGCGTCCCGGCCCGCGACTTCCGGCTGTGGGTGTGCCTGCACGAGCAGACCCACGCCTGGCAGTTCGCCGCCGCCCCGTGGCTCGCGGACGACCTGCGCGACCGCACCCGGGGCCTCGTCACGGAGCTGACCCGCACGTCGGCCGAGCTCGCGAAGGCGAGCATCGACCGCAAGATCGCGGTCGTCGGCAGGGCGGTCCTCGACGCGCTGCGCGGCCGGGGCGACACTCTCGTGGACGGCTTCCTCACCCCCGCCCAGAAGGACACCCTCGCCGACATCACCGCCGTCATGGCCCTGCTCGAAGGGCACGCGGACGTGATGATGGACGCCGTCGGGCCGTCCGTGGTGCCGTCCGTGCGGCGCATTCGCGCCCGGTTCGATCGACGGCGCGACGGCGAGGGCAGGCCCGCGTTCGACGTCGTGCTCCGGCGGCTCCTCGGCATGGACGCGAAGCTGGCCCAGTACCGCGACGGGGCGGCGTTCGTGCGGGCCGTGGAGCGCACCGTGGGTCGCGAGGGCCTCAACGCCGTCTGGGCCGCACCGGCGAACCTGCCGGACGCCCGAGAGATCTCGGACCCCCGGGCCTGGGTCCGGCGCGTCCACGGGTGAGTGGTCGTGGCGCGGGTCGAGTCGGCCGTGAGGCGGGCGCGGGGCGCCGTGCGGGACGTTCTCGCCGGGCTGCCCGCCGGGTCGCTGGTGCTCGTGGCCTGCTCCGGCGGGGCCGACAGCCTGGCGCTCGCAGCCGCGCTCGCGTACGAGGCGCCTCGCGTGGGGCGGTCGGTGCGGGCCCGGGCGCACGGGGTGCGCGCCGGGGCCGTCGTCGTCGACCACGGCCTGCAGGAGGGGTCCGACGACGTCGCCGCGCGGGCCGCCGAACAGTGCCGTGACCTGGGACTGGATCCCGTGGTGGTGCGGCGGACCACCCCGGGCGGGCGTGTGGGGCAGGGAGTGCCCGGTACGGGCCCGGAACCGGCCGTGCCGGTCGCGATGCGGGGTCCCGCGCCGGACGGGGACCAGGACGTGGACACGGAGTCGGGCACGGACGTGGGGACGGCCGCGGGCGCGCGGGTGAACACCGGGCCCGAGGCCGCCGCGAGGGAGGCCCGGTACGCGGTGCTGGAGCAGGTTGCGGCCGAGACGGGGGCGGACCTCGTGCTGCTCGGCCACACCCTGGACGACCAGGCCGAACAGGTGCTGCTCGGGCTCGCGCGGGGGGCGGGGGCGAGGTCGCTGGCGGGGATGCCGGCGGAGCGGGGGAGGTACCGGCGGCCGTTCCTCGGGCTGCGGCGGACGGAGACCGAGGCGGTGTGCGCGGCGTCGGGCCTGGACTACTGGGTGGATCCGACCAACCTCGTGCCGAGCCCGGATCAGGCCGACCGCCCGGGCGGCGGGCCTGCCGCCCAGGCCGGACCCGCCGGGGCCGCCGGGCCCGCCACCACCGCGGGAGACGCCGGCGCGGCACCCTTGCGGTCGCAGGTCCGCGGGATCGTGATGCCGGTGCTGGAGGACGTGCTCGGACCCGGGGTCGCGGAGGCGCTGGCCCGCAGCGCGGCCCAGCTCCGCGACGACGCCGACGCGCTCGAGACGCTGGCGGCGGAGCTCCTGGCCCGGGCCCGCGTCGCCTTCGCGGACGAGGGCGAGAACGAGCCGCATGGTCGGGAGGTTTCCGCGTGGTCGGTCGATCACTTGCCCGACCACACGGAAACCCGCCGACCACAGGCCGGGACCGCGGCCGAGGGGAGGGACAGCGTTGTGCTCGACGTCACCGTGCTTGCCGGCGCGCCCGCGGCCGTGCGGCGTCGGGCGCTGCGGCTCGCGGCGCACGAGGTCGCGGCGGCACCCACGACGGCGCGGCACATCGACGCGCTGGACGCGCTCGTCGTCGGATGGAGCGGGCAGGGGCCCGCGCACCTCCCCGGTGGCGCACGGGCGGAGCGCTCGTGTGGCAGGCTTTTCCTGCGCCGAGAGCGTGCGTAGATCACCAACCCTGGAGCGAGCAGTGGACCAGTCCGACGTCGGCACCGACCTCGAGAAGATCCTCCTCAGCGAGGAGGACCTCGGCAAGAAGCTGGACGAGATGGCGGCGAAGATCGACGAGGACTACGCGGGCCGGGACCTGCTCCTCGTCGGCGTCCTGAAGGGCGCCATCATGGTGATGGCCGACCTGTCGCGGCGCCTGCACCATCCGATCACCATGGACTGGATGGCGGTGTCGAGCTACGGCTCGGGCACGAAGTCGTCCGGCGTCGTGCGCATCCTCAAGGACCTGGACTCGGATCTCAGCGGGCGGAACGTGCTCATCGTCGAGGACATCATCGACTCGGGCCTGACGCTCTCCTGGCTCGTGTCGAACCTGAGGTCGCGCGGCCCGCAGTCGGTGGAGATCGCGGCGATGCTGCGCAAGCCGGACGCCGCACAGGCCGACGTCGACGTGAAGTACCTGGGGTACGACATCCCGAACGAGTTCGTGGTGGGATACGGCCTCGACTACGCCGAGAACTATCGGAACCTGCCGTTCGTTGCCACCCTGGCGCCCCACGTCTACAGCGGCTGACGAGGGCGACGCAGTGGCGGCTCACACAGCGCCGGCCGGGCGCTTCGCGTGAGCGCTTCGTGCTCTCGGTGAAACGCCGCGGGAACCCACAGGGTTCCCGTGTAGTTTCTAGAGTACACAGCTGCCTCTCGGCGAAAGTGCACAGTTACCCCTAGTGGAGGGATGCGGGGCCGCGCCCCGTCACCGATGAACATCAAGAAGTTTCTGAGCGGGCCGATCATCTGGGTGATCCTTGCCCTTGTCGTGCTCTCGCTGGCACTGACCTCTCTGCTGCAACCCCAGGTCTCGCGCATCACCACGGCCCAGGGCCTGGAACTGCTCCAGGGCGACACGGTCACCCGTGCGCTGATCGTCGACGGCGAGCAGCGGGTCGAGCTCGAGCTCTCCGAGGACTTCACGGCCAAGGAGGGCGAGCAGCAGGAGGAGGTCGAGCACGGGAAGAGCGTCGAGTTCTTCTACGTGGAGCCGCAGGGCGAGGAGATCGTCGACGCGGTCAAGGGGGCGGACCCGGAACTCGGCTACAACTCCGAGGTGCCGCAACCCAGCTTCTGGGGCTCGATGTTCTCGGTGCTGATCCCGTTCCTCGTGATCGGCCTGTTGTTCTGGTTCCTGCTGTCCCGGATGCAGGGCGGCGGCAACCGCGTCATGGGCTTCGGCAAGTCGAAGGCCAAGCTGATCAGCAAGGACATGCCCCAGGTGACGTTCGCCGACGTCGCGGGCGTGGACGAGGCCGTCGAGGAGCTCCAGGAGATCAAGGAGTTCCTGCAGGAGCCCGCCAAGTTCCAGGCGGTCGGCGCGAAGATCCCCAAGGGCGTGCTCCTCTACGGCCCGCCCGGCACCGGCAAGACCCTCATCGCGCGCGCCGTGGCGGGCGAGGCGGGCGTGCCCTTCTACTCCATCTCGGGCTCGGACTTCGTCGAGATGTTCGTCGGCGTGGGCGCCTCCCGCGTGCGTGACCTGTTCGAGCAGGCGAAGCAGAACTCCCCAGCGATCATCTTCGTGGACGAGATCGACGCCGTCGGCCGCCACCGCGGCGCCGGCATGGGTGGCGGGCACGACGAGCGCGAGCAGACGCTCAACCAGATGCTCGTCGAGATGGACGGCTTCGACGTCAAGACGAACGTCATCCTCATCGCCGCGACGAACCGCCCCGACATCCTCGACCCCGCGCTGCTGCGCCCGGGCCGCTTCGACCGGCAGGTCTCCGTCGAGGCACCGGATCTCAAGGGCCGCGAGGCGATCCTGAAGGTGCACGCCGCGGGCAAGCCGATGGTGGAGGAGGTCGACCTCAACGCCGTCGCCCGCCGCACGCCGGGCTTCACCGGCGCCGACCTGGCCAACGTGCTCAACGAGGCGGCGCTTCTCACCGCGCGCAGCGGCGCCCAGCTCATCGACGACCGCGCCCTGGACGAGGCCATCGACCGCGTGGTCGCCGGCCCGCAGAAGCGCACCCGGGTGATGAACGACAAGGAGCAGCGGATCACCGCGTACCACGAGGGCGGGCACGCGCTGGTCGCGGCCGCCATGCGGTACACCGACCCGGTGACCAAGGTGACGATCCTGCCGCGCGGGCGCGCGCTCGGCTACACGATGGTCATGCCCACGGAGGACAAGTACTCCGTCACGCGGAACGAGCTGCTGGACCAGCTCGCCTACGCGATGGGCGGCCGGGTGGCCGAGGAGATCGTCTTCCACGACCCGACGACGGGCGCCGGGAACGACATCGAGAAGGCGACCGGCACCGCCCGCAAGATGGTCACCGAGTACGGCATGAGCGAGCGTGTCGGCGCGATCAAGCTCGGCTCCGGCAACGGCGAGCCGTTCCTGGGGCGCGACTACGGTCACGAGCGTGACTACTCGGAGGCCGTGGCGGGCATCGTCGACGAGGAGGTGCGCCGGTTCATCGAGGCGGCGCACGACGAGGCGTGGGAGGTGCTCACCGAGTACCGCGACGTCCTCGACGACCTCGTGCTGCGCCTCCTGGAGAAGGAGACGCTGAACCAGAAGGAGCTCGAGGAGGTCTTCGCCCCGGTGCGCAAGCGCGAGGCCCGCGACATCTGGCTCTCGAGCGAGCAGCGCACCGTGCACACGCGCGGCCCCGTGGCCATGCCCGAGAAGGCGGCGCGGAACGGCCTGTCCGCCACGAGCGAGTCCGGCGTGGTGCAGGACCAGGCGCCCGACGGCCCGGCGGTCTCGGGATGACTTCCGGTCCGATCTCCCCGGTGACCGCGGTCGGGCGGAGTGCGGCGGACGTCCCGCCGTACGACGCCGCCCGCGCGGAGGCCGCCGTCCGGGAGCTCCTGATCGCGGTGGGCGAGGATCCGGATCGCGAGGGCCTGAAGGACACCCCGGCGCGCGTGGCGCGAGCCTATGCGGAGACCTTCGCCGGCCTGCGACAGGAGCCGGAGGACGTGCTCACCACGACGTTCGACCTCGGGCACGAGGAGATGGTCCTGGTCAAGGACATCGAGGTGTACTCGACGTGCGAGCACCACCTGGTGCCCTTCCACGGTGTCGCGCACGTGGGTTACATCCCGAACGAGAACGGCGCGATCACGGGACTGAGCAAGCTGGCGCGGCTGGTGGAGGTGTTCGCCCGGCGCCCCCAGGTGCAGGAGCGGATGACCAGCCAGATCGCCGACTCGCTGATGAAGATCCTCGAGCCGCGCGGCGTGATCGTCGTCGTGGAGTGCGAGCACCTGTGCATGTCGATGCGCGGTGTGCGGAAACCGGGGTCGCGGACCGTCACGTCGGCGGTCCGCGGTCAGATGCGCGACGCCGTGACGCGCGCCGAGGCGATGAGCCTGATCATCGGGAAGTGACGATGGGCGCCACGATGGACGCGCGCGACGCCGAGGTCGCCGGGCTCCCCGAGCTGTCCGGTACGGGGCGCACGCTGGTGATGGGCGTGGTCAACGTGACGCCCGACTCGTTCTCCGACGGCGGCGAGTGGTTCGAGCCGGACAGCGCCGTCGCGCACGGCCTGGAGCTGCTCGGCGAGGGCGCGGACATCCTCGACGTCGGCGGGGAGTCCACCCGGCCCGGCGCCGGGCGGGTGCCGCAGGACCAGGAGCTGGCGCGCGTGCTGCCCGTGATCGAGGCACTGGCCGCTCGCGGGGCGATCGTCTCGGTGGACACGACGCGTTCCGCCGTCGCCGAGCGCGCGGTGGCCGCCGGCGCACGCATCGTGAACGACGTCTCCGGGGGCCTCGCCGACCCGGGCATGGCCCGCGCCGTCGCCGAGATGGGCGTGCCCTACGTCGCGATGCACTGGCGCGGCCACTCGGACGTGATGGACAGTCTCGAGATGTACGACGACGTCGTCACCGACGTTCGTGATGAACTTGCCGCCCGCATGGACGCTCTGGTGGGGGCAGGTGTGGATGCTGCGCAGATCGTGCTCGACCCCGGACTGGGGTTCGCCAAGGCAGGCGCGCTGAACTGGCCGCTGCTGGCGCACCTGGACGCCCTCGGGGAGCTCGGCCGGCCGGTGCTGATCGGCGCGTCACGCAAGAGGTTCCTCGGGCACCTGCTGGCCCGGCACGCCTCCGGCGGTTCCCGCGCCTCCCTCTCCGGCGAGACACGGACGCCCCGGAGCGGAGCCGGCGAGCCCGTACCCCCGCGTGCGCGGGACGATGCGACGGCGGCGGTATCGGCGCTCTCCGCGGCCACGGGCGCCTGGTGCGTGCGGGTGCACGCGGTTCGGGCGTCCGCCGACGCGGTACGGGTCGCGGCCGCCTGGGAGCGGGCCTCCGGGAAGGCGGCGGAAGCCGGCGGAGTGCCCGCGAGGGAGCGGGAACCGAGGGCCGCGGTGTCCGCCCGGAGCGGACCGCGAGGAGATGTCGGGGAGAGAACGGACAAGTCCGTGGATTCTCTCACAGACGATGGAACGGATGCCGGGGGACTTGCGCCGACCTGGCAGGATTCTCAGACGTGCGACGATCACGGGGGGAGCCCACGGTGACCAACTTTGCGGGAGCGGTGCCGGGTCCGGATGGACGACCACTGGACCAGATCCGGATCACGGGAGTCAACGGGCGCGGCCGCCACGGCGTGCTGGCGTCGGAACGTGCGACGGGCCAGGAGTTCCGGGCGGACGTCGTGCTGCACGTCGACACCCGGCCGGCCGCGGAGGGTGACGACCTGCGCGCCACGGTCAGCTACGCCGACGTCGCCCAGGAAGCACACGACGTGCTCGTGGGTGAGCCGGTCGACCTCATCGAGACCCTGGCCGAGCGCATCGCGGCCGTCGCGCTGGGACACGAGCCGGTGCACGCCGTCGACGTGACCGTGCACAAGCCGCAGGCGCCGATCCCGGTCTCGTTCAGCGACGTGGAGGTCGTGATCCGCCGGGACCGCGTCGCGACGCCGCCCGTGGTGGGCAGCGCGCCGTTCGGCGTCGCGGCGGCCGGCCCGCAGTCCGCGGTCGCCGAACCGGACGCGCCGGGCGAGTCCTCCGTGGCCGAGTCCGGCGAGATCCCGGAGCCGACGACGTCCGCCGCGCCCGCGGCTCCGGCCGTCGATCCGCTGACCGCGCCGATCGCCGACGTCGAGGCGGGCGAGGCAGCCCCCGCTCCCGCCGTCGATCAGGGCGAGTCCTCCGATCCGGCCGGCTGGCCGGCCGCCGACGCCGGCACCGGCCCGCCCGTGTCGGCCGAGAACCTCGTGATCCCCGAGATCACTCCGGCAGAGCCGGGCGCCGGGTACGAGGCGGCCGGCGCTCCGGCGTCGGACGCGGAGACCCCGGTGGCCGGGTCCGAGGCGCAGCCCCGGAACGCGGGCATGATCGACAACGCGGGCATGATCGACGCGGTTCCCTCGGCCGAGTCCGGCGTGCCCGCGTTCGAGCCGCACGTGGACGCACCCGCGCGACCCGCCGAGGACGACTCGGCGGCCCTCCGGCCGGCCTACGACCCGGCGGCCCAGGCTCCGGCGGCGTTCGCGGGCGCGCCCGCGGCCGAGGCGCCCGAGGACGCGGCTCGAGGTGCCGAGCAGTACCAGTCCGAGCAGTACCGGTCCGGCCCGTACCAGCCGGATCAGTACGAGCCCGAGCAGTACCGGCCGGAGGCCTACCAGCCGGAGGTCTACCAGCCCGAGTTCCAGCAGGACCCCCAGCAGCAGTTCCAGCCCGAGCAGGGCGCGCAGGCACCCTTCGCCGAACAGGCCGAGCCGGCGTTCCCGGGACAGGCGCAGCCGCCGTTCGCCGGGCAGCCCGCCCCGGCGAACGGCGTCGCGCAGGGGTCGTCGCCCGAGGACCGGCTCGACGAGGTCCCGGCCGAACCGGTGGAGGTCGTCCTCGCGCTCGGCGCGAACCTCGGTGACCCGCAGGCGACGCTGCGGGCGGCCGTGATGGACCTGGACCGCGTCGCGGGCCTGCAGATCACGGAGGTCTCGCCGCTTGCGCGGACGGCGGCCGTCGGTGGTCCGGAGCAGCCCGACTACCTCAACGCCGTCGTCGTGGCACGGACGAGCCTCGCGCCTCGCGGGCTGCTGCACGCCTGCCAGGCCGTCGAGTACGCCCACGGCCGGACGCGCGAGGAGCACTGGGGACCGCGCACCCTGGACATCGACATCATCACCTACGGGCTGCTCACGGCGGCCGCGGACGACCTCGAGGTGCCGCACCCGCGCGCCCACGAGCGGGCGTTCGTGCTGGAACCGTGGGCCCAGCTCAAGCCGGAAGCGGTGCTGCCGGGCCTGGGCGGTGGCCCGGTCGCGCAGCTCGCGGCGACGGCGGAGGACCGGCAGGGCATCCGCTGGCTCGCGCTGGACTGGCTCACCGAGTCGAACTCCGGCGCCGACCCGACCGGCGACGTCGAGCCGCAGCCGACCGCGTCGCATCGCCCGTACGATCCGCCGGCCGCGCCGCAGCCCGCCCCGCCCGCCCAGGACCAGCAGGCCCCGGAGCAGGGCCGGTCGCCGCAGGACCAGGGCTTCCGCGACGGCCGGCAGCCGGGTCAGGGCCCCGCCGATCCGTATCAGCAGCAGGTGCAGGACGTGTTCCCGCCGCAGGACCCGTTCCAGCAGCCGCAGAACGGCGCCTCGGCGCACCCGCAGGGTTTCGGCCCCGACGCAGCGCAGCCTCCGCAGGCACAGGTGCCGGGCACCGTGCCGCCGCCGGAGGAGGCGCTGGTGCCGGCCCCGCAGGCGCCGGTCGGCGACCACCCGGCGGCGCGCGCGCCGCACACGCCGCCCGCCGCGCCGCTCGTTCCGCCGGCCGTGCGGGAGACGGCGCACCACGACATCTCCGCGGAGCAGGTCCCGGTCGAGCCGGTCCACCCGGTGTTCGCGCCCGTGCGGCCGCAGCCGGGAGACGTCCCGTTCGCCCCGGTGCACCCGGCACCGGCGGACCAGCAGCGGGCGCAGCCCGCGGACGACCGCCCCGCCTGGGCGCCCGTCCGGTCCGACGAGCACGGGCATCGCGGCTGAGGCCCCGGGATGCAGCGGACATCGGTGATCGTTCTGGTCGCGGTCTTCGTCGGGATCGCCGTCGTGGGCTGGCCGGTACTGCGCGCGCTGGAGGGCAACGGCGTCTACCTGCCGACGGTGCCGTGGCTCGTCGACGTGGCGATCGTGGCGCTGGCCGCGGGGGTGTTCTGGCTCGGCTGGACCGTGCGCGCCTACCAGAAGGGGGACCGTCCGTCGCTGGACGGCCTCCGGGCCGCGCGAACCCTGGTGCTCGCCAAGGCGGCGGCGCTGACGGGGGCCCTGCTCGGCGGCTGGTACCTGGCGCAGGTCCTGCTCGTGCTGCCGGACCTGGCCGTCGAGCCGCGCCGGGACAAGGCGATCGCGGCGGCCATCGCCGTCGTGTGCGCGGTGGGGCTGTCCGTCGTGGGACTCGTGGTGGAGAGGTTCTGCCAGCTCCCGCCGCCGGGCGGTGAGGAGAACGACACGAACGGTTCGACGGCCACGGCCTGACTCCCCGGGAGGCGGCGCGCGGTCGGGTCTCCGGTGCGGCCGGGCACGCGCGTGCCGGCCCGCAGGGGACGTCCCCTGATGACAGGCCCGGGCCCGAGGTAGGCCCGGGTGCGGCCGGACAGCGTGCGAGGATGACATCATGACCAGCCCCTTCGACCCGGCCGACGTGACCTGGAGCCGGGTCTCGACCCGCCTGACCGCCGCGCGTCTCATCCCGGCGACGATCACGTTCGCCTTTCCGATCGTGGCCGGGTCGGTCCTCGCGATGACCGTCTCGCCGTGGTTCTGGCTGCTCGCCGGGGCGTTCGTGCTGCTCCTGGTGTGGACGGCGATCGTCGTGCCCCGCCAGGTGCGTGCCATCGGCTACGCGGAGCGCGAGGACGACCTGCTCATCCGCAAGGGCATCCTGTTCCGCTCGCTCACGGTGGTCCCGTACGGACGCATGCAGTACGTGGACGTCGAGGCCGGCCCTCTGGACCGCAGGCTCGGCCTGGCGAAGGTGCAGCTCCACACCGCGTCGGTGGGTACCGACGCGCAGATCCCCGGCCTTCCCCCGGAGGAGGCGGCGCGGCTGCGGGACCGCCTCGCCTCCCGCGGTGAGGCCCGGCTGGCGGGCCTGTGAACGCGCCCGGGACGACGCCGGACCCGGTGCCGGGCCAGGAGCCGGAGCGGGCACCCGACCGGGACGCCGCGCTGCACTGGCGCCGGGTGCACCCCGTCACGCCCATGGTCCGGGGCTGGGCCGTGGTCGGCGGTGCGATCTTCATCATCGGCCAGCAGACGCTCGACGGCGGCCCGGACGAGGGCGGCGTCGTCGGGTTGCTCACCAGCCCGTACTGGTGGACCGTGCCACTGGGACTGATCGTCATCGGCCTGGCCGGGTTCGGGTTCGCGGCGCTCGCCTGGCGGATGACGACGTACGCCGTCGGCGACGAGACGGTCCACCTGCGCCGCGGCGTCGTGTTCAAGCAGCAGCGGCACGCGCGCCTCGACCGGCTGCAGGCCGTGGACGTGCGCCAGCCGCTCGTGGCACGGCTGTTCGGGCTGAGCGAGCTCAAGCTCGAGGTGGCCGGCGGCTCGGACTCCGGCATCGCGATCGGATACCTGCGCGATGCCGACGCGAGCGAGCTGCGCAACGAGCTCCTCGCGCGCGCGGCGGGCCTGCGGAACACGCCTCCGGCGGTGGCCGGATCGTCCCGCGTGGCGGCGGAGCAGGGCTCCGGCGGGCCGGAGGAGGTCCCCGCGAGGGTGGACGGGCCTCCCGTCGGCGCCCCGGAAGCGCCCGAGCAGCCCGTTCTCGAGGTCCCGCCGGCGCGCCTGATCGCCTCGCTGCTGCGCACGAGCGTGACGATCTTCTTCGCGCTCTTCATCGCCGGGCTGATCGTCACGGTGATCGTCACGGGTACCCCGCAGGTCGTGTTCGCCGTGATCGCGCCGTTCATCGGTATCGGCGGCTACCTCTTCAACCGGTTCTCCACCGAGTTCGCGTTCCGGGTCGCCATCAGCGCGGACGGCATCCGGCTGCGGCACGGCCTGCTGGAGACGCGCGCGCAGACGATCCCGCCCGGGAGGGTGCAGGCGGTGTCGCTCACCCAGGGCCTGCTGTGGCGGGGCCCCGACTGGTGGCGCGTCCAGGTCAACGTGGCCGGGTACGGGGGCGACGGGGACGCCGGTACCACCAACGTGCTGCTGCCCGTCGGCACTCGCGACGAGGCGCTGACGGTGCTCTCCCTCGTGCTGCCCGACCTCGGCATCGACGACCCGCGGGCCGTCCTCGACGCGGGGCTGGCCGGCGACTCGCGGACCCCCGGCCCCTTCACCGGCAGTCCGCCGAACGCGGTCTGGGTGGACCCGATCGGCTGGCGGCGCCAGGGCTTCGCCGTGACCGGACGCGCGCTGTTGCTGCGGAGCGGGCGGCTGTACCGCATCCTGGCAGTGGTGCCGCACGAGCGGACGCAGTCCCTGGGCATCGCCGCGGGGCCGCTGCAGCGCCGGCTCGGGCTCGCCTCGTTCGAGGTGCACTCCACGCCGGGGCCGGTCAGCCCGGGCGTGCACCACCTCGCCGCCGCCGACGCGGCGGAGCTGCTGGAGGAACAAGCGGCACGGGCCCGCACGGCGCGCGCCCACGCCGGACCGGAACGCTGGATGGAGGGGCCCCGTTGACCACACCGCCCACACCGACCGAACCGGCCGCGGGATCCGCGGCCAGGCCCGGCAGGCTGGGGGTCGGCGTCGTGGGCGCCGGGCGGGTCGGCGCGGTCCTGGGCAGCGCCCTGCGGGCCGCGGGACACACCGTCGTCGGCGCCAGCGGCATCTCCGAGGCGTCGCGTGAGCGCATCGCGACGCTGCTGCCCGGCGTGCCGGTGTGCGAGGTCGCGGAGGTGGTGGAGCGAGCCGAGCTCGTGCTGCTCGCGGTGCCCGACGACGCCCTCGCGCCGCTCGTCGCCGGGCTCGCGGACACCGGGGCGTGGCAGGCCGGCCAGCTCGCGGTGCACACGTCGGGAGCGGCGGGGACGGCGGTGCTGGAGCCGGCCCGTGCGGCCGGTGCGATCCCTCTCGCGATCCATCCCGCGATGACGTTCACCGGCACCTCGCTGGACCTGGCCCGGCTGGAGGGCTGCACCTTCGCGGTGACGGCCCCGGCCGCGGTGCAGCCGATCGGGCAGGCGCTCGTCGTGGAGATCGGCGGGGAACCGGTCATCGTGCCGGAGGAGGCGCGCGTGCTGTACCACGCGGCGCTCGCGCACGGTGCGAATCACCTGGTGGTGCTCGTCGCGCAGGCGGCGCAGGCGCTGCGGGAGGCGGGGATCGCCGCGCCCGGCAGGGTGCTGGCGCCGCTGCTGGGCGCGGCCCTGGAGTCGGCGACCCGGGCGGCGGACGCCGCGGGCGACGAGGGCCCGGGCGCGATCATGGCGCTCACGGGCCCCGTGTCGCGGGGCGACGTGGGCACCGTGGAGCGGCACACCGAGGCGCTGGCGGACCTCGCGGCGCGCACGGGCGCGACCGATATCCCGGCCGGGTACGGCGAGCTCGCCCGCGGCGCGACGCGCCGCGCCCTGGCGAGTCACCGCATCGGTGACGACGCGGCGAGCGCGCTGCTGGACGCGCTGGACCGGGCTCGCGCGGAGAGGAAGGGCCACTGATGACGCCGAGGACCGACGACGCCGGGCCGATGGGCGGCCGTGACACGGACGCGGGGAATCTCGTCCGCGGGGCCGACGTGATCGCCGCGGAGGAGGCGGCGGAGAGCGGCGACGCGGGCGTGGCGAGCGGCGACGCGGGCGTGGCGAGCGGCGACGCCGCGGCTGGGGCCGACGGCCCCGCGGTGCCCCCGGCCCGCCCACTGGTCGTCCGCACGCGTAACGACCTGCGCGAGGCCCTGGTGCGGTGGACGATGTCGGCCCCGATCGCCAGCGTGACCGGCGAGGGCCCGGCGCGCCGCGCCGTCGTGATGACGATGGGCGCCCTGCACGAGGGGCACCTGGAGCTCGTCCGGCAGGCCCGGGCCGCGGCCGGGCCGGGCGGTCAGGTCGTGCTGACGATCTTCGTCAACCCGCTCCAGTTCGGCGAGGGCGAGGACCTCGAGGCGTACCCCCGGGACCTGGAGGGCGACGTGGAGAAGCTGGCGTCGGTGGGTGCCGACGTGGTGTTCGCGCCCGGGCCCGACGTCGTCTACCCGTACGGGGACCCGATCGTGCGGGTGTCGGCGGGGCGGATCGGCCGGGTGCTGGAGGGCGAGTTCCGGCCGGGCCACATGGACGGCGTCCTCACCGTGGTGCTCAAGCTGCTGCACCTGGTGCGGCCGGACGTGGCACTGTTCGGTCAGAAGGACGCGCAGCAGCTTCTCGCCGTGCGGCGCATGGTCGCCGACCTGGACCTGGACGCGGAGATCCTCGGCGTCCCGACGGTGCGGGACCGGGACGGCCTCGCCCTGTCGTCCCGCAACGCCTACCTGTCCGATGCCGAGCGTGAGCGTGCCCTCGCCCTGTCCCGGGCACTGCGGGCGGGGCAGGAGGCGGGGCCCGGTGGCGCCGCCGAGGTGCGGCGCGCGGCGTCGGAGGTCCTCAACGCCGCCGAGGGCGTCGACGTGGACTACCTCGCACTCGTCGATCCGATTACCGTTGATGATGTGCCCGACGACCACTCGGGCCCCGCGCTGCTCCTGGTGGCGGCGCGGGTGGGCACCACCAGACTGATCGACAACCAGACTGTCGAGGTGTCGTCGCAGGTCACGTAGGTGATCGAGGTGCGGCGGGCACGAGAGTCCAGGAGGCACGAAGCGTGAACGACACTCCGCACCGGGCACCTGTACGCCGCCCGGCGTCGCTGCAGCGGCCGATGATGATCGCCAAGATCCACCGCGCCACGGTCACTCAGGCCGACCTGCACTATGTGGGATCCATCACCGTCGACTCCGATCTGCTGGACGCGGTGGACCTCGTCCCGGGACAGCAGGTCGACGTCGTCGACGTGACCAACGGCGCGCGGCTCACCACCTACGTCATCCCCGGCGAACCCGGCTCCGGGCAGATCTGCATCAACGGCGCGGCGGCGCACCTCGTCGATCCCGGTGACATCGTCATCATCATCGGCTACGGGATGCTCTCCGACGCGGACGCGCGCACGTTCCTGCCGAACGTCGTGTTCGTGGACGAGAACAACCGGATCGTGGAACGCAGCGACGAGCCCGGCCACGTGCCCGACGGCTACGGCCTCACCGAGAGCGGCCTCCCGATCGAGCCCTACCAGCAGGCCGGGCTCGTGCGGACGGCCGCGGGCCGGATGGCCGGCGAGGTGGCCGGGGCGGTGGACGTCCCCGGAGCCGGGCGAGACCCGGTGGCCGGGCCCGATGCCGGGACACCGGGCGGCGCGGAGGCCGGCGACCCCGTCCCGTCGCGCGGCGCATGACGTTACCCACCGCGCGGCTCGCGCGGGCCCTGGCCGCGCCCGCGCCGGGCTGGAGCACCCGGGTGGACGCGGTGGTCGTCGGTTCCGGGATCGCCGGCCTGACGGCCGCGCTCGAGCTCCGCACGCGTGTGCCCCGGGTCCTGCTCGTGACGAAGGGCGAGCTGTCCAGCGGTTCCACCGTGTGGGCGCAGGGCGGCATCGCCGCCGCGCTCGACCCGCAGGACACCCCCGAGGCGCACCTGCAGGACACGCTCGCCGCCGGCGGCGGCCTCTCCGCCCACGACGCGGTGAAGGTGCTGGTCACCGAGGGCCCGGAGCGGGTCCGCGAACTCGTGGCGCGCGGCGCCGTGTTCGACGCCGGCCCCGGCGGCGACATCGCGCTCACCCGGGAGGGCGGCCATCGCGCCGACCGGATCGCCCATGCCGGCGGCGACGCGACGGGCGCGGAGATCTCCCGCGCGCTGGTCGCCCAGATCGAGGCGGTCCGGCACGACCCGGGCATCGAGGTCGTGGAGCACGCCTTGGTCCTGGACATCCTCACGTCCGCGCCGGCGGGGGGCGGCGTGCGCCGCGTCGCCGGGGTGACCCTGCACGTGCGGGGCGAGGGCAGCCGGGACGGGGTGGGGGCCGTCCTCGCTCCCGTGGTGATCCTCGCGACCGGGGGGATCGGGCAGGTGTTCCGGTCGTCCACCAACCCGGCGGGCGCCACGGGCGACGGGATCGCGGCGGCGCTGCGGGCCGGGGCCGTCGTCGGCGATCTCGAGTTCGTGCAGTTCCATCCGACGGTGCTGTGGCTCGGGTCCGGCGCGAAGGGCCAGCTCCCGCTGATCAGCGAGGCCGTGCGGGGCGAGGGCGCCATGCTGCTCGACGTCGACGGCCACCGGTTCATGCCCGGCGTGCACGAGATGGCGGAGCTCGCGCCGCGGGACGTCGTCGCGCACGCCATCGTCCGGCAGATGGCCGCGACCAGCGCCGACAACGTGCTGCTCGACGTGCGGCACCTCGGCCGGGCGTTCCTCTCCCGGCGGTTCCCGACCATCACCCGGCGGCTCGCCGAGCTCGGCATCGACTGGTCCGAGGAACCGGTGCCTGTCGCGCCGGCCCAGCACTACCACTCGGGCGGGGTCGTGACCGACCTGGCGGGGAGCTCGTCGGTGCCCGGCCTGTACGCGGTGGGGGAGGTGGCCTGCACGGGCGTGCACGGCGCGAACCGGTTGGCGTCCAACTCGCTGCTGGAAGGGCTGGTGTTCGCGCACCGGGCCGCCCACGACGTCGCCGAACGATTCGCGGCGGGGAACCTGTCCACGGCTCCCGAGCCGGCCGAGCGGCCCGGCGGGAGCGCCCTGGTCGCCGCGGTGGCGCGGTCCCGCGTGCAGAAGGCGATGTCGGACGGGTCGGGCGTGATCCGCACGGCGGCGTCGCTCGCCCGGACCGACGAGCGGCTGGCCGCCGTACGCTCGGACGCGCACGTCGCGGCCGAGGTCGTCGCCCAGCCGCAGGCCGCCGAATGGGAGACCACGAACGTGCACCAGGTCTCGCGTGCCCTGACCCGGGCGGCGTGGCTCCGCACGGAGTCCCGCGGCGGCCACTTCCGCGCCGACCACCCGCGGCCCGACCCGGACTGGGAACGCCGCGTCCTGGTCTACCTGGACGACGACGGCGTACTCCGCGTGCGCTGACACCCGCTCAAGAGATCGAGGTCGAACAGCGTGACGTCGATATCGACGTCACGCCGGCGGAAGGCCGGGGTGTGCCGTCCGGGGCCCTGGCCTGGATCCGACATGATGGGCCTCATGAACGACGACGCGCAGACAGCCCTCGCCGAGGTGACCGAGCAGGAGACCGAGCTGGTCCTGACCGCCTTCACGCACGACGACGCCTGGCGGCTGGGCTCGCGGCTCACCGAGCTCGCGACGGAGCGGGAGCTTCCCGTGACGATCGACATCCGCACGGGGACGCAGCAGGTGTTCCATGCCGCACGCCCGGGGACGACGCCGGACAACGACTCCTGGGTGGAACGCAAGGTGCGGGTGGTCTACCGGTTCGGCGCGTCGTCGTACCGGGTGGGCCTGGAGGCGCGGGCCAAGGGCGGGGACTTCAACGCCACCCACGGCCTCCCGCTCCAGGAGTACGCCGCGCACGGCGGAGCGTTCCCGATCCGGGTGGCCGGGGTGGGGATCGTCGGCGTGGTGACGGTCTCGGGCCTGGCGCAACAGGACGACCACGCCCTGGTGGTCGAGGCGCTGCGCGAGCTGGTCGCGGGGTAGAACCGCGGGGTGAAACCGGCACCGGGCGGGATGACGGACAACAGCGGCACCCCGCCCGGTCGCTGACTACCCTCGGCGCATGGGCTGGGAGTTCTGGATCGACCGAGGCGGAACGTTCACCGACATCGTCGCGCGACACCCGGACGGGGCGCTGAGCACGCACAAGCTCCTCTCGGAGGACCCGGAGCGGTACGACGACGCCGCCGTGGCCGGGATCGAGCGGATCCTGCGGCGGGCGGGGGCGGAGCCCCGGAGCAGGGCCGCCGGCCCGTCGTCCGGTGCCGAGGACGGTGCACCTCCTGCGGACGGCGGCGCCTCCCGGGCCGCCGGCGACGACCGCGCCCCGCGACCGTCGTCGGACACGATCCAGGCCGTGCGGATGGGCACCACGGTCGCGACGAACGCCCTGCTGGAACGCACCGGCGAACCCACCGTCCTCGTGATCACCCGCGGATTCGGCGACGCGCTGCGCATCGCCTACCAGAACCGGCCGCGCATCTTCGACCGGCACATCGTGCTGCCCGAGCCGCTGTACAGCCGGGTGATCGAGGTCGACGAGCGCGTGACCGCGACCGGCGAGGTGCTGCGCGAGCCCGATCTTGACGGGGTCGAGCCCGAACTGCGCCGCGCCCACGACGACGGGTTCCGCGCGGTCGCCGTCGTCTGCCTGCACTCCCACCTGTACCCCGACCACGAGAACCGGGTCGCCGACCTCGCCCGGCGGATCGGGTTCCCCCAGGTCTCCCGGTCCGCGGAGGTCAGCCCGCTGCTGAAGCTCGTGCCGCGCGGCGACACCACCGTCGTCGACGCCTACCTCTCGCCGGTGCTGCGGCGGTACGTGGACCAGGTCGCCGGGCGGCTGACCGGGGTGCCGCTGCAGTTCATGCAGTCCAACGGCGGGCTCGTCGAGGCGCACCGGTTCCGCGGCAAGGACGCGATCCTCTCCGGGCCGGCGGGCGGGATCGTCGGCATGGTGCGGATGTCGGAGCTCGCGGGCCACGACCACGTCATCGGCTTCGACATGGGCGGCACCTCCACCGACGTCTCCCACTACGCCGGCGAGCTGGAGCGGGTGTTCGACGCCCAGGTGGCCGGCGTCCGCCTGCGCGCGCCCATGCTCGACATCCACACCGTCGCCGCCGGGGGCGGGTCGATCCTGCACTTCGACGGCAGCCGGTACCGCGTGGGCCCGGACTCGGCGGGCGCCTCCCCGGGCCCGGTCTGCTACCGCAACGGCGGCCCGCTCACCGTCACCGACGCGAACGTGCTCCTCGGCAGGGTCCGTCCCGAGCACTTCCCCGCGGTGTTCGGGCCGGGCGGCGACCAGCCGCTCGACGTCGACGTGGTGCGGCGGAAGTTCGCGTCGCTCGCGGCCGAGATCGGCGACGGCCGCACGCCTGAGCAGGTCGCCGAGGGCTTCCTCGCGGTGGCCGTGGCGAACATGGCGGGCGCGGTCAAGAAGATCACGGTCCGCAAGGGCCACGACGTCACCCGCTACGCCCTGACCACCTTCGGGGGCGCGGGCGGGCAGCACGCGTGCGCCGTCGCGGACTCGCTCGGCATCGGGACGGTCCTGGTGCCGCCGATGGCGGGCGTGCTGTCGGCCCTGGGCATCGGCCTGGCCGACACCACGGTGATGCGGGAGCAGTCGGTCGGGTCGGTGCTGTCCGACGACGCGCTGCCCCGGCTGCGCGAGGCCGCCGACGCGCTGGAGGCCGCGGCCCGGGCGGACCTGGCGGAACAGGGCGTACGCGACGACGGCGAGGGGGCACCGCGCGTCGTGGTCACCCGCACCGTCCACCTGCGCTACGACGGCACGGACACGACCGTTCCGGTGCGGCTGCGGGACCCCGACGAGATGGTCGCCGAGTTCGAGGCCGCCCACCGGAGCGTGTACTCGTTCCTGCTGGACCGGCCGCTGATCGCGGACGCGGTCGCGGTGGAGGCGGTGGCGCCGTCGTCGGCGGGAGGGAACGGCCTGACGGCTGACCGGGCGACGACGGACGAAGGCTCGGCAGGCCAGGACGTCGTGCGGGTGTTCGCCGGGGGCAGGTGGCGGGATGCACCGCTGCGGCAGCGGGAGGAACTGGTGTCCGGCGACGTCGTCGCCGGACCCGCCGTCATCACCGAGGAGAACGCGACGACCGTCGTCGAACCGGGGTGGCGGGCCGAGGCCACCGCCGAGGGGCACCTCGTGGTCCGCCGGACCACCCCGCGCGCCGACGCGAGCGTCTCGGCCGCGGCCGACCCCGTGATGCTGGAGATCTTCAACAACCTGTTCATGTCGATCGCCGAGCAGATGGGCGCACGCCTGGAGGCGACGGCGCAGTCGGTGAACATCAAGGAGCGGCTCGACTTCTCCTGCGCGATCTTCGACCCGGACGGCAACCTCGTGGCGAACGCGCCGCACATGCCGGTGCACCTCGGATCGATGGGGACGACCGTGCAGGAGGTCATCGCCCGCCGCCGGGGGACGATGCGGCCCGGCGACACGTATGCCGTCAACGACCCGTTCCACGGCGGCACCCACCTGCCGGACGTCACGGTGATCACGCCGGTGTTCCGCGAGGGCGCCGGGGAGGTGCCGGGCGCCGGCGTCGCGGCGGCGACCCGCGAGGAGGCCGGAGACGCGCACGCCGGCCGCGCGGGTTCCGGCGGCGGCGTGACCGGCGGTGACACGCCCGACGACGAGATCCTGTTCTACGTCGCCTCGCGCGGCCACCACGCCGAGATCGGTGGGATCACGCCGGGCTCGATGCCCGCCACCAGCACGGAGATCCACGAGGAGGGCGTGCTCTTCGACAACTGGCTGCTGGTCGCCGACGGGCGGATGCGGGAGCGGGAGACCCGCGAGCTGCTCACGACGGCGCGCCACCCGTCCCGTGACCCCGAGACCAACCTGGCGGACCTGCGCGCGCAGATCGCCGCCGGTGCCAAGGGCGTCGAGGAGGTCGGCGCGATGGTCCGGCACTTCGGGCTCGACGTCGTGCAGGCCTACATGCGGCACGTGCAGGACAACGCGGCCGAGGCCGTCCGCCGGGTCGTCGACACGCTGTCCGACGGCGAGTTCACGTACGAGACCGACCACGGCGCCACGATCGCCGTGCGGGTGACGACGGACCACGAGCGGCGTCGGGCGACGATCGACTTCACCGGGACGTCGCCGCAGGTGGCGTCCAACTTCAACGCGCCGTCGTCGGTGGCGGTCGCGGCCGTGCTGTACGTGTTCCGCACGCTGGTCGACGACGACATCCCGCTCAACGACGGCTGCCGGCGCCCGCTGGACATCGTCATCCCGCCCGGCACGCTGCTGTCGCCGGAGTACCCGGCCGCGGTGGTGGCGGGGAACGTGGAGACGAGCCAGGCGATCACCGGCGCGCTGTACGGAGCGCTCGGGGTACAGGCCGAGGGCTCGGGCACGATGAACAACCTCACGTTCGGCAACGCCGGCCACCAATACTACGAAACGGTCGCCTCCGGCTCCGGCGCGGGCGACGGGTTCGCCGGGGCGTCCGCCGTGCAGACCCACATGACGAACTCTCGGCTCACCGACCCCGAGGTGCTGGAGGCGCGCTTCCCGGTGCTGGTGCGGAAGTTCGCCGTGCGTGCGGGTTCGGGCGGCGCCGGACGATGGCGCGGGGGCGACGGCGTGGTCAGGGCCCTGGAGTTCCGTGAGCCGATGACGGCGAGCCTGCTCACCGGGCACCGCACGGTTCCGCCGTACGGGATGGCCGGCGGGGAGCCGGGCGCGCTGGGCCGCAACTCCGTCCTCCGGAAGGGGGCCGACGACGGCGAGCCGTTGGCCGGCCGCGACACGGTGGCGCTCTCCCCGGGCGACATCCTGATCATGGAGACCCCGGGCGGCGGCGGCTTCGGCCGGGCAGGTTAGGTTGTGGGCGTGAGTACTGCCGATGTCGTTCCGTCCGTCGTCGAGCCCGGGCTCGATCCCGCGTGGATCGCGCGCACCGTCGCCGTCGCGCTCGACGAGGATCTCGGTCCCGCGCCCGGTCGGGACGTGACCACGCAGGCGACGATCCCGCGGTCGGCCACCGGCACCGCGGACCTCGTGGCGCGGGAGGACGGGACGGTCGCCGGGCTCGTCGTCGTCCCCGAGACGCTGCTCCAGGTCGCCGAGCGACTCGGCCTGGACGTGCCGGAGGTCACGTTCGAGGCCCGGGACGGGGACGACGTCGGACGCGGGCGGGTGCTCGCCACGATCGCCGGGCCGGTCCAGGCGCTGCTCGTCGCGGAGCGCACCATCCTGAACCTGGCCTCCCGGGCCTCCGGCGTGGCGACCGCGACCCGTGCGTTCGCCCGCGCCCTGGAGGGGACGGGAGCCCGGGTGCTCGACACCCGCAAGACCACGCCGGGCCTGCGCGCCCTGCAGAAGTACGCGGTCCGGGCCGGGGGTGGCACCAACAAGCGGATGGGCCTGTACGACGTCGCCATGGTCAAGGACAACCATGTCGTGGCGGCGGGGTCCGTCGCCGGCGCCGTGGCGGCCGTCCGAGCGGCCTTCCCCGACGTCGACATCCAGGTGGAGGCGGACACGACCGAGCAGGCGATCGAGGCCCTCGGCGCCGGGGCCGACTTCCTCCTGCTCGACAACATGCCGACCCACGTCCTCGCCGAGACCGTCAGGGCCGTGCGCGATCGCGAGGGCCGCGACGGTGCTCCCGCGCACGTCGAACTCGAGGCCACGGGCAACCTCACGCTGGACCGGGCCCGCGAGGTCGCCGCCACCGGTGTCGACTACCTGAGCGTGGGCGCCCTCACCCACAGCGCCCCGATCCTGGACCTGGCCCTCGACCTCCGGCCCTGAGCGGGTCAAGGCGTCCGGCGGCGCGCCGATAGAATCTCTGGGTGACTTCCGAGACCACCGCGACCAGCCCCGCGCCCGAGACCGACGACCTGCCCGAGCAGACCCGCGTCCGGCGCGAGAAGCGCGAGCGGATCCTCGCTCGCGGCGACGCCGCCTACCCGGTGAACCTCCCGGTCACGCACACGATCGCGCAGATCCGTGAGGGCTACGGGTACCTCGGGGACGGCGAGGAGACGGACGACGTCGCGGGCGTCGCCGGCCGCGTCGTCTTTCTCCGCAACACGGGCAAGCTCTGCTTCGTGACCCTCCAGGACGGCGAGGGCGGCCGCCTGCAGGCCATGCTGAGCCAGAAGGTCGTGGGCGAGGAGGCCCTTGCGAACTTCAAGGCCGACGTCGACCTGGGCGACCACCTCTTCGTGCACGGCAGGATCGGCTCGTCGCGTCGCGGCGAACTGAGCGTGTTCGCCGACGAGTGGCGCATGGCCGCGAAGGCGCTGCGGCCGCTCCCGGTCCTGCACAAGGAGCTGTCGGAGGAGGCGCGGGTCCGCCAGCGGTACGTGGACCTCATCGCCCGGCCCGCCGCGCGCGACATGGTGCGGCTGCGCGCCGGCGTGATGCGCTCGCTGCGGGAGAACTTCCACCGCCGGGGCTTCCTCGAGGTGGAGACCCCGATGCTGCAGACCGTCGCGTCCGGCGCCTCGGCCCGCCCGTTCTCGACGCACATGAACGCCTACGACATGGAGCTCTTCCTCCGGATCGCGCCGGAGCTGTTCCTCAAGAAGGCCGTCGTCGGTGGCGTGGAGAAGGTCTTCGAGATCAACCGGAACTTCCGCAACGAAGGCGCGGACTCGTCGCACTCCCCGGAGTTCGCGATGATCGAGGCCTACGAGGCGTACGGCGATTACGACACGATCGGGGCGCTCACCCAGGACCTCGTCCAGACGGCGGCGAACGACGTGCTCGGAAGCACCGTGGTGACACTTCCGGACGGTGAGGAATACGACCTCGGCGGCGAGTGGGCGCAGATCACGATGTACGGATCACTCTCCGAGGCGATCGGTGAGGAGATCACGCCCGAGACCGGTGTTGAACACCTGACCAAGCTCGCGGACAAGGCCGAGATCTCTCTCGACCCCAAGAAGGCGAATCACGGCAAGCTCGTCGAGGAGCTGTGGGAGCATCACGTGGGTGACGGCTTGTATGCCCCGACGTTCGTGCGCGACTTCCCGGTGGAGACCTCTCCGCTCACGCGGGAACACCGGAGTATTTCCGGCCAGGTCGAGAAGTGGGACCTGTACGTGCGCGGATTCGAGCTCGGCACGGGCTACTCCGAGCTCGTCGACCCGGTGGTCCAGCGGCAGCGTTTCGAGCAGCAGGCCCGGATGGCCGCGGTCGGGGACGAGGACGCGATGCCGATCGACGAGGACTTCCTCACCGCCATGGAGATCGCGATGCCACCGTCGGGCGGAATGGGCATGGGCGTCGACCGCCTGCTCATGGCGCTCACGGGCCTCGGCATTCGCGAGACCATCCTGTTCCCCCTCGTCAAGCCGCAGGGCTGACGGTCGACGCGATTGTGAGGATCCTGTGGTGGACACATTCGGTGCGGTGATCGCGGGCCTGCTGCCCTCGATCGGTGTAGGCGTTCTGTTCTGGTTCGCGATGCGAAAGATCATGCGTGCCGATCGTGACGAGCGCCTCGCCATGGAGCGTATGGGAAGCGGGTCCCGCGACGGGGCGGGGGATTCTACGGCGACGCCCGCGGAATCCGCCTCCGACGGCGTGGTGTCCAGCGACAATCCCTGAGCCGTGGAACCGCTGGTCGCAGAAATTCCCGGCCCGATTCCGCCGGTGCGGGCGGCGGTGCCGCGACGGTGAAGTTTCTGTGTGTACGAAATCTCGGCCAGGGGCCCTTTGTTTGACGGCTGATACACCCGTGCGGCATGCTTTCGACAACACCCAGATGTTTTGTTGAAATGAAAGGGCGTGCGGACAATGGTCCAGAGGGTTCAACTGGTGCTCGAGGACGACATCGACGGCGGCGTCGCCGATGAGACGGTGAGCTTCGGCCTCGATGGAACCAACTACGAGATCGACCTGAGCAAGGAGCACGCCGCGGAGCTCCGCGAGGCGTTCGCCCCGTGGGTCGGCGCCGCCCGCAAGGCGAAGTCGACACCGGCGGCGTCGCGCTCGTCCCGGCGCTCGCGCAGCTCGAACAACACCGCGGCGATCCGCGAGTGGGCGCGTGCTCAGGGCCACACCGTGAGCGACCGCGGCCGTATCGCCGCCGAGATCGTCGCGGCGTACGAGAAGGCCAACGCCTGAGAGACGGTGTGAGCGGGTGACGCGGGGCGGTACCACCGCCCGCGGACTCCCGCGCCATCCGCTCGTGGGGCGAGCCCTAGGCTGGTCCCATGACCTCGGAGCAAGACTCAGGCACCCGCTCGCTGTGGATCGGCACCTATCCCCGTCCCGGTGCCGATCCCGGTAGCGGTGAGGGAGTGTTCCGCGTCGACGTCGACACCGTCACCGGCGCGCTGAGCGACCCGCGGCGTGCGATCGCGCTGCCCGCGCCCTCGTTCCTCGCCGCGCACCCCTCCGGGCGCACGCTCTACGCCGTGGGGGAGACCGACCCCGGGTCGCTGACCGTGCTCGGCGTCCACGACGACGGTTCGCTCGTCCCGCGGCGCACCGTCGCCTCGGGCGGCTCTGAACCCTGCCACGTCGTGGCAGGCACCAGCCACGTGTGGGTGGCCAACTACGCCGACGGCATCGCGGCGGCATGGCCCACCGACGGTGACGGCCTGCCCACCGCGAGCCACGAGTCGTTCGGCAACCAGGGCTCCGGCCCGGTCCCCGACCGGCAGGCCGGGCCGCACGCCCACTCCGTGCACCTCCCGGGTGACAGCGCCACCGCGCTCGTCGCGGACCTGGGTACCGACGAGCTCCGCACCCATCGGGCGGCCCCGGACAGCGGCAGGGGCTCGGAACTCGCCGCGACGTTCCCTCCGGGTGCGGGCCCCCGGCACCTCGTGGAGCTGCCCGACGGCGCGCTCCTGGTGGCCGGCGAGCTCGACTGCCACCTGCACCTGCTCGTCCCGGACCTCGGCCCGCAGACGCTGCCCCGCTACCGCCTCGCGGACGGCTTCGCGATCACCGGCGCGACCTGGGGCCCCGACGGTGGTCCCGGCTTCCCGTCGCACCTGACGCTCTCGCCCGACGGCCGGTACGTGCACGTCGGCGTCCGTGGCCCGGACGTGCTCGCCGTGCTGCGTCTCGAGCGCGTCTTCGCCGGCTGGAAGGCCCGGCACGCCCTCGACGTGGAACTCGGCGCCGGCGCCTGGCCCCGTCACCACGCCGTCGTCGGACCCGGCCCGTCCGGCGTCGCCGATCCGGCGCGCGCCCACGACCTGATCGTCGTCGCCGCCCAGAACACCGGCGAGCTGATCTCCGTGCTCGTGGACCACGCGTCCGGCACGGGGAAGGTCGTCGCACGGCTCCCGTTCCCGGTCCCGCCCGCCTGCGTGCTGGTGGCCTGATGCGCGTCGCGATGATCACCGTGCACACCTCGCCGCTCGAACAACCCGGCACGGGTGACGCGGGCGGCATGAACGTGTACGTGCTGGAGCTGTCGCGGGCGCTCGCGCGCCGGGGCACCGAGGTCGAGATCTACACGCGCGCGACGTCGTCGGCGCAGCCCAAGGTGGTCGACGCCGAGCCGGGGATCAAGGTGATCCACATCCCTGCCGGCCCCTACGAGGGCCTGGACAAGAACGACCTGCCCGGCCAGCTGTGCGCCTTCGCGGCGGGCGTGCTGCGCGCGGAGGCGCACCGCCCCGCGGACTGGTACGACGTCGTGCACACCCACTACTGGCTGTCCGGCCAGGTGGGCTGGCTCGCGACCGAGCGCTGGGACCTTCCGCTGGTGCACTCCATGCACACCATGGCGCGCGTGAAGAACGCGGCGCTCGCACCCGGGGACACCCCGGAGCCGATGGGGCGCGTCGTGGGGGAGGAGCAGGTCGTCGCCGAGGCGGACGCGCTCGTGGCGAGCACGGAGCAGGAGGCCGAAGACCTCGTCGTGCGGTACGCCGCCGACCGGGCCCGCGTGCACGTCGTGCCGCCCGGCGTGGACACCCGCCTCTTCGCGCCGCTCGAGGTGACGCTCGGCGGACGGGGCGGAGCCGGGCGGCGGACCGTCTCGTGTCCCGTGGAGGACGACGAGGAGCGCGCGGCGGTCGCCGAGGCTCGGCGCGCGCTGCGCGAGCGCCTCGGCCTGCCCTCCGACCGGCAGGTCGTGCTGTTCGCCGGGCGCGTGCAACTCCTCAAGGGGCCCGACGTCCTCGTCCGTGCGCTGGGATCCTGGCCGCCGGCGCCGGCGCCGACGACGACGACGACGCCGACGGCGGCTACCGGCGCGGGCCCGTCGCGTCCGGCGGTCGACCAGGCCGTGCCGCGGGTAGCGGGGCAGGCAGGTTCGCCGGGCAGGGCGGCCCGCCCGCTCCTGGTCGTGCTCGGCGGTGCGAGCGGCAGGGCCACGGCCGTGCGCGAGCTGGAGGCGCTCGCGTGGCAGGAGGGCGTGACGGGCGACGTGCTGATGCACCCGCCGGTGCCGCAGGCCGAGCTCGTCGACTGGTTCCGTGCCGCGGATCTCGTGGCCGTCCCGTCGCACAGCGAGTCGTTCGGGCTCGTGGCGGCGGAGGCGCTGGCGTCGGGGACGCCGGTGGTCGCGGCCGCGGTCGGTGGCCTGCGCACGGTGGTGGCCGACGGCGAGTCCGGGGTGCTCGTGCACGGCCACGAGCCCACCGACTGGGCGCGCGTGCTGCACGACCTGCTCGCCGACGACCGCCGTCGTACCCGGATGGCGCGCGCGGCGGCCGCGTCGGCCGCGCGATTCAGCTGGGACCACGCGGCCGACGAGATCCTCGCCGTCTACGAGACGGCACGCAAGCACCACGCGGAGTCGGGCAGGATGGGGGCATGACCTACAAGCTCGTCCTGCTCCGCCACGGCGAGAGCGAGTGGAACGCCAAGAACCTGTTCACCGGCTGGGTGGACGTTCCCCTGTCCGAGAAGGGCATCGAGGAGGCCCGGCGCGGCGGCACGCTGCTGACCGAGGCCGGCATCGCGCCCGATGTCGTGCACACCTCGCTGCTGCGGCGCGCGATCACGACCGCGAACCTCGCGCTGGACGCCGCGGACCGCCACTGGATCCCGGTGAAGCGCAGCTGGCGGCTCAACGAGCGGCACTACGGCGCGCTGCAGGGCAAGAACAAGAAGGAGACCCTCGCGGAGTTCGGCGAGGAGCAGTTCATGACGTGGCGCCGGTCGTACGACGTGCCGCCGCCGGAGATCGAGCTCGGCTCGGAGTACAGCCAGGACGCCGACCCCCGGTACGAGGGCGCTCCCCTGGTGCGGACGGAGGCGCTCAAGCAGGTGCTCGAGCGGGCGCTGCCGTACTGGGACGACGAGATCGTCCCGGACCTCAAGGAAGGGAGGACCGTGCTCGTGGCAGCGCACGGCAACTCGCTGCGCGCGCTGGTCAAGCACCTCGACGGCATCTCCGACGAGGCGATCGCCGGCCTGAACATCCCGACGGGTATCCCGCTGGTCTACGAGCTCGACGAGTCGCTGGTCCCGATCACCTCGGGCGGCACCTACCTGGACCCGGAGGCAGCGAAGGACGCCATCGCGGCCGTCGCGAACCAGGGGCGCTGAGCAGTGAGGGCGACTGCCCGGGCAGTCGCCCTCACCGCCGCTACTGGTTGTGCTGGTGGTCTTCCGGGAAGTCGCCCGTGACCAGGAACGTGACGCGCTTGGCGATCGACACGCCGTGGTCGCCGAATCGCTCGTAGTAGCGGCCCACCAGGGTGATGTCGACGGCCTCCTGGACCGTGCCGTCCCAGTCCTCGCCGAGCAGGGCGCCGAAGGTCTCCTGGTGCAGCTCGTCCAGCAGGTCGTCGTCCTGCTCGATCGCCTGCGCCACCTCGAGGTCGCGCGTCTCGAGGAGGCGCGTCGTCCGCTCGGCCACGCGCACCGCGGCCTCGTCCATCCTGGTGAAGATATCGGCGGCGGCCGGCGCGATCGCCTGCGCCGGGTACCGGCCCCGCGCCACCTGTGCGACGTGCCGGGCCAGGTCACCCATGCGCTCCAGCGACGAGCTCATGCGCAGCGCACTGACGATGACGCGCAGGTCCGTCGCCACCGGCGCCTGCTGGGCGAGCAGGTGGACGCAGCGTTCGTCGAGGGACGCCTCGAGCTGGTCGATGGTCTTGTCCGAGGCGATCACCTCCTGCGCGAGCTGCAGGTCCGCTTCTCTCAGCGCCTTGCCGGCCTTGCCGATCGCTGACTCGACGAGTCGGCTCATCTCGGCGAGGTCGTCGCCGACCTGTCGCAGCTCGGCCTCGAAGATCTGTCGCATCGCTTTCCTTCCACAGGAGTGCGCCGTGCATCGCGGGCTGACCGCGTTGGCGCGACGCCGGCCGGCTCCTCCGGCGCGACGCCAAGCGTCGCACTCGAACGTAAACCCTCAGGTTAACGGCTTCCCGTCGCAGGATGAACTCCTGGTGACGTCAATCGGGCCAGTCGGCTCCCTGGTCGGGTATACGGAGTGCCACTGCCTACTCTGGGTGGGTGGACGGATTCATCCAGGGGGTCTCGGTGCTGGGCGCGGGCATCGTCGGCGTGATCGTCGGCGTCGTCGCCACGCTCGCGTTCCGTATCTCCGACCGGCGTCAGCGCTCCGGGCCGGAAGCGCCGGTCGCCGAGCTCGACGACGGCCTCGTCCGTGTGCTCTCCGTCCTGCGTTCCGCCGCGGTGGTGGTCGACGACGAGGACGAGGTGATCCGCGCGTCGCCCCCCGCCTACGCGCTCAACGTGGTGCGGAACGACGCCATCGCCCACGCCGCGATCCGGGACATGGTGGCCCAGGTGCGCCGGGACGGAATGATCCGCGAGCAGGAACTCGAGCTGCCGCGCGGCCCGGTGGGCAGCGGCACCGTGCTGCTCCAGGTCCGCGTCGCGCCGCTGGGCAACCGGGTGCTCGTGCTCGCCGAGGACCGCACCGAGGCCGCGCGCGTCGAGGCGATCCGCCGCGACTTCGTCGTCAACGTCTCGCACGAGCTCAAGACCCCGGTCGGCGCGCTGGCCCTGCTGGCCGAGACGGTGGCCGACGCCGCCGACGACCCGGTCGCCGTGCGCCGCTTCACCGAGCGCATGCACCGGGAGGCGCAGCGGCTGTCCGAGCTCGTGCAGGAGATCATCGAGCTGTCCCGGCTCCAGTCCCAGGGCGCCGTGCAGAAGGACACGCCGGTGTCCGTGCGCGCGGTGATCGACGAGGCCGTGGACCGGGCCAGGACCGCCGCGCAGGCCAAGAACATCGCCATCACGTCGGGCGGCGCGCTGGACAGCGTGGTCTACGGCGACCACAACCTCCTGGTCACCGCCGTGCGGAACCTGCTCGACAACGCCGTCGCCTACTCCGGGCCCGCGACCCGTGTCGGGGTGGGCGTCACGGAACGGCGCGGGCTGGTCGAGATCGCCGTCGTGGACCAGGGCGTCGGGATCGACGAGAGCAAGCAGGACCGCGTGTTCGAGCGCTTCTACCGGGTCGACCCGGCCCGTTCCCGCGACACGGGCGGCACCGGTCTCGGGCTCAGCATCGTCAAGCACGTCGCCGCCGATCACGGCGGCGACGTCACGATGTGGTCGGAGCCCGGCCGCGGGTCGACATTCACCCTGCGCATTCCCTCCGCGGGAATGAAGGCCGATGCATTGACGACCGAGCCGGGGGCGAGACCCGCGGCCGGTGACGCGAGAGCCGGGACGGACCCGGTGGCGACGAACGAGGAGGTAGGCGCGTGACGCGCATCCTGGTGGTCGAGGACGAGGAGTCGTACCGCGACCCGTTGACCTACCAGCTCGCCCGCGAGGGGTTCGAGGTGGTCGAGGCGGCGGACGGCAACGCCGCGCTCGCGGCCTACGACGCCGACGGGGCCGACCTGGTGCTGCTCGACCTGATGCTCCCCGGCCTGTCCGGCACGGAGGTGTGCCGGGAGCTGCGCGCTCGCGGCGACGTGCCGGTCATCATGCTCACCGCGAAGGACTCGGAGATCGACAAGGTGGTCGGGCTCGAGCTCGGCGCCGACGACTACGTCACCAAGCCCTACTCGTTCCGGGAGCTGCTCGCGCGGATGCGCGCGGTGCTGCGCCGCCGCCAGCCCGTCGAACCGACGGCGGACGACAGCGCGGGCGTCCTCGAGGCCGGTCCGGTCACGATGGACGTCGAGCGGCACACGGTGACCGTGAACGGCGAGACCATCTCCCTGCCGCTCAAGGAGTTCGACCTGCTCGAGCTGCTGCTGCGCAACGCGGGGCGCGTGCTGACGCGCGGGCAGCTCATCGACCGGGTCTGGGGCGCCGACTACGTGGGCGACACCAAGACGCTGGACGTGCATGTGAAGCGCATCCGCTCGAAGATCGAGCCGGACCCGGGGACCCCGCGCTACCTGCTCACGGTCCGCGGGCTGGGGTACAAGCTCGCGGACACCGAGGAGTAGGCGGGTACGCGGGAACCGGCCGGACGTGAGGCCGCGCGTGCGCCGTGACGACGGCGCCCGCGCGGCTTTCTCGTGCGCGATTGCGCGCCGGCACGTCGTCGGGCCACGGTCCGACGACGTACTGCTGCCCGCGGCGACCGGTTCGGCGCGTGGGCCAGGTCACCGCCCGTGTTCACCTTGCGTTCGCTTTTGTCTGTATTGGTGGTCACCTGGCGTCCCTAGCGTCGTGAGACATGACCCTCCCCAGAAGCCGTGCTCGTGCCGTCGCGATCGTCGCCGCCGGTGCCCTCGTCCTTCCGCTTGCCGCATGCAGCCAGATGGGTGGCAGCTACGTGGCGCCGGTGCCCGTCGAGGTGGCGGGCTCGTTCGCGGGATCCGGATCCTCCGCGCAGGAGAAGGCGATGGCGGCGTGGATCGAGGGCTTCACCGCGGAGCACCCGGAGGTCGAGATCTCGTACGACGCCATCGGTTCCGGCGGCGGCCGCGAGGAGTTCCTGGCCGGCAAGGTCGCCTTCGCCGGCTCGGACGCCGCGCTGTCGGAGGACGAGCTCGACGCCTCGGCGGAGGTGTGCGCCGGCGGGAACGGCATCGACCTGCCCGTGTACGTCAGCCCCATCTCGGTGGCCTTCAACCTCGAGGGCATCGACCGGCTCAACCTGCGGGCCGAGGTCATCGCGAGGATCTTCACGGGGCAGATCACGCGATGGGACGACGCCGCGATCGCCGCCGACAACCCCGACGCCGACCTGCCGTCCCTGGCGATCGTTCCGGTGCACCGTGCCGACGACTCCGGGACCACGGAAAACTTCACGGACTACCTGTCGCAGGTCGTGCCGGAGCAGTGGCCGCACGAGGCGGACGGCGTCTGGCCGTTGGAGGGTGGTCAGGCGGCCGACGGAACGGACGGCGTCACCGACTTCGTCCGGAAGAACCCAGGCGCCGTGACGTACGCGGACGCGTCGCGGACGGCGGAGCTGGGCAACGCCGCCATCCGGGTGGGAAACCAGTTCGTCCCCTTCACGCCCGAGGCGGCGGCCTCCGCCGTCGACGTGTCACCGCTCATCGACGGCCGCACCAAGTACGACCTCGCCTACGAGATCGACCGGAAGACGACGGAGAGCTACGCGTATCCGCTGGTGCTCGTGTCGTACGCGATCGTGTGCTCCCGGTACACCGACAAGCCCACGGGGCGGTTCGTGAAGGAGTTCCTCGCCTACGTCGCGTCGCCCGAGGGGCAGCAGCGTGCGGCGGAGGCGGCGGGCAGCGCGCCGATCTCGGAGTTCGTGCAGCGCAACGTCGAGGAGGCGGCGAAGTCGATCTACCTCGGCTGACGCCGGGGCGGCAGCCCTCGGGTCGCGAGGCGGCGCCAGGTCGAGATCGACTGGCGGACGCGATGGATGAATTGCGTAGTCGCCCATCATCCGATAAAGGTCACGGAAGGGCAACGGGAGTGTCCGACCTCACTGCGGTCTCCCGCCAGTGTTCATCTTCCGTTCACTTGAACCTGGGCGCGAGGTCATCCCGTCTCCCTAGCGTCGCGGTTGACGTCGGCGACTGCCGAGGTCCGACCCAGAACTTTTGAACAGGATGGAAAGACACGTGAAGCTCAGCCGATTCACCCGCGCTGGTTCCGCCGCCATGGTCGGCGCGCTCGCGCTGACCCTCGCCGCCTGCGGCACCGACCCGAACACCGGCGATGACAGCACCGCCGAGGCCACCGAGGGCGGCATGGAGCTCTCCGGCACGCTCAGCGGCGGCGGTGCGTCGTCGCAGGAGTCTGCCATGGAGGCCTGGCGCGCCGGCTTCCAGAGCCAGCACCCGGACGTCACCGTGAACTACGACCCGACCGGTTCCGGCACGGGCCGCGAGCAGTTCATCGCGGGCGCCTTCCCGTTCATCGGCTCGGACGCCGCGCTCGAGGACGACGAGATGACCGCCGCCGAGGAGACCTGCGGCAGCGACGTCATCGAGTACCCGGGGTACATCAGCCCGGTCGCTGTCGCGTTCAACCTCGAGGGCATCGACTCCGTGAACATGACCCCGGAGACGATCGCCTCGATCTTCAAGGGCGACATCACGACGTGGGACGACGAGGCCATTGCCGCCGACAACCCCGACGTGGAGCTGCCCGACACGGACATCACCGTCGTGCACCGCTCGGACCCCTCGGGTACCACCGAGAACTTCGTCGAGTACCTGAGCACCGTGGTCCCGGACGTCTGGGACTTCGAGGTCGAGGACGTCTGGCCGGTCGAGGGCCAGGAGTCCGCCCAGGGCACCTCCGGCGTGGTCAGCACCATCACCGCGGGTGAGGGCACCATCGGCTACGCCGACGCATCGGCGATCGGCGAGCTGGGTTCCGTGGCCGTGGGTGTGGGCGACGAGTTCGTCCCGTACAGCCCCGAGGCTGCGGCCGAGGTGGTCGCCCAGTCGCCTCGCGTCGAGGGCACCGCTGACACCGTGTGGGCCTACGACCTGGCCCGCGACATCCCGGGCACGTACCCGATCGTGCTGGTCTCCTACCACATCGCCTGCACCACGTACGAGGACGCGGAGACCGCCGAGCTCGTCAAGGGCCTGTACTCCTACATCCTGAGCGACGAGGGCCAGGAGCAGGGCACCGCGGCCGCGGGCTCCGCCCCGGTGAGCGAGGAGCTCCGCTCCGAGTTCCTGACGGCGGTCGAGACGATCTCCGCCGCCGGCTGAGCCGGGCTGAGGGTCCGAGCTGGACGCCGCTGCCGGTGATCGCCTGGCCCCATGACAGCGGGTCAGGCGGTCACCGGCACGGCCGTGCATGGACGATCATTGAGCAGTGACCACGAGTAGCGAGGAACTCGCGTGACAACGACCGACAGCCCGCAGCCCACGGCGACGCCGAAGGGGCCTGTCTCGCGGGCGACTGCACGACGCCGCAGGAGTGGCGACACCGAGCGTGGCTTCAGCAGGGTCTTCCGGTGGATCGCCACCGGGGCGGGATCCCTGATCCTGGCGACGCTCGCCGCGGTGGCACTCTTCCTGCTCCTGCGCGCATGGCCCGCGATCACGGCCTCGGACGAGGAGATCTCCAGCGCCGTCGGACGATATCCGGAGGGCACGTCCCTCCTGGAGTTCATCGGCCCCCTGATCTTCGGCACCCTGCTGGCCGCCGTTCTCGCCCTGGCGCTCGCCACGCCGGTGGCCATGGGAATCGGCCTCTTCATCTCGCACTACGCACCGCGCCGGCTGGCTCAGGTCCTGGGGTACCTGGTCGACCTGCTGGCGGCGATCCCGTCGGTCGTCTACGGCCTCTGGGGCTTCCTGGTCCTGGCGCCCGTGGTCAAGCCGATCTGGTTCTGGCTGGGTGACAACCTCGGATGGTTCCCGCTGTTCGCGGGTGACGTCTCGGCGACCGGAAAGTCCCTCGCCACGGTCTCGGTCGTTCTCGCCGTGATGATCCTGCCGATCATCACGGCGGTGTCGCGCGAGGTCTTCCTGCAGACGCCCAAGCTGCACGAGGAGGCCGCACTCGCGCTCGGCGCCACGCGCTGGGAGATGATCCGGACCGCCGTTCTCCCGTTCGGGCGATCGGGCGTGATCTCCGCGGCGATGCTCGGCCTCGGGCGGGCGCTCGGTGAGACGATGGCGGTCCTGATGATCATCAGCCCCGGGTTCCTCATCTACTCGCTGCAGATCCTGGCCGGCGCGCAGCATCAGACGATCGCGGCGTACATCGCCCTGGACTTCGCCGAGGCCACCGGTCTGGCGGTCAACGCCCTGATCGCGACCGGTCTCGCGCTGTTCCTGATCACCATGGCCGTGAACATGATCGCCCGTGCCATCGTGGCGCGCCGCAAAGAATTCTCGGGAGCCAACTGATGAGCACCGCCACGATGGAATCCACGGAGCGGACCCGCGCCCTCCTGACGTCCTCCGAGCCTCGCCGGAAGTCCGTGGACCGGCTCATGACCGTGCTGATCTGGGCGGCGTTCGTCGTCGCGATGATCCCGCTCGTGTCCCTGCTGTGGACGGTGCTGGTCAACGGCTCCGGTCGGATCAGCATCGACTTCCTGACCTACTCGATGCGTGGCATCTTCGGCGGCGATCCCTCCGGCGGGATCTACCACGCCATCATGGGCACCCTGATCATCACCGGCTGGGCGGCGCTGATCTCGATTCCGATCGGTCTCCTCACGGCGATCTATCTCGTCGAGTACGGGCGAGGCGCCCTGGCACGCTCGGTGACCTTCTTCGTCGACGTCATGACCGGTATCCCCTCGATCGTCGCGGGTCTCTTCGTGGTCGCCCTGATGACGATCTTCCTCGGCCCCGGAGCGCGGTTCGGGATCATGGGTGCGATCGCGCTGTCGGTGCTGATGATCCCCGTGGTCGTCCGCTCCTGCGAGGAGATGCTCAAGCTCGTCCCGAACGAACTGCGCGAGGCGTCGTACGCGCTCGGTGTGCCCAAGTGGCTGACGATCGTCCGCGTGGTCCTGCGCACCTCGGTGGCCGGCCTGACGACCGGGATCCTGCTGGCCGTCGCCCGCGTCATCGGTGAGACCGCGCCGTTGCTCGTCGCGGTGGGCATCACCGACTCGATCAACCTCAACGCGTTCGAAGGGCGGATGACGACTCTGCCCGTGTTCATCTACCGACAGTACAGTCAGGGCCCGGCGACGTGTCGGGAAGACCAGCTCAACTGCATCGTGGACATCTCGAACCAGAACGCGTGGGGCGCGGCGCTCGTTCTCATCGTCGTCGTCATGCTCCTCAACATCGCGGGTCGCCTCGTCAACCGGTGGTTCGCCCCGAAGCTGCGCTGACGCGCAGGACCTCACCTCGCCCGGCGCACAACGAAGGATCTTCTCCATGGCCCAGCGCATCGACGTCAAGGACGTCAACATCTACTACGGCGACTTCCTCGCGGTCGAGGGCGTCTCGATGACCATCGAGCCGCGCTCCGTGACGGCCTTCATCGGGCCGTCCGGCTGCGGCAAGTCGACCTTCATCCGCACGCTCAACCGCATGCACGAGGTCATCCCCGGCGCGTACGTGGACGGCAGCGTGGAACTCGAGGGCGTCGACCTGTACGGGCCCGACGTCGACCCGGTGGCGGTGCGCCGGAACATCGGGATGGTGTTCCAGCGGCCGAACCCGTTCCCCACCATGTCGATCCGGGACAACGTCCTGGCCGGCGTGAAGCTGAACAACCGCAGGATCTCCAAGTCCGACGCCGACGACCTGGTGGAGTCCTCCCTCCGGGGGGCGAACCTCTGGAACGAGGTGAAGGACCGCCTCGAGAAGCCCGGCTCGGGCCTGTCCGGCGGTCAGCAGCAGCGCCTGTGCATCGCCCGCACCATCGCGGTGAAGCCGCAGGTGGTCCTCATGGACGAGCCGTGCTCCGCCCTGGACCCGATCTCCACGCTGGCGATCGAGGACCTCATCCAGGAACTGAAGAAGGACTACACGATCGTCATCGTCACGCACAACATGCAGCAGGCAGCCCGCGTGAGCGACCGGACGGCGTTCTTCAACATCGCCGGCACGGGCAAGCCGGGAAAGCTCATCGAGATGGACGACACGGCCACGATCTTCAGCTCCCCGTCGGAGCAGGCCACCGAGGACTACGTCTCGGGCCGCTTCGGCTGACCTGTGTCTTCCGGAGCCGCCGGGCTCCGTCGTCCTCGGCTCGTTCCTCGCCTGCGGGCGCCGTCGCTACGCTTCCGGCGGCCCGGGACCGGTGCGGTGGGCGTGAACGTGCGGAAGGCCCCCAGGGATCCTCGATCCCTGGGGGCCTTCGGGCGCTACCTCTCGACGCCCTCCAGCGTCTCGGTCACCGGCTCCTCCGACTGCACGACGCACTGGATCGTGCGGTCCTCCTGCTCCCAGCTTTCCTCGGTCGGGTAGAACGACCAGAAGTAGAGCTCGGAGTCCGCGTACGGCAGGCCGACGAACGCCTCGAACTCGCTCTCGCAGAACGCGTCGGCCTCGTCCGTCACGTCCTTCTCGCCGGGGTACTCGCCGTTGGCCAGGTCCTTCTCGGCGTAGATCTCGCCGGTGTGCTCCTCGTCGCACGGCATGACGGGGAGATCCGTGAACGTGGCCTGGTTCTCGAGCGCGGTGACGTCGAGGCAGTCCCCGATCTCCACGGCCATCGCGTCGGCATCGGACGCCTCGGTGATCTCGCCGTTCTCGTCGCGCGGGGCTTCGTCGGAGCTCCCGTCCAGGAAGCCGTCGATCGCCGAGCAGCCGGAGAGGAGGCCGGCGACCAGGGCGGCGCCGACGACGGCGGTGGTGGCGCGGACACGGCGGGCGGCGGGGGACTTGGTGCGCAGAAGCAAACTTCGAGCCTTTCGGGGGGTCGCCCCCGCGTCGGGCGGGGAGGGGGAGCCTGGACGGATCGCCCGACAGGACCCTATCGACCAGGGAAGTCGAGGGCGAGCAAGATCACCGCGCGTGTCCGGCGCGCGGCGACGCCCGCGAGCCCGCTCACTCGTCGGTCGTCGTGCCCTCCGGCGACGCGGACGTCTCGGGGGACGGCGAGGTCTGCGGGGACGGTGAGGTCTCCGGGGACGCGGACCCCGCGGGCGCCGGGCTGGGCACGTAGGCCGCGTACTCGGCGAGTTCGCCGTTGAGGACCGGCAGGTCGAAGCTCTGGGACTCGCCGCCCGCCTCGAGGACCGTCGGCACGCTGGATCCCGGCATGGCGGTGACGACGTCGAGCAGGACCGTCTCGCCGGACTCGCCGCCCAGGTAGAGGGTGTCCCCCGCGCCGACGTCGAACACGAGCGGCGTGGCTCCCTCGGGCGCGAGGGTGAACGTCGCGTCCGTCCGCGTGCCGTTCGTGAGCGCGCCGAGCAGGGTGCCGGGCGCCCCTTCCTCCGCGGACACCACCATGAGGTTGAGCCCGCGCAGGTCGGTGAACTCCTCGCCGTCCTGCGCACCCACGGACACCATGACGCCGTCGGACGGCGAGTAGTCGAGCGCGGTGGTGGTGGGGGCGCATGCCGACAGGAGGGCGGCACCCGCCGCGGTGACGGCCGCGACCGCGACGGTGCGGGCGCGTCGGTGGGCGGTGGTGCGACGGGACACGGTCTACTCCCTGGAGGTCAGGCGGTGGATCAGCCAACATCCTAGTGGTCCGCGGCCGCCGCGGTGCCGCGGGGGACGTCGCCGGCGCGAGGAGATCAGTGGTGTGTGTCACCGGCTCCCGGACGACGACGGCGGGCTCGGCGCCACTGATGGAGAGAAATGGGCGGCGGCCATTCTGTGCGCATCAAAAATTAGGTCAAGAGTGGGTGATCGGATCGATACGAAGGATCTGGTCCGACAGGGCAAAGGTGTGCTGCAGTCCTGAAAATTCGCCCGCTGACCTGCGCAGACGTCAACGTCAGCGCGGCTTCCGAACCCGGTCAGGTCAAGAAAACCGGGGGCCGCAACGTGGTAACCTTGTGTCCTGGAAAGGGGACATCTGCAGATGACGTTCACAGTAGGCGAGACTGTTGTCTACCCGCACCACGGCGCGGCGCTGATCGAGGAGGTCAAGACCCGCAAGATCCGGGGCGAGGAGAAGATGTACCTCAAGCTCAAGGTCGCCCAGGGCGATCTGACGATCGAGGTCCCGGCGGAGAACGTCGACCTCGTCGGGGTGCGCGATGTCGTCGGCCAGGAGGGCCTCGAGCGAGTCTTCGAGGTGCTGCGCGCGCCGTACACGGAGGAACCCACCAACTGGTCGCGGCGGTACAAGGCGAACCTCGAGAAGCTGGCGTCCGGTGACGTGATCAAGGTCGCCGAGGTCGTGCGGGACCTTTCCCGTCGCGATGCCGATCGGGGCCTCTCCGCGGGAGAGAAGCGCATGCTCGCCAAGGCCCGTCAGATCCTGATCTCCGAGCTCGCGCTGGCGGAGAAGACCGAGGAGGAGAAGGCCGAGGCCATCCTCGACGAGGTTCTCGCCGGCTGATCAGCCTCGACCCCGCACGCGGGGTCCCGACATGACCACGCTCGCGATCCTCACCGCCGCCGGATCCGGCGCACGTCTCGGGCGTGACTTGCCCAAGGCACTCGTCGACCTCGGCGGCTTCCCTCTCGTGCTGCACGCCGCACGCCGGCTCGTCGGCTCCGGCGTCGTCGACGCCCTTGTCGTCACGGCACCCGACGGCCTGCGGGACGTCGTCGCCGATCTCCTCATCACCGATGCCCACGTGACCGTTCCGGTCACGGTGGTCGACGGCGGCCCGACGCGTCAGGCGTCGGTCGCCGCCGGCCTCGCCGTGGCCGACGCGAGCCACGACGTCGTCCTCGTGCACGACGCGGCCCGCCCCCTCGTTCCCGCGGACCTGGTCCGGCGGGTAGACGCCGCCGTCCGGGCCGGCCACGACGCCGTCGTCCCCGGCCTTCCCGTCACCGACACGGTCAAGCAGGTGGTCCCCGGAGACGACGTCGAACTCGTGGTCGGCACCCCGGATCGCGCGTGGCTGCGGGCGGTGCAGACGCCCCAGGGCTTCACGCGGGAACTGCTGGAACGTGCGCACAAGGCCGGGCGGGAGCGGTCGGGCTCGGAGGCCGCCGCCGCGACGGATGACGCAGGGCTCGTCGAGGCGCTCGGCGAGCCGGTGCACATCGTGCGGGGCGACGCGGCAGCAGCCAAGATCACGACGGAGCGCGACCTGCGCATGGCAGCCCTTGAGCTGGAGGACTGAGTGGGAGAATCAGGCGTGAACGTCGAACTCGCTCCTCCGTGCCCCGTGCCGCGCATCGGTATCGGAACGGACGTGCACGCCTTCGCCCCGGAGGACGCCGGCCGGGAGATGTGGCTCGGCGGCCTGCACTGGCCCGGCGAGCGGGGCCTCGCCGGCCACTCCGACGCGGACGTCGCGGCGCACGCCGCCGCCGACGCGCTCTTCGCGGCGGCCGGAATCGGCGATCTCGGGACGAACTTCGGGACCGCCGAGCCGGAATGGTCGGGAACGTCCGGGACGAATCTGCTGGCCGAGGCTGCTAGGCGAGTTCGTGCCGCAGGGTTCACCATAGGGAATGTGTCTGTTCAGGTGATCGGGAACCGTCCCAAGATCGGTCCGCGGCGTGCGGAGGCGTCGGCCGTGCTCGGTGCCGCCGCGGGTGCTCCGGTGAGTCTCTCCGCGACCACGACCGACGGCCTCGGGCTCACCGGCCGTGGTGAGGGCGTCGCGGCGATCGCCACGGCGCTGGTGTTCACCGCGCAGCCCACACCATCTGCGCCGGACGCGGCGATGCCGGACGGGGAGACCTCATGACCGAAGCGCGTGCCAGCAGGCGCAAGACGCTCGAGGAGCGTCGCCAGGAGATCGTCGAGGCCGGGCTGCGCGTGGCGCTCCGTGAGGGTGTGGAAGCGGTCTCGGTGCGTGCCGTTGCGCAGGAGGCCGAGATCTCACTCGGTACCGTGCACTACTGCTTCGAGGACAAGGCCGAGATGCTGCGCGCGATGGGGCGCGCGATCGCCCTGACCGCCTCGGAGCCCGCCCTCGCCGCGCTCGACCAGAGTCACGACCCGGAGGCGCTGGTCGCGGCGTCCGCGCAGTCGATGCTTGACGGGCTCAAGCAGAACCAGCACATGCGCCTCCTGACCTTCGAGTTCGCGCTGGCCGGTGTCCGCTCTCGCGTGCTGCGCGAAGTAGCGCAGGCCCACCTGGACCAGAGCTATCGGTTCACCAAGGAGTACTTGAACAAGCTCGCCGACCGTGGCGGCGCCCGGTTCTCGGTGGACGTGGACTTCCTGGCGCGTTTCGCCGCGCAGCAGATCGACGGGATCGAGATCGGGTGGCTCGTCGACCGGGACGATGAGGCGGCCCGGAAGGCCTACGACGAGCTGGGGCGACTGGTGCTCCGCTACCTGGTGCCCGCGTTCGACCGGAAGTGAGCGCCCGCCGGGAGCACCCGACGGGCCCGCGACGAGGCGGAGAGCGCCCGCGAACTCGGCCGTGCCCCTGTTCGTGGCGCCGGAGCCATGGGATAGTGCCCCCGTGTCCGACGTCGTTCACCGTACCCCCACATCTCAGCCGCTGACCTGGAGCAACTGGGCCCGCACCGCGACGTGCAGCCCTGCCGGCCGGGCCCAGCCCAGGTCCGAGGCGGAGCTCGCCGAGGTGGTCGCCCGCGCGGCCGCGGACGGGCGCTCCGTCCGCGCCGTCGGCGGCGGCCACTCGTTCACACCCGCGGCGACGACGTCGGGCGTGCTCCTGAACCTCGACCACGTCAGCGTCCTCGAACGCGTGGAGCCCGTCCCCGAGACCGGGAGCACACTGGTCACCGTGGGCGCCGGCGTCCGGCTGCACCGGCTCAACCGCATGCTCGCCGAGCACGGCCTCGCGATGCGCAACCTCGGCGACATCGACCGGCAGTCCATCGCGGGTGCGATCTCCACGGGCACGCACGGCACCGGCGCCACGTTCGGCGGGCTCGCCACGCAGGTGCGCGGCCTGCGCGTGATCGGCGTGGACGGCACGGTGCACGACGTCGGCCCCGGGGACCCGCTCTTCGAGGCCTCGCGCCTCGGTCTGGGCACCACGGGCGTGCTCAGCGCCGTGACGCTGGAGGTGGTGCCGGCGTACGACCTGCGCGCCGAGGAGCGGCCCGTGCCACTGGCCGAGGCGCTGGAGTCGCTGGACGGACCCGACGGCGTCGTCGCGACGAGCGACCACTTCGAGCTCTACTTCTTCCCCGTCACGGGACGGGCCCTCACCCTGCGGAACACTCGCGTCGAGCCCGCGACCATCGGCCGGGTCGCCCGGGCCGGGCGGGCCGCGCGCTCCTTCCTGGACGAGGAACTGCTGTCGAACGGCGCGTTCGAGATGGTCAACCGGGTCGCCACGGCATTCGGCGGGCTGACGCCGCGGCTCAACGCCGTCTCGGCCCGCGCGCTGTCGGCGCGGACCTACCAGGCGCCGTCGTACCAGGTGTTCTGCACCCGGCGGCGGGTACGGTTCCGCGAGATGGAGTACGCGATCCCGCGGGAGAGCGTGCGGGACGTCATCACCGAGGTGGACGACTGGCTGCGCACGTCCGGGGAGAACGTGCCGTTCCCCATCGAGGTGCGGTTCGCCGCGCCCGACGACGTCTGGCTCTCCACGGCCCACGGTCGCGAGACCGCCTACGTCGCCGTCCACCAGTACTGGCGGCTGCCGTACTCCCGGTACTTCGAGGCCGCCGAGCGGATCTTCGTGACCGCGGGCGGACGGCCGCACTGGGGCAAGATGCACTCGCGCGACTCCGACGACCTCGCCCCGCTCTATCCCCGGTTCGACGACGCCGCGCGGGTGCGCCTCGAGCACGACCCGGAGGGCGTGTTCCACAACCGCTACACCCGGAAGGTGCTGGGCTGATGAGTTCCCTGACGGCGCGCCTGGGCGCGGCGACCGCGCACCTGCCCGCCCCCGTCGCCGTCGTCGACCTCGATCGGTTCGACGCCAACGCCCGCGACCTGCTGTCCCGCGCCGACGGCGTGCCGGTGCGGCTGGCCAGCAAGTCCGTCCGGGTACGGGCCCTCGTCGAGCGGGCACTCGGGGCGGGCTTCTCCGGCGTCATGGCCTACTCGCCGCGCGAGGCCCGGTGGCTCGCGTCCCAGGGGCTCGACGACGTACTCGTGGGCTACCCGAGCGTCGACCGGGCCGCGCTCGCGGAGCTCGCCGCGGACCCCGCGGCCCGGCGCGCGGTGACCCTGATGATCGACTCGCCGCTGCACCTGGACCTGATCGCGGACGCCGTCGAGCGGGCGAGGGCGGCCGCCGGGGAGCAGATCCCCTCCTTGCAGGTCTGCCTCGACGTCGACGCGAGCCTCCGGCTCGCCTTCGCCCATCTCGGCGTCCGGCGCTCGCCGCTGCGAACGCCCGACGACGTCGGACGGCTCGCCTCCCGGGTCGCCCGCACCCGGGGCGTGCGCCTCCGCGGCCTGATGTTCTACGAGGCACAGGTCGCCGGACTGCCCGACTCGAGCCCGGCCGTCCGCCTGGTGAAGCGGCTCTCGGTGCGTGACCTCGACCGTCGTCGGCCCGAGCTCCTGGCGGCCGCGCGGGACGCCGTCGGGCACGACCTCGACCTCGTCAACTCCGGGGGAACGGGGTCGCTGGAGACCTCCGCGGCCGGCCCCGGCGTCACCGAGGCGACCGCCGGCTCGGGGCTGTACACGCCCGGGCTGTTCGACGCGTACCGGGCGTTCCGCCCGCGGCCCGCCGCGTTCTTCGGGCTCGACGTCGTGCGGGAACCCGCGCCCGGTTGGGTCACCGCGTTCTCCGGCGGCTACATCGCCTCCGGACCGGCCGCGAACTCCCGGCTCCCGCGCGTCGTGACCTCCGGCTGGCAGCTCACCGGATCGGAGGGCGCCGGCGAGGTGCAGACGCCGCTGCGGGCGCGTCGCCGCGGACGCCCGGGACCCGAGGCGCTGCGCACCGGGGACCGTGCCTGGTTCCGCCACGCCAAGGCCGGCGAGCTCATGGAGCGGTTCGACGAGGTGCACCTGGTCCGGGGCGGCGAGATCGTCGAGACGGTTCCCACCTACCGCGGCGAGGGCAGGAACTTCGGCTGAATGCCACGGTCGCACATGGAACCCGATACCTCGCGCGCTGGTCGGGTTGCGCGCCCCTTACGACCAGCACAGCAATAGCTGTGTGAGGGGAGACGGTCCCTCACCGTTCCGCGGAGCGCCGTCGTGGAGACCTGACTACTTTCCTGGCGAAGTGACGAAGCTCATCGCTAACACCTGCCAATCTCCTGACCTCGTGCTCGCAGCGGCGCCTGAGGGTACACGGCCGACCACGTTGGGGTTCTCGCAGCGGATGCTTCCCGCTAGGCCAACCGAACCCTGCCGACCAGTGGATCACCATGGATCTCTCGCCCGGTGGTCCCGCGCGCCAACGCAACGGCGGTGGTACCCAACCAGAAGCACCGTTGCCGACGCGCACCACGACGCGTCGGCAACGGCACTGCGCGCGCGACAGCGCAGGCGTGATCACACCCGGATCACCCACCCGCCGACTCGCCGGAGCTGCTCTCCTCCGAGCCGGATCCGCTGTCCTCGGCCCCTTGATCGGCTTCGGTCCCGTCGTCGGCCTGGTCGCCCGTGTCAGCACCGGTGACCGCCGTCATCAGCGAGCCCGGGGTCTGCCAGTCCTCGAACCGCTCGCCGTCGAGCATCACCGTAGGCGTCCCAAAGTTGCCTTGCGCGTTGGCTAGCTCGTCGGCCGCCCCCGCTTTGTCCGATGCCGCCGTCACCCAGTCGCCGAAGGTGCTGGTGGCCTCACCGTCCGCGATCCCCTGCGCGACGTCGGCCGGGACGCCTGCCTGTTCGGCGAAGTCGGCGAGCTGCTGGTCGCTCAGGCCAGGCGAGTTCTCGGCGGGCTGGTTCGCGAACAGGAGGTCGTGGTACTCCATGAACGCCTCGGGGGCCTGGTCGGCCACCCACGCGACCGCCGACGCCGCGCGCGTGGAGTACTCCGTGCCCTGGGAGTACCGGTCCAGGATCGCCACCGGGTGCACCACGAGGGCGACCTCGCCGCCCTCTCGCATCTCGGCGATGTCCGCGCCGTTCAGCGCCTCGAACTGGCCGCAGATCGGGCACATGAAGTCGACGTAGACGTCGAGCTGCGGAGCTCCGTCGACGAGCGTTCCCGCCGCACCGTCCTCGCCGACCGGGATGCCCGTCTCGTCGACGACGCCGTTCGGGACGTTGTCCGCCCGCTCCATCGGCGTCTTCTGGGACTCCGCGAAAATCAGCCAGATCGCGATGCCCAGGCCGGCGATGAGCAGCCCGAGCACGCCGAGGGTCACGATCCGGTACATCCGCTCGCGCCCCTGCGCCTTCTTCTGCATCGCGAGAGCCTCGGCGCGGGCGGCCTCACGCCGCTGTGCCTTGGTCATGTTCGACATCGAGTCCTTCTCCTCGGTGCGCGGCCCCCCGGCCAGCGTTTTCCCGGCGCCACGGTGGTGGCGTCGCACGGCGTTTGGTCGCCGTGGCACCACAGCCTATCCACAGCGCCCTGGGAGCGGCCTGGGCATCGCATCACTATTCCGTGACGGTCGCCGAGCGGCGCCGATTCTTCCGTACGACGACGGTCAGGGGCCGGCCGCGTACGGCGGAACGCGTTCGCAGGGCGGACCGGAGACGGCGGCAGGACGGCGATCGCGGCCACCGCCCGGCCCACGTCTCGCGCGCCCCACTCACCGCACGTCGGGCCGCTCGGCGAGCGGCCACCAGTCGACGACCAGCGGATCGGCCACGATCGCCGCCGCACCGAGCCCGACCACCGCGAGCGAGAGCACGACGAGGAGCCCCGCGCCGACCCAGCCGGGCGCCACCGTGGACAGGAGCGCCCTGCTGCCCTCGCGGGTGAGCTGCGCCACGGGTCCCCACCAGGTGAGCAGCATCGTGACGAGCATGGCCACGGCCAGCACCCAGGTGTCGACGATCGGATCGTTCGTGCCACCGACCGCGCGCGACGCGAGGTCCTCCAGCGGCAGCACGATCACCCGCCCCGGCGCGAACAGCCAGAACCCGCCCAGGGCCACGATGGCCCCGACCGCGCTCCCGATCAGCAACGCGGGCAGCACGCCGAAGACGGAACGCACCAGGTACCAGGGCATCAGCAGCACGGCGCGGCCCTTCCCGCCCGTCACCGTCCCGTGCCGCATCCGCCAGTTCCACATCTCGTTCGCCGCGGCGCCCGACGCGCGGCACAGCACGCAGAGCACCACGAACGCCGCGAGCGCCCATCCGGGCCGGGTCGCGGCGAGCGCGACGAGGGCTCCGCCGACGGCGGTGACGGTGCCCGTCCGCGCGGGGTACCGCCCCATCCGGCCGGCCACGGGCACGGGTATCGGCCCTGGCTGCACGGCTGCCGGCGGCGCGACCCCGTGTCCACCTGGATGTCCACCGGGGCCTCCGGCCCCCGGCGAGGCCCCGTGCACAGCCCCGACCGGATGACTGCGGACGGACCGTCCGTGGCCGGAGGGGCCGGCGCCGAGCCCGCCGGCGCCGCCTCCGCCGTTCGCCCGCATCGGGGCGGTGTCCTGGCCCGCCGCGGCGGGCTCGACCACCGCGGTGACGGGTTCCAGCTTCGGCGTGATCGGTTCCACGACCGTCGTCGGCCCTTCCATCACCTGGGTCCGCCGGTCGCCGATGTCGTCGGCCGGGACCTCGGGGTCCGCGGCCCGCGCCGCCGCGACGAACGCCTCCGACGCCGCCCGCAGCGATCGCGCCACCTCCGTGGGCCCCCATCGTTCGGCCGGCGTGGGACGCAGGGCCGCCGCGAGGGCCCGGGAGGTGCGTGGTTCCAGCCCGGTCAGGTCGGCGTCGCCCTCCCGGGAGCGCCGCAGCACGAGTTCGAGCGGCCGGACGCCGAACGGCGAGCGACCGGTCGCCGCGAAGGCGAGGACGGCGGCCCAGCTCCACCAGTCGGTGTTGGGCACGGGTTCGCCGCCGTCGAGCAGTTCGGGTGCGAGGTAGCCCGGTGTGCCCATGACGAAACCGGTGCGGGTGGCCCGCGCGTCGCCGGGCGCGTGCGCGAGGCCGAAGTCGATGAGCACGGGCCCGGTGGGGGAGATGAGGACGTTGGACGGGGTGAGGTCGCGGTGGACGACGCCGGCCGCGTGCACGGCCTCCAGGGCGTCGGCGAGCTGATCGGCGAGCTCGTAGAGGTCGCGGGGGTCGAGCGGGCCGCGGGCGTCGACCTCTTCCTCGAGGGTGGGGCCCTCGACGAGCTCGGTGACGATGAAGGCGTCGGTGGCGTCGAGCTCGACGTCGAGCACGGTGGCCACCGCCGGATGCTTCAGCCGTTGGAGCGCCCGGGCCTCGCGGCGGAGCCGTTCGCGCGCCCCGGCCTCGTCGCGTCCGGGGGTCAGCAGCTTGAGCGCGACGGCGTTGCCGCCGTCGTCCGTCGCGCTGTAGACGGTGCCCATCGCGCCGCTGCCGATCCGTCCGGTCACCGTGTACCCGCCCACGACGGAGCCGGCGGCGCGGTCACGGACGGAGACGGTGCCCGTGTCCGTCCGCTGTTCGGCGCCCTCGACGGCCCCTTCTGCTCCCATGGTTCAAACGCTAGCGGGCGAATCTGGCCATCGCGCGGCAACTCACCCGTCTTCGCGCGTCTGACCTGCAGCGGAGCTTCGGTTTCGCCCGAAATGAGGTGATGGACATAACTGCGCGACCTTCCCCGGCGTCGCTACCCTGAACGAGGCAAGTTCGAGTCAACGCAGTCAATATGGATTGAGGTGCAGATCGTTGCCAGGCAAAGACGGATACGACCTCGTCGTGGTGGCCAACCGCCTCCCCGTCGATTTCTCGGTGAGCCCCACCGGGGATCTGACCTGGCAGCGTTCTCCGGGTGGCCTCGTCACGGCCCTGGAACCGGTGATGCGCGAGGCGGACGGAGCCTGGGTCGGCTGGTCGGGCGCGCCGGACCTCGCCCACGAGCCGTTCGACGCCGACGGCGTGCGCCTCGTGCCGGTCACGCTGAGCGCGGACGAGATCGAGCGCTACTACGAGGGCTTCTCCAACGACACGTTGTGGCCGCTCTACCACGACGTCATCGCACCACCGACGTACCACCGGCAGTGGTGGGACGCGTATCGGCGGGTCAACCAGCGGTTCGCCGACGCCGCCGCGGAACAGGCCGCACAGGACGCGACCGTCTGGGTGCACGACTACCAGCTGCAGCTCGTCCCGCGCATGCTCCGGGACCTGCGGCCGGACCTGCGCATCGGCTTCTTCGACCACATCCCGTTCCCGCCCGTGGAGCTGTTCGGGCAGCTGCCGTGGCGACGCCAGATCGTGGACGGGCTGCTCGGGGCCGATGTCATCGGCTTCCAGCGCAACGGCGACGCCGCGAACTTCGTACGGGCGGTGCGCCGGCTCACCGACTACGCGACCCGGGGCCCGGTCATCACCATGCCCGACGCCGAGGGCCGTCCCGGCCGGCACGTCCGCGCGCAGGCGTTCCCCATCTCCATCGACTCGCGCCGCTTCGACGAGCTGGCCCGGACGCCGGAGGTGCAGAACCGCGCCAAGGAGATCCGTGCCGACCTCGGTAATCCGGAGACGGTGTACCTGGGCGTCGACCGCCTGGACTACACGAAGGGCATCCGCCACCGCATCAAGTCCTACGGCGAGCTCCTCGAGGACGGCCGGCTGGACGTGACCCGCGCGACGCTCGTTCAGGTGGCCAGCCCGAGCCGGGAGAACGTCGGCGCCTATCAGGACCTGCGTGAGCACGTGGAGATCCTGGTCGGTCGCATCAACGGGGAGTTCGGCGAGCTCGGCCACTCCGCGATCCACTACCTGCACCACTCCTACCCGCCCGAGGAGATGGCCGCGCTCTATCTCGCCGCGGACGTCATGCTCGTGACCGCGCTGCGCGACGGGATGAACCTCGTGGCCAAGGAGTACGTCGCCGCGCGCAGCGACGAGCGGGGCGTGCTCGTGCTGTCCGAGTTCACGGGCGCGGCCGACGAGCTGTCCCCCGGGCCGCTGCTGGTCAACCCGCACGACATCGACGGGATGAAGGACATCATCGTCGCGGCCGCGGCCATGGACCCGAAGGAACAGCGCCGCAGGATGCGCCGGCTGCGCCGCAAGATCATGACCGACGACGTCGCCAAGTGGTCGGAGTCCTTCCTCTCGGTGCTCTACGCGGTGCAGCCGCCGGTCTCGGCCGAGCCGCGCAACATGGAGCCGACGGGGACCCTCGCCGACTCGGTCCGGGCCTTCACCGCCCAGCCGGCCGCCCGCCGTCGTCGGAGGAACGCGAAGCCTCCCGTCGCCTGGCTCGTCGCCTCCGACTTCGACGGCACCCTCTCCCAGCTCGTCGACGACCCGAAGGCGAGCAGGATGACACCGGCCGCCCGCGCGGCCGCCGACCGGATCGCCGGGCTGGCCGACGACATGCCCGTGCGGTTCGCGCTCGTCTCCGGGCGCGACCTGGAGGATCTGGCGGAGGTGACCGAGGCGCCACCCGGCACGTTCCTCGTCGGCTCGCACGGCGCCGAGACGGGGCGCGTCACGGACGACGGCATCCAGTCGGTGCCGCTGCAGCTCTCCCCCGCCCAGCACACCCAGCTCGACACGCTGATCGCCGGGTTCGAGGCGGCCGCCGCGGACCGTGAGGGCGTGTGGGTGCAGACCAAGCCGGGGGCCGCCGTCATCCACACACGACTGGCCGGGCCCGACGACGCCGCCGCCGTGACGGTGGCGGCCGACGAGGTCGCCGCGAACCTCGGGCTGCAGCCCATGCACGGCAAGGACGTCGTCGAGGTGTCCGTGGTCTCGACCTCGAAGGGCGAGGCCCTGCGGCAGCTGCGCGACGTCGTCGCCGACGAGACCGGGGCGCAGACCGTACGGATCTTCTACTCCGGTGACGACACCACGGACGAACACGCCTTCGCCGCGCTGGAGTCCGGCGACCTGGCCGTCAAGGTGGGCATGGGTGACACCCTGGCCCAGCACCGCGTGCCGGACGCCGACACGCTCGCCGTCGTCCTCGAACGGATCGCCGACGAGCTGACCCGGTGATGAGCCACGCCGGTGTGACGTGACCCCGTCATGACCGCCGTCGTGCACCATCACCTGGTCTCTTGACCAGTGGATAGTGGTTCCGCTCCCGGACGGGGTACTATCACGCTGCAATCTGTGTCACCGCCGACACGCAAGTGGAAGCAACGACACCCGACACAACGGATCGTCCGGCACGTACCTGCCGGTGGAGGGAAGTCTCACCATGGCTACGGTCACCTTCGACAAGGCGACGCGCGTCTACCCGGGCACGGAGCGCCCGGCCGTCGACCAGCTCGACCTGCACATCGAGGACGGCGAGTTCCTCGTTCTCGTGGGCCCCTCGGGCTGCGGTAAGTCCACGTCGCTGCGCATGCTCGCCGGCCTCGAGGACGTCAACGGCGGTGCCATCCTCATCGGTGACCGTGACGTCACCGACGTGCAGCCCAAGGACCGCGACATCGCGATGGTCTTCCAGAACTACGCGCTGTACCCGCACATGTCCGTCGCGGACAACATGGGCTTCGCGCTCAAGATCGCCGGCACCCCGAAGGCGGAGATCCGCCAGCGGGTCGAGGAGGCGGCGAAGATCCTCGACCTCACCGAGTACCTCGACCGGAAGCCGAAGGCGCTGTCCGGTGGTCAGCGCCAGCGCGTCGCCATGGGCCGCGCCATCGTGCGCCAGCCGCAGGTGTTCCTCATGGACGAGCCGCTGTCGAACCTGGACGCCAAGCTCCGCGTGCAGACCCGTACGCAGATCGCGTCGCTCCAGCGCCGCCTGGGCGTCACCACGGTCTACGTCACGCACGACCAGACCGAGGCCCTCACCATGGGTGACCGCATCGCCGTGCTGTCGGCGGGCGTCCTCCAGCAGGTCGGCACGCCGCGCGAGATGTACGACAAGCCGGCCAACGTGTTCGTCGCGGGCTTCATCGGCTCGCCGGCCATGAACATCGGCACCTTCGACGTCACCGACGGCAGGGCCCAGGTGGGCGGTGCGTCGCTCGCGCTGGAGCGCGCGGTCGCGGACGGCATCACGGCGGCCGACGGCGGCCGGGTCACCCTGGGCTTCCGCCCGGAGTCGCTCGAGGTGGTCTCCGCGGGCAGCGAGGGCGCCTTCGACGTCGACGTCACGCTGGTCGAGGAGCTCGGCTCCGACGCGTTCGTCTACGGCTCGCTGAAGAACGGCGGCGACCTGCACGCCGGCGACAGCAACCAGGTGATCGTGCGCATCGACCCGCGCGACGTGCCGGACAAGGGCGACACGATCTCCGTCACGATCAGGCCGGAGCAGACCCACGCGTTCTCCGCCTCGACGGGCGAGCGCCTGGGCTGATCCCTTCTCCGAACACGACGCCGAGGCAGTAGGTCCCGGGCGGGGCCTACTGCCTCGGCGCGTCTCTTGCCGGGAGTCCTCATGACACAGAACCTGCAGATCACCGCCGCGCGGCCCGACCCCGCGCTGCTCGACCTGCCCTGGGACATCCCGCTGATCTCCTGGCCCGACGACGTGCTGGCGGCTCTCCCCCGCGGCATCTCCCGCCACGTGGTGCGCTTCGTGCGCCTCTCCGGACGGGTGCTCGCCATCAAGGAGATCGGCGAGTCCGTCGCCCACCGCGAGTACGAGCTGCTGCGGCGGCTGAACCGGCTGGACGTGCCGTCGGTGGTGCCGGTCGGGGTGATCACCGGGCGACGTGACGCGAACGGCGAGCGGCTCGAGGCCGTCCTGGTCACCGAGCACCTGCAGTTCTCGCTGCCCTACCGCGCGCTGTTCAGCCAGGCGCTGCGCCCCGACACCGCCACCCGGCTCATCGACGCCCTCGCCGTGCTGCTCGTCCGCCTGCACCTGGTGGGCTTCTACTGGGGCGACGTGTCGCTCTCGAACACGCTCTTCCGGCGCGATGCCGAGACGTTCGCCGCCTACCTGGTCGACGCCGAGACCGGTGACCTGCACCGCGAGCTCACCCCGGGGCAGCGCAACTACGACATCGACCTGGCCCGCACCAACATCATCGGCGAGCTCATGGACCTGGCCGCGGGCGAGATGCTCGACGAGGAGGTCGACGAGGTGGGGATCGGCGACGCCCTCGTCGAGCGGTACAACGAGCTCTGGGACGCCCTGACGGGCGCCGAGTACTTCGTCGCCGACGACCGCTGGCGCGTCGACGCGCACATCGAGCGCCTCAACCGCCTCGGTTTCGACGTCGGCGAGCTGGAGATGACCACGGACATCGACGGCACCACGGTGCGGATCCAGCCCAAGGTGGTCGACGCCGGCCACCACTCCAACCGGCTCTTCCGCCTCACCGGGCTCGACGTCCAGGAGAACCAGGCGCGCCGGCTGCTCAACGACCTCGACTCCTACGCCGCCGCGACGGGCCGGCAGAACGACGGCGAGCAGCTCGTGGCGCACGACTGGCTGCGCACGGTGTTCGAGCCGACCGTCAACGCCGTCCCGCGGGAGCTGCGCCGCAAGCTGGAGCCGGCGCAGATCTTCCACGAGGTGCTGGACCACCGCTGGTACGTCTCCGAGCGCGCGGAGCGCGACATCCCGCTCCCGGAGGCCGTCGCCTCCTATGTCGAGGACGTGCTGCGGCACCGCCCCGACGAGAAGGCCCTCCTCGGCCTCCCGCCGGGCAGGCAGCCCTCGGAGGACGACCCGGAGTCGGACTACTTCCACCTGTCGACGTGACGACGGCGGTGCCGGCGTACGTCCTGCCCGCGTCGGACCGGCACGAGCCCGCGCGGACGTGACGCACGCCTGTGGATAACCCGGCGCAGGGAACCCCGCCCGCCGGTAGGCTGGTCAGGTGAACATTCGCCTGTACGACACCGCCACGCGGGAAGTGCGTGACCTCGACCCCGTCAACCCGGGTGAGGTCAGCATCTACCTGTGTGGCGCCACCGTGCAGAGCGCACCGCACGTCGGTCACCTGCGCCCGGCCGTTGCCTTCGACGTGCTGCGCCGCTGGCTCACCCGCCAGGGCCTCAAGGTGACGTTCATCCGGAACGTCACCGACATCGACGACAAGATCCTCGCCAAGGCGGCCGCGGCCGGCGTCGAGTGGTGGGCGCACGCCGCGCGGTACGAGCGCGTCTTCACCCGCGCCTACGACGCGCTCGGCGTCCTGCCGCCCACCTACGAGCCCCGCGCGACCGGACACGTCCCCGAGATGATCGCCCTCATGCGGGACCTGATCGATGCCGGTCACGCGTACGCCACCACGGAGGGGAACGTCTGGTTCGACGTGCGGTCCTGGCCCGCCTACGGCGAGCTCACCCGGCAGAAGCTGGAGGACCTCGGCATCGAGGACGACGGCGTACTGCCCTCGGAGGCCGGCGCCGTCGCCGCGCAGAAGCGTGACCCGCACGACTTCGCCCTGTGGAAGGCTCCCCGCCCCGGTGAGCCGGCGACGGCGTCCTGGGACACCCCGTGGGGTCGGGGGCGGCCCGGCTGGCACCTGGAGTGCTCGGCGATGGCGCGCCGTTACCTGGGCACCGAGTTCGACATCCACGGCGGCGGCCTCGACCTGCGGTTCCCGCACCACGAGAACGAGCAGGCGCAGTCCCGCGCCGCCGGGGACGCCTTCGCGCGTTCCTGGATGCACGTCGCGTGGGTGACCCAGCAGGGCACGAAGATGTCCAAGTCGCTCGGCAACGGACTGCTGGTCAGCGAGCTGCTGGAGCACGCTCCGGCCCCCGTCGTGCGCTATGCGCTCGTGTCGGTGCAGTACCGTTCGATGCTCGAGTGGGCACCGGACACGCTCGACGAGGCACGGACCACCTGGGACAGACTGACCGGGTTCGTGAGCCGGGCCGGCGAGACGGTGGGCGACGTCCCGGCCGACGAGATCGCCAAGGCGGACGTCCCGGAGGACTTCGCCGCCGCGATGGACGACGATCTCAACACGCCGGCCGCACTCGCCGTCGTGCACGAGCACCTGCGCGCCGGGAACAGCGCGCTGGCCTCCGGGGACGACGACGCGGCACGCGCCGAGCTGGTGGCGGTCCGTGCGATGCTGGACGTGCTCGGACTCGATCCGGCGGATCCGCAGTGGACGGCGCCGACCGGGGACCGGCACGCGGCAGCGCTCGACGCACTGGTCACGGTGGAGCTGGAGGCTCGGGTGGCGGCACGCGCGGCGAAGGACTGGGCCACGGCGGACGCCATCCGTGACCGGCTCACGGCCGCGGGGATCGAGGTCCAGGACTCCGCCGACGGCGCGCGGTGGGCACTGGCCGGGTCCTGACCGGACCGCCACCGGACGGGTCGGGCAGAACTGGCCGTCGCAACCGCCGCGTAGCGGCCGGAAGGAATGCACCATGGCAGGAAACTCGGAGCGCCGCGGGGCGACCCGCAAGCCCGGTACCAAGAAGGGCGCGCAGGTCGGCACTGGCGGCCACAGCCGCAAGGCACTGCGCGGCAAGGGGCCCACGCCCAAGGCGGAGGATCGCGTCTACCACCCCGCGCATCAGCGGAAGCTCGCCGCCGAGCGGCGCGCCGCCCGGCAGGAGCAGCGGGGACCGGCGCGCGGCCCCGCGGCGAAGGCCAGGCGCCGCGGCGACGCGACGGAGGTCGTGGCGGGGCGCAACGCGGTGCTGGAGGCACTGCGCGCCGACATGCCGGTGACCTGTGTGTACATCGCGTCGCGGCTGGACCCCGACGACCGGACCGAGGAGATCCTGAAGCTGGCGTCCGCGCGGTCCCTGAAGTTCGTGGAGGGGTCAAAGCTGGAGCTCGACCGGCTGACGGACCACGCCGTGCATCAGGGCATCGCGATCCAGGTGCCGCCGTACCAGTACGCCGACGCCGACGATCTGCTCGACGCCGCGGCGAGCGCGGGCGAGCCTCCGCTCGTCGTGGCGCTCGACGGCGTGACCGACCCCCGCAACCTCGGTGCCGTCCTGCGGTCCGCCGGGGCCTTCGGGGCGCACGGCGTGCTCGTGCCGGAGCGGCGGGCGGCGGGCATGACGGCATCCGCCTGGAAGGTCTCCGCCGGCGCGGCCGCACGGGTCCCGGTCGCCCGGGCGACGAACCTGGCCCGGGAGCTCGAGGCGCTGAAGAAGGCCGGCTGCTTCGTCGTGGGCCTGGACGCCGACGGCGACACGGAGGTCGGCGACGTGCCGTTCACGGCCGATCCGCTGGTCCTGGTGGTGGGCTCGGAGGGCAAGGGCCTGTCCCGGCTGGTGCGCGAGGCCTGCGACGCGGTGGCGTCCATCCCGATCGCCGCCACCACGGAGTCCCTCAACGCCGCGGTGGCGGGCGGCATCGCACTCTACGAGGTGGCCAGGCAGCGCCGGCAGGCCTGACAGCCCGCACCGCCACGGCGAGCCCGCCGCGCCGGCCGACGCCGAGCCGGCGCCCGTCGCCGGTGCCGGACCGGCCGGCACCAGGACGGTCTACACGGCCGCGTCCACCAGCCGCGCCACGTGCCGGTGCCCGACCGTCTCGTAGCCGATCACGCTCACTGCGGGCGCCAGCATCACGAGGAGCAGGCACCACGCCATCGCCACCCCGGCGCCGGCCGCCGCCACCGCCGCGATCAGCAGCGCCCCCGCGCCCGCCACGAGCACGACGTGCAGGCGGTGCGTGCTGCGGGTGACAGCCATGAAGATCAGGTAGTCGGCCGCGATGAAGACCGCCACCGGCACCGCCACGGCCAGCACGGTCCCGGTCGCGTCCAGGTGGGACTCGCCTTCGAGGTAGTACGCGGCCACGTGCAGCCCGGCCCCGACCGCCGCGAGCGCCGCGTAGATGACGATGTGACCGTAGCCCCAGACGAACGAGCGTTCCCGGTGCGCGTGCAGCATCGCGGCGGCGGGCGTGATCCAGTAGGTCCACCAGAGGCCGAAGGTCAGGGCCATCCCGGCGAACGCGACGAGGGCGGCGTCCAGGGTCCAGCCCTGGTGCTCGACGAGGGCGCTCAGCGAGGCCACCGTGCCGATGACCCCTTCGCCGAGCGTGATGATGGCGAGCAGCCCGTAGCGTTCCACGATGTGGTGCGCGTGCCACGGCGTGCCGCGCCACATCCCGGTGCGGGCCGCGCCGCCCTCGGCCCCGCCCTCCGGCCCGGCGGCGGGGACGACCCGCTCGGCGATCCACGGCCCTGCCATCTCGACGGCGACGAGCACGGCGCCGATGGCGAAGAACGTCCCCGCGCCGGTGGGCGCGACGGCGAGCGCTACCCAGCCGATCTGGCTGACCAGCAGCGTCCAGACGTACCCGTAGCAGGAGGCCCGGTGCTCGGGCGCCTGCCGTGCGGCGCGAAGCCACTGGACAAGCATCGCCAGGCGCATGACGACGTACCCGGCCACCATGACCTCGTTGTGCAGCAGCCCTCCCTCGTCGAGGCTGTGGAACATCTCCGGCAGTCCGAGGGCGAGCACCACGACGCCGGTCATCTGCACCATGGTCGTGACGCGGTAGAACCAGTCGTCGGTGTCGAAGGCGGAGGCGAACCAGGTGAAGTTGATCCACGCCCAGACCACCGCGAACATCGAGAAGGCGAAGCCGACCACCGCCGAGCCGAGGTGACCCTCCGCCAGCAGGTGGGCAGCCTGCTCGCCGGCAACGCCGAAGCCGACGACGAACGCCAGGTCGAACAGCAGCTCCAGCGGGGTCGCCGGACGATGGGGCTCGCGCGGGTCGCGACCCCGCATGGGCCGCATGTGGTGGTGAAGTGCCATGGCCACATCCTGCCCGCCCGCCGCGGATCGAACCACCAGGCCAGTCCTCCGGGGGGGCTGACAATCCGGTTCGGTCGGGTAGCCCGGTGCATCGCTGCGCCGAACCCTCTTAGACCTCATTTCAGAATGGCCAGCGTGCCCGCTATGCCTGACCTGGCGGTGCGTGCAGGCTGCGGGCTCGTGATCGAGGATTGGCCTGGCCGGCTGTGGGAGCAGGTCTGCCCGTTGCTGCAGGTATGAGGCGCCCCGGCGAGTCTGGAGACTCTGCTCCGCGGGTCGGAAACCGCCTCCGACCAGCGTCGAGGCTTTCTCAGCAGACACACACATATTGGCCGCCAACACGACATCAACGTATCGATTGTGCCCAAATCCTCAGGTGCGGGGCCACGGCTCCGTCGTCGGCCACTTCGGGGTGCGGCCGTCGCCCGATAACCTGCCCGTGACCCGACGCTTCGCCCTGGGGCCGACGTGTTCCCTCGCGCACGCCGCGTACGCTTTCGCACTCTCGATGCCGGTCAGCCGCTGAGCCGAGGGGAGGGACCGAGGCCCACGAACGCGACGCTCTTCACGCGCTCATACCCCTGGCGAGGAGGTGGATGCCGTCATCGCGGACCAGAGACGCAGGTCGAAGATCGCGCTGGTGCCCCACAGATCGAGCACATGGGCGCCGCGACGGCGGGCGATCGACAGATGTTGGTGGCTAGGAAAAAACGGGATCAAGTACTTGTGTCGGACCCTGGCATGCTGCTAGCTTCTGGCTCAGACCACGAGTTGGTCGTTCAAAGCTATAGAAATGGTCGAGATAGGATGGAGATCTCATGACCTGGAAGAAGCGGGCTGCTGGCCTCATGATCGCGGTAGGGCTGCTCGTCGGCGGTGGTGTGGTTGCGGCCGCCCCGGCCACGGCCGCGTCTTGCAGCTCGATGGACATGTACCCAATTAACAACGGATACGCCTACCGGTTCACGGCGAGTTGTTCGGGGGGCGCCATGGTCCGATCGTATGTCATTTGCATTTCGGGCACGTACTACAGGACGGTGACGTACCCGCACCCGGGTGAGAGCGCTACCTGGACACAGTCCTGCACCCTCGGTGTACTGGACGCGGGTATCTACCTCCTCAACCCCTGACGGGTCTGGGAGATGCCGGTTTCCGACCCTGAGACCTGCGTAAGCATCGGTGCTGCCATAGTTCTGCCGTCTTAACCCAGATGCTAGAGCGCTCGCCTTGTAAGCGAAAGGTCTTCGGCTCGAACCCAACAGGCGGCTCCAGAGGTCCGGGATCTCGACGATTCCGGGCCTCTGCTCCGTTGCAACGTTCGAAACCCAATGGAAAACCAGGCTCTACGCACTTGAACCGACCTAATTGCGGCGATCAGGTCGGGTAGCGTCACTGAGCCGGGCGGGGCTCCACTATTCCCCAAGTCGATCCAAGGGTTGGCACAGGTCCGCAAGTCGGATCGTCCGGACTGCCCTGTTGTCCTGTACTTGAAGGGCATCAGCGAGGGGCGCAACTAGTACTACAGCCGTAGATTGGCTCTGACCTGGGGTGACGTTGGACGCGGGGCGGCCACCGCCGGGATGCTTCGTTGCTTGTGATGAACAAGAAGTTCGTGGCGGGTGGCCAACGAGCCCCTCAAATCCCAGCTCGGCCTCGAACGCCACGGCGGCCGTACCCCACCGACGTCATCGTCTGCGTCTGGCAACGACTGCTCGCGCTGAAACCCGCGATCTGGCACAACGACCACATCGGAGCCGACACCCGCCGCGTCACCGCCTACGACCACTGCCCCTTGGAATCAACCATCTAGTGGCATAAGAGGCCCGCTGACCTGCTAAGACGTGGGTCTGGGCAGGTCAGCGGGCGATTCCTAGGGGAGTCAGACCCTCACGACTCGGAATTCCCCAACGACGGAAGTCACCCGAGTCGCTGACGTTTAGTAGGCGAGAGAGACCCCGCTCGGGGACACGCACCACCATGGCGCAGGCCAGAAATGGTTGCCTGCCGAGTAGGTTCCTGTCGAGTACGCGTCTGGTCCTGCGCAGTGGATGATCACTGTGACCTCGCGAGAGCCGCTGCCAGAACAGTTGACGAGAGCACCCTCATTCCCTCCCGCAGTTGTCAGATAGGCATCGCAGTAGACCTGTGCATGCGCCGGAGCGGCTATGCCTCCCAAGAGCATGGTTGCGGCAACGGCGATTGCGGCCATCCGCCTTCGAATCTTGGTATTCACTAGCGGTCTCTCCTTGTCGGACGTGGCGAATGTTGCCAGGCGCGTGTGCATCGTGCATTAGAGTGCGTCTGCGCCGAAGGGATGCCCCTAGTCAAGGTAGGTGATGTACGGGTCCCCAGGGAGGTCCGTGAAGCAACTCACCCTCCAGAAGTGGTTGCCGGGTGAGTACCAGCCCGTCGTTGTCGGGTCAGGCCAGCGGCCGCACGGCAGGGTCACTCGGATGTGGCGAGCGCTTCCGGACCCCGAGCAGTCGATACCGACGCCCTCCAATCCGTTCAAGTTCGTGTAAGTGGCGCTGCACCTGACGACCGCCTCGGCTGGAACTGCGACGGCGCCTACGAGTGCGGTGGCCGCGATCGCGATTCCTGCGATCCGACTACGGATCTTAGCCCTCATAACGGACGTGCCTCCTGAATCACGGTATAGCGGTTGATGACGTCTTTATCATGTCGGGCATAAAGGATCGTGTCAAGATCCGCAAGATCACCACGCGGTGGGGCGGCCTCGTCGAACGCGCCCTTGTAGTGAGCGCCGTTCGCCATGGATCTGTGATCATCGGACGCGCTGCTCGTGGCCATGACCGGCAGCGTCGACGTCGCCTGGCTGCTGGAGCGCTGTCGTGTCTTTCGCGCCCCGGGGCGGCTGCAGCCCTGGGGCTACGCGCGGGGCGGCCTGCCGCGAACGCACTGGTGCTGATCGGGCAGTCCATACTGTGGGTGTTCGAGGTGGGCGACGACATCGCGAAGGGCATCCCGGCCGGGATGGTCATGGGCGACCTGCTGGAGGCGGTCGGCCGGGCCGTGGCAGCCGTACGCCGACACCTCGGAACACGGACGCTCTCCGGGCTCGCGACCCGCGAGTCTCAGGGCACTGCCTGGCTGGCAGGCTCCTCACGCTTCCCCTGCGGAGCTGAGCCGAGAGTGCGGCCGATGGCCTCTCGGGCCGGGTTTACCCGCCACGCGAAGAACTGAGGCCGAACTCTCCACAGAAGCCGGGGCAGTTCTCATGGGGGCCCGGCCGGTGCATTAGGCTGTACTCCGCTCGGGCCACAAACCTCGGCATCGCCGCCTTAGCTCAGCTGGTAGAGCGCTCGCCTTGTAAGCGAAAGGTCGTCGGTTCGAACCCGACAGGCGGCTCGACAGCGAGACAGCTGTGCCTGCTCCGTAGGCCCGGCTGTCTCGCTCTTCTTGCGGGGGCGGAGCCCCCCACACCCCGCCCCCGGGGGCACGCCCCCGGACCCCCGCCGTGGTGCGTGGGGTGGGAGCCGTGCCGGTTCGCTTTCTGGGCGAGGAATCGGTGGCGGCGGCTCAGGTGCGGGGCCAGGGCTCCGTCGTCGGCCACTTCGGGGTGCGGCCGTCGCCCGATGACCGGCCGGTGACCCGGCGCTTCACCCAGGGGCCGACGTGTTCGCGGGCCCAGGCCGCGTTCGCCCTCGTGGTCGCGATGCGGGTCAGCCGCGGCGCCGGGGGGAGCGGTTCGTCCCAGGCGTCGTCGTCCGGGGACAGGCCGAGGCCGACGAGCGCGGCGTTCTTGACACGCTCGTGGCCCTCCGGCAGGAGGTGGATGCGGTCCGCGGACCACATGCGCAGGTCGAACAGCGACCGGATGCCCCAGAGGTCGAGCACATGGGCACCGTGGCGGCGCGCCATCGACCAGATGTTCGCGTTGTAGACGCCGACCCGGCTGTTGGTCCACGCCAGGGTGCCACCGGCCTTGAAGCCCGTGCCCATGAGGACATCGGCGCCGGTGGCGCGGATCCTCACGACGGCGTCCTCGAGCGCCGAGCAGATGGTCTCCAGGTCGACGCCGGGCCGCAGGATGTCGTTGCCGCCGCCGATCAGGGACACGAGGTCGGGCTTCATGCCGAGCGCGACGTCGAGCTGCTCGGCGATGATCGGGCGCAGCAGCCGCCCGCGGATCGCGAGGTTCGCGTACTCGATCGCCGGCTCGCCGGCAGCGGTGCGTCGCTCGCTGAGCGACGTCGCGAGGCGGTCGGCCCAGCCACGCTGGGTGTCCTCCAGGCCGGGATACGGGTCCCACAGTCCTTCGCTGAAGGAGTCGCCGATCGCCACGTATCGCGTCCAGCGCGGGGGTGCGTCGTCGTGCGGGGCCGCCGGGCCGGCGGTCGTCGTCGGCTGGGTCGGCGATGGCGCCGGTTCGGCGGTCGTCGTCGGACGTGCTGACGGCGTCGGACGTGCTGACGGCGTCGGATGGACCGATGGCGTTGTCGGATCGGTCGATGGCGCCGTTGGGCGGGGTGACGATGTCGCCAGGTCGGACGTCGTCGGGCGTGATGGCGGCATCGTTGGGCCGGTCGGCGGCGCCGTCGGATCCGATGGCGGCGTCGCGGGCGCCGGGTCGGGCGAAGCTTCGGGATTCTGGGAGGAAGTCGCGCTCACGTCGCACATTCTTGCCGGGACTCCGGGTTCTGTGCAGTCCGGTACGAGGTAACCGGCGGGTGAGACGCGCCACGGAAGGGTGTTCGCGGCACGCCCGCCGTGGCCGTGGCCGTGCCTCGTGCGCCCGGCCCGGCGGCGTCGTGCGCCCGACTCGGCCGCGCTTGCATGTCCGACCAGGCCGTGTCGTGCACATCCGATATGGGTATGCTGCGCGCCACGAACGGCGTCGTCTGCGCGAACCGTCGCCGCGCGCGACCGGCATCTCGTCGGCCGCGCGCGGCGTGACGTGCCTACGGCAGGCGCCAGTCGATCGGCGCGGCGCCCTGCTCCTCCAGGAGGGCATTGACACGAGAGTACGGCTGGGAGCCGAAGAAGCCGTTACGGGCCGACAGCGGCGACGGGTGCGCACTCTCCACGATCGGGACGTTGCCGAGGAACTTCTTCAGGTTGCGCGCCTTCGCGCCCCACAGCACGGCGACGAGCGGGCCGCCGCGCGCGGCGAGGGCCTTGATCGCGGCCTCCGTGACTTCCTCCCAACCCTTGCCGGCGTGCGAGTCCGACTTGCCCGGCTGGCAGGTCAGCACCCTGTTGAGGAGCATGACGCCCTGATCGGCCCAAGGGCGCAGGTCACCGTTGGACGGCATCGGGATGCCGAGGTCCGTCTCCAGCTCCTTGTACATGTTCAGCAACGACGGCGGCAGCGGGCGCACATCCGGCTGGACCGAGAACGACAGGCCCATCGCGTGGCCCGGCCGCGGGTACGGGTCCTGGCCGACGATGAGCACCTTGACCTCCGCCAGCGGCCGCTGGAACGCGGCGAGCACGTTCGGGCCGGGCGGGAAGTAGCCGCGGCCCGCCGCGTTCTCGGCGCGCAGGAAGTCACCCATCTCGTGGATGCGCGGCTCGACGCCGGCCAGCGCTTCCGCCCAATCGGGCGAGATGACCTCGGACAACGGCTTGCGGGCTCGGGCTTCGTCGGTATCGGGCGTCATGGTCTCCACGCGTCGGGACACTACTCGGGGACACTGACAAAGTGCATGCCTACCGGCGATCATCGTGGCAGATCCACGCGGCGCCCGGTGGCTGAGGCCGGCTCCGCGGCCGCACCGACCTTTCTGACACGCCGGACAATGACACAAGTGTTCACCTGGTCGTAAGGTGGCCCGCATGAGCGAGATGCTGGTCGAGTCCTCGGAGGAAGTAGACGTCGAGCCCACGGGGGCCGTCGTCGCGGAACCCGCGTCGGACGAGACCACGGGCGAGCTGACCGACCTCGACCGCGAGATGCTGGCGTTCGAGCGCAAGTGGTGGAGGTTCGCCGGCGCCAAGGAGGAGGCGGCCCGTGAGCTGTTCGGCATGACCTCCACACGGTATTACCAGGTGTTGAACGCGTTGATCGACACCCCCGCCGCCCTCGCCCATGACCCGGTGCTGGTCAAGCGCCTGCGCCGGATGCGCTCGACCCGGCGTAGCGCACGATCCGCCGGACGGCTCGCGGACGAGAAGCCTTGAGCGCCCAGCAGTCTGGGCTACCCTGTCCGCCGTGACCAACAGCACGTACCGCTACCCGCCCGACGAGTTCGACGTCGCCGTGCCCGGCGGCGCACCCGTTGGCGTGCACCGCGCGCCGCGCAGCGGTTGGAGTTCGGCATGGCCGTTCCTGCTGGTCGCGCTGGTCTGCGCCGGTGTCGCGTGGGGCGGCATCACTCTTCTGTCCGGCGGTGGGAACGAGGGCGACTCGGCAGCGGAGCCGACCGCCAGCGTCTCGGCCGCGCCGTCCGCGAGCCCCAGCGAGGGTGAAGGCAATGGCGAGAACGGGGGCGAAGGCGGTGAAGGCGGCAACGAACCCAGCGAGGAGCCTTCGGCGCCGAGTACCGCGGATCTCGTTGCGGCGATGGACCCGGCAGCGACCTATCTCGTCCACAACACCGGTCGCACCATTGATCAACTGGCCGCCACGACGGTGACGAATCTGGAGGCTGAGGGCGTCTCCGGTGCTGAGGTGAGCACCGCGGCCGCTCCTGAAGGCGTCGACGTCAGCGGTATCTCGGCGAACACCATTTGGTACGGCGAGGGGCGCGAAGCAGAAGGCAAGGCACTCGCAGCGGTGCTCGGTATCCCGGACTCGAACGTCGTGATGAACGACGCCGTCACGAACTCGCAGCAGGCCGCCTGGGTCTTCATGTTCACGGCGCCCGCATGATCCCGTAAGGCGGTCCTCGTTGCGAGCGCTCGGTTGTCGAGTCGCTCGGCACCTCGGGAGCCAACATCCAGGAGTCCGCGGACGCTGCTGCGTATCCGTCGGAAGGCTCCGGGGCATCCTCGTGAGTCCGCAGGGCCTGACCGTGCACGGGCTCGTGACGCGGAGTGATGCGAGCGAGCCCAGAGCCGGGGAGGGCCGGCCACGTGCCACGATCACTCTCGCATCCTTCTGAGACATCGAGCCGACGTGCCCATCCTGCTTTCCAGGATGGGCACGTCGGCTTCCCACCGCATTCTTGGCGGCTCGCACGATTGGCGGCGCGAGACTCGCGGTCCCCAGTTGTCGGGGGACACGTATGCCATTCCCGAGATTGCGAGCGCGCCTCTGCTGTTCGACGACTCCGTCGGTAGGCGGTGCCGGCGATGTATTGCGGCGGGGTGCGATTGCGGCCTCGGCGGGTCGTGGATTCATTGGTCGAATCCAATGGTGGTCGAAACGTTACGGGCCGTTACTGAATTCACCCCTGTGTGACGGCGTCGTCCACCACCATGGCCATCAGGGGCGTGGCCGCACCCAGGCCAGGGCGTCTGACCTGGGCGTTCGCCCTGCGCGGAATCCGTCAAATAGCGATTTACCCCTTCCATAGTGTGACTTGGAGCACTAGCCTCGAATCACCACGGGTCGAACCGAGTGGCCCGTGCGAGATGCAAGGAGAAGTGCATGGCCCAGGGCACCGTCAAGTGGTTCAACGCGGAGAAGGGGTACGGCTTTATCACCCCGACCTCCGGCGGGCAGGACCTGTTCGTCCACTACAGCGCGATTCAGGTGGACGGCTACCGCACCCTCGACGAGGGACAGGCGGTTGAGTACGAAGTGGGACAGGGTCAGAAGGGCCCGCAGGCAGAGATGGTCCGCCCCCTCTGATCTGAGTCCCGGACCGGTTTCCCCCTGGCCGGTCTCTCCGATCGACGGGACGGCGTGCGGCCCCGACCCGCTCGCCTCCCGTCCCGTCACTTCTCCCGGCTCCGACCCGACGCGGTCGGGGCCTCTTCGCATGCGTGTTCCGCAGGCATGAGGCCCCCACGATGTGGTCGGCCCGTTGCCACGTCGTCGGCCCCGCATCGCGCGTCCCGACTCCGCGGTGCAGGCTCGTGGTTCGATGAGGACATGACTGTGCTGGACGCCGTCGTCGTCGGTTCCGGGCCCAACGGACTCGCCGCCGCCGCCACCCTCGCGCGTGCCGGGCTCCGCGTCCGCGTGCTGGAGGAGCAGTCCACGATCGGCGGTGGTGCGCGAACCCTCACCGGTGCGGAACTGGCCGGGGCGGCGCCCGCGCCGGACGAGCCGCGGGCGTCGTTCCCCGTCATCGGCTCCGACCGTGCGACGGGCGCGGAACTGCGCTTCGACCTGTGTTCCGCGGTGCACCCGATGGCCTGGGCGTCGCCGTTCTTCCGGGCGTTCGGCCTGGCGGAACGGGTCGAGCTCCGCACCCCGGAGGTCTCGTACGCCCAGCCGCTCGACGCGGTCGCCGGGCCCGGCGAGCCTCGCGCCGGGCTCGCCTTCCACGAGCTCGACCGGACGGTCGACGGGCTCGGGGCCGACGGCGCCGCCTGGCGGGCGCTGATCGGCCCGCTCGCCGACCGGTGGCCCGGAGTCACGGCCCTGGCCATGGGCGACAAGCGCAGTCTCGCGACGCCGTCGACCGCGGGGCCCGCGAGCTCCCGGAGTCTCGGCCGCGAGGCAGCCGAGGCGCTGCGGGCAGCGCTCGCGTTCGGGCCCGGCCTGCTCGAGCAGGGGACCGGCCTCTGGAACCGCCGGTTCACCGGCGACGTCGCCCCCGCGCTCCTCACCGGCGTCGCCGCCCATGTCATGTCCCCGCTGCCGTCGCTCGCGAGTGCGGGCACCGCGCTCCTCCTCGGGGCGCTCGCGCACGGGCCGCTCGGCTGGGCCCTGCCGGTGGGTGGGTCGGGGGTCATCGTCGACGCGCTGGTCGCGGACCTGCTCGCCCACGGCGGCGAGATCGAGACCTCGCGCCCGGTCCGCACCCGGTCCGACCTCCCGCCGGCCCGGGCGTACCTGTTCGACACCGCCCCTCGCGTCGTCTCGCAGGTCCTCGGTGATCGGATGCCGCCGCGGTCCGCCGCCGCGTCGCGGCGTCACCGGTTCGGGGGCGGGGCCGCGAAGGTGGATCTCGTGCTGCGCGGTCCCGTGCCATGGTCCGTGCCCGACGTCGGACGCGCGGCGACCGTGCATCTCGGCGGGACCCGCGAGCAGATGGCCGCGGCGGAGGCGGCCGTCGCCGCGGGGCGGCATGCCCTGCGCCCGGTCTGCCTTCTCAGCGATCCGGCCGTGACCGACCCGGGACGCGAGATCGACGGCCTGCGTCCGCTGTGGACGTATGCGCACGTGCCGGCGGGCTCGGAGCGCGACGTCACCGAGGACGTCGTCGGCCAGATCGAGCGGTTCGCGCCGGGGTTCCGCGACGTCGTCGTGGCCGCGCGGTGCGTGCCGGCGGCGTGGATGCCCGCGCACAACGCCAACTACGTGGGCGGAGACATCGGCGCGGGCGCGGCCACGATGCGGAGGATGCTCGCCGCGCCCGGCCCGGCGGGGATGCGCTGGGATCCGTACGCGACGGGGGCCGACGGCGTGTACCTGTGCTCGGCCGCGACGCCGCCGGGTCCGGGTGTCCACGGGATGTCGGGCTGGCACGCCGCGCGCCGGGCCCTTCTCCGTGAGTTCGAGATCCGCCGCCCGCCGGACCTGTCGCCGTAGTGGACCGACGCGGGAGTCTGCTTGCACTCTCGGGGCGAGAGTGCCAATAATGTCTTAGCACTCTCGCACTGAGAGTGACAGCAGGGCCGACAGGCGAGGTCTGTTTTCCTGGGCGAGACGTGATCGTCCGGGGAGCGGCCGTCCGTCGCGGGCGCCGAGCCGGCTCACGAAAGCCACCAGCGGAGGATCCATCCCCATGGCCAAGATGATTGCCTTCGACGAGGAAGCTCGTCGGAGCATGGAGCGCGGGCTGAACCAGCTCGCCGACACCGTCAAGGTGACGCTCGGCCCCAAGGGCCGCAACGTCGTGCTCGACAAGAAGTGGGGCGCCCCCACCATCACGAACGACGGCGTCTCCATCGCGAAGGAGATCGAGCTCGAGGACCCGTACGAGCGGATCGGCGCCGAGCTCGTCAAGGAGGTCGCCAAGAAGACGGACGACGTCGCGGGTGACGGCACCACCACCGCCACCGTGCTCGCCCAGGCGCTCGTCAAGGAGGGCCTGCGCGTCGTCGCCGCCGGCGCCAACCCGATCGCCGTCAAGCGCGGCATCGAGAAGGCCACCGAGGCCGTCACCGAGCAGCTGCTCAACTCGGCCACCGAGGTCGAGACCAAGGAACAGATCGCCTCCACGGCGGCGATCTCCGCCGGCGACCCGGCCATCGGCGAGCTCATCGCCGAGGCTCTCGACAAGGTGGGCAAGGAAGGTGTCATCACCGTCGAGGAGTCGAACACCTTCGGGCTCGAGCTCGAGCTCACCGAGGGTATGCGCTTCGACAAGGGCTTCCTCGCCCGGTACTTCGAGACGGACCCCGAGCGCCAGGAGGCCGTGCTCGAGGACCCGTACGTCCTGATCGTCGAGTCGAAGATCTCGAACGTCAAGGACATGCTCCCGATCCTGGACCAGGTCATGAAGCAGGGCCGTGCCCTGCTGATCATCGCCGAGGACGTCGAGGGCGAGGCCCTGGCGACCCTGGTGCTGAACAAGATCCGCGGCACCTTCAAGTCCGTCGCGGTCAAGGCCCCGGGCTTCGGCGACCGCCGCAAGGCCATGCTCCAGGACATCGCCATCCTCACGGGTGGCCAGGTCATCTCCGAGACCGTCGGTCTCAAGCTGGAGAACGCCACGCTCGACATGCTGGGCACCGCCCGCAAGGTGGTCGTTACCAAGGACGAGACCACCATCGTCGAGGGTTCGGGCGACGCCGAGCTCATCTCGGGCCGCGTGAACCAGATCCGCAGCGAGATCGAGAAGTCGGACTCCGACTACGACCGCGAGAAGCTGCAGGAGCGCCTCGCCAAGCTGGCCGGCGGCGTGGCCGTCATCAAGGCCGGTGCGGCCACCGAGGTGGAGCTCAAGGAGCGCAAGCACCGCATCGAGGACGCCGTGCGCAACGCGAAGGCGGCCGTCGAGGAGGGCATCGTCGCCGGTGGTGGCGTGGCTCTGATCCAGGCCGGCGCCGTCGCGTTCGAGAAGCTCGAGCTCGAGGGTGACGAGGCCACCGGTGCGCAGATCGTGCGTGCCGCGATCGACGCCCCGCTCAAGCAGATCGCCGTGAACGCCGGCCTCGAGGGCGGCGTCGTGGCGGAGAAGGTGCGCGGGCTGGAGGCCGGTCAGGGCCTGAACGCCGCGACCGGTGTGTACGAGGACCTGCTCGCCGCCGGCGTGAACGACCCGGTCAAGGTCACGCGCTCCGCGCTGCAGAACGCCGCGTCGATCGCTGCGCTGTTCCTCACCACCGAGGCCGTCGTGGCCGACAAGCCGGAGAAGGCCGCGGCCGCCCCGGCCGGCGACGGTGGCATGGGCGACATGGGCGGCATGGGCTTCTGAGTCCACGCCACCCGCGTTCGACGGAGGCCGTCTCCCCGCAGGGGGAGGCGGCCTCCGCCGTGTTCCGGCTCGTGCGCCCGATCCACCGGCCACATGCCCGTCGGATCCGCCCTTCCGTCAGCCGAACAGTCGCGTCGCCGACAGCTCGGCATCCGTGTAGGTCTGCGCCGCCCGGGCCAGCGCCGCCTGGATCGCGTCCAGGGCGGATTCCACCTGGACCTGGGCGGCGTGCCACTGCGTCACGGTTCCGGAGAACGCCGTCGCGGCTCCGCCGGTCCACGTGCCCTGCAGCGCGTCGAGGTTCCGCATCATCGCCCCGACCTCGGCCCGCACGGCGGTCACCGAGGCCGCCACGGCCCCGCTCGCCGCGCTCATCTGGTCACTGTCCACCTGGTACCGCATGGTTCCCCCTGTTCCGCGGCCGGTAGGCCGCCGTCGTCGTACCGTCAAGACGCTAGGGCGCGGGCCGGCCGGCTCGCGTGGGAGATACACCGGCCTGTGGACGACTCCGCGCTGTGGTCGGCGTCGGACCCGCGGAACGTCGTCAGGATGGTCCCGAACCATTCACGACGCTCCCAGGAAAGTGTCAGACTGTCGCCGCACACTGAACTCATGGCGACACCAGAGGCGCGGCTCGTCGTCGTCGACGACGAGCCCAACATCCGCGAACTCCTGGCCACGTCCCTGCGATTCGCGGGATTCGAGGTGCATGCCGCGGCGGACGGCAACGGCGCGCTCCAGCTCGTGCGGGACCTGGATCCGGACCTCGTCGTGCTGGACGTGATGCTTCCCGACATGGACGGCTTCACGGTGACGCGCCGCATGCGCGCCACGGGCAAGCACGCACCCGTGCTCTTCCTCACCGCGCGCGACGACACCCAGGACAAGATCCAGGGCCTGACCGTCGGCGGCGACGACTACGTGACCAAGCCGTTCAGCCTCGAGGAGGTCGTCGCACGGATCCGGGCCGTGCTGCGTCGCACGGGCACCCCGCTCCCCGAGGACGAGGCGGTGCTGAAGGTCGGTGACCTGGAGATGGACGAGGACTCGCACGAGGTGCGGCGCGCCGGCATCGAGATCGACCTCTCGCCCACGGAGTTCAAGCTGCTGCGCTACCTCATGCTCAACGCGGGCCGTGTGCTGTCCAAGGCGCAGATCCTCGACCACGTCTGGCAGTACGACTGGGGCGGCGACGCGAACATCGTCGAGTCGTACATCTCCTACCTGCGCCGCAAGATCGACCACCTGACCGTCGACGGGCCGAGCGGTCCCGTCGAGCTGCCCGCGCTCATCCACACCAAGCGCGGGGTCGGATACCTGCTGCGCCCAGCGGCGTGAGGTCATGAGCGACGACTCCGGCAAGTCTGCCGAGGCGGCACCCGTCGGGCCCCGGCGGGGCGGCAAGGGCTCGCCCGCACCCGCCGGAGGACCGGCCATCGCCTTCGATGTGTCGGCCGAGGCGGCGGCGACAGATGCAAAGACGGCAGACCCGACGGCGACCGATGCGACGGTGAGCGACGCGGTGACACACGCCTCCGCTCTCGGCGTGCCCGCGTCCACGATGCCTGGGCGTCGGTCGGGACCGGCCGAGGACGTCGGGGCCGGGCGCGGGCGTGGCCTCGCCGACTGGATCGCCGCTGTCCCCCTGCGGGCCCGGCTCGTGGCGATCACGGCGTTCGTGCTGGCCGCAGGGCTGATCATCACGGGCCTGCTGGCGCGGGGGATCGTCGGCGGGTATCTGGTCGATCAGGTGGACGCGCAACTGGAGCGGCAGGGGCCTACTCTCGCCAAGACCGTTCTGGGTTATGGGACGTCGACCACGCTGCCGAGCGAGTACTACATCGAGTACCGGTGGGCGGACGGCAGCGTAAAGACTCCGCGCGACGACCGCGCCGTGGAGGTCTACGGCATCCCGGATATACCGGACCTCACCTACGACGAGGTGGTGGAGCGCGCGGGTGAGCCGTTCACGGTTCGCGCCGTGCAGGGTTCGGAAGCGGCGACGCGGTGGCGTGTGCAACCGCTCTTGAACGCGGACACGACGGACAGCATCGAGCCCGAGAGCGCCTTCGTCGCACTCCCGCTTGCCCGGATAGACGCCGCGCTGGAGGTCCTCTCCCACACCCTCGTCTTCGCCGGCATCGGGATCGTCCTCCTCGGCCTCGCCCTCGCCTGGATCATGATCGAACGCTCCCTCCGCCAGCTGAGAGAGATCGAGACCGCCGCCGCGTCCATCGCCGCCGGCGACCTGTCCCGGCGGGTGCCCGCCCCGCCGCCGTCGACCGAGGTGGGGTCACTGGCGGAGTCGCTGAACACGATGCTGGCGCAGATCGAGACGGCCTTCTCCGCACGCGAGGCGTCCGAGGCCCGGATGCGGCAGTTCGTGGCCGACGCGTCGCACGAACTGCGTACCCCGCTCGCGACGATCCGCGGGTACGGCGAGCTGTACCGGATGGGCGCCCTGGACGGTCCGGACGGCCCCGACCGGGAGCGCGTGGCCGACACGATGGGCCGCGTCGAGGACGCCGCCCGGCGCATGGGGACGCTCGTGAACGATCTCCTCGTGCTCGCGCGCCTGGACGAGGGGCGCCCGATCGCGCGGGCACCGGTCGACGTCGTCGTCCTGGCGCGGGAGAGCGCGCAGGACCTGCACGCCCTCGACCCGTCCCGCGACGTGCGCATGATCGGCCTCGCCACGTCCGCCGTCGTCGGCCCCGTGATGACCGAGGGGGATGACGACCGGCTGCGGCAGGTGCTCACCAACCTCATCGGGAACGTCGCGCGGCACACGCCCGCCGGGACCCCGGCGGAGATCGCCGTCGGACACGGTCCGGACGGGCAGGCCGTGATCGAGGTGCGGGACCACGGGCCGGGTGTCGCCGAGGAGCACGCCGCTCGGATGTTCGAGCGGTTCTATCGTGCGGACTCGTCGCGCAACCGGGCGTCGGGCGGGTCGGGCCTCGGGCTGGCGATCGTGTCGGCGATCGTGGAGGCGCACGGCGGGCAGGTCGGGGTCGCCCCCACGCCGGGCGGTGGCCTGACGGTCCGTGTCACCCTGCCCGGCATGACCGACGATCGGTCCCCCGCACCGGCCTCGCGGTAATAGGGTGAGAGTGTGGCCAGGGCCACACCTGGTCCCGGAATACGTGTAGCCGAATCGAAGGTCTGATCGCATGGGCGTCATGGCGCCGGAGTGGTACATCTCCTCGTTCGTCCGGAGCGCCTCCGGGATCGGTGCGACGGCGCCCGTGGAGGAGATCGAGCGGGTGGGCGAGGACCTCGTCGAACGCTGGTCGGGTGACGACCGGCACTTCCACGACCTCCGACACCTCGGGGCCGTGCTGCACCGGGTGGACGAACTGGCCGAGGAGACGCACTCGCCCGACGTCGTCCGGCTGGCCGCCTGGTACCACGGCGCCGTGTTCGACGCCGCCTCCAAGACGGCGTACGCCTCCAAGGGCGGCGAGCAGACGTCGGCCAGCGCCGAGCTGGCGCGCGCCGAACTGACCGGGCTCGGCGTGCCCACCGCGTCCGCCGACCGCGTGGCGAACCTGGTCAACGGGTTGCTGCGGCACGCCCCCGACGTGACGGACGTGGACGCGTGCGTGCTCAACGACGCCGACCTGGCCATGCTCGCGGCCGAGCCGCAGCGCTACAAGGAGTACACGGCACGAGTGCGTGCCGAGTACGAGCACATCCCCTTGCCCCACTACCTGGCCGCGCGCATCAAGATCGTCTCGAAGCTGCTGGCCCGCGAGTCGCTGTTCTGCTCGCCGATGGGCGCCGCCTGGGAGGAACCGGCCCGGCAGAACCTCGACGCGGAGCTGCACCGGCTGCGCAAGAAGCAGGCGGCGCTCGAGGCCGACGGCAGCTGACAGGACCGAACCAACCGGTCCCCGGCCACCGGAAGCGTAGCGACGGCGCCCGCAGGCGAGGTACGAGCCGAGGACGACGGAGCCCGGCGGCTCGGGAAGGCACTGTCGGGAGTTACAGGTACTTGACCGGGTCGAACTCCTCGATCGGGATGATCCGCACCCGCGGCAGGAGGGTCGTGAACGCGTCGGCGTCGCCCTCGAGGTCGTACATGTGCAGGCCGTGCTCCTCGAGCTCGGCGAGGCGCGCGTTGACGAACTCCCGGAAGCCGAGCAGCCCGACGCGGCGGTCCTCGTCCTCCAGGAGATCCTCGATCTGCGGCAGGAAGTCGCCGTCGTGACTGGCCAGCAGCACGTCGCCGGGACGGTCGCGCAGAGCCTCCAGCGTGCGCTGGATGCCGACGTCGACCACCTTCTCCGAACCCTGCGCGGCGAGCGGGATCGGCCGGTACCCCATCGCGAGCAGCGCCTGGACGAACGGCATGGGCATCTGGCCCGACGTCGCGTTCAGGAAGAACAGCGGCACGACGTCCTGCGACCACACCTTCTGCGCGAACGCCGAGATACGGTCCCAGCGCGGTCGTTCGTCCGGGGCAGGCCTGCGGTTCAGGACGTTCATCCCGAGCGTCGCGTCGATGTTCTCGCCGTCGACGATGAGGTAGGTACGACGCGGCAGAGCCTGCGCTGACGGAACGGGCATGGACCCCAGCGTAGCCGTGGATGTACTTTGAGCCACCGTGATTGTCTCCAAACCCTCCGACCACTCCGCGGCGCAGGTCACCGCGCCGCGGATCACGGTGATCCAGAACGACCGCGACGTCCCCATGGACCGCTACGCCGCACGCCTGGGACCGGGCGTCCGACTCGTCCTCGCGTTCGCCGGCGAGACGATCCCGGCGGCGGGGGACCTCGGCGACGCGCTCGTCGTGCTCGGCGGCACCATGTCGGCCTACTCCGACGACGACGCACCATGGCTGCCCGCCGTGCGCGACCTCCTCGCCGACGCCGCGCGCTCCGGCGTCCCGGCGCTCGGCATCTGCCTCGGTGCCCAGCTGCTCGCCGTCGCGGGCGGAGGATCCGTGCAGGTCGCGGCGCCTCCGGGGCGTGAAGCGGGAGCGGCCGCCATCGCCTGGCGCGAGGCCGCACTCGCCGACGTCGTGACGGGTCCGGCGCTCGCGGCCGTCTCCGGGGGCCCGGGCGCCGCGGGAACCGAGGCGACGGGCGCTGGCGGGCGGAGCACCGAAGCGGTGAGTGCCGGCGCCGCGCGGGTCGACGTGCCGGGATCCGGCGCCGCGGGCGCCGACGCCGTGGCCGTGACGCGTGCGGTGAGCATGCACGCCGACGCGGTCGTCGAGCTGCCCGACGGCGCCACCTGGCTGGCCTCCAGCGACATGTACCCCTATCAGGCGTTCCGGTGGGGCTCCGCGCTCGGCGTGCAGTTCCATCCCGAGGCGGGCGCCGACCTCGCGGCGCGCTGGGCCGTCGAGGCGGGCGACGTCGACGTCCCCGCCGTCGTCGACGACATCGAGAAGCACGCCGACGAGACCGCGCGGTTCGGCGACGGCCTCGCGGACGCCTTCGTCGCGGCGATACGGCCCGCGGGGTCGCGGGAACAGGGGACGCGGGAGTAGGGGACGGGCCCGGAGGAACGAGGTCGTCCCCCGCGCGACCGATCACCCGGCAACCGGTCGGCCACTCGGCAACCGGCCGATCACACTCTGCTCGCTCAGACCGCTCGGCCGGAGCCGAAGCCTCCGCCCCCGAAGCCTCCGCCGATCCCGCCCGTCCGCACGTGCTTCGGCGACCGGATGAGCAGGCCCAGCAGGCCGCCACGGTTGCTGGCGCCCGCGCCGTGCCCGCGCCGGCCCTCGAGCGTCAGGTTGATCCCGGCGAGCGGCATGCCGCTGGGTGCCCCGTCGTCGGCGGCGTCCCGCATGGCGGCCGTGAGCGCCTGGTACGCCTGCGTGTCGGCCCGGTGCGCCAGCTCCAGCGCCGCCCCGCGGTCCGCCCGCGCCCGCGCGTCCCGCGCCGCGGCCGTCAGGCGTGCCGCCTCGGCGTGACGCATCCGCGCATCCGGCCCGACGGCGCCCCGCCTGGTCGTGATCAGCGTGTCGACCTGGCGGAGTCGCACGTCGAGACGCTCGAGGGTGTCCCGCACCAGAGCGGCCGCGCGGGCGTCGACCTCCGACGCGTCCCGGTGCCGCACGAGCGCGCGGTCCAGGGCGCCCTCGGCCGCGGCGATGCGGGCCAGCAGGGCGAACGGGTCGGCGCTCTCGCGGGTGACCTCGACCTGCTTGAGTGCGGCTCGGGCCGTGGTCCGGGCCATCGCCGCCTGCGGGTCGCCACCCGCGATCCGCTCGGTGTCGGCCACGTCCTGGGTGAGCGATGCCACCGCCTTGTCCAGCCGCGGCGTGGCCTCGGTCAGGTCGGTCCGGGTGTCCTCCACCTCCCGGAGCAGCCGCTCGGCCTGGCCCAGCGCGTTCTGCGCGCCACGGGCGGTCGCGGCGGCGAACGCCCGGTCCCGCTTGGCGCTCGCGGCGCGGCCCGTGTCGATCGCCCGGCGGGCGTCCTCGACGAGGCGCTCCGCCAGCTCGGCGTTGTCGGCCACCGGGCGCACCGCGTCGGCGGGGAACTCCTCGGCGAGGTCGGCGAGATCCTTGCGCACCTGCTCGATCTGCCGGTCGAGCCCGCCCGCACGCTGCCAGGACTCGTTCAGGAGGCGGTTCGCCCGGGCCTTCAGCCGGCGTACCTCTTCGAGCGGCGCCGTGCCCGAGTCGAGCAGCGTCGCTGCCTCGGCACAGGTCGCCAGCACCCGGAGCGCGAGGTCCCGCCAGGAGCCGTCGGCGGCCGCCAGGAGCTCGGCGCGCAACGCGAAGGCCTCCTGCGTCCGCTCGGTGGCGTCGGCGAGGACGACCTGGAGGTCGTGCACGATCGCGCCGCTCGACTCCGCGCGCGCCAGCTCGAACTCCTGCGCCGAGGTGCGCAGCGCGTCGTCGAGCGTGACGAGCACGTCGTCGACCCGGGCCGCGAGGTCGTCGTCGGACAGTTCGTCGTCGGACAGCTCGTCGTCCCGGGGGCCGCCGTCAGAAACGTCGCGACCGGGAACCTCGCGATCGAGCGCGGCGTCGCTGGAAACCTCGCGGCCCGGAACGTCGCGGCCCGGAACGTCGCGGCCCGGAACGTCGCGCCCGGCCACGCCGCCGGGCAGCGCCGCACCCGACAGTTCGCCGTCCTCCACGTCCGACGGCGTGCCGACCACGCCCGGCGTTGCGACGGAAGCCACCACCCCGGCCCGAGCCGGAGTCACCGGGGTAGGGACCGCGGACCGGGTCGGCGCCAGTGCGGGTGCGGCCACGGCCGGGCCCGACGCGGGCCACGCGGGAGCGGCCGGCGTCTTCGACCCGGCCGGCTCGCCGCCGGCGACGGCCGAGGTGACCGTCGCGCCGACGGTCGCGCCGACGCGCGCGGTCTCCTCCGCCGGAACATCCCCGGCGCCAGATCCGTCGCCGCCTGCGCTCGCGATCTCCGCCGCTCCCGCCGCTCCCGGCTGGCCCCGTGGCTGCCGGTGCCGCAGATACCACCAGCCGACCGCCAGCGCCGCGCCGACCGCGACGAGGGCGAGCAGCGCCAGGACCGTCAGCCAGGGCGACGCGCCCGACTCCCGCGTGGCGAGCGCGGCGTCGGCGGCGTCGGCCGCGGCGCCGGCCCAGTCGCCGTCGGCCACCGCGTCCTCGGAGGCGACGATGATCGACGCGTGCTCCCGGCTCGACACCGGCCCGTTGACGTCGACCGACAGGCCCTGGACGCGGTCCGTGGTGGCGATGGCGAGCAGCAGCTCCTCCGGGGTGAGGCCCGACTTCGTGGCCGTCGCGTCCGCCCAGTCCTCCGGGGGGATGCCGTCGAACGTCTCGAGGTACACCACGAAGAGCCGCAGCGACGTCTCCGCCTCGACGGCGGCGACGGCCTCGGACACGAGTTCGTACTCCTCGGCGGAGAGCACCCCGGCCTCGTCCGTGACAGGCGTGTCGACGACGATCGGCATGGCCGACGGCAGGATGTCCTGCATCGTCGCGGCCTGGACCTTGGCGGACAGGAGCTCCGTGCCGGTGGGGGTCGGCTCGGACGCGAGGGGCTGCGTCCCGCCGACGTCCGCCTCGGCCTGGTCCGTCGGTGTCGTCCCGCCGATGGCGAACGCGGCGCTGAACAACCCGATGAGGACGCCACCGGCGATGACGCCCGCGAGGACGGTATGCCGGGACGACGCCGTCCCGGCGTGGGCCTCCGGGTCCGGAGGAACATCCGGAACCGGATGAACTGGAGGGGCGGGGGTCTGGGTCACGACATTGATGGTCACCCGGTGCCGTGGGGCTCGCAAATCAGAAAAGGTGATATGCGGGGTGTCCTCTACCCGCCTTCGATCACGCCGTCTTCGATCACGCCGCGAGCAGGTCCTCGGCGTCCACGATGCGGTACGCGTAGCCCTGCTCGGCCAGGAACCGCTGACGGTGCGCGGCGAAGTCCTGGTCCACCGTGTCGCGGGCGACCACCGCGTAGAAGTGCGCGGTCCGGCCGTCCTCCTTGGGGCGCATGATCCGGCCCAGCCGCTGCGCCTCCTCCTGCCGCGACCCGAACGCCCCCGACACCTGGATCGCCACCGACGCCTCCGGCAGGTCCACCGAGAAGTTCGCGACCTTCGACACCACCAGCCGCGAGATGTCACCGGTCCGGAACGCGGCGAACAGCCGCTGCCGCTCCCGGACCGTCGTCGCCCCCGTGATGAGCGGCGCGTCCAGGTGCGCGGCCAGCTCCTCCAGCTGGTCCACGTACTGTCCGATCACGAGCACCTGGTCGTCGGGATGCCGCGCGACCAGCGTCTCCACCACGCGATTCTTCCCCGGCACAGAGGCGGCGAGCCGGTACTTGTCCTCGGGCTCGGCCGTCGCGTACGCCATGCGTTCCGACTCCGGCAGCGTCAGCCGCACCTCCACGCAGTCCGCGGGCGCGATGTAGCCCTGCGCCTCGATGTCCTTCCACGGCGCGTCGAACCGCTTGGGCCCGATCAGGCTGAACACCTCGTCCTCCTTGCCGTCCTCCCGGACCAGCGTGGCCGTGAGGCCCAGCCGCCGCCGCGCCTGGAGATCGGCGGTCATGCGGAAGATCGGCGCCGGGAGCAGGTGCACCTCGTCGTAGAGGACGAGACCCCAGTCGCGGGCGTCGAGCAGCTCGAGGTGCGTGTACACGCCCTTCCGCTTCGTGGTGAGCACCTGGTAGGTGGCGATGGTGACCGGCTTGATCTCCTTCTTCGCGCCCGAGTACTCGCCGATCTCGTCCTCGGTCAGGGTCGTGCGCCGCACCAGCTCGTCGCGCCACTGCCGGGCGCTGACGGTGTTCGTCACCAGGATGAGCGTCGTCGTCCCGGCCCTCGCCATCGCGCCGGCACCCACGATCGTCTTGCCCGCGCCGCACGGCAGCACCACCACGCCCGACCCGCCGTGCCAGAACCCCTCCACGGCCTGCGCCTGGTACGGCCGCGGAGCCCACTCCCGGGGCTCCTCACCCGGCGCCCGCGGCGTGGTCACCGGCGTCAGCGCGATCGGATGCGCCTCGCCGTCGACGTACCCCGCGAGGTCCTCGGCCGGCCACCCGAGCTTGACCAGCACCTGCTTGAGGTGACCCCGCTGCGAGGGATGGACCACGACCGCCGCCTCGTCGATCCGGTCCCCGACCAGCCCTGCCGTCCGCCTGCTGCGCAGCACCTCCGTGAGCACCGCCTTGTCCGTGGCGGTGAGGACCAGGCCGTGCGTCGGGTGCTTCTGGAGCTGGAGGCGTCCGTACCGCGCCATGATCTCCGCGACGTCGACCAGGAGCGCGTGCGGCACCGGATAGCGGGAGTACTCGATGAGGGTGTCCACCACCTGCTCGGCGTCGTGCCCGGCCGCCCGCGCGTTCCACAGCCCCAGCGACGTCAGCCGGTAGGTGTGGATGTGCTCGGGAGCGCGCTCCAGCTCGGCGAACGGCGCGATCGCCCGGCGGGCGTCCGCCGCCCGCGGGTGGTCCACCTCCAGCAGGAGCGACTTGTCGCTCTGGACGATGAGCGGGCCGTCGGCCATGGGCGTTCTCTCTCTCGTTCCGTCGTGCTCGGCGGGTCGTCCCGTCGTGCTCGGGAGCTCCGTCACGGTCGTGCGGCGCGCGTGCCCGCGCGACCTACGGCCCGTCGTCGAGGGCCGCGACGCGGGCGACACGGTGCACCGCCACGGTGATCTCGGCGTCCCGTGCCGGGTCGACGGCGCGCAGCCGGCCGCCGTCGAGCCGCAGCGGGCGCAGCGTACGACGCTCGAGCTTCCCGGCCGCGCCGACCACGTCGACCCGGACCAGCAGTCCGTCCCGGACCGCCTCGCGCAGCAGAGCCAACCCGTCGGCGTGCGGTTGTGTTCCCGGGTCCGTGCCCGCGTCCGTGCCCGACGGCGGAGGCGGCGCGGGCGGTCTCGCGGCGTCGCCGGGGCGCGCGGTGTCGGGCTCCGACGCGTGGGCGTCGTCGTCGGCCGCGCGAAGCCCCGCGACCAGTGCGGACAGGTCGGGCTGGGAGCGGACCGGCGGGCCGGCGTCGGTCCCGCCGCGTGCCCCGTGGGCGATCGTGCGGGCCGGTCGGGCGGCCGGCGGGCGCGGACCGCGCGGGTCCTCGGGGCGGCGGTGGCGCACGTCGAGCACGCGGCCGTCCGGGCCCTCCAGCGCGGAGACCACGCCCCGCTCGCGCAGGGTCTCGTGCAGAAGCGCCGGCGGGGCCGACGACACCAGCACCGTCGGCGCAAGCCGGACGAGTCTCAGGTGCGCGAGGGCGGGATCGTGCTCCAGCCCGGCGAGTGTCACCTCGTCGGCGGCGCGCAGGTACGACGACGCCACGCCCACCCGCACCGCACCGTGCCGCCGGGCGGTGTCGCGCACGAGATACTCGAGGGGCTGCGGCACCGGCACCGGCGAGTGCCGGGCGAGGGCGGCGAGCAGATCGTCCGCCGAGCGCCCCCGGTCGAGCGCGCGGGTCACGGACGCCGCCGAGAACCGCACCGTCGTGGCCGCGCCGCGCGACTCCGTGTCCGCCGCGATCTCGACCAGGCTCGCCAGTTCCCGCGACGGACGCCCGGGCACGACACCGGTGAGGTCACCCTGCAGCAAGATCTCGCCGACCTCCGGGGGCAGCACCCCGCGCAGCGCGTCGGCGATCGGCTCGTCCGGGACGTCCGCCAGCAGGGCCCGGCCGGGAGGGGACATCGCACCCGCACCCGTCAGCCCCAGCCACGACGCCTCGGCCAGCAGGCCGCGCACCGCGGTCGACGGTGGGGCGTTGCGGGGAGCCTCCCAGGTCAGCACGGCGACGACGTCGTCGGGAGGCAGCGCGTTCCCGCTCGAGCCCAGGACCCGCAGGACCGCGGCGCGCAACCGCGGCGCCCAGCCTCGCTCCAGGTCGGGAGAGAGCGCCGAGCGCAGCGCCCCGCCCTCGTCCCGCGTCCCCACCCGCCACGGGGTGCGGTGCGACGACACCCACGCGCGTGCGAGCACGGCCCAGCGATCGGCGTCGTCCAGCTCGGACCACGCCACGTCCAGCGGGACGAACGAGGGATCGACCTCGCCGTCGTCCCGGATGAGGCCCGCCTCGGCCGCGAGCTCGGCGACGAACGCCGCCGCCTCCTCGTCGCACTCCAGCCTGGCCGCCAGGCGGCGCAGGTCACGCACCCCCAGGCCGCCGGACCGCAGGACGCGCGGCGGGTCGTCGGACCACGCCGACCGCAGTACGGACACGCGCCGGACGAGTTCGAGCGCGGCGCTCGCGGACTCCGCGGCGACGGTCTCCGCCGGGACGGCCCGCCCGGTGGGTTCGGGGCGCAACGCGGGCGCGCGGTGCGTCCGGCCCCCGCGGAGCGCGAGCCCCACCTCTCTCGTCAGGAGGACGTGCTGGGCGTCGGCCCGGGCCAGCAGGCCGTGGCCCACGAGCTCGTCGACCGCCTCGCGCTGCCGGGTACCCGACGGTGGCACCCGCCCCACGGGCGGTCCCCACGCCAGCGCCTCCAGGACGGCGCGTTGCTCCGGCGGCGTCGCGCGGAGCCGGTCGGTCAGGGGCCGGTCGGTGTCGGTCGTCTCACCGCGGACCGGACCGAGGCCGGCGGGGTAGTGGCCGAAGACCTCGTCGAGACCGGGGGAGGGGTGCAGCGCGCCACCGTCGTCCCAGAGCAGGGCGGCGGTCACCGCGGCCTCGACGGCGTCGTCGATCTGCCGTCGCGCCGCGGCGCTGGGCAGCGCCGAGTCGGGAACCGCGGCGCCGAGTGCGTGCGGTACGTCCTCGCGCGGGAAACGGCCCAGCGCCGTGACCGCCTCGACCACCTGCAGCACCAGGGCGTCCACCTGGGCCAGGGCGCGCTCCAGCGACGTGTGGCTCGATGCCCGGGCCGCGAGGGACCGGAGCGTGGCGGGGGCCGGGACGGCCAGATCGCCGCGTGCGCGCAACAGCGCGACGAGCGCGGTGTCCGAGCGCTGCCGGAGGTCCTCGGCGAATTGCCGGGTGGCCGATGCGGGCGCCTCGTGGAGCGATGAGGCCATCCCACCCATGCTACGGGGCGCACCTGGGGGTTTCCTCAAGCGGGCTCGGCCGTTCCAGCCGCCCCGTCCGGGCGTTTCATCCGTTCTGTCCGGGCGACGTGAGGACGACGATGCGCGGGAGGCGATGTTCGGCGGCGGATTTACCGGGGGATGTGCGGGGGCCGACCTGTGGGAGACGATGCGCGGGAATGGAGGCGACGTACCCTGCGCCGGACCGGTAACCTTGTTCTCTGGTCAGCAGTTCCCGCGCGTGCGTCGACGAGCTGCGGCCACCCCAGTCCGTAACGGCGAGACCCTCTCGCCGCGCAGCAGGAGAAGGTTCAGGTGCCCACCGGCAAGGTCAAGTGGTTCGACGCCGATCGTGGCTTCGGTTTCATCGGGAGCGACGACGGCGGCGAGGTGTTCCTCCATGCCTCCGCGCTGCCCGCGGGCGTCGTGCCCAAGCCCGGGGCGAAGGTCGAGTTCGGCGTCGCGGACGGACGCAAGGGGCCGCAGGCGCTGGCCGTCCGCGTGCTCGACACCGCGGTGCCGTCGGTCGCCAAGAACAAGCGCACACCGCCCGACGACATGGCCGTGATCGTCGAGGACCTGCACAAGCTCCTCGACGTCGCGGCGAACAGCCTGCGGCGAGGGCGGTACCCCGCCAACTCGGAGCAGATCGCGAAGATGCTGCGCAAGGTCGCGGACGACTTCGCGGCCTGATCGACCACCCGTGAGGCCCACAGTGACGACGACAGCACCCGCCCGGCGCGCCACCGCTCGCCGTACTACTCGCACCAGCCGCGACGCCGTGCTCAACGGTGCCGTGGAGCTGGCGCTCGCCGCGGCCCAGGAGGTCGCGGAGCACCCGTCGGACGTCGGCGAGCACCTCGGCACCTCCCAGGAGGCCGACCGCGTGGTGTCGCACCGCTTCGCGGCGACCATGAAGGGGTACCGCGGCTGGCACTGGACCGTGACCGTGGCCCGCGTCCCCCGTGGCCGCACCGCGACGGTCTCCGAGGTCGAGCTCCTGCCCGGCGACGAGGCGATCCTCGCCCCGGCCTGGGTCCCGTGGTCCGAGCGCCTGCGCCCCGGCGACATCGGCTCGGGCGACGTGCTGCCGTTCCGCGCCGACGATCCGCGCCTGGAGCCGGGGTTCACGCCGACCGGTGACCCCGAGATCGACGAGGTGGCGATCGACGAACTCGCGCTCGCTCGTGCGCGGGTGCTGTCGCCCGAGGGCCGCGACGCGGCGGCCGAGCGGTGGTACCGGGGTTCGCGCGGTCCGACGTCGGCCGGCGCGGTGGCCTCCGCGTCCGAGTGCCTCAGCTGCGGCTTCCTGATCCCGCTCGCCGGTCCCATGGGGCAGCTGTTCGGCGTCTGCGCGAACGAGTGGTCGCCCGACGACGGCAAGGTCGTCTCGCTCGACCACGGCTGCGGGGCGCACTCGGAGACCGACGTCGAGACCCGCGCGAGCGACTGGCCGGACCAGGCCCCGCTGGTGGACGACGGTGCGATCGAGGCGGTCGGCGCCGAGGACTGATCGAGGCGGTCGGCACCGGGGACGGTGCGGACTGCTTTCGCAGCGTGATGGTGCCGGCGCGTGGCCCGGCAGCCGCGCGTGCGACCCGGGTCCGACCGTCAGGCCTTGCGTCGGCGGGCCCAGAGGATGCCGGGCGCCCCCAGGGCGAGTCCCGTGCCGCAGATCGCGACGGCGGACCAGCTCGCCGCGCCGGTCAGGGCCATCACGAGCGCGACGACGAGCGCGACCGCCCAGACCGCCATCCCGGCGAGGAGGACGCGCGCGAGGTTCGCACGCGGGGCCGGGGGGCTGGGGCGACGCCGTTCCGGATGCGCCAGGAGCTCGACGATGGTGGGCACGGGACCAGTCTAGGGAGCCGCGTCAGAGCGACGGCCAGCGGGGCCGCGGCCTGATCGCGCGCAGCAGTGGCGCCAGGCCCTCGGTGATCTGGTCGAACGAGGCGCGGTAGGCGGACGCTGGGCGCCCGTAGGGATCGACGACGTCGTCGTCGTGCCGGGCTCCCGCGTGGCGGGGGCGCTCGCCGAGGGCCAGGGGGACGAGCGCGGCGAGCCGGGCGGCGTCGTCGGGCAGCGCCGAGGGATCGAACGCGCCGGCCGGGATCGTGCCCACGAGCCGGCCGAGCTCGCGCAGCGTGAGGGTGCGGCGGACGGCCGCGGGGACCTGGTCCACCACCCAGGCGCGGTGTCGCACGGTGAGGGCGAGGATCAGGTCGGCCTCCCGGATCATCTCGGGGGTCGCCTGCCGGGCGGCGAAGCGGCTGACGTCGCCTCCGGCGGCGGCCACGAGCTCGGCCATCCGTTCGGGGACGGGGTGGCCGACCAGGGCGCCGGTACCCGCGCTCGACACGCGGACCGAATCGTCGAGTCGGCCGGCCAGCAGGGCCGCGGCGGCGGGCGAGCGACAGATGTTCCCGGTGCAGACGGTGAGCACGGTGTACGGCATGGGGGCGCGGACCTTCTCGTCGGGGACTCTTCGCGTCATGGTGGTGCAGAACCAGAGCGCGGTCGTGTTGTCCACAGGCGATCACACTTGCGCAGGACTGGTCGTGGACCCGCCGGTAACGTATCGCGCAACGGTGTATTCCGCCGGGGATATCCGCCCGAATGTCTGATGTCTGTCCGATCGGGACTCCGATGTCGAGGGGCGGAAATGCGGACCGAGTTCTGAATTCCAGGCAGGGGGGCCTGTGACACATCCGGGATGGGGCGACAAATGGGCGGGCGCTCCGCAGTTCACGGCGCAGCCGGCTCGTCGGTCCGGTTCCGAGCTCCTCGAGCGCGCGCCGGAACTGCCGGACGGGGCGCCGGCGCGGCCGCCGCGCCGACGAGAGCCCTTCTGGAACGGGAGACGCCGCCGCGCGCTGCGAATCGTGCTGTGGGCGGCCGTCGTCGCGCTGCTCCTCCTCGCCGTGACGGTCGGCTGGGCGGCCGTCGACGCCCTCCGGGCGCGTGCCGCGCTGTCCGACGCGGCCGCCGGTGTCACCGCGCTGCGGGAGGACGTCCTCGCGGGGGACACCGACGGACTCGAGGCGCGGCTCTCCGGCATCCAGGAGGACGCGCGTCGCGCGCATGACGCCACCCGTGGGCCGCACTGGTCCGTGGCGCGGGAACTGCCCGGGACCGGCCCTACGGCCGAGGCGATCGCGACGATGTCCGAGGTGGTCGACGAGCTCGCGCGGGGCGCCCTGCCGGATCTCGCCCGAAGCGCGGAACTCGTCGATCCCGGGACCTTCGCCCCCCGGGACGGCCGGATCGACCTGGAGCCGCTCCGCAAGGTGGCGCCCGATGTCGTCCGTGCCGACCGGTCCGTGGAACTCGCGGCCGAGCGGGTCGGGCGGCTGGACGGTGCGATGCTGCCGCAGGTCACCGCTGCCGTCGCCGAACTCCGCGCACAGATCGACGGCCTCCGGTCGACGACGGCGACGGCCGCGCGGGCGGCGGACGTGCTGCCCCCGCTTCTCGGCGCGGAGGGCCCGCGCGACTACCTGGTCCTCGTGCAGAACCCGGCGGAGCCCCGCGCGCTCGGGGGCATCGCGGGAACGGTGCTGCTGCTGCGCGCCGTCGACGGCACGGTGACGCTCGCGGACCAGCTGCCGGGTGGCACGCTCGGCCCGTACGACGAGCCGGTGCTTCCCTTGACGCCGGACGAGCGGTCGGTGCTGGGCGCCGGTGGCGAGGTCGGGCGCTGGATGCAGAACGTGACGATGACGCCGGACTTCCCGCGGACGGCTGAGCTGGCACGGACGATGTGGATGCGCGAGACGGGACAGCGGGTGGACGGCGTCCTCACGACCGACCCGGTGACACTGGCGGCGCTGCTGCGCGGTACCGGGCCGGTCGAGATCGCCGAGGGTCGGCGGGTCGCCCCGGACGAACTGGCGGACTACCTGCTCCACGACGTGTACTTCGAGCACGAGGAGCCACGGGCGCAGGACATGATCTTCGCGCACGTCGCCAAGCAGGCGTTCGATCGGCTCTCCGACCCGCGCGAGGGCGGCGAGGCGGACATGATCGCCGCGCTCGCGGAGTCCGCGCGTCAGGGGCGGCTGCTGGTGTGGTCGAGCGACGACGCCGTGAACCGGCGGCTCGCCGGTACCGTGCTCGACGGCTCCCTGACCGGTGTCCGCGGCGACTCCCCGGTGGTGGGCGTGTTCACCCAGGGGATCAACATGGCCAAGATCGCCTACTACCTCGACACCGAGGTGGACGTGGCGGTGGTCGCGGAGCGCCGGGACGGCTCGCGGGAACTCGACGTGACGGTCACGTACACCTCCAGGGTTCCCGAGGGCGGGGCCGGGGTGATGCCGGAGTACTTCGTGGGGTACGGCGAGAAGAATCCCGGAGAGATACGGCTGCGCTCATTGGTGTACGCACCCGCAGGTGGATGGGTTGCGGGCGCATATTCGGGCGATCAAGAAATCGGACTTACCCCGAAGAAGCAGGGCGAATTCTCGGTGGCTTCGCGAGACATTGAACTGTCGCCCGGCGCGACAGTGTCTGTGACCTATGCCATGATCACCGGGAAGCGTCAATCCGGAGACATCATTCTTCGTGTTACTCCGGGCCCCAGGCCCGCAGATATCACGATCTCGGATGATCTGCTGGGCAGAGCTGAATGACGTGGAGCGGGCGCCAGGAGTTCATTTCGGGCCCGTGAGTCAGGTGCTGTTACGCACCTTCACGCAGCAGAACGCAACACACAGGGGAAAAGAGCAATGCTTCGACGCATTATCGCCGCCTCCTTCACACTCGCGGCTCTCACCATGCCTGTCGGCGCAACGAGCGCCGTAGGCGACGACAACGGCGACGATTACGGCCCGGACGAGTTCTTGTGCACGATCTCGCTGAGCGACTCCGTGGTCTTCGAGGGAACACCCGTCGACGCCACGGTGTCCTGCGCCGTGGACACCACGGGCCTTCTCCAGTTGATCGACGAGGACGGCGGCATCGTCGACACCGCGGAGCTGACCGTCGCGGGCAGCGGCGACGCCACCATGAACGGTGCCGCCGGCGACACCGCCGCGATCGAGCCCGCCTCCGTGGCCGTCGCCTCCGCGGACACGACGGCCGCGCGGATCACCACGACCGCGCTGCACACCACGAACGTCGGCACCACCGCGGCCGAGCCCGCCGCGGTCCGGCCCGCCACCCAGATCGTGGCCATGGATGACGCCGGCGGCGCCTTCCTGGCCAACGACGACGACCCGGCGACGCTCACCATGGTGGACCTGAAGGCGGGCGACTACACGGTCAGGTTCGTCGATCCGGACGACGGCGACCTGGCGAACCCGGCGGCCTTCACGGTCCTGCCGATCCCGCCCGGTCACGACGGCAAGCAGCCCGGCGACGACGGGCTCGCCGCGACGGGCGCGACGGGTCTGCCCTATCTGGCGGTGGCCGGCGGCCTCCTGCTCGTCGGCGTCGCCGCCCTCGTCGTGACGCGCCGGGCGCGCGGCAGAGCCTGACCACGGAGGCCGCGCTCGTCCGCGCGGCCTCCTCCCCGGCCGTGGTGCTGGGCCGGGTCTACCTGACGTCAATCACCGGGCCGGGTGCCGTGCCCCCAGTGGGCGCCGCGCCCGGCCCGGTGGCCGGACGAGTGATCTCGGGATGGATCGTGACGATCGAGAGAAACACCGTGTCGGTCCCCGACCTGGATCGCGAGACCAGGGCGCTGGAGGAACAGTTCTCCGGGCCGCCGTCGCCCGCGAAGGGTGCGGACGCGTTCCAGATCGAGATCCCGCGCCCGCGACGGGGCGCCGCCGCCCGCTGGCAGGACGGTCTCACCACGCGGGCGCTGGCCTACGACCTGATCGCCGTGAGCCTCGGCGTGGGCCTCGGATACTTCCTGCGGTTCGACCGGGCCGTCGAGGTCGAGCTGCTCGAACCGCGCGGCGGACTGTACGTCCTGCTGAGCGTCGTGCTCGTGGAGGGATGGGTGCTCGCCCTCGGCCTGGCCGGGTCCAGGAGACCCGAGATCATCGGCTCCGGCCGCGAGGAGTACCTGCGCGTGACCCGCGGGTCGCTCGCCATGTTCGGCCTCGTGGCAGTGATCTGCTTCCTCGCGAAGTTCGACCTGGCGCGCTCGTACGTGGCGGTGACGCTCCCGGTCGGGCTCGCGCTGCTCGTGCTCGGGCGATGGCTGCTGCAGCGGCGACTGCACGAGCGACGTCGCCGGGGCGAGTGCCGCCGGCGCACCGTGCTCGTCGGATCGCGCGAGGCGGTCCGCGACCTCGGCCGCCGCATCGAGCGGGCGAGCGGCGCCGGCTTCGAGGTGGTGGGCGTGTGCGTGCGCGGTGGTGCCGGATCCGCGTCGCCGGTCGACGGCGTGCCCGTGCTCGGCTCCGTCGAGCAGGCCGCCGACGTCGCGGCGCGGGTCGACGCCGACGCCGTGGCCGTCACCGCGCACGAGGGCGCGACGCCCGCCGCCCTGAAGCAACTCGCCTGGGACCTGGAACCCACCGGCGCGAAGCTCGTGGTGGTACCCGGCCTGGCCGACGTCGCCGCCCCGCGGCTCGTCGTGACACCCGTCGACGGCGTGCCGATGGTGCAGGTGACCCATCCCGGCTACACGGGACCGCAGCACGGCGCCAAACGCGCGTTCGACCTCGTCGGCGCGACCGTGATCCTGGCGGTGACCTTCGTGCCCCTCGTCGTCTGCGCCGCCCTCGTGCGGCTCACCTCCCGCGGGCCGGCCCTCTTCCGCCAGCAACGCATCGGGCTGAACGGCGAGCCGTTCACCATGTACAAGCTGCGCTCCATGCGCCTGGGGTCCGAGGCGCGGCTGACCGAGGCGCTCGGCGCCGAGGCCGGCGTCTTCTACAAGCCGCGGAACGATCCCCGCGTGACGCGGGTCGGGCGCTTCCTGCGCAAGTACTCGATCGACGAGTTCCCGCAGCTCATCAACGTCCTCAAGGGCGACATGAGCCTGGTGGGGCCGCGACCGCAGGTCGCCGACGAGGTGCGGCAGTACGACGACATGTGGAAGCGTCGCCTGTACGTCAAGCCCGGGCTGACCGGCCTGTGGCAGGTGAGCGGGCGCAACGACCTGCCGGTCGACCAGAGCGTGCGGCTGGACCTGTACTACGTCGAGAACTGGTCCCTGCTCGGGGACGTGGGGATCATCCTGCGCACGGCGCGGGAGGTCTTCATGCCGAGCGGGGCGTACTGAGCGGCCCTCCGGCCACGGGCCGCCGCGGGCGAGACACCGCCGCGCCCGAGACACCCGATCCCGACCCCGAACACGAGGAGAACGTCCGTGGGCACAGACGGCGACGTCGCCCTGATCACCGTGACCTACAACAGCGCCCGGGCCCTGGCGGAGTTCTGGGAGGGCAAGCCCTTCGGCCCCTACCCGTGGATCGTCGTCGACAACGCGTCCTCCGACGATTCCGCACGCGTCGCCCGCGAACTGGGCGCCCGCGTGCTCGACCTCCCGTCCAACCAGGGGTTCTCGGCGGCCAACAACATCGGCGCGGCGACCGTCGACGCGGACGTCCTGATCTTCTGCAACCCGGACGTCACGGTCACGGAGGACGGGATCGCCGCCCTCGCGGACGGCGCGCGCCGGTACGGCGGCATCGTCGCGCCGCAGCTCGTCAACGCCAACGGGACACCGCAGGAGAACGGCCGGGGAACACCGTTTCTCACGCGGAAGCTCAAGCACCTGTTCCGCCTGCCCGACGAGCGGTACCAGCGTTTCGCCCGGCCGGGCGAGCTGGTCGACGTCGTCTGGGCGATGGGCGCCGCCCTCGCGATCACCCGCCGGGACTTCCAGGCGCTCGCAGGTTGGGACGACGGGTTCTTCGTCTACTACGAGGACGCCGACCTGGGCGTGCGGGCCTGGCAGCAGGGCCTGAGCGTGCGGGTCGACGGCGACGTGCGGTGGCTGCACGGGTGGGGCCGCGAGACCGGGCGCGGATTCTCGGCGAGCGCGTGGAAGCTGGAACTCGCGGGTGCCTGGCGGTTCTACCGGAAGCACCCGTACTGCCTCCTGCCCGTGGGCCGGCGCGCGGAACAGCTGCACCGGATCGACTCGGCGGGCGCCATGATCGGGGTCGGGGCATGAGCGGCGGCGCAGCGCGCGCCCGAGGGGCCCGCCGGAGGTGGGGCACGACCCCGCAGCTGTCGCTCGTCATGACCGTGCTGAACGAGGAGCGCGGCCTGCCGGCGTTCCTCGAGTCGCTGTCGGCCCAGACACTGCTGCCCGACGAGGTGGTGGTGGTCGACGGCGGCTCGACGGACGCGACCGTCTCGATCCTGGAGTCCTGGGGTGCGACCGCCACCGTGAAGACGACGGTGATCGAGGCACCGGGCGCGAACATCTCCGAGGGGCGGAACCTCGCGATCGAGCGGGCCCAGCACGAGCTCATCGCCGTGACCGACGCCGGCACGTGCCTCGACGCGGGATGGCTCGATGCGCTGGTGGCGGCGAAACGGGAGGACGTCGACGTGGTCGCCGGATTCTTCGAGCCGATGTGGACGTCGTGGAGCGAGCGGCTGTTCGCCACGGTGCTGATGCCGCTGCGCGACGAGATCGATCCGGACACGTTCCTCCCGTCGAGCCGCTCGCTGCTCGTCACCCGGGACGCGTGGCGGGCCGCCGGCGGCTATCCGGAGTGGCTCGACTACTGCGAGGACCTGGTGTTCGACCTGGCGATGAAGCGGGACGGACTCCGGTTCGCCTTCGCGCCCGGCGCAGTCGCGCGCTGGTCGGCGCGGGACACCTGGCGCGCCTACGCGAAGCAGTACTACCGGTACGCACGGGGCGACGGGAAGTCCGGCCTCTGGCCCAGGCGGCACGCGCTGCGCTACGGGGCCTACCTGGCGGGGATCGCGGGGTGGCTCGGCCCGTACCCCGCCGTGGTCCGCCCCCTGCTCGTGCTCGGCTTCCTCGGCTACTGCGCCAAGTTCTTCCGCCGGGCCTGGCGGCGGCGTCCGCCGGGGGCGCTCGCCACGCTGCGTCTCCTGACGGCGGTCCCGGCCGTGGTGGTCACGGGTGATCTGGCGAAGATGGCGGGCTACCCGGCGGGGCTGGCCTGGCGGCGCAGGTCGCGTCCGGGCGAGTAGGCCAGCACCAGCACGGTGGCGAGGCACATCACGAAGAAGAGCTCGTTGTGACTCGAGTAGAACGTCGTCGCCGCCATCAGTGCCACGAAGAAGCTGGCGAACACGAACTCCCGGCGGCGCAGCAGGCGGACGAACGCGTGGACGGCCAGGACCACGAACCCGACGGCCACCCACAGGGGGAACTCGAGCAGGATCGACCCGAGGCTGGAGTGCATCGGCGCGGTGCCCTCGGCGATCGCGGCGAAGGGCAGCCGGTACAGGCGCAGGTCGACGTCGCTGTTGTACAGGACGCCGGCGAACCCGCCCGGCGTGATCCCGAACAGCACGTTCCACAGGTTCTCCGTCTTGAGCTCCGCGCCCGCCAGGAGCAGGTCGAGGTGGCTCTCCGTGGAGGCCACGGCCGCGCCGTCGTCGGCGAGCACGCGCTCGAGCCCGGCGCTGAACCGGTCCCCGGCCAGGAGGGCGACCGCGGCGGGGGCCGCGAACGCGGTGGCCAGCACGAGGTGCGAGAGATAGACCTGCCAGGCTGCCCGCGCCCCGCCCCGCACCTCCCGGTACGCGAGGAAGAGCGCGAGCAGGAAGAAGGGAGCGAAGGTGTAGGGCAGGCGGGACGGCGTGATCAGCGCGATGCCGAACAACGCCACCGCGACGACGATCCGGTGCGGGCCGCGGCCGAACCGCAGCGCCGCGAAGGCAAGGAAGCACGCGGCCACCGACCCGTGCGACTTGTCGTCGAACCCGAGCGTCGGGAAGCGCACACCCTGGGCGATCTCGAGGGCGTAGGCCGCCAGCAGCACGACGAGGCTGACCGGAACCGCCCGGCGGATGCCCTCGGCGAACGCGGGACCGGCCGACCGCTCGCGGCACGCGCGGTAGATCCCCACCAGGTAGATCGTCGCGAGCAGGAAGTACCCGGCGTGGAACGGCGACGCCGTGTATCCGTACCGGAGGGCCGCCGCGACCGCGGCGATCGCCACCGACGCCAGGCCGAGTCCGACGAGAACGAGATCCTTCGGGCGCAACAACCGCGGAAGTGCCATGAACAACAGGAGCGTCCCGGTGATCTGTGCGACGTTCGAGACCGCGAAACGGCCCGTGAGCTTCATCCCGAGCAGCATTCCCACGATCATCACGACGGTGGACGCGACAATCAGCTTTCCTGCCCGCGGGCTGATATCCGGTTCGCCCGCGATCTCCTTCGTGGGTGGGGCGACGAGCGTCATTCTCGGTGCTTTCCTTGCGCGGGCGGCCGATGTCGCCCCACCATAGCCAGGCCCGGCGCAGTCCGCATTGTCGGGGCGTCGCCGGAACGTCGTCGTGTGATCGTCGGCGCGCGATCCCGGACTTGTCGGGATACGCTCCCAACCGGGAAGCGGGTGATTTCCGCGCCGCACGGGATGCGGTTCTTCCCGCCGGATTCTTCTGAATGCTCCCGGCTCGGAGGTCTTATGGGACTGGCTGAATATCTCGGCGTGCTCCGCAAGTACTGGACGACCATCGCGGCGACCGCGGCGGTCGCCGTCGTGCTCGCGGTCGTGGTGACCGTGCTGGCCACGCCGCGCTATCAGGCGTCGTCCCAGGTCTTCGTCTCCGTACGGGGCGGGGAGGACTCCGTGAGCTCGCTCGTGGCGGGCCGGAACTTCTCCGCCGAGCAGGTGACCTCGTACACCGAGCTGGTGACCAGCCCTCGGGTGCTGGAACCCGTGATCGAGGAGCTCGGCCTCGCGGACACGCCGGCGTCGCTCGCGTCCCGTGTCTCGGCCGAACGGCCCAAGAGCACCGTCCTGATCAACATCGCCGTCACGGACGAGTCCCCGTCGGTCGCCGCGGGCGTGGCGAACGGCATCGCGGACAGCCTGGCCACCGTCGTCCCGGAACTCGAGACCGACGAGGGCAGCGAGACCTCGCCGGTCGAGATCAGCACGATCCGCGAGGCGACCGTGCCCGAGGCGCCCGTCTCACCCCGCTCCGCGCTCAACGTCGCGCTCGGGCTGCTGGCGGGCCTCGTGCTCGGGGTCGGCGTCGCGGTGCTGCGCGACCTGCTCGACACGCGCGTCCGCACCCCGGCCGACGTCGAGGCGATCACCGGCGCGTCCGTGATCGGCATGATCCCCTTCGACGCCGAGACACCGAGGCAGCCCCTGATCGTCTCCGAGAGCCCGCACGGCCGGCGCGCCGAGGCGTTCCGGCGCCTGCGGACGAACCTCCAGTTCCTCGAGGTCGGGAGCAGCTCGCGGTGCTTCGTCGTCGTCTCGGCGCTGCCCGGGGAGGGGAAGTCGACGACGTCGATCAACCTGGCGATCACGCTGGCCGACGCCGGCTCCCGGGTCGCCGTGGTCGACGGCGACCTACGCCGCCCCAGCGTCTCGCGGTACCTCGGGCTGGAGGGCTCCGTGGGCCTCACCACCGTGCTGATCGGCAAGGTCGATCTCGCCGACGCCATGCAGTCGTGGGGCAACGAGAACCTGCACGTGCTGCCGTCCGGCCAGATCCCGCCCAACCCGAGTGAGCTGCTCGGGTCGGTCCAGATGGTGCGGGTCATCGAGCGGCTCACCAAGGAGTACGACGTCGTGCTCATCGACTCCGCACCGCTCCTGCCGGTGACCGACGGCGCGATCCTCGCGAAGATGACCGGCGGCGCGATCCTCGTCGTCGGCGCGGGCGTCGCGCACAAGGCGCACGTCCACGAGGCGGCCGGAGCTCTGCGCACGGTCGACGCCGACCTGGTCGGCACGGTCCTGAACCGGAGTGAGCTCGCCGAGCGGTCCGGCTACCGGTACCGCTACTACTCGAGCGACGAGGACGCGCCGCCGGTCGGGAGCCATCGCGGCGCGAGGAACCCGTTCGGCGTGCGGAAGATCGTCCGCCTCGGTCGCCGCGCGGCCGGCCTGGGCCGCCGTGCGACCCGATTCGCCCGTCGCGCCCCAGGCCTCAGCGAGCACGCCGTGCGCCCGCGTCCGCGCCGGGCGGCCGGGCGGGGCGCCACGGATCGTCGTGCCGCCGCGCGCCCCGGCACGCGAACGACCGAGACGGCGGACGCGCGTCCCACCGCCGTCGTGCCGCCGGGCGGGCCCGCGCCGGAGGAGGGGGCCTCGCCGGAGGCGACCCTCACGGACGAGGCGGCAGCCGTGGGCGAGACCGCGGCGGCCGACCGGGAGGAGCCCGCGGAATCGTCTGCGCAGGTGACAGTGCCGCGCGGGCCGGCCGGCGAAGCGACGGAGGCCGACGGGCTCGCAGTGGCCAGCCCGCCCACGCCGACGGACGGGGGCGATGAGGCCGAGCCCGAAGCGACGGAACCGGACGCGGCCGCCGCTCTCGGGGACGTGGCCGCGCGCGACCGGGCGTGGCCGCCCAAGGAGGCGCAGGCGTCCGCTGCCGACGGTGAGTTCGCCGACGGTGAGCTCGGCGAGTCGCCGGACCACCTGGTCGACCAGATGTCATGGCCGCCCGTGAGATCTCCCCGCTGAAGATCGCCCCACCGAGGCGAGCAAGGAGCACCCGACGAGTGATTGCGCAGCTGAACCGGGAGTACGTGAGCACGGCCGGCCTCCCGCCGGCGATACGACGGCTGGCCGCCTACGTGTTCTTCGAGGGCCGGCCCGCCGTGGTGCGGGGGCAGTGGTTCAACCCGGTGGTCCGGGCGAACCTCGGCCTGGGGATGCGCCTGGGGATCCGGGAGGTGGACCGGCCCGTCTTCGTCGTCGGCATCGGGAGATCCGGGACGACGCACCTGAGTCGGCTGCTCAGCGCGCACCGGGACGTCGCGTGGCTGAACGAGCCGAAGCTGATCTGGAACATGGTGCGCGGCGACGAGGACGTCAGCGGCTTCTACGCACCGCGCGGGCGGTTCCGCCTGGAAGCCCGGGACGCGACCCCGGACGTGCGGGCGCGGGCCCAGAAGCTGTTCGGCTACTTCCTGTCCGTGGTGCGCGCCCCCCGGCTGGTCGACAAGTACCCCGAGATGACCTACCGGATCCCGTTCCTGAAGGCCCTGTTCCCCGACTGCAAGATCGTCGCGATCGTGCGCCGGCCGGACGACTTCGTGCACTCGGTCCTGGCCTGGAACGAGCGCAACGCCCACGACGGCCAGGACTGGTGGGGCGTCGGCGACAGCAAGTGGGGCCACATGCGTGCCGAGCTGGTCCCCAGCGACCCGGCCGTCGACGCCGCCCTGCCGGCCGCGGGCGAGCGCGCACCGAGCCCGGCGGAGAAGGCCGCGACCGAGTGGTCCCTGGGGATGCGCTCGATCCTCGCCTCGCGCGACCAGATCGACGAGATCGTCCGCTACGAGGACCTGGCGCTGCACCCGCACAAGACCATCGAGGGCCTGCTGGAGACGTGCGAGCTCGCGCCGAGTCCGGAGGCGCTCGCGCTCGCCCGGCGGTCGACGTCGAGCAGGTTGCGCGACGAACGGGCCGACTTCGGCGCGCTGGGCGCCGTCGTCGCCGACACGCGGGAGGCGATCGGCGTATGAGACCGGTGATCTCCGTCGTCATACCGTGCCTGAACGGCGCCCGCGACCTCCCGCGGCAGCTCGACGCGCTCCTGGCGCAGGACTTCGACGGCGACTACGAGATCGTCGTCGCCGACAACGGATCCACGGACGAGAGCCGGGACGTCGTCGCCGGATACGCGGCCCGGGACCCGCGGGTGCGGGGCGCCGACGCCGGCTGCGTGCGAGGCATCAACCACGCGCGGAACGTCGGGGTGAGGCACGCCCGCGGAGCGTTCATCCTGCTGTGCGACTGCGACGACGAGGTGCAGCCGGGCTGGCTCGCCGCCATGGACCGGGCCCGCGCGGCCGGCGGTCCGTGCGTCGGGGGCGACCTGATCCGCGAGCTGCCCGACGGGACGGTGACCGTGCGGGAGAGCGGCGTCGAGCGGTCCACCTGGCCCGACGTGCCCCGGCCGTTCGGCGCCAACTGCGGGTTCGCGCGCGAGGTCTGGGAACGGATCGGCGGCTTCGACGAGTCCTTCCAGGGTGGGGGCGACGAGTCCGACTTCTTCTACCGCGCCCACCTCGCGGGCTTCCCGACGACGGCGGTCCCGGACGCGGCGATCCGGTACGTGGAGCGCGACGGCGTGCGGGCGATCGCGCGGCAGTACTTCAACTACGGCAAAGGGCGCGCGAAGCTCTTCAGCAAGTTCCGGCGGTACGGCATGCCGCGTCCCGCGCCATGGCGGGTGCCGCTGGTGGTGGGGGGTGCTGTGGTGTTCATCCTCGTCGGCGGACGAGGTGGGGTGCAGCGGCGGCGGGGGATCGGCCTGGTGGCGAACCGCGCCGGCCGCGTGGTGGGGAGCTGGCGGGAGCGGACGTTCTGCGTCTGAGGCCAGACGTCACACTCGGTCCGCTATGACCCGTCTGGCGACGCGGCCCAGTCTGCTGCGGAGTTGTGGGGGGATGACGCCGAGGGCTCGGCGGGGGAGGAGTTTGCGGGCTCGGCGGTAGGCCGAGGCGGTGTCGAGCTGTTCGAAGGCGAGGGCGAAGTCGGCGCGGAGGGTGTCCGCGGCCGGGTAGGTCGCGGGTGTGTCCCCGTCCGGCGTGGCCAGCGTGGACAGGTGGTCCCACGTGCGTTCGGCGACGTCGCGCAGGTACGGCGGGATCGACAGGTCGTCCCACGTGACCGAGACGCGCCGCAGGTCCGGGTCCACGAACGCGTCGACGGCGGCCGTGGCCTCGGCGTCGTGCCGCAGCGCGCGGCGGATCCCGAGCGTGCCGGCGGCCTGGCCGACGGGGTCGCGCCAGTTCGACAGCAGCTCGTCGTACCGGACGAAGGCGCGGGGCGCGCCGCGGGTGGCGAGCTCGGTGTGCAGCATGCCGTTGACCCACATCGCGATGCCGTCGGCGTCCCGCTGCGGCCCGTAGTAGGTGGACTTGCTGCGCACCACCTCGGGCGGCGGCCGGAGCATCGTCGCGAAGGAGGCTCGCGCGCCGGCCGTGCCGGCGGCGCGGCGCCACGGCGTGAGGAACCAGACCAGCCGGGGATCCTTGAGCACGAGCTGGTCGGCGACGCGGAAGTGTTCGTCGAGCCAGGCCGCGGCCGCCGCCGCGGTCCCCGCGTTCGCCGCGGCGTGCTCGACGTCGGTCGCCGCGCCCGGCCGGGGGTCGGCGACCGCGACGCCCGCGCGCCGGAGAACGGCGTCGTGCAGGTCGACCATCCACTGCGGTTCGTTGAAGCCGCGAGGATTCGTCTCGTCCGCCCCGACCTCCGGCGTGGGAACGTGGCATCCGAGTCGCCGGAGAATTCCCGCGATGGTGCTCGTTCCACTCCTGCCGGAGCCGACGACGAAAACCGCTTCCCGGCGGTGGCTGTGGCTGCTCATCGGATCAAGTTTCACGCGGTCCGGGACGTGGTGCATCCGCAGAGGAAATGCGATCACCGGTAGCGGGCGCGCAAATCCGGACGGGTCGGTAACGTCCTCGGACATGGGCCGAATTCCACGCGGCATTCTGCATATCGGCGCGGAGAAGACCGGTACGACGGCCATTCAGACCGCCCTGGTGAATCAGACCGCCGAACTGCGACGGCACGGCGTCTGCTATCCGTCGTCGTTGCGTTCGGGACGCGTCGCCAGCCATACGCGGCTCGTGACCGCGGCGGCCGACCCGCACCGGATCGACGACCTGCGGCGCTGGGCGCACGTGACGAGCCCGGACCAGGTCCCGGCGCACCGGGAGGCCGTGACGCAGGGGCTGGCCGAGGAGCTGGCGTCGTGGGATCCGGACGTCCTGCTGCTGAGCAGCGAGCACTGCCAGAGCCGGCTGCGGAGCGTCGCCGAGGTCGCCACCCTCCGCCGCCTGCTCGCGAGGTTCTGCGACGACATCACCGTCGTCGTCTACCTGCGTCCGCAGCACGAGGCGGCGCTCAGCCTGTACAGCACGCGGCTCAAGGCGGGACTGCCGGCGGGGGACCCCTTCTCCGGCGAACCCGCGCAGCCGGGGTTCTTCGACTACGGCGCCCTGGTGAACCGGTGGGCGAGCGTGTTCGGGCAGGAGCGTGTCCGGGTCCGGATCTACGAGAAGGGCGCCCTCGCGGGCGGGAGCGTCCTCGAGGACTTCCGGGAGGTGGCGGGCCTGCCGGTGCCGTTGCAGCCACCGGCGCGCCCGGCGAACCCGTCGCTCAGCCCGCGCGGTCTGCGCGTGCTCGGAGCGGTCAACATTGTGCTGCCGCGGTTCGTGCTCGGCCGGAAGAACCCGGTGCGGGCGCCGGTCGCCCGTGCGGTCGAGCGGCTGTTCCGAGGCGACGGGCCGGTGGTGGGCCGGACGGAGGCGGTCCGGTTCTACGAGCGCTTCGCGGCGACGAACGAGGTGGTCCGTCGCCGCTTCTTCCCCGACCGGCCGACGCTGTTCAACCCGGACTTCAGGATCTACGACTGAGGGCCCGTACGCCCCACGGGGCGGCGTCGTGCAGGTTGTCGACGTCGTACCCCAGGCGCGCGATCCGGGCCGCGTAGCGGTCGGCGATCTCGCGGCGGTAGCGCGGCAGCAGGGCCGGATCGGCGATCTCCCGGGCCACCGCCTGACGTGCGCGCCACGGCCGGCGGCCGGCCCGCCGCAGGTGCCCGGCGGCGCGGCGCAGCACGCCCGAGCACGTGGCGTGCCACGCTCGCTCGTAGGTGTCGCTGCGGTGCACGTCGACGGCGTCGGCGGGAATCGGCGGCGTGCCGAGGAACTCCGCGACCCGCCCCAGCACGTCGCCCGGCTCGCGCATCAGGTGCTCGTACCGCACCACCAGAAGATTCTCGACGCATTCGGCGTCGTCGGCGAAGACCTCGTGGGCGTGCACCCAATGCCCGACCAGCCGGGGCAGGCCCACGCCGTAGCGTCCCGTGCGCAGCCCTGCCCACTTGCGGATCGCCAGCGCCTGGACCACCGGGTGGCGCGTCACGGCGATGAACCGCGCGTGGGGATACAGCTCCTGGAGATACCGCATCTTGGTGAGGTTCGGGGGCGACTTCTCCACGAGGAATCGCGCGTCGCGGTCCCAGTACGGGGCCCAGGCGTCCCACAGCTCCCGGGCGGCGTGCGGCGTCGCGTCGTGCTCGGTGAGATGCGCCTCCGGGGCGTACGCCCACCGGTCCATCCGGCCCCGCGCGCCGGTGTACACGCGCTGGAGGTGCTGCCCCTCGTCCATCGGCACGCCGGTGTTCCGCAGCCCGGAGCTGCCGGGCACCGTGCCCAGGATGTCCGCGACGAGCGTGGTGCCGCTGCGGTGCATCCCGCCGATGAACACCAGACGGTGCCCGTCCCAGGGCGCGGGGTCGATCGACATGCTCACTACCTTGACCGGCACCGGCCGGGAGCGCACGTCGGCGGGACGGCGGACCGGTGCTCGACGCGCGATCGCGCGCGGGCCTGCCTACCGTGGGCGTCGTGACCAATCCGACCGCGAGCCTCGCACGGACCGGCGCCCGCGGCGGGGTCGTGACGCTTGCCGGGCAGGCCGCGACGGTCCTGACCCGCACGGTCGTGCTGATCCTCCTCGCCCGTCTCATCGCCCCCGAGGCGTTCGGCCTGGTCGCGATCGTCACCGCCATCGCCACGTTCGCCACCGCCGTCATGCTGTTCGGGATCCCCATGGCGGTCGTCCAGGCCGAACACGTCAGCGCGCGGGCGAAGTCCACGCTCTTTCTGGTCAACGTCGGCCTGGGCGTCCTGTTCGCGGCGGTGATCTCCCTCGCGTCCGGCCCGCTCGCGCGGTTGTACGACGACGAGCGCCTCGCCGCCGTCGCCGGCTGGATCGCCCTCGTCCCGCTGGTCAACGGACTGATGATCCAGTCGCGCACGCATCTCATGCGGAACCTCCGGTTCACGCGCCTGTTCGTGGCGGAGACCGCCGGGCTGCTCATCGGCGTCGGCGTCGCGGTTCTCCTCGCGGTGCAGGGGGCCGACATCGAAGCGGTCGTGGCGCTGCAGGTCGCGCCCGTGGCGGTGCAGGCGGTGCTGGTCATGGTCGCGGCGCGCTGGCTGCCCGGGCGGCCGGGAGAACTGCGCGAGACCGGCGCACTGCTCCGGGTCGGAATGCGCATCCTGGGCATGAACGTGCTCAAGAGCGGCGCCCGGAACGTCGTCGTCCCCGTCATGGGGCTGACCGTGCCGGCCGCCGCCGTCGGCGCCTTCGACCGGGCCCAGCACCTGATCGTCGCGCCGATCAACCTCACCGTGGACCAGATGCAGCGCGTCGCGGTGCCCGTGCTGTCGCGGCTGCGCGGTGAGCCGGGCCGGATGCTCGCCTACATGCAGCGCGCGCAGCTGCTCGGCACCTACGGCACCGCCACGCTGTTCCTCGTGGTCGCGGCCCTCGGCGAGCCGATCGTCCGCATCCTTCTCGGACCGGACTGGGACACCGCGGGGACGGTGATCCAGATCCTCGCCGCCGGTGCCACCTGCCGGGCACTCGCGCAGACGATGCAGTGGGTGTTCATCTCCGCCGACGCCACCACGCAGGGCCTGCGGTTCAACCTGTGGTCCCAGCCGCTGGTCGCGGCGCTGTCGCTGGCCGGCCTGCCGTGGGGCGTGCTCGGTGTCGCCACCGCGAACTCCGTGGCGTGGGCGCTGCTGTGGCCGACGGCGACCCTGGTGGCCGCGCGCTCCGCGGGCTTCCCGGCCGGGTCCCTGTTCCGCGGACCGGCGCGGGCGCTCGCCCTGTTCGGGCTGCCCGTGATGCTCGCGGCCGCGCTGCCGCGGCTGCTGGACCTGGACGACTGGTCGACCGTCCTCCTTGGCGCCGGCGCGGCGGTGTGCGCCGGCCTGCTGTCACGGTGGGCGTTCCGAGCCGTCCGCGCCGATCTCGGGGCGCTCGCCGCTACCGCACGTCTCGCCCTTTCACGGCGCCAACCTGCACGAACGGGACCGATCTGACACACTTCCTGACATGCCAGAAGCATCGAAGATCGTGAAGGCCGCGTCGGCGATCCTGCTCGACTTCGACGGGCCGGTCACCCGGCTCATGCCGCCGAGCGTCGCCGCCACGGCCGCCGATGCCGCACGGAGGGGCCTCTTCAACGCCGCCGTGCCGATCCCCAGGTCGCTCGAGAAGAGCAAGGACCATCTCGAGGTGCTGCGCCACGCCGGCACCCTCGACCGCATCGCCATCCGCATGACCGACGACGCCTGCATCGAGGCCGAGGCCGCCGCGGCCGCGAGGTCCGAGCCCACGCCCGGCGTGCGCGAGATGCTCAAGGCGGCCGCCAGGCGCGGGCAGGACGTCGTCATCATCAGCAACAACGCGCCCGAGGCCATCGAGGTGTTCCTGAACCGGACCGACCTCGCCGGGTACGTCGAACTGGTGATCGGCCGCCCGCCCCGCCGGCCCGACCTCATGAAGCCCAATCCGTTCATGGTCCGGGGCGCGCTCACGCGGGTCGGGATACCGGCCGAGGACGCCGTCGTGGTCGGCGACTCGGCGACGGACATGCAGGCGGCGCGGGCCGCCGGGGTGCCCGCCGTCGGTTTCGCGCGTACGCCCGGCAAGGTGAAGACCCTGTTCGAGGCCGGCGCCGACGATGTGACCGAGGACATGGCGGATCTGGCCTGAATTGTTCCTTCCGTGAACCGTACGTGAAACATTCCTGACGTAGATTCCCGCTGCACTGCGCGACACGACGCACCACGGAGGATCGACACGCCATGGCGACCACGCAAGCACCGGCGGCACGAGGAGTGCTCGACCGGTATTTCCGCATCAGCGAACGCGGCTCGACCGTCGTCACGGAGATCCGGGGCGGCCTCGTCACGTTCTTCACGATGTCCTACATCGTCGTCCTCAACCCCCTGATCATCGGGACCGTCCAGGACAACGGCTTCGAGGGGAACTTCCTTGGTGGTGGCTCCGAACCGAACCTCGCCGCCGTCGCCGCGGCCACGGCACTCGTGGCCGGCGTGATGAGCATCCTCATGGGCATGGTCGCGAACTTCCCGATGGCGATGGCGACCGGGCTCGGCCTGAACGCCGTGGTCGCCTACTCCGTCGCGGCCCTGCCGGGCATGACGTGGGCCGACGCCATGGGCATCGTCGTGATGGAGGGCCTCGTCATCCTGATCCTGGTGCTCACCGGCTTCCGCCAGGCCGTGTTCAACGCGGTGCCGCACGACCTCAAGGTCGCGATCACCGTCGGCATCGGCCTGTTCATCGCGTTCATCGGCCTGGTCGACGCCGGGTTCGTGCGCATCCCGGCGTCCCTGGCCACGCCCGTCGAACTGGGCATCGGAGGATCGCTCGGGTCCTGGCCGCTGCTGGTGTTCGTCGTCGGCCTGCTGCTGACGGTCGTACTCATGGTGCGCAAGGTGAAGGGCGCCATCCTCATCGGGATCGTGTCCAGCACGGTCCTCGCGGTGATCGTCGAGGCGATCGTGCAGGCGGGCGGCTCGCAGGACGCCGACGGCGAGCCCGTCGCCACCGGCTGGCGGCTCAACGTCCCGGCGCTCCCGGACACCTGGGTCGACCTCCCGGACCTGTCGCTGCTCGGCCAGTTCTCGCTGTTCGGCTCGTTCTCGAGGATGAGCGTCGTGGCCGTGCTGCTGCTGGTCTTCACGCTCCTCATCGCCGACTTCTTCGACACCATGGGGACCATGGTCGCCATCGGCGGCGAGGCCGGCCTGCTCGACGAGAAGGGCAACCCGCCGCGGACCACGCGGATCCTCGTCGTCGACTCGATCGGCGCCGCCGCGGGCGGGGCGGGCTCCGTGTCCTCCAACACGAGTTACATCGAGTCCGCGTCGGGTGTGGGCGACGGCGCGCGCACCGGGCTCGCCGCCGTCGTCACCGGGGTCTGCTTCCTGCTGACGATGTTCTTCACGCCCGTCGTCGCGATCGTGCCCTTCGAGGCGGCCACGCCGGCGCTCGTGGTGGTAGGCCTGCTGATGGTCGTGCAGATCACCGGGATCGACTGGAGGAACCTCGAGATCGCCGTGCCGGCGTTCCTCGGGATCATCCTCATGCCGTTCGCCTATTCGATCACGGCGGGCATCGGCGCCGCCGTCGTCACCTACGTGATCATCAAACTGGCGGTCGGCAAGGTGAGGCAGGTCCATCCGCTCCTGTGGATCACGGCGGCCCTGTTCCTGATCTACTTCCTGCAGGGCCCGATCGGCGCGGTCCTCGGCATCTGACGGGCTCTGAGGGGCCGCGAGTCGGTCACGGTGCGACCGATCGCCGTCGCTCGCGCCAGTCTCAGCCCAGGAAGACGTGCGCGCACGTCATCTGCGGGCCGTAGGACGTGTCCTCGCTGATGCAGGCGATGGCGCCCCGAGTGAATCCCGCGTTGAGGATGTTGGCGCGGTGGCCCTCGGAGTTCATCCAGCCGTCGGCGGCCTCCGCCGGGCTCCAGCCGCCGCGGGCGAGGTTCTCGCCGACGGTCGAGGTGGGGCAGCGGTCGAAGATCGGCTCCAGGGGGGCGTGCGCCAGATCCTGCCCGCGGAGTGCCTCGGCACGCTCCAGCGCTTCGGCGTAGGCGCAGTCGTCGTGCGCCAGCGCCGTCACGCCGTGACCCTCCCGGCGCTGGTTCACCTCGGCCTCGAGGGCTCTGGCGTACCGCTCCGACGCGCTGAGGCCGGGCTCGACGACGGTGCCGCCGTCGTCCCCGGCGCCGGATCCGTCGTCGCCCGTGTCCGCGCCCGCACCGTCGTCGTCCCCGGCCGCGCCCCCACCGGCGGGGCCGTCCTCGTCCGGCGACTCGTCGTCGGACTGGTCCGCGTCGTCGTCCGGAGACTTCTCCGGTGCGGGCTGCACCTCGATCGTGCCCGTCTCCACGGCGTCGACGACCGACGCCCCGTCCCCGTCAGTGGACGGATGCTCTGTGCCCGGATCCACGTCCGTGCCGGGCGCGGACCTCGTGCCGGACGCGGACGCCGGCCCGGGCTCCGTCCCGACGGCGGATGCCGTCGTGTTCCGCACGGGCTCGCTCGCCTCGCCGAGCTGCCATCGGTTCGCCTCGAACGCGGCCTCGCCCGGGCCCGGGTTGAACGTCACCGAGCAGGCCGACAGCGCGAGTGCCGCCGCCACGGCGAGCACCGGGGCGAGCGTTCGGGCGACGGTGGGCGGACAGGTAGCGCGCGCCGGAGCCTGGGTGTTCGGGCGTCGTGCCATGGGGTGACCTCTTCGTGTCGCGGCGCTCGTAGGGTCGAGCGTTCTGGGGTGGTATGTCAAGCCGCGATGTCCGGCTGTCGGACCGGAGCCGTCCGATCGTCACGCCCCGGCGGTCCCGCCTCCTGGGAAGGCGGGACCGCCGAGGACCGTACCGGCGGGGACCGTACCGGGCTTCCCGGCGAGCGAACGGGCTGGGAGGATCCGTCCGTCGCAGGGGGTGTCCCGGATCAGCGGACCTGCATCGATCGGGGGCGGAGCTTGGAGGGGTCCGCGGGTCCGGAGGGCGGCTGCGAGCCGGCCGCCCCGCCGCCGAACCCGGACTGCGCGCCCGTGAGGCTGCTGTGCCCGGCCCGGAGGGCCTCGGTCGTGGCCGCCAGCGTCGGCGCGTGCACGGAGCGGGCGTACTCCCGTTCCTGGCTCTCCCGCAGGCGCTGCTCGAACTCGGCCTGGGCGCGGAGCTCGGCCTCCGTCGGCCAGAGGCCGACGACGAGCACCAGCAGCAGCGTGACCACGGAGACGGCCATCACGAGCGGCACGAGCAGCTCGCCGGTCGAGACGCCGCTCGGGATCGCGTCGGTGCCGCCGGTCAGGCGGACGCCCATCATGCCGGTGTAGTGCATGCCGGTCACGGCGATGCCCATGACGATGGTGGCGATGATCGTGGCGACTGCACCGCGGATGTGCGTGGTGCACCAGAGCGCGGCCGTGGCCGCGACGATGGCGATGACCACCGAGGCGATGACGTACATGCCGTCGAACGTCATCGTGGCGTTCATCTCCATGGCCGCCATGCCCATGTAGTGCATGGTGGCGACGCCGGACCCGGTGAGGAATCCGCCGATCACCATGCCGGGCAGACGCTGCCCGCCGATCTGGTTGACGAAGAGCCCGATGCCGACGACGACGATGGCGACGCCCGCGCTGAGCAGTGTGAGCGGGATGTCGTAGCGGATGGTCACGCCCTGGGGTGCGAAGCCGAGCATCGCGACGAAGTGCATGACCCAGATTCCGGTGCCGCCGATGGCGAGGGCGCCGAGACTCAGCCACGCGACACGGGAGAATCCGCCCGCCGCCCGGGATCGTGATGTGCAGGACAGGCCCACGGCGCAGCCCGTGCACGACAGCAAGAACGCCAGTACGGGTGTGATGAGCCCGTAGGCGAAGTGGTCGGTGATTGACATGTTCAGTTATTGGCCTCTCGGAGTTTCCTCGTAGCGGCCGCCCGTCTGGGGGACAGACGCGGGCCCTGCGGCTACGCAGGACCCCCTGCTCGACCCGGGTGAATCTGAGGGGCGGGCCGTTATCGCAACGTTACCGAGGATGGACCGAACGGACAATAGGGATCACTCTACGTCTTATCGAAACCTTTCACCACAAAGTCTCAAAATAGTGCAATGGCCTCATCAGTCCGATAGATGTGTCTGTTCGGTCTTCCTCGGCATAACAGCGGCAGGAGTGCGGAACGCTACCGCACTCCTGCCGACATTCCCATCACAGGTGCTATACCGCTGCGAACAGGTGCTTCGCGAGGTCCTCCGGGAGGTCGAGCACGGTCTCCGAGCCCTCGGCGCCAACCGTGTAGACGCCGCCGTCCAGGGAGATCGAAATGCGGGCACCCGGCATGACACCGGCCTCGGACAGGCGCGCGAGCAGCTCCACGTCCGTCTGCAACGGCTCCGCGATCCGCGCCAGCGTGGCCGACGCCGGCGCGGTCGTGCCCTTCTTCGCGGCGGTCTCGAACAGTGTCGGCAGCGCGGCCACGCCCTCGAGGTAGCGCGGCTCGGCGAAGTTCTCACCGAGCTCGGCCAGGCCCGGGATCGGGTTGCCGTACGGGTCGACGTGCGGGTGGTCGAGCAGGCCGATCAGCCGTTCCTCCACCAGCTCGCTCATCACGTGCTCCCACCGGCACGCCTCGACGTGCACGTGCTCCCAGTCGAGCTTGATGACGTCGGTGAGCAGCCGCTCGGCCAGCCGGTGCTTGCGCATCACGCGGCGGGCCTTGTCCTGCCCGGTCTCGGTGAGCTCGAGGTGGCGGTCGCCGGTGACGACCACGAGGCCGTCCCGCTCCATGCGCGCGACCGTCTGCGACACCGTGGGCCCGGAGTGGCCCAGCCGTTCGGCGATCCGCGCGCGCAGCGGCGTGATGCCCTCCTCGTCCAGCTCGTAGATCGTCTTGAGGTACATCTCGGTGGTGTCGATCAGGTCGGTCACGTCAACTCCATGTTCTCTGCGCAGCCCCGCGCCCAGCCTATCCGTCGAAGCGGCACGGGTCCCTCGGCCCGCACCCTGCGCCGCGCGCCACATCGATGTCGTAGTCCCCAACTACAGTTCAGGTATGGCCATGACGATCCCGAGCGACCTGCTTCCCGCCGACGGCCGGTTCGGCTCCGGACCCTCCAAGGTGCGGGGCGAGCAGGTGCGGCGCCTCCTCGACGTGCCCGCCGTGATGGGCACCTCCCATCGGCGGCCCCCGGTCAGGAACCTGGTGGCGCGGATCCGGGCCGGCGTGGCGGAGCTGCTCGGTGCGCCCGACGGGTACGAGGTGGTGCTCGGCAACGGCGGATCCACGGCGTTCTGGGACGTCGCGACGCTGTGCCTCGTGGAGCGCCGGGCGCAGCACGCGTCGTTCGGCGAGTTCGGCGGCAAGTTCGCGCGTGCGACGTCGCGCGCCCCGTTCCTCGAGGACTCGCAGGTGATCGAGGCGGAGCCGGGTTCCGTCGCTCACCTCACGGCCGCTGGCGGCGTCGACGCGTACGCGACCCCGCACAACGAGACGTCCACGGGCGCGATGGCCCCGGTCCGGCGCGTCGCGGACGCGGACGACGGCGCGCTGCTGCTGACGGACGCGACCTCGGGCGCGGGCGCGCTCCCCGTGGACCTCACCGAGACAGACGCGTACTACTTCGCGCCGCAGAAGGCGTTCGGAGCCGACGGCGGTCTCTGGCTGGCCGTTCTCTCTCCTGCGGCCATGGAACGCGCGGCCCGGGTGGAGGCGGGCGGGCGCTGGATCCCGGAGTTCCTCTCCCTCACGACGGCGGTGGAGAACTCCCGCAAGGACCAGACGCTGAACACGCCCGCCGTGGCGACCCTGGTCATGCTGGCCGACCAGGTCGACTGGATGCTCGGCAACGGCGGGCTGGACTGGGCGGCGAAGCGCTGCGCGGCCTCGGCTCAGAACCTCTACGACTGGGCGGAGGCGCGCGACTGGGCCTCGCCCTTCGTCACGCGCCCGGCGGAGCGCTCCACCGTGGTGGGCACCATCGACCTCGACCCAGGTATCGACGCCGGGAAGGTCATCGCGATCCTCGCGGAGAACGGCATCCAGGACGTCTTCGCCTACCGCAAGCTGGGACGCAACCAGTTGCGCGTGGGGATGTACCCCGCCGTCGAGCCCGACGACGTCGCCGCCCTCACCGCCTGCGTGGATCACGTGGTGGACCGGCTCTGAACGGGGTGGATGTGCCGGCCGTGCCTCGCGGATATGTGGGATCTGTGGCGATAGTGGTCGGTGAGGCCTATTTCCGTTGCCATAGCGTGACATAGTGGCTAGCCCTGCGGTACGTTCAGCTCGTTCGACGGCCTGGCGCCGACGAGCCTCCGGACGGACGCCGAACCCTGTCACCGGCCCGGGGAACCCACGATCCGCATGACAGGGGCGGGGGACCCATTTCCGGGCGCCAGGGCGCGTCCTAGGGGTGAAGCGGCGTAGACCTCGTCGAGGCGCCGCCGGGTGCTCCTACCCGAACCCGACAGCTGACCTCGCAGGCGGCCAGGAGATACTCGTGACCGCACGTACTGCCGCCGGACGCCACCGCGCCGCGCGCCGACCAGTGACTCCGTTCACCGATCTCGTGCAGAACTCCCAGCTCGGGCGCCGGACCGCGGTCGCGGCCGCCGCGGGCGGGATCCTTGTCTCGACCTTCGGCGCCGCCGCCGCGCAGGCCGCCCCGGGCGAGACCGTGAAGAGCGATCTCAGCAAGCTCGGCTCGCTCGACCTGAACGCTCTCGCCAACGAGGCCCACCAGGTCGTCGACGCCGCCCCGGTCGTCACCGTCGCCCGCGACGCCAAGATGGCCGCCGAGTCCGGCGTCGTCTCCGTCACCCCGGCTTCGGAGAACGAGGAGTACCAGGCGCAGCTCGCCGCCGAGGCGGCGGCCGAGGAAGCCGCCGCTGCCGCGGCAGCGGCCGCCGAGGAGGCCGCTGCCGCCGAGGCCGCGGCCGCATCGGCCGCGACGTCGGTGCCGGCCTCCGCGAACGGCTCCGAGATCATCTCGATCGCGTCGCGGTACGTGGGGACCCCCTACCTGTCCGGCGGCTCGACCCCGAGCGGGTTCGACTGCTCGGGCTTCACCGCGTACGTCTACGCGCAGGTGGGCATCTCGCTCCCGCACTCGTCGTCGGCCCAGGCGGCGGGCGGCACGGTCGTGCCGGCCTCCGCGGCGGTGGCCGGCGACCTGATCTACGCCCCCGGCCACATCGGCATCTACGCGGGCGGCAGCACGATGATCGACGCCCCGCGGCCCGGCGGCACCGTGCAGTTCCGCACCATCTGGATGAGCAACCCGACCTTCATCCGGTACTGATCTTGCTGTGCTCCGTGGAGAGCCGGGCCAGGACTCGTGTCCCGGCCCGGCTCTCGTCCGTGCGATAGCGTTGGAGTGCGACGACGCACGCTCCGACGAGGAGGACGCAGATGGCTCGACCCGAGGTCGTGCTGGTAGGGGTCGACGGGTCCGCCGCCAGCATGCACGCACTCGACTGGGCGGTGGCCTGGGCAGGCAGGGTCGGCTGGTCGCTGCACCTCGTGAGCAGCTATACGCTTCCCTCCTTCACGGCGGCCTCGCTCGACGGCGGCTACGCGGCGTTCGACGACACGTCGATGGCCGAGGGCGCGAAGGCCGTCCTCGACGAGGCCGAGGAACGTGCCGTCGCGGCGGGAGCCCGGGTCACGACGTCGGTCGCCACGGGCGACGCCGCGGGCGTGCTCGTGGAGCTGTCCGCCGACCACGGCCTGGCCGTGGTCGGCACGCGCGGGCGCGGCGGGTTCACGGAGCGGCTGCTCGGCACGGTGTCGTCGGCCCTGCCGGCACACGCCCACTGCCCCGTCGTGGTGGTGCCCCTGAGTTCGTCGAAGCGCGACATGTGGTCCCGTGGTGTCGCGGACGAGGCCGCGGAACCGCCGGCCGGCGAGCCCCGGCCCGTCGTCGGGCACGACGCGGTCGGGGCGGCGGGGCCGGACGGAGGGCCCGAGGTGCGGCGGATCGTCGTCGGCGTGGACGGGTCGCCGCAGGCCGAGGCGGCGCTCACGAAGGCGATCGAGCAGGCACAGGCGTGGGGCGCGGAGCTCTCGGCCGTCGCGGGGGTGCCGGTCGGGTCCGGCGCGGGCCTGCTGGCGTGGCTGCCGTCGAACATCGACCACGAGCAGGTCCTCGCCGACGTCTCGGCAGGGCTGGACGCCATCATCGACAAGCACGAGGCGCTGCACCCCGGGATGCGGATCCGCAGGATCGTGCTCGACGGCACCGGAGCCGAGCTGCTCACCGAGTTCTCCACGGCGGCGGACCTGATCGTGGTCGGATCGCGGGGCCGCGGCGGGTTCCGCGGTCTGCTGCTCGGCTCGACGAGCCAGGCGGTCCTGCACCACAGCGCGTGCCCGGTCCTGGTGGTCAACCGGCACTGCCAGGACGAGGAGTGACGGCAGGGTCGGCGCCGGGCGAGATCGTGATGTCCGTGCCCGGGATTCGCGCGTAGGGTTTCTGGCGTGACCACTACGACGTCGTCCCCGAACGCTGCCGCGCTCGCCGCGGCCCTTCCCGAGCTGCGTGAGGCCTACGCGGCGCTCCAGGCCAAGGGCCTGAAGCTCGATCTGACGCGCGGGAAGCCGTCCGCGGAACAACTCGATCTGTCGAACCCGATGCTCGCGCTGCCCGGCGACCGCTTCCGCGCCGAGGCCGGTACGGACGTGCGCAACTACGGCGGTCTGGACGGTCTGGCCGAGTTGCGCGCGATGTTCGCGGAACTGCTGGACGTCCCGGTCGAGCAGCTCCTGGCCGGCGGCAACGCGTCGCTCACCCTGATGTACGACACGGTCGTCTGGGCGATGCTGTTCGGGTTCCCGGAGTCGCCGGCGTCCTGGTCGCGCGAGGAGACCGTGCGCTGGATCTGCGCGGTGCCCGGCTACGACCGGCACTTCGCCGTCTGCGAGGAGCTCGGGATCGAGATGATCACCGTCCCGATGACCCAGGACGGTCCCGACGCCGAGGCGGTGGCGCAACTCGTCGCCGCCGATCCCACGATCAAGGGCATGTGGGTGGTGCCCACCTATGCGAACCCCGACGGATCCGTGGTGTCCGACGCCGTGGCGCGCGCCCTGGTCGCTATGCCGACCGCCGCGCCCGACTTCCGCATCCTGTGGGACAACGCCTACGCGCTGCACCACCTGACCGATGCCGAGACGCGGACCGCCCCCGCGATCCAGCTCGCCGCCGAGGCCGGCAACCCCGACCGCGTCATCATGTACGCGTCCACGTCCAAGATCACCTGGGCGGGCGCCGGCGTCTCGTTCCTCGCCTCGTCGCCGTCGAACGTCGCCTGGTTCAAGAAGCACCTCGCGAAGGCGTCCATCGGGCCGGACAAGGTCAACCACCTGCGCCACGCGATGTTCTTCGGCTCCGCCGACGGCGTGCGGGAACACATGCGCAGGCACCGCGAGATCCTCGCGCCGAAGTTCGAGGCGGTCACCGCGATCCTGGCCGAACGGCTCGGGGAGTACGAGGTGGGGCGGTGGACCGATCCGCGAGGCGGGTACTTCGTGTCGCTCGACGTGCTGCCGGGTACGGCCGCGCGCGTCGTGACGCTGGCCAAGGAGGCGGGGATCGCGCTGACGCCGGCCGGAGCCACCTTCCCGTACGGGAAGGACCCCGAGGACAAGAACATTCGGCTGGCTCCCTCCATGCCGCCGCTGGACGAGGTGACCGCGGCGATGGACGGCGTCGCTACGTGCGTGCTGCTGGCTGCTGCCGAGGCGCTGGCGGAGTAGTTCCGCGAAGGGACCGGAGGGAGAGCTCCAGGATCTCGATCGCGTGGTCGAGTTCCGGGCGGGCTATCGAGAGGGGTGGGGAGAGGCGGATCGTGTTGCCCTGGGTTTCCTGGGTGAGGACGCCCCGCTCCAGGAGTTCCTCTGCCAGGGCTCGCGCCGGGTCGTCCCGGCCCGGGACGAGGGACGGGTCGACATCGATGCCCGCCCAGAGTCCCGCCGTGCGGAAGCCGGTCAGCAGGCCCTCGTCGGTGAGGCGCCGGAGGTGGTCGCGGAGCTCCTCACCCAGCTGGGCTGCGCGGGCCTGGTACTGCCCCGGTTCCAGAAGATCCAGGACGGCGATGCCGATCGCGCAGGCCAGAGGATTGCCACCGAACGTCGAGCCGTGGGTGCCCGGAGTGAGGACCTCGAGGACGTCACGCCGTCCGACCACCGCCGAGGCCGGGACGATGCCGCCGCCCAGGGCCTTGCCGAGGACGGCGAGGTCCGGCTTCGTGTCCCAGAGCTCGCACGCCAGGATGTGACCGGTGCGGCCCAGGCCGGACTGGACCTCGTCGGCCACGAGGACGACGTCGTTCTCGTCGGCCAGTTCGCGCAGCCGGGGCCAGAAGTCGTCCGGGGGAACGATGACACCCGCCTCACCCTGGACCGGCTCCATGAGCACGGCGACCGTCGCCTCGTCGATCGCCGCGCCGACCGCCTCCGCGTCGCCGAACGGGGCCGTCCGGAATCCGGGCGCGAACGGACCGAAGCCGTCGCGGGCGGACGGGTTTCCGGACAGGCCGGAGAGCGTCGTCGTGCGGCCGTGGAAGTTCCCGGAGGCGACCACGATGTTCGCCTGGTCCTCGGGCACGCCCTTGACGTCGTATCCCCACTTGCGCACGGCCTTGATCGCGGTCTCGACCGCCTCGGCGCCGGTGTTCATCGGCACCACGAGGCTCTCCCGGTCGCCCGACGTCAGCGGCCCGACGACGTCGGCCATCCGGCGGGCGAACGGCTCCAGGAGCTCGTGCCCGACCGCGCGCGACGTCAGGGTGAGGTGCTTGAGCTGTCCGATCGCCGCGGACACGAGGGCCTGGTGCAGGTGGCCGAAGTTCAGCGCCGAGTACCCGGCGAGGAAATCGAGGTAGGCGTCGCCGTCGGTGTCCCAGACGTAGACCCCCTGCGCGCGGGAGACCGTGACAGGAAGCGGGGCGTAGTTCGGGGCCAGCGCCGGCCCGTCGACGGTGTGACGCGGTTCTGCCATGGGACGAGAGTAATGACGTGGTCGGGAACTTCGCTTCCGGGCGGCCCCTCCCCGAACTTCGGGCGACCGGGACGGGACCGCTGGTGCGGCCGTCGTGACCTCTCGGGCGGCCGGGCCTGGGACAGCACCCGCCGGCTTCGCTCCTCGGGGGTGGGCCGGGACCAGCGCCCCGCCGGCCGTGCGCGGGGACAGCTCTCGTCGGCCTCACTCCTCGAGCGGCTGGTCGCGGAAACGCGCCCGCCGGCTTCACTCCTCCGGTGGCTGGGCCCGGTCCAGTTCGTGGCGCCGGCGCCCCGGCAGCCCGAGGCGTCGCCCGCCGCCGAGCCGCTTCGCCCCGGAGGGCTTCTTGGAGGGCTTCCGGGCGGCCGGGTCCTCGATCACCCGGGGGAAGTGGTCCGGCGGAGGGCCGAAGGCGATCCGGGACTGGGAGATCACCGTGTGCCCGAGGGCGCGCGCACCGAACCACCCGACCACCGCGCCGATCCCGAACGGCAGGATGCGCCCGAGCACCAGGCTGCCCTGCTTGGCGAGCTGTCGCTGGACGAACTTGTGGGTCAGTGCCTTGTTGACCCGGGTCAGCGTGGTGCGGGGCATGCTCGTGAGCAGCACCTTGCCCCAGGCCACGCCCGAGCCGCCGACCGCGTTCTCCACGTCCTGCGCCCCCTTGTCCCCGAGCACGGTGGCAAGCAGCAGGGCGCGGCGGCGTGGCACGTCCTCGGTGGCGATGCCGTGCACGTCCGCGACGGCCAGCGAGAACGCCGCCGACGACGCGAAGAACGTGGCGACGTCGCTCGTGGACAGGGCGGCGCTCGTCGCGGTCCCGACCGCCGGGATCGCGGCCGCGGCACCCACCGCGCCGCCCGTGGTCTCGATGACCCGCAGGTACTCCTTCTCCAGGAGCGTGATGATCTCCGCCGGGGACGCGTTCGGGTTCCGGGCGCGGATCTTGTCGACATGCCGGTGGATGGCCGCGGACGGCATCGTCACGGCCTTGTCGAGCAGGTGATCGAGCGGGCTGCTGGGCTTGTAGTTCACCCAGTCCGCGGGCGTGACCTCGATGGAGTGGTCGGGCTTGAGCACCTCGCTGCCCGGTGCACCGGTCTCCGGGGGGCGCTGCGTGCGGTCCGTCTGCTGCTCGTCCTTGGCCATGTCGTCCTCTCGGCACGTGTCGGGACGTGCGGGTCCTGGGTGTGGGGGCTGGGGAGACTCAGCTGCCCTGCTGTTCCGGCTGGTCGAACTGGGCGGGCGGCACCTCGGCGCCGGCCTTGAGCGTGCGGGCCACCGTGCAGGCCTTGTCGATCGCGCGCTGGGCGATGGTGAGGAGCTTCTCGCGATCGGCGTCGTCGAGCATGCCGAGGTCGATCTCGAACTTCTCGGTGAGGGTCGGGTAGCGATCCTCGGCCATGTCCTTGGGGTCCTCCACGCGGATCGTGGCCGCGTAGTCGTCCCCGAGCCGGCGCGCGAACGCGCGGTCGCTGCTCATTCCCGCGCACGCCGCGAGCGCGATCTTCAGGAGCTCACCCGGCGTGAAGACGGCGCCGGCCTCCACCGGGCCGATCTCGACGCGGGCTCCACGCCCCGAGAAGCCCGTGTAGGTGCGCACGCCGTTCCGCTCCACCCACAGGGGGTCGGTGGGCGACGGGGTCACGGGGGCGTCGGTGGTCTGGTCGATCGTCTCGCTCATGGGTCTGATCCTTCCATCCCTGTCCGACATCGTGCAGAGATGCCGCAGGAGTGGTCGTGCGGTGATGTCGCGGGAACGACATCGGCGGAACCGCCCACCGTGCAACGCGGGTCGCGGTCGGGACGTTCCTGGTGCCCTCGTGCCGGATGGCGGCGCCGTCCTGCCGGATGGCGACGCACTCACGCCGGAGGGTGACGCTCTCGTCCGGAGTGCGTTGTCCTCGCGCCCGGTGCGGCGACCCTGGCGACACCACCCGTCGCTCCGCCGCGCGACGTGCGGCCCGGCCGCTCCCGGCCGATGATCGCTTCTATGAGCGACGGGGAGAAGGCGGCGAAGAGTGCGGGCAACGCGGGCGGTGCGGGCGACACCGACGCTCCCGGGGGCGCCCGGCCGCCGTCGTCGGACACGAGACCGGGGAATGCCTGGCTGGACTGGCGCGGCTGGGTGAAGCGGCTGCTCGTGGCGGCCGCGGTGATCGTCGCGGCGTGGCTGGTGTACCAGTTCCTCGCGGCGTTCCTGCCCCGCTGGTGGGCGCAGACGATCGGCAACGCCGTGGACGGCTCGTTCGCGGCGGGATCATGGTGGGGCTTCCTCATCGGAGCGGTGTTCACCGCCGCACCCGTGGTGCTGCTGGCGCTGGCCGCCTGGCCGGGCAGGCGCGCGGTGCCGGCCAGGGTGACGCTCCTCGTGCTCGCGGTGGTCTGCGCGGCCCCGAACCTGCTCACCCTGTCGGTCGTGCTGGGGTCGTCGAACGCCGCGCACGCGGGCCAGCGCATCATGGACGTGGACGCGCCGGCCTTCCGTGGAGGCTCGCTGGCCGGCGCGCTCGTCGGCGGCATCCTGGCGCTCGCCCTGACGGGCCTGATCGCCTGGTTCCGGCTCCGCGGACGGCGGCTACGGGAACTGCGAGCGAATACCGGAGTCTCACCGAAGGGCCCCTGATCGCACGGATGCCTCCGGCGGAGCGGCGGTGGACCGGATCGTGTGCGGACGGCGGTCCACGGACCCGTACGGGCCCATGCCGGCGTGGGCCCCGAAGTAGTCTGGGCCGCGCGGCCAGGCCGCGGTATGGGAGGTCTTGTGGCTGTCACTCGGATCACGTCGCGCAACGCCCGGTTTCAGGTGTTGCAGACGCTGCTGAGCAACCGGACCAAGCGGCATCGGGCAGGGGAGTTCATCGTCCAGGGCGTCCGGCCCCTCTCGATGGCGATCGAGTTCGGCTGGGAGATCCGCGCCCTGCTGTACGACGGCGAACGGTCCCTCTCGTCCTGGGCGCGCGACCTGCTCGGGAGCACCCCGGGTGCGGAACAGATCGCGATGTCGCCCGGCCTGCTCGCGGAACTGGGCGAGAAGGGCGAGGGCGCCGTCGAGCTCCTCGCCGTCGTCGCCATGCGGCCCGACGACCTGAACCGCGTCCCGGTGAGCCACGACTTCCTCGGCGTGGTCTTCGACCGACCGACCCAGCCCGGGAACATCGGGTCGATCATCCGCTCCGCGGACGCGTTCGGCGCCCACGGCGTCATCACGACCGGCCACGCCGCGGATGCCTACGACCCGAAGTCCGTCCGCGCGTCGACCGGCTCGTTCTTCGCGACGCCGGTGGTCCGGGCGGCCTCGGCCCGGGACGTGGCCGCCTGGGTCGAGGACCGACGCGCGGCGGGCGTTCCGGTGGTGGTGGTCGCCACCGACGAGCACGGCGACGCGGACGTGTCCGAGTTCGACCTGACGCAGCCGGTGCTCCTCCTGATCGGCAACGAGACGAAAGGGCTGTCGCACGCCTGGCGAGAGCTCGCGGACACGACGGTCAGCATCCCGATGGCGGGATCGGCCAGTTCCCTGAACGCGGCCAGCGCCGCCTCGGTCGTCCTGTACGAGGCGCACCGCCAGCGGCACTCCCGCGCCTCGTCCTGACGTTGTCCATAGCCGCCGGGCTGCCTGGCGACAGACCGACGCACCGGGTCGTAGGGTGGGCCGCATGAACGCGATCCCCACCCCGTACGAGGACCTCCTGCGCGACGTGCTCACCACCGGTACGCACAAGAGCGACCGCACGGGGACGGGGACGCGCAGCGTCTTCGGGCGGCAGATCCGGTACGACCTCTCCCAGGGGTTCCCGCTGATCACCACCAAGAAGGTGCACCTCAGGTCCATCGTGTACGAACTGCTGTGGTTCCTGCGCGGCGAGTCCAACGTGCGTTGGCTGCAGGAGCACGGCGTCACGATCTGGGACGAGTGGGCCGACGAGAGCGGCGAACTCGGCCCCGTCTACGGCGTCCAGTGGCGGTCGTGGCCCACGCCGTCGGGCGGGCAGATCGACCAGATCGCCGAGGTCGTCGACCAGATCCGCACGAACCCGGACTCACGGCGCCACATCGTCACCGCCTGGAACCCGGCCGACGTCGGCGACATGGCCCTGCCGCCCTGCCACGCCCTGTTCCAGTTCTACGTCGCCGACGGGAAGCTCAGCTGCCAGCTCTACCAGCGCTCGGCCGACCTCTTCCTCGGCGTGCCGTTCAACATCGCCTCCTACGCGCTGCTCACCCACATGGTCGCGGCGCAGACCGGGCTCGACGTCGGCGACTTCGTCTGGACGGGCGGCGACTGCCACATCTACGACAACCACCTCGAGCAGGTCGCCACGCAGCTCGCGCGCGACCCCTACCCGTACCCGACCCTCCGCCTCGCGCCCCGCGACTCCATCTTCGACTACGAGTACGCGGACATCGAGGTCCTGGGCTACGTCTCCCACCCGGGCCTCAAGGCCCCGGTCGCGGTCTGATCGTGCGCGGATCATCGTCGACGACGGCGGTCGCCCGGGACGGAGGACACCGGTGATGATCGGCCTCATCTGGGCGCAGGCTCGCGACGCCGCCGGCCGGCCCGTGATCGGTGCGGACAACGCGATCCCCTGGCGCATCCCGGAGGACTTCGGCCGGTTCAAGGCCATCACGTCCGGACACCCTGTGGTCATGGGACGCCTCACCTGGGAATCCCTCCCCAAACGGCCCCTGCCCCGCCGCACCAACGTGGTGATCACCAGCCTCGGCGCCGTGATCGGCATGGCGACCGTCCCCACCCACGGCGAGGGATCGACCACTCCGCCCACCATGGTGGAGGTCGCGGGATCGCTCCAGGAGGCGCTGGCGCTCGCGGCCGACGCGCCCGGTGGGGACGAGACCTGGGTGATGGGTGGTGCGCGCCTCTACGCCGAGGCGATCGACGTCGCCGACCGGCTCGAGGTGACCGAGGTGGACCTCGAGGTCGAGGGCGACACCTTCGCCCCACCGATCGACCCGGAGACCTGGCAGCCGGCCTCGACGCCGGACTGGACGACCTCGGCCTCCGGCGTCCGGTTCCGCCACCTCACCTACCTGCACCTCTGACGACGGTTTCCGCGTGAGGGCCACCATGCCGCGCTCGACGTCCGTCCTGATCGCCGTCGTCGTCGTTCTCGCCGGGCTCGGGGCCCGGGCCGCACTGCCAGGCGTCGTGGGCGGTCCGGTCGGCGATGCGCTCTATGCGACGCTGGTCGTGCTGCTGGTCGTGCTGGTACGGCCGCGCACCTCCCCGGTCGCGGCTGCCCTCGCCGGTTTCGCCGTCTGCCTCGCGATCGAGCTGTTCCAGCTCACCGGCATACCGGTCGCCGTCGCGGAGCGGTTCCCCCTGGCCCGGATAGTGCTCGGAACCACCTTCTGGGCGCCCGACCTGCTGCGCTACGCCGCCGGAGCCGCACTTGGTGGTGTCCTGTGCCGGATCGGTGGGCGGCGTGCCGTCGCGGAGGACGCGGCCTGAACCCCGGCTGTCCCCGAGTGGCGGCCTTGTGTCGCGGATGGGCGGGGCCTGTGGGTCGCGGATGGGCGCCGGCCCTGTGTCGCGGGCGGGCGGCGGCCCTGCGCGGGCTCGTCGCCGGGCCTGGCCGGCCGCCGCCGTCCCGTCAGGCGCGCCGAATGCTGTAGGAGCGTGCGACCTGGGTGCCGTCAGGCCCTTCTGTCGGCGACGACGACGCCGACCGGGCCGAACGTCGCCCCGTCGCCCTCCGCGAGGGACACGCCGAGCGGCGCGTTCGCGAACAGGCCCACCTCGGCGCCGATCCAGCCGCCGGGGACGGCGGCCCAGGCAGGGGAGAACTCGTGCCACGGCCCGCCCGTGTCGGCAGGGCCAGTGCTTGCGGTGCCGTCCCGACCGGCCGGCGCGCGGTCGCGAGGGCCACCGTCCGTCGTGTCGTCCGCGCCGGCCGTGCCGTCGCCGCGTGTCGTGTCATCGCGGCCGATCTCGTCGTGCCCGGGAGCCCCGTGGTGGCTGCGGGTCTCATCGCCGCCAGTTTCGTCGTCGCCGGCTTTGTCGTCGCCGGCCCCGTCGCCACCCACCGCGCGCCACGAGAACCTGACCGTCCCGGTGTCGTCGACGGCGATCCGCAGGTCGAGCGTCGCGGCCGGGGCCAGGGTGCGTGCGAGCGTGTCCTCGCGGGCACCCGGAACGCTCCGCGCATATGCCACGTCGAAGCCGGCGGGCGTGCGGACGAGTCCGATCCAGGCGTACTCGCGACCAAGCACCACGAGCCCTGCGCGGGCGCCGGGCGCGTCGCCGTGCAGGGTGACGCGCGTGGTCCACGTGCTCGCGCGGCCCGGGAGCTGCTGGCACAGGATCGCCCCCTGTTCGCGCAGATTGCCGCGGGGAGCGGCCTGCGCGGGCAGATGGATCGAACCGTCGCCGGGCGCCGAGCACCATGTCGGCTCGGGATTGGCCTGCCAGTGCCACCGCGACGTGAGTCCCGGGACGGAGAAGTCGTCGCTGCGAGCCGGCTCCCGCTGCTCGCCACCGAGCTGGGGAAGTGGCACGGGATGCTCGAGCACCGGGCGCCCGCGTCCGCCCGCCGGACCGGCCGGGCTTCCGCCCCGGGCGCCCATTGCCTCCTCCGGCAGCGGCTCACCCATCCGCGGCCAGCCGTCGGCGTCGTCCCAGGTCATCGGCTGGAGGTGCACCACCCGCCCGAACGGTCCGCGGTCCTGGAAGTGGAGGAACCAGTGGGCTCCGTCCGCCGTGTCGACCCATGCGCCCTGGTGGGGCCCGTTGACTGGCGTCCCGCCCTGCTCGAGCACGACACGGTGTTCGTACGGTCCCCAGATCGACCTGGACCGGAACACGGTCTGCCAGCCGGTGGAGACGCCGCCGGCCGGAGCGAAGATCCAGTACCAGCCATCACGCTTGTCGAGCTTGGGGCCCTCCAGCGTGCCGAACCCGGGCAGTTCGTCGCCGTCGATCACCGTCCGGGCAGGCCCCACGACCCGCCGCAGTTCCGGGTCCACCTCGACGACCGTGAGGAGGTTCTTGACCCCTGCCCGGCTGCCGGCCCATCCGTGCACGAGGTACGCGCGGCCGTCGTCGTCCCACAGCGGGCAGGGGTCGATCAGGCCACGGCCCGGCAGGAGGCACCACGGTTCGGACCAGGGACCGCGCGGGTCGGCGGCGGTGAGCACGAAGATCCCGTGATCGGGATCGGGGTACACGATGACGAAGGTCCCCTCGTGATGCCGCAGGCTCGGCGCCCAGACGCCGGAGCCGTGCCGGGGGAGGGCGTAGTGCTCCCGCGGGGGCACGGCCGGCAGCGCGTTGGCGACGTGCACCCACGCCACGAGGTCGCGCGAGTGCAGGATCGGGAGCCCCGGGGCGCGGTTGAAGCTCGAGGCGACCATCCAGAAGTCGTCGCCGACGCGGATCGCGTCCGGGTCGGGCCAGTCGGCGTCGAGCACCGGGTTCGTGTAGGTCGCCATGGTGGCCTTTCGTCGCGTCGTCGCTGATGCGGTCGGTCGGATGTCGTTGCGATCGGTCCCCGGAGGGGCCGACCGCACGGACATCGGGCCGACCGCTCGACATCGGGCCGACCACATCCGGGGCACAGCGACCCCGAACACAGGGCCAACCGTAGCAAGCGCTTTCCAGTACTTCTCATTTCCCCCTTGCAACGTTTAACCGATGTCCGGTACGTTCCCGGGAAACCGGTTGCTCGCTCCCGTCCGGGAGCGTTTGCCGGTGGTCAGCTCGACGGCGAGCAGGAGGGGGCGTATGCCGATGGCGGTCGCGAAGAACCCGGGGCGGGCGGTGCGATGAGCTCCGCCACCACGACGGCACCGGCGGCTCCGGAGCGCCCCGCTGTCCCGTCCGCTCCCCGCCGCGGACGACGCCGGTCGTCACTCCTGCGGCACCGCACCCTCTACCTGATGGCCGTCCCGGGCATCCTCTACTTCCTCGTCTTCAAGTACGCCCCCATGGGCGGCCTCGTCATCGCCTTCCAGGACTACATGCCGTTCCTCGGCATCGGCGGCAGCCCGTGGGTCGGCTTCGACCACTTCGTGCGGCTGTTCACCGAGGACACGTTCCTCCTGCTGCTGCGCAACACCGTCGTCGTCTCCCTGCTGCTGCTCGTCTTCGCGTTCCCGGTGCCGATCATCCTGGCGCTGCTGCTCAACGAGGTGCGCACGCGCGCCTTCCGGCGCACCGTCCAGTCGGTGATCTACCTGCCGCACTTCATGTCGTGGGTCATCGTCGCCTCGATCTTCTACGTGCTGCTGTCGACCGACGGCGGCTCCGTCAACAACGTCATCGTGGCCGCGGGGGGCGAGCCGGTCCCGTTCCTCACCGACCCGGACTGGCTGCGCCCGCTCTACGTCGGTCAGGAGATCTGGAAGGGCGCCGGCTGGGGAACCATCGTCTACCTCGCCGCCATGACCGCCGTCGACGTCCAGCTCTACGAGGCCGCCGAGCTCGACGGCGCGAACCGGCTGCAGCAGACCTGGCACGTCACGCTGCCCGCCATCCGCCCGACCATCATCGTCATGTTCATCCTGGCCATCGGCGACTTCCTGGAACTCGGCTTCGAGCACATGTTCCTGGTCATGAACTCCCTGAACCGCGAGGTGGGCGAGATCTTCGACACCTACGTGTACACCGCCGGTATCCAGAACGGGCAGCTCAGCTACGCGGCCGCCGTCGGCCTCTTCAAGGGGCTGGTCGGGCTGCTGCTGGTCGTCATGGCGAACCGCCTCGCCAAGCGGTTCGGCGAAGAAGGCGTCTACTAGGTCGGCCGCGGAGGCGATGCGCATGTTCTCGTTCGAAGGCTTCGTCCGGATCAACACCTTCCTCGTCGGCGTCTACCGGGTCGCGTACCTCAACCTGCTGTGGCTGACGACGACGGTGCTCGGCCTCGGTGTCGGCGGCATCGGCCCGGCGTCGTACGCGCTGGCCAAGTACCTGGACCGGTGGCTACGCGCCGGCGAGACGCCGCCCCCGGCCAGGACCTTCTGGCGGTACGCCCGCGAACGGCCCTGGCACGCGACGCTCGTGGCCTGGATCCTCCTGGCGGCCGGCGGCGTCGTCGTCACCAACGTGTTCCTCGCGACGAGCTGGTACGTGCAGGCCGCCAACGTCGGCGCGCTCGCGGTGCTCGGGGTCGCGGCGTCGTACGTGTACCCGGTGATGGTGGCGACGGACCTGCCCACGATCCCGCGGCAGCTCGCCGGGGCGCTGCTGATCGGGTTCGGCTCCCTGCACCGGACGATCCTCGGCGCCACCGCCGTCGGCCTGGCCTGCTGGCTGCTGTGGCAGTTCGCGCTGCCGCTGCTGGTCATGTTCGGCGTCGGCATCCCGGCGTTCGCGACCGGGCTCGTCACCCGGGGGATCTTCCGGGGCCTGACCGACGACCGGGCCCTGTCCGCGCCTCGCGCCCCGGCCTCCCGCGCTTCGGCCCCGCCCCCTCGAACCTCAAGCCCTCCTCCCTCGACCCCTCGAACCGCAAGACCTCACCTCACGGAAGGAACGGCCCCATGAAGAAGGCCAGGATCGGAACCGCGGTGGCGGCAGCGACGGCGCTGGCGCTCACCACCACGGCGTGCGGCACCTCGTCCGACGGCGGCGACGGCGGCGAGAAGAACAGCCTCACCTGGATGACCATGCTCCACACGCCGACGACGCCCGAGAAGGGCGGCGTGATCGAGACGGCCCTGGAGGAGCACACCGGGATGGACGTCGAGTTCCAGTGGGTGCCCGACGCGTCGAAGGAGGAGAAGCTCAACGCGGCGCTCGCCTCCGGTGAGCTGGCCGATCTCGTGTCGCTGACCGTCATCGACGACACCCAGGTGCGGTCGGCGCTGACCTCGGGCATGTTCTGGGACGTCGAGGACTATCTCGACGAGTTCCCGAACCTCGCCGAGATCCCCGACGCGACCCTGGACGCGGCCCGCATCGACGGCGGGCTGTACGGCGTCCCGTACCAGAAGCCCGCCGCCCGGTACGGCGTCGTCGTGCGACAGGACTGGCTGGACAACCTCGGCCTCGAGGTGCCGCACACGATCGAGGAGCTCACGGCGGTCGCCCGCGCGTTCACGGAGGACGACCCGGACGGCAACGGCAAGGACGACACCGTCGGCTTCTACGACCGCGAGGAGAGCTTCCTCGTCGGCTTCCGCTCGCTCGCGGGCTACTTCGGCGCCGGCCAGAAGTTCGAGGTGACCGACGACGGGCAGGTCGTCCCGGCCGCCACCACCGACGCCTTCAAGGAGGCGATGGAGTGGTACCGGGACGTGTACGAGAACGGCTGGGTGAACCAGGAGTTCGTCACCGTCCAGAAGCAGAACCAGCAGGACGGCATCGCCCAGGGCAAGGGCGGCATCGTCGTCACCGGCCTGTTCGAGGCGAAGAACTACAACGCGCTGGCGCAGAGCGCGGATCCGGACACCCCGATGGAGTGGGCCCTGATCAACGACATCACGTACGACGGCGTCGAGCGCCGCATCCTCTCCGACACGAACGGCGGCATGGGCGGCTGGCTCGCGATCCCCACGACGGAGGTCGAGACGGAGGACGAACTGCGGGCCGTGCTCGGCTTCGTCGACAAGCTCATGGACCCCGAGGCGTTCGAGCTCATGACGAACGGCGTGGAGGGCGAGCACTTCGAGGTCGACGAGGACGGCGTCGTAACCATCACCGACCAGACCGCCTGGGAGCAGGAGGTGCAGCCCTTCAGCTCGTCCCGCCCGTCGGAGCTGGTGACGACGTTCCAGAGCTCGGACGAGTACGTGAACCTCGGCAACGAGCTCATGGCCGAGAACACCGAGTACATGGTCGTCAACCCGGCGCAGTCGCTGACCTCCGAGACGTTCGACCGGCAGTGGTCCACGATCGAGCAGCAGCTCAACGACGCCTACAACCAGTACATCACCGGGCAGATCGAGATGGCGGACTACGAGGCGACCATCGAGAAGCTCCGGGGGCAGGGTCTCGACCAGATCGTCGAGGAGTTCTCGGCGTCGTACGCCGAGGTGAACGGCTGATCATGGTGATCGTGGACGCGGTGCGCTCCACCGGCGGACACGTCGGCGGAACGCTGCGGACGGCCGTTCTCCAGGCCGCCATCGACGCCGCCGCCCGGGAGGGCGGCGGCACCGTGACCGTCGGGGCGGGCGTGCACCGCACCGGCGCCCTGCGCCTGCGCAGCCACGTCGAGCTGCGGCTCGAGGCGGGCGCGCGGCTCGAGTTCGTCCCCGACCGGGCCCTCTACCCACCGGTCGAGGCCCGCTGGGAGGGGGCACCCGCCGTCGTGCACTCGCCGTGCCTGTACGCGCACGGCGCCACCGACGTCGCGATCACCGGCCTCGGCACCATCGACGGCGGGGGAGTGCCGTGGTGGGACACGTTCCGGAACTCGCCCGGCGACCTCGATCACCCGCGGCCCACCCTGATCGGGCTGCACGAGTGCGAGCGGGTGACCATCCGCGACGTCACACTGCGCGACTCGCCCTCGTGGACGGTGCATCCGCTGCTGTGCGAGGACGTCGCGATCTCCGGGGTGCGCATCACGAACCCCGCGGATTCGCCGAACACCGACGGGATCAACCCGGAGTCGTGCCGCAACGTGCGGATCAGCGATTGCCACATCGACGTCGGCGACGACTGCGTGACGATCAAGTCCGGCACCGAGCGTTCGCCGCGCCGCGTGCCGTGCGAGAACATCACCGTCACCGGCTGCACGATGGTGCACGGCCACGGCGGCGTGGTGATCGGCAGCGAGATGAGCGGCGGCGTGCGGAACGTCGTCATCACCGGCTGCGTCTTCCAGGGCACCGACCGCGGGATCCGGATCAAGGCGCGGCGTGGGCGCGGCGGCGTGGTCGAGGACGTCCGCGTGAGCAACGTCGTCATGAGTGACGTCATGTGCCCCCTGGTGATCAACCCGTTCTACTTCTGCGGCCCCGGCGGCGACGAGCCGCACGTCGCCGACCGGACCCCGCACCCCGTCGACGACACCACGCCGCTCTTCCGCCGTATCCACGTCGCGCACGTCAGCGCCCGCGGCGTGCACGCGGCGGCCGCGCACGTGTACGGACTGCCGGAGCAGCCGGTCACCGAGCTGACGCTCGACGACGTCGTGGTCTCGTTCGCCGACGACCCGGTGGCCGGCTACCCGGCGATGGCCGACGGCGTGGAGCTCATGACGCGCCGTGGCTTCCACTTCGGGTACGTCGCGGACTCGGACGTCCGCCGCGTCCGCGTGGACGGGTGCGACGGGCCGGGCGTCGTCGCGGAGCACAGCCCTACGCTGCGCCTCTCGGAGGTGAGGATCGATGGCAAGGCCGACGACGACGGCTGACGCGCCCGCCGACGCAGCACGTTCCGGGCGGGACGCGCTGCCTCGGCGGGGCGAGCCGGCCGGTTGCGCCGAGGCGGTGTCCACGGCGGGCGTCCTTCCGCCGCGGCGGACCGTCGAGGTGGGGTCGGCCGTGGCGGGGATGGTGCTGTCGGGGTTGTTCCTCGGCGGGTTCTCTGTCGTGATGAACCAGATCGGCGAGGACGTCTTCCGCGACTCGCTGCATCCCGAGATGGCCGCTGCCGGGATCGACCTGAGCACCGCCGGCGATCCGTACACCGTCGCCCGGACGCTCGCCGCCTGGTTCGGGTTCACCCTGATGGGCGTCCTCGCGCTCGGGTCCGCGGGGGTCTACGCGGCCCAGCGCTCGCCGGAGCGCCGGGCGACCGGCTGGCTCCTCGCGGCCGCCGGCCTGGTCTGCCTCGTGGGAAGCCAGCTGATCCTGTACCCGGTCGCCTTCCTGTTCTTCGTCGGCGCGGGCCTGTTCGCGCTGCGCGACACCGACCGACGACCCGAGACGAGGAGCCCCAGATGACCGCGACCGATCCGGCGCCCACGGTGCGCCTCCACCGGCCGGTCCGCACCAGCGGATTCCGGCGCCCCTCGGCGTCGCTGCGGATCTTCCGGGTGGTCAACGGCGTCGTTCTCACCGGGTTCGCCCTGCTGTGCCTGCTGCCGTTCCTCAACGTGCTCGGCAGTTCGTTCGCGACGCCGGGCGAGCTGGCGACCAAGCCCTTCGTCGTCGTCCCCGAGACGTTCACGCTGGACGCCTACCGCTACATCCTCTCGGGCGGCACGATCTTCCGGGCGCTGGGGGTCTCCGTGTTCGTGACGGTGGTGGGGACGTTCGTGAGCCTGCTGCTCACGTCGTTCATGGCGTACGCGCTGTCGAAGCGGTACCTCCGCGGGCGGCGGGTGATCAACTTCCTTGTCGTCTTCACGATGCTGTTCAGCGGCGGCATGATCCCGACGTTCGTGGTGGTGCAGAACCTGGGCCTGATCGACTCGCTGTGGTCGCTGATCCTGCCCGTCGCGATCAACGCGTTCAACTTCGTGATCATGCGGAGCTTCTTCCAGGCGATCCCGGACAGCCTCGAGGAGGCGGCCCGCATCGACGGGTGCTCCGACCTCGGGGTGTTCCTGCGGATCGTGCTGCCGCTGTCGCTGGCCTCGATCGCGACGATCGGCCTGTTCTACGCCGTCGCCTACTGGAACACCTACCAGCACGCGATCCTGTACATCAACGACTCGTCGAAGTGGCCCATCCAGGTGCTGCTGCGACAGGTGGTGATCGTCGCCAGCGGCGTGAACGGCGACGCGTCGGTGGTCGACGTCGTGCCGCCGGCGCAGTCCGTGAAGATGGCGGTGATCGTCGTGGCGACGCTGCCCATGCTGATCGTGTACCCGTTCATCCAGCGGTTCTTCGTGAAGGGGGCACTGATCGGGTCGGTCAAGGGATAGACCCCTCGGCTGGGAAGCCGCGGAGGGAGCACCGGGGCCGACCGCATCGCCTGTCCGTGTTGGCTCTGCGCCCCTGTCCCGGACCTCAGACCGGGCGGTAGGCGGCGCAAAAGGTCCAGGCCGGATCCGCCGTCTCGGAGAAGGCCTGGGCCTGAACGGCCAGCGTCTCGTCCGGCGCCCAGGCGAGGCGGATCCGCCAGGTGGCCAGGTCCTCGCCGTGGATCGCGCAGCGGACGTCCAAGGTGCCGGGGGCGGGCCGGCCGGCCGTGACGACGGCGGCCTCGCCGGCGATCCGCGTCCACACGGCCCGGTCGAGGCGGAACTCGATGTTCCAGTCGGGACGGTCGTCGCCCCGGGTCGCCGCGCGCAGGTAGCCGCCGTCGTCCGTCAACGACGCGCGGATCTCGGCCGGTCCGGGTCCCTCCGCAACGTTCCGATAGGTTCCGCCCGGCGGCGGGACGGTCGAGGCGTCGTGCCACGGCGCGGGCCAGTCGAGTCTGACGGCGGCGTGGTGGGCGCCGGGCGTCGTACCGGCGTCGATCTCGGCGGCGAGTGGGTCCACGAGGAGGTCCATGACGTCGTCGAGCAGGCGCTGGTCCCCGCCTGTGCACGCCTGGGTGTCGGCGGTGACGACGACGGCGAGGCCGCGGGCGGGGTCGCCGTGCACGATCTGGCCGCCGAGGCCGAACATCAGCCAGCCGCCACGGTCCGGGAGCCACATCTGGTAGCCGTAGCCGCCCCGCAGGGTCCCGCCCCAGGTCAGCTGGGTTGTGTCGGCTTGCGGGCGGGTCGCGTCGCGCAGGTAGTCCGCCGGGATCAGCCGGGTGGCGCCGTGCGCATCGCGGTCATCGCCACCCGTGCGCGCGCGGTGGTCGCGGCGGTCGTCCACCATGCCGTCGTCGAGCAGGAGGTGGGCAAGGCGGAGGAGGTCGCGTGGCGTGCAGACCAGGCCCGAGCCGCCGTGGGAGACTCCCTCGGGGCCCGGGAGGAACCTGAGGTCCGGGCTCACCCCGATCGGGTCGAACAGGCGGGGCCGCAGGTAGTCCGCGAGGGGCACGCCCGCGAGGCGTTCGACGAGTGCCGCGAGCGTGTAGGCGGCGGAGGTGTCGTAGGTGAACAGCGTGCCCGGCGGGTGCGTGGGCGGCACGCGGAAGTACGACTCCAGCCAGGCACCCGCGGTCAGCTTGTACGTCGTGGACCGGTGCGGGCCGCGCATGGCGAGCATGTGCCGGATCGTCGTGGCCTCGAGCCACGGGTGCACCGGCGCCATCTCGGGGAAGTACCGGACGATCGGGTCGTCGAGGCCGAGCGCGCCGTCGGCCGCCAGGAGCCCGACCGCGAGGCCCGTCACCGTCTTCGACACCGAGTACATGCGCTGCGGCTCGTACGGACCGCGCGGCGCACAGGTGGCGCTCGCGACGAGTTCCCCGCCGACGCTCACCTCGACGGTGTGGAGGGCGATGTCGAGGGTGGCTGCGCGTCGCGCCAGTCGGTCGATGGCCTCTGCGGCGGTGCCGGCCGACAGCGGCCGATCGGACTGGACATCCATCGGCCGTGATCCTACCGGTGGTCTGCGGTAGGTGGCTGGACAGAGGGGCTGTTCAGGACAGCGTCCGCGCCGTCGGCGAGCGGCGACGAGCCGCGGTTCGGGTCAGTCCGCCTCCGCGTGGGCGATGTGGCCCAGGGCCCGCCAGATCAGGGCGAGCGTGATCCCCGCGCCCACGAAGCCGAACCAGAACGGGGCCGTCAGCCCCCACTGCTCGGCGATCACGCCGCCCAGGGCGTTGCCGAGCAGGATCCCGCCGAAGACCGACACCATGTTGAGCGAACCCACGCGCCCCTGCAGTTCGATGGGCGTGGCGCGCTGCCGGACGGCGTTCGAGATGGCGCCCCACACGAACGAGTAGGCGCCGAACCCGAACATGGCGGCAAAGGCTCCCCACTCGGTCGTGTTGACGGCGAGCACGAGGTGCCAGAGCACCTCGCAGCTCAGCACCACGCGCATGATCGTGGCGAAGCGGAACCGTCGCTGGAGCTTGTCGAACAAGCCGGTGCTGAGCAGGCCTCCCACGGCCATTGCGGTCGTGAGCAGGCCGAACTCCAGCTTGCTCATCCCCAGGTGCTCCGTCGCGTAGAGCACGAGGACGCCCATCGGCGCGGCGTACGTGATGTTGAACGTGAGGATCGTGAGCATCAGGGTGCGCACGGCCGGGGCGTGCCAGGTCCAGCGCAGTCCGTCGACGATGTCCTGGCGGATGTGCGTGGTGATGTCGTCGCGCAGTGGTCCGTGAGGCGTCACGACCTGCGCGACCAGCACGATCGCCAGGGACACCATCACCGCCTGGACGAGGAACGGCCACACCATGCCCGCGGCGAACAGGAAGGCGCCGAGGGGCGGCCCGGCGAGCTGGTTGGCCGTGAGGAATCCCGCCTGCAGCCGCGCGTGCCCGATGGCCAGGTCCTTCTTGTCCACCAGCATCGGCATGAGCGTCTGGCTGGTGGTGTCGGCGAAGACCTCCGCGATGCCGAGGGCGAGCATGACGGCCAGGACAAGTGTGATATTCACTACATCGGTGACGATGAAGACGCCAAGGGCGACGATCACGAGCACCCGCAGCGCGTCGGCCACGATCACCAGCCGACGGCGGTTCACCCGGTCCGCGATCGCTCCCGCCCAGAGCCCGAAGAGCAGCCAGGGCAGCTTGTTGAGCAGGGCCGCGAGGGCGACGAGAAAGGGTGAACTGGTCTGGGACGCGACCAGCAGCGGCCCGGCGGCCATCGCGATCCCGTCGCCGATGTTGCTCACCCACGAAGAACCGACCAGCCACCTGAACGACCGTCCCATACGTTCTGGGAAGACGGCCTCGACGAACTTGCTCACGAAGACGTGATCCTATGGGGGAGGCGTTGTGACGGGCAGTTATTTTCCTGGCCGCGAGCCGCCCCCGAACCCTATGGTGACCCGGCGCGTCGGCGTGGGGACAGTGCGGTGACAACGCCCCCTCGGCGCGTTTTCGCAGGTTAGGAAGGAACATGGACGATCGTCCAAAGTTGTGTTGACGCGCGACCGGATCAGGTGCAGACTTCTGGGCAGACGGTGCGCATCGCCCGCCCCCTGCGCGGTGCGCATCGTCATACCCCATCGGGCTTCGGCCCGATCGTGACGCCCCTTCGGACCCCCTGCCGGAGGGGCGTCACGCGCGTCCCGGCCTGGGGTTGACGCCGCCGCGGGGTCGGCGGATGGTCAGATCCAGGCCGCCGGGTCTGCCAGGACTCCGCGCAGCACCTCGCGTGCGCCGCCCGTGAGTGCCGCCTGGGACCCGGCGCGTGCCGCGCGGACCTCCAGGTCGACGAAGGGGGCCGCGAGCACCCGCTCGGCCAGGACCGCCTCGATCTCCGGCCGGAGCCATGGCAGCAGGTCGGTGTAGATCCCGCCGAGGACGACGGTGTGCACGTCGACCAGGTTCACGAAGTCCGCGAGTGCCGACCCCAGCGCCTGTCCGGCGCGCCGCACGGCGGTAGGCGCGGCGGAGTGCGCGGCGCCCAGTAGAGCCAGGAGGTCGGTGAGCGGGGCGTCGGCGGCGAGGCCCGCGGCCCGTGCCAGGGCCTCCTTGCCGGCGAACTGTTCGAGGCAGCCGTGCGCCCCGCAGGAGCAGCGGGGTCCCGCGGGATCGACGACGACGTGTCCCACCTCGCCGTTCCAGCCGCGTTCCCCGAGGAAGAGCTCGCGCCCGACGACGATCGCCGCGCCGATCCCGACATCGCCGGAGACGTACAGGAACGAGTCCGGGACGGCGCCTCCGGCTCCGGTGGTGCCCTCGGCCTGCGTGGGCCCGGTTCCGGCGCCGGCCACCCCGGTTCCGGCGCCGACCTGCCCGGTTCCGGCGCCGGTCCGCCCGAATCCGGTTCCGGCGTCGGCCACACCGGTCTCCTCGCGGCCGGCTCGGCCGCGCCAGGCCCCGGTGGCGGCCGGCCCCGCTCCGCCGAGTTCGGCCAGTGCCGCCAGCTTCGCCTCGTTGGCGATCTCGACGGGCAGACCGTCCAGGCCGAGCAGCGGCGCCGGCTCGACGGACGACCAGCCGAGGTTGGGGGCGACGTCGAGCATCCCTGCCCGGGCGTCCACGAGCCCGGGCAGGGCGAGGCGGGCGCCGGCGAGCCGCATGCCGCCGTCGTGCGCGTCGCGGATGACGGCGCGTGCGATCCGGCCGAGCTCGCCCAGCACCTCGGCGGGATCGCTGTCGTGGAACGCGCCCGGCGCCACGTGCTCGGCGACGACCGCCCCCGTGAGGTCGACCGCGCGAGCCCCGAGGTAGTCGACGTTCACCTCCAGTCCGAGGCCGAGGAGGGAGCGCCTGGCGGGGACGAGCGGCACGGCGGGACGGCCCGCGCGCCCGTCGGCGACCGCGGGCAGCTCGCGCAGCAGTCGCGCCCCGATCAGCTGGTCGATCAGCGTGGACACGGTCGCGCGGGTGAGGCCTGTCGCGGCGGCGACACCCGCGCGGGACGGCGGCTCCGGTGCCTCGAAGACGGCGCGCGCCACGAGCTCGAGGTTGCGCTCGCGCAGGGTGTGCTGCCGGGAAGCTGCCGTCGTCGTGGTCACGCCTTGACTGTAGCCGAGCTCTCGGGGGATAGTTCATCCGTACAACAAATAGGCTCGCGGCGTCGCGACGACGCAGCGTCACGCGCGCGGGCCGACCTCGACGAGGAGACCCACGTGAGCGACATCAAGTACTCCTTCGGCCTGTGGACCATCGGCTGGCCTGCCAACGACCCGTTCGGCACGGCGACCCGCCCGGACCTCGACCCGGCCGAGTCCATCCGCAAGCTCGCCGACCTCGGCGCGTGGGGCTTCACGTTCCACGACAACGACGTCTTCCCGCTCGACGCCGACGAGACGGCCCGGCAGTCGCACATCGACTCGGTGAAGAAGGCCGCCGAGGAGACCGGCCTGGTCTGCGAGATGGTCACCACCAACACCTTCACCCACCCGGTCTTCAAGGACGGCGCGTTCACCTCGAACAACCGGCAGGTCCGGCGCTTCGGGCTGCGCAAGGTGCTGAAGAACGTCGACCTGGCCGCCGAGATGGGCGCCTCCACCTTCGTCATGTGGGGCGGCCGCGAGGGCACCGAGTACGACAACTCCAAGGACCTGGTCTCGGCCCATGCCCGCTACGCGGAGGGCATCGACACCGTCGCCGCGTACATCAAGTCCCAGGGCTACGATCTCAAGATCGCCTTGGAGCCCAAGCCGAACGAGCCACGCGGCGACATCTTCCTGCCCACCATCGGCCACGCGATCGCGCTCATCGAGACGCTCGACAACGGCGACATCGTGGGCCTCAACCCCGAGACGGGCCACGAGCAGATGGCGGGCCTCAACTACACGCACGGCCTCTCGCTCGCGCTGTACTGCGGCAAGCTGTTCCACATCGACCTGAACGGCCAGCACGGGCCCAAGTACGACCAGGACCTGGTGTTCGGCCACGGCGATCTGCTGTCCGCGTTCTTCACCGTGGACCTGCTGGAGAACGGCTTCCCGAACGGCGGCCCGCGGTACGAGGGCCCGCGCCACTTCGACTACAAGCCGTCGCGCACCGAGCACCTGGACGGCGTGTGGGAGTCGGCGAAGGCGAACATGGCCACCTACGACATGCTCGCGGCCAAGGCCGCGGCGTACCGGGCCGACGCCGAGGTCCAGGCCGCGTTCGAGCACGCCGGCATCCTCGAGCTGGGCGAGCCCACCCTGGCCGAGGGGGAGACCATCGAGCAGTTCCTCGCGAGCGACGAGCAGTACGACGTCGACGCCCTGGCCGAGCGCGACTACGGCCTGGTCCGCCTCCACCAGCTGGCCCTCCAGCACCTGATCGGCTGACCTGGCGCCGGCTGCCGGCTGGTCGGTCATCGCGCGACCGACCGGCCGGACCGCCGTCGGCCCCGGGCCGCCACCATCCTCCCCACGATCCCCACCTGGAGCACCGATGCCCCTCGTCGCCGGCGTGGACACCTCCACGCAGTCCTGCAAGATCGTCGTCCGCGACGCCGCCACCGGGGAGCTGGTCCGCTCCGGCTCCGCCAAGCACCCCGACGGGACCGAGATCCACCCCGATCACTGGTGGAGCGCGTTCACCCAGGCCGCCGACGCCGCGGGCGGCCTCGCCGACGTCGCCGCGATCGCCGTCGGCGGCCAGCAGCACGGCATGGTCGCGCTCGACGCCGAGGGGCGAGTGATCCGCGACGCCCTCCTGTGGAACGACACCCGTTCCGCCGGCGCCGCCGAGGCCCTGATCTCCGAACTGGGCGACGGCGATCGCGCCGTGGGCTCGCAGCGGTGGGCGGATGCCGTCGGCTCGGTGCTCGTCGCGTCCCTCACGGTCACCAAACTCCGCTGGCTGCGCGACGCCGAACCGGAGAACGCCGCCCGCGTCGCCGCCGTCGCGCTCCCGCACGACTGGCTGTCCTGGCGCATCGCCGGCTACGGCCCCGCGGGCGACCCGAGCGCGCCCCTCGGCCCGGACCTGAACGCCTTGTTCACGGACCGGTCGGACGCGTCCGGCACGGGCTACTACGACGCCCAGGGGGCGAACGGCGCCGGGGAGTACCGCCCCGACCTGCTCCGCATGGCCCTCGGCCGGGACGACGTCGTGCTGCCGCGCGTGCTCGGCCCCGCCGAGTCCGGCGGCGTCGCGCATCCGTCCGTCGCGGGGGTCGACGTCGACGGCGGCGCCCTCATCGGCCCCGGCGCCGGCGACAACGCGGGCGCGGCGCTCGGCGTCGGCATGACGCCGGGCGACGTCGCGATCTCGATCGGTACGTCGGGCGTGGTCTCCGCCGTGGCGCCGCGTCGAACCGCCGACGGGTCCGGCGCGATCAACGGGTTCGCCGACGCCGCCGGCAACGCTCTGATGCTCGCCGTCACGCTCAACGCGGCGCGCGTGCTCGACGCCGCCCGCGAGGTGCTCGGCGTCGACGTCGACGAGCTCGCCGCACTCGCGTTGCGGGCGCCCGCCGGGTCGGACGGCCTGGTCCTCGTCCCCTACCTGGAGGGCGAGCGCACCCCGAACCGCCCCGACGCCACCGGAACGCTGCACGGCATCCGGCTCGCGACGTCGACCCGCCCGCACCTCGCGCGCGCCTACGTCGAGGGCATGCTGTGCGGGCTCGCGGACGGCCTCGACGCGCTGCGGGCGCAGGGCGTGCCCGTCGAGCGGGTCATGCTGATCGGCGGCGCGGCGCAGTCGCCGGCCGTGCAGGAGATCGCGCCGCAGGTCTTCGGCCTGCCGATCGCCGTCCCGGAGCCCGGGGAGTACGTGGCCGACGGCGCCGCCCGCCAGGCGGCGTGGGTCCTCGCGGCGGCCGGTGCGGCGGGTGCGACGCCGACGACGGCGGACGCGGGCGCGCCCTCTGCCCTGGCGCCACCGGACTGGTCGGCGACGATCTCGGCCACCCTGCCCGCGGACCCTCGCCCGGAGATCCGCGAGCAGTATGCCAAGGTCAGGGACCTGGCCTGACGGCAACCAGCACGAGCTCAGATGAGCTCAGGTGCGGACCACCGGGATCGATCCCGTGGCCTCGAAGTTCTTGAGGTGCTTGCGGACCGTGCTCTCGCCCACCTTGAGCTGCTTCGCGATGGACTTGACCGTCACGCCCTGCGCGAAGAGGTCGATGATGCGGTTCACCGTCACCTCGTCGAGTCGCGCGCCCGGCTGCCGCTCGGCGGGCGGGGCGTTCCGGCGGGATCCCGCGGCGCGCCGTTCGGAATCCTCCGTTCGTCCGGTCGGCGCCGCCGACCGCACCTCGGTGCGTCGGTGGTCCCGGGCGGCGGGACGACGCCGTTCGGCGGGCGCGGCCTGGGCCGCGACGGTCGCGACGGGGATCGCCCCGGTCGGCGGGCGGACGGGGGCCGGTGCCTGCGGCGCCGGAGCCCCGATGCGGCGCACGCCGGC